>CAWFAD010000010.1:0-212653 GCA_963813815.1 uncultured bacterium | reverse complement strand
GGCGTGCACGTCCACGGGGCGGGGCGCGTCGCGCCAGCCGCCGTCGGCGCCGACGCGGCCGAAGCGCAGCGCCGCCAGGAAGCGGCGCTCGTCGGCCTGGCCGTCGGGCCGGGGCGCGTAGGTGCGCCCGATCTCGAAGAGGCCGCCGTCGGTGCGCTGGTGGTGCTGGTTGCGGGCGACCGCCCGCAGCAGGCCCGGCAGCATCGAGCGGCGCATCACGGCCATCTCGGCGCTCATCGGGTGGGCCATACGCACCAGCGCGCGCCGCGGATCGTCGCCGGCGATCCGCAGCGCGTCGAGGTCGGACTCGGGCACCTGGCGGTAGGTGATCGGCCTCGGAGAGCCCGAGGTCGGCCGCGAGCCGCGCGAGGCGGCGCTCGCGCGCCTGCGACGGCGTGAGGCGGCCGTTGCCGGCGATCCGCGGGCAGCAGGGCGGGGATGTCGTTGAGGCCGCGGATGCGGCCGACCTCCTCGACGAGGTCGATCTCGCGGGTGAGGTCGGAGGCGCGCTCGAACGGGATCACGGCGCGTGACCCCGTCCACGAGCACCTCCACCTCGCAGCCCAGGCGCGCCGAGGATCGCGGCCGACTCGTCGGCCGGCGACCTCCACCCCGAGCGATGCGCGTCGATGCGCTCGCTCGCGCACCGCGAGCGTCGCGGGCTCGGGCAGCGGCGCGTGGACGTCGAGCGTGCCGGGCGACGAGGCGGGCGCCGCAGAGCTCCACCAGCAGCGGCTGGCGATCGCCATCGCCCGCGGCGGCAGGTCGGGCGGCAGGCCCTTCTCGAAGCGGCCGCTGGACTCGCTGCGCAGGCCGAGGGCGAGGGAGGTGTTGAGGATCGTGGGGCCGTCGAAGGTGGCCGCCTCGAGCAGCACCCGGGTCGTGCCCGCGGAGACCTCGGCGAACTCGGCCGCCGAAGATCCCCGCGATCACCGCGGGGCGCTCGGCGTCGCAGATCGCGAGCATCGAGCGAGTCGAGCGTGCGCTCCTGCGCCGTCGAGCGTGGTGATCGGCTCGCCGTCGCCGCGCCGCGCCGCACGACGATCCGCCCGCCGGCGAGCCGGTCGAGGTCGAAGGCGTGCAGCGGCTGCCCGGTGAGCAGCATCACGTAGTTGGTGATGTCGACGACGTTGGAGATCGCGCGCATGCCCGGCGGCCTCGAGGCGGTGCCGCAGCCAGGGCGGCGACGGGCCGACGGTGACGTCGGTGAGGACGCGGGCCATGTAGCGCGGGCAGAGGTCCGGGGCGTCGATCTGGAGCGAGGCGTGGTCCTCGACCGTGCCCTCACCCTCGGCCGGCGGCTCGGACTCGTCGAGCGGCGTCGAGCGGCGCGCCGGTGACGGCGTGGACCTCGCGCGCGACGCCCGTACACGGCCAGGCAGTCGGGGCGGTTGGAGGTGATCTCCAGCTCGAGCACCGTCTCGCGCAGAGCGGCAGCACCTCGGCGAGCGGCGTCCCGGGGGCGAGCCCGTCGCGGCAGCACCATGATCCCGCCGCGTCGTCGCCCAGGGCCGAGCTCGGTCGCCGAGAGGATCATCCCCCGGCTCTCGACGCCGCGCAGCTTCGCGCCGCCAGCGGCCGGTCGGCGCCGGGCAGCAGCGCGCCGGGCAGCGCGACCGCCACGGTCTGGCCGGCGGCCACGTTCGGGCGCCCCGCAGACGATGCCGGCCGGCTCCGCCTCGCCGAGGTCGACCGTGCACACGCGCAGCCGGTCGGCGTTGGGGTGCTGCTCGGCCGACAGCACCCGCCCGACGCGGAACGTCGCCGAGGTTGCCGTCGGCGTCCGGGACGCCGATGTGCGTGGATCGCCTCGACCAGGGTCCCGCTGCCCGACAGCGCGCCGGCGAGCTCGTCGGCCGGCGAGGCCGGGGTCGCCGTACTCGGCGCAGCCACGAGCAGCGGGCACCCTCACGCGAACTGCTCCAGGAAGCGCAGGTCGTTCTCGAAGAACAGCCGCAGGTCGGGGACGCCGTGGCGGAGCATCGCGATCCGGTCGAGGCCGCAGCCGAAGGCGAAGCCCGTGTAGCGCTCCGAGTCGATGCCGCAGGACTCGAGCACGTTGGGGTCGACCATCCCGGCGCCGGCGAGCTCGAGCCAGGCCGGAGCGGCCGTCCTTGTCGATGCACGACACCTGGACGTCGACCGAGGGCTCGGTGAACGGGAAGAAGTGCGGCTGCAGCAGGATCTCGCGGTCGGCGCCGAGCAGCTCGCGGAAGAAGTGCAGCAGCGTGCCCTTGAGGTCGGCGAGCGTGAGGCCCTCGTCGACCGCGAGGCCCTCCATCTGGTGGAACATCGGGCTGTGCGTGGCGTCGACGTCGTCGCGGCGGTAGACCGTGCCGGGGGCGATCAGGTAGATCGGCGGCTCGGCGCGCTCCATCGCGCGCACCTGCACCGGCGAGGTCTGGGTGCGCAGCAGCCGGTCGGGGTGGCCCGTCGATGAAGAAGGTGTCGCTGGGCGAGCGGGCCGGGTGCCCGGCGGGCGTGTTGAGCGCGGTGAAGTTGTGCCACTCGGTCTCGACCTCGGGCCCGTCGGCGATGCGGTAGCCGAGGCCCGAGGAGGATGTCCTCGATCTCGCGGCGGATCTGGGTGATCGGGTGCAGCGCGCCCAGCGGGTGGGGATCGCCGGGCAGGGTGACGTCGGCCGTGTCGCGCTCGAGCGCGGCGCCCATCTCCTCGGCCTCGAGCTCGGCCGTGCGCGCGGCGAGCGCCGCCTCGACCGCGCGCCGCGCGAGGTTGGCGCGCCTTGCCGACCTCGCCGCGCCGCTCCGGCGGCAGGCCGCCGATCCCGGCGAGGATCTCGGCGAGCGGGCTCCGGCGGCCGGTGTGGGCGACCCGCGCGGCCTCGAGCTCGGCGAGCGTCGTCGGCCGCGGCGGCATCGCGGCGAGGGCCTGCTCCTGGATCTGTTCGAGGCTCGGGTCGCTCATCGACCCGTGAGGCTATCCGACACGCCGCGCCGGAGGGCTCCGGAGCGCTCGCCCGCTGGCGCACGGCCTCGACCAGCAGCGCGGCGCCGGCCGCCGCGACGTTGAGCGACTCGGCGCCCTCGGCCTGCGGGATCGTCACGCGCACCACCTCGCGGCCGTCCGAGAGCCCCTCGAGGGCCGGGCCCAGGCCGGCCGCTCGGCGCCGAGCGCGAGGACGATCGGGCGGGTGAGGTCGGCCTCCCAGGGGGCGACGCCGCCGCGCGGCACGGCCGCGACCACGGCGAAGCCCTCGCGCGTGGCGAGGTCGGCGGGCGTGACCCCCTCGAGCACCGGGACGGCGAAGGTCGAGCCCATCGCGGCGCGCACGGCGCGGGGGTGGAAGGCGTCGGCCGAGCCCGGGCCCGAGCGCGAGCCAGTCGGCGCCGAGCGCCGCGGCGGTGCGCACGAGCGTGCCGACGTTGCCCGGATCGGCGACGCCGGCCAGGTAGAGGCCGAGCGAGGGCGGGAAGCGCACGTCGCGGAAGCTGCGCACGGGCGGCTGGGGGAGGATCGCGATCACGCGCGGCGCCGCGGCCAGGCCGCTGGCCTGCGCCATCAGCTTGGGCGGCACCAGGTAGCGCTCGGCGAGGCCCTCGGTGGCGGCCACGCGCGGGTCGTCGTCCGGCAGCTGCGTCGGCGTCGAAGAGCATCGCGACCGGGCCGGATGCCGCGCGCGAGCGCGCCGTCCACCAGGTCCTCGCCCTCGGCGACCAGCAGCCGCCGCTCGCGCCGGACCTTCTTCGTCTGGAGCGCCCGGGCGAGCTGCAGCGCGGGATTGCGCGGCGAGCTCGCCAGGCGGAGCCGGCGAGCCCTGCGAGGAGCCGACCGGGACGCTCTCTCGGGCGGCGCGGGCGCGGTCGCAGAGCGCCGCGAAGGCGGCGGGCTCGTGCGTGGCGAGCTCGGCCAGGATCTTGCGGTCGAGCTCGACCTCGGCCAGCTTCAGGCCGTGGATGAACTCGCCGTAGGTCAGGCCGTTCTCGCGCGCGGCGGCGTTGATGCGGGCGATCCAGAGGCGGCGGAAGTCGCGCTTGCGCACCCGGCGGTCGCGGTAGGCGTAGCGCAGGGAGCGCTGCACCTGCTCCTTGGCGCGCTTGTACGAGGAGTGCTTGGTCCCCCAGTAGCCGCTCGCCTGGTCGAGGACCTTGCGGCGCTTCTTGCGCGCGCCGACGGAGCGCTTGACCCGGGCCATCCGACTACCTCTTCCCCAGCATGCGCTTGACGCCGGGCACCATCTCGGGGGCCAGGGTGACCTCCTTGGAGAGGTGCCGCTGCTCCTTGCCCGTCATCTTCTCCTGGTTGTGGCGCATGCCGGCGCGCTGGAACAGCACCTTGCCGGTGCCGGTGACCCGGAACCGCTTCGTGGCGGACCTTCTGGACTTCATCTTGGGCATGCGCCGTCTTCCTCGGGAGCGTCGGGCCGGCCGACACGATAGACGACTCGCACCCGCCGCTACGAGGCGCCGCGGCCCGGATCAGGAGGTGCTGGCCTCGGCCTCTGCGGGCTCGGCCTCCGGCGCCGCCGGCTCCGGGGCCGGCGCGGCGGCCTCGGGCGCCGGCGCGGGGCGCCGGCGTCGCCGGCCCTGCCGGCGCGTCGGCGTCGGCGCGCTCTCGGCCGCGGCGACGGGGTTCTTCAGCGGCGCGATCATCATCACCATGTTGCGGCCGTCCAGGTTCGGGCGGCTCTCGATCATGGCGATGTCCTTCAGCTCGTCGGCGAGCCGCAGGAGGATCGCCTCGCCGCGCTCGGGGTGCAGGAGCTCGCGGCCGCGGAACATGATCGTGATCTTGACCTTGTCCCGGTGCGCGCAGGAACCGCTCGACGTGACCCTTCTTGGTCGCGTAGTCGTGCGGGTCGATCTTCGGCCGGAACTTGATCTCCTTGATGGTGATCGTGCTCTGGTGCCGGCGTGCCTGCTTGGCCTTCTGCTCCTGCTCGTAGCGCCACTTGCCGTAATCCATGATCCGGCAGACGGGCGGGCGCGCGTCGGCGGCCACCTCGACGAGGTCGAGGCCGGCGGTGTTCGCGATCTCCTGCGCCTGGGCGAGGGGGACGACGCCCCTGTTCTCGCCCTCGGCGTCGATGAGCCGCACGGTGTCGGCGCGGATCGCCTCGTTGATCCGAGTCGAGGGGCCGGCCGGCGGGCGGGTGTCTGGTCCGCGCCTAGGGGGCAAACAGCACCGTGACGGGCCTCAGACGGATCCCCCGCCATGCGAGAGCACGCGCATCGGTGCGCGTCGGGGCTCGGTGGTGGGGAGGGTGTCGTGTCATGTAGAATGGTCGCCGCCGTCCGGGCGGGTCGGGAGACAATAGCAAGCGGCCCGGCTCCGGCGGGCGTCGCGGCGAATGTCATCGAGGGCCGACGACGTACTGGCGCAGATGGAGGTCGCGGAAGGTCACCGGGCCGCGGGGCCCGGGCACGTGATCGACGTTGATCCCGGTCTCGGGCGCGCCGAGGAGCGCGAAGCCGTCGAGCAGGCGGGTGGTGGCGTTCCAGAACGCCCCGGTGCCGGCGTAGGCGGCGAGGAACGTCTCGGCGGCCCCGGCGTCCTCGGTGACGATCGCCGCCGCCAGGCCCGAGGTCTCGGCGTTGGCGAGTCTGCGCGGCCGCGCGCGGCCCGGCCGACGGCGCGATCGTCACCGTGGCCTCCTTGCCGTCGTCGAGCGCCCACTCGTGGCCGAGCGGGTGCGGGTGGGGCGGCAGGCTGGCGCGGATGCCGAGCCGCTCGAGCACCGGCAGCGACCGCGGGCAGCACGCTCGTCCCAGGCCGCCTCGTCGATCAGCAGCAGGTTGAGGCGGTTGCAGACGCCCGAGCCGGTCGAGGCTGCCCTCCACCAGCGCCAGCGCCCGCGCCCGGTCGGCGGCGCGGTCGATGTAGAGCACCCCGCCGCCCTCGGCGTGGGCGAGCGTGCGGACGCCGTGCGCGGCCGCCTCGCGGCGCGAGCGACGACGTCGTCTCGCCGCTTCCGCGCAGGATCACCAGCGGGATCAGGCGCGGCAGCGACACCAGCGCGCGCGCCGCCTCGCGGTCGGCGCGAGCGCACCAGCTGGATCGCGCCGGGTCGAGGCCCGCCGTCGGCCAGCGCGGGCGCGATGACCTCGTCGCGGAGCGCGATCGCCGAGCGGAGCGCGGCCGCGCCCGTGCGCAGCACGCCCGCGTTGCGCGACTTGACCAGCTGCGAGGCGACGTCGACCGTCACGTTGGGCCGCGCCTCGTAGTTGGCGCCGATCACGCCCGACCGGGCGCCGGCGCTCGCGCATCACGAGGCCGTCGGGGAGCGCGCGCGAGCCCGCCGGTTCCTCGATGTCCGGCGAGCGCGGCGAGCGCGGCGATCTGGTCGCTCATCCGGCCGAGCCGCTCCGCGTCGAGCCGGAGCCGGTCCACCAGCGCCGGGCGCGAGCGACACCCTCGGCGGCGGCGACGTCGACCGCGTTCGCGGCGAGCACGACTCGGATCGAGTCGCCGAGTAGCCCGGGCCATCCCGCTCGAGCGCGTCGGCGACGGCCGGCGCGTGGCCGGCGCGAGGCCGGGGTGGGCGGCGCGCGCGGCGCTGCCGGCGCGGCCGACCTGTCACGGACGCTCACGGCGACCTCCGGCGGGCGCCCATCAGGTGACGGCGCGCGCGGCCCGCCGGACGACGGGCCGCGCGCTCCGTGAGCCTGCCTCGGTGTGCTACTTCTGCCCTTGTTGCCCGCGGCGACGGCCTCCTTGAGGACGGCCCCCGGGGTGAAGCGCGGAACGGTGCGCGCCGGGATCTCGACCTTCTTCGACGGATCCTGCGGGTTGACGCCGGTCCGGGCGGCGCGGCGCGAGACGGAGAACTTGCCGAAGCCGGCGAACGCGACATCCTCGCCGTTCTTGAGGGCGTCCTGGATGACATCGAGCACGGCGTGCGACCGCGCGCCCGGCCTCGGCACCGCTCATCTCGGCCTTGGCGGCGACCTTGGCGACGAACTCGGTCTTGTTCACACTGCAGACCCCCTGGCTCGATGTATGCGGGAGCAGGCCTCCCCGCGCGGCCAACCTAGCAGCGTCGTACGGACGAAATCCCCGTCGTAGCGCGGTTCTCTGTGAAAGTCGCCCCGCCCGGGAGCGTGCCGGGCACCGCCCGCGGGCCCGACGGGCCCGTGCCCGCCCCCGCGCGCCCGATCCGTCCGGAACTCGCGAAAACCGCTCAGATGCGGAAAACGCCGCCTCCGTCGCCTGGCGGCGCCCCGGGCCGCGCCCCGAGCCGCGACGGGCCGAGCGGACGACTGCGGCGAGGCTCACATCGCGCACCCGCCGAGGGGCGATCAGCCCCGGATGAGCCGAAGCGGCGCACACGAGGGGGCGCCGCCGCCGGGGCCGGCCACGACCCGGGTCGCCACGCAGAAGCTCAGGCGGGAGGAGGCCGCCAGCCGGCGCGGGATGCGCCAGGAGACCGAATACTCCACGTCGGCGTGGGCGGGGCCGGCGTCGGTGCGGATGCGGGCGATCACCCGGCGGCCCACGCGGATCGAGATGGCCTCGCGGGTGCTCTCGCCGCGGCCGGCGAGCCGGTAGCGCAGGCGGGCGGTCGCGCCCCGGCGGCCGTGGGCCGCGAGCGCGCGGACCCGGGGGCGCGGGCCGGCGCGGCGGCCTGCGCCGAGCCGGCCGGTGCCGCCATGGCCTTCGCGATCCACCCGGAGACCGAGGCGACGCGCGTGTAGACGCCCGGCAGGCCGGGACGGCCGCAGCCGACGCCCCAGCTGGTGATGCCGACGACGAGGCCGGCGTCGTCGCGGAGGGGGCCGCCGCTGTCGCCCGCGCAGGTGTCGGCCCCGCCCTCGGGGCGGCCGGCGCAGAGCGCGCCGCCGACGTGGAACGCGGAGCCGAGCATCTCCCGGCAACGGGCCGCGCTGAAGATCGTGACGCGGGCGCGATCAGGCGCGTCGGGTAGACGGCGGTGCCGTCGCCCTCCTCGCCCCAGCCCGCGATGGCGCCCGCTCGCTCGGCGTCGCGGTCCTGGGCCGCGGCCGCGGCGTAGGCGGCGACCGGCGCGGCGGAGGGGCGGGCCAGCACCAGCAGTGCCGCGTCGGGGGCGTCGCCCTCCACGCGGTAGCCGGGGTGGACGCGGATCTCGGCGACCGCGATGCGCTCGGCGGGCAGCCGTCAGGTCCTCCGTGCCGAGGAGCGCCTCGACCGCGCCGGCGGGCTTCGAGGAGCCGGAGGCCTCGAGGACGCAGTGCGCGGCGGTCAGGACCACCGTCGGGGCGATCAGCGTGCCGCCGCAGAAGGTGCTGAGCTCGGCGCGCCGCCGGCCGGGACGAGCGCGGCGATCGAGGGCCATGAGCCATCGCCCACGGGTGCGCCGCCGATGATCAGGGCGCCGGCGTCGGGGCCGGCGGCGTCGTCGGCCGGGGCGGCCACGGCGGCGGTGGCCGGCACGAGCAGGACCACGGCGGAGACCAGGAGCGAGCGGATGGTGGTGACGAGGGCCATGCGATCCACGATCCGGCCCGACGGCGCCCGGGCAAGGGCGACCGTGAGAGTCCTCTACACGATCGCCTACCCCGCGAGCCGCTCCAGCGCAGCGCCTCGGTCGAGTTGTACGGGATCTCGAGGGAGATGAGCATGTCGGCGAATCCCATGACGCCGAGCCCGATTTTCCGGTTCTTCAGCGTCATCTCGCGGATCTTCTCGAGCGGATACCGGTTCATGTCGATGACGTCGTCGAGGAAGCGGATCGCTTTCTGAACGATGGCGCCGAGCTTCTTGAAATCGATCGCGGGTTTGGGACCCGACCGGTCGATCATGTGCGAAAGGTTGATCGAGCCGAGGTTGCACGACTCGTAGGGCAGCAGCGGCTGTTCGCCGCAGGGATTCGTGCTCTCGATCTCGCCGACGTTCGGCGTCGGATTGAAGCGGTTGATCCGGTCGAGGAAAACGATCCCCGGTTCGCCGTTCTTCCACGCGAACTCGATGATCATCTCGTACACCTTGCGCGCGCTGATGCGGTCGACGATCTCGCCGCCGTGCGGGTTGGTGAGGGCGTAATCGCCGTTCTCCCTGACCGCCTTCATGAACTCCTCGGTGACGCCGACCGAGATGTTGAAGTTGTTGAGCCGGTTGTTCTCGCGTTTCGCCGAGATGAAATCGAGGATATCGGGATGGTCGACGCGCAGGATCGCCATGTTGGCGCCGCGGCGCGTGCCTCCCTGCTTGACCGTCTCGGTCGCCGCGTCGAACACCGTCATGAAGGAAATGGGGCCGCTCGAGATTCCCTTGGTCGTTTTGACGACGTCGTTGCGGGGCCGGATGCGCGAGAAGGAGAATCCCGTGCCGCCCCCGCTCTTGTGGATGAGCGCCGTGTGCTTGATCGTCTCGAAGATGCTCTCCATCGAGTCGTCGATCGGCAGCACGAAGCAGGCGGAGAGCTGCTGCAGCTCCGCGCCCGCGTTCATGAGAGTCGGAGAGTTCGGCAGAAAATCGAGGGAGGCCATCATGTCGTAGTACTCGTCGTTCCAGAGCCGGCATTTCTCCGCCTTGCCGTACAGCCGCTCGGCGGACGAAACGTTGGATGCGACCCGCTGGAACAGCTCCTCGGGGGATTCGGTGACGTTCCCGTCGATATCCTTGCGCAGATATCGCTTTTCAAGCACTCGCAGAGTGTTTTCTGAAAGCTGCGGCTTTATCCGAGGCGTGCTCATCCCAACCCCCGTTCCTTTAATAATTTAGATCCTGTCAGAAGAATCGCCCCGTTCCGTTTTTTCCGCTACTAGCTATTGGGGCGAGCCACAATATTGCATACCAGATATAGGGTGTCAATATGATTTTCCAGAAAATTCCCAGCTCCGTTTTCGGCGGGTTATCAGCGCTATATCTATTTTATTTACAACGAGATGCGCAATAAAAACGCAACGGGGAACGGAAACAATTGACTCCCTCGGCCTCCACTTCTAGTATAGTTGGTTTCATGCGGCCAATTCGACTGAAAAACGTCCTCATTCTCTCGGCGGCCATCGCGCTTGGCGCTTCCGGCGCGCGGGGACAGTCGCTCGCGCAGCTCACGACCGCGGCCCCCTCTTCCGACGGCGAGGGCGCCATCTTCATGCTCGCCGGAAACGACGCGTTCCGCACCGGCGCGGTCCTTCGCTTTCGCCTCTCGCGGTCGAGCGACGTCGGCTTCGAGCTCGGCCTCGACCGCCTCGAAGGGCGAAGCTCCATCGGAGGCGGAGTCGACGTCAAGCTGGCCCTGCTCGAGAGCCGCGAGGACGTTCCCCTCGCCCTCGCGCTCGATCTCTCGGGCGGCCTGCTCGACTCGGACGAGAGATCCCGATTCGAGCTCGCGCTCGGCGTTCTCGCGAGCGGCGCGTTCGCGGGCTCCTCCGGCCGGGCGATCGAGCCGTACCTCTCGTTCGTCGTCGCGGCGAGGAGGTACGAGCAAAAGATCGAGATCATCTGCGATCCTCCCGGCGCCGTGTGCCCCGTCGAGGACGAGAAGACGAAGGCGGACGGCATCGTCCGCGCGGGCGTCAAAATCGCCGTATCGAAGGACAGTCAGCTGCTCGCCGAGATCTCGTTCGACGAGCGCACGCTCATCGGGGGAGCGTTCAATCTGGTGTTCTGATCCGGGGATTGCGATCCGTGGAGGGGTCGGCGGATTCGGGCGCGGACGCGGGGACGCGGAGCGTCTCAGCCGGTCTTCTCGGCGATGAGCACGGTGATGTTGTCGCTCCCTCCCTCTTCCTTCGCGCGCTTCACGAGCTTCTGACAGGCCTTCTCCGGGCTGCCCTTCGAGGCGATCTCCGCTATTTCGCTCTCTACGAGCATCGAAAAGAGCCCGTCGCTGCAGATGAGGACCCGGTCGCCGCTTTCGAGCGCGACCGGAGAGTCGAGATCGACGTCGAGATTCTCCCTCAGACCCATCGCCCGCGTGATGATGTTGCGGTGCGGGTGCCGCGCCGCCTCTTCCCGCGAGAGAACGCCCTTGCGCACCATCTCGCCGACGATGCTGTGATCCTCGGTGAGCTGCGTGATCCTCCCCGCGCGCAGGAGGTACGCCCGCGAGTCGCCCGCGTGGGCGATGATAACGCTCTCGGGGAGCATCACGGCCGCCGTGCACGTCGTGCCCGCCATGCCGTTGTGGCCCTCGCCGATCGTCTCGTAGACCCGGCGGTTCGCCTCGAGAAAGGCCCACCGGAGCCTGTTCGCCGGCGCGGGGACGAGCTGCCCGGCGCCGGAGCCGCCGGCGAAGTACGCCTCGCCGAGCGTTTCGACCGCCTTCCTGCTCGCCTCGGCGCCCGAGAGATGGCCGCCCATGCCGTCCGATACGACGGCCAGTATGCCGAGCGAATCCTCGAGCTCCGCGGTCTGCGGAGCGTAGATGCCGAAGTAATCCTCGTTACGCTCGCGGACAGACCCGCGGTCGCTCGCCGCGCCGAAGGAGTATCTCGTAAATCGTTCCTTCACCATCGCGATAAGATAAAACGAGCGGTTCGCCCCCCCAAGCGTTTTTTTCGCCGCGTCGCGCCCCGCCGGAGCCCCCTCGCCGCGCCCCGCCGCCCGGCGGACGGCGGTCTCGATCGAGCCCTTGTCCCCGGGGTCGCGCCGTGCTAGAGTGTCGGGCGCGCTTTCGGCTCGCCGGCGCGCCGCGATTCGAATGCGCCCGGCGCGGAGAACGCGCGGAGTTCACCGCAGACAGGAGCACCGGCCATGAAACACCGTCTCCCACTCCACGCGATCGCGGGGCTCGGAATCGTGATCGCTTCCGAGGCGCTTCTCGGCGCGGGGAACGCGTGGGTCGGAAGCTTCTTCACTCCTCTCGCATGGACGGGCTACATCCTCATGGTCGACGCCGCCCTCGCCTCGCGCACCGGCGCCTCGCCCCTCACGGCGCGGCGGCTCGAGTTTCTGCTCCTTCTCCCCATCTCCGTCGCGAGCTGGTACGTTTTCGAGGGCGTGAATCTGCTCCTCGGAAACTGGTCGTACGTGAATCTCCCCGAGAGCGCGGTCGCGCGGGCCCTCGGGTACGCCTGGTCGTACGCCACGATCACGCCGGCGATCTTCGTCACGGCCGAGCTCGTCGAATCTTTCATGGGAGACGGTTTGCGGAGGCGGCGTCCCCTCGACATTCCGCCGGCCGTCGAGACGGCCTTTTTCTTCGCGGGGCTCGCGCTCTTCGCCGTCGTGCTCGTGTTCCCGTCCCCCTGGCTCGCTCCGCTCCCCTGGGTGAGCGTGCTTCTCTGGTTCGAGGGGATGAACGACCGGCGCGGCATCGGCTCGTTCGGCGGCCAGATGCGGCGGGGAGACTACTCGCTTCTCGTCGCGCTCCTCGTCTCGGGCGCCGTGTGCGGATTGCTCTGGGAGGCCTGGAACTTCCGGGCGGCGACGAAGTGGCACTACCACGTTCCCTACCTCCCGGGAGTGAAGCTCTTCGAGATGCCGGTCCTCGGGTTCCTCGGGTTTCCTCCCTTCGCGCTCGAGTGCTTCCTCATGTACCGGCTCTTCCGCTACCTCGTTCCCGTGAGGCTCACGACGGACGTTCTGGGAAGGTCCTGGAACGGCGCGCGCGCGGGAGGCGCACCTTGAGCGGCATCGAAACCCTCAAACGTCTCCTCGACGGCTCTGAGGCCGTCATCTTCGACTTCGACAACGTTATCGTCGACTCGGAGCCGTACCACTACGAGGCCTACGCGCGGGTGTTCGCGAACCGGGGCCACGTGATAGACCGCGACGAATACTGGCTCGAGTGGACCTCGCGCGGCGGCGGGGCGGAGGGCGAGATCCGCCGCCACCGGCTCGACCTCGATCCGTCCGCGATTCGAGCGGAGAAAGATCCCATCTACGCGGGATTCTGCAGATCCGGGATCATCACGGCCCTTCCCCGAAGCGGCCTCCGTCATCGAGCGGCTGCGCCGTCGGCGCCTCGCGCTCGCGATCGCGTCGGGATCGTACGAGGCGGATATTCGGGCGATTCTCGTCGCGTGCGGGCTCGACCGGCACTTCGACGCCGTGGTCGGCAAGGACAACATCGAGCGCTGGAAGCCGCATCCCGACACCTACCTCGCCGCGGCGGCGGAGCTCGGCATCGAGCCCGGCCGCTGTCTCGCCGTCGAGGACGCGGAAAAGGGCGTGCGGAGCGCGCGCGACGCGGGCATGCGCGTCGTGCTCATCGAAACGGGGATTACGAGGAAGCTCGGCATCGCGGGCGCGGACCTCGCGCTCGACGGACTCGCGGAGCTCGACGCCCTGCTCGCCGCGATGGAATAGACGGGATCGAACCGGAACCGCCCCTACCGGTAGAGGCTCTTGATCGTTCCCCAGCTCGTTTCCTCGGTCGCGACCGGACACCTCATGTACGTATAGCCGAGAGCGACGCACTCGACGAAGGAATCGCGGACGATGAGACCGGAGGGATCGCGCGTGATCGAAAACACTGTGTAGTAGAGCGGCGTCGTCGCCGAAAGCTCCTCGTGATAAACGGAGACGTCGTAGATCTGCCCCTGGCTCGTGGGGATCTCAACGGCGAGCTCCCCGTCCGCGATGCTCGTCGGGTAGCGGTTCGTGCTCCACCGGATCATCGAGCAATTGCCGCTGCCGGCGTTCCAGCGAAGTCTGACCCGGCAATTGACGTCGGGTACGACCTCGAAGCAGGTGGCCGTCATGTTCGGCTCCTCGCAGATCGGCTCCTGGCAGGCGTAGAGATATTCCTGGCCGAGGTATCCCCCGTGCTGGGGCGAAAAGACGTAGTGCAGCTCGCCGCTCGCGTCGCGGGCGATCATCCGGCCCGTGATCGCGTTCGGCCCGAGATCGATCCACACCGGATCGCATCCGTTGACGCGATGGACTTCGGCGTAACCGAGCCTGGCGCTTCCGCAGACGGCGGTGGGCGTTTCCATGATGAGGTCGATCCGGTATCCTTCCTCCGTGCGCGACGAGACGCTCGAGACGATCGCGAAGGAGTTGTCGGGGATAAAGACGCCGAGGCTCTCGTTCGACGCGACCGAGAACTCGACGTAGTCGATCCCCTGATGAAGGTTATAGATCCAGACGGGGACGCTGACGACGTTCTCGCCCTCTATCAGGCTCCGTGAGCATATGATGTCGTTCGGAACCGAGTACACCTCGCCGAAATGAACGGCCATCCTCACGTAGTACGCCGATCCCGAGGCGCTCGACGCGAGGGCCAGAACGGGCTGGCACTGCGCGCCGAGAGAAGCGCTGAGTCCCGTCATGAGCGCTGAAAACGCAATAAAAGCTATAGCGGCCTTTTTCATGTTACCGTTAACCTCCACATGCAGCACAAAAAGCTCGTCGTTAAATTTCTTAACTTGCTGATAATTATGACATATCGCAACAATTTCGTCAAGCGAACTCATGCGGAATGAGCGCAATGCGTTATCCGGCCATTAGTTAAGGCGTTTGAAGGAGAATGGTGGGCGATGCAGTGAGGGACCGGGGCGACCATTCGCCTCGCCGGTATAGAGCTCTCCGGGGTCTCAGCCGTCGTCCTTTTTCTTCTCGCGGAGGGATCGCCAGTACTCGAGGCGCTTTTTCATCTCCCGTTCGAAGCCGCGCTCGACGGGAACGTAGTAGCGGCGCCCCGCGAGCTCATGCGGAAAATACTCCTGACCGACGACGGCGTCCGGGTCCTCATGCGGATAGCGGTAGTCCCTTCCGTACCCGACGTTCTTCATGAAGCGCGTCACGGGGTTCCTGATATCGAGGGGCACGGGAAGCGCCCCATGCTCTGCGACGTCGCGCGCCGCGGCGTCATATGCCGTGTAGAGCGCGTTGCTCTTCGGGGCGAGGGCGAGGTAGACGGCGCACTGGGCCAGAGCGAGCTTCCCCTCGGGAAGCCCGATGAAATGAAAGGCCTGCATCGCGGCGAGCGCGACGGAGAGCGCCTGCGGGTCGGCGTTTCCGATGTCCTCCGACGCGAACCTGACGAGCCGGCGCGCCACGAAGAGCGGGTCTTCCCCGGCCTCGAGCATGCGGGCGAGCCAGTAGAGCGCCGCGTCCGCGTCGCCCCCGCGAAGGCTCTTGTGCAGCGCCGAGATGATGTTGTAGTGCTCCTCTCCCTTCTTGTCGTAGAGAATCGCCTTCTTCTGCGCGGCCTCCTCGAGAGAGGAGCGAGAGAGGCCGACGGCGCCGCCCGACTCCGCGGTCGACTCGACGGCGAGCTCGAGAATGTTGAGCGCGGTCCGGGCGTCGCCCGAGGACAGATGCGCGAGATACCGGACGTCGTCGTCCGCCACGGCGATCCTCCTCGCGCCGAGCCCGGCCGAGGCGTCGGAGAGCGCGCGGCGTATCACCGAAGCGATCTCCTCCTCGCCGAGCGGCTTCAGAATGAAAACACGGCAGCGCGAAAGAAGCGGCGCTATCACCTCGAAGCTCGGGTTCTCCGTGGTCGCGCCGATGAGGGCTATCGTGCCGTTCTCGATGAACGGAAGAAAGGCGTCCTGCTGCGCCTTGTTGAAGCGGTGTATCTCGTCCACGAAGAGAATCGTGCGTCGCCCCCGCAGCCGCGAGCGGTTCGCGGCCTCGGCGGCGACGCGCTTCACGTCCTGAATGCCGGCGGTGACGGCGGAGAAGAACTCGAAATGCGCGTCCACCGCCTGCGATATGAGGTGCGCGAGCGTCGTCTTGCCGCAGCCGGGCGGACCCCAGAAGATGAGCGAGGAGTCGAGCTTTCCGCGCTCGAGGATGCGGCGGAGTATCCTCCCCTCGCCGACGAGATCCCCCTGTCCGACGAACTCCTCGATCGTGCGCGGACGCATCCGCTCGGCGAGCGGCGGCGCGACGTTGCTCTCGAACAGATCGGGCATGGGGCGCTCCTGCGGGATCAGGTGTAATCGGGGGCCTTTTCGAAGAAATGCTCGGTCTTGAGGAACCGGATCGTGCCCGACTTGCTCCGGAACACGACGCTGTGCGTGACGGCGCCGCCGGGCCGGAACATGACGCCCTCGAGAAAATCGCTGTTCGACACACCGGTCGCGGCGAACATCACGCTTCCGCCCCCGACGATGTCCCGCGCGCGATATATCTTCGCGTGCTCCTCCGCGAGCGTCCCGGGGTCGGCGTCCGGCGCGGGAATGAACTGCGCCTGAAAACCCGCTCCGATGCAGGCGAGCGCCGCCGCCGCGATGATCCCCCGTTTGGCCTCGCCGGTGCCGATCGACACGTCGATGCCGGTGCCGGGAAGAGCGGCCGAAAGAGCGCCGGCGAGCTCGCCGTCCCGGAGAAGCTCGATGCGGGCGCCCGCGGCCCGCACCTCCTCGACGAGGGGCCGGTGAGCCTCCCGGTCGATGATCGAGACGGTGAGATCCTCCACGTAGACCCGTTTCGCCTCCGCTATGCGCACGAGGTTGGCGAAGACCGACGCGCCGAGATCGACGCCGTCCGCCGCCTCCCCTCCCGTCGCGATCATGCGGATAAAGGGCGCGGGAGGCGCGAGAAACGACCCGCTCGTGGCCATGGCGATCGCCGAAATCGAGTTCGCCTGGCCGTTCGCGAGCGCCTCGATGCAATCGACCGGATCCATCGCCAGATCGAGCTCGACGTCGCCCCCCGCTCCGACCCGGTCGCCGGCGCAGAGCCTCGATTGCTCCCCGAGGCGCTCCTCGCCGATCACGATATGTCCGGTGATTTTGACTCCGGCGAAGGCGAGCTCCATCGCCTCCACGGCCGCCCGATCGGCGCTCAGCGGATCCCCTTTGCCGAAAAAACGCGCGGAAGCGAGGGCGGCGGCCTCGGTCACTCTCACGAGCTCGAGCGCGAGGTTTCGGTCCACGAGGATCCTTTTCCGGGCCGGGCGCCGGATCTAGGGACGTTCGATGGAATCGTACCGGCTCTCGCCGGGAGCGTTCGCCGACTCTTCCGTCCGCGGGACGACGAGCTCGTTCAGGTCCCGGGCCATCTGGTACTGATGGATGCCGAACACGATGGGAAGCAGCGGATACGCGAAAAAGGCGGTCAGCGGGTACGCGAAGATCTGGATGATGAAGGTGAGCCAGAACCAGTTCCACTGCCCGAGGTAGATGTAGCCGACGGGGCCGAAAAAGATCCAGCTGAGAAAAAATCCGAGAGCGGCGGCGGCTTTCGGGTTCTTGGCCTCCCGCGGAGCGCGAAGCCTCAGGAACTCGTGCCGGTAGATGCCCCGATCGCTTCCCGGAGCCTCGACGATCCGCTTGCCGCAGTAGGTGCAGAATTCGACGCTGTCGCCGATCTCTTTGCCGCAGTATTTGCAGTACATTTCATCTACCTCCGGTCTTGGAATCTTCAATCGTTATTACGATTCCATTGGAGGTTTGTTTCCTCACCCGGCGATATTCTATAGAAAAATGGAGGGCGCGTCAGCACCTTTTTTCGCGTCTCACCGCCGCGCCGCCCGAAGCCGCTCCAGATTCGAGGCCGCGGCTTCGTTCGACGGATCGAGCGAGACCGCGCGTTCGAGGAGCCCCACCGCCTCCTCGATCTCCCCCCTCGCCGCCAGTATGACCGCGAGATTGATCATGCCCTGCGGCCAATCCGGCCTCGCGGCGATCGCCCGCCTCGCCCACGGAAGCGCCTCGTCGAGGCGGCCGAGACCGTGGAGGCACATGGCGATGCGGTCCATGGTCTCGGGCGTCTCATCGAGCCCCCGGTATATCTCGAGCGCGGCGGCGAGCTCTCCGGCGTGAAACAGGGCCCTCGCGAGCGCGCTCCGCGCCTCGGGCTCGTCCCGCTCGGCAAGGAGCCCGCGCAGGATCGGCTCCGCCTCGCGCGGCCGCCCGGACCGGTCGAGCGCCTCGGCGAGATACTCCCGGATCTCGCGACTGTCGGGAGCGGCCGAGGCGGCCTTTTCGAGGACGGAGACCGCCTTCGGCGCGTTCCCTCCGTTCAGGAGGAGGAGGGCGTACGGGACGAGTATCTCGTCCGAGACCTCGCCCGCCCCGAGCGCCCTCGCGAAAAGGCTTTCCGCTTCGAGCGGATTCTCCCGGGCGACGAGCATCCCCTTGAGGCCGAGGAGATACGAATCTCCCGGCGCGACCGCGAGCCCGTCGGCCACGTATCGCCCCGCATCGGCGAGCCGGTCGAGCTTGATCCCCGCCACCGCGAGATTCCGGTAGATGACCGGCAAGTGCCGCTCGTCGCAGAACGTCTTCGCCTCCATGAACTCGGTATGCGCGCGCCCCGTCTTTCCCGCGCGCATGAGGTAGATCGCGAACTCGAGATGGCTCTCGCAGCTCTCGTAATCGCCGAGGACGGCCTCCTCGAAATCGGCCACGGCCTCGGCGTTCCTGCCGAGCCCGCCGAGGGCGCGGGCGCGCTGCGTGAGGATGCGCGAGCTCCGCTCTCCCGTTTCGATCACGCTGTCCGCGAGCGCGAGCGCCCCATGAAAATCGCTCCGCTCGAGAAACGCGACGAGACGCCGGTCTTGCAGCGCGCGCCCCTCGCTCCATTCCCCCACCGCGTCCTCGAGCCGTCCCCCACCGCAGGAGGAGCCGAGAAGCGCGAGGGCGAGAAGACACGGAGCGACGGAAACGTTCCGACACGTTCGCATGCCAACCATTGTAGAGCTTGTCGGGATGACCGTTCTAGAGCTTTTTCCAGCCGGGCTGTTTGAAACCGAGGATCCTATGGCGCAGCCTTCCGAGAAAGATGTTGAGCTGGTGGCGGCGCGGGAGAAAGGGGATGACGGGCGGCCGGCGCACGCCCATGCCCGAAAGCTCGAGCGCCGCGGCCGACTGGGAGTAGTCGAGGTCATATCCGCGCGAAAAGAGCTCGTGAGCGTCCTTCCGGAGGCCGAGCTCGAGCTTGACCCGGCCGAGATTCACGCAGATGACCGGGCTGGTGGGATCGAGCCTGAACGCCTTGGTGCAGATCGTGTCCCCCTTTTCGCGGCCGCCGAGCATGGCGACGCACAGGCCGTAGTACGACAGGTACTGGGCGTTCTCGGGAACGATCTTGAGAGCCTCGACGAGAAGGCTTTCCGCTTTCTCGTAGTTGCGCTTCTGCACGAGCGCCTCGGCCCTGCGAAAGAGCTCCTCCGACTCGAAGGTCTCGCTGTGGGCCTTCACGGCCTGATCCACGGCGATGAACTCTTTGCCTCTATTATAGATTGCAGAGATTCTGATACCCATGGCCGTCTGCTCACCCCGGCAGTCGTCTCAAAGCCGCAGCATGCCCCGGGGGCATCCGCAAAAAGCATGCCTTTGGCCCGGCCGTGGTACGGTACTTGCAGTAAAATGAGTCGGTGCAAGCCGTTGAATGGGCATCCGGAACCGGCACGGATTTGACTCGGCGGCCGCGACGAGCTATAATTAGGTAGTAAATACGCAATTACGCGTCGAGCGAGCCGAAACATCGAAGCCGGACACCGAAAGGGATGGAGCAGTTGGTATGACGCGTATCGGCGCAGCGATTCTCGCAGGTATCCTCTTGCTGCCGTTCGCTGGCCCTTCCCGTTCACAGGAGCCCGTTTCCGTACAGCTCGTGGGCAATTTCGACGGCATCACCTGCGAGCCGGACGATCCCGTGAACAACATGCAGCTCCTCGATGAGCACCTCTGGCGAAAACTCGTTTTCGTCGACCAGCCGGGAAGCCCTGATACCGTTTTCTTCAAATTCACCATGAACGGCTCGTATCTGCCCCTTCACTGGGGATGGAGCGGCGTGTGGGGAGTCGCCGATCTCGCGTGGAACCCCCCGAGCATCGTGGCGATGCTTCCCGATAGCGGCTATCACTACTTCTACTTCAACGACTCGGATTATACTTACCGGATAGAGCAGCCGACGGGAATCATCACGGGCACCGTGACCGCCGACGGATCGAGCGGCGTCCCGGACGGCACGACCGTGATTCTCTTCGATTCCCTGTACAACGTCATCGGCACCTTCTCCTCGTGGAGCGGCGCCTCATACTGGTTCGACAACCTCTGCTCGTCGGTCTACATTCTGTCGGCCCACGCTCCCGGATACCGCGATACCGTCATCACGGATATCCACCTCGAGCCGGACGAAACGAAGAACATCCCGATCTCTCTCACGCCGCTCGTCGGCGTTCTCATCTCCTCCGCCGAGTGCCGGCGCGTCGAGGGGGGCGTGGCGATCAGCTGGTGCACGATGGATTGCTCCGGGTCCGTCTCGTTCGACGTGTATCGCGGGTACGAGCCCGAGTTTCTCGCGGCCGTGAAACGCAACCTCGCGCCCGTCTCCGCGAGCGGAACGTACGAGTTCCTCGATCCCTGCGACGACCCCACCCGGAATCTCTACTACTACCTCGTCGAGATCGCCGACGACGACCCATCGCGCTACGGGCCGATCTTCGTCGAGGGAGCCGCGGCCGCCGCCTTCCTCGGACAGAACTATCCGAACCCGTTCAACCCCTCGACGGTGATTCCCTACACCGTGAGCGCCGCCGGCGCGGGAAAGCCCGCGACGATCTCCTTCTACGACGCGGCCGGACGCCTCGTCGACCGGTACGAACTCGGCGCGCGCGAGGCCGGACATCACATTTTCCGGTGGAACCCCATGGCCGCGAGCCGCGCCAGCTTGCCCTCCGGGGTGTATTACTGCAGGCTCGCCGTCGGCAAGGAAGTGTTCTCGAGAAAGCTCGTGCTGCTCCGCTGAACTGGCGAGGTCCTTGACCTTCCATCCATTTACTTGAACATTGCCTTTATTTCGCCCCAACTCGTTCGCTCCGTGGATACGGTCTCGCAACCGACCGGGTACCTGCCGATGAGACCGCAGCCGAAGCCGTCCGGATGGTTCCCGGGGGCGCAGGGCGAATCGGATTGCAGATAGAAATTGCCCGAGATATCCGGGCTCACACCGCAAAACTGCGGGTCCAGAGAAATATTGCCGTTCGTTCCCGTCGGATCCGGGAAAAACAGCAGGCTGTAGTTGAATTCCGCATTCCCCCACACATTGTTGCAGTCGAGATGCACGGTCGTTGAAATGCTCCGTATGCCCTGCCGATTATTGACAATAATGTTGTTGCTAATCCAATAGCTTCCGGCGTCGAGCAAAATGCCTGTTCCATCACCTGGGCCCGAGGTGCCAACGTTGAAGGCGATGACATTGTGGTGTATCTTAATGTCCATTGCATAGTCGCCGCAGCTTATTCCGGCTCCGCAGGAATAAATGAGATTGTTGAATATTTCACTCGAACCGCTTGCCTCTACTATGATAGAAGAATTATTGTAAAAAATGTTGTGCGCTATAATTGTGGGACCACTCCCATTCAAAATAAGGGGACAATTCGAAAACGTCATTCCCCTTATTAAAATGTCTGAGGAGCATTCAACCATAAACAGGCTCTGATCTGTTATCCCGCTTATTGTCGCCGATCCCTCCGGCTCTTCCCCCAGTATCGTCAGATCATTATTGCTGCTGCAAAGAAGCATGTATTCAACTTCGTGTGTCCCGGATCCCACGAGGACCGTGTCGCCGGCCTGCGCGCTGTCGAGAGCGGCCTGAATCGTCGGGGCATCCCCGGTTCCGTCTGTTCGAACGTACCATGTTCGGGAGTACGCGTCGGACGCATAGAGAAGCGAAAACATGACGGCAAGCATAAAGAGTCGCATGCCGTAAACCTTCGCGCCGGATTCCCAAAATGTAGATTGATTATACGTACGCATTTTACGCCGCCCCTGCCGCGGCGTCAAGGACCCATTCCTCCTGTGCCAAATCACGATCTCGGTTGACCGTTTCAGCGAGATTCCAGGTTTTGCCGAGGAGGTCGCAAATTCGCACAAAACAACTCCAAAATGGGCTATGCTTATAGGAGCGGTCATACTGTTTCACCCATGAACACGAAGGCTCGAATCTGCGGAGTACCAAGCCCCATGGCATCGCTAAAATGCCGTGTTGCCCTGATTGTCATGCTGGTCTCGCTTATTGCCTCTCCGGCTCTGCGAGCGGATTGGATCGAGGACGGCGTGCCGGTGTGCCCCTCGCTGGGAGACCAGTGGTACGCCTACATTGCGAGCGACGGAGCCGGCGGGGCATTTATCACATGGGATGAATATCCAGTGGGAAGCACTTACATGGATATATTCTGCCAGCGCATTGATCGAGATGGAAATCTCCTATGGTCCTCCAATGGAGTCCCTATCTGCACAGCTCCCGGGCGGCAAATGGACCCGCAAATAGTCGCGGACGGCGAAGGCGGGGCCATCATATCTTGGCGCGATGAGCGGAGCGGCACTTTTCACATATATGCGCAGCGGGTCAACGCCGCCGGCGAGGTGCAGTGGACGCCGGACGGCGTGCCGGTCGTTACGGAGAGATACGGGCAATATATGCCCGTCACCGTTCCAGACGGCCATGGCAACTTCATCATCGCTTGGCGGGATGATCGAAGCGGCGTGGGGCAGATCTATTGCCAAAAGCTCGATGGCGACGGCAAGGCCCTGTGGGCGGTGAACGGCATCCCCGTATGCCCCACCGTGTGGTGGCAGAATAAGCCTCGAGCGACCACGGATGGAGCCGGGGGCGTCATCATCGCCTGGGAGGATAACCGCTACAGCCTCGTGTATTCCTTCGTTTATGCCCAGCGCATCGATGGGAGCGGAAACAAGCTGTGGGCGACGGACGGGGTGCGCGTCTCGGGCACCAGCGTCACGAAGTGGGAAGTGGTCTGCATTGAGGATAACTGCGGAGGGGCCTTCATTGCCTGGAACAGCGGGAATGACGGCTATCGGAACATATTCGCTCAGCGAATTGATTCGACAGGCGCCATCTTGTCGCGCGGGGACGTGCCGATCTGCATAGCCGCGCTCGATCAGACTGATATCGGAATGATACTCGACGGCGCCGGAGGCGCCTTCATAGCATGGTGCGATCAGCGGGACAGCTGCAGCGATATCTATGCGCAGCGCATGAGTGGAACCGGAGACCTGCTCTGGGTGGCGAACGGCGTCCCCATCCATCTCAACCCACCGATTGGATTTGCTTCTTATACCCATCCCGAGTTGGTCCAGGACGGAGCCGGGGGAGCCATTATCTGCTGGTGCTGGGGATGGGGAACCCCTACCTACTATGACATTTTCGCCCAGAGGGTCGATCCCGACGGCATCCTGCTGTGGACGGAGACGGCGGTTGTGGTGTGCGACGCGCCCGACGGGCAATACTATCCCCAGATGACCTCGAACGGGGAAGGCGGGGCGATCCTCACGTGGCGCGATCTGCGGCAGGACACGATCGGCGCGGTCTACGCCATGCGGGTCACGGCGAACGGCGAGACCGTGGCGACTCTTCTCCAGAGCTTCTGCGCCCGAGCGGAAAGCTCGCGCATCGTCGTCGAATGGCGGCTGTCGGAGATCGATGACGACGCGGCCTTCATCGTGCTGCGCGCCCCCGAGGGTGGCGGGTACGAGGAGCTGCCCGCGGCGGGGCTGCAAAGAGACGGCCTGTCCTTCGCCTTCTTCGACGAGACCTGCCTGAGGGGGGTCGCCTATCGGTACCGGGTCGACGTCGAGCGGGCGGGAGAGCGAAGCGTTCTCTTCGAGAGCGAGCCCGTCTCGCTCCCGCCTCTCGCGCTATCCCTCGCGCAGAACTATCCGAATCCGTTCAACCCGGGGACGACAATCCGATTCGAGCTTCCGGAGCGCTCTCGCGTGAGGCTCGCCGTCTACGACTGCGCGGGGAGGGAGATCGCGTGCCTCCTCGACGGCATCGAGGAAGAGGGCGTTCATGCTGTGCCGTGGGACGGCAGGGATGCGCGGGGAGAGCCCGCCGCAGCGGGGATCTACTTCTATCGGCTCACGGCGGGAAAGAGATCGCTCACCAAGAAACTCGTCTTGCTGAGATAGTCCGCGGGCCCGCCGTCATATCACGCATTTTCCCTACCGGCGCGACGGACGCCTGTGCTATGGTAGCCGCATGAAAAAATCGGCTCTGGCGCTCGCTTTCGTCCTCGCCTGCGCTTTCGCTCCGGATAAGGCCTTCGGCGCGGAAGGGATCGAGGGGAGCGAGCTCCTCGGCGTGCGGGTCGGGGGGGTCGTCGGTTCGCCTTCGCTCCGCGACGAGTTCGGCGGCGGCAGCGAGCTCGAGCTGTACTTCATCGAGGGCCTCGGCCCGCGGTGGGGCCTCGGTCTCGCCCTCTCGTCTCACAACTTCGGCGCGTCGAGGGACACCCTCGCCAACATCGCCTACACGGGGCTCAACCGCGAGGTGCGGCTCAGCATTTTCTCCATGACCGGCTTCATCTGCGCCACCCGCCCAATCGGCGGCCGGTTCACCGCCTCGGGCGAGGCCGGGCTCGGACTCTACTCGATCACGGCGGGCATCCCGGCCGGATTCTACGAGGGGACGATAACGGAGAACCGGTTCGGGCTCTACGGCGGCGGGGGGCTCCTATTTCGGATCTCGCGGGGAATCTCGCTCGATGTGAGCGTGAAGTACCACTACGTTTTCGTCGGCGACGACCAATTCGAGCCGATCTACTTTTTCACGGGAAAGACGAGCGCGCACTTCATGCAGGTCGCCCTCGGCGTTCTGCTGTTCAGCGTCTGAGCCCGGGGGACCCGCCGGAACAACGCAAAGGAGTCTCCATGACCGAACGCGACGAGCTCAGGGACATTTTCAAAGAACGTTCGATCCTGAAGGGGGATTTCACCCTCGCCTCGGGCCGGAAGAGCACCTACTACATCAACGGCAAGCTCACGACCCTCCACTCGCGCGGCCTCTACCTCAGCGCGAAGCTGCTCCTCGAGCGCCTCGACGGAGCGCGATACGACGCGTTCGCCGGACCGACGATCGGGGCCGATCCCATCATCGGAGCGCTGCTCGCTCTGAGCGCTGAGCGTGGCGAGGAGAAGCTCGGCCTTCTCATCCGCAAGGAAGCGAAAGACCACGGGACGAAGAACCTCGTCGAGGGAAGCTGTTCGAGCGGGATCAGGGTCGTTCTCCTCGAGGACGTCGCGACCACGGGCGGCTCGCTGCTCCGCGCGGCAAAGGCGATCGAGGAGGCGGGCGGCGCGATCGCGCGGGTCGTTACGCTGGTCGATCGCGAGGAGGGCGCGACTGAGGCCCTCGCCGCGGCGGGATACCCCTTCGACTCCCTCTTCAAGGTGCGCGAGCTGCTCTAGCGGACCCTCACGGTGTCCGCCCCCGTGAGCGTGAAGAGCGAATCGGGCAGATCGCTCCGCAGCTCCACGTTCGAGAGCACGTACTCGTAGAGGGGCATGTCCCGGTACGTCGCCGTGTTCCGCTGGGGAAACGGGATTCCGTCGAGATCCATGTAGGCGTCGTACCGCTCCGCGAAGAGAAATGTCGTGTCGGCCGACGTCCGTATTTCCACGCCGTCGAGAAGCCACGTCTTGCGGTCGACGGCGAGGGTGAGCTCCACGTCGTCGACGCGATATCGAACGCGGAGATCGCGATCGCTCGCTTCGCCGGCCAGAAGCTCCGGCGAGCGCCCCTTCTCCTGAACCCAGGAAAGCACCATGGGAAACCGGTAGCGAATGAGCTCGAGCTCCATGGGCGAGACGCGCATGAGCCCGCCCCGGGTGCGCCACGTCCACGTGCCCTCGGCGTTGCGGCACAGCGCGATGACGTCGCCGAGCCTTCCGCCGGCCGTGCGCAGAATGAGATGCTTGTACCGCTCCCTCGAACGGTAGACGTCGAAGGCGTTGCTTTTGACGACCACCGTGTCCGAGAGATCCTTGATGAAGCCCTTGCCCGTGAACGTCTGGAGACGCTCTATCTTCCCCCGGCCCCCGTGCGCGTGCACGAGCTTGCGCACGATCCGTTCGGGGTCCCGCGGCGTCTGCGAGCAGGACGCCCCGAGAAGGGCGCCGAGCGCCGCGAGCGCCAGCAGCGCCGCGGTCCCCGTGAATCTGCGAGCGAACGTTTCCGTCACGTCAATCCTCCGCGTTTTCCATCGGCGTTTTCCGCCGGCTACAGGAGATACTCCGCGTCGATGAGCTCGTTCGTCCCCCCCGCCGCGACCGCGTACTGAAATCCCTTCTGGAGCGAGAGCGCCCCCGTCTCTCCCTCTTTCGAGAGCGCGACGAACGCGACCTGAAAGGCGGGTTTGGCCGCGTGCTTCTTGATGATGCGCTCGAGCGCCCTCTTGCAGGCCTCCCGCGGCGAGAGCCCCTGGCGCATGAACTCGACGACGAGGAAGCTGCCGCAGGTCTTGAGCACCTCTTCCCCCTTGCCCGTCGCCGCCGCGGCGCCGATGTCGTTGTCGACGTACATCCCGGCGCCGATGACCGGCGAATCGCCCACGCGTCCGTGCACCTTGAAAGCGAGCCCCGAGGTCGTGCACGCTCCGGCGAGGCCGCCCGCGGCGTCGATGGCGACCATGCCGATCGTGTCGTGATCGAGGTCGGCCGGAAACCAGTCGTCCGTGTCGCCGAGCTTGCGCTTCCAGTTGATCCACGCCTCGCGGGCCGTTTCCGTGAGGAGCTCCTCGCGGGCGAAGCCGTGCTTGCGCGCGAACTCCTCGGCGCCGGCACCCACGATGAAGACGTGATCGGTCGACTCCATGACGGCGCGCGCGATCGAGATCGGATGGCGGTAATCCTGCACGAACGCGACCGCTCCGGCTCGGTAGTCCGGCCCCATGATGGACGCGTCGAGCGTCACCCTGCATTCCTCGTCGGGAAGCCCCCCGTAGCCGACGCTCGTGACCGACGGATCGCCCTCGGGCACGCGGACGCCCGCCTCGACGGCGTCGAGCGACGAGCCGCCGGAAGAGAGTATCTTCCACGCCGCCTCGTTCGCCGGCAGGCCGTGGCTCCACGTCGAGATGACGAGCGGCTTGCGGCCGGGGCCGGCGGCGGGAGCCGCCGGGAGACCGGCGAAAGGAGAGCGCGCGAAGAGGCCGCGAAGCGGCAGCAGACTCCCCGCCGCTCCGAGACCGGCCGTGATTTTCAGAAAATTGCGCCGGGACATGCGCGTCATCGACGTACCTCCCGCATCCGTACGTGACCGTAATTTCCGCGGCCGCGATCGGCCTCGCCGCGGCGGCAACTCAGCCGATTTTCTCCTTCACGAGCTCTCTCCGCAACGCTTCGATCGCCTTCGTCGGGTTGAGGCTCTTCGGACAGGCCTCGACGCAGTTGAAGATCGTGTGGCAACGCCAAAGGCCGTGCTTGTCGTCGAGCGCGTCGAAGTGCTCCCCGGGCGCCTCGTCGCGGCTGTCGGCGATGAACCGGTACGCCTTGAGAAACGCGTGCGGTCCGAGGTAGCTCTCGTCCGCCCAGAACGAGGGGCACGAGGACGTGCACGAGCCGCAGAGGATGCACTCGTAGAGGCCGTCGAGCTTCGCCCGGTCCTCGGGGCTCTGGAGCCGCTCGGCGTCCGAGGGAGGCGGAGTCTTCGTGATGAGATAGGGCTTTACGGCGTGGATCTTCTCCACCATCGGATCGATGTCGACGGCGAGGTCCTTGATGACCGTGAATCCCCGGAGCGGCTCGATCGTGATCGTGGAGGAGCCGAGCGCCATCACCTGCGTCTCGCAGGCGAGGCGGTTCACGCCGTTCACGGTCATGGCGCACGAGCCGCAGATGCCGCTCTTGCACGAGCGGCGGAAGGTGAGCGAGCCGTCCTGCTTCCAGCGGATCTCGTTCAGGCAGTCGAGCACCGACTGTCCCTTCATGACCTCGAGCTTGTACTCCTGCGTGTAGCGCTTCCGCTCGCCGCCCTCAGGGTTGTATCGCCTTACGCGGAAGGTGACGAGCTTCCGTTCCAGTTCCTGCTGTGCCATACGAGAGGCCTCCTTGCCGTGCGGAGCCTCCCGTCGGCTCCGCTCCGGAGTGATCAGTATTTTCTTTCCTTCGGCTGGAATCGCGTAATGGCGACCGGACGATAGTCGAAGGTGATCGCTCCGCCCTTCCGGCGCGCGAGCGTGTGCTTGAGCCAGTTCGCGTCGTCACGCTTCGGGAAATCGGTGCGCGAGTGTCCGCCGCGAGACTCGGTGCGGTTGAGGGCGCTCGCCACCATGACCTCGGTCACATCCAGCATGCGTCCGAGCTCGAGGGCGTCGATGAGATCCATGTTGAACGTCTTTCCCTTGTCCTCGATGCGAATCCGGCCGTAGCGCTCGCGGAGCTTCTTTACCTCGGCGACGAGCGCCTCGAGGTTGCAGCCGTTGCGGAAGACGGCGCAGTTCGTCGTCATCTGCGCCTGCATCTCCGCCCTGATGGCCCCGGTCCTCTCGGTGCCGGTCGCCGAGAGGATGCCGTCGATCTCCTCGATCGCCTCCTTCGCCGCATCGGCGGGAAGCTCGGGAAAAGCGGGCTCCGCGCGGAGGAACCTCACGACCGACTTGCCCGCCCGGCGGCCGAAGAGCGAGGCCTCGAGCAGCGAGTTCGTGCCGAGGCGGTTCGCCCCGTGCACGCTCACGCAGGCGCACTCTCCCGCGGCGTAGAAGCCGGCGACCTTTTTCGATTTGCCGTCGGCGAGCACGTGGCAATCGTTGTCGGTGGGAATGCCGCCCATCGAGTAGTGCGCCGTCGGCTGGATCGGGATCGGATCGGCGACGCAATCGACGTGCATGAACTTCCAGGCGAGCTCGTGGATCTGCGGCAAGAGCGTCATGATCTTTTCCTTGCCGAGATGGCGAAGGTCGAGATGGATGAAGTCCTTGCCGCCGATGCCGCGGCCTTCGTCGATTTCGCGCTGCATCGCGCGCGAGACGACGTCCCGCGGGGCGAGCTCCATCTTGTCCGGGGCGTATTTTTTCATGAAACGTTCCCCGGCGTCGTTTATGAGGTAGCCGCCCTCGCCTCTCGCGGCCTCGCTCACGAGAATGCCGTGGATGTAGAGCCCCGTCGGATGAAACTGGAGAAACTCCATGTCCTCGAGGGGGATGCCGGCCCGAAGCGCCATCGCGGGCCCGTCGCCCGTGCTCGAGAGCGAGATCGAGGCGATCCGGAATATCCGCGCGTGTCCTCCCGTGCCGAACATGACCGCTTTCGCGTGGAAGACGTGCACGCCGCCGTTCACGACGTCCCACGCGACGACCCCGCGGCAGACGTCGTCGCGGACGATGAGCCCGAGGACGTAGAACTCGGGATAGAAGCGAACGCCCTTTTTCACGCAGTTCTCGTAGAGGGTGTGGAGCAGCGCGTGCCCCGTGCGGTCGGCGGCGTAGCAGGCGCGAAGCACCGGCCCGCCCTTGCCGAAGTCCTTCGTGTGGCCGCCGAAGAGGCGCTGGGCGATACGTCCGTCCGGGGTGCGCGAGAAGGGCGCCCCCATGTGCTCGAACTCCCGGACGACGATCGGCGCCTCCTTGACGAGGATCTCGATCGCGTCCTGATCGCCGAGATAGTCGCTCCCCTTGACGGTGTCGAACATGTGCCACTCCCAGTGGTCCTCTTCCTCGTTCGCGAGCGAGGCCGCGATGCCGCCCTGCGCGGCGCCGCTGTGGGAGCGCGTCGGGAAGACCTTGCTGAGAACCGCCACGTCGTAATCCCCCGCGGCCTCGACCGCGGCGCGCATGGCGGCGAGCCCCGCCCCCACGACGACAACGTCGTGGCGATGCACGTTATGCACCGGCACCCCTTCGACGTCGTGAACGGTTTCGGGATCGATCGGTGTCATATCTCAAAAACCTCCGGCCTGGAACGGAAGGATGGTGAGAATGCCGAGCGTGAGCGCGATGAGCGCCACGATCGAGATCGCGCTGTAGATGAGGATGCGGAGCCACCCCGAGCTGGATGTAGTCGTCGAGCACGATCCACAGGCCGTAGAGCCCGTGAAAGAGCGCGACGACGAGGAAGGAGATGTCGATCGTCTTCCAGAGAGGCGTCGCCACGCGATCCGCGACGGCGGCGAAACCGATCTCATCGTCGAGCAGGTAGTGGAGGAGCCACACGTGCGCGAAGAGCACGACGGCGAGGTAGACCCCCGTCACGCGCTGGAAGAGCCACATCATGGCGCCGCCCGAGCGGACGTTCGCGCGATTGCTCATGAGAGCCCACCCCCTCCCGCCCGGACGACCGCGGCGAGCAGCCCGCCCACGCGGGTCAGCATCGCGTAGGCGACGACCGCCCAGCTCGCGAGCCAGAGGACGACGGCCGCGCCGAAGACCTGCTTCTGCTTTTCGATCAGGAGCCCGAAGTCGAAGAGCGTGATGCGGAGCCCGTTCCAGAGATGATAGAGGATCACCCCGACGAGCCCGATTTCGAGAAACTTGAAGAGCGGGTTGTTGAAGAAGTGCATGATGCCGTCAAACTCCGTCTGCCCCTTCACGAGGTGATGGATCACCCAAATGTGGGTAAGCAGGTAGAGAATGAGGCCGAGCCCGGAGAGACGGTGGAGTATCCACGCCGCCGTCCCGAGGTGAATCCGGTACCTCTGAAGCGCCCTCATCGAACCCTCCCGGTTGAAAGAGCACGCAGACTCCCAGCGGGTCTGCTTTGCGCGTGATGAATCAGATAAAGCTCAAATTTGCGGAAATATACCACGGACAATTCGACGCCGTCAACCTTTCATCCGGCGCTCGGCGTCAGATGTACATGTCGATCCAGTCCTCCGGAGCGACGCCGCCGGGACGCCTCGGGTCGAGGCCGAAGGGGGCGCGCCGGAGGAGATTCGTGTAGTACTCTCCCGAGAGAAACTCCGGCCGGGAGAGGACGTGCTCGCAGAGAGGAATATTGGTGCCGATCCCCCGGATCTCCGTGTTGTTGAGGGCGCAGCGCATGTGGCGGATCGCCTCGACGCGGTCCGCGGCGTGCACGCTGATTTTCGCGACGAGCGAATCGTAGTGGGGCGTGATCTCGCACCCCTCGAACAGCGCCGTGTCGATGCGAAGCCCCTCGATGGCCGGCCACTTGAGGCCGTGCACCGTTCCCCACGAGGGGAGATGGTCCTTGAGCGAGTCCTCCGCGCAGATCCGGCACTCGATCGCCGTCCCGCGAGGCGCGATGTCCTTCTGCGCGAGGCGGAGCGGCTTTCCCGCCGCGATCTCGATCTGGAGCGCCACGAGATCGACGCCGTTGCAGAGCTCCGTGATCGGATGCTCGACCTGCAGGCGGGTGTTCATCTCGAGAAAATAGAACGAGCGGTCCTCGTCGAGGATGAACTCGACCGTGCCGGCGTTCGCGTACCCGGCCTCGAGCGCGAGCTTCATGGCGGCCGCCGCCATCGCCTCGCGCATCTCCGGGGTCACGGCCGTGGACGGGGTCTCCTCGATGATCTTCTGATGCCGGCGCTGGACGGAGCACTCCCGCTCGCCGAAATGGACGCACTTTCCCCGACCGTCGGCGAGAATCTGTATCTCGATGTGCTTCGCGTTCTCGACGAACCGCTCGAAGAAAACCTCCGAGCTCCCGAAGGACGCCTCGGACTCGCTCATGGCGGCCGTAACGGCGCCGGCGAATTCCTCCTCGCCGTGCGCGAGACGCATCCCCCTCCCTCCGCCACCGGCCGAGGCCTTGATGAGAACCGGAAATCCGATCTTTCGCGCGACGGCGAGGGCGTCCTCGGGGTTTTTCACGGCCCGCTTCGCCCCCGGCAGCACGGGCACCCCGAGCTTCACCGCGAGCGCCCGCGCTTTGATCTTGTCCCCGAGCTGCTTCATGGCGCCTGACGGCGGGCCGATGAAGACGACGCCGCTCCGCTCGACCTCGGCGGCGAAAGCCGCGTTCTCCGAGAGAAAGCCGTAGCCGGGATGGATCGCCGCGGCCCCCGTCTCGAGCGCGATCTCGATGATGCGATCCCCGCGGAGATAGCTCTTCGCGGCGGGAGCTTCCCCGACGTAGTGCGCCTCGTCCGCCACGCGCGCGTGCATCGCGCCTCGGTCGGCGTCGCTGTAAATCGCGACCGTCCGGATGCCGAGCTTCCGGCACGTGTCGATCACGCGAACGGCGATCTCGCCCCTGTTCGCCACGAGCACCTTTTCGAACGCCTTTTTTTTCAGGCGAACCTCCTCTACCGTTGCAGTTTCGTCGATTGACGCCTCTTGCCGAGCTCCGCGCGGAGCTTTCCCTGAAGCTCGACCGGCAGCGCCTTCCCGCGCGGCCGCTCGGCGGCCGGCGCGCCGTCGCCCCCGCGGGCGGGGCCGGGCGTGTACGGATCGAGCTCGAGGAGATGGTGGAGAATGACGATAGCGGCCTCCTTGTCGGGGATCATCCCCTTCCCGCCCTCCTCGGGATCGAGCTGCGAGAAGGGCGGAATGGGAGAGCCGACGCACGAGGGGCAGCCGCGCGAGCAGGTGCAGGAGGCAATGAGCTCGAGCGCGGCGCGCATGATCTCCTCCATGAGATCGTACGCCCGCAGCGAGAATCCGAGCCCGCCCGGATATTTGTCGTACACGTACACGGCGGGAGTGTCGGTCGAGCGCGAGTTGACGGTCGTCCCCACGTCGAGGGGATCGCACATGACGAAGAGCGGCAGGACCTCGCGGAGCACGTTCGAGACGCCGAGAAGGCCCTCGCCGGGCGCCCGCCCGTGCCGGCGCACCTCGGCGAAGGTCTCGGGAGGGGGCACGATCCAGAGCCCCGCCGTCTCGAGCACCTGCGCGGGGAGGTCGCACTTTCCGTACCCGATCGAATCCCGGCTTCCGAACTTGATTTTCCTGAACATGAAGGTGAGGGAGGTCACCGAGACGTCGCCGAAGGCGACTCGCGCGAGCCGCCAGTCCCGCGCCTTCTCCTCGCGGTCGACCTTGACCTGCGTCTCGGTGATCGACTGCGTGTAGTAGTCGATGTTCGTCGGCTCCACGAAGGCGATCTTCTTATCGACGTCGAGCGAGTTCACGAAGTAGGTCTCCGCCTCGTGGAGATAGATCGCCTGCGGGTGCACCTGCTGGAACGCGCTCGACTCGTCGATCGTCCCGATGACGGCGTTTCCCGCCTTCTCGTTCACGATGGTGTAGATGTTGGGCGAGATGTTGCGGAGGTTCACGTCCGCGCTCGGGTACCCCTTGCCCGTCCAGTAGTACTTCCCCCTCACGAAGCTCACCTCGCGGCAGTCCTCGAGCAGCTCGAGGATCGCCGGGGCGTACTCCCCCGCCGCCTCGACCTCCTGTGCCGTGAGCGGCAGCTCGAAGACGGCCGAGCGGAGCTGCGCCATGAGAATGTGCGGGTTCCCGGGATCGATGATCGCGTTCTCCGGCGATTTGCCGAAGAAGTACTCGGGGTGGCTCGCGAGGTACTGGTCGAGCGGCGTGTTGTACGGAATGAAAATCGTGAGCGCCTCTTCCCGGCCCCTCCCCGCGCGTCCCGCCTGCTGCCACGTCGAGGCGATGCTCCCCGGGTAGCCGACGATGATCGAGGCGTGGAGCGCCCCGACGTCGATTCCGAGCTCGAGGGCGTTCGTGCTGATGACCGCTTTGAGCTCGCCGCCGAACAGCCGCCGCTCGATCTCGCGGCGCTCCTCGGGGAGATACCCGCCCCGGTACGGATGCACCGAATCCTTCATCGACGCGCGATGTTTGCCGAGCATCTCGCGCGCGTAGCGCGTGATGACCTCGCTCACGACGCGCGCCCGCACGAAGGCGATCGTCTGCACGTCGTCGAGGACGAGCTTCGCGACGAGCTCGGCGGCCTCGATGTTGGAGCTGCGCCGCTCCATCTCTCCGGCGTCGATCGTCGGGGGGTTCCAGAAGAGGAACTGCTTGCGGCCTCTCGGCGAGCCGTCGTCCGCGACAATTTGCACGGGGCGGCCGAGGAGCTTCTCGGCGTGCTCTCCGGGGTTGGCGATCGTGGCAGAGGAGGCCGCGTACACGGGGGAGGCCCCGTAGTGGGCCGCGACGCGGTCGAGCCGCCGCATGACGCTCGCGACGTGCGACCCGAAGACGCCGCGGTAGCTGTGGATCTCGTCGACGACGACGTAGCGCAGGCGCGAGAGAAAATTCGCCCACTTGGCGTGGTTCGGAAGGATTCCCGAGTGGAGCATGTCGGGATTGGTGAGGAGCACGCGCGCCTCGTCCCGAAGCTTCCTCCTCGTCGAGGCGGGCGTGTCTCCGTCGTAGGTCCCGGCCTGAAACGCGATCCCCTTCGGCCCCATGTAGCGCTGGAGCACGCGGAGCTGGTCCTGCGCGAGCGCCTTCGTCGGATAGAGGTAGAGGGCGCGCGCGTCGGGATCCTCGAGGAGGCTCGCGAGAACGGGGATGTTGTAGCAGAGCGTCTTGCCGCTCGCGGTCGAGGTGACGATGACGGCGTCGTTCCCGCCGCGGAGCAGCCGCACCGCCTCGGCCTGATGCGCGTAGAGCCGCTCGACTCCCGTCTCCTTGAGGAGCTTCGCGAGCTCCGGCGGGAGCGGCGGCGTGAGCTCGCCGAAGCGCGCGCGCCGCGCCGGTATCGGGTGCCGGTGAACGATCTGCCCCCGGTAGAAATCCTCGACCTCGACCTTCTTGAGGAATTTCGCTACTTCCAAGGCCGCTCCCTTTCAGGATTCGCTCGAGAGGAAGATCGTGACGAGCTGAAGCATCGTCACGAGATCGAGCCGGTTGTGATGCATGATGTTCGCGATATCCCTGGCGTTCCCCGTTCGCACGAACTCGTGGTAGGCCCCCGGGATCTCGGCCCCGCTGATATCCCCCACGCGCCTGCGCTTGCAGAGGTGCGTCTCGAGCGTCTGGAGCCGGTGGTTCGGCGTGCGCTTCCCGACGACGCACCGGGCGACGAGGAGGAGATCGACGTGGACCCCGGGCGGCGCGAACGCGAGCCGGTGTATCGTCGAGCGGTCGCGGATGTACGGCACGTCGAAGGAGATTCCGTTATAGGTCACCAGCGCCTCGAACCCGCGCGCGACGCCGGCGAGATGAGCGAGCACGGCGCTCTCCTCCGAGTAATCGCGCGCGAAGAGCTGATCCACGACGAGACGATCCCCCTTCGAGTACATGAGACCGACGAGAAAGAGCGGCGCCGCCGCGCCGAGGCCCGTCGTCTCGATGTCGAGGTAGAGGATTCTCCCGGGATCGGTTTCCTTGAGGGTCCGGAGCCCCACGAAGGGCGCGCTCGAGCGGAAAAGCGGCGCCCCGAGCGCTTCGAGATACTCGCGGTGAAAGCCGGCCGCGTCCGGCCAGACGGCCGACGCGTCGGCGAGCACGCGGTAGAATGCTCCTTCACCGGACTCCGTTTCCTCGCCGCGCACCGCCTCCGCGAGACGGACCGCGGCGGCCGGGACGACGGGGATCCTCGGAGCGGCGAACGCCCCCTCGGCTCTCCTTCTCAGCTCGTCGAGCTCACGCTTGATATCGGGGCTCCGTCCGGACATGCCTCGCCAATCCGCGGCGTCCCGTCTCCGCGTCCGCCGCATCCTCGGCGCGCCGCCTCCCGGCGCACGCCGGGAGAATAGCATGAAACCGCGCGCTTCGGCCTGCTTCTTGCAAAAAAATATTGCCGCCGGGGAATGGTTTTTCTTGACGCTGCTCCGGGGCATGGGCTATTTTACGGCAAATTCTGGTAAGACTATGCAAAATGATAAATTAAAATCAATCGTGCTCCTCGCCGGATCGATCATTCTCCTATTCCTCGTCGCGGCGAAGCCCGATTTCTTGCGTTTGGCCTACCCCGCCGCGCAGGATGCCCCGGGCGAAGGGACCCCGGCCGCCCAGGGCGGACCCCTCCCCGCCCGCGAGGGCGTCGTCACCGCGAACATGTCTTTCTACGATCTCATGATCGAGTTCGGCTTCGACGCCCCCTCGATAAAGCTCATCGAGAAGGCCGTTCGTAACGTCTACGATTTCAGGAGAATATATCCGGGGCAGCGCTACGAAGTGTTCGCAGCCAAGGACGGCAGCGTCGAGAGCATGCGGTTCTCTGAGCGCGGGGACGAGGCCTACATCGACATCAGCTTCAGGGACGGCGCCATATCGGCCGAGAAGAAGGAATACGAGTACGACGTGCGGCTTCGCGCCGCCGGCGGAACCATCACGACGAGCCTCTTCGGGTGCCTCGACTCGAGGGGGATATCTCCCGAGCTCGGCCACAAGCTCGTCGATCTCTTCGCGTGGGACATCGACTTTCACAACGACATGCGCCGCGGCGACTACTTCCGGATGATCTACGAGGAGAAGACCCGCCGCGACGGGCTGAAGAAGCTCGGACGCATCGTCGGCGCCGAGTTCTACGCGAGGGGCAAGAGCCACTACGCCTTTATGTTCGACAATGACGGCCAGGGGGCCGATTACTTCGACGAGAACGGCAAATCCCTCCGCAAGCAGCTCCTGCGGGCTCCCCTCTCCTACACCCGCATCAGCTCGAGCTTCAGCCGCCGCCGTTTTCATCCCGTTCTCCATCACTACGCGCCGCACTACGGCATCGACTACGCGGCTCCGGCCGGCACTCCCGTCATGGCGACCGGCAACGGCACCGTCATAGCGGCGGAGCGCAAGGGCGGAAACGGCAACTACGTCAAGATCAAGCACCCGAACGGCTATATAACGTACTACCTTCATCTCTCGCGCTTCGGGAAGGGGATCCACGCGGGCGTCCACGTGAATCAGGGACAGATCATCGGCCACGTCGGATCGACCGGATACGCGACCGGGCCCCACCTCGATTACCGCGTGATGAAGGGAGTTAGGTTCGTGAACCCGAGAACGATCTCGCTTCCTCCCGCCGCGCCGGTATCCGTGGAGCGCATGGCGTCGTTCATCGATCTGCGCGACCGGAATCTCTCGCGCCTCTCGAGCATCGAAACGGCCGGGGATACGGGCGTTCTCGCTTCCGGCTCCGCGCCCCCGGACGGCGCCGAGCGATCCCAAGGGGACGCGCCCGCCGCGCGGGGCGCCTCCCGCTGAACCATGGCCCACCGGCAATCGATCCTCGTTCACACGTGCTGCGCCTCGTGCTCGAGCCACGTGCTCGCGCGCCTCGAACCGGAATACGACGTCACGGCCTACTTCTACAATCCGAACATCCATCCCGAATCCGAGTATCGACTGAGGCTCGACGAGATGCGGCGCGTCGCGGCGAGGGCCGGCGTCCGGCTGATCGAGGGGGATTACCGGACGCTCCGCTGGTGGAAGGAGATCTCGCCGTACCGGACCCTGCCCGAGCGGAGCGAGCGCTGCTGGAGGTGCTACGGGCACCGGTTCGACGTGTCGGCCCGCAAAGCGGCCGAGCTCGGTATTCCGCTCTTTACGAGCACGCTCTCGGTGAGCCCGCACAAAGTGTTCGAGCGCATCAGTGAGATCGGCGAGGAGGCGGCCCGCGCGTACGGCATAACTTTTCTCGCGGAGGATTTCAAGAAACGGGACGGATTCAAGAAGAGCGTCGAGCTCTCACGCGAGCTCGGGCTCTCCCGCCAGAGCTACTGCGGCTGTCTCATGAGCCTGGAGGAAGCGGATCGGCGCGCCACGCGAGAAGGCGGATGAGCGAACGGATCACCGGGGCGCCATGACGACGAGACGCTTGTCCTCGGGGGCGGTCGCCTCGCCGACGACGGCCGCGTCCCTCACTCCCCGCTTCGCGAGGGCGTCGAGGTAGCGCCGGGCGGAATCGGGCGCGAGCGCGACGAGAAGCCCGCCCGATGTCTGAGGGTCGACGAGGATCATCTCGAGCTCGCCCGACAGCTTTCCCTCGACGGCGAGCTCCTCTTTTACGTACTCCCGGTTCGACATGCCGCCCCCCGTGAGGAACCCCCGTCCCACGAGATCCACGACGTCCGGCAGCAGCGGCAGCGCGGCCGCGTCGAACCGCAGGCTCACGTTCGAGGCGCGGGCCATCTCGAGCGCGTGGCCGAGAAAACCGAAGCCCGTGATGTCGGTGCAGGCATGCGCGCCGAAATCGTGCAGGCCTTCCGCCGCGGCGCGGTTCAGGGTCGACATGGCGGCGTAAAAGAGCTTCTCGCGAGCGGCCCCGAGCGCGCCGTTCTTGAGGGCCGTCGAGTAGATGCCCGTCCCGAGCGGCTTCGTGAGAACGAGAAGATCCCCGTTCTCGATCCCTTGCTTCTTCAGGATTCTCTCCGGATGGACGAGCCCGACCGCGGAGAGGCCGTACACGACCTCGCTCCCGCGGATCGTATGCCCGCCGACGATGACCGCCCCCGCTTCGTTCACCTTGTCGGCGCCGCCGCGGAGCATCTCGGCGAGCACGTCGAGCGGCAGCTTTCCTTCGGGGAACGACACGATATTGAGCGCCGTGATGGGTTTCCCGCCCATGGCGTACACATCGCTCAGAGCGTTCGCGGCCGCGATCTGGCCGAAGGTGTACGGATCGTCCACGATGGCGGGGAAAAAATCGAGCGTGAGAACGAGCGCGATGTCGTCCGAGAGGCGCACGACCGCGCTGTCATCCGCCTGATTCGTGCCGACGATGACGGCGGGATGACTCTGCGGGGGAAGACGTTCGAGAACCGGCCACAACTCCGTTGGGCTGAGCTTGGCCGCTCAACCCGCGCAGGAAGCCATGGCGGTCAGCCGAAGCTTCTCCTCCACGACGCGCTCTCTTTCTCCCGCGGCCGTCCGAGGCGGCCGCGCGCTACCCGACCTTCCGCACGGCGCCCACCGGGCAGACGGTCTCGCAGACGCCGCAGTCGGTGCACAGGTCGGCGTCGATGACGTACGTGTCCGCCGACTGCGTGATCACCTCGACGGGGCACTCCGCCTGGCAGGCCCCGCAGGAGATGCAATCACCGGTTATTTCGTATGCCATTCTCCCCCCCCATGCGTCCTCTTTCCGCTTATCCTTGCGCCATTCATAGCCCGTCCTGTCCCGCCGCGTCAACAGTATTCAGGGCCGCGAAGCGCAGTGAAACGCGCCCGAAGCGGCGGAGCGCTAAGGCGACTGCTTCTCGGGAACGAGGCGGATCTCGACCGCCCGCTCCCAGACGAACGAGCGTTTGATGACGGCGACGACTGATCCACGGGGCGTTGCCGCGATCGCGGAGGCGAGCGCCGCAGGCTCGGCGGCGTCCCCGAGCACGATATCGAGGCCGAGCGCGTACGCGCCGTTGACGCTCGAAAGCTCGCTCCTCGAGCGCCGCCCGAGCAGGCGGTTCCTCGCGATCGCGATCTCCTCGTCTCCGGGAGACCGGGCCGCGAGCCCCCGGATCTCTCCCTCGAGCGCCGCCCTCGCCTCGTCGAGGCGTCCCGCTCCGGTGCCGAGATAGGCCATAATCACGGCGCCTCCCGGAAGCGGCGACACGCCGCAGTCGATCGAGTAGGCGAGACCGAGCTTCTCGCGGAGCACCAGCTGCATCCTCCGCCCGAGAATCTCCCCCGCCACCATCGCGGCGGCCGTCTCCGCCGGCGAGGCGCTCCGGACGAGCCAGCAGGCGGCGAGATAGGCGCCTTCCTTGCGGGTTTTTTTCTCGACGAGGCCCGGCGCGGCCGCGTCGGGAAGCGCGGGGCACTCAATGGCAGGGCCGGGCGGCAAACCCTCCACGAGCCCCTCGAGGATCGAGCGCGCCTCCTCTCCGCCGTGCGGGGAAACGATCGTCGCCACGACGTTCCCCTGGGCGAAGAATCGCGCGCGCAGCGATCGCAGATCGTCCGCGGTCGCTCCCGCCATGGAGGGAGGGGGCGGGAACACCGGCGACGCGAAGGGATGATCCGCGAAGAGCGCCTTCATCATGGATCCCCGCATCATGTAGAAGGGGGAGCCGCTCCGCATCCCGAGCTCCCCCATGAGCGCTGCGCGCGCCTCGGCAAGGGCTTCGTCCGAGACGGCGTCCGCTGTAAGGAACCTCCCGAGAAGACGGGCCGCTTCGGCGATACGGGCCGCCGGCGCCTCGAGCCTGATGAACGCGAACGCGGGGCTCAGGAGGTAATCGTCCTGCGGCACGTAGGGATTGTCGCCGAAAGCCACTCGGGCGCCGAGCGCCTCGAGATCCCGCACGAGCGCCTTCCCGGCGGGGGACATTTCGAGAACGGTCATGAGAAGCTCGACGAGCCCGGGCGCCCGTCCGTCCACCGCGCACGCCCGCCCGCGAAAGGCGAGGTGCACCGCCGCCGCGGAAGAGCCGGGCCGCCTCGACGCGGCCGCCACGCCTCCTCCGGGAAGCGTTTCGACCGCGCCCGCCTCCGCCGCGGCCCCGCGAGGCGGGCCGCTCCTCTCGGGGGCGTTGACGAGACAGGCGTTCCACCTCGGCTCGCGAAAGCATTTCTCGAGAACGCGGGCGCAATCCTTCGCGCCCACCCGCGCCACCCCGTCCGAAACCTGCTCGAGGTAGCGCTCGCCGTGAAGCGCGATCGCCTCCCCGCGCGCCATGACGTAGAAATGAAACATCTCCCGGTCGAGCGCCTCGGAGGAGAGAAACGACGTTTTCGCCTTTTCGACCGACGCCGGATCCGGCCTCCAATCCGCGAGAGCGCGGACGAGGGCGGGCACCTCCCCGCAGGCTCCGGCGAGGCTGTCGGGACAGGCGACGTGAATTCTGAGCGCGGAGAAACCGCCGGCGATCTCGAGGCCCGTCTCGGGAGCGGGAAGCGACCGGGCGGCGAGGGCGCGCGCGAGCGGGGAATCCTCGCTCTCGAGCAGCCGCGAGACGACGAGCGCCGCGGGGAAATCGCTCTCCGGAACGGCCGGGAGCCTCACGATCATATCGAACCCCGCAGCCTCCCCGGGAAGATTCCTCGCGACGATCTCGTTTCCCCAGCGCGGAACGGCGGGCTCGCCGCCGGGACCTCGGCCGCTCCCGGCGGCGGAGGCGATCGGCGAGCCGGACGAACGGCGGGGCGGCCCGCCGAAATAGTCTCTCACGAGCCCCGTTGCCCGCTCGAGATCGTATCCGCCCATGAGCACGATCCGCATCGCGGCGGGATCGTAGCGGCGCCGGTAAAACGCCTCGACGTCGGCGGCGTTCATCGCCTCGATGGAGGACGGATAGCCGCTGATCGGCTCCGCAAGCGCCGACCCCCGGTAGAGTGCGCGCTCGACGCCGCGCTCCCGCGAGGAGCGCGGGTCGTCCGCCTCGCGCCGCAGCTCCTCGAGAATCACCGAGCGTTCCTTCTCGATCTCGGCGGCCGGAAACACCGAGTGAAGCAGCATCTGCGAGAGAATCTCGATCCCCTCCTCGAGGCGGGCCGGAGCGGTGACGAGAAAATAAACCGTCGTCTCCTTGCGGGTGAAGGCGTTGAGAAACGAGCCGGTGTCGTCGACCCACCGGCTCATCTCCTCGCGCGAAAAACGCTCCGAGCCGTCGAACACGAGGTGCTCGACGAGATGGCACGCGCCGCGCATCCCCGGCGGCTCGTCGGCCGAGCCGACGGGCACGGCGACGGCGACGCACACGGCATCCGCGCTCCCGCCTCCGAGGTGGATGATCTCGGGGCCGCCGCCGCGCGAGGCCGCCTCGGCGGCGTTCGTCGATCCCGGAGGGACGGCGGACGCCGAGAGACACAGGATCGCGAGCGCCAGCGCGGCCGACGCCGGAGGCCGCGCGCGGCTCCGGAGAAACGGCCTGCGGAGGGGCAACGGCGTGCTCGTTCGCTTCATGGTGAAACCTCCATCGAGGGCCGACAGAATCATTTCAGGAGATCGATGGCGCGGCCGTTCATTGCCTCCGCCGCGCCGGCGAGCGTCTCCGACAGGGTCGGATGCGGAAAGATCGATTCCGCGAACCGTTCGGCGGTGAGGCCCGCGTCGAGCGCCACGATCGCGCTCGCGACGAGCTCCGTCGCCGAGGGGCCGATGATATGCACGCCGAGCAGCCGCCGGTCCTCCTCCCGGGCGACCCACTTGACGAAACCATCCTCCTCGCCGAGACCCTTCGCCTTGCCGCTCGCGGCGAAGGGGAACCGGCCCGTCGCGATCTTCTCGCCGCGCCTCTTCGCCTCTTCCTCCGTGAGGCCGACGTGCGATATCTCGGGAAGCGTGTAGATCGTCGAGGGAACGGCGTCGTACCGGATCTCCCGGGCGTGCCCGAGCGAGTTCTCGGCCGCGACGATCCCCTCGCGCGTGGCGACGTGGGCGAGGAGATAGCCGCCGGTGACGTCGCCCGCGGCGTACACGCCGGGGCGCGACGTCTCCATACGCGCGTTGACTTTGATTCCGGTGCGCTCGTCCGCGTCGATGCCGAGCGCCTCGACGCCGGATCCGACCCAGCTCGGCCTCCTGCCGACCGATACGAGCACGACCTCGGAAGCGATCTCCGTCCCGTTCTCGAGCGTGGAGACGACTCCCGTGTCCGTCGTCCGCGCGGAGACGACCCGCACGCCGAGATGGAGATCGATCCCCTTTTTCCGAAGCAGCATCTGCAGCGTCCGGGCGATCTGGGCGTCCTCGGTCGCGACGAGCCCCGGCAGCATCTCGACGATCGTGACCTTCGAGCCGAAGGCGTTGAAGATCGTCGCGAACTCGCAACCGATGACCCCGCCTCCGACGACGAGGAGGCTCTCCGGAACTCGTCCCAGATCGAGGATATCCTTGCTCGAGAGGATGCGCTTTCCGTCGAAGGGGACCGGCGGGAGCGCCGCCTCCGACGAACCCGTCGCGATGACGATCCGCGGCGCCTTCGCCCGGCCCGCGCCCTCGACGTCGACCTCGAGCTCCCGCGTGACGCGCCCCTCGCCGCGAAGCACGTCGATCCGCCTCGCCCGGAGCAGCTTCTCGATCCCCGAGACGAGCTCCCCGACGACGCGCGTCTTGTTCGCGAAAAGCCCCGGCGCGTCGATCGTGATCCCTCCGCGCGCGATCCCCGCCTCCCGGGCCGAGCGCGCGCCCTCGACGAGGTGGGCCGAGGCCTGGAGAGCCTTCGTCGGGATGCAACCCCAGTTGAGGCAGGTGCCGCCGAGCGGTCCGCGCTCGACGAGGCAGACGCGCGCGCCGAGCTGCGCCGCGCGGATCGCCGCGGGATACCCCGCCGGCCCCCCGCCGAGCACGAGAATATCGTATTCGCGAACCATCCCGTCCTCCTCGCCGTCAGAAGAGCCGGTCGGCCTTGCTTCTGAGCAGCTTCGCCTGCGAGCGATTGAGACGAACCTCGGTGCGGTCCGCGTCGTCGAGGGCCATCATGAAATTGCCGCCCGTCCATGGAACGACGTCCGCGATGCGACGAATGTTGACGAGGTAATCCGATCCGAGCCGCACGAAGATGGCCGGATCGACCTGCACCTCGATTTCGTCGAGATCCCGGTAGCTCGTCGGGTATTTTCCGTCCGCCGTGAAGGCCGTGACGCGCGGCCCCTCGCGATGCAGCATGGCGACGTTCTCGACCTCGACGAGGGAAGGCTCGCCGCCGCTCGTAACGACGAGGCGCGGCAGAAAGGTCGTGCCGATGCGAATGCTCCCCGTGAGGTTGCGGAGCCGCTTCGCGAACTCCTCGCGCCGCGGCATCGCCCTCCGCGCTCTTTCGAGCGCGGAAGCGAGGCGCTGGCGGTCGATCGGCTTGAGCAGGTAATCGAGCGCGTTCACCTCGAACGCCCTGATTGCATACTGGTCGTAGGCCGTCGCGAATACGACGAGCGGAGGATCCCCGTCGTCGATGAGCGCCTTGACCACCCGAAAACCGTCCACCTCCGGCATCTGGATGTCGAGAAAGACGAGCTCGGGACGTTTTTCGCGCACGAGGGCGATCGCCTCGCGGCCGCCGGCCGCCTCCCCGACGATCTCGACGTCCTTCTCGCCGGCGAGGAGAAAGCGCATCTCGTCCCGGGCGAGTTGCTCGTCGTCGACAATCAACGTTTTCATCGGCACGGTGCCACGCTCCTTCCGGGCGGCGGGAGAATGGAGAGCCGCACCACGGCGCCCCCGCCCGCGCGCGGCGAAATGGCGAAGCGCCCCTCGCCGCAGGTGAGGAGGTTCAGACGCTCGACCACGTTCCGCAGGCCGAGCCCCCGGGCGAGCAGCGTCTCGAGCGCGCAATCGACGACGGGCGGGCCGTCGTTCTCGATCTCGATCTCGACGCCCTTCGCCCCCGGACGGGCGGCGATGCGGATGACGCCGCCGTCCTGCCGCCGCGAAATCCCGTGCTTGACGGCGTTCTCGACGAGCGGCTGCAGGATCATGACCGGCACCGGCGCATCGAGCGCGGCGGGGTCGATCTCCTTGATCACGCGGAGTCTTTCGTCGCCGAAACGCACGCGCTCGATCGAAAGGTAGTCGTCGATGAAAGCGAGCTCGTCCCGGAGAGCGTGCAGGTCGTTCGAGTCGTCGAGCGCTTTGCGGAAGATCGCGGCGAGGCGCCGGGTCATCTCCCGCGCCTTTTCGGCGTCGGTGCGGATGAGGGCCGAAATCGAGTTGAGCGTGTTGAACAGAAAATGAGGATTGATCTGGCTGCGCAGCGTGACAAGCCGCGCGTGCATGAGCTGGCGCTCCTCCTCGCGCAGCTGGAGCTCGAGCCGCGTGTTGCTCGCGAGCTTCAGCGCGATGCCGAGCGTGTAGATGATGGCGACGACCTCGAGAACGAGCGTGAAGCCGTTCTGCGGCAGAAAGCCGTAGAGCAGATCGCGCCCGCGCATCCGCTCGAGGAGACGGTAGCGGGCGGCCGTAAAGGCGAGCAGCAGCGCGAAAGGAATGAAGTTGCGGTCGAGGCTCCGGCGCCAGAGGCGTTCGATGAAGCTGTAGACGATCGAGAGGGGGTTGAGCGAGTAGTTCCAGATCTCGCCGCTCCGTCCGAGCGTCGATACGAGGAGCCCGCTCGAGAGCCCCGCCGCGGTATAGAACGGCAGGGCCGCCGGCTCGCCGATGAGGTAACAGACCGCTCCGATCGCGGCGCCGACCCCCGTCCCGACCCAGACGCCCCCGAGAAAACCGGCGAAGAGCGCTCCCTCGAGCGACAGATCCATCGCCCCCTGATTGGTGAGCTTGCGAACGAGGATCCCGACGATGAACACCGCGGCGAACACCGCCCCGAGCCGCACCCGCGCCGCCACGGATACCGAACCCCGCATGAGGAGATCGGCGGCGAACCGGAACCCGAGCACGAGACTCGCGATGCCGGCCATGACCGCGATCCGCAGAAGGAGGTTGATGATGAGCAGCTCTTCTTGAGACAGCTTCACGGGCATGTCGTTTCCTAGAGCCGTTGGGCGACGACTCGCCGCAGCTGATCCTCGACCTTGCTCGCCGCGCGGTACCCGACCGCCTTGTGATAGATGTGCCCGTCCCGCAGGAGCACGTAGGCCGTGGGCAGGGTCCTCATGCCGCCGAGATCCCTTATGATCGCGGCGCCGTTCGTAAAGACGGGGAACGTCACCGGCTGGCGCGCCGTGAGCTGCTTGACCGCGGAGGCGCCGTCCCGGTCGATCACGATTCCGAGAACCGTCATGCGGTTTCCCTTGATCTTGTCGTGCAGCGTGTTGAACTCGTCGATGAGCGAGATGCTCTCCTTGTGCCACGTCGCGAAGACGTACAGCACGACGAGGTCCCCGCGGTAGCTCGAGAGCCGGCGCTCGGTTCCGTCGAGGGCGACGAGGGGCAGGTCGCCCATCATCTGGTACGTGCTGATCGTCGTTCCCGGCGACGACTGGTTCGAGCGATCGGCGCCATCGTTCTTCTTATCTCCGGGCGAGCAAGCCGCGAGGGCGAGGACGGCGAGAGCGACGGCGAGGGCCGCTCGGCGGAGCCGACGATCGATGCGGGGGTGGTTCATTTTCATTTCCTCATTTCTTCTTGATGAACGTTCCGGCGATGGTGTTTTTTTGGATCTCCTTCGTTCCCTCGTAGATCTCGGTGATCTTGGCGTCCCGGTAGTAACGCTCCACCTCGTTCTCGAGTATGTATCCGTACCCGCCGAGGATCTGCACCGCCTCGTCGGTGACCGCGACCGCGGTGCGTCCCGCGAACAGCTTGGCCATGGAGGTGAGCTTCGGGTCGATGCGCCCCTGATCGAAGCTCCACGCCGCGCGGTGCGTGAGGAGCCTCGCCGCCTCGATCATCGTGGCCATGTCGGCGAGCTTGTGCTGCGTCACCTGAAAATCGGCGAGGCGCTGGCCGAACTGCTCGCGCTGCTTCGCGTACTCGAGCGCCCGGTCGAACGCCCCCTGCGCGATCCCGACCGCCGTCGCCGCTATTTCGGCCCGGCTCTCGTCGAAAAACTCGAGCACGTGGTAGAACCCCTTCTTCTCGTCGCCGACGAGGTTCGCGGCCGGAACGCGCACCGACGCGTAGGAAACCTCCGCAGTCGAGGTCATGCGGATTCCCATCTTGTCGCCGACCTCGGCCGCGTCGAGACCGGCGGCCCCCTTCTCGACGAGTATGAGCGACTGTCCCCGGTAGCCCGGCTGCGCGCCGGGATCGGTCTGGCAGAGCGTGATGAATATGTCGGCGATGCAGCCGTTCGTGATGAAGGTCTTGGTGCCGTTCAGCACCCAGGAGTCGCCGTCGCGAACGGCGGTCGTTTCCATCGTCGTGATGTCGCTGCCGTGATTCGGCTCGGTGAAGCATCCCGCCGATATGACCCGCCCGGAGGCGATCGCGGGAAGCAGACGCTCCTTCTGCTCCTTCGTCCCGTGCCTCATGAGGATCTCCGACGCGAAATCGCACAGGGCGAGCGCCGTGCCGATCCCGGAATCACGCCGGCAGAACTCCTCGACGACGAGCGCATTCTCGAGAACGCCGAGCCCCTGTCCGCCGTACTCCTCGGGGAAATGGATGCCGACGAAGCCGAGCTCGCACGCTTTCTTCCAGATCGCGCGCGGATAGGCGTGCTGGCGGTCGAGCTCGGCCGCCATATCCTTGTCGAACTCCCCCTCGGCGAACTCGCGCGCCGCCTGCTTGATGTCCTTTTGCTCCTTGGTCAGCTCGAAATCCATGATTCCCTCCCGCTTATTTCGCGCCGAGCTTCTCGGCGAGAGCGTCGATGACCTTGAACATATCCTCGACGACTCCGTAATCCGCCGCGCGGAACACGGGCGCCTTGGGATCGCGGTTCACCGCGATGAAGACCCCCGGGGCCTTGACGCCGGCGAGGTGCTGAAAGGCGCCGCTGATGCCGAGCGCGAGATACACCTTGGGCTTCACCGTGCGCCCCGACGTCCCCACCTGGCGCTCCTTGCCGAGCCATTTCTTGTCGACGACGGGGCGCGAGCAGGCGAGCACGCCGCCGAGCTTGTCGGCGAGCGCCTGCGCCTTCGGAATGTTCTCCGCGTCCTTGATTCCCCGGCCGATCGACACGAGCAGCTGCGCTTGCGTTATGTCGACCGTTCCGGAAGCGGCCTCGCGGTAACCGCGGTGCTCGGTGCGCCACGCGCCGGGGAGCGCGGGACACGGACGCGGGCGGACGGCGCCCGCGGGCCCCGGGGCCGCCGCGGGGTAGCTCCCCGAGCGAAGGGTCGCGAAATATCCGCCCGCCGGGGCGAACGAGAGGCGCTCGCGGATCTTGCCGTTGTGTATGCTCCGCAGGACCGAGAGCGCGCCTCCGTCCATCCGGATCTCGACGCAGTCGGTGGCGCAGGGCCTGCCGAGCTCCGCCGAGAGGCGCGGCATGAGCTCCATGCCGAACGCCGAGTGCGGCGCGACGACGACGAGCGGCGCCTCCTTCTCGATGAGGTCGCGGAGCACGGCCGCGTACGATTCGTAGCGGAAATGCTCGAGCGCCGGATCCTCGATGAGAATCGTCTCGGGGAGATAGGCCGCGAGCGCGGCGGCCAAACCCGCCGCGCCGCTCCCGATGACGACGGCCGCCGGCTCGATGCCGGACGACGCCTGGAGCTCCCGGGCGAGCGTGACGCACTCGAACGTCGCCTCGCGGATCGATCCCTGCCGGTGCTCGACGAGAACGAACGCCTTTGCCATCTACGCCACCCCCCCTCGCTCCTTGATGATCTCCAGTATCTTCTGCGCCACTTCCGCCGGAGCTCCCTTCAGCATGATCGCCTCTTTGCCGGCCGGAGGAACGGAGAGCCCGAGCGAACGCAGGAGATTCGCGTTCGCGCCGACCTCTCCGGCGCCGATCCCGATCTCGCCGGGGCCGACGACCGGTATCTCCTTGCTCCGCACCTTTCGGATGCCCATGATCGAGACGTATCGCGGCTCGTTGATGCCGGTCTGGATCGTGAGAACAGCCGGGAGCTCGACGGCGAGAACCTCCTCGAGCCCCCCTTCGAGCTCGCGCGCCACAACGGCCTTCCCCCCTTCGAGGGAGACGGAGGTGACGAGCGTCGCGTGAGGCCACCCGAGGTACCCGGCGAGCACGGGGCCCGTCATCCCGTACCCGTCGTCCGCCGCCTGCGCCCCGGCGAGCACGAGGTCGTACGGCTTGCGTCTCGCGAGAGCGGCGAGAGCCCGGGCGACGCCGTAGGGATCGGCGCCGGCGAGAGGCGCCTCGTCGATCATGACCGCCTCGTCCGCGCCCATCGCGAGGCACCGGCGAAGCACGTCCTCGCTCTCCGGCGATCCGACCGTGGCGATCGTGACGGAGCCACCGTGCGCTTCCTTGAGCCGGATCGCCTCCTCGACGGCGTAGTTGTCCCACTCGTTGATGCCGAAGGCGAGATCCTCCTCGCGAATGCCTTTACCGTCGGGCCGGAGCACGACCTCCGCGTCGGCGGTATCGGGTACCCGTTTCACGCACACGAGAATCTCCATCCACCGGCTCCTTTCTCGTTCCACCCGCTCGAGGGCGGGCCGCGCCGCCCGCCCGAGCCGTCATTCCACCGTCATGCGCCTCCGCGCCCCGGAAGGCATTCGGCGACGAGCTCGGTGATATCCTTCACGACCACCGCGCCCTCGTACCCGGCCGTCTTCACGGCGTCATCGAGGTTCGAGAAGCAGAAGGGGCACGCCGTGACGATGATTCGGGCGCCCGTCGCCACCGCCTCGCGGGCGCGCACCTCGCCCATTTTCCCGCCCTCGGTCGCTTCGACCCACATGCGCCCTCCTCCTCCGCCGCAGCAGAGGCTCCGCTCCCTCGAGCGCTTCATCTCGACGAGACGAACGCCGGGTATCGCCCGCAGAACGTTCCGCGGAGCGTCGTAGACGCCGCCGCGGCGTCCGAGGAAGCAGGGATCGTGAAACGTCACGACGCGCTCGCCGCGGTCCTCGAGCCTGAGCGCGCCTCCGCGGACGAGCTCCTCGAGAACCTGCGATATATGATACACCCGGCGCGCGGCGGCGGTGCCGCTCATCCGCCGGTATTCGTTCGAAAATGCGTGCATGCCGTGCGGGCACGGCGTCACGATCTCCTCGATGCCGTGCCGCTCGAAGGCATCGAGATTCTGCTCCGCGAGCTCGGAGAAAAGGCCGTCCTCGCCGACGCCGCGAACGAACTCGCTGCAGCAGACCTCCTCCTTGCCGAGCACGCCGTAGCGGTAAGCGGCCGCGGCGAAAATCGCGACCGCGGACCGCGGCACCTCCTGAAGCCTCGAATCGTACGCGAGGGTGCAGCCGACGTAGAAGCAGCGCTTCTCGCCGACGCCGTCCTGAAGAACGGGCACGTCGAGCCCGGCGGCCCAATCCATGCGCTTCCCCTTCGCCCCTTGCCAGGGATTCTTGAACTTGTAGACCGACTCGAGCATCTCCTGGAGGTTGTCGGGAACGTTCTCCCCGCTCTCGACGCGGGCGGCGCGGACCTCCCGGATGATGTCCATCGGGCTCACGGCGGACGGACACTCGCTGCGGCAGTGACCGCACGTCGTGCAGAGCCACGCCGCCTCCCCCGCGATCGCCTCTCCCCGCTTCGGCGCCTCCGCGGGCCTTCGTCCCGGAAGCAGCCCGAAGCCGCCGGAGCGGCGCACGAACGAGCCCGCCTCATCGACCGCCGCGCGCGGCGAGAGCGGCTCGCCGGCGTTGTTGCTCGGACAGACGACGGCGCAGCGGTTGCACCGCGTGCACGCATCCATCATGACGCGCTGCCGCGCGCTGAAATCGCTCCCCAGCGCTTCGCGCTCTTCGAGGGAGAGATAGGCGCTCGAGCCCGCTCCCTCGTAGAGGAGGTTCACGGGCGCGGCGAGGACGTGAACGAACTTCGAGAACGGAAACCACGCGATGAGCGAAAGGCTCGCGATCGAGTGCACCCACCACCATATCCGGTGGGCGACGAGCGCCCCCGGCCGGTCGAGGGCCGAGAGGGAGGCGATCCACTGCCCGACGGGGGAGGGCTCCCGCCACGGTGGCGGATCGGCCCTCAGCCGAAGCCCCTCCACGATAAAACCCGTGAGGCAGATGACGAAGAGCAGAACGAGCACGACGTGGTCCTGGACGAAGGTGACCATCTTGCCGCGCTTGATGACGTACCGCCTCAGATAGGCGAGCGCGACCCCCGCCATGAGGGCGATGCCCGCGGCGTCGAGCGCCAGCGCATAGGCGAGATAGAGATCCCCCGCGAGGTAGGAAACGAGCCAATGATCGATCGTGGACATCGCGGTGCCCGCGAAGAGAAGAAGGAAACCCCACATGATGAGAATGTGGGTGGCGCCACCGATCGGATCGCCTCTAAAGATCGAGGCGTTCGCGAACACGCGCGAAATCACCGGCTTCCAGTCGAACGCGCCCCCTCGCTTCTCGGGCCAGCCCGCCGACCAGAGGCGGTATCGGCGGTAGATGCCCCACAGGCAAACGGCGGTCGCGAGCGCCGCGAGTAGATAGAAGAGAAGGTGGTTCTGTATATTCCAGAAGACTTCGCGGAAAGGCTCCATCGACACCCCCGTTTTCGAGCTGAACGCCCGGCATTCTACCAAAAGAAAGGCCCTCAAATCAACCACCTACTTGGAAATGGCCGGTATCGCCCCGAAAAGAGGGATATCGACTCCCGGGACGCCTTTCTGGAACGCTATTTGCGAACGGCCCATCGGGGAGGTGCGCCATGAGGCATCGTGGACGCTTTGCGGCCGCACTCGTTCTATGCTCGCTGTGCTCGATGGCGCTCGCGTCGCCGCATTCGAGCCTCCGGGCGGAGGAACGAAGCGCCGAAACGCTCTTCATAGACGCTCAGAAGGCCCTCGCGAGGGGAGACGACGGCGCGGCCGAGGCCCTCCTCGCCCAGTCGCTCGCGCGCGACCCGTCATTCGTCTCGGCGGTATGGCAGCTCGCCCAGATTCACGAATCGCGCGGAAATCTCGATCGCGCCCGCGAGTATCTCGCGCGCGGGCTCATTATGGATCCCGGCGCGTCGTGGGCCCGCGAGAGACTCGCGGCCCTCGACTCCAAGGTCGCCTCATCCATCCTCTCGGAAGCGCGCGCGCGCCTCGTCGAGGGCGATTTCGAATCCGCCGGCAGGCACCTCGATCGGGCCCGCTCGATCGATTCCACGAACCCGGCGATCGGTCCTCTCCGCGCCGAGATGGAAAAACGTCTCCGCGCGAAGCGCGTCGATCGCCTCGTCAAGAACGCCGAGCGCGTCCTCGCCGAGACGCAACCGGACGGGAGCGACACGGAGAGGGAGGCGCTACGGTCGATTCTCGCCGAAGATCCGCAGCATTCGTGGGCGCTCGAGAAGCTCCGGGAGCTCGACGAGCGGGAGACCGCTCCCCCACCGCCGGCCCTTCCCGAACCGTCCCCCGGCGCCGGCGAGCCGCTCCGCGATTCGATCAGCGCCGCCGTCCCCGCCGCCGTCCCCGCCGCGCCGCCGTCCCCCGCTCCGGAGAGAACCCTCGCCCGGGCGGAGGAGCCGGCGCGCCCCGCGGCCGCCCGCAGGGGCCTTTTCCTCTGGTTTCTCCTGCCGGCGCTCGCGGCCGCCGCGGCCGGCGTCGTTCTCTTCTGCCTCAGGCAGCGCGCCGCCTCGCGGAGCTATCCGCTCCAGGGATCGATCAGCCTCGTGCCCATGATCGATCTCGTCGCCCTTCTCTGCGCCAACCGGCGCACGGGGCTCCTCGCCGTCGCCGGCGACGGCGCGGCGGGCGAGATCTATTTCGCCTCGGGGGAGATCGCGAACGCGCGCTGCGGAAACCTCTCGGGGAAAAAGGCGTTTCACCGGCTCATGGAGATCCGCTCGGGGAGCTTCCACTTCCACAACCGTCTACCCACCACCCGCCGCACGATCACCGAACCGCTCAGCACGCTACTGCTCTCGATGAAACCGCACGACGAGACGGAACCCTTGCCGGGGGGAAAGCCTCCGGAGCGCGAGACCGCCGGAGCGCGGCGCTGATCAGAGCGGAAGCAGCGATTCGACGAACGGACATTCCCCGGCTACCGCGTCGCAGTGATACGCGACGACCCATCGCAACGCGGGAAACATCTCTTCGCCCCGCTCGCGGCACGAGCGCACGATCCGTGCGCGAAGCTCCTCGAGCTTCTCGCCGATTCGCGGGCGCGAAACGCCGGAAGTGAAGAGGGTGAAGGACAGCGCCGATTCTCCCTGCGCGACGATCGTTTCCTCTCCAGCGAAGAGGCCCTGCAGCGAATCGGCGATCATGCGGGAGAGCGGACGGTCGCCCTCGCGGGCGTTCGTCGCCCTGATCGAGACGAGGTTGAACTCGGCGCTCGAAAGGCGCGCGCGCTCGAGCATGATGTGGAGCGGCTGAACGAGATCGAGATCGCGGTCGAACCGGGGCTCGGCCGGAATGCCGATGCGGATCATTTCGCGGCCCGGGAACGAGATCGTCCCGCCGAGCGAGCGGGCGAGGCGCTCGAGGGCGATCTTCGCCTCGCCGCCCCGCGTTTCGATATACTGCTCGAGCGAATACACGGACGCGGCGCCGCGCGCGCGCGACGTGAGAACGATCGATATCTCCGGCTCGCGGCCGGCGAGCTCGCCGCAGTCGCCGTGAACCGCGATGACGCACTCGACCTGCGGCGAGCTGTCGAGGCGCCCCGCCATCGCCGCCGAGGCGGTTCGCAGGAACTCTCCGAGCCGCGCGCGGGAAAGGACCGCCGTCGTTTCCGGGGCGTGCAGCCGGTAGCCCGATATGACGCCGGACCTCTCGGCCTCGGCGAGAACGGCGTCCACGTCGCGGTCGAGATGCACGAGGGCGCGGCAGCCGCTCGATTCGCCCGATTCGGCCATAAAGGCCTTCTGCAGATCTTCGAGCGAGCTCACGAGCCGCTCGATGTTCCGGCATCCGATATCGAGAAAACGTTCCCGCTCCGCAGAGTCGAGCGGCGCCTCGGCGCCGCAGAGAATCGACACGGCGTTCCGGACGGAGGTGAGGGGGGTGCGCATGCGATGCGAAAGGTACGCGGCGAACTGCGCCTGCAGATCGTCGAGCCTGCGGCGCTCGGTAAAGTCGTGCAGCAGCACGATCCGGAGTCGCCGCGAACCGCCGTCGCCTATCTCGCGCACCTCCACCCCGAGCGGATACCGGCCCCCGAGAGCCGATTCGGGCGATTCCACAAACACGATGTCCCCGTGGCGGCCGTCCATGATCCGGGAGAGGATTCCCAGTCGATCGAGAGTCTTGACGGCCTCGCCGGCGTCGTCGACTCCGAGCATTCGTCGCGCCCGGCCGTTCACGCCGAGCGGCACGCACTCCTCGTCGAGGAGGATCGCTCCCTGATCGACGTGCTCGAGCGCCGCGACGAGCGCGCGAACGGGGTCGGGCTGCGGGTTTCCGAGGCGCGCCTTGACGGCGAGCCAATCGAGATCGTACTCGCGCGGCGGTTTGGCGAGCACGATGTCGGCGCCGCCGCGGAGGGCCTCGGCGATCGCGGCTTGATCGCGCGACGCCGTGACGAGAACGACGAGTCCCGTGAAGGCGGCGTCCCGGGCGCGCGAGATGACCTGCGCTCCCCCCATGCCCGGCATCCGGAGATCGGAAAAGAGCACGGCCGGCGGACGCTCGGCCAGCTCGGCCAGAAGACGCTCGCCGTCGTCGAACACGCGGGCCGCGATTCCGCGGCGGTCGAGCCGCCGCGAGAGGAGATCCGCCATGAGAGGATCGTCGTCTATGATGAATGCGCCCGGGGCTGGGCCCGGACGGCGGCCGGCGTCCCGCCCGGTCGCCGCAGCCGCGATATCGTCCTTCATTTCCGTTCCTTTCAGATGTTCTGCCACGGTTGTCTTCCCGAGCCATGCGAACGCAAGGCGCATGCCTTTCGAGCGAGGGAACGACGAAGCCGTCCGCATACGAACCGGTCATCATGAGGAACAATGAAGAGGGGTCGAAATTGCACTCTGCAATTACGGAGACTGCGGTGCCGCGGAATGGGACGCGGGCCGGGGGGAAAACCGGTACGAAAGGGCGATCCCCGCCATGCGCTCGTACGCCGCCGTTCCATCGCTCCCGCTTTCCGCAGCGACGGCGATCCGGACCGCGATCGCCTCCGAGAGGCGGGCCGAGAGCGACAGGCAGAGCGAGCTGCGGTCGGCGCCGTCCGCGTACCTGACCCAGGCCGCTCCGGCGCTCGCCGATCCGACGCGCGGGATCTCCAAGGCGAGCTCCCCCGCGAGCGTGGCATGGTGGTCGTGACGGAGATCCCCTTCCACCGGCCGCTCCCCGGCAAGCGTGTAGCGGGCGAGGGCGCGGGCCGCGAAAATCGAGAGCCTCCCGCGGACCTCGCAGCCGAGCGATCCGTCGAGCGAGGCATGGGAAAACGGGGCGAGCGAGCGCGATCCCGTCGGCGCGCGGCAGGATGCGTCGAGATAGAGGCCCGATGACTCGAGCGTGTCGCCGGCGAGCCTGACGGCCGCCGCAACGACGAGGTCGCCGACGCCGAAGGCGACGTCCCCCGCCGAGCGGACCGCGGGGAAGCTCGTCGCGAGCGCGATCCGCGTTCTCGCGCCGGTCCTGAGAAGCGCCTCGATCGATACGAGCGAGGCCCCGCCGTCTTCGAGATCGATCTCGGCGTGGCCGACCGAGAGGACCGTTCGCGCGGTGTCGACTGGCGGAAAGAGCAAACGGGGATCATCGAACAGGCCGGCCGCCCTCGGCGCGGCGGAAGAGACGGCGAGCAGAATGAAAACGACGGGAAGCAGCGGGGACGTTCCGGTACGCACTTCGCGGCCCTTCTATGCCACTCCTTCCAGCAGCTTGATCTTTCCCTGGTTCACGAAATGCACGACAATCGTGCTGCGGTTCCCCGGGAGCGTCTCCTTGGCGACCACCTTGCCGTAATCGTTCCAGGATCGATGGTAGATCACCTCGCCGACCTCGTACCGGCCGGCCTCGCTGTACTCGCGGGCGTTCTCGGTGTAGAGATCTTCGATCGCGACGTCCTCCGACGCGTGCGCGGTCTTTTCGGCGTCTCCCTCGTCCTCATCGCCGATCTCGTCCTGGTTGAGCATATGCGGAAGGTAACCGTTGCACCCCGGACATTTGAGCCAGATGACTTCCTGATTGTCCGCTTCCTCCACGACCGGCATGTCGAACGCCTTCTTGCAGACCGAGCAGTACTGCGAGATGGTTCGCGCGCGTTCCTTTTTGCTTTTCACTTTTCGCTGCGTCACGAAAGATCCCCTTCCATCGAACCCTCACGTTCCCCCGGATGATTACTGCGACGATACGATGCGGCAGCAATCGTCCGCCTCTTTCGGCGCGAGAAATCTCATCCCGCACACCGGGCAAACGTGCTTGCCGTCTAATCTGCCCTCGGCCTCGGCCTTGGCGAGAAGCCGGTGAAATTTCACGTAATTTTTATCCTTCTGAAGTAGTGTATCCTCCTTTTCCACTCTCGTCATTTCCTCCCTCCCTTTCAGCGGATAGACTGCTTCGCGGTATACAGCATACGGTATTCGGTGGACCTCCATCATACCAGATATGGTGGCCTTATACCACCAGGCGTGTAGGATGTCAACAGGATTTCCGTCCGCCGCGGCGCGGACTCGCGATCAGCGGACGATGACGACCTTTCGCACGTCCCTCGCCCCTCCCGCCGTCACGGAGAGAAAGTAGACCCCCGGCGGAACGAGGGCGCCCGAATCGCCGGCGCCGTCCCAGACGAGAGACATGTAGCCGCCGAAGAGACTGCCCGAGAAGATCGTGCGGAGCCGCTGCCCGAGAACGTTGTACACCGTGATGTCGACGAACGTCGTGACCGGAATCAACGCGGGAGAGAGCCGCGCCGCGTTCGGCGCCGGCGCCCGGCTGTCGTCGACCCGTTGATAGCTCATCGGCACCTCGACGGTGAAGGACACCGGCCCTCTCGTCGGATTCGGCAGCAGGCTCGACACGAACGCTCCCGGCGCTATCGGTATGAGCGCCGTGGCGCTCATTTCGGCCGACGGAAATTCATACGCGAGATGCTCGCCGCGAAAATCTATTTCGAACGACGCGACGATCCGGTACCGGTAGCGATGCCCCGGGCGAACGAGGGTGTCCGTGAAGGCGTAGGCCCGGCGGTCGGGAGCCGCCGTCACCGGCTCGGTCACGACCGACACGACGGCGTCCGTCTCGCCGATCGTATCGTCGGAGCGCAGCACCGAAAACGCCGCGCCGAAGACCTCCCCCGGCGTGACCCAGGAGATCTCGACGACGGAGCTGTCGGCCTCCGCCGCGACGAAGAAATACTTGATGCCGATCGCGAACACCTGCGTTTCCGCGATCGTTTCGAGCGTGGCGATGTTGCGCACGCGCAGCTGGATCGAGTTGAGGCCCGGCTCGAACACGCTTCCGTCCATGATCAATCCGATGTCCTCGCGCGAGCTGTCCCAGGCCCCGGTCGAGGGCCGGATCGGCTCGTACGGCATCTCGTTGATCGAGATCTCTCCGCTCGCGAGCTCCGCCGCGTAATCGATCCGGTAGATGGAGGGCTGCTGGGAGTTCAGGTTCGGAACGGCCGGATTCGTCACGTGGGCCCCGAACAGATACTCTCCGTCGGGCAGCACCGTGTCGGTCTCGAGCCCCGGCAGGACGACGAACTCGATTTCGGGCGCGAGGCTGTAGATGGCGGGCACCGTGATGGCGCCGAGCTCTTTCTCGTAGAGCCCGACCTGCCCCTGAGTCGTCTCGCAGATGGGGAGCGGCGACTCGAACGGAGGGCTCGCCGTCTGCATGATGCACTCGACGGGGGTGGAGCCGCACATATCGGGCCGGAAGAGCGTGTTGAGCGTCGGCACGTTGAGGTACCCCGAGCATTCGGTGCAGAGCGTGTAATAATCGCCGCTCACGTACTCGTCGAGCGCCCAGAAAATGTGGCTCATCTCGTGAATGAACACGCGGCCGAAACCGAGGCCGTACCCGTAGCGGCAGGCCGGATACGGTATGACGAGGTACGGGCCGCCGAGGTACGCGTAGGCGACGTATCCCGCCCCGCCCCAGCAGCCGGGATCGGGACGATCGGGATCGGGATCGTAATGCGCGCTCATGTCGGCGACGAACGCCGTAAAGACCCAGTCGGCGTCGAACGCGGAGCGCGTCGCGTTGTTGAGCGCGCTCGGGCCGAAATAGGCGTCGGCGCTGTAGCCGAGCGCGGCCATCGCCTCGGAAATCCAGATGTAATCCGTGTCCATGTTGCTCTCGATCGGCTCGATGGACACGGGGACCCCGACGTAATCCCTGTAGTTGTAAATGAAGCGCAGCGGCGTCGTCATCCAGCCCGCGCGATCGAGATACTGCTGGATGCCGAGCATCAGGTCGGCCACGGCGCCCGAAATCTCGTCCTGGGTCCAGTTCTCCGTGCCGCCGTCGCTTTCCGGAAAAACGATGTTCACGAGCACGGTTCCGATGAGAAACTCGCTATTCTGCGTCGGTCCTCGATCGAATATCTCGCCCGGCGAGGCGAGGCGAGGCCCCGCGGGAGTCGCCGCGCGGATGATCTCGGGAGGAACGCGGAGCAGGACGTCCTCGACGGGCTCCCCCGCCGCGGGGGCCGCCCCGGCCGCCGCCGCGCCGATGCCGTCGAAAAGACGCCCGAGCGCCTTTTCGGCGACGGGACCGAGCCCCTTGCCGCGAACGTCGCCCGATGAGAAGACGAGCTCGACCGGAAGCCCCTGAAAGAGCGACCGGGAGGGGCGGGCGGGAAAGCGCGCGAAAAAGGTTTCGGGAGGCAGCATCTGCATGGCGCGGGCGCCGGCCGCCTCCGCGGCGGCGACGGCGCGCTCGAAGGAGTCCGGGGAGCGGTCATGAACGATGACGGCGCACGAAACGGTCCCGGGACGGGACGGGATCTCCCCCCGCACCGGTTCGATTCCCAGAACGACGATCGCGCATGCGATACACAGCGTCACGCTCGAGCGAAGATGCACAGATTCCCCCCTTGAGATTACATTCTAGCATAAAAATAGTTTTTCGCAAGGGAAGCATCAATGGGAATCGTCTCGAACGCGGGAGCCGGCCGCCGGCGCGCGGGCGGGGAAGAGCGTCATCTCGCGCGCGGCCTCTCGAACGAGAGCAGCGTCGATTCGGTGATCGTGATCCGCGGCGCCGCGGCCGGGGCGCCCTCGCGCCGCATCATGCTCCGCTTTTCCATTCGGCTCTTCACGAGCCCCCAGAGCGGCACGTCCCGGGAGAGGTAGATCCGGGTCACCTCCTCCTCGGTGCGCTCGGCCCGCACGCCGCCGAGCGTGACCGTGCGCGCGCTCCGTCTCGAGGTCTCGATCCCCGAGCAGGTGAAGGATCCCGCCGGCACGGCCACCTTCCCGCTCTCGAGCGCCCGGCGCTCGGCGCCGGCGGAGCTTTGGACGAAGAGATCCTCGATCGCGAGCTCGTCGAGCTCGTCATCCGTGGGCGCGCGAAAACCCTCGTCCCCCTCGCGGATCCGGATCTCGCGGAGACACCCGCGGAACTCCTCGGCCGACTCGATCGACGTGACGCTCTCCGCGAGCCGCAGTCTCACGGTGAACGTCTCGTCTCGGCTGGGCGGATAGGGCGCGGTCGACACCTCGAGACGAACCTCGCCGCGGCCGTGCGAGAGAACGGCGAGCTCGACCTGCGAGCTATCGGACGATCCGAACGATTGCGTCACGACGAGGTAGCGCACCCGCGCGCCGGGCTCGAGCGAAACGGACCCGAGCGAGACGCCGGGGACGAGAAAATCCACGGCGGCGGCGGGGACGGCCGCGACGGCGAGGGAGAGGGCGATTGCGGCGCTGGCGATCGTTCTCATGGCGCTCCCGCGGCGGACGCGCTGTCCGCGAGTTTCCCGCAATGCGCGGCCCGCCGCCATGACGCCTCGTAGTCGAACTCGGGGCTCCACTTCGACGTGTGGCAGGCGCGGCAGGATTTCCGGCCGGCCTCCGCGTAGGCGCCGGTGCGCTCGTGCATCGTTCCCGGACCGTGACAGGCCTCGCATTGCACCCCCTGAAGATACGGCGCGCCCTTCGTTTCTGTTTCGGGGCTGTACCCGGTCGGGCGTCCGTATCCGGTAGTATGGCACGGAAGGCAAACGGGGTTCGTTTCCTCCCCGCGCGCGCGGAGCGTCCCCATCGCGCGGGAGTGGCGGCTCAGCGTGAATCGCGGCATGAGCTCCCCGTGGCAGCGCGCGCAAACGTCCACGCCGAGGTAGCGTTCGAGAACGCGCCCCGTCCCCTCCTCGCGAGAAAGCGCCCTCGAGAGGGAGAGCTCGCGCCGCCGCTCTCCTTCCCCGTCGAGGAACGAGCGCAGCCGCTCCGCCGTCGAGGAGTCGTCCGGAACCGACGAGTCGAGATCGAAGAGCCGCCGCTCGACGAGCGCGGGGCGATCTCCGCCCGCGGCGGCGACGGCCGCGAGCCCGATTTTCCGGCCGCGATCCCCCGCGAAGAGGATCGGCTTCGCCGCGTTCTCGAAGTGGCCGCCCGTCGTATCGGCGCAGTCGCCCGCTTCCTGCTCGATCCCCGCCGCGTGAGCGCGGATGACGATGTCGACCCCCTCGAGCGCCGGCAACACATGGGCGAGCTCCTCGCGCCCCATGTGCGCGAGGAGGATGATGCAGTCCGTCCGGCCCCGCAGTTCCTCGATGACCTCGCGCCCCTCGGACGCCGGATCGCGGATCTCGAGCCCTCGCGTTTCCCGCGGAGGAGCTCCGAGCAGCGCGAGAATGCCGATCCTCTTTCCGTGCGCCTTTTTCACGATATACGGAGGAAAGACGCGCTCCCCGCCCTCGAAGAGATTCGCGCAGATGAGCGGCAGCCCCTCCTCCGCCTCCGCCTTGAGCGTCCGGATGCCGTGGTTGAGCTCGCGCTCCCCGACGGCCACTGCGTCGTAGCCGAGAGCGACCATCGTGCGCGAGAGAAAACGGGAGCGGTACATTTCGACGATACCGGGCTCGGCGCTGAAATCGCCGGCCGAGAGCAGCAGAAGCTCCGCGTCGCGGAGACGGAGCTCGTTGATTTTCGCGGCCCGCCGGGCCACGCCGCCGGAGGCGGTCTCCCCTCAACCCGCGGGGACGACGAATCCCCGGTCGTCCCCCGTGAAAAGCACGGTGACCGGCCGCTCCTCGTCGCAGCCGGCGAACGAGGCGGCGAGGGCGCCCGCCCCGAGGAGGAGAACCATGAAGCGCATATGCGTCCCGACCGCGGCGCCGCCGTCCGGCGCCGCCCTCGTGCCTGCAAAAAAACGGGGCAAAAAGAGCGAACTCCCTTTGCCCCCCTGCGAAAACTCGGTTACTTCGCGACGCGAGCCTTGAGCGACTTGCCGGCCGCGAACGCGGGGAACTTCGCCGCAGGAATCGTGATCGCTTCGCCCGTCTGCGGGTTGCGTCCCATGCGTTTCTTCCTTCTGCGCGTCATGAAGGTCCCGAAACCGGTGATCTGAACCTTCCTGCCGGCGTCGAGCTCGGCGGCGATGACGCCTTCCTTCGGAGAAGTGCTGAAAATCGTTTCGACGACGGCGCGCGAATCCTTCAGTGTCAACCCGGTCTTCTTGGCGACCTTTTCGATGAGATCGGTCTTGTTCATGATTCACCTCCTTTGCTTGAACGTGGATTTGGCGCCACCCTACCGTCCGTTCGCCCTGTTGTCAACAATTTTATCTCGATTTATCCGCGAGGATACAAGATTTTTCAGGGGACGCCCGTCTCGCGCCTCCGCCCGGTTTCAGTACCCGCTCATGGGAAATCCGCCGCCGGAGCCTCCGAACGACTGGATTCCGCGGGTGCCCTGCTCGTACATGATGTCGGGATGCGCCTTGATCGCGATCTGGAAATAGTAGCTCCAATCGTCTCCGAAGCGCCGATGGTTGAAGCTCGCGCGCCAGCAGTGGAGATCGCGCTCGATCGCGTAGCGGTACTCGGTGAAATCGCGGGCCTCGACGTTGTAGTACGCGTAGTAGGTGATCCGCCAGTTCTTCGTGAGCGAGAGCGCGCCGCCGAGATCGAGGTTGCTGTCCGTTTGCCGGGTCGCCGCGATGGAGCCGTCGGAGAGCAGCCGGCGCCCGACGTTCTGGCTCAAGTTGTAATTGAGCCGAAGCGACCAGCTCCCCGCCGACGCCGGAGTCAGGCCCGGCGCGGCGGCCCCGCCCGGAACGGGGGCATCGGAGGGTTCGTCGAGGGCGGCGGCGATGCGCTCGCGCTCGGGCTCCTTCCACGTCGCCGGATAGGCGAACGCTCCGCGCAGATCGAATCCGGTGCTGAAGGTCGTGGCGACGATCTCCCGGTACTCCATGGACCAGGTCTGGTTGAGGTTGAACGATATGAAGCTTCCGGCCTGCAGCCGCATCGAGCTCGAGATGTCGGAAAAGGCGTCGGCGATCGCCTTCTCCGGACGGTAGTACCCGTTGAGATACCAGGTGAACACGCCGTTCTGCTTCGTCTCCCGTTCGCCCTTCACGAGCTTCAGATCGATCGAGTTGCGGAGCTCCCACGAGACGCTCTGCGAGCTCCGTTGCCGCTCGCTGAGCTTCGGGACGTACTGCCACGAGACGACGGGGTTCAGGGTGTGGCGGATGCCGGCCAGCGAGCCGATGCGCGGGTGAAAGGTTCCGTAGATCTTCGTCCCGAGACCCGTCGAGAGGCTCATCGACACCTCGTTGCGATACTCGGCGCGCGCCGGGACGAACACGATGCCCGTCCCCGCGGTGTCGACCGTGTTCTCGATCTCCTTCTGGTAGTTCCAGCGCAGGCTCATCGACGGGTTGACGTCGAGGAATCCGACGCTCTGCTGGCGGCTGAAGCCGGCGCCCGAGCTCGCCGTGACGACCGAGCGCTTCTGCACCTCGCTCTCGCTCCGGCTGTGGTTTCCCGAAAGCGACGGGGTGAACGCGATCCCGCCGAGGGCGCTCTCCCAGAAGGATCGTTCGGACGAGGAGTGCTTGTCGCCGAACCAGAGCGAGGTCCGCGGAAGGGCGATGGAGAGGCTCGGCAGGGTCATCGCGATGGACGGCGTCGTGGGGCTCTGCACGTTCAGCTTCTGGTCCCGGCTCGCCGAGAGGCTCAGGCTCGTCCCCCCCCACGATTGGCGGTAGCTCGCCGTCGAATAGATCTTGCGGTCGATGAACCGCCGCGTGTCCTCGGAGCTGTTGATCGCCTCCTGCGCCTCGTCGCTCGAGACGAACTCGAGATTGCTGCGAAAGCTCGCCGTCCGCGAGAATTGCTGGGAATGGTCCGATTCGATCCTCCATTCGGTGCCGCTCGGATCGAACTGCCGGACGAAGTCGAGGCGAACGTCGCCGTCGAGGACGTACCGGAGCTTGTAGCGGTTCGCGACGTTGAACCGGATGTTCCGGTTCTCGTTGAAATCGCCGACGAGGGTGAAATCGGTGTAGTCGTTCGTCGCCCAGTAGTAGCCGAGCCCCCGGATGAAACGACCGTCCCTGCTGTCGATGCCGATGTCGAAATTGGGACGGAGGAGCCCCGAGGAGCGGTCGCGGCGCAGCGAGTTGACCATGAAGGGGAGGTAGAAGACCGGGAGCTCGCCGATGCGGAGCGTGATCGGCCCCGACACGATCTTGTCGTTCACGTAGACCTTCATCTTGTCGGAGCGCAGCGAGTAGTGCGGCTCCTTGAGGTCGCACGTCGTGTAGGTCGAGTGATAGACCTTGAGCACGTCGCTCCCGACCTTGAAGATGTTCGATCCGACGTAGTACCCCTGGTCGTACTTCGTCGAGCCCTCGACGACCACGCCCGCCTGGGTGTCCATGTCGTACCCCATGTCCTCCCCGTACATCCGCTGGTCGGCCTCCGTGAGCACGGGGGCGCCGGTGGCCTCGATGATGTTGAGGCGCGAATCGTAGTCGATGCGCCGCGCCTCGAGGCTCGAGTCCTGATACTTGAGCATGGCCTTTCCGTGCATGACGATATTCTCCCGCCCGGCGTAGTACTCGATCGTGTCGGCGCTGTACCGAACGCGCTCGCTCGACTTCTCGAAGCTCCGGAAGACGAGCGCCGTGTCGATCGCGGCGGAGAGGCTGTCGATCGTCTCTGTCCCGCCGAGATTCAGAAACTGATAGAGTCCCGTCGCCTTTCCGTCGATGCGCAGATACGAGAGCTCGCCTTCGCGGAACGCGAAGTACATCCTGCTTCCCGCCGCGTAGTTGTTGGACACCTTGCGCTCGGTCTCCTCGGCGGGATAGTACATCGCACGGGCGCTGCGCTCGATCCGCACCGAATCGACGCGCTCGTCCGAAAGATAGACGGCGATCGAATCGCCCTCGATCCACGAATCGTCCCGCCACGGCGAACCCTCGGGCGGGGATTCGGCTATCCGTCCGTCCTCGGGGAGGACGATGCGCTGCACGGCGGCGTCGTCGTACCACAGAATCATCCGCGTCCCGCTCATCGAGGACCTGTCGCTCGTCGCCAGGGGCTTTCCGTAGAGCTCGATCCTCCCCTCCTCGTCGTAGATGGCCGCGCTGTCGCAGCTCGCCCGGGTCTCCCCCTTCGCCAGATTGACGTCTCCCTCGGCGATGCCGAGTTTGCGGTCGATGTCGAAGCGCATGAGGCGGCTCGTAACGATCCCCTTTTCCTCCGCGCGCAGATCGAAGGTGAGCACTGGATCGACGTCGACCACGGCCTTCCGGCGGGCGCGATCGTACCGTGCGTGGGCTCCGGCGATCGAATAGTCCTCGACGTCGTCGGCGAGCACCACGCCGCCCCGCGCGTCGGCCGTTTCGCGGAAACGGTCGTATACGATCGTGTCGGCGTAGAGGGTTCGCGTGCTGTCGGCGAGGCTCAGGTTGCCGGTCATGACGGCGACCCGGGTCGTGCGATCGTACGTCACCCGGTCGCAGCGGGCCTGCCAGCCGGTGTCCCGCACGCGGACCCGCCCCCGCAGGACGACGGTGTTCGTCCCGCCGAAATACTCCCCCTCATCGGCCGTCATCACCGTCGTGCCGTCGACGACGCGAACGCTGTCGTGCAGCATGAGGTACCGCCGGGAGGGGTAGTGTTTTCCCCAGGATCCCGTGATGGTCGTCGTCTGGTGCTCGAGGCGCACGCCCCCCTCGAGGTAGATGACGCGCTCTGCGTCCTCCGTCGTCCAGCGAAGCCGCGCCGCGTCGACGCGGTAGATCGCGCTGTCGCCCGCGGCGGGGACGCCCTCCTGCGCTCCGGCGGGCGGGCAAACGGCCGCGGCGGCGAGCGAGGCCGCGATCGCCGCGAAAAGCAATCGAAGATGAAATCCTCTCGACATGACGATTTTCATTCGCCCGCGCGCCCTTTCCCTCATCGCGCGCGGCCGGCCTCCTCCGCCGCGAGCAGCGCGGAGCCGATCACGGCGGCGCGGTTGCCGAGCTCGGCCGGAACGACCCGGACCTCGGCCATCCGGCGATCCATGACGCAGCGACGAAGCGTTTCCCGCGCGGGGGCGAAGATGAGGTCGCCCGCCCCCGCCACTCCCCCGCCGACGGCGATCGCCTCCGGGGCCAGAATATGGACGACGTTCGCGAGAGCGACGCCGAGGTACCGGCCCGTTTCGGCGAACACGCCGGCCGCCGCCGCGTCTCCCGCGGCCGCCGCGCGCGCGAGCCCCTCGACGGAGATGCCCGCGCCGTCTCCCGCGAGCGGCCGCCCCGCCGCCTCGTACGCCTCCCGTGCCCGCCCGAGGATGGCCGCCGCTCCGATGAGCGCCTCGAGGCACCCCCGGTTGCCGCACGCGCAGGGCGGACCGTCCGCGCAAATGACCGCGTGCCCGATCTCGCCGGCGAAACCGGTCGAACCCCGGTAGAGGGCTCCGTCCAAAACGATGCCTCCGCCGACACCGGTGCCGAGCGTGAGGCAAACGAAGCTCCGAAGCCCGCGTCCCGCTCCGGCGCGCCACTCTCCGTAGGCCGCGGCGTTCGCATCGTTCTCGACCGTGACCGGCACGCCGAGCGCGCGCTCGAAGCGGTCGCGGAGCGCCACGTCGACCCAGCCGCCGAGATTCGGCGAAACGTGAAGATATCCGCGCGCGCCGTCGATGAGCCCCGCGCAGGCGACCCCCGCCGCATCGACGCGGCACGCCGCGGCGCTCCGGCTCTCGCACCAGGCGCGGACGCGCTCGGCCGCGCTCTCCGGACCCTCCGGCGCCCGGGTCGGAATCGACCCCGAATCGAGCACGCGGGCCGACTCTTCCACGATCCCGAGCTTGATATCGGTGCCGCCGATGTCGACGCCGAGAATGAGCCCCATGCCGCGCTCCTTCCTTATATATGCGGGGCGGCCTCTTCGACCGCCACGTGCGATCCCATGACGAGAACGACGCCGCGTTCGCCCGCCGCGCGTCTCGCCGTCTTCAGGGCCTCGGCCATACCCCGCGCCCGGATGATCGCCGCGCGGCGATTCCGCCCGGAAGCCCGCCGGAAAGCCGCCGCGAGCGTCTCCGCCCGGGCCGAGCGCCGGTCCGCGAGGGCGGTCACGACGATCGCGTCGACCGCGCGGACCGCCCGCGCCGGAAAGTCCCCGAGCTCCTTGTGGGCCATCATGCCGAACACGACGGCCGAGCGCCCGGGCGGATCGAGCATCCGCAGGGTATCGAGCGAGGCGACGAACGACTCCTCGTTGTGCGAAACGTCGACGACGACGAGCGGCTCGCGCGAGACGATCTGGAACCTGCCGGGGAGAAACGCCGCGGCGACTCCCTCCCGCACGGCCCGCGCGCCGAGCCGGCCCGCGCATCGCGCCGCCAGCCGGTCGAGCCCCGATCGCGGCCGCCGCCGGTCCCTCCGCAGCGCCGCACGCCGCGCCGCGAGAGCGGCGTCGAGCGTCTCTATGGCCCGAGCGGCGGTGGCGATGTTGCCGGCCTGCGCGGCGCCGATCATCCGGGAATTGAGCTCGCCGTACGCCCGGCGGCGGGTCTCGAGCCGCACGGTCATACCCTCCGGACCGGCTCGAAGCACGTCGCAGCGCGTCCCGTCGCGCACCATGTGGCAGGGCGACCCCGCGGCGGAAGCCGCCTCCCTCGCCTGCCGCTCGAGAGCGGCGCCCTCGAGCCTCGCCACGAGCGGCACGCCGCGGCGCAGGATGCCGAGCTTTTCGGCGAGTATGAGGCGCTTCGTCGCCCCGAGCCGCTCACGGTGATCGAGAGAGATCCCCGTGACGACCGTCACGGCGGCCTCGACGAGATTCGTCGCGTCGAGACGTCCCCCGAGACCCACCTCGAACACGGCGACGTCCACCTCTCGCTCCCGAAATATGAGCATCGCCGCGGCGGTGAGAGATTCGAAGTAGGTCAGCCGCGCTCCGCCCGCGGCCTTCACTCGCGCCGCGGCCGCGTCGAGCTCTCGAGAGGAGATCTCCGAGCCGTCGCACCTGATGCGCTCGTGAACGCGAAAGATATGCGGCGAGTAGTACACCCCGACCCTGAGGCCCGCCGCGCGAAGCGCCGCCGCGCAGTACGTCGTCACGGAGCCCTTCCCGTTCGTGCCCGCGACGAGCAGGGACGGATAGGCCCGCTGCGGTTGGCCGAGTCGATCGAGCACGCCGGCGATCCGATCGAGACCGAGACGCATGCGCGACTGAGGGAGGGAGGCGACCCGCGCCAGATGTGGATACGCCGTCGTGCTCCGGCGGCGCCGTTTCCGCAACCGTGATGGCATCCGCAGTCCGCTCTCCGTCCCGCCCCGCGCGAGCCGCGCGCGGCGCGACCGTCGAAAAAACGGGCACGCGCCCCCGGCCGGCCCGCTCCGCGGACGGGCCGATCGCGCGTCCGCAGGGCCGGCCCGTGCGCTTTCCGGCGCGAATGTATCAGCTTTGCGACGGGTCAAAAAGGGTTTTTTCTAAGCGCCGCGGGGGGAGCCGAGATACCGCGCGACGATCGCGGCGAGCCGGGCGGCTCCTTCGCCGCCGCGCCGCATCACCTCGCGGTGATCGACGGTTTCGCGCGAGACGTTGGCCGTGAAATTCGTGATCCAGGATAGAACGGCGGCCTCCAAACCGCGCGTCCGCGCCGCGACGAGCTCCGGGTAGATCGACATGGTCGCCGCGTCCGCGCCGGCCGCCCGCGCGGCCCGAGCTTCTGCCGCCGTTTCGTAGCAGGGCCCGATCATCCACGCCAGCACGCCGTCCGCGACCGCCGTTCCCGCCCCTTCCGCCGCCCGTCGGATGGCCCGCCGCAGCCGCGGCGAAACGAGCGGAGCGGCGAACGCGCGTTCGGCCGCCGACGCGCCGCCGAGCGCGGAGGCGGCCCTCGCCGGGAAGGGCAGCACGTCCTCCGGCAGCAGCCACGATCCCGGCTCGATCTCCGGGCTGAAGCTCCCGGCGGCGTTCGTGAGCAGAAGCTCCCTGCAGCCGAGGTCGGCGGCGAGCGAGACGGCCGCCGTGGCCCGCTCGACGGGAGGCCCCTCGTACACGTGGCTGCGGCCGGCGAAGACGAGCGCGGATCTGCCGCCGAAATCGGCCAGCGCGAGGAAGCCGGGGTGCCCCGGAACCTCCGACCGGAACAGCGACGGAATCGCGGCGTAGGAAACGCGGCGCTCGATGCGCGCCGCGTCGCAGAACCCGGCGAGACCGCTCCCGAGCACGATCGCGACATCCGCGGCGCCCGCGAAGGGGGCGAGAGGATCACTCCCCCCGGCGGCATTCCATGATGATGGCATCTTCTCCCGTATCCTCGTAGTAGCCGCGGCGTCTGCCGATCTCCCTGAATCCGTGCAGGCGGTAGAGACGGCGCGCGCCCTCGTTTCCCTCGCGCACCTCGAGCAGCGTGCGCTCGCAGCCGCGCTCCGTCCCCCGGGCGAGAACCTCGGCCAGCAGGGTCGAAGCGCGCCCGCCGCGGCGCGCCTCGGGGCTCACCGCGATGCTCATGAGATGCATCTCGTCCGCGGCGATCCAGGTGGCCACGTATCCGGTGATCGCGCCATCCTCGACGAGCACGAGGGTGATGGCGCGATCCCTGAACCGGAGCTGCGACCGGAACATCTGCTCGGTCCACGGCGTGATGAAGCTCACCCGCTCGATCGCCAGTATCCGCGGGATGTCATCCGTCTCGAGATCGCGTATCGCACGCGCGGTCATGCGCCCTCTCCCCCGCCCGGGGCGAGGCGGGCGCCGGCGGGGAGCCGGGCGTCCGGCGGGCGCAGGTACAGCGGCTCGAGCGCGGCGATCTCTCCCACCGGGAGCGGAGGCCGCCCGAGCGCGAGGAACGCGCAGAGGGAGGCCGAAGGGATCGACCACCGCTCGGGAGCGAAAACGCTCCCGTCGGGCAGGAGCGGGGCGATCTCCGCGCGGTACCGGTGAGCGCCGGTGCCGCAGAGGATGAGGGGGCCGGCGGCGGAGCCGCCGAGCACGCCGGCGAGCGCTTCGGGGCGCGCCGCGAAGCAGGGAACGATCTCTCGGGGGAAGAACGAACGCGTGTCGTACAGCGCGCCGTAAACCTCTCCGCGACGCGCGTCAATGAGGGGAAGCACGGGACGGGAGGCGCAGGGCATCGCCGCGGCGAGCACATCGAGGCTCGATACGGGAACCACGTCGGCGCCGCTCGCGGCCGCGAAGGCCTTGACCGTCGCGAGCGCGATCCGCAGCCCCGTGAAGCTGCCCGGCCCCGAAACAACGGCGAGCAGATCGATGGAATCGAGCGTCGTCTTGGCGGAGGAGAGGCATGAGGCCACCGCCGGCATGAGCGTCGCCGAGTGCGTGTCCCCCGCGTCGAAGAGAATCTCCGCGAGCGTCTCCGCGCCCCGGCACACGGCGACGCTTCCCCGATGATGCGAAGCGTCGAGGGCGAGCACGAGGGGCCCGCCCGCGGCCGGAGCCGCCGGGACGCACTCGCCTCCGGGGAGAGGCGCGTCAGGAATTCCGTTCGAGCTCGTCACACAACTCCTTCGGTCCGGCGATCTCGATCTCGCGGCTCTCCGGCCCGGTGACGCGGAATCTCGCAACGACGTCGAACTCGACGGCGCCCGGGGGCAGGCGATCGCCCCACTCGACGATGACGACGGCGCGGCCGTCGATGGCGTCGAAGAACCCGATCCCCGCCGCGTCGTCGACCCGCTCGAGCCGATAGAGGTCGAAGTGAAAGACGGGGAACACCCCGCGGTACTCCTCGGCGAGGATGAAGCTCGGGCTCGTCACTTCATCGCTCACGCCGAGTCCGCCGCAGAGGCCCTTCGCGAACAGCGTCTTGCCGGCGCCGAGCCCGCCCTCGAGCGACAGCGCCGTCCCCGGGGGCAGAATCGATCCGATGGCGCGTCCCAGGGCCAGCGTGCGGTCCGGCGAGCCGCTCTCGAGCCGGATCCGGGCGCGCTCTCCTCCGAGGCGGTCGAGGCGACGCGCGCCGGGGATCGCGGGATCCCAGCGGGGAACGGAGCGCCGCGCCATACCTCACCTCGGAGTCAGGGTGATGCACGGAACGATCATCTCCTCGAGCGAGATGCCGCCGTGCTGAAACGTGCCGAGATACTGCCGCTCGTACTCGTGATACTTGGTCGGATAGACGAAGTAGTAGTTTTCCTTGGCGAGGATGTAGTTCTTCGAGGGGCTTTCCGCGGGGAGCCGATAGTCGAGGGGCTTGCGGATGAGGAGCGTCTGCCGGGGATCGCCGTTGATGTTCTCGCCGAACTTGTACCGCAGGTTCGTCGATGTGTCGCGGTTGCCGTGCACAAGGCTCGCCCTCGCCCCGAGCACCGATCCGTGATCGGTCGTGATGACGACTGTGGCGCCGTGCTTCGCGATCCGCTGCAGGATGTCGAAGAGCGCCGAGTGCACGAACCACGAGCGCATGAGCGAGCGGAAGGCGCTCTCGTTGGGCGCGATCTCCTGCAGAATCTCGCTCTGGCTCCGTCCGTGCGCGAGTATGTCGAGGAAGTTGAACACCATGGCGACGAGATCGAGCGTCCGGTAGCCGTCGACTTGCTTGCGGATCTCGTTCGCCTCGTCGATCTCGTAGATTTTGATGTACTTGAACGCGACGTTTCCGAGACCGGCGCGCGCGAGGTTGTCCTGCAGGAGATTCTGCTCGAACCGGTTTTTACTGAACTCGTCGCGCGAGCGCTCGAGCCAGTAATCGGGCGTGCGCTTCTCTATATCGGCCGGAAAGGCCCCGGCAAAGAGGGCGTTCCGCGCGTAGGGCGTGGCGGTCGGCAGGATCGCGAAATAGCAGCCGCGATCGATCGTGTAGAACGGAGCGAGGAGGTCCTCTATCTTGAGCCACTGGTCGAACCGCATGCAGTCGATGACGAAGAAATACACGCGCCGCCGCTCCCGCAGCTGGGGAAACACGAATCGATCGAGCACGTCGACGCTCATCGCCGGACGCTCGTCGCTCCAAATCCAGTCGTGGTAGACGCGCTCGATGTAGCGGCAGAAGTCCGCGTTCGCCTTCTTCTTGAGATCCTGATGCGTCTGTTCGAGCCCCGTGTCGCTGAATCGGTCGTACTCGACGTCCCAGGCCGAGAGCTCCTGGTGAATGCGTACCCATTCCTGCCAGCCGGGACCCGCGCGGAGCGCCTCGTCCACCCGCTGGTAGGCCTGGAGATAGTCCCGGCTGAGCGCCGTCTCCTGGATACGGTGGGCCTCGAGGATCCGCTTGGCCGCCGAATAGATCTGGAGCGGGTTCACGGGCTTGAGAAGGTAATCGTCGATCTTCATGCCGATCGCCTGCACGACGAGATCCTCGGCTTCGTTCTTCGTGATCATGATCACCGGAATATTCGGGTCGATTTCCTTGATCTCCTGGAGCGTCTCGAGACCGCTGCGTCCCGGCATCGTCTCGTCGAGCAGAATGAGATCGAACGATTCCGCGCGGAGCGCGGCGATCCCCTCGTCGCCGCTCGCCGCCGGACGGACCGCGTACCCCTTCTCGCCGAGGAACATGATGTGGGAGGCGAGCAGATCGATCTCGTCGTCGACCCACAGTATCTTCTTGCCTTTCGTCATTCGCTCCACCGCCCTCAATCGACCGGAAAGGTGACGAGAAACGTCGTACCCTTGCCGGGCTGCGTCTGGAAAACGCGGATCGTGCCGCCGTGCATCTCCTCGACGATCCGTTTCACGAGGGCGAGGCCGAGCCCCCAGCCGCGGCTCTTCGTGGTGAATCCGGGATCGAACACCCGAGCCCGGACCTGCGGGGTCATCCCCTTCCCCGTGTCGCTCACGAACATCTCGACCCGCCGTTCCCGCTCGTTCATCCGGCAGGCAATATGTATCTTTCCCTGCTCCCCCGCCATGGCATCGAGCGCGTTCTTGATAAGGTTCTCGACGACCCACCCGATGAGCTCCCGGCTGCAGCGCACGAGCGGGAGCTCCTCGAACTCCACGGTGATGGTCGATTCGATCCGGAGCGTCGGGCGGCGTCGCTCGAAGTAGGCGACGGTTTCTTCGACGATCGCGGGAAGCTCCTGCAGCTCGAGCTTCGGCGCCGAACCGATCTTGCTGAACCGCTCCGATATCTTGCCGAGCCGGTCGACGTCCGTCGAGATCTCCTCGATCGCGCGCGAGAGCCGCTCCGAGCAGGAGGATCCCGCGATCTCCCCGCGGATCATCTCGAGCCAGCCCATGAGGGATGAGAGCGGCGTCCCGAGCTGGTGCGCCGTCTCCTTCGCCAGTCCGACCCAGATCATGCGCTGCTCGCCGATCTTGATGGCGCGGAACCCCAGAAATCCGATGAGGAGAAACGCGACGAGAACCCCGAGCTGGATGTACGGGGCCACGGCGAGGGCGCGGGTGAGCGAGGAGGATCCGTAATGGAGCACGAGGGAGAGGCCGCCCCCCTCGATCGGGATGGGGCGGTTGAGCCGGTCGAATTCGGCCGCCTTCGCGAGCGCCGCGGCCAGCAGCGGGTCGTTCGGCGCGGCGGGATCGAACCTCTCGATCCGCCCGTACTCGTCGTCGCCGAGCGCCTCGAGGCCCGTCTCCTCGTTCCAGACCCACGGTTTCCCCACCACGTCGGTGAGAATGAACGGTATGTCGAACCGGTCGCGGATGGCGAGGATCAGGGCCCGGTTGTCCGCGTCGGAGGGCTGCTCGAGCGCGATCGCGACCGAACGCGAAATGAGGCTTGTCGTGTTCTCCGACTGAACGCGCATCTTCCGGATAAGGGCGTCGTTGTAGACGAGGGCGAACGCGACGACGACGGCCCCCCCCACGAGAAAGTAGAGCTTGAGGAGAAACGGTAGATTGCGCGGCGCCCTCATGATCCGATCAGGCCTCGAGGTACTCTCTCCGCCCATGTACGGCACGAGCGCCTGCGGAATGCGCACCTTGCCGGTCGGCGTCTGGTTGAGCTCGAGAATGGTAGCGATGACGCGCGGGAGGGCGAGCCCCGAGCCGTTCAGCGTGTGAACGAACTCGGGCCGCTCCTGCTTCCCCCGGCGCAGACGGATATTCGCGCGGCGCGCCTGGAAATCCTCGAAATTGCTGCAGGAGGATACCTCGAGCCGCCTCCGCATGCCCGGGCGCCCAGGTCTCGATGTCGTAGCATTTCGCCGCGCCGAAACTCAGATCCATCGTGCAGAGCCGATGACGCGGTGCGGTATTTCGAGCGCCTCAGCACGAGGTGGCGTCGCTCGTGAGCGACTCGAGCTCTCCGTAGGAGCTCTCGGGATCGGCGAGCTTCACCATCTCGACCTTGTCGAACTGATGCACGCGGACGAGCCCGCGCGTCTCCTGCCCGTAGCTTCCCGCCTCCCGGCGGAAGCAGGCGCTCCAGGCGGTGAGCTTGATCGGAAGACGGCCGCCTTCGACGATCTTCTCGCGGTAGAGATTGGTGAGCGGCACCTCCGCGGTCGGTATGAGAAAGAGGTCGTCCTTCTCGCAGAGGTACATGTCCTCGGCGAGCTTCGGCAGCTGGCCGGTGCCGACCATGCACTCGCGGAGCATGAGGAACGGGACGGAAACCTCCTCGTACCCCTGCCGCCCGTGCAGATCGAGCATGAAGTTGATGAGGGCCCTCGACAGCAGCGCCCCGCCCCCGCGGAGCACGACGAATCCCCTGCCGCCGAGCGCGCTCCCCGCGGCGAGATCGAGCACGCCGAGCCGTTCGCCGATCTCCCAGTGCGGAACGGGCTCGCAGGCGGGCGCGGAAGGCTCGCCCCACGTGCGGCGCACGACATTGTGCTCCGGGCAGGTCCCGAGGGGCACGGTTTCGTGGGGAAGGTTCGGCAGGTAGAGCGCGAGATCGTCGAGCCGGTCGCCGATCTCCTTGATCTCGCGATCGATCTCCTTGATCCGCTCCGCGGTCTCCTTCATGCGGGCGAGGACGGCGCTCGCGTCCTTCCCCTCCTTCTTGAGCCGCGGAATCTCGCCGGAGGCTTCGTTCCGCTCGTGCTTGAGCCGCTCGCCCTCCTGGATGAGCACGCGCTGCCGCTCGTCGGCGGCGAGAAACGATTCGATGTCGAACTGGGATCCCTTGCGGCGGAGTCCCTCCCGCACGCGCTCGGGGTCTTTTCGTATGAGCTTTCGATCGAGCATGTTTCCTACTCGCTGCTCCGCGCGCGCCGGTACGGGGCGAGAATCTCCTCGCCGCCCGAGGCGAGCAGTTCGGCGGCGAGCCTCATGACGATTTTCGCCCGCTCGACGAGGGAGCCGCCCACCGTCGCCGATATCTTCTCGGTTCCGTCGGTCGCCGTGATCGCCGCCTCGAGCTCGAACACCGTTCCCTCGACGTTGCCGAGCACGCCGACCGGCCCGCGCCCGTTGCGGGCGAGATGCTCGAGCAGCAACCGCTCGAGCTCGATCTCGGCCTCGGCCGACGGATCGTTGAGATCGCGGACGAGGGCGCCGACGTCCCGCCGCTCGCGCCGGGCGAGAAGCACCTGCGCGCCCTGCCCCCCGGGCGGCGTGCAGATCGAGGTCGTGAACACCTCCACGACGTTCTCCTGCTGGTTGAGCGCCTCGACGTCCGCCGCCGGATAGACGAACGCCGCGACGGTTCCGCGGCGCAGGGCTTCGAAGAGACGATCGAAGCCGTCGGGCTTCTCGACGATCTTGAGATCCGGGCGATAGTAGAGAAGCTGCCCGCGCGTGACGGAGTCGATGACCGCGATGGAGACGTTGTCGGGCTGCTCGTCGAGGATGAGATCCTCGCTCGAGATGAGCACGTCGAACGGATTCGTCCGCTCGAGCACGGCGGCGATCTCGACCGGCGCGGGAAGCTGGAGCGGCATCCACCGCCCGTCGAGGACGCCGATGTCGATCTCGCCCTTCACGAGCCGCTGCAGAATGGCGGCCGCGGCGCGGCGCGGGTCGAGCCGCCCCCCGTTCCCGCGCGCGGCGACGAACTCGGCGTGCGGATGCGCCTCGCGCAGGGCCGCGCAGGCGCGCTCGCAGTGGAGCGCCGCGAGCGCGTCGCTCCGGCAGCCGACGACAATTTGTTTCGCACGGGACACGTCGACTCCTTGACGATGGCGTCAGGTGTTTCGTTCGCGGAAACGCTAGCACAGGGCGGGAAAAAAGGCAATTGCGAATCGCGGCGCGCGGGGCTTCAGCGCCGGGGCGACGCCGGGTCCGACGCGGCGATGCCGCAGGCGCGGAGAATCCTCTCGTCCGCCCCCTCGTCGATCGAGACGCGAACCATCCTGCGGAGCGCCGCTACGTACACGCCGACCATGAGCGCGAAGGCCGCGCAGAGAGCCGCCACGCTTCCCTGTATGACGAAGAAACCGAGCGCCCCGAACGCGGCAGCGAGCGACCAGAGGATCGCGTCGACCTTTCGAACGGAGCAGAAGCGGTAGAGGAGCATGTGATGCAGGTGCCGATGGTCGGCCTCGAATACGGGGCGCCGCGTCGCGAGACGCCGGGAGAAGGCGAGCGCGGTGTCGAGGATCGGAACGCCGAGGATGACGACGTTCCCCGCGGCGCGGAAAAAGAGGTTCGTGCCGGGAATGAGCAGGAGGAGCGAAATGAGCCCGAAGAGAAGCCCGAGAAAGAGGCTTCCCGAATCCCCCATGAAGATCGTCGCCGGCGGAAAGTTGTACCGGAGGAATCCGAGCGCCGATCCGCAGACGACCAGCGCAAGCACGACCGCGATCGGCTGATGGAGGGCCATGCCCGCCGCGGCGAACGACACGCCCGCGATGCAGGCGATACCGGCGGCGAGGCCGTCGAGGCCGTCGACGAGGTTGAACGACGTCGTCACGACGAGCATCCACATCGCCGCGCCGGCGAACAGCGGCAACAGCAGGTAGAGCGGCACGATCATGACGCGGAAGTGGCCGAGCAGCGCGAGCCCCACGGACGAAACGAACACGGAGACCGATATCTGGAGAACGAGCTTGTAGAGATAGTGAAGACTCTGCAGGTCGTCGATGATGCCGAGCAGAAACACGAGGAAGCCGCTCGCGATGAGCACCGGCACGAGAGAACGCTCGAGCGCGCCGCCGTCGACGGCGAAAAGAAACACCGGAAGGAGCGAGAAGAGAATCGCCCCGATGATCGCCGCCCCGCCGATGTGCGCTATGTCGCGGCTCGTTCGCCCGTTCGGCTTGTCGAGAATGTTGAATCGCGACGCGACAGCCCGCACGATCGGCGTAAAGAGGAGAGCCAAACCCGCGGAAAGCGCGAATGCGAGAAAAAACCCCATGTTCGACACGTGCGCCGCTCCTTGATCACCGCCCGTTTCAAGGATTGACAATCCGCAGAATGATGTCAAGAAAAGCTTTGCGAATCGCGGCGCCGTTCCCCCTCCACCGCCCTCCCCTCCCGCCTCACGCGGGGAAATACCGCTCGAGGACGTCCGCGATGCGGCCCGCGGTCCGTCCGTCCCAGAGGGGCGGCACGCGGTGCGCCCGGGGCTCGCCGGCGAGGATGCCCGCCGCCTCCTCCCGGATGCGGGCGGGATCGGTCCCGACGAGGACGTTGGTGCCGAGCTCGATCGTGATCGGACGTTCGGTGTTCTCCCGGACCGTGAGGCATGGAATGCCGAGAACCGTCGTCTCCTCCTGGATGCCTCCCGAGTCCGTGATGACCATGCGCGCGTGGCGCTCGGCCTTGACGAAATCGAGGTAGCCGAGCGGCTCGACGAGCCTGATGCCTTCGGCCACCCGGATCGAGCTCCCCGCCGCCTCGATCATCTTGCGCGTCCGCGGGTGCACGGGAAAAACGACCGGCGCGGCGCGGGCGATCTCCCCGAGGGCCTCCATGATGCCGCGCAGAATCCCCGCGTCGTCGACGTTCGAGGGGCGATGGAGGGTGACGAGCACGTATCCCCCGGGGGCGAGGCCGAGGTCGCCGAGAACGCGCGACGTTTCCGCCTTCTCGACGTAGAAGAGGAGCGAATCGATCATGATGTTGCCGACGAAGAAGATTCGATCCGGGGTCACGCCCTCGCGCAGGAGGTTCGTCTCGGCCTCGGGAGAGGTCGTGAAGCAGAAGCGCGAGAGCACGTCCGTCACCATGCGGTTCGTCTCTTCCGGCATCCTGCGGTCGAAGCTCCTGAGCCCCGCTTCGACGTGCGCGACGGGGACGAGCATCTTGGCCGCCACGAGCGAGCAGGCGAGCGTCGAATTCACGTCGCCGACGACGGTGACGAGATCGGGCCGCTCGCGCTCCACGACCCGTTCGAATGCGGTCATGACCTTCGCCGTCTGCTCGGCGTGCGAGCCGGAGCCGACGCCGAGGTAGATATCGGGTTCGGGAAGCTCGAGATCCTCGAAGAACACGCGCGACATGTTCTCGTCATAGTGCTGTCCGGTGTGCACGAGCAGCGTGTCGAACCGGCCGCGCGCCGCGAACTCGCGGATGAGCGGCGCGGCCTTCATGAAATTCGGCCTCGCGCCGACGATGACCGCGGTTTTCATCGATGCTCCTTCGCTCCGCCCGCGCGGCGCAGCCGGTCGCCGTAGAGTTTCCCGTAATACCACTTGAACCGCCCCTCCTTGACCGGGCGCCACCACGCCTCGTTGCGCCGGTACCAGCGCACCGTGCGGGCGAGTCCCTCGTCGAAGCCGACCCGGGCGCGGAACCCGAGCGCGCGGAGCTTCCGGCAATCGAGCGAGTAGCGCCAGTCGTGTCCCGGCCGGTCGGAGACGAAGACGATGCTCTCCGGCGGGGCCCCGACGAGCTCGACGATGCGCCGGGCGATCTCGATGTTCGAGCGCTCCTCTCCCCCGCCGATGTTGTACACCTCGCCGGGCTCGCCGGAGCGCCCCGCAAGCTCGATCGCGCGGCAGTTGTCCTCCACGTACAGCCAGTCCCGCACGTTTCCGCCGCGCCCGTAGAGGGGAAGCGGCTTCCCCTCGATCGCGTTCGTGACGAAGAGCGGGATGAATTTCTCCGGATGCTGGTAAGGACCGTAGTTGTTCGAGCTTCGCGTGACGATCGCGGGAAGCCCGTACGTCTTGAAGAACGACCTCGCGAGGAGATCCCCGCCCGATTTGCTCGCCGAGTACGGGCTGTTCGGCATGAGGGGATCGTTTTCGCGAAAGCTCCCCCGCGCGATGCTTCCGTAGACCTCGTCCGTCGAGATCTGCACGAAGCGCCGCACGCGGTGCTTCAGCGCGCCCTGCAGGAGGGCGTAGGTGCCGAGGACGTCCGTTCGGACGAAGCTCCCCCCCTCGAGAATCGACCGGTCGACGTGCGTCTCGGCGGCGAAGTTGTACACGGTGTCGACCCCCGGCAACAGCTCGTCGAGGAGCCGCGCGTCGCAGATGTCCCCGCGCACGAAGCGGAATCCGCGGCGCCCCCGCGCGGCGGCGAGATTCTCGAGATTCCCCGCGTAGGTGAGCTTGTCGAGCACGGTGACGCGAAGGCCTCGGCGCTCGCGAAGCAGGAAGCGCGCGAAATTCGAGCCGATGAAGCCCGCTCCGCCCGTGACGAGGATGTGTTTCATCGACGGATCCTTCCCCTCTTCGACGCCGGCGCCGTCACGCGCCCGGCCGGCCGAAGGAATGGTACCGAAAACCCCACGCGGCCATTTCGGCGTTCTTGTAGATGTTGCGGCAATCGAATACGACCGGCGAGCGCAGGAACTTCTTAATCCTGTCCATGTCGAGCACGCGCAGCTCGTTCCACTCGGTCATGATGACGAGCGCGTCCGCGCCGTCGACCGCGCCGTAGGAGTCGCGGAAGTACGCGATCCGGTCGCCGTAGAGCCGGCGCACGTTCTCCATCGCGGCCGGATCGTACGCGTTCACCCGGCCGCCCCCGGCGACGATCCGGTCGATGAGGCGAAGCGCCGGCGCCTCGCGGATGTCGTCCGTGTTCGGCTTGAACGAAAGCCCGAGGACGGCGATCGTCCGGCCGGCGAAGGAGGAGAGCTCCGCGAGCATCTTCTCGACGAGCCGCTCGACGAGCGAGCGGTTGACCTCCTCCGCGGCGCGGATGATTCGCAACGGCGATCCGGCTTCCGCGGCCGTATGGATGATGGCGGCGACGTCCTTCGGCAGGCACGAGCCGCCGTAGCCGACCCCCGCGTGCAGAAACTTGGGACCGATCCGTCGGTCGAGCCCGATGGCCCTCGCCACGACGTCGACGTCGGCGCCCACCTTCTCGCAGAGCTCGGCGATCTCGTTGATGAAGGAGATCTTCGTCGCGAGAAACGCGTTGCTCGCGTACTTGACGAGCTCCGCTGTCCGGATCGTCGTGAAAACGATCGGCGTCTCGAGAAGGTAGAGCGGGCGGTAGATCTCGCGCATGATCTCCCTCGCGCGGTCGCTCTCGACGCCGATCACGACGCGGTTCGGACGCATGAAGTCCTCGATCGCCGATCCCTCGCGGAGAAACTCCGGATTCGAGACGCGGTCGAAGGAAACGGGGCGCGCGAGGTTCGCGCCGATGATTTCGCCGACCCGCTCGGACGTGCCCACGGGGACGGTGCTCTTCTGCACGAAGACGGTGTACGCCTCCATATGCGAAGCGACGTCCTTCGCCGCCTGGAAAACCGCGGCGAGATCGCACGATCCGTCCTCCCGCTGCGGCGTTCCGACGGCGGAGAAGACGACGGTCGATTCCTTGACGGCGCGGCTCAGATCGGCGGTGAAGAGAAGTCTCCCCGCGGCTTGATTCCGCTCGACGAGATCCTTGAGGCCCGGCTCGTAGATCGGCATGACGCCCGAGCGGATGGAATCGATGCGGGCCTCGTCGATATCGACGCAGATGACGCGACTGCCGAAATCCGCGAGACAGGCGCCGCTCACGAGCCCGACGTACCCCGTTCCGACCACGCAAATCTTGAACATTTACGACTCCCTTGCGACGCGTTCCCAGCGCGCGAACAAATCGCCGAGCATCTTTTCGACGCCGATCGTCCGTTCGAATCCGCACTCGCGGCGGAGTTTGCCGTTGTCCCCCACGAGGAGCGCGATGTCGGCCCGGCGCAGAAGGCCGGGATCCTCTTCCACGGCCACCTCCGCGCCGCACGCCCCCGCAAAGAACGCGAGAGCGTCCCGCAGCGCGAGCCCCTCGCCGGAGCACACGTTGTACACGGCGCCCTCCTCGCCGCCCTCGAGGATGAGGCGATAGGCGCGCGCCACGTCCCGCACGTCGAGGTAATCGCGGACGACGTCGAGCCTGCCGACGCGGACTCGCGGCGGGCGTTTACCCGCCATGATTTCGGCGCACTGCTTCGCGAAGGACGGCAGCACGAAGCGGTCGCTCTGCCCCGGGCCCGTGTGGGCGAAGCTCCGCGTCGCAATGACGTCGAGACCGTACGAGCGCGCGTATTGCGCGGCGAGCATCGTCTGCGCGGCTTTGCTCACCGCGTAGGGGCTCGCCGGCTCGAGGGAGCTCCCCTCGCCGAGGGGCATCTCGGAAGCGGGGCGCGCCCCGTACTCCTCCGCCGAGCCGATCGAGAGAACGCGCGTTTTTCCGGAGACGGTTTTCGCCGGCGGGCAGGGCGGATGCGCGGCGCGGACGGCCTCGAGGACGTTGAGCGCGCCGAACACGTTCGTATCGATGGTTCCGCGCGGGTCCTCGAGCGACCTCGCGGCCGAGCTCTGCGCGGCGAGATGCAGAGACGCCGTCGGGGCGGATGTCGCGAACGAGATCGCTGACGGACGAGGCGCGAACGAGATCGCACCTATGGAACACGACGTCCGCGGGAAACGGCGACGGGGAACGGCGGCCGGACGTTCCTCCCGGACCGCGCTCAGACCGGCCGCCGGGATCGACGATGTCGCTCGCGACGACCTCGTGCCCCGCGCCAATGAGCTCGCGGACGCAGTGAACTCCGACGAATCCGCATGCTCCCGTGACGAGAACCTTCATACGACCGTCCGATTCGCTCAGGCGCGCGCGGGGGTTTTCCGCCAGAAATCGAGGAGATCCCGCATGGTCCGCTCGAACGGGATCTCGGGCTGCCAGCCGGTATCGTCCGCGAACTTCCGGTTGTCCCCCTCGAGATGCGGCACGTCGCTCGGACGCATCCGCGCGGGCTCGGGCTCCACCTTGACCGAGAGGCCGACGAGCCCGATGAGCATGTCGAGCACGTCGCGTATGCGGTGGCTCCGGCCGGAGCAGAGGTTGTAGACCTCGCCGCTTTTCCCCTTCTCGAGCGCGAGCCAGTATCCGCGCACGATGTCCCGCACGTCGGTGAAATCGCGCCGGGCCTCGAGGTTGCCCACGCGGACGACGGGCGGCCGATGGCCGCGTTCGATCTCCACGAGCTGCTTGGCGAAATCGCTGCAGACGAAAATCGACGGGCGGCGGGGCCCGGTGTGGTTGAAGCCTCTCGTCCGCACGACGTCGGTCCGGTAGCTCATATGATATTGATAGGCGAGCATGTCCTGCCCCACCTTGCTCACCGCGTAGGGGCTCAAGGGACGGAGCGGGTTCGTCTCCCGGATCGGAACCTCGTCCGGGTGCACCATCCCGTACTCCTCGCTCGAGCAGGCGATCTGTATGCGGCAATCGAGCTTGATCTTCCGCACCGCCTCGAAGACGTTGAGCTGTCCGATGATGTTCGTCACGAGCGATTCGGTCGGCGCGGCCCAGGAGGTCGGCACGAAGCTCTGCGCGGCGAGGTGAAAGATCCAGTCGGGGCGAATCTGCTCGATCGTGTCCCGCGTCGAGGTCGCATCCCGCAGGTCGCATTCGACAAGCTTCACCCGCTCCCAGATGTGCTCGATGTTTTCCGTTCTGCTCCGCCAGCGGATGATCCCGTAGAGATCGACGTCCTTCTTCGTGAGGCACAGATCGGCGAGGTGGCTCCCCGCGAAACCGGTGATGCCGGTTATCAAGATTTTCATCGCTTCGCCCCTTTGCCAAGGCGGCGGGCCGTTCCGGCGCGCGCCGGCAGCCCCCGCGCGCCGGCCGCTCGGAGGTTCGTTCAATCGTAATATTCTAATGGCATTACGCCGCCGCCGTCAACGTGAATCGGGGCGCCGCTCAGCGATAGACCAACCAGAGAGCGACGTAGGAAACGGCGGTCGCCGCAACCGTGAAGGGGACGCCCATCTTCATGAAATCGACGAACGACACAGCCCTGCCGTCGCGGCGCAGAAGCCCCACGGCGACGATGTTCGCCGAGGCGCCGATCGGCGTTATGTTGCCGCCGATGCACGCGCCGAGGAGGAGGCCGAAAGCGAGAGCCTCCACCGGCACGCCGATCTGGGGGGCGAGCTTCAAAACGACGGGAAGCATCGCGGTGACATACGGCACGTTGTCGATGAATCCCGACAGGATAACCGACGCCCATACGACGATCGAGTAGAGAGCGAAGGGACTCATTCCGCGCAGACCGGCGAGCCGCGTGACGACGGCGTCGATCACGCCGCGCGATTCGAGCATCCCGACGAGCACGAACACCCCCGCGAGAAACGCCGCCGTGTCCCAGTCGAATCCGCGCACGATTCTTCCGGCCCGGCTCCGGTCGCGCATCCCGTACCACGCCACCCCCGCGATCCCGCCCGCCATGCAGACGGCGCCGCCGAACCAGACGAAGTCGGGATCGACGAACGACGCCAGCGCGAGCAGCAGGATCATGAGGACGAGCATCATGCCCGGAACGAGGCTCGCCACGGGGGTCACGGGTATGCGGTCCGGCTTGCGCTTCATCCCCCTGAAAAAGAAGTAGAGCACCACGAGGCTCACGACGGCTCCGGCCTGAACGAACCAGAAGATGCCCGGCCGGATCTCGCCGGAACCGTCGCGCATGCGGTAAAAGATGAATTCCATGAAGTTCATCTTCATCGCGGCCCCGAGGATCATGCTCGGCGGGTCTCCGATCAGGGTCGCCGTTCCTTGCAGATTCGAGCTCACGGCGAGTCCGATAATGACCGGCACGGGGGACACGTCCGCCTTGCGCGCGAGCTGGAGGGCCACCGGCGCGACGATGAGCGTCGCCGCGACGTTCTCGACGAACATCGAGAGAACCGACGTGAAGGCGATGATGGAGAAAAAGGCGACGCCGAGGTTCGGGCTGCGGTTGATGAGGGTATCCGCGATCGCCTCGGGAACCCGCGAGATAATGAAGAGCTCCGCGACGAGCAGCGTCCCCGCGAAGATCCCGAGCACGTTCCAGTTGACGCTCGGCGCGATCTCGCCGAACCGGAGGCATCCGGCCGCGAGCGCGACCGCCACGCCCCCCCAGGCGATGAGCGAACGGCGGCTGCGGACGATCACGAGTCCCGCGTACACGGCGAGGAATATGATCACGGCCCTCGTCATTCCGCTCACTCCCCGAGCTCGCGAAGGATCGCGCGGGCGGCGTCGACAGGCGAAGGCGCCTCGATGATCGGGCGTCCGACGACGAGGAAGTCCGATCCGGCGTCCCGCGCCGCGCGGGGGGTGGCGATCCGCTTCTGGTCGCCAGCGTCGGCGCCGGCGGGCCGTATACCCGGCGTGACCACGACGAACCGCTCGCCGAGCTCGCCCTTGACGGCGCGCGCCTCCTCGACCGACGCCACGATGCCGTCGATCCCCGCCTCGCCGGCGAGCGCCGCGAGCCGGAGCACCTGATCGCGCGCCGAGCCCGCCGTTCCGAACAGCCGCGAGAGATCCTCCGCCGAGAGGCTCGTGAGCACCGTGACGCCGACGACGAGCGGCCGGGCGACTCCGAGCCGCTCCGATTCCTCGGCCGCGGCGCCGGCGGCCGCGCGCATCATCTCGACGCCTCCCGACGCGTGGATCGTCATCATCGAGACGCCGAGCGCCGAGGCGGCGCGCACCGAGCCCGCGACCTGCTGCGGTATGTCGTGAAACTTGAGGTCGAGAAATATCGAGGCTCCGAGCTTCCTCGCCTCCTCGACGATCGCGGGGCCCTCGGCCGTGAAGAGGCGGCTCCCGATCTTGAACCACGAAATCGCCGGCGCGAGGGCGCGGATGAGCGCGAGGGCGCGGGCGCGATCCTCGACGTCGAGGGCGGCGATGACGGCGGGCGCGGCGCGGCTGACCTTCATTTCTTTCTCCCCTTTCGAGGTTTCGTCTCCGGAGGGCCGTCCGCGCCGGCCTCTTCCAGCGCGTCGACGATGCGCTCGGGAAGGCCGGGATCGTAGAATATCGCCGTGCCGACCTCGACGGCCGCGGCTCCGGCCGCGAGGAACTTTCGCGCGTCGAGAACCGACGAGACGCCCCCCGAGGCGACGACGGGCACTTCGACGGCGCGGCTGATCCGCCACACGGCGTCGAGCGCCACGGGGAATATCGCCGGCCCCGAGAGGCCCGCGCGCACGCGCCGGAAAACCGGCTCGTTCGCGGAACCGCAGAGATCCATTCCGAGAAGCGTGTTGATGGCGGTCACGGCGTGCGCCCCGCCCTCGGCCGCGGCCCGCGCGAGAACCGTGACGTCGGCGACGTTTGGGGTGAGCTTCGCGATGATCGCCGCCCCGGGCAGCGCCTCGCGCGCCGCCCGCACGTACCGCTCGACGAGCTCCGGATCGGCTCCGACGCTCATCCCGCCCCGGTCGACGTTCGGGCACGACAGGTTGAGCTCCGCCGCGTCGACGACGCCCGCCGCGGCGGCGGCGTCGAGGAGGGAGCGGTACTCGTCCCAATCCTCCGCGCCGAGGCTCACGACGGGACGCGCGCCGGCCTCGACGAGACGCGGAAGCTTCTCGGCGAAAAACCGCTGCGCGCCGACGTTCTCGAGCCCGATGCTGTTGAGGAGCCCCGCCCCCGTTTCCCAGAGGCGGCGTCCCGGGTTGCCGGAGCGCGGATGAAAGGTGATGGTCTTCGTGACGACGGCGCCGAGCCGCCCGAGATCGATGAGCCCCTCGTACTCGGTGCCGTACCCGGCCGGGCCGGAGGCGAGGAACACCCGGTTCCGGAACGCCGCCGGGCCGATGGAGAACGCCGGTCCGTGCGCTTTCATTCCTCCCACTCCTCCCAGAGGATGTCGCGCGCCTCGAAAACCGTTCCGTCGCTGCAGATCGTCTTGAGGACGCTTCCACCCCCGCCGCGAACGGGCACCGTGCAGCCGCGGCACGCGCCGACGCCGCATGCCATGATCGATTCGAGCGACGTGTAATGCGCCGCGAAACTTCCGCCGGCCGTTTCCTCGAGCGCGCGGACCATGCCGCGCGGCCCGCACGAGTAGAGAACGCCCTCCGGCATTCGCCCGCGCGAGATGAGATCGCGGCAGAGCGCGACGACGTCCCCGCGGAACCCCGCGCTGCCGTCGAGCGTGGCGAACCGGCACGCCCCGAAGGCCGTCCGCACGAGATCGCCGAGAAGCTCGCGCTTCGTCGCGGCGCCGTAGAGAAGCGTCGTCCGGGCGGCGATCCCCGCGCGGCGCCACGCCCGCGCGGCGAAGAGGAGCGGGGCGAGCCCCGTGCCGCCGGCGACGAACACGGCATCCGCCTCCCCCGGCCCCGGGAAGGAAACGCCGCCGAGAGGACCGATCATGTCGAACCGCTCCCGAGCTCGCGCGGAGCGCAGCGATTCCGAGCCGCGGCCGACCGACTTCACGAGCAGCGTGAGCGAGGAGCCGGTGAGGTCCATGATGCTGTAGGGACGCCGGAGCAGCGGCGCCGGGGCGCCCGATACGCGGACCGACACGAACTGGCCGGGCTCGGCGTCGGGAAATCCCGCCGGACGCTCGAACACGAGGAGACTGCAGGACGGCGAAAGATGCGCGACGCGCCGAAGCGCGGCCTTCCAGAGCCCCTTACCCGCAGCGCTCATGGGTTGCCTCCCCGCGAGGTCGCCGAAGAATCCGGTCGCGGCGTGAGAGCGAGCGTATCCCGGGCGGCCTCGGCGAGTGCCGCCCGCGCGGAATCGGCGTACGCGCGAAGCCGCGGCACGAGATCCCCCTCGACGAGGGTCTCGAGCTCGTCGAGAGCGCCCTTGACCTGCGGGGACCGGGGATACCGCTCGACGAGCTCGCGATAGAGCGCGGCCGCCGAATCGGGCCGGTCGAGCCGGTACCGCTGTATCCAGGCGACGGCGTAGGCCGCCCGCGGCGCGACGGCGGCGGCGGGAAAGCTGTCGAGCACCGCTTCGTATCCGGCGAGCGCCTTCTCGACCTCCCCGAGCTTCACGAGCTGTATCTCGGCCGACAGGAAAAGCTTCTCGGCGGCCTGATCGGCCGTCTCGCCGCCCTTCCCCGCGCGCCGCAGGTCGAGGAGACGCTTCATGCTGCCGCTCTTCTCGAGGGCCTCCGCCGCGAACGGAGAGTTCGCGTACTCCCCGCCCACCTTCGAAAAGGCCTCTTCCGCGGCCCGGAGCGAATCGAGCCGCTCATCGAGCAGCACGCCCTTCCGGTAGTAGGCCTCGGCGGAGAAGAGGGACTTCGGGTATTTGGCGATGACCTCGTCGTACGCGGCGAACGCCGCGCCGAGGGAATCCATGCATTCGTACCCTGCCCCGCGCGCGAGGAGAATCGGCGGCACCTGCTGCGCCGTCGCCCGCTGCATCAATCCGTCCGTGAGCTCGAGCGACTCGCGGCACTTTCCCGTCCGCGCCCGGCATTCGCCGAGCCGGAGCGAAATCGCGTAGCGGCGCTCCCAGGCGAGCCCCTTCCGGAGCACCCGCTCGTAGTTCGCCGCCGCGCGTCCCCAATCGCCCCGCTCGAAGAAGAGATCGGCGCTCCGCACGCGGGCCTCGTCGAGCAAATCGTCCTCCGCGCCCGCCTCCGCGACGCGCCCGTAGAACGCGATGGCGGCCTCGTCCTCTCCGAGGGCGCGCTCGATATCGCCGCCGAGGAACAGCGTCTCGAAGAGGAGCTCGTGCCGGGGATACTCATCGAGGAATCGATTCACGTCCGCGAGCGCCGGCTCGTAGTCCTCCCTGCGGTATCGCGCGAAAGCGATCCAGTACCGCGCCTGCGGCGCGTATTCGCCCTCGGGGAAGTTCGTCAGAATCTCCTGAAATTTCCGGATGCTCTTATCGTACTCGTCCTGCCGCAGCAGCGCCATGCCCATGAGGAAGACGGCGTCGTCGATCCAGCGGCTCTTCGGGTATTCCGTAATCACCTTGGCGCACTTCTCGACGACGCTCTCGTATTTGTCGCGCTGCTCGCGCGGCTGGGCGCCGCCCGTCGCGGCGGCCTTTTCGGCTTCGCGGTAGATCTTCCGGGCGTTGTAGAGGGTGTTGTAATAGGCGCACGATGCCGTGCAGGCGGCGAGCAGCGCCGCCGCCGCGAGAAGACCGACACCCGCTCGTCCGTTCATGCCGCGGCTCCTCGCCGGGCGCGCCCTGCCGCGCCCGCGCGTCGATTCGGGACGGTTCGCCGGGGCGCCCGTCAACCCGTAATGGCGCTTCTCCATTTGCCCTCGAGAAAAATGCCCTGCACCCTTCCCGTGAAGGCCGCACCCGCGAGCGGCGTGTTCTTCGAGCGCGACCGGATGAGCGCGCGCTCGTACGTCCATTCCTCCTCCGGATCGATGATCACGAGATCGGCCGGCGCGTTCTTTTTGATGCATCCGCCGCCGAGTCCGAGCGCCTCCGCGGGCCGCGCCGTGAGGAACCTGACGAGATCGAGGAGATCGGCGATCCCCGGCTTCACGAGAGCCGTGTGGAGATGGGCGAAGGCCGTCTCGAGCCCGATCATGCCGGCGGGCGCCTCATCGAACTCGACTTGCTTGTCGATCTCGGTGTGCGGGGCGTGATCGGTCGCGACGCAGTCGATCGTCCCGTCGAGCAGGCCCGCGCGAAGGGCCTCGATATCCTTCTTGCCGCGCAGCGGCGGCTGCACTTTGAGGTTCGTGTCGTAGCCTTCGAGGAGAGAGTCGTCGAGCGTGAGATGGTGCGGCGTCGCCTCGGCCGTCACGCGCACGCCCCGCTTCTTCGCGCGCCGGATGATATCGACCGATCCCGCCGTCGAGACGTGGGCCACGTGGAGACGCGCCCCGGTGAGCGCGGCGAGCATGACGTCGCGCGAAACGGCGATTTCCTCCGCGGCGGCCGGGTTGCCGCGAAGTCCGAGCCGGGTCGAGTGGTATCCCTCGTTCATGAGGGACGATTGCGTGAGAAACGAATCCTCGCAATGCGCGATCACGGGGAGGGCGTGCTGGTTCGCGTACTCGAGGGCCGTCCGCATCACCTGGCTGTTCGTCACCCACCGGCCGTCGTCGCTGAGGGCCGAAACGCCGGCGCGCTTCAGCAGCCCGTACTCGTTGATGATCTCGCCCCCGAGCCCCTTCGTGAGGGCGCCGGCGATGTAGAGGCGACAGTGCCCGGCGAGCGCCGCCCGGCGGCTCAAATACTCCACGACGCTCGGATCGTCGATCGCGGGGTTCGTGTTCGCCATGCAGAGAACCGCCGTGTACCCGCCGGCGGCCGCGGCGGCGGTGCCCGTCTCGATCGTCTCCTTGTCCTCGAATCCCGGCTCGCGCAGGTGCGCGTGGACGTCGATGAAGCCGGGCGCGAGCACGAAGCGATCCGCCTCGAGCACGGGGAGGTCCGTATCGACGCTCTTCTGCCAAACGATTTCCGAGACCGTTCCCCGCTGCACGCAGACCGAGCCGACGCGCATCCGCTCCGCGCCGGGATCGGCGATCCGCGCCCCCGCTATCCAGAACTCCCGCTTGTCCTTCCAGTCGATCATCGATGTTCCTCCGTCCTATTGCAGGGCGCCGGCGTCGAGACTTCCCCCGGCGAGCAGAAAGAGAACCGCCATCCGGACGGCCACGCCGTTGGTGACCTGCTCGAGAATGACGGCGCGGTCGCCGTCGGCGACCTCCTGTCCGATTTCGACCCCCCGGTTCATGGGGCCGGGATGCATGATGATGCAGTGCTCGGGAGCGTGCGAGAGAACCTCGGCCGTCACGCCGAACACGTCGAAATACTCCCGCATGCTCGGAAAGAGCCGCGCCTTCTGGCGCTCGAGCTGCACCCGCAGGATGTTGATCGCGTCCGCGTCCGCCACCGCCGCGCGGATGTCGTGCTCGATCGTCACCCCTCCCTCGCCGAGCGCCTCGACGGAGGCCGGCATCATCGTCGCGGGACCGCAGACGGTCACGGCGGCGCCGAGCTTCGTGAGCCCCCAGACGTTCGAGCGCGCCACGCGGCTGTGCATGATGTCGCCGACGATCGTCACGCGTTTTCCCTCGAAGGTTTTCCACCGCTGCCGCAGCGTCATCATGTCGAGCAGCGCCTGGGTCGGATGCTCGTGCTGGCCGTCCCCCGCGTTGATGATCGAGGCGTCGAGGTAGTTCGCGAGGAACCGGTGCGCTCCGGAGGACTGGTGGCGCATGACGACCATGTCGACCTTCATCGCCTGGATGTTCTCGACCGTGTCGCGAAGCGTTTCCCCCTTCACGACGGACGAGCCCTGCTTCGAGAAGCTCACGCTGTCGGCGCTGAGCCGTTTCTCGGCCAGCTCGAAGCTGATCCGCGTGCGCGTGCTCGGCTCGTAAAAGAGGTTCGCGATCGTCTTGCCCCGGAGCGCGGGAACCTTCTTGATCGGCCGCTCGGAGATTTCCTTGAACGTGTCGGCGGCGTCGAGGATGGCGGTGATCTCCTCCGCCGTGAGCTCCTCGAGACCGAGGAGGTGCTTTCGATTGAACGGCACGGACCCTCTACCCCCTTGTTCGATGCCCGCCCCCGCCGCGCGCCGGAGCCTCCGCCGGGGGCCGGCTCCGGAACGCGCGGGGATTCCTCGCTATTTCTTCTTACCGCAAGTCCGCTTCGCCGGTTTCTTCTTCGCTCCGCAGCAGGATTTCTTCGCCGCTTTCTTCTTCGCCTTCACCGGGGCCATGCTTTCTCCTTTCTGCGCCGGCTTCGCCGGCGGCTCCTCCTCAATAATCTCCCCGAGCAGGACCTCTTCGCGTCCGTCCGTCTCCTCGAGGAGCACTTCGACCGTTTCGCCTTTCGCCGTCGGTACGTTCTTTCCGACGAAATCGGCGCGGATCGGAAGCTCGCGATGCCCGCGGTCGACGAGCACGGCGAGCTGGATCGCGCTCGGCCGCCCGAAGTCGATGAGCTCGTCGAGCGCCGCGCGGATCGTTCGGCCGGTGTACAGCACGTCGTCGACGAGCACGATGACGCGCGCCGTGATGTCCTCTTTGATGGAAGTTTCACCGACGATCGGCATCTGGGCGACCATCTGGAGATCGTCTCGATAGAGCGTGATGTCGATGACGCCGACGGGAACCCGCACGCCCTCGAACCGCTCGATCTCGAGGGCGATGCGCTCGGCGAGCGGCACGCCGCGCTTGCGCACGCCGACGAGAATGAGGTTGTCGACCCCCCGGTTGCGCTCGATGATCTCATGCGCGATCCGCACGATCGTCCGGCGAATCTGGGCGCTGTCCATGACCGTCGATTTGGGCTTGATCCTCAAGACTCGAACCTCCTTGGGAGCGGGGGGCGCGCGCATGAAAAAGCCCACCCGGCCGGAGAGGGAGGATGGGACTGACCCTTTCTATCCTTTCCTGGCCTCCCGGGCCAGATTAAAAGGCCGTCTTTCCGGCGGATCGTAGCGCGGATGGCCGGAGGGGCGCAAGGGTTTTTTACGGCCCGCTCGCGTCACCGAAAAGAGAGCAGGACGATGGCCGCGGCCGCGAGGAAGAGGGCGGCGAGGCCGAGCCGTCCGATCCTCTCGCGCCAGACGGCGAGCCCGAGGGCGGTCGTGCCGGCGATGACCGCGAGGTTGATGAGAGGAAACGCGACGGAGGCGTCCACCGAGCGGAGCGCGAGCAGCGTAAAAACGGTGCTGAAGAGGTTCGGGACGCCGAGGAGCAGGCCGAGGGCGAAGGTTCGCGCATCGAAGCGAATGCGCCGCGCCGCGATGACGATCCACGTGAGGAGGGCGGCCGACGTGAAGAGAATCCACGTGAAAACGAGCCGGTCGCGCCCGCCGGACGTTTCCCGAAAGGCCTTCAGCAGGACGTCCCCGGTTCCGAGCACGAGAAAGAGCGCAATCATGAGCCAGCCGTAGCCGAGACCGGCCCGTCCCTTTCCCGGCGAGATGCCGAAGCCGAAGAGCACGATCGCCCCGAGGCCGAGAACGATCCCCGCCCACTGCGCCGCTCCGGGCGCCTCGCGCCAGACCGCGATCGAGACGACGACGGGGATAACGACCGAGAGGCGGGCGACGGTGACCGGCACGGCGAGCGGGCCGCGCGCGATCGCCGTCATGAGAACGAGAAAGCCGAGCACGTAGACGGCGCCCGAGACGGCGCCGAGCGCCAGCGTCGCCGCCCCCGGCGCCGGGGGAAGCCCCCCGATCATGAGAAACGAGATCGCCGAGGCGACGAGATAGTTCGCCCCGGCGATCAGTATGCGGTTTCCGCCCCTCCCCTCGTTGATCTTGAGGATGAGGGCGATCGTTATGGAGCAGAGCGCTGCCGGTACGAGCCAGATCAAATGCCGGCCCTGGCGAACTGCTCGACGAAGTACCGCGCGGTGAGCGGCTCGCCCGTCGCGGCCTCGATGTGCGCGTTCCAGGGAGCGACGTTACCCGGTTTGTAGTACGTCTCGCGGAACCACGCGCCCACCGCGGGATTGCCGTACACGCCGCCCGCCGCCCCGTCCTTCAGCACCTCGGCGTACACGTGGTGGTGGACCTGCGAGGCGACGAGCTCGCCGAGCATGTAGTTGTGGTAGTACACCGGGCTCATGACCATGTGGATCTTCGTCGCCCAATCCGGCATGTCGCGGCCCTCGGGACGCTTCACGTACTGGTAGCGCTCGACGAGATCCCACCAGAGCTTGTTGAGATCCTGATCCGGATCGCGGTAGAGGCTGCGCTCGAAGTGGAACATCACCTGGCTCCACCGCGAGAAGATGAGCTGCTTGAGTCGAAGCGAGCGCTCGATCGCGGGCGTGATCTTCGCGATCTCCTCGTCCGGAATGCCGAGCGCCGCCTTCATCCACGCCGGATCCTGCGACAGCCGCCCGAAGAACTCGGCGGCCGCCTCGGTGAGGCAGCTCGACGGATAGCTCCGCAGGAGGAACGGAAGGCCGCCGTCGATGTACTTGTCGTACGTTCCGTGGCCGAGCTCGTGCAGGATCGTCTCCATCCAGTAGCCGTTGTTCTTCATGTTGGCGAGGATCCTGATGTCCCCGGCCCGGTCCATGTCCGAGCAGAAGGCGTGCGGATTCTTGCCCGGCCGTTCGAAGAGGTCGCTCCGCGCGAGGATGTCCTCGACGGGCATGCCGACGCCCGCGAAGAACGTCTTCGCGGTCTCGACGGCGTCCTTTCCTTCGTAGTACGAGTCGAGGTCCAGCTCGCCTACCTGCGGCAGCTCCTGAAAATACGGATCGTGGTAGTGCCACGGCCGCAGGTCCTCGATCTTCACGCCGTAGGATTTCGCGAGCTCGCGGTCGAGCTCCGCCTTGAGCGCGAGGAACGGCTCGCGGGTCATCTCGTCGAGCTCGGCGAATATGCCGATGAGATCTTCTTCTTTCTGCTCGCCGAGCGTGAGGGTCATCGTGTAGAAGTCCTCGAATCCGGCCTTGCGGGCCGACTCGTTGCGGAGCTTCACGAGCGCGATGAGATCGTCGCGGACGAGCGGCCCGACGTTCTTGCTCGCCTCCCACGTGGCCCGCCGCTTCACGGTGCTCCGCTCCTCGCCGAGGATGCGGTACACCTCGTTCGTGTTGATCGTATCAACGCCGACGACCGGCTGGTACACCGTGAACTTGTTCTCCGCGGCGCTCGAGATATCGAGTATCCGCTCGAGGAGCAGCGAATCGGTCTGGTTGCCGACGTAGCGCAGATAGAGAACCTCCGCCGTGCGCCGGAGAATAGGATCGGCGAGCTTTCCCGACTCTTTCGCACGCTTCACGAACGCGAAATCCTCCGCATTCGTATAGAGTCTCTCGAGCTTGAGCTGCGCCTCTGAATAGCGCTGATAATCCTCCTCCTTGCCGGAGTTCGCGGCCTGCCAGTAGGCGAGATTCGCCTCCTTCTCGAGCGGCTCGAGCTTCGCGACGTGTGCCGTCACAAAATCCTTGAACTGCATCTCAACGCCCTTCGAGCACGACAGAAATGAAACGAGCCCGAGCGCGAGGATGATGCAAGAGAGGCGGGCTGCTGCCTTCATGGTCCATCCCTCCATCCATGCCGGATCCGACGCTCCTCGAAACGACCGGTGATACTCGCTAGTGCGACGCGCCCCGCGGGCGCGAAAGAGGATTGAGGATAGCCGAATGGAAGCGGGCTTGCAAGAGGACAAAAAACGGGGGAGACCGGTCGCCTCCCCCGAATGAAACGCCTCTCTCGCGGCGAGAAACGGGCCGCCTAGCGGTAGAGCCCCTTGATCGCCCCCCACGTCGACGTCTCGGCGCCGATGACGCACGGCAGGTTGATGCCGAGGTTGCTGAACACGATCGCGGGAACGACCGGGTATCCCGGCTCGCACGTCGCGACGTTGACTCCTCCCGACGGCGGATACGGCACGATGTTGATGGAGGAAGGGTCCGTGTTCATCAGCAAGAACGTCAAACGAAAGACGTAGACCCAGTCCGTGTGGCACGTCAGGTAGGAACAGCTGCACTCCAATCCTTCGCAGCAATCCTCCACCTGAAACTGGAGATCAGGGTGGTAAACCTTGGCGATCATCAGGACATTGCTCGGACACTCGACCGCGCACTCTACAGACTTCAAACCTCCCGGACCCGGGTACCACCACAGCCAGGCATCGAACGCCTGCCAGATGGTCCTGAACACGGAGCAGGCAGCATGACCGTCGCCCTCGAAGATCCCCACATACGGACCCCCAGCCATGGACGCCGACGAGGCGAAAACCAGCAGCGCCCCAAAAAGCGTGAGCATCCACTTCATACGCCGCTCCCTTCAACACCCTCGAAAATCTCTGCGGCCGCCCTCCGGAGCGGCTTGAACCGACATCGTGCGCGCGATCAACGGTACAGGCTCTTGATCGCCCCCCACGTCGACGCTTCGACGGCGATGTAGCACTCCTGATTGATCGCGAGAGCGGTAAAAACCGTCGCCGGAGCCGTCGGATACCCCGGCTCGCACGTGGCGACGTAGACTCCGTTCGACAGCGGATGGTTTACGACGCTGATGAATGAGGGCGTCGTGATGACGAGGAAGAGGAAGGTCTCGCGAATGAGCCACACCCACTCCGTGTGGCACGAGTTGAACACGCAGGAGCACACGCCGCCCTCGCAGCACGTCGGTATCATAAAGTCGAGGTCCGGGTTGAACGTGGTGGACGTGCGCACAATGTAGCTCGGATACGCTATCGCGCACTCGACCCCCTTTATCCCCCCGGGCCCGGGGAGCCACCATATCCATGCATCGAACTGAGAGTAGAGACGGGGATACACGCTGCATACCGAGTGGTAAGCGTCCGCGAAAACTCCGACGTACGGCTTCGGCGCCGTCTGCGGCACGGCGCTCGAGCAAAGGAAAAGAACAATCAGAACGGAAAACGTGAGCATTCGCTTCATGTATCGCTCCCTTCAATCCGCCCGGAAGGCTTTGCGGGCGCCCTCCCGAGCGGTTTCGGCCGACGCCGGCCGCGCGATCAACGGTACAGGCTCTTGACCGCCCCCCAGGTCGACTCCTCGACGGCGACGAAGCACCACGCGTTGATATAAAGGCCGCTCATCAGAGTCGCCGGAACGATCGGATATCCCGGCTCGCAGGTCGCGGCGTTGATTCCTCCCGACGGCGGATACGGCACGATGTCGATCACGGAACTAGCATTGTCTAATAGCAAGAACGTCAAACGAAAGACGTAGACCCAGTCCGTGTGGCACGTCGAGTAGAAGCAGCTGCACTCCAATCCTTCGCAGCAATCCACGAGCTGGGACTGGAGCTCCGGGTGGTACGTTTTGGAGACCAAAACCACGTTGCTCGGGCACTCGATCGCGCATTCGACTCCCATGATGCCGCCCGGGCCGGGCGTCCACCACAGCCAGGCATCGAACGGCGTGAACAAGTTCGCGAAAACCGAGCATTCCGAATGGCTGTAGTCCGAGAAGAGCCCCACCGACGGTCGAATGTCCGTGGAGGCCGCGGATGAGAAAGCAAGGAGCGCCACCAAAAGCGTGAGCATTCGCTTCATACGTCACCTCCTTTTTTCAATGCTTGCAATGACCGGGATTGGCCTCGTTGTCCCCTATCGGGAGTGTACTCCCTTTCCCCTGCAATTTCAACGAGAAAGCGCGACGACGCGGTCGCAGATCGGCTCGAAAAACCGCCTGTCGTGCGACGCGGCGACGACCGTCGTCCCCTCGGCCCGGAGCTCCACGAGAAGATCGCGGAGCCTCGCGCGAGCCGCCCCATCGAGAAAGATCGTGGGCTCGTCGAGCAGCACGAGCTCGGCGCCGATAACGAGAGCCGAGGCGAAGGCCACGAGCCGCTTCTCTCCCTGTGAGAGGCCGAACGGGTTGCGCTCGAGGAACGCCCCCGGCGCGAGACCGGTCCGGGCGAGCGCCGCCTCGACGGCCCCGTCGATCCCGTCGCCGCCGTGAAAGGCACGGCGGGCGATCGCGATCTCCCCGCGAACCGTCGGGGCGAAGAAACCCTGCTCGGGGCTCTGAAAGAGCAGGGCGAAGCGTCCGACCGGCGCGTCGCGCCGGGACCGGATGCGGCGGCCGAGCACGGCGGCCGTTCCCGAGCGCGGGGGGAGCAGGCCTGAGCAGCCGAGAAGAAGCGTCGTTTTTCCCGAGCCCGAGGGGCCCGTGAGGAGCGTCATCTCCCCCTTCGCGATCGAAAGATCCTCGACGGCGAGGGAAAACGCAGCGTCCGGCCAGGAGAACTCCGCGCCGCGGATCTCTATCGGAAGGGGCGGCGTTCCCGCCCCGAGCCCCTGCCGGCGCTCCGCTCCGCCGGCGTTTCCGCGCCCGGGCGCGCCGGGCGTCGCGCGCTTCGCCCGGACGAGCGACGCGTCGAGCGCGCTTTCCGGCACGGCCGAGGCGAGGGCGCCGGGCGGTCCGTCGTAGAGGACGCTTCCCCCGTGGAGAAAAACGACCCGATCGGCGAGCGCGATCTCCTCCTCGTCGACCGTCGACCAGACGACCGTCCTCGCCGCCGCGCGGAGCGATCCGCGCAGCGTTTCGAGAAACGAGCTTCTCCCCGCCTCGTCGAGAAACGAGAAGGGCTCGTCGAGCACGAGATGCCGGGGCGCCATCGCCGAGAGACCCGCGAGCACCAGGCGCTGTTTCTCCCCTCCCGAGAGCGTGTGGGGGTTGCGGCGGAGCAGATCCGCGAGACCGAAGGCCGGCGGGATCGCGTCGAGACGCGAGCGCATCTCGCGGGGATCGAGCCCGAGATTCTCCATCCCGAACAGGATCTCCCGCTCGACGCTGGAGGTGACGAACTGGCTGTCGGGGTTCTGGAACGCGATGCCGACCCCCGGCGGGGCGCCGGCGGAGGATGGATCCGCGCCGTCGACCGAGACCGTTCCCGCCGAGGGACGGAAGAGCCCGGCGACGAGGCGGCAGAGGGTCGACTTGCCCGAGCCGTTGCCCCCGGCGACGGCGACCCACGACCCGTTCTCGATCGAAAGGTCGATCGACCGCAGAATCTCGCGGCCGCCGGCGAAGGCGAAGGAGACGCCGCGGAGCTCGATCAACGTCCGCCTCCCGCCGGGCGGGCGAGCGCCTCGATTCGCGAGCGCGCCGCCTCGGCCCACTCCCCCTCGGGATCGAGCGAGAGGTACCTCTCGTAGAGCCTCGCCGCCTCGGGGGCCTTGCCCTGCCGCTCGAGAACGGCGGCGAGCGAAAAGACCGCCCGCGCGTGGCGCGGCTCAATCTTGAGAACCGCCTCGAACGCCTTCGCGGCGGAGGCGAGCTCGGCCGCCGCGAAGTGGGCCGCGCCGAGGGCGTACCGGTAGTCCGCGCGGGCGGGCTCGACGGAAACGAGCTCGCGGAGAGCGCGGATCGCTTTCGCGTGGGCGCCGAGCTTGCCGCAGACGAGCGCGTAGTTGAACGACGCGTCGCGGAACGAAGGATCGAGCTTCAACGCCTCCTCGAATCTCTCCGCGGCGGCGGCGTAGTTGCCGCTCTCGGCGAGATCGAGCCCCGCGTTGTAATCGCGGGCCGCCTCGAGGCGGCGCTCGAGGCGAGAGGCGTCCCGCGCGCCGAGCGATATCCTCACGGCCGCTCCCGCCCGGGGAGGCGCCGCGAGATCCATGCCGTTCGAACGCGCGATGTCCGCGGCCCTCGACTCGTCGCCGTAGAAATCCCGCGCGAGCGATTTCCAGCTCTCCCCCTGCTCGACGCGGTGCGTCACGACCTGCGCCACGCGTTCGGGGGAGATGGCGCTCCGCTTCGGTCCGCCGCAGGAGGAGGCGGCGGCGAGCAGAATCGCGAGAGCGGCCGGCCGGAATCTCATCGCTTCGCTCCCCGGCGGGATGAGGCCGCGCGCGCGGCCTCGAGAACCGCGGAGAGGGGCGCCCCCCGCCTCAAAGCGGCGGCCTTGCACGACTCGAACTCGGGGGCGGATTTCATCGCCCCGCCGTCGAGACGCGCCCGCTTCACCGGTATCGAGCCGTACGCCGTGGCGACGCGCTCCATCCACCGCTCGAGCTCCTCGCGCCCCTCGACGCTCACGCGGACGCCGAGCGTCGTCGTCTCGCGGAAGAGAATCGACGTGAGGGCATCGACCGCCTCCGTCTCGCAGAGGGCGGTGAGGAGCACGCCGGGGCGTCCCTTCTTCATGATGATCTGCGCGAGGTACACCTCGAGGGCCCCCGCTTCGAAGAGCAGCTCCTCGACGTACGGGTAGAGCTGAGGATTCATGTCGTCGATCGTGGTCCGAATGACGGCCACGCCGCGGCGGAGCGAGGCCGGATCGGCCGCGATGAGACGGAGCAGGCCGGGCGACGCGCCGTTTTCCCTCGTTCCCGCCGCGTACACCACGCGGCGGGGCTTGAAGGAGATCTCCGCGGGGAGCTCCCGGGCGAGCGCCCTCAGAATCGCCGCGCCGGTCGGCGTGACGGTCTCCCCTTCCTCGTCGACGAGATGCACCGTCCGGCCGCGCAGCAGCTCGATCGTCGCCGGCGCGGGCAGGGGCAGCCTCCCGTGCGCGATCGACACGAAGCCGGCGCCGAGCCTCACGGGGCGATGGTAGAGCGCGGGAAAGCCGAGCTGCGAGAGCGCCTCCGCGGCGCCCACGATGTCGACGATCGAATCGACGGCGCCGACCTCGTGAAAATGCACGCGCCGCGCGCTCACGCCGTGGATCGCGCCCTCGGCCTCACCGATAACCCGGAACGTCCTCGCGGCGAGATCCTTGACGCGCGGTTCGAGCGGCGAGCGTTCGATCATGCGGAGAATTTCCGACAGATCGCGCCCGGCGGACGCGCGCGAGCAGCGGACCCGCGCGCGGATGGCGGCGACCGCCCCGTGCTTCACGCGCTCCGTCGCGATCGAGAACCGCTCGAGCCCGGGCAGGCCCCGCACCGCCCGCGCGACCCGCGCGGGATCGGCGCCGAGGGCGAAGAGGCCCGCGAGAAACATGTCCCCGGCGAGCCCCCCGGCCGGATCGATCACGATCAATCCGGGGGTCTCCCGTGTCGGCGTTCGCGCCGCCACCGGATCCTCCTTACTTCTTTTCATGCATCTTCCTCACGATGACCGCCGCCGCGTAGCCGGCGCCGAATCCGTTGTCGATGTTCACCACGGTGACCCCTCCGGCGCAGCTGTTGAGCATCGTCGAGCAGCGCCGAGAGGCCGCCGAAGCTCGCCCCGTACCCCACGCTCGTCGGAACGGCGATGAGCGGGGCGTCCGCGATTCCCGCGACGACGCTCGCGAGCGCTCCCTCCATGCCCGCCACGACGATGATGCAGTCGGCCCCGCGGATCCGCTTCCACGAGCGCAGGAGCCGGTGAATCCCCGCGACCCCGACGTCGTAGAGCCGGTCGACGCCGCAGCCGAGGTAGTGCGCCGTCAGCGCCGCCTCCTCGGCGACGGTGCGGTCGGAGGTCCCCCCCGATACGACGGCGACGATCCCGCGGCGCTTCGCGCGGCCGCGCTCGACGGCGAAGAGCCTTCCCTCGGGATGATACACGGCGCCGCGCACCTTCGCGCGCACCGCGCGGAAGAGGACCGGCGAGCATCGCGTGGCGAGGATGTTCGCCCCCCGGGCGGCCAGGTTCCTGGCGATCGCGGCGATCTCCGCCGCGGTCTTTCCCTCGCAGAGGATCACCTCGGGAAAGCCGCGCCGCAGGGAGCGGTGGTGATCCACCTTCGCGAATCCGAGATCCTCGAAGGGAAGCACCTTGAGCCGCTCGATCGCGCGGGCGGGGCTCGTCCCGCCCTTCGCGACGGATTCAAGAAGCCTTTTGAGCTTCGCCTCTTCCATTCCCGTCGAGCTCCTCTCTCATGCCGGCGATGATCGCGGCCACGTCCCGGGCCCGCTCCGCGGTCACGAGCATCGCGCGGTGTCTTTTGATGTGCTCCATGGACCGCACGTACCAGCGGTAGAACTTGCGCATCTCGCGAACGCCGCGATCCTCGCCGAAGAATTCGACCATGAGCGCGAGATGGCGCTCGATCGTGCGGAGCCGCTCGCCGGCGTCCGGCGGACGCGGCGCGCGTCCGCCCGCGGCGTCCTTGATCTCGCGGAAGATCCACGGATTTCCGAGCGCGCCGCGGCCGATCATCACGAGCGAGCATCCCGTGCGCCGCCGCACCTCCTCATAGTCGGCCGGCGTCCGGACGTCGCCGTTCGCTATGACGGGGATCGCGAGGGCCCCGCGGAGCGCCGCGATATCGTCCCAGTGCGCGCTGCCGGAAAAGCCCTGGCTCTGCGGGCGCGGGTGCAGCGTGACGGCGGCGGCGCCGCAGGCCTCGAGGAGGCGCCCCGCCTCGAGGTAGTTCCGCTCCTCGTCGCTCCAGCCGCTCCGGATCTTGGCGGTCACCGGGCAGGCGACGCTCGCGACCACCGAGCGGACGATCCGCTCCATGAGGTCGAGATCGCGCATAATCGACACGCCGCCGTTCTTCTTGACGACCTTCTTCACCGGACAGCCGAAGTTGAGGTCGATGAAATCGGCCCCCGACCCTTCCGCGATCGCGGCCGCGCGCCCCATATGGGCGGGATCGGCGCCGAAGATCTGCACGCCGAGCGGCGCCTCTCCCGGCAGCCGCCCGAGCAGTCTCGCGCTCCCCGCTCCCCCGCGCACGAGCCCGTCCGCGCTGACGAGCCCGGTGAACGCGAAGTCGGCGCCGCATTCCGCGGCGACGAGCCGGAGCGGCGCGTCGCTGTACCCGGCGAGCGGCGCGAGGCAGGCGTCCGATTCCGTGAAGAGATTCCGCCGCATACCCCGCTCCCGATGGCGCGCAGGCCGAGCCGGCGCCTCAGAGGCTGTGCGGGAGAAGGTAGAGCGCGAGGCTCACGACGAAGCTCGCGACGATCGCCCACGCGAAGCCTTTCGGTCCGAGCCGGTCCCGCTCCTCCCCGCGCCCGAAGAAGCTCCCCCGCACGAGGAGCAGGCTCACGAGCCAGAAGATGAAGATGACTTGCGTCTTGTTGTCCGTGATGTCGCTGCCGAACGGGAACCCTTGCCAGAAAAAACCGAAGGTCTGCCGGTTGAGCACGAGCCCGAGCGGCCACGTCCCCACGATCGTGAAAATGAGCGCCCATCGCGCCGCGCCCACCGTGCCGCGCTTTCCCGCGCCGCGACGCAACATGCGAAGCGCGCCGAAAAAGCTCAGCACCATGAAGAAGAACGCGCCGAACATGCAGACGACGTGCGCGACGATCACCGGCTTCGAGGCATCCGTCTTGAACTTCAAAACGTAGTACCCCTTTTCCGGCGTCCTCACGATCGATCCGTCGGGCCGGGTAAGGGCGAGCGCGTACCGGATCCTCGATCCGACGTCGTAGCGCGGCAGGCGCATGCTGTAGCGGCGGTTGCCGAGGAAAAAGAGACCCCGCTTCTGCTCCTCGGGATTGTCCGGCGTGATGAAAAGAAGATTGATCCTGCTCCCCCGGGGCACCTCGAGCAGAACGTCGATGAGCGGCTGCTGCGGTCCGATGTTCTCCGTGACCGTACGGTGCCACATCTTGACGTCGCCCTCCTCCACGTACACGTCCCGCGGCTTGCCGGACGTGAGGCGCCGCGCCGCTCCGAGAAGAGCGACCGTGCAGAGAAGCGCGATTATGATTCTCCTTGCCACCATTCACCCCCGCTGTAATATAAACGACGTGCCGCCATTCTACAGGATGGGGCGGCGATTGGCAAGACCGCCATGCAAACGAACGTGAGCCTTCGCGAGATAGAGATATCCTCAGCCGGCGGGCGTCCCGTGCGCGCCGACCTGCGGACGGGCGCGCCAGGCGCGCGGCGGGCGCTCGTCATCGTCTGCCACGGTTTTCTCGGGTACAAGCGGTGGGGGTTCTTTCCTCATCTCTCGGAGCGCATCGCCGCCGCGGGCTTTCACGTTCTGACGATGAGCTTCTCGCTCTGCGGCGTCGACGAAACGACCGGGCGATTCTCGGACGCGGACGCCTTCGCCCGCAACACCGTCTCCGCCGAGATCGAGGATGTCCGCCGCGTCGCCCGCTTCGTCCGCCGCGGCGGGCTCGAGCCGGCGGCGCCCGCCGGCGGGTCGTGGGGGCTTTTCGGACACAGCCGCGGGGGAGCGGTCGCGCTCCTCGCCGCTCCCGGGATCCCCGAGGCGCGCTCGCTCGTCACGTGGGCGACTCTCGGGCGTCTCGACCGGTACACGGCGCGGCGGAAGACCGCGTGGCGGCGCGACGGCGCCCTCGTCTTCGACGATCCCCGCTCGGACGGGCCGCTCCGGCTCGATTGGGCCTACTACGAGGACATCGACCGGCATCGCGATGCGTTCGACCTCCCCGCGGCGGCCGGCCGCCTCGACGTTCCCCACCTCATGGTGCACGGCGAGCGCGACGCGGCGGTGACCGTCGCGGAGACGCGCGCGCTGCTCGCGCCCCCGCGGAGCGCCCCCGCTCGCCTCGAGATCCTTCCCGGCGCGGGTCACGCGTTCGGCGCCAGGCATCCGATGCGGCGGCCCTCCCCCGCCCTCGAACGGGCGATCGCGCTCAGCGAAGCGTGGTTCCAACGGACTCTTCACGGAGAAAGGACGGCTACCGGGTGAGCAGAAAGGCCTTTACGATCGCGACCGTCGCCGTCATCGCGGCGATTCTCGCGGCCGCGCTGCTCTTCGGGTCGCGCGACGCGATCTCGAAGCGGATGTTCATGCGGTCCGGGCGGCAGCTCGAGGGCGCCCTCGCCCCCGATCTGCGCCAGAAGTACGGCGGCGACCTTCAATACACGCTGAAGACCTTCTGGAAGTTCTACGACCGGGGGCTCCTCACGCGGAACGATCTCAACGACGTCGCGGACAAGATAAAAACGCTGCGGGGCCGGGAGACGATCACGGACCGGGAGATATTCGATTTCATCGGGTACGTGAGCCGCCTCTACACCGAGGCGATGAAACGCTCTCAGAACGAGACGTTTCCCGAGTGAAGAATGAACCGCGCCGTCAGCTCGCGCTCGACGTCGCGGAAGTTCTCGAAGACGACGTGGGCGAGGCGCCGCTCGCGGCAGTGATCGAGAAGCTCCCCCTTGGCGAAAACGAGGTCGGCGTGCTCGGCCGGGCAGCGGTCGCTGTAACCGTTGCCGACGTACACGACGACGTGGCCCGCGCGGCGGAGATCCTCGAGGTGCGATCTCTTGCAGTTGCCGCACCGCTTGCAGTCCATGGAATCGTAATAGGGAAACTCGATCGCGGCGAGCCGGTCCCCGTCGCACACGAGCCGGTTCGCCCGGAAACCGACGATCCCGAGACCGTCGCGCGAGAGGAGCCGGTCGATGTAGTAATCGAGCCCGTCGCTCGCGATGACGAGCTCGACCCCCGCCGATCGCAGAAATCGACGAAATCCTTGAAGTACGGATCGAGCCCCTCCCGGTCGACGAAGCCGTCGAGATCCTCGCGATCGGCCCGGACCCACGAGAGCTCCTTCTCGAGGCACTCCCTCGAGCTGATGAGGCCGAGCCGCCACTCCTCGAGCAGCGCGAGCCAGTCGGCCCTGCGCGCGATGAAGGCGCCGAAGAAATGGTGGCCGACGTCCCGTCTCGAGACGGTTCCGTCGAAATCGCTCAGGATCGCGATCTTTCTCACCGTTGCGCGGCCTCCACCGCCTCCGCGCGCTCCCGCACGTACGCGAACATCTCCTGCAGCGTCGGCGCCTCGCGGAACATCTCGAGAATCCGCTGCACCTCGTCGTCGTGGGAAAGGGTCGCCAGATACGCTCCCTTCGTTCCGAGGCGCTTGCGGAACACCTCCCGCTTGATCGCGAGCTTCGCGTAGGCGACGTTCTCCGGCGTCCAGAGCGAATCGGGCGCCTCGAACTTGCTCTCCGCGACGTAGCTCTTGAAGGCGGCGAGAACGTCGTCGCCGGTCTCGAACCGGTCGTCCGTCTCGTGCGTCGACGTGTAGCGGATGGCGAAATTGAAGAAGAGGTTCCGGAGCTCGAGATCCCGCTGGAAGGGCGTGAAACGCCGCGGCTCGATCACCCAGTCGGGGGTGACGCCGCCTCCGCCGTACACGACGCGTCCGCCGTTCGTCTTGTATTCGCGTTTCTCCTCGGTGGCTTCCTTCGACTCGCCGGCGGGAGCCTCCGCGGCGGGGGTTTCGCCGACGGGCGCCGGCGTCTCGCCGTCGAGGGCGATGCCCATCTCGTCCTCTTCGCCGTCGCGGTCCTTGTGAATGCAGCGCCCGCTCGGCGTGAAATACTTCGCCGTGGTGAGCTTGAGCGCGTCCCGTCCGACCATGAAGACGGTCTGCACGGAGCCCTTGCCGTAGCTCGTCTGTCCCACGATGAGGGCGCGGTCCCAATCCTGGAGCGCCCCGGCGACGATCTCGGAGGCCGACGCGCTGAACCCGTTCACGAGAATCACGACCGGATAGCCGTCGTGGACCTTCGTCGAGCGCGAGTAGTACTTCACGTTGTGGCTCGGGATGCGCGATTCCGTGTAGACGAGGAGCTTGTCCTTTTCGAGGAATATCTCCGACACCTCGCGCGCCGCCTCGAGCAGGCCGCCCGGATTGCCGCGCAGATCGATGATGAGCCCGCGGATCTTTTCGCGCTCGAGCCCCCGCATCGCGTCGTCGAGCTCGCGCGCCGTCCGCTCGCCGAAGCGCGCGACGCGGATGTAGCCGATCTCGCCGAGCTTCGTCGAGTAGGTGATGCTCGGCACGCGGATGATTTCGCGCGTGACCGTGAAATGGAGGGAATCGGGGAGCCCCTCGCGGGCGACGGTGATGCTCACCTGCGTCCCCTCGCGGCCGCGGAGCTTCGAGACCGCGTCCTCGGTCTTGAGCCCTTTGGTCGACACGCCCTCGATCTCGACGATCTTATCTCCGCCCTGTATGCCGTGGCGGTACGCGGGAGTGTCGTCGAGCACCGAGCTGACGGTCGGAAATCCATCCACCGTGCCGACGGTGAACCCGAGGCCGCCGAACTCGCCGCGCGTGTCGATCATGAGGTTCTCGTAGTCGTAGCTGTCCATGTAGACGGAATGCTCGTCGAGCGTGTTCAGCATGCCCTCGATGGCGGATTGAATGAGCTTGTCCGCGTCGATCTCGTCGACGTAGTAGTTGAGGATCTTGTCGAGGACGGCGCCGAACTGCTCGATATTCTCCAGAACGGTTTCCCGCTGGCGCTCCTCCCGGTCGCCGGCCATGACGAAAATCGAGGCGACGGCGAGCAGGCAGAGAACGGAGATTCCGACGATCGCTTTTTTGTTCAATCGCAAGACGCTACCTCCGGAGGTCGAACCGTGTGCCGAGGCGCCGGGCTGCGATGTCTCACGTCTCGGCGATCACGAACCATGCCATCGGGGAGGATTCCAGCAGTCAATATCGCGCCCGGCGGTAATATAATAGGTAGCGGCGGCGAAGCAAAACGTTATCCATGCGTCAGGAAAGCGGCACGGAGAGCAGACGTTCGAGGCCGCGCAGAACCTCGCGGACGACCTCCTCGAGCGGACGGGAGGCGTCGACGACGACGACGCGCCTGCGGTTCCTGCGGGCGAGCCGGAGGTATCCCTCGCGCACCCTTTCGTGGAAGGCCGTGTCCTCGCGCTCGAGGCGGTCCCTCGCCGCGACTCCCTCGCGTTCCCTCCGCAGCGGGCCGCGCGCGAGACCGGTCTCGACCGGCGCGTCGAGGAGAAACGTCCGGTCGGGAACGGCGCCGCCCACCGCCACGCGGTTCAGCCGCTCGACGAACCGCTCGCCGAGCCCGCGCGCCCATCCCTGGTAGGCGACCGAGGCGTCGAGGTACCTGTCGCAGAGAACGATCCGCCCCGCGTCGAGCGCCGGACGAACGACCTCCGCGACGAGCTGCGCGCGCGCGGAAAGGTAGAGCAGGAGCTCGGTGAGCGGCGCCATCTCGCTCCGCGCCGGATCGAGCAGCAGCGCCCGCACGCTCTCGGAAACCGCCGTGCCGCCGGGCTCCCGCGCGAAGGTCACGCTCACTCCCGCGCGTTCGAGCGCGAGGCGCGCCTCGCGCGAGACGGCCGATTTGCCGCACCCCTCGATCCCCTCGAAGGTAACGAGACGCCCTTTCATGACGTTCCTCCGCCGTCGCGGGGGCCGCGCCGCGCGCCGCTACGGCCGCTCCCGGTTCGACGTCAGTCTGTGCACGTGCGCGATCCGCTGCGCGGTGGTCGCGAGCGTGAGCAGGGCGAGCGCAACGATCATCGCGTCGAGCGCGGCGCCGCCGACGAGCAGCCCCGCGACGAGCGCCGCGATCCGCTCCGGCCTCTCGACGAGCCCGACGCGGCATTCGAGGCCGAGCCCTTCGGCCCGCGCCCGCGTGTAGCTCGTGAGGAAGGATCCCGCGATGACGACGAGCAGCAGCACGATCCGGAAATCCACGGGCGGCGCGCCGGATCCGAAGGGGTCCATCCGGTCGGGCGAACCCGCGCCGCGCCCCGCGAAATAGACGATGAGCGCGCCGAAGCCGGCGATTTCGGCCACGCGATCGAGCGTCGAATCGATGAACGCCCCGAACGCGCTCTCCCGCCCGGTCTTGCGGGCGAGGGAGCCGTCGAGCACGTCGCACAGGCCCCCCGCGAGAAACACGAGGGCTCCCGCCCTGAGGTGCCCCCGCGCAACGACGACGGAGCCGCAGAGACTCACGACGAGACCCGCGATCGTGACGCCGAGCGGCGTCACGCCCGCCCGGGCGAGGACCGCCACGAGCGGATCGAGCAGCCCGCGGAGCGTCCGTTTCACCGAAGCCTTGTCCGCCATGTCGCCGCGCGCCTTTCCCTTCGCGCCCGGGCGGCAGTATGAACCGCCGCCGCTCCGCCTGTCAATCGTCCGCGCTCTCCTCCGCGGCCTCCCTGCGCCGCCTTCCGGTGCCGCGAACGAGCACGACGATCTCGCCGCGCACGGGGGAGGCGGAGAAGCGTTCGCGCAGCTCGGCCGCCCTGCCGCGCGCGACCTCTTCGTGGAGTTTCGTCAGCTCGCGCGCGACGACGACGTCGCGGTCTCCGGCGGCCTCTTCGAGCGCTTCGAGCGTCGAAAGCAACCGGTGCGGGCTCTCGAAGAAGATCGACGTGTAGGGATTCTCGAGCGCTTCCCGCAGCGCCCGGGCCCGCTCGCCGGGCTTTCGCGGAACGTAGCCGAAAAATGTGAAACGGTCGGGCGGAAGCCCCGAGAGCACGAGCGCCGTCGTCACGGCGCTCGGTCCGGGAATCGCCGTGATCTCGATCCGCTCCTCGATGAGCTTGCGGACGACGTAGTAGCCGGGATCCGAGACGAGCGGCGTCCCGGCGTCGGAAATGAGAGCGAAGCGCTTCCCCTCGCCGAGCTCCCTCAGGATGAGAGGCGTCACGCGCTCCTTGTTGTGATCGTGATACGCCCGTAGCGGCGTTTTGATCGCGGAGCGGTCGAGAAGCACCCGCGCCGTCCGCGTGTCCTCGGCGAGAATCGTATCGACCGAGCGGAGCACCTCCGCGGCCCGGGGAGAAAAATCCCCCAGATTGCCGATGGGGGTGCTCACGAGGTAGAACTGAAAGATTCTCACGCCCCCTCCGCCCTTCCCGCCGGCTCCGCCGGCGTCACCCGGCGAGCGCTCGGGGCAGCGCCCGCTCGAGCCGCTCCATATCCTCGTCGTGTATGTCGAGGTGGGTCACCATTCGCATGAAGCGGCCGCCGAAGGGGAGCGACAGCACGCCCTCGCGGCGGAGGGCCCCGTCGACGGCCGCCATATCGGTCGCGGGATCCAGAGGCTCGAATATGATGATGTTCGTCTCGACGGGAAAGGTCAGGCGAAAGCGGCGGGACTCGACGATGAGCCGCCCGATCCGCTCGGCCCGCGCGTGGTCCTCGGCGAGACGCGCGACGTTGTGGTCGAGCGCATACAGACACGCGGCGGCGAGGACGCCGGCCTGCCGCATGCCGCCGCCGAGCCGCTTGCGCCAGACGCGGGCCCGCTCTATCGTCGTCTCGTCCGACACGAGGATCGATCCGACCGGCGCGCCGAGGCCCTTTGAAAAGCAAAAGGAGATCGAATCGGCGAGCGCGCCGTAGCGCTCGAACGAAATGCCGGTCTTGACCGAAGCGTTCGCGAGGCGCGCGCCGTCCATATGGAGACGGAGCCGGCGCTCGCGCGCGAATCGGGAAACCGCCTCGAGCTCGTCTATGGGATAGACCCGCCCTCCGGCGCGGTTGTGCGTGTTCTCGACCGCGACGAGGGCCGTCCGGGGGTGATGGATGTTGGCCGGCCGAACCGCGGCGGGGAGATCGTCGACCGGCAGGAGCCCCGCGGGGCCGTCGAGCGGGTAGAGCTGAAGACCGCCGATGGCCGACGCGCCGGCCACCTCGTAATTGAAGATGTGGCAACGGCGGTCGAGTATGACCTCGTCGCCGGGGCTCGTCTGCGAAAGGAGCGCGATCGTGTTCGACATCGTTCCGCTCGGCACGTAGACCCCCCGCTCCTTGCCGAGCAGCCGGCTCATACGCTCCTCGAGACGGATCACGGTCGGGTCGTCGCCGAGCACGTCGTCCCCCACCTCGGCGCGGGCTATCGCCTCGCGCATGGGAGGCGACGGCCGGGTGACCGTGTCGCTCCGCAAATCTATGATCCGCTCCGTCATTGCGCTCCGCGCCTCCGGCGCGCCGCTCCGAAAAAAATCCACCGCTCCCCGGCGGGATTCACGGAGCGACGGATCTATAAAAGGTTGAGAATACGCGCGAACCCGGCGTCAAGACTGGGCGACGAGCTCCTTGAGCTCGCGCGACACCTTGAACACGGGCACCCTGCGATCGGGAACGGGCACCGCGTCGCCGGTCCGCGGATTTCTGGCCATGCGGGACTTGCGGGCCTTTACCTTGAACGTCCCGAACCCGCGGATTTCATAGTGCTTTCCCTCGGCGAGGCCCTTCGCGATGCAATCGAGGAACTTGTTGACCGCCTCCGCCACTTCCTTCTTCGTCAACCCTGTTTTGCTGGAAATGTTCTCCACGATCTCTGCCTTCGTCATTTGGGGCCTCCTTGAAATAATCCAGGGTTGTGAATCCTCTCCCTATGCGGTTGAATCGGTCGCAACTATATAACAGTTTTTAATTTAGGACAAGAAGCTTGTCAAGTTTTTTCTGAGGAGGCGGCTTCCGCGCGCTCGCGCCGTGCAGCGGCGCACGCCCCTCATGCAAAAGAGCGAAACGGCGCTCCCGGCGGGAGACCCGCCGGGGAACGATGAGAAATCATCGGAGCGCCCGGACGGCGCGCGAAAAATGCGCCTCCCGGGGAACGTGTTTCCGGCCATGCCGTTGCGCCGACGCCCGCTCTCCTCGCGCCCCGATTGGTACAGCCCTTGCTTTTTTCGGGAGCGCTGCGAGATGGTCGCCGCCTTCACGAACCCGACCCTGCATCGTATCATCTCGCAGCGTTTTTTATTGCTACGCGAGCCCCAGAATGCGGTGGCACTGAGGAATCACACGGACATCGTCGAGACTGCGCGAGGCGATCTCGTGGCATGCCATGAGCTCGCCGGCGCCGACCGGTCTGCATCCCGCCGTCGCGGTCGCGGGCTGGATGACGACCGTCGTGCCGCGGTCGTGCTCCGCGACGATGTTCGCCGCCGCGGCGAGCTCTTCCATGGAGAAGCCTTCCGCGACGACGATCTTGCAGAAGAGCCGCGCGCCCGTCCAGAGGGGAAGCACCTCGCGGTAGGTCTCGAGCGATACGCCGGGGCAGAGCGAGGGAAGCTTGATGTCGAGCGAGACGAAATCGACGGCGCCGGCCACGGCGCGGGCTCCCTCGACGGAGAGGCCGTTCGTCTCGAGATAAACGGGGATTCCCGCCTCGCGACAGCGCGCGGCGAGCGCCGCGACGAACTCCGGCTGCTCGAGCGGCTCCCCGCCGGTCACGCTGAGCGAATGGAACCCGGGGGCGTTCGCGAGCGCCCGAACGAACGAGGCGACCTCATCGGAGCCCACCGGATTCGGAACGCTCCTCGGCCCGCCCTCGCCGCGAAGCACGCACGACGGAGAGCGCTCCCGGGCCGCCGCCGTGTCGCAGTAGCGGCACCGCGCCGAGCATCCGCCGAGCCGCACGAAGGCCTGAAGCACGCCGACCCAGGGACCCTCTCCCTGAATCGAACGGAAGATCTCGTGAACGTATCCCTCCGCCCCGGCGATCACGGAACCCCCCTCACCTTTCGCAGCGCGCGCTCGATCGATTCGCATTCGGCGGCGTAGCGATCGAGCAGGGCGAGCGCGAACGAGCGCGCGTCCACGCCGAGCTCGGCGAGACCGATCGCCTTGACGGGAGCGCCCTGCGGATCGTCGTTCACGCCGAAATGAAACACCGCGGAGACGGGGGTGGCCGTGGCGATCGCGACGCTCAGCTTCCGGTCTCCCGCGAAGAGGTCGTCGCCGCGACGGACGACCATGGAGCGCGGCGCCATCTCCGAGAGCGCGCCGGCGGCGATCGAGACGAGCAGGCGCAGGCGGAGATTCGCCTCGCGGAGAGAGCACTGGAAGTGCTCGCCGATGAAATGAACCATACGCGCGCTCACGATCGAGCTGCCGGCCTCCGCGTCCTCGAGATCGACGAGGCGGTCGCTCCCGACGCCGCAGGGGCCGATGAAGGCGATGAGCCCGTCGCTCTCGATGCGCCCGCGCTCCCGAACGTAATGGCTCCGGAGCTCCGCTCCCGTGTACGCGGTCGCGCCGGGAAGAAACGCCGTCTGGACGAGCCCGAAGGAGCCGGATGCCATGGCTATTCCTTTCCAAAACGGACGAGCCGCTCGGCCTCGGTTCCCGCGACGGCCCTCCGCAGATGAAGACACGACTCGCACGATCCGCACATCCGCGCCGCGCCGCGATAGCAGCTCCACAGGCGGCTCCACGGCACGCCGAGCTCGATTCCCCGCCGCACGATCCCGCGCTTCGTGAGACGGACCGTCGGACTCGCGACGCGGACCGCCGCGCGCACGGAGAGCTCGAGCGCGTCGTTCGCGCGCCGGAGGAATCGCTCCGTGTTGTCGGGAAAGGCGCGCGCCTCCTCGCGGTTGAAGCCGACGATCACCGTGCCGCAGCCCCTTTCGGCCGCGTAGAGCGCGGCGATGGCGATGAAGATGCCGTTGCGGTTCTCCACCCAGACACCGCGCGGGGAGGCGTCGGCGAGCCTCGAGCGCCGCCACCGGGGCGGCGAGCCCTTTCCCGCAATGAGGGACGATCCCGACTCGCGGGCGAGCCACGGGAGCGCCACGCGTTCGAAGGCGCAGCCGTACCGCGCCGCTATCCACCGCGCGGCCGCCGCCTCGCGGCGAGCCGCGTGCTGGCCGTAGTCGAAGAAGAGCGCCGCGACGGGTCGAGGACCGCGCTCGACGGCCATCGCGAGCGCGACGGTGGAATCGAGCCCCCCGAGAGCAGCGCGAGGGCGCGTCCCGGCGACCCCCGGTCAATCCTCACGGTAGCGCACCATGTCCGTCGGAGATTCCCAGAGCTCGACCTCGCGGAGCGCGCCGCCGAGGGAGATCTCCGCGCGGCAGATCCTATAGATCTCGGCGGCGATATTCTCGGAGGTCGGGTTGACGCGATCGAACGGGGCGACCTCGTTGAGGTGGCGATGATCGAAGCGCGGCAGGATGACCCGTTCGAGCGCCGCGCGAAGCTCCCGGTAATCGACCGTGAGCCCCTCGTCATCGAGACGATCGAACTCGTAGCAGACGCGCGCGATCCAGTTGTGCCCGTGCACGCGGGCGCAGTCTCCCCGGTACGCCCGCAAGGCGTGCGAAGCGGAGAACGTTATCTCGGTCGCGATCAGGTACCGTCCCGCCATGAAACCCTCCGAGGCTGCCGCGCGGCGTGGCAGCATGGGATCGCCGTCCTCGCAAATTGCAACGTTGACAGGGGCTTACCTCGAGCCGCCCCCCGCATACTGTACATCTAACCTCGCGATTTATCAACGATTAAAGAAGCCGGCGCCGCCCCCGGCGAATGGTACGCATTTCGCTGACAATATCGTGGATTCAATCGCATCGGTATAACTATGGCGAACATCGGTGAAATGGTGTCGGGGTCGATCTTCCTCACGCAGGAACGGGCCCTCAAGAGAGTGCTGCAAGACCGCGAGCGCGGCGAGCTCGCGAAGGCGCGCCAGCACGCGCTCGAGGCTCTCGAAAAGTGGCCGAACGACTACGACCTCGCGATGGAGGCGATTCAGGCCTCCCTCGAGCTCTCGGACTATCCGCAGGCGGCCAACCTCCTGAAGAACGCGCACCGGCGGCACGGCGCGAGGCGCGACGAGATCATGGAGTGCGCCCGGAGCGCGTTCTCGCGCTCGGGAAGCACGCTCGTCGGCGCCTTCATCGTCGACGTGCAGCTCAAGGCCAGAGATTTCGAGACGATCGCCCATCTCGCCGGCTCCGCCCCCGAATCCTTCAGGAGCGAGCTCCTGAAGCGCGGCGAGGCGCGCTCGCGCAATCTCGCCTCGGAAGGTCAGGAGCGATCCGCCCTCTACGGCGAGAACGCGCTGCTGCTCGGCGTGCTGTACCGCGAAGCGAAGCAGTACGAGAAATCGGCCGAGATGCTGCGCGCCGCGCTCGAGCTCCTTCCCGGCGACGAGCGGCCCATCGGAGAGGCTCTCCTCAGGCTCGAGAGCGAGCTTCCCGGAAGCGCCGCCGTCAAGTTTTACGTCGCCCTCGCCTCCCTGCGGCTCGGACATCCGGACAAGGCGGAAACGCGTTTCTTCCAGTGCCTGGAGCGCCCGTCCGCCCCCGTGGAAGGCATTCTCGGAGCGCTCGAGGCGGCGCCGCAATCGGTTCCGAACGGGCTCCTGCTCGTGGGAGAGGCGCTCATCCGCGCCCGGCGCTTCGCGGAAGGCGCCTCGGCGATCAAAAGCTACATGGAACGTGGAACCGCCGCGGGCGACGGGGACGCCGCCGTTTCGAGCGACGAGCGGTGCCGGCGCGTCGCGTGCCGGCTCGCCATCCTTCCGGCGGACGTTTTCGCCGAAGGTCCCGTCGCTTTTCTCTACGCCGACGCCGCCGCCGCCATCGGACAAATGAAGGACGCGGTCGCAGCCCTCGAGACCTCCCTCGAGCGGGATCCCGGCCGAGCGAACGAGGTCGTCGCCTGGCTCGAACCGCGCGAGGCGAAGGCGCCGTCCGCGCCGGGCCAGAATCTCCTCGCGCGCCTCTACGCCGCCTCCGGCCGCATGGAAGACGCGGCGCGCGCCGCGCGTCTCGCCGCGGACGGCGACGAAACGGCGGTGCCCGGCCTCGTCCAATCGATCAAGGCGCTCACGGCGCCCCCGGCGGAGCGCGATCCGAGGCTCGTCATGCTTCTCGGCGAGCTCTACGCGCGGCTCGGCGACCGCGAGAGCGCGGAGGAGTCGCTCGGGCTCCTCAGGCGCGTCGGAGGCCTCCCCGAGGAGGATCTCATGCGGCTCGCCGGAGAGATCATGCGGCGCTGCGGAGTCTCCCTCGCCGGCGTCGCCACCGCGATCGACATCGCCATGCGGCGCGGCGCGATCGACGAGGCGCTCCCCCACCTCGCGGCGTACTGCCGCGACGGCGGCGGCGAGCACGAACCCCTCGCGGCCGAGCTCGCGGATCTCGCGGGCGAGGACGGGGAGCGTTCACGGTTCCTCGCGGGCCTCCTCGACGCCATGGCGGCCGGGGAGGAGCTCTCTCCGCCGCTCCGCTTCGCGCGCGCCGCGGCTCACCTGCGGATCGGGGACATCGAACGGGCCGTCTTCGAATTCGACCAGCTCATGATGCTCGACGAAGGTCTCCGCGGAAAGGTCATCGATCTCTATCGCGGCGCGATCGCCCGTTCCGGCGAAAGCGCGGCTCTTCATATCGCCCTCTACCATCTCTACCTCGACGCGCAGTCGCCCGCGGAGGCGGCGCGCCACCTCTGCCGCGCGCTCGAGATCGAACCGGGCCAGATACGCGACATCATGCAGCGGTTCGACCGGCTCGTCGAGCTCGAGCCGGATAACGTGGCTGTCTGGGAGACGATGATCGCGACCTCGCTCTCCGTGCACCGGACGAACCTCGCCAAGGAAATCATGAAGCGCGCCGTCTCGGCCCTGCCGATCGAAGCGGCCGCCGCCCTCCATATCCACGGCGCGCGCATCTCGGTCGCCGAGGGCGCCTATGAAGAGGCGCTCCGCTGCCTCGAAATCGCTCTCGAGGCGGAGCAGCCGGACGTCCGCGGGATCGAAGTCGAGCTTCGCGCCCTCGTCGAACGCGATCCGGGCGAACCCCGCGCGCACTTCCTGCTCGGCCAGTCGCTCGCGCGGCTCGCCCGGGAACGGGAGGCCGTCGCCGCGTTCCGGCGGTGCCTCGAGCTCTCGCCGGACCGCCGAACCCTCGTCAAAACGACCCTCCAGCGGCTGCTGCCGCTCAGCGTGGAGCCATGGATCCTCGCCGTGCTCCTCGGCGAGATCGTCTGGTTCGAGGGAAACCGCGAGGAGGCGCTCCGTCTGTTCGCCTCCGCCGAGCGGGGCCCCCGCGAGTCGCTCGCGGATTTCTCCGCCTCGCTCGACCGCGTCCGCGCGGCCGCGCCGGAAGACGGAAGCCTCGGCCTTCTCCACGCGCGCATTCTCACGCTCGAGGAGCGATACGGAGAAGCCTCTGCCCTGCTCTCCTCCCTTCTCGATCGTGACAGGGGTCTCGCGCCGGCGGCGAGCGACGTTCTCCAGAGCATCATCGCCGCGTCCCCGGCGCAACTCGACGCGAACGTTCTCCTCGCGCGCCTCCACCTCGATGCGGGCGATCCGGCCCGCTCGCGCGACGCGCTCGCCCGCCTCATGGCCGACGAAACGGCCGACGCGGCGCGCCTCGCCACGATCGTGGAACCCTTCCTGCCGGCGCACGGCGGGGACGGCGCGTTCCTCGCGCGATACGGCGCGCTCATGGCCCGCGCGGGCCGGCACGCGGAGGCGCTCACGCATCTCCGCGCGGCGCTCGAGCGCGACGGGGCGTGCGCGGACGGCGTCATCGCCGCGATCGAGGGACACCGGTGGCCGGACGAGACCGCCTCCGCGAAGACGCTCCTCGCCGTCGACTGCCTGACGGCCGCGGGGCGCCTCGACGAGGCGTTCTCGCTCGTCGCCTCGTTCACCGCCCCCGACACGATCCTCCTCGGCGAAATCATCTCCCGCATCTCCGCGCTCATCGCCCGCGCTCCGCGCCGCGAGCACTTTTCTCTCGGCGCCTCGCTGCTCGCGGGAGCGGGAAGGCTCGACGAGGCCCAGAGCCGCATCGACGAGGGCAGACGCACGCTCGGCGGAGAAGACGCGCTCGACCTCACCATGGAGCTCGCCGAGATCCTGCACGGCGCGGGCGAAACCGAGCGAGCGGTGAGCATCTTCGAAGAGGCGCTCGCCGCCGCGCCGGACCGATCGCCCGTCTACGCCCGCATCGAGCGCTCGTACCTGGCGTGGGCCGACCGCATGATCGCCGCGCTCTCCTCCCGCGTCGCCGCCGCGCCGGCCTTCTCCGGAGCGACGGAGCTCCTCGTCGGCCTTCTCATCGATCGGGGACGGGCCGCCGAGGCGCTCGAAACGATTCTGTGGAGCGCCGTGCCGAAAGCAACGCGCGCGCTGCTGCTCGGCCGCATCTACCTCGCCATGGACCGGCCCGTGCTGGCGTGCGCGGCGCTCGCCGGAGCGGCGGGGAACGACTCTCTCTCTCCCGATATGAAGCTCGACACCCTCTATCTCGAGGGGATCGCCCGCGAGCGCGCGGGCGACCATGGCCGCGCCGCGGCCGTCTTCGCGGCGGCCGCCGCCGCCGGCGCGCCCGGCGACAGCCACGAACGTTCGACGCGCAACTACGCCGCGTTCATCGCCGAATCGTGCGAGGAGCCGGCGTGCGCGATCGTAAAAACGGAATCGATCTAGACGGAGCAAAGGAGAACGACCATGAAGATCTGCCCGTTCGTCACTCAGACGTGCATTCTCGAGGACAAGGACGTGCTCGTCCGCGAGCCGGACGACGTCGAGGCATCCTCCCCGGATCACCCGGAACCGGGAGCGACGGGCGATCCGCTCTTCATCAATCCCGAGCCGAAGGCGAACGCCGGAGCGCCGGCGGGCGGAGAGACGGCCTCGGCCGTGCGCTTCATCGCCAAGGCGTACCGCGGACGCGTGGAATGCCTCGGAGAGCTCTGCCGGTTCCACGACGCCGAGGCCAACGGATGCCGCTTCGATAGCGTGTTCTCCCGCCCCGCGGCCGATTCCGGCGCCGAGGGCGCCGCCCGCGCCGACGCCGGCCGGGCGCTCGACGAGCTTCGCGAGGCCATCGGCGCGACGGCGAAACAGCGCGACGAGTCGTTCGACGCCTTTTCCCTCACGCTCGACGCGCGCAGCGAGGAGATCGAGCGGAAGATCGAAGCGAGCGCCGAATCCATCGCGGCGTTTCGCGGCGAAATCACGGCGTGGAAGGACGCGCTCGCCGCGCGTATGGACAAGCTCGAGGAGGGTTTCGTCGAGAACCGCCAGATCGTCGGCGAGCTCTCGCGCAGCCACCAGGGAATCATGCAGATCGTCGAGTACCAGAAGCGGAACCTCGAGGAAGAGGGGCGCAAGCGCCGCACCTCCGAGGCCCGGCGGATCAACAACGCCGGAGTTCTCTCGTACCACAACGGCCAGTACGAGAAGGCGCTCGAGATGTTCCGCAAGGCGGTCGAGATCGATCCGGTGATGACCGAGGCGTACAACAACCTCGGACTGACCTACACCGAGATGAACGAGCCGAAGCTGGCGACGGAGGCCTTCAAAAAGGCGATCGAGATCGAGCCGGAGCTCGCGGCCGCGTACAACAACCTCGGGTTCGTCTTCTACCGCCTCGGATCGTACTCGGAGGCGATAGAGATGTACAACGAGGCGATCGGCCGCAACAAGGACAACGCCGCCGCGTACACGAACCTCGGCAACGCGTACTACAAGATGAAGCGGGTCGACGAGGCGATCGAGGCCTGGAAGAAGGCCCTCGAGATCGACCCGGCGAACGAAAAGGCACGGCGCAACCTCAGGCGTTTCCACGCCGAGGTGAAATAGCGCCGGGTTCGGGGGACCCGAGCGATGGTACGTCTGCAAATACCGTATCGGTCCGTTCTGCTCGAGCCGCGGGATCTCGATCCCGCCGATTTCGACGCCCTCTGCCTCGAGCAGCTCGTGGCGAGCCGCGCGGCGCCCGTCGTGATCGAGGTCGCGAGCGTCGACATGCAGTACCTTCTCTTTCTGAGCGACGGGCAGCTCTACTGGATATCGGCCAACGACGGCGAACGATCGCGCTCCATCCCGATCCGCGAGTTCTTCAGCCGTCTGCGGCGGATGCAGTTCCCTCAGGTCGTCGCGTACCGGGCCGACATGGCGCTCTTCCACTCGCTCCTCGTATGGGGACAAAAGAAACCGGATCTCAAAGTCGCCTCGACCCTCGTCGATCTCGACGAGCTCCTCGACCGGATCAAGAAGGAGCGCTCGAGCGCGGTTCTCACCGCGCGCGACCAGGCGACCCTCGTCGTGCTCCGCTACCAGGACGGCGTGGCGGTCGCCTGCTACCACGATCGCCTCGACGCGGCGCGGCGGGGATGCGATCCGCGCGAGGACTTTCTCGTCACCGTCTACACGATATCGGCCAAGCATCCGCTCGAGATCAATCTTTTCGGCGATCTCTCCGTCACCCACGCGGAGGACATGCGATCCCTTCCCGCCGGGTTCGCCGGATCGATCTCGTCCTACTACCTGAGCCAGCCCCCGCGGCTCGTCGTACGGCTCAAGGGGCGGCCTCTCAAGACCTATTCGCTGTCCGCGGCGGAGCTCACCATCGGGCGCCTCCCCGACAACGACATCGTGATCGATAATCTGAGCGTATCCCGCGCGCACGCCGCCGTCTCGGCCGACGGCGACGAGTACCGCGTCCGCGATCTCGCAAGCAAGAACGGGACCCTGCTGAACGGCGCCCCCGTCACGTCGGCGCCCCTCGCCGACGGCGACGTCATCACGATAGGAAAATACGACCTCTTGTTTCAGCTTCCGACCCACGAGGGCGTCGTGCCCGAGGAGTTCGACCAGACGATCATCATTCCGCATTTCCGCGACGGCGTCGCCCCGGTGCCCGAAGCTTCCGTCCGGACCGCGCCGCCGCCGGCGCCGCGCCTGTTCAGAAGGTCGGCGATGAACGACTACCACATACGGAAGGATACGACGGTGATCGGCAGGGCCAGGGACGCCGACATACGGCTCCGCGGACTCTTCGCCCCGCGCGTGCGGGTCGAAATCGTGCGTTCGGGAGCCGATTACGTGCTCCACGCGAAGGGACGCGGGCGCATCCGGATCAACGGCGAGGAAACGGACGAAAAAACCCTCGAGCGCGAGGATCTCATCGCGATCGGCGCCGAGGAATTCGTCTTCAAGGAATAGCCATGAAGTACTTCGTTTTTTCCGATGTGCACGGAAACGCGGAGGCTCTCGAGCGGGTGCTCGAGGAGGCCGATCGCCTGCGCCCCGATCTCGTCGTCTCGCTCGGCGACGTCGTGGGTTACGGAGCCAACCCGAACGAGTGCGTCGCCCTCGTCGAGGAGCGCGCCGCCCTGCGCATCGCGGGCAACCACGACGTCGCGGCGGCCGGTCTCATCGACACCGACTCGTTCAACGAGACGGCCGAGCGGGCGATCCGCTGGACGTGCCGGACGATCAGCTCGCCGAGCCGCGAGCTGCTCGCCGAGTACGACACGGTCCGCCGCCACGGCGATTGCGTCTTCGCGCACGCCTCGCCCGCGGCGCCGATGGACTGGGAATACATATCCACCCTCAACCAGGCGAACCGGATTCTCTCGAAGACCTCCGAGCGATTCATCTTCATCGGCCATACCCACGTACCGGCCATCATCGAGCACGACGGCACGCGGGGCTCGCGGGTGCTGCGCGGCACGCTCGTCGCCGCCGCTCCCGGCGCGCGCTACATCGTGAACGTGGGAAGCGTCGGACAGCCGCGGGACGGCGTCGCCGCGGCGAGCTTCGTCTTGCTCGACGCGCAGAGAGGAACCATCAACATCCGGCGCATCCCCTACGACGTCCGGGGAGCGCAGGAAAAGATTCGGAGTGCGGGTCTGCCGGAATCGCTCGCCGTGCGGCTCGCGACGGCTAGATGAAAGACATCGAAGGAACGTACCGGATTCTCGAAACCATCGCCACGGGCGGCACGGCCGTTCTCTACAAGGCCATTCAGACCTCGCTCGACCGTCCCGTGGTCATCAAACGCCTGCACGCGCACCTCATCTCCGACCCCGATTTTACGAGACGCTTCCAGCTCGAGGCCAAGGCCGCGGCGCGGCTCGACCACGGAAACATCGTGCGCATCATCGATTTCGGCGCCTCGGGCGACGACCATTACATCGTCATGGAATACATCGACGGGCCGAGCCTCAAGGAGGTGCTCGCCGGGGAACGCGTGCTCGGTGACGATCTCACCCTCCTCGTGGCGCGCGAGATCTGTCTCGGGCTCGATCATGCGCACCGGCGCGGCATCGTTCACCGCGACATCAAACCGGCGAACATCATGATCGGACGCGACGGAAGAGTCGTGATAACGGATTTCGGCCTCGCCAAGCTCCAGCTCCCCGACAGACAGGAAACGGTCGCCTCCACGCTGCTCGGCACGCCCCTCTACATGTCTCCCGAGCAGGCGGTCGGCGAGACGATCGACGGGCGGAGCGATCTCTTTTCCCTCGGCACGATCTGCTACGAAGCCCTCACCGGAACGCGGCCGTTCCGGGGGGACACCTACGCGGCCGTGATACACAGCATCGTGAACGGCGCCCCGATGGAACCGAGGCGCCGCGCGGCCTCCGTACGCCCCGAGACGGAGGCGATCGTCATGAAGGCGCTCGCGCGCGATCCGTCGAAGCGGTTCCGCGACGCGGCCGAGATGGCGAACGCCGTCGAGTCCGCGCTCTCTCCGGACGCGCTCTCGTCGGCCCGCGACCGGCTGCGGCTTCTCGCCGAACGCAGGGAGAGCTCCCCCCGCCGCAGCGCGAGCGCGAAGCGCAAACCGCCGAGGCGCTCCGCCGCCGCGCTCGCGGCCGCCGCGGCGGCGGCCGCCCTGCTCGTCTTTGCCATCCTGCGAAGCGGCGGCGTCGACGGCTTTTCGCGATCGATTCGCGCCGGGTTCGCCGAGCCCGTCTCGCCGCAGGGAACGACGATGCTCGCGGGAATGGAGGAGCCGCTCGCCGGCGTCATCGTGACGCCGATCGAGGAGCCGGTCCGGCCGGCCGGCGCTCTCCCGGCGGAGGCCGAGACCCTTCGGCAGCCGCCCGATTCGTCCGCTTCCCCCGCAGGCGTTCCCGTCACTCCGCCGGCCGATACCGCCGCCGTCGAGAAGACCTCGCCGAACGCGCCGGTTCCGCCGCCGGCCGCCCCGCCGGCCGAGACGGATCCGAACCCCGCGCCCGCGCCGGACACGATCGCCCCCGCCGCCCCCGCGGCGCCCACGCGGACGCCGGCCGCCCCGCCCGCTCGAAGCGCGCGGGCGGTCGAAATGGGCTTTCTCGACGTCGCCGTCGAGCCCCCGGCATCCATCGTCGTCGACGGCGAGCCCCGGACCGCGAGCGGAAGGCTCGCCATGCTCGAGCTCGAGGCGGGATCGCACGAGATCGTCTGCAGGCGGGAAGGGTATCGCGAGTACCGGGAAACGGTCTGGATCACGAGCGGCGAGCTCTCTCGCCGCCGGATCGCTCTGCAGGAGATAACCGGATCGCTCCACGTCGATTCCGAGCGCGGCGCCCAGCTCTACGTCGACGGCGCGTACCGGGGAACCCTGCCGCTCTCCCAACCCGTCTCGCTCTCGCCGGGCGCGCATCGCGTGCAGATCAAAAAAGCGGGGTACCGTCCATGGTCGACCGAAGTGTACGTGCCCCCCGACGAACCGCTCAGCCTCTCCATCCGTCTCGTTCCCGAATCACAGGGCCAGTAAGCGCACGGCCGCATCGAGTACGGACTCCACGGTCACCGACTCGACTCTCCCGTCCTCCGCGCGCACGGCCGCGACCGTCTCGTTGACGGGCTTCCAGCGCAGCGGATCGGTCGGCCCGAACACGGCCACGCATCTCGCGCCGGCCGCGCCGGCGACGTGCATGATTCCGGTGTCGTTGCAGAGAGTGCAGGAAGCGCGCTTCATGAGGCTCGCGAGGAATCCGATGCCGGGAGACGAAACGACCGTGGGGCGCGACGCCGAGGCGCGGATGAACTCGTCGCTCGCCGGCCCGTCGACGGGTCCGCGAACGGCGATCACTCCCACCCCGTATCGCCGCTGGAGCTGCGATGCGACAGAGGCGAAACGCTCCGGCGGCCAGATGTTCTGTTTCTTTCCCGCTCCCGGATGGACGATGATGAAGGGCGACTTCCCGACGGACGCGTCGAGAAAGCTCTCCGCGGCGAGCTCCTCCTCGCTCGTCGGCACGATGAGCGACCGGAGATCGTCCTCCTTCACGCCGATCGACTCGAGAGGATAGAGATTGTGGCGGCTCTCGTGCATCCGGGCGAGCTCCCCGGGGGCGGGGAGCGGCAGCTCGAGGTGGTAGAACCTCGCCGAGAGGTCGTGTCCGAAAGGCCCGCTCGTCGAACCGATGCGGACGCGGGCGCCGCTCGCCGCGGCGAGGAGCATGCTCGTGATCGAGAACGACACGGTGTTGAGCACGATGACGGCGTCGAAGCGCCCGGCGCGCAGGCGCGCGACGAAGGCGGCGAGCGCGAGCGGATTCACCCGGTTTTTCCGCTTCGCGTAGGTCAGCACCTCGTCGACGTAGGGGCAGCGGGCGGCCGCAGCCGCGTTGATGGGAGCGGCGACGAGCGAGATCCGCGCCCCGGGGAAGCGGTTGCGAAGGCCGCGAAAGGCGGGAACCGCGAGCAACATGTCCCCCATCTGGTTATGCTGGCGAATGACGAGAATCCGCGACGGATTCATGCCGTCGAGCTCGGCGGGGGTGACCCGCCTTCGGTCGAGGAAAGCGGAAACGAGCCGGGCGAGGGCGAGTTTGAGCGATTTTTCAATTTTCTTGCTCATATCGGCTTGCGGAAAAAAATCAGAATATTTTGGAACTTCACCGGCGCCTTTCGCGTATTAACCGGCAGAACATGTTGGTTTTGCCCCCATCCCATAATCCCTTCTTGCGCATGGCGGCCCTCCCCGGGCCGCCAATTTTTTATTCGCCGGCGCTCTTCGCCCACCGCCCCCCTACCGGTCCGGAAGTGTTTCGTATATACGAAGATAGCTCTCGTACCGCGCGGGCGCCAGGTCGCCCGCGGCGACCGCTTCCTTGACGGCGCAGTCCGGCTCGTGGCTGTGCGTGCACGTCGCGAACCGGCACCGGCCGCGCAGCCCGGCGAAATCCCTGAAATACGATGAAAGAGCCGCCTTCGGCACCCCCCAGATCCCGAACTCGCGGACGCCCGGGGTGTCGCCGAGATACCCTCCGGCGGCCATGCGGTGAAGCTCGAAATGCGTCGTCGTGTGCTTCCCTTTGCCCGTCCGCGCGCTCACCTCGCCGACCGAGAGCTCGAGCCCCGGCTGCACGCGCGAGATGAGGGAGGATTTGCCGGCCCCCGACGGCCCGGCGAGAATGGAGAGGCCGCCGGCGAGGAGACGGGCGAGCTCAATCGTTCCCTCTCCCGTCACGGCGCTCGCGAGGACCACCCCGTATCCCATCTCGCGATACGGCATGAGCTCCCGATCGATCTCGGCACGGTCATCGGCGAGGTCGATCTTGTTGAGGCAGATGACGGGCTCTATGGATCCGCACTCCGCCGCGACGAGCATGCGGTCGAGCATCCGCGCGTTGAAGAAGGCTCCCGCGCGGCGAACACGAGAACGGCGCGGTCCATGTTCGCGCACATGAGCCGGTGGCCGGACCGCTGCGAAGGATCGACGCGGGCGAGGAAGGAGCGGCGCGGCAGCACCTCCGAAACGAACCCGCGCCGGACACCCTCGGTGCCCCCCGGCTCGATCAAGAAACGGATTCTGTCGCCGACGACAGGGAGCCCCTCCCCCGGCGCGCCGGAGAGGCGTAGCCGCCCCCGCAGCGCGCAGCGCACCTCCCCGCCCCCGCTTTCGACGACGTATTCGGTCCCGCGAACGCGAACGACGAGACCCTCGAGAATTTCTTCGGCGGCCATTTCAACCACGCTCCACGGCTTCCATCGCCGGTACCCACATCCGTCGGAAGATAGCAAAAAATATTTTTCCGCTGAACGACAAAATTGCTATACAAGCCTTCGAGGCGAATGATATGATGCGCTCCGTATGGAAGCTTCTAAGCTGATTTCGTTCTTCGAAGAAGATCTTTGCATTTTTCATCTCCGGTCACGCAAGAAAATAAGCGTGCTCACGGAGATCGTCCATCACCTCGCCATCCAGAAGCGGATATCCGACGAGCGGTTCATCCTGGACATGCTGAAGAATCGCGAAAACCTCGGCAGCACGGGGCTCGGCAACGGCGTCGCCTTCCCCCATGGCCGCTCTCTCGCGATCAAGAACCTCACGGTGCTGTTCGCCCGCTCGGCCTCCGGCGTCGATTTCGACTCGCTCGACGGAAAGCCGACGCAGGTTTTTTTCCTCATTCTCGCCCCGTCCGACAAGGGCTCCGAGACCTATCTCGCCATCCTGAGCGAGCTCATCGGGCTCATACAGAAGCCGGCGAAGCTCAAGGCTCTCTGCGAGGTGACCGATTTCGCCGCGCTCGGGAGCATCTTCGAAGGGAAGGACGATTGAAAGACGAGCACCGGATGCTCATCGCTCTTCAAGACCTCGATATCATGATCAAGGAGGTCAAGGACAAGAACACCTCGAAGGAGCTCGAGGGCCTCGGGTTCAAGCTCACGGGGGTATCGTTGCTCCAGAGCGAGCGAACGAAGCTCGCCGGCAAGGTCCCGAAGGCGCTGCTCAACCGGTACGAAAAGCTCACCAAGCACTTCCTGATGGCCATCCTGCCGGTCACGGGAAGCCGCTGTCTCGGCTGCTACGTGAAGCTCCCCACGTCCTTCTTCTCCGCGGTGAGCCGCAACGAGCTTCAAACCTGCGAAAACTGCGGACGACTCCTCTACATTCCCTGAAGATCGATCCCGGCCTCCTCATTTTTCACTTGCTTTTGATGCGCCCGATGCTGTAAAGTATTTTAACTCGGTCAAATTCATTAACGGTTGCGCCGTATGAACAGCGAGCACGCTCGATCCGCCTTCAATTCGCGCTACGTCGTCCAGACGATGCTCGGCGAGTTTCCGCCGTGGCACGGATTCAAGGTCAGCGACACCCTGAGCGAGAAGGAATACCTTTTCTTCTCCCTCGAGATCCCCGCGAACCTATCGCTCTCGATCGATGATCTCAGGATGCGGGACGGACTGTTCGCCGCGCCGGGACCCCCCGCGACGCCGGCCCTCTCCCTGCAGCAGTCGAACGGATCGGTGACCTTCCTCGTTCCCTACGTCGATCTCGTGCCGATCAAGAAGGCCCTGTCTCTCTTGAAGCCGGCGAAGGCGCTCGCCCACACGCGCTCTCTCCTTTCGTACCTCGTCGACCGCTTCGCCGCCGGGTGCGCTTTTTCGAACCTTTCCCTCGAATCGATGTACCTCGCCGCGGACGCGCCCGGCGTTCTACCGACGGCATACCTGCTTCCGGGCGACGTGCTGGCGTGTCTGCGCTCGGGAGCGCCGGAGGCGAAAGCGGACACGCCGTACGACGATCTGCGGGCGGCGGCCGACCTCCTTTCGGCGGCCGCGCGGCATTTCGAACGCGACGCGGCGGAGCGCGCGAAGAGCGCCGCGGATGCCCTCCGGTCGCTCGGTCCGGAAACGCCCGGCCGCGAGTACCGCGCGGCGATCGAGGCTCTCATCGCCTTCGCCGGGTCGAGCCTCTCTCCGGACCGGATCTTTCCCGCGCGAATCGTCCGCGCGCATCCCCCCTCCTCCGCCGTCCGGGCGGTGAAACAGATCGCCCTCAGGGCGCGCGACGACGAGCGAGCGCTCGTCATTCTCAGGGGCGCGAGCGGCGCGGGAAAACCCATTTTCTCGAGTATCTCGAGCGGATCCTCGTCGAGGAATGGGGATACCGCCGCGGTTCGATCGCCGGCGACCAGACGATCTTCCAGGATCTTCCCGAAAAAGAGGCCGTCAACGGCGCCGATTTCGCGCTCGTCGACGACCGTTCTCACGAGCCGCTCCTCGAATGCCACGTGATGGACTATCTCTGCCACGCGGCCGAGCGCTGCCGCCTCACCGTCGCGGCCGCCGGCGACGGTTTCGCGGCGCCGCTCGCGGAGGCCATCCGCGACGAGCTCTCCCGCCGCGGCGTCGGCGTCCGGGAAGTCGAGCTTCCGCCGCTCCCGGCGGCCGAACGCCGGCGCCTGCTCGACCGGATCGGGCCGGGAAGCGCGGGCGAGATCGATGACGCGCCGGAAGCCGCGTTTTCCCTCCAGCGCCTCGACCGCATCGCGGAGCTCGATGCGCCCGGAGAGCCGCCGGACGGGGGAAATCGCCGCTTCATCGAATCCCTCTCCTCGGAGGAGAGGTCGCTGCTCGTGTTTCTCGCCGTGTTCGCCTTCGAGGCGCCGCTCTCCTTCATCCTCGCCGTGTACGCTCCCGAGGAGCAGAGCGTTTTCAAGGCTCTTCTCCGCCTCGAGGCCCGGGGGCTCATTCGCTCCCGCGCCGGCGCGTCGGCGCTCTCGAACGGAGCCCTCGCGATGCAGTACCGCGTGGCGGGCACGTCGGTCGTCGCCGCCGCGATCGCGACGCTCGGCCCCGAGCGGCGGGAATCGATCCACCGGAACATAGCGAGGCTCCTCGAGGGACGGCGCGGCGTGCCGGCGATCTACGCCTACGTGCATCTCGCGCGGAGCGCCGCGCGCTCGGAGGCGGCGCTCCGCGGCCGCGAGATCCTGCAGATCCTCATGCGGCGCAAGCGGCTCGCCGCGCTGAAACGCTTTCACGAGCGCTATTTCGAGGAGCGCTTCGATCTCGATCTCGCCCCCGACATGCGCTACGACTTTCTCCTCGAGCTCGGCACGCACCTCTCCCTCACGGGAGACACCGATCTCGCGGAGCGCTTCTTCCGGCGCTGCCGGGAAGAGATCGGACGCGAGCGGGAGACCGCGCGTTTCCGCAATCTCGCCGTCGAGGCCGCCCGCCGGGAGAGCGAGATTCTCGAGAAGCGGGGCGACTTTCTCGCGGCGGAACGGATCCTCGAGGAGGCGCTCGAAACGCACGGCAACGAGCTGCTCTCGCAGGAGCGGGCCAAGCTCTACAACGACAAGGCGTGGATACACTACCGGCTCGGCGCGTTCGACCGCTCGTGGGAGCACTGCCTCCTCGTGCACCGCATCCTCGACGAGAAGCAGAGTCCCGCCGAGATCGCGCAGTCGTACAACCTCATGGGAACGATCAACTGGAACCGCAGCAAGTACGAGGACGCGATCCTCTGCTACCGGCGCTGCCTCGCGCTCCGCGAGGAATGCAGCGACGAGATCGGCGTCGCGGCGACGTACAACAACCTCGGCCTCGTCTACCGTTCGCTCGGGTCCTACACCGAGGCGCTCTCGTGTTTCGCGAAGAGCATGGAAATCAAGAAACGGCACGAGAATCTCCCCGGCCTCGCCGCGGACACCTCAACCAGGCGATCGTGTACCTCGAGATCGAGCGGCTCAAGGACGCGGAGCGCAGCTGCGCGGTGGCCGCGCATCTCGCCGAAGCGATCGGCAACCGGCAGCTCCTCGCCGAGGTCTGGGGAACGATGGCGAGATCCAGTTCCTCCAGGGCAACCACGACAAGGCCGCCGCGCACTTCGAGAAGGACCTCGACCTCTACGACCGCACGAAATCGATCCGCGAGCGCGCCGTCGTTCTGCGAAAGCTCGGCGAGCTCCGTCTGGCTTCCGGCGACGCGGCGGCCACGGCTCGTTTTCTCGCCGAGCGCGAGCCCTGAATCAGGGAATCGGCTCCCGCCTCGAAGCGGCGCTCCTCACCCTCCTCGAGGGGCGGATGCTCATCGGCCCAGGGCCGCTTCGAGGACGGGCGGTACAAGCTCGAAAGCGGGAGCCTCGAGCTCGCGCTCCTCGGCGAGAAAAACGCCGCGGCCGGGATCGCGGCCGAGCTCGGCTCGCACTATCTCTCCGAGGGAAACGAGGCGCTCGCCCGCGAGTACCTCCTGAGGGCCCTCTCCGCCGTCGGGGAAAGCGAATACGTGCCCTGCCAGGTCCGCCTCCTGCGGGAGAGCGTCGAGAAACGCTCCCCGCTCTGCCGAAAGCAGATCGTCTCGGACACGGACCGGTTTCAAGCGCTCTGCCGCCTCTCGGCGGCGGCGCGATCCTCCCGCGGGTCGGCCGCGATCGAGAGCTTCTTCGCCGACGCGGCGCTCCGCATCACCGGCATGGAGCGCGCCGCGCTCATCCGCAAGATCGAAGGCAAGGACGCCTACCGGATCGCGGCGGCGGGCGGCGGACTCACCGCAACGGGATCCCTCGCCGACGAGCGCATCCTCGCCGTGCTCGCGGTCACCATGCGGCTCGGCTACCCGCTCGACACGACGCGCACGATGGTTCCCGAAAGCAAGATTCCGCCGAGTACCTCGCCGAACGGCCGCGCATCATCTGCGTGCCGATGAGGATCGGGGACGAAACGTCGGCGTTCCTGTACCTCGACGCCGCCAGCGGCGGCGAGCGCACGGGGGACGAAGACCACAGCCTGCTCGTCGCCTTCTGCCAGCAGGCGGCGCTCGCGCTCGAGGGCGCGCATCTCCACGAACGGATCGAGGCGCACGAGCAATCCCGATTCGAGACTCCCCCGGCTCCGGCGCGGACGAGGGAGCGTGTCAGCGTTCAGGACGTGATCGGCTCCTCGCCCCCGATGCGGCACCTGTACGGACTCCTCGAGGGCATCAAGGACATGGACACGACGGTGCTGCTCACCGGCTCGAACGGAACGGGCAAGGACCCGTCATCGCGAGGGCGATCCACTGCCGCGGTCACCGCGCGGAGCGGCCGTTCGTCTCGCTCAATTGCGCGGCGATACCGGCGGAGCTGCTCGAGAGCGAGCTCTTCGGCCACGAGCGCGGAGCCTTCACCGGCGCCCACAAGCTCAGAATCGGCCACTTCGAGTCCGCGAACGGCGGCACGATCTTCCTGAACGAGATCGGCGACATGCCGCTGGCGCTGCAGCCCAAGCTGCTGCACGTGCTCGAGCAGCGGACCTTCTACCGCGTCGGCGGCACGCACCTGATCTCGACGAACGTGAGGATCATCACCGCGACGAACAAGGATCTCCTCGCCCTCGTGCGCGAGGGGAGATTCCGCGAAGACCTCTACTATCGCGTGAACGTGTTTCCCATCCGGATCCCCGATCTCCGCGAGCGTTCGGAGGACATCGAGCCGCTCGCCCTCCATTTCCTCGCCACGTATTGCCGCCTCTACGGCATGCCGGTGAAGAAGCTCTCCCCCGAGGCGATGGCTCGCCTCGTCGCGTACGACTGGCCCGGAAACGTGCGCGAGCTCGAGAACACGGTCAACCGGACCATCATCGCCACGCGGCGCGAGACGATACTGCCCGAGGACCTGCCCGAGAACATCGCGAAGCGGCCCGAGAGCGCCCGCGCCGAGCAGCGCGCGACGCTCGAGCAGCAGATCGACGAGCTCGTCAATCGCGTCGAGCTCACGGCCGCGGATCCGATCCTGCCGCGCGTCGAGGGAATGATCGTGACCAAGGTGGTCGAGAAGGTCGGCGACAAGACGAAGGCGGCGGCTCTGCTCGGCATTTCGAAACCGACGGTGTATTCGAAGCTGAAGAAGTATGGAAAAACCGGCACGGCGTAGGAGCGTCACGCTCCGGACCGCCGCTCTCGTTCTCCTCGCTCTGCTCGTCCTCTACCCGCCGTTCCGCGTGCGGATGGCCCGCGAGGAACCCCTTCCGGAGCGTTGCGCCCCCGGCACGAGTCTCGGCATTTTCTTCACGAGCGGACTTTCCGGCTATCGCGAACCCTGCGGCTGAAAAGGCACCCAGCACTGCGGGATGGCCCGGTGGGCCTCCCTCGTCGAAGAAGGGCGGCGCCGCAGGCCGACGATCCTCGTCGACGGCGGCGATTTCTATTTCAAGGCCCCCGTCCGCTTCCCCGAGGTGAACGACCGCCATCTCTTCGGATCGATGCGGCTGCTCGGATACGACGCCGTCGCCGTCGGCGAGAACGAGCTGCGCGTCGGCCTCGACGAGCTTCTCTCCCGCTCGGGCGGCCGCCGGCCGCCGCTGCTCCTCACGAACGTCGTCGAACGCCGCACGGGCAGGAGTGCACTCGCGAGCGACATCGTGAAGGATTTTCCCGGAGTCGCGACGGCGAGCGGCAAGCCCGGAAAGCTCCGCGTGGGCCTCTTCGCCGTCGTCCTTCCGGCGTACGTCTACGAGAGGGGCGCGGCCGCGAGAAAACGCTACGCCGTGGCCGACCCGCGCGAGGCCGCCCTCGAAGCGGCGGCGAGACTCCGCGCGCGCGGGTGCCACGTCGTCGTCGCCGTCTCGCATCTCGGATGGGAAGGGAGCGTGGAGCTGGCTCGCGAGGTTCCGGGGATCGACCTGGTCCTGAGCGGCCACGCCCCGTCCCGGACGATGCGCGTCGAGCGGGCCGGCGGCGCGACCGTGGTGGAGACGGGAGACAAGGAGCGCTTCTTCACCGAGGTATCGGTCGTCTTCGAGGGCGACTCGCTCGCGGTGGCCGCGGAGAACCGATGCCCGGCCGCCCTCGCGAACGAGGGCGATCCGGAGCTGCTCGAGATGCAGAGGCGGTACACGGAGGAGACGCGGCGGCTCCGGCGCGAGCCCGGCAGGCGCTCCGACGCCCCCTCCCGATGACCGCCGCCGCGCGCCAAGGCCGGGCGGCGCTTCCCGGCGGGGCGGGCCGCCCTACCCGTTGTTGTCGACGGGAACCGCCTCGTGCTTCGGCCACGGGCGCGGATCCTCCGCTATCTTTCGTTTGAGAACCTCGATCCCCTTCATGAGCTGGGCGTCGTAGCCGCGCGCCACTTCGGACGAATCGAGATCGATCTCGATTTCGGGAACGACGCCGACGTTCTCCACCACCCATGCGCCGTTCGGATCGTAGATCCGGTAATCGGGCGCCGTCAGTCCGCCGCCGTCGACGAGACCGATGAACATCGACACGCCCACGAGCCCTCCCCAGCTGCGCGTGCCGATGACCGGACCGAGCCTCAGAAGCTGAAACTCGAACGGCAGCTCGTCGCCGCCCGACCCCGCCTCACGGTTCGTGAGGCAGACGAAGTGCGCGTTGACGGCGAAAAAGGGGCTCGTCTGATCGTGAGAATGGCGCCGGGTCCAGTATCCCGTGACCGGGCGCGTCAGCCGCTCGAGAAAGATGAAGGGATCGAGTCCGCCGCCGTTGAAGCGGCCGTCGACGATGATCCCCTGCTTGCGCGTCTGGCTGAGGAAATACTTGGGGAACTCGCGCGCCGAGCCGGTATACGTGTCGGGGAGATGGAGGTAGCCGATCGCGCCGTTCGACTCGCGCTCCACGATCTCCCGGTTGCGCTCGCACCAATCGAGGTACCGGAGCGTGCCCTCGCCCGCGAGCGGCTCGACGACGACCTTCCATGCGCCCGCCCCGGACGGCTTGTCGGCGAGCAGCAGCGTCACCTGCTTCCCCGCGAGGCCCTGGAACCAGTAGTAGATCTCCCGGTCGGCGGTGACGTCGCGGCCGTTCACCTGGAGGAGGTAGTTCCCCTCCGCCACCCTGAGCCCCGGCCGCACGAGCGGCGGGAGGATCTCGCGGGTCCAGTCCGGAACGCGGAGGATCCTCGCGATGCGGTAGCGGTTCGCGGCTGAGTCGACCTCGTAATCGGCGCCGAGCATCCCGACGCCGATCGGCTCCGCCTCGCGCCGTCTATCGCCGCCGTAGACGTAGGTGTGCGACGTATTGAGCTCGCCGATGAGCTCCCCGACGAGAAACTCGACGTCCTGCCGGCACGAGGCGTACGGCATGAGGCGGCCGTATTTCTCCCTCATCGCCGGCCAGTCGAGCCCGTGCATCCCCGGATCGTAGTAGAAATCGCGCTCCATGCGCCAGGCCTCGTTGAAGATCTGCGTCCACTCGGCGCGCGGATCGAGCCACATGGCGAGATCCGCGAGATCGAGCGGGCTCCCCGGGGTCTCGCGCGCGTCGGAGGAGATGATGCCGACGGCGGGGCCCTGCCGATACGCGATGCTCAACCCGTCGGCCGAGAGCGCGTAGGAGTTGATCTCGTCGATGACTTTCTTCTCGGAGCGTTCCTCGAAATCGAACGCGTAGAGGCTCATCGTCTCGGGCAGGCGAAACTCGAAGCGGTTGAAATCGCCGTCCTGCCGGTTCAGATAAAAGAGCGCCTTCTCCCCGGCGGCGAGGAACCGGTAGTTGCCCGGGGGGAGCGGGAGGTGCTCGATCCTGTCAGCGATGCCGTCGAAATCGATGCGAACGGAGACCTCGTCCTTCTCCTCGGCCGGCCGCTCCGCGATCTCGTCGTCGCTCCGCGGCGGCAGCAGCGGCTCCACGTCCTTCCCGAGGGCGAGGCAGTAGATCCCGGAGGATTTCTTGTAGACCATCTCCCACTCGAAATCGCAGAACACGGGATCGAACCGCCGGTTCGAGACGAAGAACAGACGCTTCCCGTCGCGGGAAAAGACGGGATGAAAATCGTTGAAGAGTCCGTTCGAAACGCAGTGCGTCTCCTTCCCGTCGAGCGAATGGACGTAGACCTGCGTGACGAGATCCGCGTTCATCTTCGAGTAGGCGAGATAGCGGCTGTCGGGGGACCAGGCGAAATCGTAGATATCCTTGGCGTCGAGCGAAACGTCCATGTTCTCGTACTCCGCCTTGTCCACCTTCGTGACCTTTTTCGTCTCGACGTCCACGAAGTACAGAGTGAGCGTCTGATCCGTGAAGGCGATCTTCGCGCCGTCGGGCGACCAGCGCAGCGTATGCCGGTACCCGTCCCTGTTCGTCGTGATGCGCCGCGGATTGCCGCCGTCCTCGGCGTCGACGACGTATATCTCGTACTCGCCGCCGCGGTCCGAGAGGTAGGCGATCGACGTTCCGTCGGGCGACCAGACGGCGTCCTTGTCGCGCGAGCCGCTCGTCTGCGTCAAGTTGCGTATGGGGCCGTGCTCCTTCGGAACGGTGAAGACCTCGCCGCGGGCGACGACGAGGGCTCGTTTGCCGCCCGGGGAGATCTCGACGCCCTGAATGAGCCCGGCGACGTCCACGCGCGACGGGCGCGCTTCGGGGGCGTCGGTTTTGATCTCGACGGGGACCTGCCGCGTTCGCTTCGTCGCGACGTCGAGCACCCACAGCGTGCCGCCGAGCTCGTACACGATGCGGCCGTCGCCCTCGCTCGGCCGGCGGACGTCGTAGTCGGCGTGGCGCGTGATCTGCTCGATGGTGCCCGATCGCGGATCGACCGAATGGATGTTGAGGACGCCGTCGCGGTCCGAGGAGAAATAGACCGTATCCCCGATCCACATGGGGAGACGATCCGTGCCGTCGAAGTTCGTGAGGTTGCGCTCCTCGTTCGTCGCGAGATCGTAGAGGTGGACCTCCTGCGCGAGACCGCCCCGGTAGCGCTTCCACGTGCGGAACTCGCGTTCGACCTTGTTGTAGGCGATCATCGTCCCGTCGCCGGAGAAGCTCGCGTGCGCGACGTTGTGCAGGATCATTTCCTCGAGGCCGGACCCGTCCGGGGAAACGAGGTACAGCCTCGTGTACCTGAAGTGCTTTCGTCCCGATATGAACACGATCTTGTTCTTCACGGGGTGCCACCCGACGACCCGGTCGTAATCCGGATGGTACGTGACGCGCGTGATGTCTCCGCCGTGGGCGTTCATCACGTACACGTCCGCGTTGCCGTCGTATTCGCCGGTGAAGGCGATCATCGAGCCGTCCGGGCTGAAGCGCGGATACCGCTCCTGCCCGTCGTGCATCGTGAGCCTCGCGGCGACGCCGCCGTCCGCGCTCACCGACCAGATATCCTCGCCGTACACGAACGCGATCGTGTTCCCGGCGATATCCGGGAAGCGCATGAGCGGACGTTGCTCGGGCGCGGGGCCGCCCGCGGCGGAAACGAAGGCGCAGACGGCGGCGAGCGCCAGAGCGGCGGCCGACAGGGCGGCCGCGCGGCGCGGATTCACGGAACGCGACCCATGGATCATGGCGAACTCCTTTTCGACGGGTGATGGAAAACGTTATCGCATAAACGCGGCGCCCTCGCGGACGCCGCCGGGCGGGTCTCGGCGACATCCCGCCGCCGGCTCGGCCGGTCGAGCGGAAAAACCTGGTGGGGACTGCAGGATTTGAACCTGCGACTTCTATCGTGTGAGGATAGCACTCTACCGCTGAGTTAAGCCCCCACGCCGAAAGATAATAGCGAAGTTCCCGATGGATGGCAAGAGTCGATGCGCCGGGCCCGGGCGCCGCGTCTATCCGTGGCTCCGGAAGGCCTCGAGAATCTCCCGCGCCCGTTCGACGTCCCGGTCGCGCACGCACAACCGCACCTCGCCGAGGCCGTCGACCGTGAGCGGATGCACGGAGTGAACGAGACCCGCCTTCACGATCACGTCGATCCCCTCGGACTCGAGGAGCGCCCTCAGAACCTGCGCTTCGAAATCTCCCTGCACGTTCGCGAGCTCGATGAACTCGCCGTTCCTATCCTCGTCCATTTCGCCGTGGCCTCCTGTCGTTCGATGTGATAATACTAGCCCCCGTGGAGCGGAGTCAAGAACGCCCGCAACCGGAGAGGACATGAATCTCGGCGCCCACATGTCGATCGCGGGGGGAATGCACCGCGCCCTCGAGCGCGCCCGCTCGGCCGGGTGCAACGCGGCGCAGCTCTTCGTGAAGAGCTCGAATCAATGGCGCGCCCGCCCGCTCGCCCCGGAAGAAATCGAGCGCTTCCGATCGCTCGCGGCCCTCTTCGCGCCGGGCTTCGTCGTCGGCCACGCGAGCTACCTCCTCAACGTCGCCTCTCCCGACCCCCGGCTTCTCGAGCGCTCGATCGACTGCCTCGGCGACGAGCTGCGGCGGGCCGGAGCCCTCGGCATTCCCTACCTCGTCATCCATCCGGGAAGCCATCGCGGGGAGGGATCGGTGCGCGGCTGCCGGCGCGCGGCGCGGGCGATCGACGCGGCCCTCGCCGCCGCGAAGGGATCGGGAACCGGGCTCCTCCTCGAAACGACGGCCGGACAGGGAAGCGCGCTCGGACGCACCTTCGAGGAGATCGCCCGTATCATGGAGCTCTGCCACCGCGGCGACCGGCTCGGCGTCTGCTTCGACACGTGCCACGCCTTCGCCGCGGGATACGACCTCCGCGCGAAGCGCTCCTTCGACCGGACCTTCGAGCTCTTCGACCGGACGATCGGCCTCGAGCGGCTCAAGGTTTTTCATCTGAACGACTCCTCGCGGGAGCTCGGAAGCGGCGTGGACCGCCACGCCCACATCGGGCGCGGAACGATCGGGGAAACGGCCTTCTCGCTCCTCGTGAACGACGGACGATTCCTCGACCGGCCCATGATTCTCGAAACGCCGAAGGACGAGCGCGGCCGCAACGACCGCCGGAACCTCGCCGTGCTGCGCGCGCTGCGCCGTCAGATGTGAAGCTCGATGACGTCCCCGTCCTCGAGCACGTTATCGCGCTCGACGCTCTTGTACTCTTCCTCGGCCTTGTAGTATTGCGGCGGCAGATTGGCGGGCATAGCGGTCCTCCCGTACGAGGGCGAGCGTACCACGGACTCGCCGTCCGCCGCAAGACGCCGGGCCGCCCACTACCCCGATTTGCACACGTTACTTGACGCTACCGGCGGCCCCGCCGGGCGGCCCGGGCCCTGATTTCCCTTGTCGCGGCCCTCCGCGATTCTTATACTCTGAGCCCTGCTCCGCTCACAGGAGGAACGTTCATGCACGACGTCACGATCATCGGCTCCGGCCCGGCCGGTCTCACCGCGGCGATCTACGCCCGCCGCTCCGAGCTCTCGACGCTCGTCGCGACCGGCGCCGAGCCGGGCGGCCAGCTCACCATCACCTCGACCGTCGACAATTTCCCCGGATTTCCCGAGGGCATCCAGGGCCCCGAGCTCATGGAGCGCGTCCGCGCGCAGGCCGAGCGGTTCGGGGCCGAGCTCGTATCGAGCGAGGTCACCTCGGTCGACCTCGAAAGCCGCCCCTTCAGGGTTTCGATGGGCGCGAAGACGTTCGAAACGCGCTCCATCATCATCGCGACGGGCTCCGCCTACCGCTGGCTCGGGCTCGAATCGGAGAAACTGCTTCGGGGCAAAGGCGTGTCCGCGTGCGCGACCTGCGACGGATTCTTCTTCACCGGAAAGCGCGTGGCCGTCGTCGGAGGAGGCGACGCCGCCGTCGAAGAGGCGACCTTTCTCACGCGGTTCGCGAGCTCGGTGACGATCGTTCACCGCCGGGACGAGCTTCGCGCCTCGAAGGCCATGCAGAAGAAGGCGCTCGACAATCCGAAGATCGCGTTCGAGTGGAACGCCGTGGTGGAGGATATACTCGATCCCGCCTTGAACAAAGTCACGGCGCTCGTCCTCGGCGACGTGAAGACGGGCGCGCGCAGGGAGCTCGCCGTCGACGGGGTTTTCGTCGCGGTCGGCCACGATCCCGCCACCGCCCTCTTCAAGGGAAAGATCGAGCTCGACCCTCACGGATACGTCGTGACGAAGGGCACGAGCACGTCGGTGCGGGGCGTGTTCGCCGCGGGCGACGTGGCCGATCCGCGCTACCGGCAGGCGATCTCGGCGGCCGGCAGCGGCTGCCGCGCCGCGATCGACGCCCTGAAATTTCTGCAGGGGGAGGAATCCGCTCCGGGCTGGTAGGAACGCGCCGGCCCCGGCGAACGAGCCATGGAAGACTTTTCGGGAAAACGCGTCCTCGTGACGGGGGGCTCCCGCGGCATCGGCCGCGCCGTGGCGCTCCGGCTCGCCGGACGAGGCGCCGACGTCGTTCTGAGCTACGTGAAGAACGAGGAAGCGGCGGCCGAAACCGCGCTCGCGATCGAGCGTCTCGGCCGCCGGGCCGTGCGGATCAGGGCCGACGTGTCGGAGCCGAAGGACATCCGGAGCCTCTTCGCCGCCGCCAAGGAGGCGTTCGGCGGGCTCGACTGCTTCGTGTCGAACGCCGTCTCCGGCGTCATCGGACCGGCGACGAGGATCGGCCGCTTCGGCTGGGACCTCGCCCTCAATGCGAACGCCCGGGCCTTTCTGCTCGGCATGCAGGAAGCGGCGAAGCTCTTCCCCGAATCGGGAGGGCGCGCCGTGGCCGTTTCGTCGATCGGGAGCTTCACGTGCCTGCCCGGGTACGCGGCGGTCGGCGCGAGCAAATCGGCGCTCGAGACGCTCGTCCGCTACTTCGCCGCCGAGCTCGCGCCGCGCGGCGTCAACGTGAACGCGGTTTCGGGAGGGCCCGTCGACACGGCGGCGCTCGACTATTTCCCCGATAGGGAAGCGCTCGTCGAAAAATGGAAGGAGCGAACTCCGGCGCGCCGCCTCGCGAGACCGGAGGAGATCGCCGCCGTCGTCGTCTTTCTGCTCTCGGACGAGGCCTCCTGGATCCAGGGGCAGACCATCGTCGTGGACGGCGGGATCACGCTGTAGCTTCGCCGGGCCGGCCGGGACTCACGCGCCGTCGAGGTGGCGGCCGCCTTTTCTCTCCATCCAGCTTTCCGGATCGGTGAAATACTCGAAGGTGTCCTCGAGCGAGAGCATATGCTCGCGCTCCATCGAGGCGAGCAGCGAGAAAAAGCGTTTCTCCGCCTTGTCCTTCGCCCCGTCGGCGAGACGCGCGTAGAAGGCCTCGCCCTTCTTCTCGAACTCGATCGCGATCTTGACCGCCTCGAGATCGTCGTCGTCGCTCTCGGGAGCGGAGCTCGCTTCCTTGCTGAGACGGTTGAGGGCATCGGTGACGCGGGTCCGGATATCGGGCGAAAAGCCCTCGGGCCACTTGTTGCGCTCCTCGAGCTTCTTGCCGAGCTCCGCGAGCCGCCGGTAATGCTCGTCCTCGTCGGCGGCTATCGACTCGAACATCTGTCTGCCGAGACGATCCTTCGTGCGTTTCGCGTGGGCGAGATAGAAATCGCGTTCCTTCTCTTCGTTCGCGAGGGCGAGCCTCAGCGCCTCGAGCCGGTTCGTGTTCTCCACGGCGGTCCTCCTTGGACGAACGCTCCCGCGGCGCGGGCGTCTCAAACCGGCGGCCTGTCCTTGACACGGCCGCGCCGCTCCCCTACTATTGAAAACGGTTCTCGAACGATGCCGCCCACAAGGTACGAGCGGCCGCGGACCGAGTAAAGTGAAATAATGGCGCGTCCCCGCGGACACGCCGCACGGAACGAAAGGATTCGCGCATGAGCCGAGAACGCGATCTCACGACCCTCGAGGTCCTCGCCATCGCCGTCAAATCCGAGGTCGAGGCGATCAAGCTCTATCACCGCATGCGGGAAAAGGCGAAAAATCCCGACCTCAAGGCGAAGGTCGATTTTCTCATCGCCCAAGAGCAGAGCCACGAAAGGATCCTCACCGAGGCCTACCGCAAGCGCTTCCCCGGCGTCGATCTCAGCCTGCCTCCGAAATCGCTCGTTCCGAGCGTATCGGACGTGCTCGAGCGGGACGCCACCCTCAAAGAGTGCTTCGCCGCCGCGATGGAGGCCGAAAAGAAATCGGAGGAGTTCTACGGCGCGCTGGCCGGAAAGACGCGCGACCAGAGCAGCCGATCGATGCTCGAGTACCTCGCGAGCATGGAGCGCAGCCACTACTCGATCCTCGAGGCGGAGTATCGCGCCCTCGAGATCACCGAGGATTACAACACGGACGATTTTCTGCGGGGAGAGCGCCTCATGAACGTCGGTCCGTGACGGGGCGAACGGCGCGTTCGTCCCTCCCCGTCATCCGGCGGGGGCGGCCTCGGCGGCCGCCCCCGTTCCCGTTTCCTACTTCACATGGAAATCGATCATCCGCTCGATCGCCCGCCGGCACACGGGGCAGAAGGAGTCCGCCTTCTTCGAAAACATGCGGCAGTCGCGCATCGGGCGGTAGAGCCCCTTGGCCGAGTACCCCGCTCCCTCGAAACACCCCACGACGTCCGCGTGAAGCGAGTCGTCCGGCGTCGGCACGGGAGTCCCCGGCGCAATGAGATCCCCCCACTTCACCGCGGTCGAGTCGAGGAGAGCCGTTATATTGGGCTCCCACGGCTCGATGCCGCGCGGATACATGTCGTTGTAGGCCACCTCCGACGAGTAATACTCGTCGCCGAGCCCCGCGAACGAGTGGCCGAACTCGTGCGTGAACACGAACGGCGAGAACTCGTTGTCGACGGTGCTGATCGCGTAGAGCCCGTAGATGCCCCCGCCGCCGTACCGCTTGGCGTTCGCGAGGACGAGCACGGCGTCGTACGGCACGTTGCCGGCGACGTCCCGCATGACCTTGTTCGAATAGGTCAGCACGTAGCGGGGGATATCGAAGGCTTCGAACGAGCATCCGAGCGCGTTCGCGCGCCAGCGACCCTCGCGGGGCTCGTCGATGTCCGACTCCGCCGAGAGGCTCTCGATGAGCCTGACGTTGAAATCCCGCTTGCGGCTCTTGAACGGCTCCATGCCGAAGAGCACGGCGAGGAGGCGATCAGCGTCCTTGCGGAGCTTGTGCACCTCGTCTCTCCGGTAACCGTCGGCGAGGATCGCGATATCGACCATGCGCTCGCTCGGACCGTTGGCGGCGAGCTCGACGACGCGGAAATCCCTCATCCTCCGCTCCCGGTTGATATGCCAGTCGGCCGGATCGACGACGAGATCGAACAGGCTCCTGAACACCCTGTTGCGGTCGCGCCGCTCGACGCGGACCTGCACGGGCGCCCGTGGAAAGGGAACGATGATCGACTCGTGGAAGACCCTCCCGAATCCGGCGATCGCCTCGTCCGTCGTCCTCCATTCGGCGAAGACGGTCGAAAAGCCGCGGGAGAATATCATGACCCCCGTTTTGAGATCGAACACCCGGACGAGATACTCGCCGAGGCCGAGGGTGTCGAGGAGATTCGTCCGGCTCCCCGCGTAGAAGGGCTCCGCCCGGAGCTCGTCGAGACTGTACGTCTCGTGCGCCGCGTCGCCCCCGTGGTGGAGATCGATGCGGAGCGCCTGAGGCGTGAAGTACCGGTCGAAGCCGGGAGTCCCCGCCGCGGCCGGGCCGCAGAGAGCGATAAAAAGGGCAAGTGTCGCGAGCAGCCTCATGTGCAACCTCCGATGCGAGCGTTTCCGCCGGGCCTTCCGTCCGCGCCGCGTTCCCTTCGCGGAAGCGGCGGTCCGGATTCATCGCGATCGCGTCACTCCCTCGCGCCGGCAGACGCGGGCGAGGGGACACGCCGAGCAGCGCGGCGAGACGGGAACGCAGATCGTTTGCCCGAACATGACCAGAAGATCGTTGATTTCGATCCAGTGCTCGCGCGGCAGGGCCGCGCGGAGCGCCGCTTCCGTCTCGGCGGGACGGGCCGTGCGCACGGCGCCGAGACGGTTCGATATCCGGTGAACGTGCGTGTCGACGCAGATTCCCGGCTTTCCGAAGCCGAGCGTGAGCACGAGGTTGGCCGTCTTCCTTCCCACGCCGGGGAGCTCGAGCAGGCCCTCCATCGTATCGGGGACCCGCCCGCCGAGATCATGGGCGATCACGCGGGAGAGCTCCCGGATCGCCCTCGCCTTGGTCCGGTAGAAGCCGGCCGGGTAGATGAGAGCGGCGATCGTCCGCTCGGGGAGCGCCGCCAACCTCCGGGGCGTCGACGCGCGGCCCAAAAGACGCCGGCTCGCCTCCGCCGTCACCTCGTCCTTGGTCCTCGCGCTGATGACGGTCGAGACGAGCACGCGAAAGGGCTCGCGCGTGCTCCTCGCGATCTCCGTCACAGAAGGGCTCCGCGCGCCCTCGACCGCGGCGCGGACGGCGGGCACCGCGCGGCGGAGCATGGCCGTCGCGCGGCGTTTGCCGAGCGGGAGCCATTCCATCCTGAGCTCGATCTGCGCGGTTCCGGCCATTCGATCGACGCCTCCACCGTCCGGACGCGGCTTCGCAGAGTAGCACGAAACGGGGGGGTGTCGCAACGCATTTCCCTTGACAGGAAGGGGTTGCGGACTTACCCTATCCCGCTCGAACTCGAATCCGGCCTTCCGAGCGCCTGGGTATTCCATCTCTTGGCGCGTCCCGCATCGATTCGCCATTGCCGCCGGAGGCCGGCATCACCCGAAACGACGACTACGGAGGAGGCTCCGCATGGATTGGACATTCACCGAAGAGCAGAAAATGCTGCGCGAGATGGTCCGCAAGTTCGTCGCGAACGAGATCAAGCCGATCGCCGAGCGGATCGATCAGGAGGAGAAGATACCGCGCGAGCTCATCGCGAAGATCGCCGAGCTGGGGCTGCTCGGCGTCTCGTTTCCGCCCGAGTACGGCGGGGCCGGCATGGGCGAGACGGGCTACTGCATCGTGCAGGAGGAGATCGGCAGGGGGTGCTCGTCGACCGCGACCTTCATCGGCGCGCACCAGAGCATCGGGAGCTCGGGCATCTATATGTTCGGAACGGAGGAGCAAAAGCAGAAGTATCTCGTGCCGCTCGCCGAGGGGCGCAAAATAGCCGCCTTCGCCCTCACCGAGCCAAACGCCGGCTCCGACGCCTTCAACTGCGAGACGGTCGCCGAGGAAAAGGGCGACCACTATCTGCTGAACGGCCGCAAGAACTTCATCACGAACGGGAGCTTCGCCGACACCTTCACCGTCTTCGCACGGAACAAGGGCGGCAAGGCGGACGGCAAGGTTTCGGCCTTCATCGTCGAGCGGGCGTTCCCCGGATTCTCGATCGGCAAGATCGAGCACAAGATGGGCATCCGCGGATCGGAAACCGCCGAGCTCATCTTCGACGACGTCAAGGTGCCCGCGGCGAACCTCCTCGGCCGCGCGGGGAGAGGCGTCATCGTCGGCATGCGCATCCTCGCCTGCGGTCGTCTCGGGCTCGGCGCCGCCACGCTCGGCGCCGCGAAGGAAGCTCTCTCCCTCAGCGTGAGCCACTCGAAGGAGCGCGTTCAGTTCGGCGCGAAGATATCCCAGACCCAGGCCATTCAGTGGATGCTCGCCGACATGGCGACTCAGATCTACAACATGGAATCGATCGTGTACCGCACCGCATGGATGTACGACCAGGGCATGGACGTCACCAAGGAATCCTCCATGGTGAAGCTCTACTGCTCCGAGGCGCTCGACCGGATCGTCGACGCGGCGCTCCAGGTGCACGGCGGCTACGGATTCATCCGCGAGTACCCGATCGAGCGGATGTACCGCGATTCGCGCATCAACCGCCTCTTCGAGGGAACGAGCGAGATCCAGCGCCTCATCATCGCTCACGAGGTGATGCACGCCCGGCAGATCTGAGGACAGCGGCCCGTCAGGCCCGCTCGAGCAGCCGGGGCACGCGGTGCTGGATCGCCTCGGCGAGATGGCGCGCCTCCACCGCCGCCGATCCGTCGAGGTCGGCGATCGTGCGGGCGACCTGCACGACGTTGCGTCTCGTTCGCGCGCTGAGGAAGAGCCTCCGCTGCGCCGCCGCCAGCAGCTCCATCGCCTCTCTCCCGAGCCCGCAAACGCCCGCCAGATCCGCGACCGGCATGTCGGCGTTCCGCCGTATCCCGCGCTCGCCGCGAAAGCGCTCTCCCTGCGCGCGGACGGCGAGAAACACCCCTTCCCTCAGCGCGGCCGAGTGCATTCCGTCGCCTGAGGCGGCCGGGTCGAAATCCGACGGCTCGACCGGCTGCACGGGCACATGCACGCTGATCCGGTCGATGAGGGGACCGGATATCTTGGCGAGGTATCGTTCGACGGCGTTCGGCGAGCAGCGGCACGCGTGCCGCGGAGAGCCGGCGTAGCCGCACGGGCACGGGTTCATCGCGGCGACGAGCTGAAAGCGCGCCGGATAGCTGCAGGAGGCGTTCGCGCGCGAGATGACGACGCGACCCTCCTCGAGCGGCTGGCGCAGGCACTCGAGAACGTTTCGTTTGAACTCGGTGAGCTCGTCGAGGAAGAGAACGCCGTTGTGGGCGAGCGTGATCTCCCCCGGAGAGGCGCAGCGTCCGCCCCCGACGAGCCCCGCGTCGCTCGCCGAGTGGTGCGGCGCCCTGAAGGGACGCTCCCGGCGGAGCACGGCGACGCTCCGCGCCCCGGCGACGCTCATGATCCTCGCGTGCTCGAGCGCCTCCTCGTCGTCGAGGGGAGGAAGGATCGACGGCAGGCGCTGGGCGAGCATCGTCTTTCCCGATCCCGGCGGCCCCACCATGATGACGTGGTGGCCCCCCGCCGCGGCGATCTGCATCGCCCGCTTCGCCGCGTGCTGTCCGAGCACCTGCCCGTAGTCGAGATCCCCGCCCCACTCCGGGAGACCGTCGGGACACGGCGCCCGCACGGCTCGCGGCGGCGCCCCGTCGATGACGCGGAGCGCCTCGCCGAGATCGGCGCACGGCACGATCTCGATCTCCCGCACCGCCGCTCCCTCCCCGGCGTTCGCCTCGGGGACGAACATCCGCCGGTAACCGAGAGCGCGCGCGAAGAGGGCTATGGGGAGCACGCCCCTCACGGGCTTCAGCCTGCCGTCGAGAGCCAGCTCGCCGAGAACGAGCGCGTGCGGGGGAACCTCGCGCGCCGTTTGACCGCTCGCCGTGAGGATGCCGAGCGCGATGGGCAGGTCGAAGGCTGCCCCTTCCTTTCGCACGTCGGCGGGGGCGAGATTGACGGTGATGCGTTTCTGGGGAAAGGCGAAGCCGTTGTTCTTGATCGCGGCGGTCACCCGCTCGCGGCTTTCCCGCACGGCGGCGGTCGGCAGACCGACGATCGCGAAGGAGGGCAGCCCCCGCGCGAGATCGATCTCGACCGTGACCCCGAACCCCTCTATCCCGAGAACGGCACCCGAACGGATTTCAGCGACCATCCCCGACCTCCCCTCACACCACCCCGGCCGCACCGGCGGCCCGTTCTAGAACATCTTCTTCGGCGCGCGCCTTCTCTTCGCGCGGGCGCGGCGCGTCAGCACGGACGCCGCGACGATCGGCAGCGCGATCGCCGCATCCGAAACGACGGTGACGCGTTTGGCGTCGACCGCGATCTTGCCCCAGGAGATCGCCTCCTCGAAGGTGCAGCCGCTGAGGCCTCCCCAGTGCGGAGCGTCGACCACGAACTGGATCGCGTAGCGGTGTCCCTCGGCTTCGCGCCCGAGGACCATATTCGTCACCTCGGTCTGCTGGATGAAATTCTTCGGCGTTCCCCCTCCGACGTAAATCACCATCGTGGGTTTGCTCGCCGCGATGTCGGCGGTCTCCTCCACGTCGCCGATCATGTCGAAGATCACCTTCGGCTTGCGTCCGGCGAGACCGATGCCGATCGACGAATCGCCGATCGCGGGGCAATACACCGGAATCGAGAGGCGGTATGCGGCGCTGAGAATGCCCTGTTCCCCCTTCGAGACGCGGTTCGCCTCCTTGCCGAGCAAATGGAGAAACTCGCGCGTCGTGTAGGGCCGCTCCTCGAGCGTCTTCGTCGCCCACCGCCCGATGTGCCGGTCGAGCCGGACGAATCCGTCCTCGTCGGCGTAGGTGTCGTAGATTCGGTCGATCTTGTCCTTGCGGAGCTTCGTATCGTCCGCCTCCGCGCTCCCGATGTAATGATAGTTGCCCGCCGTCTCGTAGAAATCGTGGTAGAGGTTGGCGCCCGTCGAGACGACGACGTCGATGAGGCGGTGCTCCATGAGCGTCACGATGGTCCGGCGCATGCCGGCGGGAACCATCGCGCCGGCGAGACCGAACATCACGACGATGTCGTCGTCGAGCGCCTCCGTCCAGATCTTCGCGGCGAGGGCGAGCTGGCGGGCCTGAAAGCTGCATCCCTCGAGTCCGCGCAGCAGCTCGTCGCACGTCATCCCCGCCTTCGGCAGGATCGGCCTCGTCGGATGGGTGAGATAGTCACGCTTCACGGGGCAACTCCCTTCTCAGATACCGCGAGATCGCCTCGTAGACGATTTTCGCCGCGATGAAGCTCGATGTCTCGTCATGCCCGGCGGGCGCGAGCTCGACCGCGTCCATCCCGACGACGCGCTTCTTCTCGAACACGAAGGTGAGGAGATCCATGAGCTCATCCCACGCGAGTCCGCCGGGCTCGGGGGTGCCGACGGCGCGCAGAATCGACGGATCGACGGCGTCGAAATCGATCGAGAGGTAGACGTTCTCGGGCAGGCGCCGGATCGCCTCCCAGGCGCCTTCGTTCCAGAACGGAAAGACGCGCGTGCCTCCCGCGCCCCGCAGAAAATCCCGCTCCTCGCGCGAGTAGCTCCGGACGCCGATCTGGACGAGCGGCCCGTAGGCGAGCGAGTTGCGCGCGGCGCAGGCGTGGTTCTCGCGCTCGCCGAGATAGCTCTCGCGCAGGTCGGCATGCGCGTCGAGCCACACGATCCCGATGTCCGCGAGCCCGAGCCCCTCGAGTATCCAGGGCGTGATCGAGTGCTCTCCGCCGAGGAAGCACGGCAGCGCTTCCCGGAACAGCCCGCGATGCTCCCGCACGAAGGCGACGAGATCGTCTTTGGAGTGGATCTCGGGCAGGAGCGTCACGATGCCGGCGCCCTCGAGGTCGACGTCGAGGCCCGCGTTGTACACCTCGATCTGCATCGAGGCGGCGAGCATCGCCGCGGGGGCGCTCCCCGCCCCCTTCCCGTACGTGACGCTCCATTCGACGGGAACAGGGATCACGTACACGCGATCCCTGTCCGAACCGGCGACTTCGGCGCCGAGAAAATCGTAGCTTCGCTCCATTACCGGTTCTTGTAGCTGCAGAACACCGCCGCGGCGACGACGGAGGTCCACATTCCATCCTTGCCGAGGGCCGTTTGCGTGATGTTCGTCGTTCGGACGATCTGCCCGGCGATCTTCCACTCCTGCTTCCGCTCGTTCCACGCGCGGCTGAGATCGATCTCGATGCCGAGCGTCGAGGCGAGCATCGTCGCGGCGAGATCCTCCGTGTAATCCCCCATCTCTTCCTGCCGCATGCCGAAGGCGTGGTGCTCGGATATGTAGCCGTATTTCTTGCGGTCCGTCGGAATGGCGACGCCGATGCCGGCGCCGACGAGACGACTCTGCTCGTTCGTGCTGTTCTGTCCGAGAACGCAGTAGACGATTTCGCCGGCCCGCATCATCGAGATGCCCCGCGTGCGCGGGATGAGGACGCAGTGCGGCGGAAAGATGCTCGAGACGTGCACGAGGTTGAACTGCGCGATCCCGGCCGCGCGCAGCGCGAGCTCGAAGCTCGTGAGCTTTTCCCGGTGTCTTCCGACGCCCCGCGACAGGAAGATCTTGTCAGGTACCTTTCCTTCCACCCCAACACCCCTTTGCGAGTGGTGAGTGCCCGCCGGCGGCCGCATCCGGCCCGGCTCCGCCGAACATCGAATCGATTCAACTGCATTATCGCGCGCGGAGTGGCGATGTCAACGCCAAAATGAAAACGGGAGCGGCCCGATGGCCGCTCCCGCAAAATGACGATGGTTGCTGTCGGAAATGGCGAAGACGTGCTATTTCTTCTTGGCTTTTGCTTTCTTCTTGGGTTTCGCTTTCTTTTTCGGCTTCGCTTTGGCTTTGGCTTTCTTCTTCGGTTTCGCCTTGGCTTTCTTCTTTACCGGCATGGTCTCCACTCCTTTGTGAAGGTTGAAAGCCTACCATCGCCACTTGATGTCCGCTTCTCTCTCCGTTGCGCTGCGCTCGATGCCGTCCGAAGCGGACCCGAATTCACTTCGAGGGCATGGTATTCACTCATGAAAAAATGTGTCAAGCATTTTTGACTCGCGGAGAAAATATTTTTTGCGCCGGCGACGCGCGCGGGGCTCGCGCGACGAGCGGGCGCATCGATTGACACGCGCGCGACGCGTTGCTATAGTGGCTCCGCGTTCGTTCGCCGAGCGGCGGCGAACACGGAGCACCGGGATGAAACACGAAGCGACATTTCTCGCCTCCGACGACGCGCTTCTCTCGTATCTCGAGGGCGCGCTCGCGCGAGTGTTCGCGCGAAACGATCGCGTCGCGATCAAGATCCACATGGGAGAGCCGGGCAATCCGTTCTCCATCGAGGCGCCCTTCGTGCGGCGCATCGCGGCCTGTCTCGCGGGAATCGGCTGCCGTCCGTACGTGTTCGACACGCCCGTCGTCTACTCGAGCCCGCGCCACACCGTCGAGGGATATCTTCTCAGCGCCGCCGCGCGCGGCTACACGGAACGAAACCTCGGCGCTCCCGTGACCGTCTCGAACCGACACGTCGAGGTCGCGGGCGCGGCGATGACCTTTCTTCTCGCCTCGGATCCGATCGAGGCGGACGGCGTGCTGCTCCTCTCGCACGTCAAGGGACACGTCGCGTGCGGCATGGGAGGCGCCGTCAAGAACGTCGGCATGGGATGCGTCGCCAGGGAAACGAAGGGCGCGATCCACGAAGGGGGCGAGCCCGTGTACGGCGAGGGCTGCACGCGGTGCGGGACCTGCGTCGAGCGATGCCCGACGGGCAACATCGTCCTCGAGGGGGACCGGCCGCGCTTCGGCGTCACCTGGTGCCCCGGCTGCAGCAACTGCGCTCTCGTCTGCCCGGAACGTTCGATCGCGCCGAGGGTGGGCCTCTTCGACGAGCTTCTCGCCGAGGCGGCGGTGCTCGCCGCCGCGCGGTTCAAGAAGGTGTACGCCGTGAACGTCCTCAAGAACATCAGCCGCCTCTGCGACTGCGACGCGAACGCGGGACCGCTCGTCGCTCCGGACATCGGATTCGTCTGCGCGCCCGACATGATCACCGCCGACGCCGCGTCCCTCGAGCTCGTCGCGAGAGTATCGGGACGCGACGACCTCTTCGCCGAGATCCACAAACACTCGCCGTGGGAGCACGTGCGCGCCGCCGCCCGGATGGCGGGACGCGACACGACGGTCGCGCTGCGGGAGATCGGATGACGGCGCCAGTGACCGCATCCGCCAAGAAACGCGCCGGAGCCCCCGCCATCATCCTTTTTGCCGCCGTTCTCGCCTGCTCCCTTCTCCCGGATCGAGCGGCTTCCGCGGCGGACGCCGGAAACCGGCGCACGGCGCTCGCCGGCATACCCTACCGCTACGAGCCGCCCGGGGACGTTCCGCACGCCCCCGGCGACTCCCTCGTCGTCCTGCTCGACGGAGAGATCCTGTACCGGGGCGTCCCGCCCCATCCGGGCGAAGCCGTCGCCGTGACGCTCCCCAGCGCGGGCCGCCACGAAATCGCCCTCGCGGTCGGCGGGGAGACTCTCCGCGAAGAGATATTCGCCGTTCCCGCCTGGTTCTCGATCCTGCCCCCGCTCATCGCGATCGTCATCGCGCTCGTTTTCCGGCAGGTGGTGCTCGCGCTTCTCTCCGGCGTCTGGCTCGGCAACTTCTTTCTCGAGGGGTATCGCCCGCTCGCCGCGCTGCTCAGGATCGTCGATCGCGACGCGATCAAAACTCTCTCCGACCCCGCGCAGGGGAGCGATCACGCCTCGATCATCGTCTTTACGCTGCTCCTCGGCGGCATGGTCGGCATCATGTACCGCATGGGGGGCATGCAGGGGATCGTCGACCGCGTCTCGCGCCTCGCCACGACGCCTCGGCGGGGGCAGTTCGCCGCCTGGCTCATGGGGGTCGTGATCTTCTTCGACGACTACGCGAACACGCTCATCGTCGGAAACTCGATGCGTCCGCTCACGGACCGTCTCCGCATCTCGCGGGAAAAGCTCTCCTACATCGTCGACTCGACGGCCGCCCCCGTCACCTCGATCGCGGTGATCACGAGCTGGATCGGATTTCAGGTGTCGCTCCTCGGGCAATCGTTCGCCTCGATCGGAGTCGACCGGAACCCCTTCGCCGCCTTCGTCGCCGCCATACCGTACTCCTACTACTCGATCTTCGCCGTTCTCCTCGTGCTCCTCGTCGCGCTCATGAACCGCGATTTCGGCCCGATGCTCTCCGCCGAGCGGCGCGCGCGCTCGACGGGCAAAACGTCCGCCGACGGCGCGGTGCTCCTCTCGAACATCGACGCCGAGAGCGCGGCGCCGGCGGCCTCGGCGCGGCCGCGCTGGATCAACGGGCTCGTTCCCATCGCCGTCGTCATCGCGGTCGCCTTCGCCGGGCTCGTGGTCACGGGGCGCGAGGCGCTCGCGGCGCGCGGCGAGCCGGGCGGGCTGCTCGCCGCCCTCAGGGAGGCCGACTCCTTTGTCGCGCTCTTGTGGTGCTCGATGGCGGGCTGCCTGTCGGCGGCGGTCCTCGCCCTCGTTCAACGCCTGCTCACCCTCACCGAGACGGTAGCCGCCTGGATGAACGGCATCCGTTCGATGCTCATCGCCATCGTCATCCTTGTGCTCGCGTGGTGCATCGGCTCCGTGTGCACCGAGCTCCATACCGCGGATTATCTCGTGCATCTGCTTTCCGGGGTTCTCGATCCGCGCTTCCTCCCGCTCGTCGTCTTCCTCGTCGCGATGGCGATATCGTTTTCGACGGGCACGTCCTGGGGCACCATGTCGATCCTCACCCCGATCGTCGTGCCGCTCGTCTTCGGCGCCTCGAAGGCGGCCGCGATCTCCGGAAGCGCGCTCGACGCGATTCTCTCGGGTTCGATCGGGGCGATTCTCGGCGGGTCCGTTTTCGGCGACCATTGCTCGCCCATCTCCGACACGACAATCATGTCCTCGATGGCATCCGCCTGCGATCACGTCGACCACGTGCGCACGCAGCTTCCCTACGCCTTGACCGCCGCGGGCGCCGCCGTTCTCTGCGGATACCTGCCCCTCGCCTTCGGCCTCTCCGCCGCCGCATCGCTCGCGCTCGGCGCGGCGACCGTCGGCGCGGCTCTCTACCTCCTCGGACGGAGCCCCGACGGGCCGCCGCCGGCGGCGTAACGCATCGAAACCGCTTGACTTTATGCCTTCCGCCTCATATTTGTCTCGTCGGAGCGGGCGCCGGGCCGGGAAGCGCGCCTTCCGCCGAAACGCGGCGCCGAGGACAGCAACCGTCGTTCGATATTGAGGTTCCCCTTGACCGATACGCTCGTCACCTTCGCCGTTCTCTCGGGCGCCGCCCGGGGGCTCGCCGACGTGCTCGCCTCCAGTCCGATACTGCTGCTCTTCACGGTGATAGGTCTCGGCTATCTCATTGGAAACATTAAGATTTTCGGATTCAGCCTCGGCGTGGCCGCGGTCCTTTTCGTCGGAATCGGCCTGAGCGCCTTCGACGCGCGTCTCGCCCTTCCCGACTATATATATGTTATAGGGCTCGTGCTCTTCGTCTACGCGATCGGCCTTCAGGCCGGCCCCGGCTTCTTCGCCTCCTTCCGCAAGCGGGTGCTCGGACTCAACATAGCCGCGGTCATCGTGCTCGCCGCCGCCGCCGGGACGACCGTCATTCTGAAATACGCGCTTTCGCTCCCCGCGCCGAGCGCGGCGGGGCTTTTCTGCGGCGCGCTCACGAACACTCCCGCGCTCGCCGCCACCGTCGAGACGATCGAGAACATGAGGAGCGCGATCGATCCCTCCCTCGTCGATCTCTACCTCGAAAGCCCCGTCGTCACGTACGGTCTCGCGTATCCTTTCGGCGTGCTCGGCGTGATCCTCTGGCTTTTCGTTTTCACGAAGATCTTCCGCGCCGATTTCGCGAAGGAGGCCGCGGAGTATCTCCGGGAATCGGGCGCGGCCGCCGTCCGGAGCGCAACCTTCCGCATCACGAATCCCGCCGCCGCCGGAAAAACGGTCGCTGAGGCGCTCACCGCGCTCGGCGATCCGGGCTTCGTCCTGAGCCGCATACAGAAGGGCGGCTCGATATCGGTGGTTCTCGGGGACACCTTGCTCGAGAGCGGCAACCTCGTCGTCGCCGTCGGAACGGATGAGACGCTCGAGAGAGCGCGCATACTCTTCGGCGAGCGGAGCGCCGAGCATCTTCCGGAAACGTCGGGGGAGGTCACCTACCGGCGCATCTTCGTCTCGAGCAAGAACGTGATCGGCAGGACGATCCGGGAGCTGCGGCTCCACACGATCTTCGACGCGACGATCACGCGGCTGCGCCGCGGCGACGTCGACTTCGTGCCCGGTCCCGATACGATCCTCGAGTCGGGCGACCGCATCCGCGTCGTCACGAAACGCGAGAACATCGAGACGATTTCCCGCTTTTTCGGCGATTCGCTCCGCTCGATCTCCGAGACCGATTACCTCTCGCTCTCCATCGGCATCGTGCTCGGCGTGTTCCTCGGCATGATCGCCCTCCCTCTGCCGAACGGCATGATGTTCCGGCTCGGCTTCGCGGGCGGCCCGCTGCTCGTGGGGCTCATCCTCGGCAAGCTCGAGCGAACGGGACCCGTGATCTGGGGGCTTCCCTTCGCGGCGAACCTCGTCATCCGGCAGGTCGGGCTCGTTTTCTTCCTCGCGGGGATCGGAACCAAGGCGGGGGAAGGCTTCGGGGCCACCTTCCAATCGGGCGGCTGGGGGCTCATCGCGGCCGGAGCGGCGATCACGACCTTCGTGACGGTGGCGGCGGTCGTCGTTTGCTCGAAGATCTTCCGGCTCCCGCTCTCCGCGGTGATGGGCGTGGTCTCCGGCATGCACACGCAGCCCGCCGTGCTCGCCTACGCGAACCAGCAGGCCGGCAACGAGCTGCCGAACGTCTACTACGCCGCCGTCTATCCCGCCTCGATGATCGCGAAGATCCTCCTCGCGCAGATCATCGTCTCGACGCTGCTCGTTTCCTAGCCCTCTCCCGCCGGCGCGCGACGCTTTCCCCTTGACGCCGGTCACATATTATTATATGAGTATATAGGAATATGAAGGGAACCGCGCATACGCTGCTTTCGATCGACGCGCCGGCCCTCGAGCTCGTCGCGAGACGGCTCAAGGCGATGGCCGACGCGTCGCGCCTCTCCGTGCTGCGAAGCCTCTGCGAGGGGGAGCGGAGCGTCACCGCGCTCGTCGCCGAGACGGGGCTCGCGCAGGCGAACGTTTCGAAGCACCTGCGCGTGCTCCGGGACGAGGGGCTCGTAGCCTCGCGGAGGGACCGCCGGAACGTGCGCTACCGGCTGAGCAGCGCTCTGCCCGAGGATATATGCGACATGATCTGCGCGACGCTCGAACGGAAACCGTCCGGCAAAACCCGGCGCGGCGCGCCCGCCGGACGTACGAAACGATGAAACGGGGGATGAACGACGTGGTCAAGCTGCTCCTCTTTGTCGCCATCTGGTTCGTGCTCATGTTCTTCATTCTGCCGCGCCTCGGCGTGCCCACCTGAATGTCGTCGGCCTGCTCGATCGGGGACCGATCGAAGGATGCGGCGCATCAGAAGAAAGGGGCGGATCCCGGCGCGCGGCCGGACGAGAGCCCGGAACAAAAAAAGTAGGCGTCATGCCGATATTCGAATATCGATGCGGGAAATGCGGCGCGCTGTTCGAGGAGCTCGTCATGAGGGCGTCGCAGGAGGTCAGTTGCCCCTCCTGCGCATCGACCGATCTCGAGAAGCTCATCTCGGCCGTGGCCAAGTCGTGCGGCGGGTGCTCGGGCGGCTCCTCCTGCGGCCCCACCTGAGCGGGCTGCTGACGCGGCGGTCGCCGCTCGAAACGAAAAGCCCGGGGTGCAGCGAGGCGCGACCCCGGGCTTTATCATTGAAACCCGCGGGCTCGGCGCCTGGCGGGTTTCCTATTTCTGGTAGCCCCTAGGGGAGTCGAACCCCTGATTCTTGGCTGAGAACCAAGCGTCCTGACCACTAGACTAAGGGGCCACGTCCGTTCATGGCTGGGGAGGGAGGATTCGAACCCCCATAAACTGATCCAGAGTCAGTTGTCCTGCCATTAGACCACTCCCCAAAAGCGTACCAGAAAATAAAACAGTCGGGCCGGGAAAGCAACTCCATCTTTCTGGTATCAATCGTTTTTCGGGGCCGGCGGCGCGGAGCCGACCCCCGAGGCGACGCGCAGCCGCTCGATCGTTTTCGCCTTGCCGAGGAGCACGATCACCCAGAAAATATCGGGGGATACGGTCCTGCCGGTCAGGGCCACGCGGCAGGGATGGATGAGCTCCCCGGCCTCGACTCCGAGCCGCTCGGCGAGTCCGCGGAGCGTCTCCTCGACCGAGGCGCGATCGAAGTACCGAAGCTCCTCGAACGCCCCGGCGAGAGAGGCGAGCCGCGCGGACGCCTCCTTCGAGGCGAGATGGTTCCGCACGGCCGTTTCGTCCCGCGGAAAGTCGTCGCTGTAGAAATACCCCATGAGATCCCGGACCTCGCGGAGGAGCTTGAGACGGTTGCCGAGCGTATCGATGATGAGGGCGAGGCGCGGCAGCTCCCGGGCGTACGCCTTCTCCCCGGCGTCGGCGGCCTCGATCTTGAGCGGCTCCTTTCCCGCGACGAGCTTGAGATCCACGGGGCGCGAGAGATCGACCTCGAATGCCGGCGGGAGGAGCTTCTCCTCCACGAGCACGTCGCACACGAGTCTCAGCTTCTCCGCCGGAGGCAGCAGCTTGAAATGCTCGGCGTTGATCCACTCCATCTTGCCCACGTCGAACACGGCCGGATTGCTCGACACCCGTTTGAGCGAGAAGGCGTCGACGAGCGCCTTGAACGTGAAGAGCTCGCGCTTGCCGTCGAACGACCAGCCGAGAAGCGCGAGGTAGTTGGCCATGGCATCGCTGAGGTAGTGGAGGTCCCGGTAGGCGTCGATCGACGTCGCGCCGTGGCGTTTGCTGAGGCGCGTCCGGTCGGCGCCGAGAATCATCGGCAGGTGGGCGAACTTGGGCAGCTTGTACCCGAGAGCCTCGTAGAGGCGCACCTGGCGCGGCGTGTTCGAGATGTGGTCGTCGCCGCGGATGACGTGGCTGATGCGCATGTGCGCGTCGTCGACGACGACGGCGTAATTGTAGGTCGGCCGCCCGTCCGACTTGATGAGGACGAAATCGTCGAGTCCGGCGTTGTCGAACGAAAAATCGCCGCGGATCACGTCCCGGAACCGCGTCTGCCCCTCGACCGGCATCATGAACCGGACGACGTGCGGAGCTCCCCGGCCGAGCTTCTCCTCGATTTCGGCCGCGGAGAGGGAGCGGCAGCGTCCGTTGTACTTCGGCGGCTCTCCCCCCGCCTCCTGCGCGGCGCGCATCGCCTCGATCTCCCCGGGCGTGCAAAAGCAGCGGTAGGCATTTCCCTCCCGCAGCAGGCGATCGGCCTCGTTGTGATAGAGCACGCTCCGCGCCGACTGCACGTACGGGCCGTACGGGCCGTCGATATCGGGCCCTTCGTCCCACTCGAGCCCGAGCCAGCGCATGCCGCGGAGAATCCCCTCGTACGATTCGCGGGTCGATCGAGCCGCGTCGGTGTCCTCGATGCGCAGCACGAAGACCCCGCCGTTTCTGCGCGCGTAGAGAAAGTTGTAGAGCGCCGTGCGGGCGCCCCCCACGTGGAGGTGCCCCGTCGGACTCGGGGCGAAACGCACCCGCACGACCTCTTCCTGCCGTTCGACGCGATCCATCATGCCGCGCGCCCGCTCACCGGTCGATCCGGATCTTGGTGATGAGCGCGTCGTACGGGAGGCCGAAGGCCTCCGAGGAGGCCTCGTCGATCGTCGCGCCCTGCTTGAGACGGTCGAAGAACGACATGACGTTGTCCATCGAGTGCGCGGCGAGCAGATTGTCGAGCATCCGGTAAGCCGCGTAGTAGGCCACCCGGGACGCCCCCCGGTCGGTCCCCTCGGCGATCGCCGCTTCGATCGCCTCCGGAGATGGATCCATGACCCTGCCCTCGTGCTCGAACTCGGGCATCTGAATCTTGAGAATCTCGCCCTCTCCGGCGACGCGCGACGCGACCGCTTCCTTGAGCCAGAAGGGAGAGCGGCCTCCCGAGCGGTAATTGATGGCCGCCTGAGCGACCCGGTTGATCGTCGCCGGCTCGATGATCACCCGCTTGAGCAGGATGTCGAGCGGCTCGAAAATGATCGTGTCCCCCTTGACGAGGCCGTAATACCACCACTCCTTGCGCGTCATGAGCAGATATTCGTCGAGATCGGTCGCGCCGATGACGACGAGCTTGTCCTCCGCCGGCCGGCCGATCTCCTGCGAGACGAGCTCGTGCGCCCGCTTCAGGTATCCGAACGATTTGACGGCGACGAACCGGATGTACTCGTTGGCGGGGTAATGAAGCTCGATCTGGCGGTTCGCCATGACGCCGCCCTTCACCGGATGATAGTCGTCGACGGTGAGATGGAATCCCTCGACCTCGGAGAGAAGCGAATCGGGTATGCGGAAGGACGCTTCGTCCTTCTTCGTCTCCTTGCCGCAGCCCGCCGTGATCGCGAATGCCGCCAACGCGGCCGCGAATATCATATTACGCATCGTGTTTCTCCTTTTCTCGCGCGGAGCGATCCGCGCCGACCGGCAGCCGGCCGCGAACGATCGCTCCGGCCGTTTCCACGAGAAGACCCCGCTCCGCGTCGCGGAGCCGCCGGAACTCAGCCCCTCCCGAGCGCTTCTCCTCGAGCCAGAGCCGCGCGAACTCGCCGCTCTCGATGCGCTCGAAAAGCGCTTCCATGAGCGCTCCGGTTTCGTTCCCGACGATCCGTTCGCCGAACGCGAGGCTCCCGTACGCCGCCGTGCCGCTCGTGACGTCGCGCATTCCGGCGAAGCCCCTCTCGGTGACGAGATCGACGATGATTTTGAGCTCGTGAACGCACTCGAAGTACGCGACCTCTGGGCTGTATCCCTTCCGAACGAGAAGATCGAACGCCTGTTTCACGATCGCCGGCACGCCGCCGCAGAGAACGGCCTGCTCCCCGAAGAGATCGCTCACCGCCTCTTCGCGAAAGCTCGTCTCGTACGCCCCCGCGCGCAGGCAACCGAGGGCCTCGGCGAGACCGAGCGCGAGGGAAAGCGCGCCGCCCGTCGCGTCGTTCGCCACGCCGACGAGGCACGGCAGCCCCTCCCCCGAAACGAACGTCTCCCGGAGCCTTCCGCCCTGCCCCTTCGGCGCGACGAGAATGACGTCGTGGCCGCGGTCGTCGATCTCCCCGAAGGCGACGGCGAATCCGTGGGCGAAGCAGAGCGCCGCGCCGCCGCGAAGCGCGCCGGCGACCTCGTCCCTGAACACGTCGCCCTGGACCTCGTCCGGGAGGAGAAGCATGAGGATATCGGCCCTGCGGGCGGCCTCGGCGATCGTCATGACCTCGAAGCGCTCGTCCGACGCCCGTTTCCAGCCCGGGCGCCCCCGGCGGGCGCCGACGATCACGCTGCACCCGCTGTCGCGCAGATTGAGCGCCTGCGGCCGTCCCTGATTGCCGTATCCGGCGATCGCTATCGTTTTGCCCTCGAGAACGCCCGCGGCGGCGTCGGAGGGAGTGAACAAACGCATCTCTCGCTCCCGGTTCGTCCGAACAACAGCTTTATATCTATAGCAAAACGGAGGACCCCGTGCAAGGGGCTTATCCGAACGGCACTTCCGAGCTTTTTCCTTGACAGAAGCGCTGTTTCGCCCTTACTATTCATCGGCTGTGGCGGTGTAGCTCAGCTGGTAGAGCAGGAGAATCATAATCTCTGTGTCCGGGGTTCGAGTCCCTGCACCGCCACCAGATTATTTTCCGGGCCGGCGCATTCCGCGGTTCAAAACCCGCCTCAATATGGGCTGTATCGACGATGTCAGGGAGTGGATGATCTCCCGGGGCCTGTGCGCGCCGGGAAGCCGGATCATCGCGGCCGTTTCGGGCGGCCCGGACTCGATGGCCCTCCTCGAGATCCTGAACCGCATCGCCCGCGAGACGCCGTTCGAGCTCGCCGTCGCGCATTTCGAGCACGGCATCCGGCCCGGGGCCGCCCGCGAGCGGAAGATCGTCGAGCGCCGCGCCCGCGCGCTCGGGCTCCCCTTCATGGCGGGAGCCGCCGACGTCCCCGCCGAATCGCGAAGGATGAAGAAAGGGATCGAGGAATCGGCCCGGATTCTCCGGCATCGCTTTCTCGAGGAATGCGCCGGGGCGTGGGGCGCGAACGCCGTCGCGCTCGGACACACGCGCGACGATCAAATCGAAACGATCCTGCTCAACATCATCCGCGGGGCGGGCCTGCGGGGGATCGCCGGCATGCCGCCGCGGCGGGGAGTGTTCATCCGTCCCCTGCTCGGGTGCGGGCGGGACGAGCTGAGATCGTTCCTGCGGCGCCGCGGCGTCCGCTACGCGCTCGATCCGAGCAACCGCGACACCGCCATGCTCCGGAACCGGGTCCGCCACGTGCTGCTCCCGTTGCTCCGCCGCGGCTTCAACCCCGCGATCGACGAGTCGCTGCTCCGGCTCGCCGGCAACGTCGCCGAGGCCGGAGACGCCCTCGAGGCGCCGGTGCGGGCGCTTCTCCCCCGCTCCCGGCAGGGCGGGGAGATCCGGGTGCCGCTCGCGAGAATCGAGCGTCTCGGCGGTTTCGAGCTCTACCTCCTCGTCGAGCTCGCCTGCCGCGAGCGCCTCGGCGTCCCCCGCGACATCGAGAAAAAGCACTACGACGCCGTGAAGCGCCTCGTGGCCGGAGGCCGCTCGGGCCGGCGCCTGTCCCTTCCGCACGGTGTGGAAATCGTCCGGGAACAGGCGCATCTCCTCATCCGGAAGGCCGCGCCCGCCGCGCCGAGGCCCGCGGCCGTCATCGGGGGAACGGGCAGGCACCTTCTGCCCGCGTGGAACCTCTCGGTGCTCGTCGAGCGAACCGCCCCCCTGAAGGGAACGCTGCGCGCCGGCCCGCGCGAGGCGGTGTTCGCGTCGTTGCGATTCCCGATCCTCGTCCGCCGGCGGCGTCCGGGGGACCGCATGACGCCCTTCGGCATGCGGGGAAGAAGAAAGCTGAGCGATATCATGATCGACCGGAAGGTTCCGTGCTCGGAGCGCGACGCGATTCCCGTGTTCGAGGACCTGAACGGGCCATTCTGGGTCCCCGGAGTGGCGACGGACGAGCGCACCCGGGTGGCGGCGGGGCGCCGCGGGGCCATCCGCATAAAACTTTCCCCCCTCCGGCGAGGATTTTGATGCGCGGGGGGAGCGCCGTATGATACAATCCATCGATGAGGGCAGGAACACGAAATGATATCGGACGGCGCCGGCAAATGCGTTCATCTCGGGCGAGTGCTCATCTCCCGAGATGAAATAGAAACGCGGGTCCGCGAGCTCGCCGAGGAGATCTCGACGGACTACGCGGACAGCACTCCCGTTTTCATCAGCCTCCTCAAGGGAGGCTTCATTTTTCTCGCCGATCTGGTGCGCCACCTCACGATCCCCCACGAGATCGATTTCATCACGGTCCGCAGCTACGGCTCCGGCTTCGAGCGGAGCGAGCGGATCGAGATACTGAACGACATGGCTCGCAGCGTCGCCGGCCGGGACGTCGTCATCATCGACGGCATCGTCGATACGGGACACACCCTCTCGGTTCTCGAGGAGCTGCTCCTCGGACGCCAGGTGCGAAGCCTGCGCGTCTGCGCGCTGCTCGACAAGCCGGCCTGCCGGGAGATCTCCGTCCCCGTCCATTACGTCGGGTTCCGCGTGCCGGACGTCTTCGTCGTCGGGTACGGGCTCGACTTCATGGAGCGCTACCGCAACCTCTCCCATATCGCGGAGCTCATCCCCATCGCCGCTGGCGAGGCCGCCTCCGCCGGGGATCCCCTCCCCGCGGCGGAACTAGAGCCGGAGAGGCCTTTCCGGCCGGTCGGGCGGGCGCGGGAGGCCCCCCCCGCGGAAACCGACGCGAAACGCGAACCGTGATATGGACAAATCATTCTCCATTACGTATGTTCAGTAGGAACAGAAAGAGTACGCCATGACTGACGACCCCAAAACGACCAAGCCCCGACGGGAGCCGCCGAATCCGAAGAAGTGGCCGCCGGGGGTTCCCCTGCCCGGGCCGCAGCGCCAGTCCCGGTCCATGGCGCTGTGGGTCATGCTGATCATCATCACGTTCATGGCGTTCCTCCTCTTCAACTCAGACCGGGAGCGCGAGTGGACCCTCACCTACACGCAGTTCATGCGGCAGGTCGAACGGGGAAACGTCGCGCGGATCAAGATCAAGGGGCTCGAGGTCCACGGCAAGCTGACGAACGAGATCACGCTCCCCATGGGAAACGGCGAGGCCACGATCTCCGGCTTCCGCGTCATTCTGCCCGCCGAGGACAAGGATCTGCCCGCCACCCTCTGGGCGAAGAACCCCGACGCGCAGATCGAGGCCGAGTTTCCGGGCGGCAGCTTCTGGATGAAGGCCCTCGCGACCGCCCTGCCGATCATAGCCCTGCTCGTCCTCTGGATCATCCTCATGCGCCAGATGCAGGCGGGCGGTAACAAGGCCTTCAGCTTCGGCAAGAGCAAGGCGAAGATGATCGACGGGAGCCTCCCCCGCGTCACCTTCGCCGACGTCGCAGGCGCGGACGAGGCCAAGGAGGAGCTCCAGGAGATCATCGAGTTTCTCCGCGACCCCAAGAAGTTCCAGCGGCTCGGCGGACGGATTCCGAAGGGGGTCATTCTCCTCGGGCCGCCGGGCACGGGCAAGACGCTCCTCGCCAAGGCGGTCGCGGGCGAGGCGAGTGTGCCGTTCTTCAGCATGAGCGGATCCGATTTCGTCGAGATGTTCGTCGGCGTCGGCGCGAGCCGCGTTCGCGACCTCTTCGACAAGGGCAAGAAGCACGCCCCCTGCATTCTCTTCATCGACGAGCTCGACGCCGTCGGGCGCCACCGCGGGGCGGGGCTCGGAGGCGGACACGACGAACGCGAGCAGACGCTCAACCAGCTTCTCGTCGAGATGGACGGCTTCGAGACGAACGAAGGCGTGATACTGCTCGCCGCGACGAACCGTCCGGACGTGCTCGATCCGGCGCTGCTGCGGCCCGGCCGCTTCGACCGCCGCATCGTCGTCGACATGCCCGATCTGCGCGGGAGACTCGGCATCTTCAAGGTGCACACGCGCAAAGTGCCGCTCGCCGAGGACGTCGACCTCGAGACCCTCGCGCGCGGCATGCCGGGATTCTCCGGCGCGGACATCGCCAACACGGTCAACGAGGCGGCGCTGCTCGCCGCGCGCCGCAACCGAGACAAGGTCCTCATGGAGGATTTCGACGAAGCCAAGGACAAGGTCATCCTCGGCCCCGAGCGCAAGAGCCGCATCATCAAAGAGGACGAAAAGCGGATGGGCGCGTACCACGAGGCCGGCCACGCCGTCGTGAGCCTCAATCTCCAGCACGCCGACCCGCTGCACAAGGTTACCATCATTCCGCGCGGAAGAACGGGCGGCGGCACGTGGTTCCTCCCCACCGACGACCGCTACTACCTCTCGCGGGAATACATCCTCGACGAGGTGACAATATCGCTCGGCGGCCGCGTCGCGGAAGAGATCATCTTCAACCTCATCAGCACCGGCGCCTACGGAGACATCAAGCACTCCTCGCAGCGCGTGCGCAACATGGTCATGAGCTGGGGCATGAGCGAGCGGATGGGTCCGATCTCGTACGGCGACCACGAGGAGCAGATATTTCTCGGCAAGGAAATAGCCGTCCGCCGCGATTTCAGCGAGGAAACCGCCCGCGAGATCGACAACGAGGTCCGCCGGATCATAAAGGAATGCTACGAGCGGGCGCGGGGAATCCTCACGGAGCATCTCGACGATCTCCACAAGGTCGCCGCCGCGCTCCTCGAGCGCGAAACCCTCGACGGCGACGAAATCCGCATACTCCTGAGCGACGGCGTTCTGCCGCCGCAGAAACGCGCCTCGAACGGCAACGGCGATCCTCCGCCCCCGGGCGCCGGCGGTTCGAGACCGGCGGCCGGCTGACGCCCGCCCCGCGCGGCCCGGCCCTCCGGCGCCGCCCGCGCGGCCGGAACGATGGAGCCCATGTCGTTTTCTCTCCGTCTCATCTCGGCCCGCCACGGGGAAACCCTCGCCCGGTATTTCCGCGAGGCCGGAGTCGATCCCCACGGCGCGGACAGAGTCGCCGCGAAGGCCGACATGCTCGTCGTGCGCGTGGACGGCGTTCGGGCGCCCGAGGCGAACATCATCAAGCAGCAGCTCCTCTCGCTCGGCGGCGACGCCGCTGTTCACCGCGAGGTGATCACCGGCGGACCCGACCGATCGAGCGTCTACATCGTCGCCGACCGCGCCCGGATGGAGCGCCTGCCGGAAAAGCTCGCGCGGCAGCCCTTCGGCCTCGCGGAGCTCGGCGGCGCTCTCGAGCGGCTCGTCGCCTCCGCGCTGCGCCCCCCGCGATCGGTGCGCCTTCCGTCCGGAGAGCTCGACCTTTCCGCCGGACCCGTCGTCATGGGCATCCTCAACGTCACCCCCGACAGCTTCAGCGACGGCGGGCGGTACCTCGACCCGGACCGCGCGGCCGAGCGGGCGTTCGCCATGGCCGAGGAGGGCGCGGGAGTGATCGACGTCGGCGGCGAATCGACGCGTCCCGGCGCGGCCACCGTGACGGCCGAAGAGGAGATCGCGAGGGTGAAACCGGTTCTCGAGCGCCTCGCGGGAAAGCTTTCCGTGCCGCTCTCGATCGACACGCGCCGGAGCTCCGTCGCCCGCATGGCGCTCGATCTGGGGGCGTCGATCGTGAACGACGTGACGGGGCTCGCGGGCGATCCGGCGATGGGCGAGCTCGCCTCGCGGCGGCGCGCGGCCGTCGTCGTCATGCACATGCGGGGAAGCCCCGAGACGATGCAGATCGATCCCCGCTACGACGACGTGACCGCGGAGATTCTCTCCTGGCTCGCGGCGAGGACGGACGAGCTCTCGGAGGCGGGGATAGCGCGCGAGGCGATTATCGTTGACCCGGGAATAGGTTTCGGGAAAAGATTGGAGCACAACCTCGCGCTCATCGCCCAGCTCGGCGATTTTCGCGGGCTCGGCTTTCCCGTCATGGTCGGCTTCTCGAGGAAGGCCTTCATCGGGGCGGTCACGGGGCGCGAGAGCTCCGAGCGCCTCGCCGGCGGGCTCGCGGCGCTCGGGCGCTGCTGCGCCGCGGGGACCGCGATCGTCCGCGTCCACGACGTGCGCGAGGCGGCCGACTATATCAAGGTCTGGCGGGCAATCGAGAGACCGGAGACGATCGCATGAGCTCCTTTCAGCTGAACCTCACCATCGATATCCTCGACATTATCATCGTCGCGTTTCTCTTCTACCGTCTTTTTCTCCTCATCCGCGGAACACGATCGGCGCAGATGTTCGTCGGCCTCTTCCTGCTCTTCACGCTCTCGTTCATAGCGCGCTGGCTCGACATGAACGCGATCAACTGGATCCTCTCGAGCCTCAAGACGGTCTGGGTCGTGGCGTTCGTGATCCTCTTTCAGCCCGAGCTGCGCCGGGCGCTGTCGCTGCTCGGACAGAACAGGATCCTCGGCTATTTCATCAAGGTCGAGGAAACGAGCACGGTGAGCGAAATCGTGAAGGCCTGCCACCAGCTCACGCAGGGCGGCATCGGGGCCATCATCGCGCTCGAGCAGGACGTGGGGCTGCGCAACTACATCGAGACGGGCACGCCCATCGACGCCCGCGTCACGGCCGAGCTCCTCGTCACGATCTTCACGCCCTCGAGCCCGCTCCACGACGGCGCGGTCGTCATTGAGAAGAACCGCATCGTGGCGGCCGGCTGCATCCTGCCCCTCTCGCAGAATCCCCGCCTGACGAAATCTCTCGGCACGCGGCACCGCGCCGGGCTCGGGCTCTCCGAGGAAACGGACGCCGTCGTCATCATCGTGAGCGAAGAAACGCGGACGATCTCCCTCGCCTCGGGCGGCAAGCTCAAACGCAAGCTCGACATCAACGCTCTCCGCAACGACCTCGCGGGCATGATCGGCATCAAGGCCGAAGAGGGCGCTCCCGCGGCCTGAGGCCCGCCCGGGCCGGCGCCGGGTCGAGCGCCCGGGGCGCCGGAGCTCCCAGCCACCCATCCACCCCCCCGGCTCCCGGCGCCCCGCGATGCCTCCGAAAATGCCCGCCCCGCCTTTGGGCAAGCGGCATGCCGCCGCCCTCGCCGCGCTGAGACATCGCGTATCATCCTTTGCGAGAAGGGGTTGCGCCGCCGTGCGCTCCCGGCCCCCGAGACCTGCCGCGACGGAGCCGTCAACGGCGTTCACCGTGAATCGAGCTTTCAGTAGAGGGAATCCGCGCGGGAGCACGAAAAGCGGGAGATGGAGCGGACGGAACCGGCGTTACCGCTGTAGACGGCCGCTTCGAACGAGAGTCTCCATGTAGGCGACGATCTCTTGATCGAATTTGTCTTCCTGCGACTTGAGCTGCGAGAGGCTTTCCTCGATCGAGAACGCCCGCCGGTAGGGCCGGTCGCTCGTCATGGCGTCGAAGCTGTCGGCGACGGCGATGATGCGCGCCCCGACGGAGATCTGCGGACCGCGAAGGCCGTCCGGATATCCCTTGCCGTCGAGCCGCTCGTGATGGTGCCGGACGAGATCGCAGGCGGATTCGAGGAACTTCATGTTGCGGATGATGTTGGCGCCCACCTCGGGATGGCTGCGCACGATCTCCCATTCCTGCTCGGTGAGCTCGCCGGGCTTGTTGAGGATGTTCTCGTACACGCCGAGCTTGCCGATGTCGTGGAGCGCCGCGCCGAAGCTCACGGTCTCGACCTCGCGTCTCGAAAGCCTCATCTCCTCGGCGATCATGCGCGCGTATTCCGCCACCCGCTCGGTGTGGCCGCGCGTGTACGCGTCCTTGGCCTCGATCGTCGAGACGAGCACCTTGATCGTCGAGAGATAGGTCGATTGCAGCTCGGCGTAGAGGCGGCCGTTTTCGAGGCCGGTGGCCGCCGACGTGCAGATCGACTTGAAGAGCTCGATCTCGCCGGCGCTGTACTCCTGCCGGTTGACCTTCTGGCCGATGAGCACGATGCCGATGAGACGCGATTTCACGATGAGGGGATACGCGTATTCGAATCCGAAACGGGTGAGAAAATCCGCCTCCCGCCGGGCGTCGGGCGGAAGGTCGCCCTCCGTGAGCCGGGCGACGTTCTGCTTGGCGAGCAGGTGCTTCGAGAGGGCGATCTCGCGCGAGAGACGCACGGAGCGCAGCACGCCGTCGGACATGCCGCTCCCGCCTGCGTACGAGAGATGGTCGTCGATGTCGTCGAAAGCGTAGAAGAGCGCGGTGGAGCTCACGCCGAGCTGTCCGACGAGCGTGAGGCAAAAGACACGGATGAGCTCCTCGGGGTCGCGGAGCCGGTTGAGATCCTGACTGAGCCCGAACAGCGTCCGCATGTCGAGCACGCGCTTCTTGAGCTCGCGGTTGATCCGCGTGTAATCGGCCTGACCCCGCTCGACCTCGTCCTCGAGCTGCAGATTCTGCTCGCGCAGATCGCGCCGATGCTGCGCCTGCGTGAGCTGGTGGTCGATCTTCGCCACGATCTCCTTGACGGAGAACGGTTTCTTGATGTAATCCTGAGCTCCCGATCGAAGCCCGCGCACCATCGAATCGTTGATCGCATTGGCCGAAATCATGATCACGGGGACGTCGCGATGGATGTCGCGCGCGCGTATCTCGTCGCACACGGCGAAGCCGTCCCTTTTCGGCAGAACGACGTCGAGCACGACCAGATCGGGACGGCTCTCGTCGTACACGCGGAGCGCTTCCTCGCCGTCGGAAGCCGAGAACGTCGAATACCCCTTGTTTCTGAGCGATTCGGACAGGATTTCCACCACGTTCGGATCGTCGTCGACGAGCAGTATGTTGCAGCTCAATGTTACCTTCCTTGCAGCACAGCGGTTCCCGTCTGAACCGATCGGGCGATTTCCTTTTCCATAATGGACGAAAATTTCACGACGACTTCCCGGTCGTACCGGAGGCCGTAGTTTTCCTTCAAGGTATCGAGCGCCTCGCGCTGAGAAAGGGCGGGACGCGTCGGACGCTCGTGTATCATCGCCGCGTAGCTCTCGACGACGGAGATGATGCGCGAACCGAGGGGGATCTCCTTGCCCCTGAGGCCGTACGGATACCCCTCGCCGTTGAATCGTTCGTGATGCGTGCGGACGATATTGACGACGTGATCGGCGAACTTCATGCGATCGAGCATTTCGCCGCCGTCTTCCGGGTGCCGCTTGATGATCTCCCATTCCTCCTTGCTGAGATCGCGGGGGCTGCGGAGGATGAGGTCGCTCACCTTGACCATGCCCATGTCGCGGAGCACGGTCCCGTAGATCAGGTCCTTGAAATGCTCCTCGGGATAATCCATACCCTTCGCCGTCATGCCGACGTAGCGCGACACGAACTCCGAGGTTCCCTTGAGCAGCGTGTTGTCCTCGATGATGGACATGAGCGTTTTGACGATGCCGAGCGTGCGCTCGTGCTCGCGCTCGAACATGAGTGCGTTGTCGTACGCGCCCTGCGCGATGTTCAGGAGAATGCGCAGAAACTCGAAATCCTCCTGCTTCATGCCGCGGCCCATGATCCGCTTGCCGAGCAGCACGATGCCGGAGAGCCCGTCCTTCGTGCGGAACGGGCACGCGTACTCGATCCCCTCGGCGCCGATCGCCTTTTTCCAGCTCGGCTCGAGCGGGAAGCTCTCGAGGGGGAAAATGTCGTTGTCGCCGGCTCCCGCGGAGCAGGCGCCCACGGGCACCTCGAGCCGCGCCATCGTCTCGGCGTCGATACCCTTCGACATGACCGGCTTGAAGCACGTGCCCTGATGCTCCAAAAACGCCGCGGACTCGACCCCACCCTCCGCGATCGAGGTGAGAAGAAAGATGTCGATCAGCTTCTTGCGATCCCGGATGGCGTTGAAATCGGAGCTGATCGAAAAGAGCGTCCTGAGCTCGAGGATGCGGCGCTTGAGCTGGCGGTTGAGATCGTCCACGGCGACATTGACGCTCGCGCGCGTGGGCGGCGCCGGCTCCTCTTTCGCGGCGCGCTTCGGCGGCTCGACCTCGACCGTTTCGGCGGCGCTTCCGAAAATCTCGCCGATGATGCCCTCCGCTTCGGACCCGTTTTCGCCGTTCCGCGCCGCGGATTCCCCGCCGGCCGCCGGCTCCTCGAGGCTCTCGGGGGAGGCCATCGGCTCGCCGGCGCTCTCAGCGACCGCCGGATCTTCCCCTGAAACGCCCTCATCCGCCGCGTCGGGCGAAGCGGCCTCCTGCTCGCGCCCCGCGGGACCGGTCTCCGGCCCCTCGTACGGCATGCAAATGACGTCCGCTTCGGCCCGGGCGCCGGCCTTCTTCCCGCGGGAGGTCTGCGGCACCTCCGCGGCGGGGGCTTCCGCCGCCTCAGGCGCTGCGCCGCGAGGCGCTTCCTGTTTGGCCGCCGCGAGCGCCTCGGCGAACGAGCGATAGATGAGGACCGGCTTCGCTCCATCCTGCAGGAACTGCGCTACGATTTCCTTGGTGACGACAAAGTTGACCCGCCCTCCCCGTTCGCCGATCGCCGCGTCAAAATCGCGCAGGATCTTCGCCACACCGCCCCCGAGGGAGGCGAGCTCCGAGAAATCGATGATCACCGCGCGGTACTCGCGTTTGACGCATTCGCCGACGAGGCGCTGGATTTTCGCGTTCTCGTGAAATCCGAGCTTCCCCTCGATCCGAAATGCGGCGACATCGGGAATGCCGACATCGATTTTATCGAATTTCGTCTTGACCATCGACGTGTGCTCCGGAGGCCGCTCGGCTAGTCGAGCGCCTTGACGACCGATTCCTCCTCCGCCAGCCAGCGATCGAGCACGCTCCGCACGAACCGCCATTCGCTCCCGACCTTCTTGGCGGGTATTTTCTTTTCCTTGGCGAGTCGGCAGACCGTCTTGACGTGCATTTTGAGGTACTCGGCCGCTTCGACCGAGGTCATCACCTCGGACGCATCGTCGTGGCCACCGATGATGATGCTGCCGTAATCATGCTGATGCTGCTTGGACATTTCCACCTCTCTGTGTTGGTGGCCCGGCCCCATCCCTGCTCGTGAGACCGGTCCGGCTCCGTTATGCACGCGGAACCGTTGCTCGCTGTTCGCTACGCTTGTCCGTATCGGCGTACGAACCGGGTTCCTGCGGACCGCCATCCGTCCCCAGAAGCGCGTTCGCCGTACGCATGACGCTCTGCGCGTCTATAATCGGAAACTCCTCTTCGCCGATGTTGAGAACCCCTTCCGTGAGGGCCCCCCAAGAGCCTTCCGTGATCTGCTCCGCGACCGCTTCCGCGGTGCGTCCCGCTCCCTCGATGAACAGTCCCACCCGCCGCTCGGCCGCGCCGATGACGAGAATCCGGTCGGGGGCGCCGTGCGATTCGAGCTCCTCGACGACGAGCTCGTCGATCGCGAACACCGGCACGCGCGAGCCGGAAATCATCACCGACCGGAACCCCTCGCCGCGCATGATTTCGATCGATCCCATCTCGAACGCCGAATCGACGGCGTGGCGCGGAACGGCGAACCGCTTTCCGGAGGAGGACACCACGACATAGTCGGTCTTGGCGCGCGACCGCGGGAACGTGAACATGAACCGCCCCTCGTTCCCGCCCCCCGGTTCGAGCCAGAGGATCGAGCCGACGCCCTCGAGCCGCGGACGAACCTCGCGCAGGCATTGATAGAAGGCCCCCGCGTCGTCCCGGTCGATCTCGGAATCGGACAGAAAATCGGGGCCGTTATCCTGAATGCGGGCGACGAGGAACGATCCCTCGCTCCGGACGTCCACGCCGATCGCGAGCGAGATCTCGTCCCGCATCTCGTACCGCTTGCAGATGTCGAAGATGCAGCTCGTGAGAACCGCCGCGAGCTGCGACGCCATGTCTCCGTCGAGCGTGAAATCGCCGCACCGCACCGCGAGGCGCGCGTTCCACCGGCGGAGCTTCGCCTGGTTGCCGAAAAAATCCTTGAGTCCGGCGAGCACGACCTTCGACGCGATCTTCGCGCTGAAGGCCCGCTGCCCCCGTCCGAGCCGCCGCAGGCTCTCCGTCGCGAGACGCATGAAGAACTCGCTCTCGCCGTAGGCGGTTTCGATATCCTTCACGAGCCGTTCGCTGCCCGGTTTGTCGACCATTTCCTGATACATGTCGCGAACCCGTCCGAGGGATTCGATGAGCCGCGTGAACGTCGAAACGTGCTCGGAGAGATCGCCCGAACCGCCCGTATCGGGCTCGGCGGAGCGGGGCTCGGCCGCCGCCGGCCGCGGCTCCGGGACGCTCGCTTCGGCGCGGGCGCCGGCGCCCGTTTCGGCGCTCGCCTCGGCGCTCTCGCCGGCGAGGACCTCGATCTCCTGCTCGAGCCCCGTGAAGCGCTCGGCCCGGCCGACCTCCTCGATCTCCCCGGCCAGAATCTCCGCGGCGAGCTGCTCCTCGGTCTCGAGCACTTCCGAGACGATCGTCGAGAGCTGCTCGTCCCAGCGGCGTCCCGAGCCCGAAGCCCGCTCCATGAGCTCTCGAAGCGCTTTGAGCGTGCGGCTCCACGCCTCGAACGAGAGCATGCGCGTGCTCCCCTCGAGCAGCTTCGTGGCGAGGCACGCCCTGCGAATGACCTGCTCGTCGAACGCCGCGCCGGAAGAGAGGTTCATCAGATCATTGAGCTTCTCGATATGATCGTTGACCTGCTCGCCGAAGAGGCGTCTCGTATCGTTTTTCAGATTCGCCACGAGCTTCACCTTACCTCTGTACTTCGGCTTCCTCGACGCATTCGACCGCACCGAGCTCGCTGAGGTCGTATATCCGTTCCGCGGCGCTCTCCTCTTCGTCCTCCGTAGCCGCCGAAACCGGCGCTTCCGTCTCCGGAGAGGGGGATTCCACGGCTACATCCACCGGACGCTCTTCCTCGCCCTCGCTCTTATTGATATCTATCTTGAGCCAGCGATGACCGGGCATCTCCATCCATGCGCCGTCCGCCGCCCGCGGCGTTTCCGGCGCGCTCCCGCTCTCCTCGGGCGCGCTCTCGCTCTCTTCGACGGCGCTCGCGGCGTCCTCGGGGACGCTCTCGCCGCTCTCCGCGGAGACCGAGCGGTCCAGATCGCGGAGGCTCGACATATCGGAAAATTCTCCCATCGCCTGCGGCGCGGCCTGCGCCGCGGGGGTCTCGCGACGATCCGCCGCCGAGGCCTCGTCGGCCTCCGGCGCCGGCTCGTCGAATCGCTCCTCCGCTCCGCCCGCGGATTCCGTCATGCCGGCCCAGGCGCTGCCGTGATCGACGACGAACGTTTCCTCCCCGCCGTCGCGCTCGTCCGGCTCTGCGGCTTCGGCGGCCGGAGCCCGCTCTGAGGGTTCGAACGAGTCGAGGCCTTCGCCGGGAGCCTGATTCGCCCTCTCGCCCCGCAGGAGCTCCCGCAGGTCGCAGAGCTCGTTGCCGATGCCGCAGATCCTGTTCTGCAGATTCGCGCTGCGCCGCTCTATCTCGCCGGCGATCTCGTCGATCGCGCGGAACGCCCCATCGCCGGCTTCGGCCGGAGATTTCACTCCGGCGGCCGGGGGAGGCACGCCCTTGAGCGCGTAGCATGAGTCGAGAAGCCCCTTCGCCACGGGCTCGATCGTTTTGCTCAGCTTGTGGAACCGTTCGGAGGTAATGCGGACGCGTTCGGCGAACGCCGCGAGCTCGTGGCCGCCGGCCTTGTCCCGGGCCGCCAGAAGCGCGAGCGCGATCGCGACGCTGTTGTTCTCGTCGGCGAGCTCCTGCAGCAGCGTCTTTCCGTCCTCGAGCTTTCTCGCCGCGCTTTCGACGCCGGCTCCGGCGGTCTTCCATGCGTCCGGGTTCGCGGACTGCGCGGAACCGGCCGACTGGGCTCCCGCGACGAGCTCGCCCGCGGCGCGATGGATATCGCCGATCGACTTGTCTATCTCCGTGAGCTCTTCCCCGGCGCCTCCCGCCGCTTCCATTACCCGCCCGCAGGCGAGCGCGGCGAGTCCGATCGATCGCCGGACGGACTCTTCCTGTTTCGACAGATCCTCCGCCTTCGCCCGGTCCGCGGCGAGCCGCTGCACGATCCGGCGCAGGCCTCCCGCGTACGGTTTGGTGCCGAGCGCGCCCTGCTTCACGTCGTTTTCGCCGAGCATCGCTTCGACGTCCGCTTCGAACTCCTCGACGTTCATCGGGTCCTGCTGTTGCCCGAGATCCTGCGCGATGTCGCGCACCTGATCGCCGTACGCGCGGAGCACGCCCTGGAGCTCCGGGAACGACGAGAGGCGCGCGATCTGAGCCGGATTCGTCAGATCGTCGATGCTCTCGGCGAGAGAAATCATCTTGCGGTAGTCCTGCCCCGAGTCGAGGTAGAACCGGTAGCGCCGGACGGACGAAACGATCGCGAAGTAGGCGATGAGGGAAATGACCGAGAGGACCGCGACGAGCGGGTACATCTCGCGGAAGAATCGTAGCGAATCGAAGCTCACTCCGTTCGGTCCGAGCGAAATCCACGCGAAACGCACGCGATAGACGCTCACGAAATAGCCGCCGACCCCGAGACCGACGAAAACGAGAAGGAGCGACACGAGGATTCCGATCTTCCACGGAGACGTGAGAACGGGTTTCGAATTCCTCGAAAAGCGCTTTTTGGCCCTACGCTTCTTCACGGTTGTTCTCCTTCTCGTATGCGGCACAGGCAGTCCGGTATGTGAATCCGGCCGTATCCCGGCTCAGGCAATTCAATGTCGGAGCGTAATTTCGCAAGGATTATGCCAGGGGGGATAAAGCTTCAAACACGAGCAATTGCAAGGCGTTATAGGTAATTAGGAGGAAAAAGCGCGGCGCGGGCGAAGCATTGCGCGCACCGGCCTTTGCGTTTTGCACGCGAGGACGCGCCGCCCGAGGCGAGTGAAACGGCGCCGATGAGAATGCTTTTCGAAACGATTTCGTTACCGGCGCCTGCGGATGAGCGCTCCGTAGGCGGAAGGCAGACGGTCGGCGAACAGGTCGTTCGCCGGGGTGATGTGCTTGTCGTTCGCCTCGTTGATATCAACGTCGATGACGCGGAGCGATTCGCTCCGTTCGCTCGCGGACGCGAGCACTTCGCCGGCGGGGCTCACGATCTGGCTGCCGCCGGTGAAGGAGAGAAACGCCGTGCCGCGCCGCTCGCTCCCGAGCCGGTTGGCCGTGATCGAGAATACGCGATTCTCGAGACATCGCGTGCGCATCGCCTGCTGTCCCCACGGAAGCACGAGGTTCGCGGGATGGCAGAGCAGCTGCGCCCCCTGCAGCGCGAGCGAGCGCGCCGTCTCCGGAAACATCCAGTCGAAACATATCATCATGCCGAGCTTCGCTCCGCCCGCCGATACGACCTTGAGCGATTTCCCGCGTGCGAAGAAGAGCTTCTCTCGGTCGAAGAGATGCACCTTCTGATAGACCTCGACTTTCCCGGACGGAGAAATGCAGACGGCGGAGTTGTAGAACGCCCCGCGGTGCTTCTGCGCCAGGCCGAAGACGAGCGTCAGCTTCCGCCGCTTCGCGAGCTTCTGCATCTCCGCCGTCGTGTATCCGCCGGGTACTTTTTCGGCGAGCTCGGCGAGCTCCTCCGCGTTCCGGAACAGATACCCCGTATTGAAAAGCTCGGGGAGCACGATAACCGCATCCGACAGCTTGTCGAGAAGCGCGACGGCTCTGCGCACGTTTTCCTTGATCGCGCCGAATCGCGGATGTAATTGCAGGAAGCCGATCCGCATGAGCAGCACCCCGGTATATCTCGAGGGCCCGTGTATCGATTTCGAACGATTCGACGGGGATTATATCACAGAACCCCTTGCCGTGCAGCATCTTGTTCGCGGAGCCGCCGGGCGGGGGCCGGGCCGTGGCATGCCCCTTGCTCGTATCGGCAAAGGCTTCTCCGCGCTGCATCGAGGATCGACACCATGAGCGTTCTGACCGCCTATACTCCCATTTCCGGCTCGCGGTTTTCCACTCCCGAGCAGGCGCATTTTTTCATGATGAACGCGCTCCTCACGAGCCGCATGGAAACGGGATATCCGTCGAATCACGAGTTTCCCGACGAGGACGTGAACGTGTACCTCGCAGGGCTCCTCGCCTCGCGCATCCAGCCGGCGGGCGGGGCGTTCGACGAGGGCCTCGCGCTCTCCGACGCGGATCTCTTCGAGGCGATCACGGCCGCCCCGGGGGCCCGCGCCCGGTACGAGACGTACCGCGCGGCGGCCGACGCGCTGCTCGTTTCCCTCGGAATATTCAGGAACGCCCGCGGCAAGCGCCCGGGATCGACGCCGCGCCTGGCGCCGCCGGACGCCGCGTATGTCGGACGCGCGAAGGCGTACTACGCGATCGCCTCTTCCCTGGCGGCCGGTCTCGCCCGCCGAGGGAACGCCGCCGCCGACGTCCTCGGCAAGCTCTCCCGCGGATTCGAACGGTACCTCGCCGTGCTCTCGCATCTCGCCGGGGAACATCTCGGCATCGTGCGGGGAATCTCGGACGGCACCCTGTACCATCTCGAGCACTCGACGCCGGCGCGCGAGCGCTCGGGCGTCGCCGAAGCGTACGATCGTTTCCTCGACCGCTACTCCTCCTATCGCCGCGATCCCACACCGCGCGGCAGACAGTCGCTCGAGGAAGCGGCCCGCGCCCTGCGCGAGCTCGACCCGTCCTTCGCCTTCGACCTCGGCTCGCTCGACCGAATCAAATCTCTTTGAGAAAATCGACGCAGAGCGGGTAGACGCGGCGCGCCTCGTCGCCCTTGACGAGCACGTGGTTCGAGCTGTCGATGAGCTCGAAACGCGATTTCGGATGCTTGGCGCGCGCCTTGATGTAATGGAAACCCCGCGGCGACACGACGCGATCCCGCGACGCTTGGATGACGAGAACCGGCTGCTCGACGGCCGCGACCCGGGCGCGCGTGCGCTCGGCGAACTCGAGGAGCGCGGACTCCCGGGGAAACGCCTCCCGCGCGACGAAGGGCGCGAGCGTGCGCAGGAAGGAAAACAGCGTCGAACGGCCGTCGGTAGCCGGAAAGAGGCCGGGAGCGATGAGAACAGCCCCCTTGAGCGGCCGGTCCCGCAGGAGATTCAAGGCGACGGCGCCGCCGAAGCTGAACCCCAAGGCGCAGACGTCGGGCGAAAAGGTCAGGAGCGCGCCGAGCACGACGTCCGCGTCGGCGACGCAGCGCTCCCAATCGTAACCGGCCCGGTTTCCGCCGTCGCGCCGCCACGGAATCCGCGCGACGCCGCGCCGGTCTCTTCCGCCGATCCGATCGCCCGGCCCGTCGTTTCCGAGCGCGAGACGCGCGCCGTAAACGGTATGGCCCGATCGATAGAGGTGCTCTCCGAGGGGGCGCATCTCGGCGGGGGAGCCGCCGATGCCGTGGAGAAGATAGCAGCAGAGCGCCTCGCGCTCCTGAAGCATGAGAAAGCTCCGCCCCTCCTCCGGTATGTTCCGCCGCCGCTCGCCGAAGAGCCGGCTCTCGTGATAGTAGCGGAGAAAATCGGCTCGAATCATATAGCTGTCGGGATGCTTCGCGACGAGCTTGGCGAGCTCCCATACCGAATGGTTGATCCGGGCGAGGGCGTCCTTCATGCGGCTCCTCCCTGTGCGGCGGCGGCCCGGCCGCGGCACGAGCGAACGCAAATCCCGCAGATGAGGACGTTGAGCTTCTCGCTCTGCGAGAAGCGCCGCACCTGCGCCGTGCAGCGATCGAGATCGAACGCGAGCGGGTCGAACTGGATGGCCCCCGCCGGGCACGCGGCGACGCAGGCCCGGCAATCGCCGCAGCCGGCCTCGCCGGCGGAATCGACGCCCCGCGCGAGAAGGGGCAGATCGGTCAGAACGGTCGCGTAACGCACCTGGGAGCCGTAGAGGGGATGCACGAGGAGATTGTTCCTGCCCCTCCAGCCGACTCCGGCGAGCGCTCCGATCTCGCGGTGCGAGAGATGCCCGAGCAGGCGCTCCCAGTCGAGGACCTGCGAGGCGGGCACGGGAAGCGCCCGCGCGCCGAGCCGCCGGCATTCCGCCGCCGCGAGGAGCGCCGCCTGATCGAGCGCGAAGTTCACCGTCCGGTAGTGGTGGTAGTAGGTCCAGTTCGGGGCGCCCGCGATCGTATCGAGCACCTCGGACGAGAGACGGATGCCGAGCACGATCGCGTAATCGAGCCGGGTCGCGGCCTCTCTCAGCGAAGCGTGGAAACGGGATTTCGTCTCCCCGTCGAGAAGACACGACGAAACGACGTCGACGCCGCACCGATTCGCGACGCCGGCGATGCGTTCGAGGCGTTCCCGGGGCTCCAGTAGCTGCATCGAATTCCCTGCCCCGCGGGCCCGGACTTTCCGCCGCTCTCCGGCGGGGCGTCAGCTCGCCCGGTAGTTCGGAGCTTCCTTCGTGATGATGATGTCGTGCGGATGGCTCTCGCGAAGCCCGGCCGCCGTGATCCGGATGAAGCGCCCTTTTTCTTGAGCTGATCGATCGAGTTCACGCCGCAGTATCCCATGCCGGCGCGAAGGCCGCCGATGAGCTGGAAGACGCTGCTCGCGAGGCTCCCCTTGTAGGACACGCGTCCCTCGATCCCCTCGGCGACGAGCTTGCTCTCATCCGAAACGCCCTCCTGAAAGTACCGGTCGCTCGATCCGCGCTTCATCGCCTCGATCGAGCCCATGCCGCGGTACATCTTGTAGCTCTTTCCCTCGTAGTAGACGATCTCGCCCGGGCTCTCGTCGGTGCCCGCGAAGAGGCTTCCTATCATGACGCTGTCGGCCCCAGCGGCGAGCGCCTTCACGACGTCGCCCGAATACTTGATCCCGCCGTCGGCGATGAGCGCCACGCCCGCCTCCGCGGCCACCGAAGCGCAGTCCATGATCGCGGTGAGCTGCGGCACGCCGATCCCCGCGATGACGCGCGTCGTGCAGATGGCGCTCGGGCCCATGCCCACCTTGATCGCGTCCACCCCGAGCCTGATGAGATCGCGAGCCGCAGCGGCGGTCGCGATGTTGCCCGCGATGAGGGGAACGGAGCGGTGGCGTTTCTTGATCTTGCCGATCGTCTCGAGGGTGTTCGACGAGTGGGCGTGGGCCGTATCGACGACGATTACGTCGACCCCCGCGTCGACGAGCGCGTCGACGCGCTTCATGCCGTCGCTCGTGACGCCGACCGCCGCTCCGACCCGCAGCCGCCCCTCCTCGTCCTTGCAGGAGCTCGGATTGTCCTTCTTCTTCTGGATATCCTTGCAGGTGATGAGCCCCCGAAGCCGGCCCTTGGCGTCGACGACGGGCAGCTTTTCGATGCGGTTCTCGTGGAGAATCTTCTTCGCCTTCTCGAGGGTGATGCCCATGGTGGCGGTGATGAGATTCTTCGTGGTCATCACGTCGCGGACGCGCATGTCGTCGCGGTCGAGGAAACGCAGGTCGCGGCTCGTGAGGATGCCGACGAGCAGGCCTTCCTTCGTCACGGGAAGACCCGAGATGTTGAACTTCCGCATGATCTCCTTCGCCTCGCGCACGAGCTGCTCCGGCGACAGGGTGACGGGGCTCGTGATCATGCCGCTCTCGCTGCGCTTCACGCGGTCGACGTGTTCCGCCTGCTCCATGATGGAGAGGTTCTTGTGAATGATTCCGATGCCCCCCTCGCGAGCGAGCGCGATGGCGAGCCCGGCCTCCGTGACGGTGTCCATCGCGGCGGATACGATGGGAATGTTGATGCGGATCTTTCTCGTGAGATGCGACGCCGTGCTGACCTTTCTCGGATGCACCTTCGACAGGCCGGGCATGAGGAGAACGTCGTCGAACGTGAGTCCTTCCTTGATCACCTTGGTCTGGTTCACTGGCGGCGAAGGCGGCGTCGGCCCCTTCTTCCTCCTCTCGTCACGGTAAGATATTTATTTCCATGATGCTCGGCGGATTCGGTTCTTGCAAAATACCTTCTCCCGCCCCGGCTGTCAAGCCCTGTCGAGCCGCGGCTCGAGCGGCTTCGCGGCGAGCCTGCGGAGATCGAAGGTGGCGACTTCGTTCACCCCCAGATCGGCGAGCACCCGAAAGGCCTCCCCATAATCCCTCCCGACGTCCTGCGGCGAATGGGCGTCGGAGCCGAGCGTGATGGGCACGCCGGAGGCGACGCACGCGGCGAGCAGGTCCCGGTCGGGATAGGGCGCCCCGCGGCCCCGGCGGATACCGCCCGTGTTGAGCTCAATCGCCATGCCCCGCGCGGCGAGAAGCCGCGCCAGGACTCCGTATTCGCGGTCGAGCGAGCGAACCGGATGGAACGAGCCGCGCCGCAGCGCGTCGGGGTGCGCAACGACGTCGAAGAGCCCCGTGGCGATCATGCGGCCGAGGAGATCGAAATAGAGAGGAAACGCGGTGGCGGGATCCTCCTCGGCGTACCGGGGGAGCCCCTCCCGGCTCGTGAAGTGCCAATCGCCGAGAAAATGAATCGAGCCGAGAACATAGTCGAAGGGGAACCTCGCGAGCAGCTCGCGCGTGGCGTCCTCGTGCCCCTCGAAGTAATCCGCCTCGATGCCGAGCCTGATCGTAATGCGGCCGCGATAGCGCTCCCGGAGCGAAAGGACGGTGTCGACGTACCGGGGAAGTTCCTCCTCGAGCATCGCGTGGTAGGGATCGGGATCGACGACCTTCGGCAGATGATCGCTGAAGCCAATCTCGACGAAGCCCTTGGCGAGAGCGGAGTCGACGTACTCGACGAGCTCGCCGCTCCCGTGGCCGCTGAAGTTGCCGTGCAGATGATAATCGATCATAATCGAACCAACATACTATAGATCGGCGCCGCCCGCAACCGGTAGCGGCTCAGCAGATCCTCGGCAGTATGTCGCCGTAGGGGACGTCGACGACGCGCTCGCCGCCGAAAACGGTCCGGAGAGAGACGATGCCCGGGGGCGCGGCGGCAGCCTCTCCGATGACGGCCGCGTTCGCCCCGAGCGGGTGCGCGCGCATGAAGGCCACGACCTCTCGGGCTTCCTCGCTCCCCACCACGGCCACGAACTTTCCCTCGTTCGCGATGTGCAGGGGATCATACCCCATGAGCTCGCAGGCGCGCCGCACCGTGTCCGAGACGGGGATTGCGCGTTCGTCGAGGCGCAGGCACACCGCCGAATCGGCCGCGATCTCGTTGAGGACCGAGGCGAGGCCGCCGCGCGTCGCGTCGCGCATGGCGCGGATCGTTTCGAAGCGCTCGAGCAGCGGAACGGTGAGGAGCGAGAGGGGCGCGCAGTCGCTCTCGAGCGCGCTCCCGAAATCGATCCCCTCGCGGCGGCTGAGGAGCGCGAGCCCGTGCTCGCCCACGCTTCCGTTCAGAATCACCGCGTCCCCCGGCCGCGCCGCCGCCGAGGAGAGCTCGACGCCGGGCGGCACGATCCCGATCCCCGACGTGTTGATGAAAAGGCCGTCCGCCTTTCCCCGTTCGACGACCTTCGTGTCTCCCGTCGCGATCGCGACCCCCGCCTCGCGGGAGGCCGCCGCTATCGAATCGAGGATGAGCGCGAACTCGTCGAGGGGAAGTCCCTCCTCGATGATGAACGACAGGGAGAGCCACATCGGTCTCGCTCCGGACATGGCGAGATCGTTCACCGTTCCGCACACGGCGAGCCGCCCGATATCCCCTCCGGGGAAACGGAGCGGACTGGCGACGAACGAGTCGGTCGTGAAGGCGATGCGCCCCCCCTCCACCTCCAGCGTCGCGCTGTCCTGAAGCGGGCCCGCGCCGGGCCGCCCGAGGCGCCCGACGATCAGTTGGACGAGCTCCTTCATGAGCAGACCGCCGCCGCCGTGGGCGAGGAGTATCCGTTCGCGCGCTTCCTGTGACATGTCGTCCGTCACTTCCTTTCGTGTCTGCGGAGCCGGGCGATGCCGACGGCGAGCTGGCCGAGCGACACTCCGCCGTCGTTCGGCGGAACGAGCGAGTGCAGGTAAAAGCGCTCCGGTTTCGCCGTCGCGCCCTCCAAGACGTATTCGCAGAGCAGGCGGTTCTGGAAGCATCCGCCGGAGAGGACGATGTCGCCGCACCGGTGCCGGCGGGCCAGCGCCGTTCCGTACGAGAGCACGAGGCCGGCCACGGCCCGGTGGAACGCGGCGGCGATCTCGGGCGCGGGCACGCCGGCGGCGATATCGTTCAGCATCTCCGCGAAAACCGGCGCCGGCTCGATCACTGCGAAACCCTCTCCCCCCCCGACCGCGAAGGCGTAGCTCTTCGCGGCGTCCCGCGCCTCGCATGCGAGCGCCTCGAGCGCCACGGCCGCCTCGGCTTCGTACGACACCCGCGCGCCGCAGCCGAGGAGATACGCCGCCGCGTCGAAGAGACGCCCCATGCTCGACGTGCCGGGCGAGTTGATGCCGTGGCGGGCGATCGAAAGCACCTCGTCCGCGGGGAGCCCCTCGAACGAGACGCCGCGGGGAAGCCGCAACGGCCCTCCGTCGCTCTGGAGGCGGCGCAGCTGCATAAGGGCCATCCTCCACGGTTCGTGAATGGCCGCCTCCCCGCCCGGGAGCGGCACATACGCGAGCGCCGCGAGCCGCTCGAACGAGTCGTAGCGGGCGAGCAGGAACTCCCCTCCCCAGAGCTTTCCGTCCGTGCCGTATCCGGTGCCGTCGAAGACGACCCCGATCACCGGTCCCGGGAGCCCGTGCTCGACCATGACGCTCGCCGCGTGCGCGTGGTGATGCTGAACGGCGATCCGCGCGTCCACGGGAAGCACGGCGGCGAGACGCGTCGTGTAATAATCGAAGTGCAGATCGTGCGCGCAGGCGCGCGGCGAGACGTCGAGCATGCGCTCGAAGGAGGCGAGCTCGCGCCGGAAGTTGTCGTCGCTCCGGACGTCGCCGAGATCCCCGAGGTGCGGCGAGACGAACGCCCGATCGTCGCGCGCGAGGGCGAAGGTGCTCTTCTCCTGCGCTCCGAGGGCCACGATGGGCACCTCCGCCGCGAACGGCAGCGCGATGGGCTCCGGCACGAGCCCGCGCGCCCTCCGCACCGGCACCGTCTCCCCACCGGGGGTGAAAAATATCGAATCGTCGCATTTGTGCGCGATGCGGCGGTCGTGCACGAGAGCCGCGTCCGCTATCGACCCGAGGACCGCCGGGATCTCCCCCTCGTTCGAGATGAGGGGCTCGTCGGTGAAATTGCCGGAGGTCATGACGAGGACCTCGAACCGCTCCATGAGAAGATGGTGCAGGGGCGTGTAGGGGAGCATGGCGCCGACGTAGGCGTTCCGCGGCGCCACCGCGCCGGGCAGCCGGCGCTCTCCCCGCCGGAGCAGCACGATCGGCGCCTCCGCCGAGCGCAGCAGGCGGCGCTCCGTATCGCCGGCGGCGCAGTACCGTTCGAGAACGTCCATGTCGCGGAACATGCAGGCAAAGGGCTTCGCGGGGCGCCCCTTGCGCTCGCGCAGCCGCCGCACGGCCTCCTCGTCGGTCGCGACCACGGCGAAGTGGTAGCCGCCGAGCCCCTTGACGGCGAGAATCCGCCCCTCGGCGAGCAGCGCGACCGCCCCCGCGACCGGATCCCCGGGAACGTCCCGCCCCGCGGCGTCGACGAGCCGGAGCGCCGGGCCGCAGCCCGGACAGGAGATCGGCTCCGCATGGAACCGCCTGTCGGCGGGATCCGCGTACTCCGCCCGGCACCCTTCGTCCATCGCGAAATCGCGCATCGTCGTGAGCGGACGGTCGTATGGCAGCCCCTCGATGATCGTGAATCGCGGGCCGCAGTTCGTGCAGTTGATAAAGGGATACCGGTGCCGCCGGTCGGACGGATCGCGCAGCTCCCGCAGGCAATCCGGGCACGTCGCCGCGTCGACGGGGAAAACGGCCTCGGCCGCCCCCCGGCCCTCGCTCGGGGCGATCACGAACTCGCGCTCGCCGGCGGGCTCCGTCTCCTCGGCGACGACGTCGTCGATCCGGGCGAGCGGCGGAAGCTCGTCGGCGAGCCCCCGGAGAAAGGACCGGATCGCGTCGGCGGAGCCTTCGATCTCGACGACCACGCCGCGGCGCGTGTTGCGCACCGACCCGCCCGCCCCCGAGCGCTTGGCGATCCGGTAGATCCCGGGACGGAAGCCCACCCCCTGCACGCGCCCCCGGATGCCGAGCCGAAGCCGGGCGGGATCGCGCGAGAGAGACAGCGTTCGAATCAGTTCGCCGAGCCGCATATGATATCTCTTTTTCCTTGTGCCGGCCCCGGTGGCCGCCCTAGACTGTGCGTAAATATACTATGTCCCCCGCATCCAATCTCTAGAAAACGAACCGGGACGGTGCCGAAATGACAGAGCCTTTTTCGAGCTATCTCGTGCGCCTCGTGATCGCGCTCCTCATCGGAGGAGCCGTCGGACTCGAGCGCGAGTTCAAGGGGAAGCCGGCCGGCATGCGCACCAATATGCTCATCTGCATCGGCTCGTGCCTCATCATGATCATCTCGATCGAGATCGCGCGCTCGGCGGCGCGCACCGCCGATCCGGGCCGCATCGCGGCCCAGGTCGTGACCGGCATCGGATTTCTCGGCGCCGGAACGATCATGCGCTCCCGCTTTCACGTCGTCGGGCTCACGACGGCGGCGACGATCTGGGCTCTTTCCGCGATCGGGCTCGCGGTCGGCGCCGGGTACCTGCTGCTCTCCGTGTTCGTCGCCTTCCTCATCACGGGCACGCTCGTCGTCATCGGCGCCATCGAGGAGAAGCTCGCGACGAAGCGCTCGTACCATCTCATGCAGGTGACCTTCGACCGGCACGAGGGGGCGCTCAAGGATATCACCGCCGGATTCGAGGAGCTGCGGATCGACCGCGAGGCCGTCGAGGTGAGCCGAAACGGGGAAATCTGGAAGGCGACCTTCGAGTACGCCGCGTCGCACGAGCGGCATCACGCGCTCGTTGAGAAGCTTCAGGCGATGAACGGCGTCCGGGCGATCGTCGAGCTCTAGCGTCCGGAGAGAGCGCCCGGGGACGCCGTCGCCTCTCCGGGACCGAGCACGATCTCGCGCGCGTATTTCGGGGGAATGCTGCCGCACGCGAGAAGCCTCTCGTGGAAATCCTTCAGCGAGAAACGCTCCCCCCACGCCCGGCTCGCGTCCTCGCGAATCGACCTGATCTCGAGGGCGCCGACGAAGTACGACGAGAGATAGCTGGGGTAGATGCCCACGCGGCGCCGCCACTTGGCGAGCGCGTCGGAGCCGTCCTGAAAGGCCTCCTGCACGGAGAGACGAACGGCCTCGTCCTCCTGCATGCCCTCCCGGTGCATCCCCGAATCGAGCAGGGCGTTGACGATGACGCGCAGATAGTATTTGTCGGCCACGAGGGCGAAACGTCCGCCGCCCCGGAATCCCTCCTCGACCATGAGACCCTGCGCGTACACGGCCCAGCCCTCGCAGAGGGCCGGGCTCGAGAACGCCGACCGGACCGGGGACGCGGAGCGGGCGGCGCGGGCGAGCTGCACGAAGTGCCCCGGCATGGCTTCGTGTATCGTCACGATGCGGATCATCTCGGAGTTGTACTCGCGCATAAAGAGCTCCGCCTGCTCGGGGCTCAGATAATCGGGCACCGGGGACACCATGAAATAGTAGCGGCCGTCCGGGTCGAAAGCCCCCGGCGCAATGGAGGCCGCGATCTGGGTCACCCGAAGAAACGGCGGCGCCGTGTCGATAATGAGGGGCGACTCCGGCAGCGCGACGAGATCCCGCTGGCGGACGAAGCCCTCCGCCTCGGCGTACGCGGCCCTGCACGCGTCGAGCAGGCCGCGGGGCTCCGGATGATCATCGGCGATGTCGGCGAGCACGGCCGCGACGATCCGGTTCCGCTCCTCGTAATCCGTCTCCTCCGGAATCGCCTCGCCGGTCATCTCCTCGTAGATCGGAGCGGCGAGCGCGAACATCCGCTCGTGCACGGCGTCGAGCTCGCGGTACGCCGCGTCCACCATCATTTCCGGAGTCATATCGGTTCCGAGCGATAGCTCGAACCGCCTGCGGAAGGACTCCTCCCCGATGCGCACGTCGCCGAAGGAGCGATTGAGGAGATCGTTCTCAAGAAAACTCTGAAACCGCGCGAGCGCCTCCCGGGCCGGCACGAACGAGCCTTTCACGCGATCCTGCATCCTCTTCCCCTGTGCCGCCTCGCGCAGCACGTCGCCCTCGAGAAACGCGATGAGCCCCCGCGTGACGTCGATCGCGACCTCCGTGCGAATCTTCGGCGGGTTATCGAGGTTGGCAATCGCCTGAGCGACGAATCGCGGGAACTCGTCGAGGCGGTTCGCGATGCGGTCGAGCCGCTCCTCGAGCGGGGCCGATTGCTGGCTCAGAACGCCGTATATCGAGTTGGCCAGTATCTCGGTGTAGAGCTGCGGATTGTTCCGGTAGGCGCGATCCTCCTCGAGATCCAGGAGAATGAGCTCGATGTTCTGCTCGAGGAGCCGGGCGTCGATCGCACGGTCGCGCGAGAGCCCGCTCCCGTCGATCGCGCGCAGACGATCGAGATAGCCGCGGCAGGTCCGGAGGTTCGCCTCCACGGCCGCGACGCTCATATCCTCGAGCCGGTCGTCGTAACGATGCTCGCCGACGGACGTGGCGACCGACGGATTCGTTTTCAGATAATATTCGACGAAATCCTTTTCGAGCGCGGAAAACTCCCGTTCCTCGCGACCGCCCCGCCCGCAGCCCGGCGCGAGGGCCGCCGCGGCCAGCAGCATCGCGAGCGGGAGGTTGAATTTTCTCGCAATCTTCATCGAGCCTCTCCCCGGCGGTTGCGTTCGAAGGCCCCATTTTATATGTATCTTTAACGCTTCTGTAGTAAAATCTGTTCCCGATTCGAGCGCCGGCGTCCCTCGAAACGGGACGCGAGGCCGCAACTGTTCCGCTGACACGAGGATGAAGGCATACGTCCATGAGAGGGCATAACGGTTCCGGAGCCGAGCCAGCGGGGTTCGAGCTGCTCGTCCGGGCGCTGCGCCACCGCAACTACCGGCTCTTCTTCGCCGGGCAGAGCGTCTCGCTCGTCGGCACGTGGATGCAGCGCGTCGCCGTCGGCTGGCTCGCCTACCGGCTGACCGGCTCGGCCCTCATTCTCGGCGCGGTCGGGTTCGCCGCGCAGATTCCGGTGTTTCTGCTCTCGCCATTCGCCGGCGTACACATCGACCGCTGGAACCTCCACCGCACCCTCCTCGTGACGCAGATACTCTCCATGGCGCAGGCCGCCGCGCTCGCCGCGCTCGTGCTCACGGGCTCGATCGAGGTCTGGCACCTCGTCGTTCTGAGCGCCGCGCTCGGCGCGATCAACGCCATCGACCTTCCCGCACGACAATCGTTCATCGTGCGGATGATCGACAGCAAGGATGATCTCGGCAACGCGATCGCCCTCAACTCGTCGATGGTGCACGCCGCCGGTCTCATCGGCCCTTCCGTCGCGGGAATTCTCATCGGAACGGTCGGGGAAACGGTGTGCTTCGTCGCGAACGCGCTGAGCTACATTCCCGTGATCGCGGCGCTCGCGGCGATGCGGATTCCTCTCTCCCCCGCGATCCGGCGGGGCGGCCGCGTGATGGAGGGCCTCCGCGAGGGCGTGGCCTACACGTTCGGCCTCGCGCCGCTGCGCAACATCATACTCCTCGTCGCGGTCGTGAGCCTCGTGGGAATGCCGTACACCCTGCTCATGCCGGTCTTCGCCAGGGACGTTCTCGGCGGCGGCCCGCGCACGCTCGGATTCCTCATGGGCGCCTCCGGCTGCGGCGCGTTCGCCGGAACGGTCTACCTCGCCTCGCGCCGGAGCGTGCACGGGCTCAAGACGCTCATCGCATTCGCCGCCGCCGGATTCGGGGCCGGGCTCGCCGCGTTCTCGTTCTCGCGGGAGCTCTGGCTGTCGCTCGTTCTCATGTTCGGCACCGGCCTCGGCATGATTCTGCTCGTGGCCTCGAGCAACACCGTCGTCCAGACGATCGTCGACGACGACAAGAGGGGGCGGGTCATGAGCTTCTTCACTATGGCCTTTCTCGGCATGGCGCCCTTCGGGAGCCTGATGGCCGGCGCCCTCGCCGAGCGCATCGGCGCGCCGGCCACGATTCTCGCGGGGGGCGCCGTCTGCGTCGCCGCGGCGGCGGTCTTCGGAAACAGGATCAAGCAGATGCGCGAAATCCTGCACCCGATCTACCGGGAAAAGGGCATTCTGCCGGGGCTCAACCCGTAGGGGGACGCGATGGCGAAGAACCGGGCGATGCAACGGTGTCTCATCGACGCCCTCTCCAAGCGGGAGTACCGCTACACGGCCGATCTCCCCACGAGGCCCGATCCCTCGATCGGAACGATCCTCGTGACGGGGGCCTCCGGATACATCGGCGGGCGGCTCATCCCGGAGCTCCTCTCGCGCGGGTACCGCGTGCGCATCATGGTGCGGGGACAGGCGCCCGATTACCGCGAAATGTGGCCGAGCGTCGAGGTGGTCGACGCGGACGCCCGCGACGCGGCCGATCTGCGCGCCGCCCTCGAGGGAGTTCACACCGCCTACTACCTCATCCACTCGCTCCTGCTCGGGCAGCGCCAGTTCGAAGCGGCCGATCTGCGCGCGGCGGTCAACTTCCGCCGCGTGGCGGAGGCGGCGGGCCTCAAGCGGATCATCTACCTCGGGGGTCTCGGCGACGCCCGCGCGAAGCTGTCCTCCCACCTGCGCAGCCGCATCCGCGTGGCCGAGGAGCTCGCCCGCGGAGCGGTCCCCGTGACGATTCTCCGCGCCGCGATCATCATCGGCTCGGGAAGCGCGAGCTACGAGATCATCAAGCATCTCGTCAAGAGGCTCGTCATTCTCCCGATGCCGAAATGGGCCTTCAACCGCTGCCAGCCGATCGCGGTGCGCGACGTCGTCAAGTATCTCGTCGGCGTGCTCGAGACGCCGGAGACGGCCGGCCGCTCGTTCGACATCGGCGGGGACGACGTGCTCACCTACGCGGGAATGATGAAGGAGCTCGCCGAGGTCCTCCACAAGAGGCGGTACTTCCTGCGGTGGCCCATCACGAGCATCAGCTTCTATTCGTATCACGCCGGGGTGCTCACGCCGATACCGGCGGCCATCACGAAGAGCCTCATGGAGGGCCTCAAGAACGAAGTGATCTGTCAGGACGACTCGATCCGGAGCTACATTCCCTTCGAGCGGCTCAGCTACCGCGAGGCGATCATCTGCGCGATGACGCGCGAGGAGCAGGACAACGTCCGGACGAGCTGGTACAGCGCGTACCCTCCCGCGCACGAGCTCGCCATGAAGCTCCACGAGGTCGAGGGAGAGCGGATGTACACGGCGCGCTTCGCCCTCGTCTCGAGCAAAGAGGCGTGGCGGATCTACGCCTCGATCTGCGCGATCGGCGGCGAGGAAGGGTGGTTCACGCACAACTGGATGTGGCGGCTTCGCGGCTGGGTCGACAAGGTGCTCATGGGCGTCGGCCACGGGCGCGGACGGCGCAGCCAGTCGAACCTCAAGGTCGACGACGTCATCGACTGGTGGCGAATCGAAGATCTGCAGCCCGACATCAGGCTCTTGCTCCGGGCCGAGATGAAGCTGCCCGGCAAGGCCTGGCTCGAGTTCGACATCGAGCCGGCCGGAGACCGCAACCGGCTCTCGATCGTCGCGCACTACTATACGGAATCGCTCGCGGGCAGGATCTACTGGTATATCTTCGTGCCCTTCCACCACGTCATCTTCAGCGACCTCATCAGGCAGATCGAGAAGCGGGCGTGAGGGGGCCCCGCCGCGGAGGCCGTCCGGAACCTCACCACGCTCCGCTCTTCAGGTACTCGTTGATCGCGTGCGCGGCCTTTCTCCCCTGCCCCATCGCGAGGATCACGGTCGCGGCGCCGAGCACGATGTCGCCCCCCGCGTACACCGCCTTCTTGCTCGTCTTGAGCGTCGCCTCGTCCGCGACGATGTTCCCCCACTTGTTCACCGCGATATCGGGCGTCGTGGCGGGCACGAGCGGATTCGAGGCGTTGCCGATGGCGACGATGCAGACCTCGATCGGAACGCGGAACTCGCTCCCCGGGACCGGAACCGGGCGGCGGCGGCCCGAGGCGTCGGGCTCGCCGAGCTCCATCTTGATGCACTCGACTTCCTTGACCCATCCCTTCTCGTCGCCGAGGAGCCGAATGGGATTCTGGAGGAGCATCATCTGGACGCCCTCCTCCTCGGCGTGGTGGACCTCCTCCACACGAGCGGGCATCTCCGCCTTCGAGCGGCGGTAGATGAGGTAGACGTTTTCCGCGCCGAGACGCAGCGCCGTCCGCGCCGAGTCCATCGCGACGTTTCCGCCGCCGAAGACGGCGACGTTGCGGGCCCGGGCGATCGGCGTGTCGGAATCGGGGAACGAGTAGGCGGCCATGAGGTTCGCCCGCGTCAGGTACTCGTTCGCCGAGTAGACGCCGTTCAGATTTTCGCCGGCTATATGCATGAAGAGCGGAAGCCCCGCGCCCGTCGCGACGAACACCGCGTCGTACCCCTCGTCGAAGAGCTCGTCGATCGTGGAGGTCTTGCCGACGACGTAGTTTCGGCGCACGGTGACGCCCATCCGCTCGAGGTTCCGCACCTCGCGCATCACGATGCGCTTCGGGAGCCGGAACTCCGGAATGCCGTAGATGAGAACGCCCCCGGGCTTGTGGAGCGCCTCGAACACCGTCACGTCGTGCCCCTCGCGGCGGACGTCGGCGGCGACCGTGAGCCCCGCGGGGCCGGAGCCGACGATCGCGACGCGCTTGCCCGTCGGGGGCTTGATGGGCGGCACCTCGGCGTCTCCCTGCTGCATCTCCCAATCCGCCGCGAACCGCTCGAGCTTGCCGATCTGAACCGCCTTGGCGACGTCCTTGTGGCTCTTGCCGACGACGCAGCCCTTCTGGCACTGCTCCTCCTGCGGACACACGCGGCCGCAGACGGCGGGGAGAATGTTCGTTTCCTTGATCTTGTTGATCGCCTCTCGGTGCCTCCCCTCGACGATCGCCTTGATGAACCCGGGGATGTCGATTTCGACCGGACATCCCTTCACGCAGGGGGCGTTCTTGCACTGGAGGCAGCGCTGGGCCTCGGTCGTCGCCATCTCGGCGTCGTAGCCGATCGGAACCTCGTTCACGTTGTGGATGCGTTCCCGGTGATCCTGCTCCGGCATCATGACCGGCGGGATCTGGAGCCGTTCCTTCGTCGTGAGATTCTTCGCTTCCATCGCGTGACGCGGCGCTCGCGCCGCTTGCCTCCTTGCTTACGTGTGCTTCCCGCAGCACCCCTGCTCGTGCCGCTCCCGCGAAACCTTCTCGTCCGTCTCGTAGGCGCGAAGCCGCTTCATCATCTCGTCGAAATCGACCTTGTGCCCGTCGAACTCGGGACCGTCGACGCAGACGAACTTGGTCGCCTCTCCCACCGTGACGCGGCAGGCGCCGCACATGCCGGTGCCGTCGACCATGATCGTGTTGAGGCTCACGAGCGTCGGGATGTCGTACTTCTTCGTGAGCAGGCTCACGAACTTCATCATGACGGGCGGCCCGATCGCGACGACGAGATTGATCTTTTCCCCCTCGGCCACGAGCTTGTCGATCGCGTCGGTGACGAGCCCCTTCATGCCGTAGGATCCGTCGTCCGTCGTGATGACGACGCGATCGCTCGTCGCGCGCATCTTTTCCTCCATGATGACGAGATCCTTCGTGCGGCCGCCGAGGATCGCGATGACGCGGTTTCCCGCGCGCTTCATCGCCTGCGCGATGGGGTGGGACGGCGCGATGCCGATGCCGCCGCCGACGATGACGACCGTGCCGAAGAGCTCGATGTGCGTGGGCTTTCCGAGCGGCCCGGCGAGATCGCAGAGCTCCTGCCCCGCGCCGAACTCCGAAAGCTGCTTCGTCGTCTTCCCGACGACCTGCACGACGAGCTCGATCCAGCCCTCCTCCGCGTTCCCGTCGGCGATCGTGAGGGGAATGCGCTCTCCCGAGTCGCAGGTGCGCAGAATGATGAACTGCCCCGCCTTGCGCTTGCGCGCGATCTCCGGCGCCTCGACCTTCATGCGGAAGACGAACGGCGTGATGAATTCCTTCTCGAGAATCTTGTTCATGTCACCCCGCTTGTAGAATGCATCTTCTTATATGATAAGCCGTAAATATGTAGCAGCGGGGGATGCCCGAAATCAAGAGCTTTTTCTGAACCCCGCGGGCGCCGGATCAGCTGATAATCCCCTTGATGTACTCCCGCGTCATCGCCTTGTCGGGGTCCTCGAAAATCTTCTCCGCCGGGCCGTGCTCCACGAGCTCTCCGAGGTAGAGGAATATCACGTAATCGGCGAGCCGGCGCGCCTGGCGCAGGATGTGCGTGACGGCGACGATCGTGTAGGAGCTCTTGAGCTCCCGGAACCTCTCCTCGATGCGCCTGCTCGAGACCGGGTCGAGGGCCGAGGTGGGCTCGTCGCAGAGAATGATCTCGGGCTCCACCGCGAGCCCCCTCGCGAGGCACAGCCGCTGCTGCTGGCCGAGCGAGAGCTTCGACGCCGGCGCGTGCAGCCGGTCGCGCACCTCGTCCCAGAGCCCCGACTCCTTGAGGTAGCGCTCGACGATGCCGTCGAGCTCGCGCTTTTTCTTCGTCCCGTGAATGCGCGGGCCGTAGGCGACGTTGTCGTAGATCGACATCGGCAGCGGATACGGCTTCTGCGACAGCAGGCCCATCTTTTTCCTGATCCGCGTGACGTCCACGCCGGGCGCGTAGATGTTCTCGCCGTTGACGAGCACCTCGCCGGAGACCTTGACCCCGTCGGCCAGATCCACGAGGCGGTTGAAGGATTTGAGCAGCGTCGTCTTGCCGCACCCGGACGGGCCGATGATGACCGTGATCTTTCTGCCGGGTATGTCGACCGATACGTTTTTCAGGGCGTGCTCTTCCCCGTAGTGAATGTCGAGACCCCTCACGCTGATCGGCGGCTGGTATTCCATGGCACCTTTCATTTCACGATATGCTTCGTGAGCCTGCTCGCGAGAATCCTCGAAACGAAACTGATGGCGAGAACGATCGCCGTGAGAATGAGCGCCGACGCATACGCGCGGCTCTGAACCTCCGGGAACGGCGTTCCGAGCTGATAGAAAATCGCGAGCGGCAGCGTGGCCGCCGGCCGGAAGAGCGACGTCGGAACGTCGTCGGTGAATCCCGCCGTGAACATGACGGAGGCGGCGTCCCCGATCCCCCGGCCGAACGCGATGAGAATCGCCGTCATGATTCCCGGCAGGGCCTGCCGCGCCACCACCTTGAGGGCGGTCTCGAGACGCGTCGCCCCGAGGGCGTAGGACGCCTCGAAAAGCTCCTGCGGAACCATCCGCACGACCTCGTCCATCGCCCTGCTCATGATGGGGAGGATCATGAGGGCCACGGCGATGATGCCGCCGAGCAGCGAGGCCTTGAGCCCGAAGAGCAGCATGATGGTGAAGCCGAACGCTCCGTACACTATGGAAGGGACGCCCCAGAGGACGTCGAAGGAGAATCTCGTGAAGAGAACGAGGCGGCTTCGTTTCTTCGCGTACACGTTGAGATACATGACGACGGGCGCGCCGAGCAGCAGGGCGAGAAGCGTGGCGCCCCCCGCGAGATAGAGCGAGCCGACGATCGCGTTGAGAATGCCCCCTTCCTTCCCGAGGTAATATCCCCCCTTCGGGGTTTCGGTGAGCATCGCCAGATTCAGGGACGGCAACCCCTTCGCGACGATCGTGCCCAGTATGAGGAAGAGGCTCGAGAAAGAGCACGGCGGCCGCCGCGGCCGAGAGCCCCTTTCCCGCGATCTCTTCCAGCCTTCTCGCGTTCATCCCTACCACACGCTTCTTTCGACCCGCAGCAGGATCGCCCGCGCCGCGACGTTGACGAGGAGAACCACCACGAGCAGGACGAGGGCGGCGAGCAGGAGCGCCGAATCGTACATCGGCACGGAGAGCATTTCGCCGTACTTGTTGGCGATGAGCGCCGGGAGCGGATAGGCGGGATCGAAGACGGACGACGGAACGGCGGACACGTTCCCCGCCACCATGAGCACGGCCATCGTCTCTCCGAAGGCGCGCGACAGGCCGAGGACGATGGCGGCCATGACTCCCGGCATGGCCTTGCGCACGACGACGTGCTTGATCGTCTGCCACTGCGTGGCCCCGAGCGCGAGAGAGGCCTCCCTGCATCTCGTTCGGGACGGATCGCAGGACCTCGACCGAGACGTGCACGATGACCGGGAACACCATGATCGCGAGAACGACGCCCGCCGAGAGCACGCAGTATCCGCTCGAGGACGCTCCGTAGAAGGGAGCGATATGATTCTTGACGAGCGGCACGATCACGAGCACTCCCCAGACCCCGAACACGACCGACGGTATGCCGGCGAGGAGATCGATGAGGGGGGCAGTCCACTCCCGCAGCCGCCGGGGCGCGTACTCGGCGAGATAGATCGCGGAGAGGAGACAGAGCGGGACCGCTATGGCGACGGCCACCGCCGTCACCCAGAGCGTGCCCGCGATGAAAGTGAAGAGGCCGAACTCCCCCCTGAGGGGGTGCCACGAGGTCGAGAAGAGGAGCTCCGAAAGGGGCCTCGCGGAGAGTATCGGCCGGGATCTCACGTACAGCCCGACGATCATCGCGAACACGATGAGCCCGGAAACGACCGTCCACGCCCGCATGCTCGCTCCGGCGAGCCTGTCCTTCATGAGCCTGATCATCGCTTCCTATTCCTCGAGCCTCCGCAACCCTTCCTCGAGCCTCTCGCCGCCGAGCGCCACGTACCCCGCTTCGGCGACGTATCGCTGTCCGTCCGTCAGGACCCACCTGACGAACTCCGCCACCGCGCCGCGCGCGGGCCTGCCCCGGGACACGAAGTAGAGGTCCCGCGCGGGAGGCGACGGATAGCGGCCCGAGGCTATCGCCGCGACGAGCGAGTCCCGGCTCCCGTAGAAATCCTCGTCCGCATCGAGCCGTCCGTCGCCGTCGAGATCGATGGGCAGAACCCGGAGCCCCGCGATCGGCAGTTTCGTCGCGGCGTCGTAGACGTAGTTGATGTTGTTGAAACCGGCGCCCAAGCGGGTCCCTCTGAATCGCCTCGGCCACTCCGGGGTCGCCGTACACGCCGACGCCGAGGAGATCGTCCTGGTCTTTTCCCAGATACTTGGCCCAGGTCTCCGCGGCGCCGCAGGCGTCGGAGCGCGTATAGACGCGAATCGAGCCCGGGGCGGCGCCCGGAACGACGTCGCTCCATTTCGTGACCGCGCCGGTCACCCAGATTCCGGCGAGCGCTTCCCGGCTCGCCCCCGCGCGGAGCAGATCGCCGAGAGCCGGATTGCCGTCGTTTATGGTGGGAACGACGGCGTCCACGACCACCGCCACGCCCCACGCTCCCTTGTCGATTTCGGCGGGATGGAGATCGCGCGATACGAGACCGATATCCGCCACGCCGGCCAGCGCGTCGGCCATGCCCTTCCCCGCGCCCCCGGCCGAAACGTCCATTCGTATCCCCGGATGAAGCTTCTCGAACTCCTCGGCCCACTTGACGGCCATGGGATAGAGGGCCCACGCGCCGGATATCGTGATCGTCCCCTCGATCCCCTTCGAGTCCCGCCGCTCGCCGCCGTTTCCCCGGCAGCCGGGGCCGGCGAGAAGAGCCATCGCCAGCAATCCGCAGAACGCTCGTTTCATATCGCCCCCCGTCCTGTCCCTTCGACTCGACACGCAGCGTGGATGGTAAATCGTGCGGCGCGGTCATTTCAACCACTATCGTTCCTCGGCTCGAGACGGCGCCATAACGCTGCTGAATCGTCCCGCGTCCTATGGTACAATGCGCCCGCGAAAGGAGACGACACTTGAAGAAAGAAAGCTCGCGCGGCCTCGCGCTCGCTTCGGCCGCCGTCGTCGCGATCGCCCTCGCGGTCTCCCTGAAGCGCGTCCCGCCCGGCAGCGAGGCGCTGCTCGTTTCGGGCGGCGGCCGGCCGGTCGCGTACGGACCGGGGTGGCATCTCGTTCGCCCCTTCTCGGGCGCGTTCAGCGTCTACCCCGTCGGCGAGGTCGCGCTGCGCTTTCCGCGGGAGGGGAGCGCCCCCGTTCTTCTGAAGGACGGAAGCCAAACGGAGGTCGTTCTCTCCTTCCGGCTCGACATCCCCGAGGGCTCCGCCGAGAATCTCTACGGGATCGTGGGCAAGGAGTTCGCCGCGGGCATCGAGGAAGTCTTCCGGGACGCCGTCGAAATACGAGCCGCGGCGTGGAGCCCCGCGGCGGAAGGGGAAACACCCGAGGCCTTCGCGCTCGCCGTCGCGGAAGATCTCCGCGAGACCCTCTCCGGAGCGCGGGTCGCCGTTCTCTCCGCCGAGATCGAATCGTGGGGAGGGGCCGCGCGGGGAAAGCGCGGCGGACGTCTCCGCGGCGCCAATAAGAAAAATCGTCTTTATCGGCGTCGACGCCGGCGACTGGGGAATCATTAACCCCCTTATCGAGCGGGGCAAGCTTCCCAATTTCAAAAAGATCGTCGAAGGCGGATCCACGGGTCCCCTTCGCTCGATGGATCCCATGATCTCCCCGCTTCTCTGGACGACGATGGCCACGGGCAAGCTCCCCGAGGAGCACGGCATACTGAGCTGCACCGCCGTCGATCCCGCCACCGGCAGGCAGATTCCCATAACGAGGCTGCACCGGAAGGTCGACGCCTTCTGGAACATGATGAGCGACTACGGGCGGAGCGTCGACGTCGTCGGGTGGCTCGCGACCCACCCGGCGGAGAAGATCAACGGAGTGATGGTCTCGGACCGCGTCGGCTACCTCGCCTTCGCGGCGACCCTCGGACAAGGGGAAACGCCTCTGCCCGGCGCCATCTACCCTCCCGCGCGCGCGGACGAGATCGGAAAGCTCATCGTAAAAAGCGGGAACGTGCCGTTCGACGAGATGAAACGATTCATGCACGTCGACGCCGCCGAGATCGAAAGGAGCCGCTCGGCCGAGTTCGATCCCGGGAACCTCGTGAACGACATGCTCCTCACCTACGCCACCGCGGCGAGCTACCGCGCGATCGCGCTCCACCTGCTCGAGAAGGATCGTCCGGACTTTCTCGGCGTCTATTTCGAGCTCGTCGACGCCACGGGGCACCTCTTCATGCCCTTCATGCCGCCGCGGCGGGAAGGGGTGAGCGAGGAAGAGCTACCGGAGATACAAGGACGCGGTCGTCGAGGCGTACGTCTATCAGGACCGGATCATCGGCGAGCTGCTCGCGAGATGCGGCGAAAACACCGTCGTCATGATCGCCTCCGACCACGGGTTCAAGAGCCTCGACTCGAGGCCGACCTCCGGCGCGGAGATAGAGGGCGGACACGCCCTTCAATGGCACAACCCGGAGGGAATCATCTGCCTCTACGGCCCGGGCATCCGCCGGGGGCACCGCATCGAGGGAGCCTCGCTCATCGACGTCGCGCCGACGATACTGGCGCTCGCGGGGTTTCCGCGGGTCGAGGACATGCCGGGACGCGCGCTCATCGACGCCTTCGAGACGTCGCTCGCGGAGTCCCTGAATCCCGCCTCGGTCGCCACGCTCGAGCGCGAGCGCGAGTCCGAGGGGGACGCCGTTCCGCGGGGAGGCTCGACGGACGAGGCCGAGCTCAAGAAGCTCGAGGCGCTCGGCTACATCACGGTCGAGAATCCCGACGCCCTCAACAACCTCGGACAGCGCTATCAGGCTCAGGGCGAGCTCGAGAAGGCGATCGAGGAGTTCAAGAAGGCGCTCGCCCTGAGGCCGAACCACGCGGGCACGCTCAACAATCTCGCCGTGTGCTACGGCAAGCTCAAGCGCTACCCGGAGGCCGAGAAAACCCTGTTCAGGGCCCTCGAGGCGAATCCGAAAGACGTCTTCGCGATGAGCAACCTCGCCATCCTCTACTTCGAGACGAACCGGCCCGACGAGGCGCGCCGCTACGCGGAGCGGGCGGTCGCGACGGAGCCGAAGTACGCGAACGGGCGCTTCACGCTCGGCGTGATTTACGCGAAGGCGGGAGAGCTCGATCGCGCGGCGAGGGAGTTCGAGGCGGCGCTCGCGATAGAGCCGGGGAATCCGACCTATCCGAGCCGCCCTCGAGCAGGCGAGACGAGGCGCGGGAACGCGGCGATAAAGTCCTTGTAAAAGCCGCCATTGTGCCGCATCATATAGAGTTACGCGTCGTTTCAACTCCGGGAGAGTGCCGACGATGATACAGGCTCATGGCGGACAGCTCGTGAATCGCCTCGCCGACGAGCGCGAGAGGGCGGCGCTCGCCGCGAAGGCGAAGACCCTCCCCTCCATCGTTCTCAACCGGAGAGAGCTCTCCGACCTCGCCCTCATCGCCACCGGCGCCATGAGCCCGCTCGAGGGATTCATGATCCGGGACGAGTACGAGAGCGTCCTCGACTCGATGCGGCTCCCCCGCGGCCTTCCCTGGACCATTCCCGTCACGCTCTCGCTCAAGGACGGGGAAAAGGCCCCCATGCGGCCGCCCTTCGAAGCGGCGCTCCGCGCCGAGAACGGAGCCGTCCTCGGCGTCATGCGCGTCGACGACGTGTACGCGGTCGACAAGGAGCGCGAGGCCGAGAAGGTGCTCCTCACGAGGGACGCCGCCCACCCCGGCGTTCAGTACCTCCGCTCGACCGGCGACACGTACGCCGGAGGCCCGATCACGCTCTTCGAGCGCATGGTCGACGAGAGCTTCGCGAGCTACCATCTCGATCCGCGGGAGACGCGTATCCTCTTCAAGACGAAGGGGTGGGAGCGCGTCGTGGCCTTTCAAACGCGCAACCCGATCCACCGCGCGCACGAGTACCTCCTGAAATGCGCCCTCGAGATGACGGACGGCCTCCTCATCCACCCCATCATGGGCGAAACGAAATCGGACGACATTCCCGCCGCGGTGCGGATGCTCTGCTATCAGGCGATCACGAGCGGGTACTTCCCGAAGGACCGCGTGGTCCTTTCGATATTTCCGGCCGCCATGCGCTACGCGGGGCCGCGCGAGGCGATCTTTCACGCCATCTTGAGAAAGAACTACGGCTGCACGCACATGATCATCGGCCGGGATCACGCGGGGGTCGGCTCGTACTACGGCACCTACGACGCCCAGAAGATATTCGGCGCCTTCGAGCCGGGCGAGCTCGAGATCGTCCCCATGATGTTCGAGCACGCCTTCTACTGCACGAAATGCGCGACGATGGGCTCTCCCAAGACCTGCCCGCACGGGAAAGAGGCGCACCTGCAGCTGAGCGGCACGCGCGTCCGCGAGATGCTCGCGCGTGGCGAGGCGATTCCCGTCGAGTTCACCCGCCCGGAGATCGCGGAAGTGCTCGAGCGCCACTACGCCTCGCGCGGCGGAGAGCCGCCGGGCAAGCCCTGAGATCGGGGAAGAGAGCGATGTCGAAGAAGCTCGTCGTTATCGGTCTCGATTGCCTGACGCCGCAGTTCCTCTACGGCGCCCCCCTCGACGAGATGCCGAATTTCAAGCGGCTCGCGGCCGGCTCCATCTGGGGAAACCTCGTCTCGATCGTCCCCCCCATCACGATCCCGGCGTGGACGTCGATGATGACCTCTCAGGATCCCGGCATGCTCGGCATCTACGGGTTCCGCAACCGCAAGAGCTACGCCTACGAGGAGCTCTACACGGTCAACTCGAGCAACGTCAAGGCCAAGACGGTCTGGAACCACCTCTCGCAGAAACCGCCTGCGCTCGATCCTCCTCGGCGTGCCGCAGACGTACCCGCCGAAACCCCTCAACGGCGTGCTCGTCGCCGACTTCCTCACGCCGGGCAAGGAGTCCGAGTTCACCTACCCGCCGGGGCTCAAGGAAGAGATCGACCGCGTCGCGGACGGCGACTACATCCTCGACGTCAAGGACTTCAGAACCGACGAACAAGAAATCGCTCCTCGCGCAGATCTACCTCATGACGGAGCGGCGGTTCAAGGTCTTCCGGCACCTCCTCGCGCGCGAGGATTGGGATTTCGCCATGATGGTCGAAATGGGTCCCGACCGGATCCATCACGCCTTCTGGCGATTCTGCGACCCCTCGCACCGGCTCTACGTCGCGGGGAACGAGTATGAGGACGTCATCCGCCGATACTACCGGTATCTCGACGAGGAAGTCGGCAAGGTCCTGAGCTCGATCCCCGCGGACGCCTCCGTCATCGTCGTGTCCGATCACGGCGCCAAGGCGATGCGCGGCGGCATCTGCATCAACGAGTTCTTCCTGCGGGAAGGGCTCCTCGCCCTCAAGGAGTATCCCCCGAAGCCCGTCTCCCTCAAGCCGTCGATGGTCGACTGGAGCAAGACGGCGGCGTGGGGCGAGGGCGGCTACTACGCGCGGGTGTTTCTCAACGTGGCCGGACGCGAGAGCGAGGGAACGATCCCGCGGGCCGAATACGAGAGCGTGCGCGCCGACGTGAAACGGCGGCTCGAGGCCCTCACGGACGAAAACGGAAAGAGCATCGGCACGCGCGTGTTCTATCCCGAGGAAGTCTACCGGACGTGCAACAACATCCCCCCCGATCTCATCGTCTACCTCGGCGATCTCGACTGGCGGAGCGCCGGAAGCGTGGGACACGGGAAGATCCGCATTTTCGAGAACGACACCGGCCCCGACGACGCCAATCACGCGCAGGAGGGGATTTTCATCTGGCATAACCGCGGCGGCTCGAGGCCCGCGACCTCGAACCCCGCCGGAGACAAGATATCGATCTTCGACGTCGCCCCGTCGATCCTCGATTACTTCTCGATCGACGTTCCGGGCGACATGATCGGGCGAGTGATGTAGATCGCGGGACGCGGCATCGCGAAACACCGTTTCACCGGGAGATGAGAATGAAAGGGTTCACGCTTTGGTTCACCGGCCTTCCCTGCTCGGGCAAGTCGACGCTCGCGCTCCGCGTACAGGAAATCCTCCTCGAGAGGGGGATGAACGTCGAGCTGCTCGACGGCGACGAAGTGCGGCAGAACCTCTGCAAGGGCCTCGGGTTCTCGAAGGAGGACCGGGACACGAACATCAGGCGCATCGGCTACGTGTGCAAGCTCCTCAGCCGAAACGGCGCCGTCGCCGTCGCCGCCGCCATATCGCCGTACCGCGCGATCCGGGACGAGAACCGGCGGGCGATAGAGAGGTACGTCGAGGTCTACGTGAAGGCGCCGATCGCGGTTCTCGCGGAGCGGGACGTCAAGGGAATGTACAAGAAGGCGCTCGCCGGCGAGATCAAGAACTTCACCGGCGTCTCCGATCCGTACGAGGAGCCCGAGCATCCGGAGATCCTGATCGAATCCGACAAGGAAACGATCGAGGAAAGCACGGCGAAGATTATCCGCACGCTCGAGCTCATGGGGCTCGTTCCGGGAGCGCCCGCCGAGAGCGAGTACTCGCCGGAAGAAGAAGAGAAGATCAAGGCCCGGCTGAAGGATTTGGGATACATCTAAGGGGAGCTCGCACGTTCCGCAAACGGGGCAAGAAGAAGACCTGCGTCGTCGGCCTGGACGGCGTCCCCTGCACGCTGCTTCGCGGCATGATCGACTCGGGCGTCATGCCGAAAACGAAGGAGATCGTATCCCGGGGGCGCCTCGCGCCCATGACCGCCTCCCTTCCCGAAATCTCGTCCGTGAGCTGGTCGTCGTTCATGACGGGCCTCGATCCCGGAGGCCACGGCATCTTCGGCTTCACCGATTTCAAGGATTCGAGCTACTCGCTCCGCTACCCGTCCTTCAGGGATCTCAAAGCCCCCGCGATCTGGGACGTGCTCGGCGAGCGGCGCATGAAGAGCGTCGTCATCAACCAGCCGTCCACCTACCCGGCGCGCCCGATTTCCGGCGTCCTCGTCTCGGGCTTCGTCGCCCTCGAGCTCGATAGGGCCGTCGCTCCCCTCTCCTACCTCTCGACGCTCAAGGACCTCCGCTACGAAATCGACGTCGACACGGCGAAGTGCCGCGACGACCACGACGCCCTCTTCTCGTCGCTCCACCGGCTCCTCGCCGGAAGGCGGGCCGTGCTCGACGATCTGTGGGACAGGGAGGATTGGAGCTACATGGAGGTCGTCGTAACGGGCACCGACCGACTGCACCACTTTCTGTGGGACGCGTACGAAAACGCAGGGCACCCGCGCCGCGGCGACTTTCTCGCCTATTACCGGGCGATCGACGACTTTCTGGGGCACGTTTTCGAGCGGTTCGAAGGGATGGAGACGGACGGCGCATTCTTCATGCTCTCCGACCACGGCTTCTGCGGAACGAAGAAGGAAATTTACGTCAACTCGGTCCTCCGCGACGCGGGCTTTCTCCGTCTCCCGCCCGGGGCGTCGTCCCTCGAGGGGATCACGGAGAGCACGAAGGCCTTCGCCCTCGATCCGGCGCGCATCTACCTCAACCGGAAGGGCAGATTTCCCCGGGGGAGCGTCGAGGCTGGAGACGCGGCCCCGCTCCTGAGGGATCTCGAGGCGCTCTTCGAGGGGCTCGCCGCGGGCGGCGAGCGGATCGTGCGGAGGCAGTTCACCGGGGAAGAGGCGTACTCGGGCCCCTTCGCGCGGAACGGCCCCGATCTCCTGCTCGTGCCGCGGAACGGATTCGATCTCAAGGGCCGCGTCGGCGCGGAAGGGATCGAGGGCGAGAGACGCTTTCAAGGAATGCACACGTGGGACGACGCGTTCCTCTTCTCGCTCGACCCGTCGGCGATCGAGATCGACGGCGAGCCGAACGTCGCGGACGTGTCCGAAAAGATACTGAGGAGTCTCGATGTCTCGAGATAGACGACGGCGGGCGGGCCGCATCGCGATCGCTGCGGCGCTCCTCGCGCTCGTGGCGCCGGCCGCGGCGCACGCCTACATCGGCCCCGGCGCCGGGTTCGCCCTCGTCTCGTCCTTTCTCTCGTTCGTGCTCGCCTTCTTCGCGGCGTTCGCCGCCCTCCTCACCTTCCCGCTGAGACTCGTCTGGAGGAGGCTGCGGCGCAGGAAGCCCGAGGGCGCGGCGCGCGTGAAAAAGGCGATCGTCCTCGGTCTCGACGGGCTCGATCCCGCGATCTGCGAGCGGCTCATGGCCGCGGGCGAGCTCCCCAACATGTCGCGCCTCGCCTCCACGGGGACGTTCCGGCGGCTCGGCACGTCGATCCCCGCGATGTCCCCCGTGGCGTGGTCCACCTTCAGCACCGGCGTCGACGCGTCGCGGCACGGGATTTTCGATTTTCTCGCGCGGGACAGGGCGAGCCACGCCCCCGTTCTCTCATCGAGCAGCGTCGCGGCGCCGAAGAGATTCTTGCGGCTCGGGCGATGGCAGGCTGCCGCTCGAGAAGGGGCGCGTCCGGTTTCTCCGCAAGAGCAGGAGCTTCTGGAGCGTGCTCGGCGACTACGGAATCTTCAGCGCGATCCTGAGAGTCCCCATCACGTTCCCTCCGGAGCGGCTCTACGGCGTCATGCTATCGGGCATGTGCGTCCCCGACCTGCGCGGCACGATGGGATCGTTCACGTACTTCCGCCGCGGCGGCGCGGGCGGCAAGATCGGCGGCATGGTCGTCGCGCTCGACGAGGAGGCGGGCGTGCTCAAGGGCATCGCTTCCCGGCCCGGAGAGCCCCTTCACGGGCGAGACGCTCGAGCTTCCCCTCGAGATCCGCGTCGACGCCGCGAGACGGGGCGCCGAGATACGCGTATCGGGCAACCGGTTCTTCCTCCCCGAGCGGACGTACTCCCCGTGGATCCGCCTCGCCTTCAAGGCGGCGCCGGGCGTCAAGATCCACGGCATCGCGCGGTTTTTCATCACGCGCCTCGACGGCGATTTCGGGCTCTACGTGTCCCCGATCAACATCGATCCCGAAAAGCCCGCCATGCCCGTCTCCTACCCGGCGTTCTACTCGGCGTACCTCGCCAAACGTCTCGGCGGGCCGTTCGCCACGCTCGGCCTCGCCGAGGACACCTGGGCCGTGAACGAGGGGGTTCTCGACGACGAAGCCTTCATCGCGCAGGCGTACCTCTTTCATCGCGAGCGCGAAGCGATGTTCCTGCACACGCTCCGGAAGCAGAAGCGGGGCCTCGTGGCGTGCGTCTTCGACCTCAGCGACCGCATGCAGCACATGTTCTTCCGGTATCTCGTCGACGGCGGCGGGGCCGGTCCGGGCGGGGCGAAGCATCGGGAGACCCTCAACGACATGTACCGCGAGATGGACGCGCTCGTCGGCAAGACGGCCGCGTTCGTCGACGAGGAGACGGCGCTCTTCGTGATCTCCGATCACGGCTTCAAGGCCTTCAGACGGGGCGTCGATCTCAACGTATGGCTCAAGAAGCAGGGGTACCTCGCCCTGCGGGAAGACGCCTCGGGCGCCGAGTACCTCCGGGACGTCGACTGGTCGAGAACCCGCGCCTACGCCCTCGGTCTCGGGGGAATCTATCTCAACGTCAAGGGGCGGGAGCGGCACGGCGTGGTCGATGCGTCCGAAGCCCCCGCGCTCAAAAAGGAGATCGCGCGAAGCTCCTCGCGCTCGCGGAGGAGGGCGGCGGAGGGCCGGTCGTGAGCCGCGTGTATGATATCGCGCGCGAGATGAGCGGCCCGTATCGCGGGGAGGGACCGGACCTCATCGTGGGGCTCAAGGAGGGGTACCGGATATCGTGGGACTGCGCGAGGGGAATCGTGAAGGACGCCGTCATCGAGAACAACGAAAAGAGCTGGAGCGGGGACCACTGCATCGATCCCGCGCTCGTTCCCGGCGTTCTCTTCTCGAACCTGCGCGTCGGAAAGGACGATCCGAACATCGTGGACGTCGCGCCGACCATTCTCAAGCTCTTCGGCGTCGATCCGCCGGGATACATGACGGGGAGGGATCTCCTGTGAGCGCGAGCCGCGTCGTGAGCGTCGTCATCGCCGCCGCATCGCTCGCCGTCGCGGGGAGCTGCGCTCCCGAGCGCCCGGCCGGCCGCACGCCGAGCGTCGTCATCCTCGGAATCGACGGCATGGATCCCGTTCTCCTCGAACGGTTCGTCGAGAAGGGGCGCATGCCGGCGTTTCAGAAGCTCATGCGGGAAGGATCGTACTCGCGCCTCGGAACGTCCGTGCCTCCCCAGAGCCCCGTCGCGTGGTCGAGCTTCATCACCGGGATGGATCCCGGCGGGCATGGCATCTTCGACTACATCACCCGGGATCTCGAAACGTATCAGCCGTCCTTCTCCCTCACGCACGTCGAGGAGCCGGGGCACACGCTCCGCGTCGGCGGGTGGGCCATCCCCCTCTCGGCGGGGAAGGCGACCTTGCTGAGAAAGGGCAAGGCCTTCTGGCAGATACTCGACGAGCACGGCGTGCCGTACACGATATCGAGGATGCCGTCGAACTTTCCGCCCGTCCCGTGCAAAGGGCGGACGCTCTCGGGCCTCGGGACGCCGGATCTCCTCGGGAGCTACGGCACGTTCTCCTACTTCACGAACGATCCGTCCTTCACGGGCCTCGACGCGAGCGGCGGAAAGATGTATCCCGTCGCCGTCGAGAACGGCGTCGTCTCGACCGTCCTCTCCGGCCCGGCGAATACCCTCAAGGCCGGCTCGCCCATTCTCACCGCCCCCCTCACCGTATACGCCGATAGCATGAGCGGCGCGGCGAAGATCGTCGTCGGAAAATCGGAGACGATCCTCGCCGGTCGGCGAATGGAGCCCGTGGGTCGAGATCTCGTTCGACCTCATGGGGCCGCTCCATTCGCTCGAAGGGCATCTGCCGCTTCTATCTCAAATCGATCGACCCCTACTTCGGCCTCTACGTCTCGCCGATCAACATCCACCCGCGCCGTCCCGCGCTCCCGATTTCGACGCCGTCCGGGTACGCGGCCGGGCTCTTCGAGAAGATCGGATACTTCTACACGCAGGGGAACCCCGAGGACACGAAGGCGCTCGAGTGGGGCGTCTTCGACGACGACGAGTACCTCCGTCAGGCCCGGCTCGTTCTCGACGAGCAGCGGCGGATGCTCGACGTCGCCCTCGACGAGCACGAGGGCGGGCTTCTCTTCTTCTACGTTTCGACGCTCGATCTCTGCCAGCACATGCTCTGGCGGAACATGGACCCGGAGCATCCCGCGCACTTCGACACGACCGCCGCGCGCCGGGACGAGATCGAGAATCTCTACGCCGAAATGGACGGCCTCGTCGCGCGCGTGATGGAGCGGATCCCGCGTGACGCGACGCTCATCATCATGTCGGACCACGGCTTCTCCCCCTACTACCGGAAGTTCAACCTCAACACGTGGCTTCTCGAGAACGGCTACATCGAGCTCGTCGATCCGGCGGCCCTCGAGGAGTCGCACCTTTTCGGCAACGTCCACTGGAGAAAAACGAAGGCGTACGGGGTGGGGTTCAACGGCCTCTACGTGAACCTTCGCGGCCGCGAGAGCAAGGGGATCGTGCGCGAGGGCGCCGAGTACGAGGCGCTGCTCCGCGAGCTCGCGCGAGAAGCTCCTCGCCGTCCGGGATCCCGAGACGGGCTGGCTTCCCGATCAAGAGCGTGTACCGCGCGAGCGAGGTCTATCACGGCGCCGAGGCGGCGCGGGGGCCCGATCTCGTCATCGGCTACCGGCGGGGATACCGCTGCAGCGATCAATCCGTGCTCGGAGATTTCACCCGGGACGTTTTCGCCTGGAACATGGACAAATGGAGCGGCGACCACTGCATGGCCCCGGAAGAGGTCCCGGGCATCCTCATCGCGAACAGAAAACCGCGCGTGAGCGATCCGCGGCTCTGCGACTTCGCGGCCACGATCCTCTCGCTCTTCGGCATCGACGGCTCGGAAGCGCCGGCATCGAGCCGTCCGATATTCTAGCCGGCGGGGAAGGAAACGCTCGCATGTTCGACCCGAAGATCAAGATCGACAAGGAGCTCTTCGCGAAGCTCAAGAGGGCGGCGGCGATCGCGGGCTACTCGTCGACGCGCGAGTTCATCATCCACGTGCTCGAGAGGGAAGCGGCGAAGATGGGCGGCGACGCGGCCACGGACGAGGAGATCAAGAAGAAGCTCGAGGGTCTGGGGTACATTTCCTGACGCGGGAGATTATGGAGCTCGTTTCGAAGATCATAACCGCGGCGTTCGACGCGCTGCTCGCGCCCATGGGCCATGCGCGCCACGCGCTCGGACTCGCGTGGCTCTCGCTCCTCGCGGGGGTCGGGATGGCGCTCCTCTACAAGCTCGTCTCGAACGCCGAGAAGGTGAGGAAGTCGAAGGACCTCGCCAAATCGTTCATACTCGAGATGCGAATCTACCGGGACGACGCGGGAAACATACTCGCCGCGTTCCTCGGCGCGCTGCGGGCGAATCTCATCTATCTCCGGCACATCCTGCTCCCGATTCTCGTGATCGTCGTCCCCGCGGCGATAGTTTTCATGCAGCTCGACGAGCGGTACGGGAGGAGCCACCTCGCGGCCGGATCGACGACCGTCCTCTCGGTGTTCCTCGCGGAGGGGAACGATCCGCTCGCCGTGAGCGCGTCCCTCTCGTGCGGCCCGGGAGCGGCCGTGGAGGCGGGGCCCGTGAGAATCCGCGCGACGCGCGAGCTCGCGTGGCGCATCAGGATCGACTCGCGCCGGCACGCACGCCGTCACGATCTCGATCGATGGAGTCGACTACACGATCGCCCCTCGTCGCGGAGCCGGCGCACCGGATGATCGGCGGCGCGCGGGGCTCGTCCTTCATCGAGCCTCTCCTCCACCCCGCGCTTCCGCCCATTCCGGACGGCTCGCCCATCGAGTCGGTGACGCTCCGGTATCCTCCGGCCCGCTACCCGCTCTTTTTCTGGAGGGTTCACTGGATCGTGGCGTTTCTCTTCTACTCGCTCGTCGCGGCCGCCGCGGTCAAGCTCGTCGTCGGATTCGAGATTTGATCGGGGACAGAAGCCTCACTCAGAATGTTCTGCCGAGCGCATGGCTCATTTCATCAGCTAGCGACTCTATACTTGGAGACTTCTCGCTCCAATCGTCCCTTGAGCCGCTCCTTTTCGACCTCGAGATCGTAGCGCGTTTGAAGATTCAGCCAGAAACGATCGGAGGTGCCAAAATAGCGCGCGAGCCGCAGCGCAGTATCGGCTGTGATGGCACGCTTCCCATGAACAATCTCGTTCACCCGACGCGCCGGAACCGTGATGTCCTTGGCCAAACGGTACTGGCTCAATCCCAGCGGCTTCAGGTATTCCTCGAGAAGTATTTCGCCGGGATGAATCGGTGGTATCTTCCTTGCCGGCATGACTCGCCTCCTAGTGGTAATCTACAATCTCTACTTCGTGAGCGTTCTCGCGCTCCCAGCGAAAGCAAATGCGCCATCGATCGTTGATCCGGATACTATATTGCCCGGCACGATCGCCGACGAGCTTCTCGAGTCTATTTCCGGGAGCGGATCGCACGTCATCCAAGGTCTCAGCCGCATCCAGAAGCAACAGCTTTCGCAATGCTCTTCTTTGAATCTCAGGCGATAGGCGCCTCGATCCTTCTCCGCAAAATATCTTTTCCGTTTCTCGGTCTCGAAAGCTGCGTATCATGAGGATATGTTAACGCGTCACGTTAATACTGTCAAGCGTTATTATTCGGTTGCGGCAACCACAGCGCCGGCATCAGCCGCGGCCGCGCCGCAGCCCCGGCGGGCCGGCGCGCTGCGTGCTCCGCAGGCGGCGTGACGGCAGCGGCCGTCAGCTGCATGCAGAGTTATGCCGCACTCAATCATCGAAACAACGCCTTGATGCTCCCCCACGTGCTCTGATCCGTGCCCACGGGGAATTCCCCCTCGACCAGCAAAACAGCATTCGTCACCGTCGCGTCTGGCCAAATCGTTGGATTGCAAAGAAGCACATACCCTGCAGGTGGACCATCGAGCCGTACCTCTCCATATCCCGCCAGAAGAAAATCCCATGTAACATACCAACCATAGATCTCCCTGAAGGGCATGGTGATTTCAAAGTCTCCCGAAAGCAATTGGGACTTATCTGCCGCCATCCACCAGTATCCGTTTACTGTATCGGGAATGCTCGCGGTAAAAGCCACCGAATACGGCAGCGGAACCGTAATCGGCGATGCCAATTCGCACCAGATCTCACCCAATATATGGGTGCCCGTGATGCGAATAGAGACCCCCGCTATGGAAAGGGGCGCAGCATCCATCTGAAACCGTGCGTATCTCGTTACTGTATCTTCGATGAAATATCGACCCTGCAGCTCTGGAAGCGGCACTTCCACTACCTCGGCGGGCACGGATTCCGAAAGAGCGAGAGCCGTCAGCACGGTTATCAATAGAAATGAGCGCATGAGATCATCCCCTTGCCGGAGTCAGCTGCATGTGGAGTTACGTCGCTTCTTGTCACCCACATCGCTATCGATAGAGTGACTTAATCACTCCCCAAGATTCGTTCTCCGTCGACACGGCAAAGTCAGCCTCAACCACAAGAACCGCTTCGCTGACTATCGCGACCGCGCACGTAATGGCGTAGCATTCAACAAACGGGTTGCAGTACCCCGAACCGGAGAGTCTCACATCTCCTCGACCCGCCTCGAGATATTCCCATGTCGCTTCAGAGACCGGGTAGAATGACAATTGGCACTCAAAAGCCGAATTCTCATTGGGCGTGGAATAACCCGCGCCCAACGTGGCGGAGCTCAGCGAATCATACATGTTGACCGTGAAGCACATCCCTTCCATCTGTATGCCGGGCGGGGGCCATCCGCTGAAATCGCAGTAGGTCTGACCGGCTACCACGGTCCCGGATATCCTGATCCATACCGCGTATATGGTATCGGGTATTCTATCGAACAGAAAGTGTGCGCTTCGCATGGTGTAACACTCGGAAAGAGGATCTTCCGAGCCATACGTGCCGATAAGGTCCGGCAGCGGAATCTCGACAGTCTCCGAAGCGAATGCGCTCATCGCGATGAACCCAATCATGCAAGACAATGCAATCGCCCGCATCATTGACCTCGCCCCCTATCTTCGCGCGGCCCTGAACAGGAGAAGGACCGCCGTAATGAGCATCAGCGCGTTGGCGATGTCGGAATACGTCTCGCCGGCCCCGGAATCGATATTGAAGGCCGCAAAGATGTAAGAGATCATTCCCAGGACGAAGAGCACGTAGCAAACATAAATCATTACGCCCTCCCCTTGCATGCAAAGCTGTACGAAAGTCGATGGTGCAATCACGGATATGAATAGAGCGCTTTGATCGCCCCCCAAGTCTCGTGCTCGACGGCGACAGGAATCCTCCAAGTCACAATGAGCTCGGGGCCACCGGCGCTCCAACCCGGGACGGTGGCAGATCCCAGCGGACTCAGATTGGCTACCCCGATCCATGCCGAGAAGTAACCTTGCTCATCGACGGCTTCGGCGACGTTCAGTGTGGCGTCGCCTCCGAGCACAAAGCGTCGTGTGCCCGCCGCAGTGCCCATTTCAACATCCGTGTAAATCGCACTCGTCCCCAGCTCCGCAAGAGCGACCGAACAATCGGGTGGTGGCAGATACACGCTCTTCAAGCTTCTATACTGCAATCGTACCCCATCCTGGTTATCGGGCCGCGGATAAAGCTCGTGTTCAATCTCGACTCGAACGATCTCGGCGTTCTGCGGCATTGCTGCCATATCCCAAATTATCCAGATGAACTGACTGCCGCCCATGAGCTTGCTGACTGTCGCCGCTATCGCCTGACTCTCCGTGCTGCATGACAATGGATAGGTTGTGTAGATGCCCAAGTTGCCAACTCCATAATCCTGTTGCACGGGAGCAATCCTTGTTTCCGTCGAATCAAGAAGCGCCGGCGCAGGTGCAAACGGTTTTGCGCTCACCTTTGAGTCGGCAATGGCATCTGAAAGTGGAACGCTTGATAGAAGCACGAGTAGACAAAGAAGCTTGGCCTCAGCAGAAATTCCGCTCATTTCCCATCCCCCCTTCCCACCTCGACGACAGCCGCTTCTCCTTAAATTATAGGTATTTTAGCACAAGCCGGCCAGTCAATTCAAGAGCCGTCAGCACGGTTATCAAGAGAAAGGCGCGCATGAGATCATCCCCTAGCCGGCATCAGCTGCGGCGGTACGCCGTCCGCTGGAACCGGTGGCTAGCTGACCGTCTGGCCGCCCTGTTAGAGGCGCTCGAATGCCATTCTGCTACGAACAGGCGAGGTCGAAACGGTCAAGGTTCATTACTTTGTTCCACACCGCTACAAAGTCGTGCAGGAACTTCTCCTGGGAGTCTTTACATCCGTAGACTTCCGCCAAGGCCCGGAGCTGCGAGTTCGAACCGAAGATGAGGTCGACACGGGTGCCGGTCCACTTGAGTTTCCCCGTTGCGCGATCACGACCCTCGAACACGCATTCGTCTTGCGAGGTTGCCTTCCACGTCGTGTTCATGTCGAGCAGATTCACGAAGAAGTCATTGGTGAGCGTCCCTGCCCGATTGGTGAAGACGCCGTGCTTGGACTGCATGAAGTTGACATTCAAGACGCGCATACCGCCGACGAGAACCGTCATCTCAGGAGCGGTCAGCGTCAGCAGTTGCGCCCGATCAACCAGCAGTTCCTCCGCCGATACGGTGTATTTGGTTTTGAGATAGTTACGGAACCCGTCTGCAGCCGGTTCGAGTACGGCGAATGACGCCGCGTCGGTTTGTGCCTGCGACGCATCCGTGCGGCCCGGCGTGAAGGGCACGGTCACTTTGTGACCGGCATTTATCGCAGCTTGCTCGACACCGGCGCAACCGCCCAGAACGATCAGGTCGGCAAGCGACACCTTTTTCCCGCCGGACTGCGCGCCGTTGAACTCCTTCCGGATCTTTTCGAGGGTCTCCAGCACCGTTTTCAGTTGAGCCGGCTCGTTGACTTCCCAATCCTTTTGCGGCGCCAGCCGAATGCGTGCCCCGTTCGCCCCACCCCGTTTGTCGGAGCCGCGGAAAGTAGCCGCCGAGGCCCAGGCGGTCGAGACCAGTTGGGAGACAGACAGGCCCGAGGCCAGGATCTTACGCTTCAGGTCCGCGATGTCCCGCGTGTTGACCATCTTATGATCGACTGCGGGCACGGGGTCCTGCCAGATCAGCTCCTCTGCCGGGACCTCCGCGCCAAGATAGCGCGAGCGGGGCCCCATGTCGCGGTGAGTCAGCTTGAACCACGCCCGGGCAAAGGCGTCCGCGAATTCCTCGGGGTTCTGCTGGTAGCGCCGTGCGATCGGCTCGTAGATCGGGTCGAAGCGAAGGGAGAGGTCCGCCGTGGTCATCATCGGCCGGCGCTTCTTCGACGGGTCGTGCGCGTCAACCACCATGTCCTCTTCGGCCACGTCCTTGGCCAGCCACTGATGCGCGCCGGCCGGGCTCTTGACCAGCTCCCACTCGTATTTGAAAAGCATGTTCAGATAGCCCATGTCCCATTTGGTCGGGTACGGCTTCCAGGCGCCCTCGATGCCGCTGCTGATCGCATCGCCGCCTTTGCCGCTGCCGAAGCGGCTCTTCCAGCCGAGTCCCTGCTCCTCGATAGGGGCGGCCTCAGGTTCCGGACCGACCAGCGCCGCGTCACCCGCTCCATGGCACTTGCCGAAGGTGTGCCCGCCGGCGACGAGCGCGACGGTCTCCTCGTCGTTCATCGCCATGCGTGCGAAGGTTTCTCGAACGTCACGGCCGGAGGCGACCGGATCCGGGTTGCCGTTCGGGCCTTCCGGGTTCACGTAGATCAGACCCATCTGCACGGCAGCGAGCGGGTTTTCGAGATTGCGTTCACCGGAGTAACGCTTGTCGCCCAGCCACTCACTCTCGGCGCCCCAGTAGATGTCTTCTTCCGGCTCCCAGACGTCCTCGCGCCCGCCGCCAAAGCCGAAGGTCTTGAATCCCATCGATTCCAGCGCGCAGTTACCGGCCAGGATCATGAGGTCGGCCCAGGAGATTTTCTTGCCGTACTTTTGCTTGATCGGCCAGAGCAGACGCCGCGCCTTGTCAAGGTTCACGTTGTCGGGCCAGCTGTTGAGGGGCGCAAAACGCTGGGTGCCGGACCCTGCACCGCCGCGACCGTCGCCCATACGGTATGTGCCTGCGCTGTGCCACGCCATCCGGATGAAGAGCGGCCCGTAGTGACCGTAATCGGCCGGCCACCAGTCCTGCGAGTCGGTCATCAGCGCATAGAGGTCCTGCTTTATGGCCTTCAGATCGAGCTTCTTGAACTCCTCAGCATAGCTGAACGCCTCGCCCATCGGATTGCTCAGGGGAGAGTTCTGATGAAGAATCTTGAGGTTCAACTGGTTCGGCCACCAGTCCCGGTTCGACGTTCCTCTGCCGGCGGTGGGCTTGTTCGTCTTGCCCGTTACCGGGCACTTGCTATCTTTATCCATCTCTGTTCTTCTTTCCCTTCAGGTGAAGCGGACCGTCAGATGCACCGCGAGTTAGGTCCTCGACTACTTGCCGCCACTCCTCAAAGTAGTAGCGTTGATAATTACGGGCAGCCTTCCCTTCCAGTCGTCCCACGCCTTCGAGTTTGTGGCCAACTCACACATGAAGTGCGCAACATTGGCCATGTTGGTGCTGTCCGGGGCAAAGAGACTGCTCACGAGGCCATCGTGCAGCGAGTACTCCGAAACTTCACCTTCCCGAAGCGTGTCTGGGCGGACCGCCACCCACTGCACGAACGTATCGGTCATCCCGACCTCGCGAAAGAGAAAGTCTGCCGCTCGTTGGTTGTCCTTGGCCGGAGGGACGAGGCAGCGGAGAATCCACACGATCGCCTTTTCGAACATCCCACGACGCGTGTCGAGGCCCCCTGGGCGATTGACCGAGACGCTGCTCATGAGAATGAACTTGACCGGCTTTGCGGGCTGCAGCGTCTCGATCGCTCGGCACAGCCTCGTTGTGGCCCGCGTGACGAGGTCGCGCGGCGGCCCGAAGATGCCCTTGAAGTCGAGAACGTGACCAAGGCACGAGATGACAGCATCGCAGCCACGGATTTGGCGCAGGAGGTCATCATCGCTGAGAGACAGGAGATCGGCCTCGACCACCGTTAGGTTGGGGTCGTCCGCAGCACCCGCCGGGAGCTTTTGGGCGGATCGCACGACGACGCGGACACTGATGCCGCCGCCCAGAAGCCGCTTCAAGACGTACCGGCCGGTGCGTCCGGTGCCGCCGACGAGAAGGATGGTTTGCTGAGTAGACATCGTAGAGTCTCCTGGTTGTACGCTTAGGGCCATCAGCGACAAGCATGTTGGCCGTCAAGACCGTCAGCGTCACCGGTGGACGATTGGATTTTCCCCACTTTCTGAGTCGCCCGGTAATCCCCTCATCACCGCGTCATCAGCGCGAACACACCCCAGCCCAGGTATTCACGCGTGTAAGCGGCGTAGCGCTCGGGTTCCGAGGTCAGTTTGGCTCGAACATCTTTCGCGAACTCGTCGTCGGGATTGGCTTCAAGCCATCGGCGCATGGTGAGCCACTTGGCCGCCTCGTATCTGTCCCAGCCGTCTTGGTCTGCCAAAACCATTTCCACGACGTCGTAGCCGAGGTGGCCGAAAGACGCGAGAAGTTCTGGAAGCATGAGAAAGTCGGAGATTGAGTCGGCAAGACACCCCTTGGCAACATCTTCCGTCGGCGGTAACTGCCGCCAGTAGGGCTCGCCGATGAGGATGATCCCTCCGGTGCGGAGGCTCTGCGCCAGAAGCTCGATGGTGCCGACGACTCCCCCACCGATCCACGTGGCACCGAGACAGGCTGCCACACCGACCTTCTCGTCAGAGACGTAGCCGGCAGCATCGCCATGGATGAACTTGACTTGATCGGCGACGCCGAGTTCTTCAGCGCGGAGTTTCGCTTGCTCGGTGAACAACTGGCTCATGTCGATGCCGGTGCCGATGACTCCGTAATCGCGTGCCCAGGTGCACAGCATCTCCCCCGAACCGCTGCCGAGGTCGAGCACTCGGGTCCCCGTTTCCAGACGCAGCGCCGCGCCGAGAGTGGCGAGCTTTTCGGGTGTGAACGGGTTATGGATGCGGTGAGCACTTTCGGTGATGTTGAAGATCCGTGGAATGTCCATTGCAGAAAATCTCCTTACGGGTGTGAATAGATTCGGTCACGGCCTAACGTTCAGCATCAGCCGGCGGCGCGAAGCGCCGTCGGCTGCATGCTGCTGTTGGGCGGCTTCATCGATCCTTTTTGCCCTGGTCGCATCTCCGACACAGCACCAGCGGGCCGGATGTCACCTGGAGCCCGACCTCGGCGCCGACGAGGCGGTGTAGACGTACTCATGCTGCGCGTCCCGCAGCGTCAGCGTATTGTCGCCGACGACGAACTCCACGCCGTTGAAGCCCGGCACAATCGTGATGAACGGACAGTCCCGTTGGGGTTCTCGCGCGACGCCATCTGGCTCGACCACTCGCCCAAGTCAAAGATAGTTGCCGCGCCCTTTTTGCTCACGACGATGTCGCCCACCGCGCGGTTCGTGTAGCCGGCAGAGAGCTTCGCGACCTCGGTCGGATCGGCCGGCACCGTCAGGAGCTTCCGTTCTCCGGCCATCTCGTCGAAGAACGATTTCGCGCCGGCCGCGATCTGGCCGTCGGCCTCTGCGTTGCCATCGAACAGTACCTCGAGCAGCTTTCGCTGGAACACGGAGCGGATCAGCCACCCGGGATCTCCGTTCGTGAGGACCACCGCGCCCACGCCATGCTCCGGCAGCCACATCATGTCGCTGTGGAAGCCGATCATGTCGCCGCCGTGATGGACGACGGGTGTTCCATACTGGGTACTCAGAAACAGACCCATGCCATAGGTGATATCGGTGCCGACGACGACCTGCGGCGCGCGCCGCGCGAATAGAGCGTCTGTCGAGATGTACTGCGTGCCGTCGGGCAGCTTGCCCTCGTTCAGCTCCATGACGACATACTTCATCATATCGTTCACCGAACTCCACGCGCCGCCAGCGGGTCGCACGGGCACGCTCGACAAGTTCGTGCGGGCCTCCGCCAGCGCCGGTATGCCGTCGATGTCCGGCGCGTGCGCGGTCGCGGCATTGCCCTCCTGTGCCTTGGCGAAGTCGCAGGTCGTCCCACTCATGCCGATCGGGTCGAACACCAGTTCCTGCATTGCCCTATCATACGCCGCGCCGAGCTCGAGGTCCGGGTGGGTCACGTGTCCGCCGATGTATCCGGCGGCCGCGGCCATCGGGTTCGAGTATTGGAACAGCTCGCCGAACTTGCTCGTCGGCTGCATCGTCCCCAGGGCCGCCATCGCCTTGTCGGGCGTGAGGTCCTTAAATTCGAGCAGCCACTCGAAATCCTGGCGCGGCATGCCGGTACAGGCGCAGATGAGGTGCTTGATGAGCACCTGGCGCGTGACGTCGGCGTCGCCGAGCTTGAACGTCGGCAGCACGTCCACTGCTGGCGTGTCCCACGTCAGCTTCTTGTCATCGACTAGTTTGGCGAGCATCAGCGTCGTCAGGGCCTTGGTGTTCGATGCGATCATATATCGTGTATCCGCGTCGACCTTCGCGGGCTTGCCCAGCTCGCGCACACCGAAACCTTCCGCGAGCACGACGCGACCGTCCTGGTAGATGCCGACCGAGACGCCCGGCACGCCGGTGAGCTTCATCGACCTCTCGACAAACTTACGGAGCTCCGCGAGCCGCGCGTCGTCGAGCTTGTTTGCCTTCTTGCCGGCGAACGACTCCCGGCTCCGTCCCTTCGGCAGAAGTTTGCCGTAGATCAGTCCCACCTGGGACCCCCGCTTCTCGCCGATCGCCAGAGCCATGTCGTAGATGGCAACCGTCCACACGTCGTTGGCCTTGCGTACGTCGACTCCAACGGCGCGCTGCTCGTTCGGTGACGTCAGATAGGAATACGACTTGCGATCCGTCCAGCCATCCCGATCTGCGATCGGCGAAGCGACCTTAAGCGGCCACTTCGCGTCGGGCTTGTACACGGCCCAGGCGGCGGCCACCGCGGCGTCGGAGGTAGCTGCGTCCTTCGTCGGCACGTCGACGAGGGCGATGAACGATCCGCCCTCGGGAGCCTCAAGGATCGTTGCGGATCCGCGTACAACGAGGGACCAGCCCGCAGGCGCGACGAAAGTGTTGCCGGCGACAGTCATCTTCGGCGCATCGGCGGTGATGCGTTCGGGCTCAGCCGCAGACCAGCAAACGCTGTTGAGGCAGATCTGGGCGGCGACCGCGAGAGCGACGCGGAGGCTGGACGGGCGTATGGCGGCCCTCACGGTACCAAGGACATTTTGGCGTTCTCTTCGTTTCACTGACTCCCTGGGCTCCTTGTAGTGATTGCACGCCAGGACGCCTGACCGCCTGCCACGAACCGATGGCTTGCACACCGAGGGCGCTGCCAAGCGCGCTGCAGCGATTGCCACGAGGATGAGGAAAAGCGCGATCATGACTCCATCGACTCCTTCCTTGTCCGCCTAACGCACGCATCAGCTGTGGCCGCATCCGCCGCCCCGGCGGGCCGGCGCGCCCCGTGCTCCGCAGGCGGCGTGACGGCAGCGGCCGTCATCTGCATGTGGAGTTACGTCGCTTCTTGTCGCCCACATCGCTATCGATAGAGGGACTTTATCGCCCCCCAAGATATTTCATCCGTCGAGACGGCAAAGTCAGCCTCAATCACGAGAACCGCCTCTGTGACTGTTGCGACCGCGCAAGTAACCGCATAGCATTCAACAAAAGGATTGTTGTAGCCCGCCCCATAAAGATCGACGTCCCCTCGACCCGACTCGATATACTCCCAAGTCGCTCCAGTGTGCGAATAGAATTGCACCTGGCATTCAAAGGCGCCATCTTCATCGGGCGTGGCACAGAAGGCATTCCACCCGGAGGAATTCAGAGAATCGAACATGCCGGCCATGAAAACCATTCCCTCCAGCTGTATACCCGGCGGGGGCCATCCGCTAAAATCGCAATATGTCTGACCAGCCACCGCAGTTCCGGATATTCGGATCCATACCGAGTATACGGTATCCGCCGTTCTGTCGAGTTGGAAGGAGGCGCTTCGCGTGGTGTAACACCCAGAAAGAGGCTGAGGATTTTCTAAACCGTACGTTCCAGTGAGGCCCGGTAGCGGAATTTCAAGAGTTTCCGCCGCCGCATCGATCGCCGCAAACCCAATCATGCAACATATTGCCATCGCTCGTATCATCGAACTCACCCCCTACATAGTCTGCGTCGGTCTAACGCATGCATCAACTGCGGCCCACCGCGCTCTCACCATTCATATCTGAGACGAAGCCGCAAGCGGCGGCCGACTGCTGCACGCTAAGTTAGCTCAGCTTTCTGTCTGGACTGCCAACTCAAAGTTTGAGTTTTCCAAGCACACGATTGCGCGCTTCAGCCTCCCTCATTTCTCTCTCAAGGCGTTCTCGTGACTCACGATCTCGCCTCTGAGCGTCATTATTTAGATCTTGTTGGTACCCGCGATTTGCCAATTCGATGTAGGTTTTGGCGTGGCCCAATATACCGTCTGCAATATGCTCTTCAGCAGATACCATTGCCACGCTTCCCTCAAACCGGAAGGTCTCCGGCCCATACCCGAGGAATGAAGAATGCGATTCGCCTGGCTGTTTGAATCGCCTGATCCACCCTTCATCGGGCTGTCGATTAAGGGTTAGGATTAGAATGTCCTTCTTCCAGTCCACACCGACAACGGCTATGGGCTCGATTTCGTTAGCTAATGCCTTTGGAACGACTTGCCGCTTCTTGATGTCAAGTTCTTGGAATGCCACGAAGCTGTTTCGGTGCGCTATGAGTTTCTCTTTCAGTTTTTCTATGCTGGATATGCGCGCGCTAGGATCCTGCTGTATCATGTGCTCAACCAGAGCATCCAGATAGCCATAGCCAGAAGCGCAAGCGGCGATGGTCTTATAGCCAGCACCTTGTGGCACATTTCCGGTGAACATCTCATTGAGCATCAACCCGAGCGCAAAGATATCAGCGCGCGCATCGGCAAGGGAACCCCTCGCACGCTGCTCAGGTGCAGAGTAGCGAAGATTTGCCATCCTAGCGCCAGTCCTTGTCACGACTTCTGTGGCAAGAAGATCTTGAGAAAAATGCGCAATTCCAAAATCTGATACGACAAGCGTGTCCTTGGAACGGTCATAGAGGATGTTCTCGGGTTTCAAATCCCGGTGCGTCACACTTAATAGGTGAGCTGCCTCAACACCGTCAAGCATCTGATTGAAGAGCGGAAGAACTCGGTCATTTGGGATCCCTGTTTCTATGAGCCTGCGTAGCGTTGCCCCAAAGTGGGGCATGACGTAAAACAGGCACTTCACGCCACGAATGGTGGCATATCCTGAGACCT
>CAWFAD010000009.1:0-72377 GCA_963813815.1 uncultured bacterium | reverse complement strand
GCGAGCAGCTGGCGATCCATAAAGAGATCAAGACGTTCGCCGAGAAGGAACTGAACGATGATGTAATCGAAAGGGACAAGAGCGGGACGTTCTCTCTGGATGGGTGGAAGAAGTGCGCCGACATCGGCATTCAGGGGCTCCCGGTTCCGAGCGAGTACGGCGGGCCGGGGCTCGATATATTGACCACCATCCATGCGATGGAAGCGCTGGGCTACGGCTGCAAGGACAATGGGCTGATACACGCGGTGAACTCCCATATGTGGGGCTGCGAAATCCCGGTCATAAAGTTCGGCACGGACAGGCAAAAGCAGAAGTATCTGCCCGACCTCTGCAAGGGGAAGATCATAGGCGCCCACGCGGTCACCGAGCCCGACGCGGGCTCCGATGTGTTCTCCCTCAAGACCTCGGCCGTGAAGGATGGCGAGCACTACGTCATCAACGGCTCGAAGAGCATCTGCTCCAACGGGCCCATCGCGGATGTCATCGTCATCTTTGCCGTGACGAATCCCGCGAGAGGATTTCTCGGCGGCATTTCAGGATTCATCGTCGAGAAGGGGACGCCGGGGCTTCAAATCGGCGAGCCCCTCGAGAAAATGGGCCTCAAGACGCTTCCCGCCTCGGAGCTCTTTTTCGACGATTGCAGGCTGCCCGCGGAGAACCTGCTCGGCGGGGAAGGATCGGGGCTCAGATTATTCAACGAGACCATGGAGTGGGAGAGGAGCTGCCTCTTCGCGTGCCACGTCGGGAACCATGGAGAGAATACTGAACGATTGCGTGAAATACGCGAAGGGGAGGCAGCAGTTCGGGCAGCCGATCGGGAACTATCAGGCCGTTTCCCACAAAATGGCCGATATGAAGAAGAACATCGAGCTCTCGAAGCTCATGCTGTATAAAACCGGCTGGCTCAAGTCCCAGAGCAAGAGCGTGATGCTCGAGAGCTCCATCGCCAAGCTCTTCATCGGCGAAAGCTTCAAGAGCGCCGCTTTGGACGCCCTGCAGATTTACGGGATGTACGGCTACGTGTCGGAGCTCGGAGTGGAGAAGGAAGTGAGAGACGCGCTGGCGGCGACCATCTACTCGGGAACATCCGAAATCCAGCGCAACATCATCGCGCGCTCCTTGGGCTTGAAGGGAGCCTGACGCAATGCACGCGTACCTGGCCCAGCAGGCTTTCGACAGAGCGGCGAAGAGCCATCCGGACAAGATCGCGGTATATCATCAAGAGCAGAGCATCTCGTACGGGGATCTCTACTCGTCGGCCAATCGGCTCGCGAACGCTCTCAAAAGAGGCGGCGTCCAGAGGGCGGACAGGGTTTCGTTTATCCTCCCCAAATCCATAAACGCCATTCGATCGATTCTCGCGATCCTGAAGGCGGATGCGATCTACGTCCCGATCGATCCGAAGACGCCTTTGGACAGGGCGAAGGAAATACTCGACGATTGCGCGCCGAGCTTCATAATTTGCGACAAGTCGACGATGGCGACCGTGCAATCGCTCCTCGGAATCGTCTCTCATCGGCCCAAGGTCGCGGTTCTGGACGCCCAGGACGACGGGGAAGACGCGAGCGAGCCAGAGTATCTCAATATCGACGAGGATATCGCCTACATTCTCTACACCTCGGGATCGACGGGCAAGCCCAAGGGCGTCATGATCTCGCATTTGAACGTGTTCAACTACATCGCGTGGGCCGTCGACTATTTTCAAATCGGCTCGAGAGACAACGTGCTCAGCACCTCGCCTCTTCACTTCGACATGTCGATATTCGATGTCTTCTGCCCGCTGCAGACCGGAGCGAGCCTCACGCTGGTTCCGGAGCAGCTCCTCATATTCCCCATACGACTCGTCGAGCTCATCGAGAAGAGGGGGATCACGATATGGAAGGGCGTATCGTCGCTCCTCTCGTACATCGTGAACGTCGGGGGACCTTATCCGGATAAGATGAAGAGCCTCGAGAAGGTCATCTTCAGCGGCGAGAACCTGCCGACCAAGTACCTCATCGAGTGGATGAGAAAGTGTCCCGAGAAGAAGTTCTTCAACGCCTACGGGCCGACGGAGTGCACCGGGATATCGACGTGCTACAGGATCGAGGATGTTCCCTCGGACCCCCAGGTTCCCATTCCCATCGGAAAGGCCTGCGCCAACACGGAGATATTCGCCCTGCACGAGGACGGGAGCTTGGCGAAGCCCGGCGAGGCGGCGGAGCTCTTTATCAGGGGCTCGTCGCTGAGCCGTGGCTACTGGAACGACGCCGAGCGGACGAAGGAATATTTCATACAGAATCCGCTGAGTAGCTCCGGCACGGACATCATCTATAAAACCGGCGACCTCGTGAAGCAGATGCCGGACGGCAACTACGTCTTCATCGGGCGGAAGGACACTCAGATAAAGTACCAGGGCTATCGGATCGAGCTCGGCGAAATCGAGCATGCGCTTCAGTCTCTGCCGCGCGTCAAGGACGCGGCGGTCATCGCGGCCCAAGGGGCGGCCGAGGACAATCCGGAGATAGTGGCCTTCATCGAGTCGGACGGGGAGCCGGATGTGGAGGGCATTCTCGAGGAGCTGAAAAAGAGAGTGCCCAAGTACATGCTTCCGACGAAATTTCAAGCTTTGAAGAAGCTGCCGAGAACGGAAAACGGAAAAGTCGACCGGCAGAAGCTGATGAAAACGTTCGCGAATCCGCGATAGCTCCCTATCGCTCAGGTGCAATGACTCCTCCCTGGAACAAAGACATCGACAGGTACATCGGGAAGCTCAAGGAGGTCCACAAGGCCTTCAAGACGTACGATGCGCACGTGCATCCGACGGAAGTCATCTTCGGGGTGCATAGCTACGAGGAGCGCCCGGAGGCCAAGGGGTTGTTCGGGCTCGGCACGGCGGCGTATCGAAGCCCTTCCTTGGCCGATTTCAAGCAGGGGCATGAGGAGAAGGACGCGAACTACGCGGCGAAGGAGTACCGGCGGATACTGCCGATGATGCTTCGCCGGATCTACTCCCACACGGGCCCCAAGGTGTTCGGGGACTATTTCGATATTCTGGGCATAGACAAGGCGCTGCTCCTGCCGGTGGCCCCGGCGACGGGAACGATGGATGAGCAGATGGACGCGTCGTTCCGGATGTTCAAGGGCGACGATCGCTTTCGGCTCGCCGGCGCCGTTCCCAACACGGTGAGAAACGAAGATGTCGCCTCGTATTTAAAGGGCCAGGTCGAGGACTACGGCATCGTCGCGGTCAAGATCCATCCGAACGTCACCGAGAATCGATCTGGCCGCTCCCGAGGGGAAGGAACGGGTCGAATGCATCGTCGCGGCGAGCGGCGGCCTCGGCCTTCCCGTCGTCATTCATGGCGGCAGAAGCGAGATCCTCGGCGACGCGAACGCGCATTTCGCGGAAATGTCGAATCTCGCGGACATCGATTTCCAGTCGTCCTCGCCGGTGATAATCGCCCATGGAGGCGCCTATGGAATGACTCCATCGGAAATCGACGACGCGGTCGTCCCCGCTTTGAAGAAGCTGCTCCGCGCCTATGGGAACGTGCACATCGACATATCGGGGCTTCAAGAGAGCGCCATTGTGGCGCTTCTGACCAATGTGGAGCCTGAGAGGGTGCTCTTCGGGTCCGACGCGCTCTACGCGAGCGAGATCGCGATGGGCATGCGGTTGCTGTACGCCCTCGAGCGAGCGGGCGTGAAATCCGACGATGCGCTTGCATACGGATACTGAGCGAGAACGCGGCGAGAACGATATTCAGAGAAGATTCGAGGAAAGCGGTTTCGAGCTAGAGCCAAAGGGGTGCGAGTTGCTGAAGAAAGTCATCGCCCAGAGCTGGATATGGCGCAACATGAGCGTCAAGAGGAAGCTCGCGATAAAGAGGCGCTATAACAAGCTGGACAAAATGATCGCCGATCGCTTCTTCGGCTACGACAAAGGCGCGTTCATGGCGGCGCTTCGAAAGGTCGGAGTGGCTCCCGGGGATACGGTGATGGTGCACAGCTCGTTCAAGAGCAACAACGGCTTCAAGGGCGCCGCGCAGGACATTATCGAGTGCCTGCTCGAGGCGGTCGGGCCGAGCGGCAACCTTCTCATGGTCTCCTTGCCCTACGGCTCCTCCTCCTTGGAGTATCTGATGACGCAACCGACGTTCGACGTGAGGAAGACGCCGTCGATGATGGGTCTCATATCGGAGCTCTTTAGAAGAAGAAACGGCGTGATGAGAAGTCTGAACCCGGTCCATCCCATTCTCGCCTTCGGAGAGAAGAGCGCCTGGATCGTCGAAGGGCACGAGAGGTGCGTCTATCCATGCGGCGAAGGAAGCCCCTTCGACAAGCTCAAAACGCTCAACGGGAAGGTCCTGTTCTACGACGTGGCCTTTCCCTTCACCTTCTTCCACCATATCGAGCACCTCATCAGGGATAGGCTGTCCGTGCCGCTCTACACCGAGAAGCCCCTTCCGGCGAAGGTCGTGAGCTACCAAGGGGAGACCATCGTCGTGAGCTCATACGTGTATCCCGAGAGGATCTACTCCACGAGAAGGACGACGCTGCTGCAGGAAAGGCTGCTGAGAGAGGGCCTTCTCAAGAGAACGCGGATCGGGAGGGGCGAGCTCAAGCTCGTCGGGACCGCGGACGCGATACGGTGCACCTACGCATGCTCGACGAGAAGGTCGAGTTTTATCCGGAGCGCAAGAACGGGTGATTCGGGCCGCTCCTGCGCCGCGGCGGGTTCCATGAACAGCGACTTCAACATGCTCATCGACGGCGGCATCGTCGGGCTCTACCTCCTCGCCACGATGGTCGCGGGCGTCATGGTCCGCAAGTACGTGGTCAAGGTGGAGCACTTCATCGTGGCCGGCCGCGAGATGAACGTCTACCTCGGCATCGCCTCCCTGGCCGCGACCGAGTTCGGCATCGTGACCTGCATGTACACGGCGCAGGCCGGATACACCCGCGGCTTCGCCGGGACGATCCCGGGGCTCTGCCAGTGCGCGGCAATGTTCCTCGTGGGATACACGGGATTCTGCGTGAAGCCGCTCCGCGACTCGAACGTCATGACGATCCCGGAGCTCTTCGAGCAGCGGTTCGGCCCCTTCGTCCGCTGGCTCGCGGGCGTCGTGATCGTTCTCGGCGGGCTTCTCAACATGGGGGTCTTTCTCCGGGTCGGCGGGCAGTTTCTCGTGGTCGCGACCGGCATGAACCTCGAGTATCTCGAGCTCGCCATGACCGTCCTCCTTCTCGCCGTCATGGTGTACACGATTCTCGGCGGCATGCTCTCCGTGCTCGTGACGGACTTTCTCCAGTTCGTCGTGATGAGCGCGGGGCTCCTCGTCGTGACGTTCCTCATTCTCGGCGCCGTGGGGTGGAGCAGGCTCACGGCCACCGTCGGCGCGAGCTACGGCGCGGGGGGCTTCAACCCGTTCGTGGCTCCGGGGCTCGGGTGGCCGTTTGTCCTCTCGAACATTCTCACGAACACGGCGGCCGTCCTCACGTGGCAGACGATCATCGCGCGGCTCCTCGCGGCGAAGGACAGCGCGACGGGCCGGCGGGTCTACACGGGAACGGCCTTCTTCTTCGTGGCGCGCTGGGTGATCCCGGCGATCTGGGGCATCGCCGCTCTCGCCATGGTCGCTCCCGACGTGCTCGCGCGCATCGGCCTCCAGTTCGGCGAGAGGGACGGCTCTCTTTTCGCCATGCCGTATCTTCTGAGCCAGATTCTTCCCGCCGGCATGATGGGGCTCCTCGTCGCGGCGATGCTCGCGGCCGACATGAGCACCGACTCCTCCTACATGCTCACGTGGGGGAGCGTCATCTACAACGATATCCTCGCGCCGCTCCGCAGGAGGAAACCCTGGTCGGAGAAGAAGGGCATCCTCTGGAACCGGTGCATCATCGCCATAATCGGCGTCTTTCTCCTCTTCTGGGGGCTCTGGTACAAGCTCGAGGGAAACCTCTGGGAGTACTGCCAGACGACGGGCACGATCTATCTCGCGAGCATGTCGGTGCTGCTCATCACCTGCTGCTACTGGAAGCGGGCGAACAGCTGGGGCGCGATCGCGGCGATCGTCATCGGCGCGGCGCTGCCGGTGCTGTCGCTGCGCTTGAATATCTTCGTGCAGGTCGACGGTGCCGCTTCTCGACGAGGCCGGGCGGCGAGGTCATGCGAGGACGGCCGGGTCCTTGACGCAGACGATGGGCTGGGCGAGATACCATATCGGCGACAATTTCGTCAACATCGGGACCTACGCCGCGGTCGCCGTGGCGATGGTCGTCGGATCGCTCCTGAAGCCCGCGGCGAAGCGGGCCTGAGCGGGGGAAGCGCTCATGATGCTCGTTGAAATGCTGAAAGACCATCCCTTCTGGGGGCTCCTCACGATCGCCGTTCTCGTGTGGTACTCGACCGTCACCGTCTACGTGGCGATCCGCGGCTCAGCTCGACATAAGAGAGATGTTCCGGCGGCTCAAGGAGCGGGAGAAAGGGGCCTGAGACCGCTCGGGCGCGATCCCGAGCGCGCCCGGCGCTCGAAGCTACGCTCGCAGAGCGGCGCGGAAGGATCGCACCGCCTCGGTCGTCACGATGCGCCGCGTCGACGAGAAGAGCGGGCGCGTCGCTCGTTTCCACCCGGCTCACGCCTCCTCCCACGTGCAATTGCCCGAACCCCCGTGGCTTCCGAGCACGCGCGCGGCGTTCGCCGCCGTGAGCCCGGCGCCGGCCATGATCTCGAGGCGGCCGGCCGAGCGCCGGACGAGATCCGGCGATGAGCTCCGGCGCCCTCTTGGGCCGTGGGGCGTTGTCCGGACGTGAGGAGCGTCTCGGCGCCCGCCTCGATCACGTCTTCGAGCGCGGCGAGCGGATCGCGCGCGGCGTCGAACGCCCGGTGGAACGTCGCTCGCATGGGGCGGGCGAGCTCGATGAGGGCGCGAGCGCGGGAGCTATCGACCGATCGGTCGCGGTCGAGCACGCCGAGAACGACCGCGTCCGCGCCGGCCCGCTTCGCGCTCTCGATGTCGCGCTCCATGACGCGAAGCTCCTCGCGGGAGTAGAGGAAGTCCCCGAGTCTCGGGCGGATGAGCACGTGAAGGAGGATGCCGCAGGCGGCGCGCACCTCCTCGATCAATCCGGCGCTCGGCGTCGTCCCCCGCTCGCGAGGTCGGAGCAGAGCTCGATGCGGTCGGCTCCTCCGTCGCGGGCCGCGACGGCCGACTCGACCGAGTCGAGGCAAACCTCGACGATGACGCGGCCCTTGACGCGACTACGATCTCGTCCGCGAATATCCACGCGGGCTCTCCTTTGCCGGAAGTTCGCGCCTCTCCGAGCGGAATATTCCGGCGCGTTTCTCCGGGCTCCCACGGCCGGGGCGGGAGCGGTCTCGCCCGCGGCGGATTCGCGAGCTCGAGGACGATCTCGCGCCCCGCGCGCTTCTCCATCGCGACGAGCCAGACCTGCATCGAGCCTCTCCATTCGCCGTCCCCCGCTCCGGGCTTCACGCGCAGGAGCGCCTCGTGGCGTCCGGTCGGTATCGGGAGCGTCCACCACTGCGAGCCCCTCTCCTGCGGCTCGGTGCCGGCCTCGATCGCGGCGCCGTCGAGCTCGACCGCGAGCGCGGGCTTCTCCTTCGCCGTGCAGCTCTCGGCGGGGGAGAGGAGGATCGCGAGCGTCGCGCCCGCCGCATCCGGCGATACCTCGCAGCGCACCGCCGCCTTCGATCCGTCCGCCTTATCGGGCGCGAGAGAGACGCCGCTCACGAGATCGATCGCCCTGTCGCGGGCGAAGGGGATTCGCTTGACCGCCGCGGGCTTTCCTCGTGGGTCGCCGAGACGACGGACGCCGGATTGAGCACGGTGGCCTTGGCCGAGGCGTCGCGATAGCGTATGACGCGCCGCGTTTCAGTTTCCGAGACGACGTCGAAGACGACCCCCGCGACGAGCGGCTCCGTCGCCTCGCCCAGCGGATAGATTTCGTAGACGGCCGTTTCGAATCCGTCGAGCGCGATGTCGATCCGCTCTCCCGCCCGGTGGAGCCTCGGCGAGATCCAGCGCGTCGGATAGACGCGCTCGAGCACGAGGGAGGAGGCCCCGGCGTCGAGGCCGTGCGCGGTCTCGAGCCCGACCTCGATGGCCGCGGGCCGCATGACGGGGTTTCGCGCGGCGACGATTCCTCGCGAGCCCTTGAAGTGGACGTACGCGTACGGCTCCCCCTTCATGGGATTCCCGCCCACCATCTCGTGCTCATGAGGATCGGGAAACGGTCGCGCGCCCACGCCATCGACCTCGAGATCGAGGCCCATTCTCCCTCGCTCAGGATGTCGGGGGAGATGTAGAGCTCGTACATCGGCGACGCCTCGCGCGAAGTAGAGGAGCACGTCGTCGGTGAACTTGTCGAGCGGCTCGCTCTCGACGCCGACCGAGAAATCCTTTCCCTTGATGATGCCGTGGGTCATGAGGTTCGCGATGGGAAACCACCGGTCCTGCACGCGGAAGTCGTCGTAGAGCACGAAGTCGCGGTACGTGATGGAGCCGTCGCGCCGGCTCATGGACGGCACGTCGGCGAAGCCGTAGTCCATCCCCTGCATCCAGATCGTGTTCGCGTAGCGCACCCACCACGGGCTGAGCCACGTGCCCGACGAGATATTGAGAAAAATGTCCGGCCGCCTCTCGCGCACGGCGCGGCACATGGCGGCCACGGACTCCATGACGGCCCTGCGGGAGTAGACGTCCGTCGGATGTCCGTGGCCCGGCTCGCTGCACGAGAACTGAATTCCATCCCATTTGAAATATCCGACGCCGTCGCGCTCGACGAGATCGCTCGACGCGGCGGCGAAGGAGCGCCGCCGTATTTCCCGCCCGCGACGCAGAGCATATCCCCCACGGTCTCGTAGCCGTGCGCTTTCATCCACGAGAGGCGCTCTCGTGGAACAGTAGCCTCCCGTCGGCCCGAACCAGACGCCGAGGCTCGTGCCTGACTTCGCGAGCTCGTCGGAGAGCGGCTTGAAGCCCGCCGGCCACTGCTTCTTTCGAATGACCCAATCGCTCTCGTAGACGTCCCAGCCGTCGTCGAGCACGAAGGCGTCGAGACGGATGCCGTGCCGCTCCATCTGCTCGCGGAGAACGCGGGCCATCGCGAGGCACGTCGCCTCGCTCATGACGCGATCGGCGGACCATTTCGGGTACTCGGGGGAGCGGAGGTCGTACCACGTGTTGTAGAGGGCGTAGGGGCGAAGCGGCGCGACGCGCACGCGGTCGAGGTACTCGAAGAACCATCGCTTCACGTGCCCGTCGGGCGAGAGGCCCGCGACGACCCAGTCGCTCGCGAGCCAGTCCCGGCCGATGATCGCGCCGTGCTCCTGCCCGCAGCGGAGGGTGTATCTCCCGCCTGCCGCGGCTTCGATATGGTTCTCGGCGGCCGGGTACTCGACGCCGAAGAAGGCCCCGCCCCTTGGAATGAAGCGCCGCGACGGGCTGGCCGAAGCCGCCCGGCTTCACGATCGAGGCGATTCCGCGGACCTCGCCGCTCCTCGGCCAGAGCCGCCTCAAGAAATGGCGGCCGGACGTCGTGTCGCGCACGGCGATGCAGCGCTTTACGTAGAAGGCCTCGGGCTCGAGGCGGTAAGTGATACGAAGCTCGATCGGATGATCCGCTCCGCGGCAGAGGAGCGTGAGCTCCTTGGCGCCCCCCTCTTCGCGCGTCTCGCTCGAGAGGACCGTGAAGCTCGATTTCGAGAGGAGGACGGGGTTGTCGGCGTTGTCGATCTTGCCCGGCGCCGACCAGTCCGTGTACATGACGTCGATCGCGAAATCCGCGTCGAGCTCGATCGCGGGAAGCGCGCCCGCGCCTCGCCCCCGAGACTCTCCCGGCAGAAGCTCGATGCGCTCGGATCGAAGCGCGCCTCGCTCGAGCTCGATCGAGCAGCGGATGACGCCGTTCTCGATGGCGAGCGAGGAGACCTCGCCCGCGCGTCCCGGCGCCGAGGCGAACGAGACGAGCAGCAACGCGGCCGCGGCGGCCGCGACGATTGAGCCGTGAGGACCATGTCGTTTCAAAGCGGCGCTCCTTTCTCGCATCGTGCGGATGCAGGATACCATATGTCGCATCCGCCAAATATCGTCGAATGAGCGGGCTTTGAAGTGGATGCGGGCTACGAGGATGCGGGCTATGCGGGGCGCGGCGCTCCGCCGGCGAGAATCCTCCAGCGCTCCATCTCGGCCGCGGCGCCGGGGGGCGCGAGGAGCGCGTCGCCGGCCGCCGCCTCGCGCGGGAAGCGGTCCTGATATTTCAGCGCCGCTTGATTAAAGGCGCAGCAGAAGTCCGAGATCCTGTCGGGGTCGCCGTTCCCGGGCGCGAAGGCGATGCACGCGGGGCAGACGAAGCAGCGATCGAGATAGCGGCACTCGGCGCACCTCGCGTGCGCCGAGCGCTTTCGGTCCTTGCGGTGGAATATCCCCGCCCGCCGCACCGCCGCGGGGTGGGAGGCGAGGCGGCGGGAGAGACCGGGATCGTCGATCCTCCCGAGGCGCATCGCCTCCACGCACGCGCGAAGGAGCGGCGATTCGACGTCGAGGTAGGAGCGAGCGAACATGGAGCATCCGTAGACCTCGCCGTCGACGTCGACCGTGATGCCCGCCGCGCGAGCGGCGCCGCAGAGTGGCCGCCCTCTCGGCGCGCTCGAGGGCGCGTCCCCGCCGCGAAACATTTGAACCGGTATCTCTCCCGTTTCCTCGTAGTACGCGAGGCTTCTCTCGAACGCCGAGGCGAGCTGCGCGTCGAGCCCGCCCATGAGATCGTCGCTCCACTCGGCGTCCGAGGCGATGGCCGGCGCGATCACGATTCTCGACGCGCCCATGTCGAGAAAGTAGGAGACCGACTCGGCGAGCTGCGCGAGGTTGCGCGGGGTCACGGTGAGGGCGATCGAGACGTTGCTCTCGTAGAACCCGGCGTGCCTTATTCGCAACCGCGCGAGCAGCCGGTCGAGAGTCCGGAAGGTGCCGCGTCCTCGAAGGTCCTGAGCGGCCGCGACGCCGTCGAAGCTGATCTGCGTCTCGAAGCGATGCTCTTCGAGAAAGGCGGCGATCTCCTCAGTGAGGAGCGTGCCGTTCGTGCTGATGTAGTACGTCGCGCCCCGTCCGCCCGGCCGCTTCCCCTCGGCGCGCGCGACCGCGCGTCGCATGAGGGGAAACTCGAGAAGCGGCTCGCCCCCGCAGAACCCGATGTCGATCTCCCCGCGCCCGCCGTCCATCGCGAGGTCGATCGCGGCGCCGATCGTCCTCCACGACGCGCTCGCCGGCCGTTTCGCGCTCTGGTAGCAGTAGGCGCAGCGCATGTTGCAGCGCGACGTGAGGATGAGGGTGAGCGCCTCGATACGCTCGAGGGGGGACATGCTCTTCCGCCGCCCTTACCGCCGGGCTTTCGGTTTGGGCAGCGCCGGTCTCTTCGAAGCGGCCGTGTCGAAGACCTTCTGCACGTACCGTATCCACAGCTCGATCGCCTCGAGCCCCTTCCTGAAATCTTCCCTCGTCACATCGATCCCACGCGGCGGAATGCCGCATATTTTGAACGGAACCCTCGGAGGATAGAAGGCCCTGCACTTGGTGAACGGCACGTAGGGCGGGTTCAGGACGATGGAATCCGTGGTGATCGTCTTGCAAACGCTCGTCGGCGTCTGCGGCGGGAATACCGCGGGGTAGACGGTCGTCCTCATCGCTCCCGTCTTGACGATGGCCCTCTTCGCCGCGCGGATGGAGGCGAGCGCCTCCAAGAGCGCCTTCCGCGTCTCGCGCCTCGCGGCCAGAGCCCGGGGCGCCGGTTTTCGCGCTACCATGTCGTCCCTCCTTTTCGTCAGAGTCAGAACGTTCCCTTCTTCGCCTCGTGCGCCCAAATGTTTCCCCGCTTGTTCTCGCGAGGAAAGAGCACGAGACCTCCGTCGAGCGTGACGTCGAATAACGCGGTCGTCGGCGCGGGGCCGAGAACGATGGGCGGATCGATCGGCGAAACCGCCCCTCCTTCGGGCGAGACCCGGCGAATGCTCAGCTCGTCCTCGCCCCATCTTCCGCTCGCGAGGAGCGCCCCGGCGAGGGGGTCCCACCGAACCGTCTCCACGTTCGCCCCCGATGTGATTCTTTTCCCCGGCGCCTTGCCGTCCGCCGGCACGATCCAGACGTCGGGGCCGCTCTCGGTGTCGCCGACGTACGCGATGCGCGTTCCATCGGGCGACCAGACGGGAGCGATGGCGTCCGCGGGAGCGCTCGTGAGGCGCAGCGGCGGGCCGGTGGGTCGTCCCTCGGCCACCGGAGCGATCCAGATGTCGAAGCGGCCGCCGCGCTCCGAGGCGAAAGCGATCTTGGAGCCGTCCGGAGACCACGCCGGCTGGACGTCGGACGCGGGATCGTCGGTGAACCTGATCGGCTGGCCGCCCGAGGCCGAAATCGTATAGACGTCGCGCTGCTCGCCGAGAAGCCGGTAGTACGCGATCCACTTGCCGTCGGGCGAGAACATCGGGCACGAGGCGTGCGCCGAGTCCTCGGTGAGGCGCTGCGGCTGCCCCGAGGGGAGTCCGCCTTCGAGCGGCTGCATCCAGAGATCGAACATCACGCCTCCGCGATCCGACGCGAACACGATTTTGCTCCCGTCCGGCGCGATGGCGGCGAGACAGTCGCCCCGTATCCCGGCGAGCTTCGTGTCCGTCTTCGCCCTCATATCCCTGAGGTACAGCGCCCCCGGCTCTCTCCGCGTCGCGTAGGCGATTCGCGAGCCGTCCCCGCTGACGCTCGGGTCGTACTCGTACCCCGGTCCCTGCGTGAGCCTCGTGAGCGCGGCCCCCCTGACGTCGATGCGCCAAAGGGCGAGCGTCCCTTCGCGCTCGGAGGAGAAGTACACGCGCTTGCCGTCGCTCGACCACGCGGGGCTCGTGTCGTTCTCCCCCTCTCTCGTCAGACGCATGGCCGGACCGCCCGAAGCGGATACGGTCCAGAGGTCCTGCCGCGCTGGCGTAGCAGATCGTTCTTCCGTCGGGAGACCACGCCGGCTTTCGGTGGTCCCACAGCCCGTCCGACGGCCCCGTGAGAAGCGTCACCTTTCCGGCATCGGCGAGCGAAGCGACGGCGATGAACTGATCCCCTCCCGGCAAGAGCGTCGTGAACGCGATCCGCGCGCCATCGGGCGATATCGCGGGATCGATGGCGTTCTCGACGAGCAAGGTGGCGCCGCCACCGAGCGAGCTCATTTTCCAGATCGAGGGGATGCCGCTCCGCTCCGAGACGAAGACGATCGCCTCTCCGTCGGGAAACCACGCCGGGTAATAATCGGGAGCGGGGTCGTTCGTGAGCCTCAGGTTGCTCTCTCCGCTCGCGTTCGTGATGTAGATGTCTTTGTTGCCTGATTCGTCCGAGGAGTACGCGATTCTGCTTCCGTCCGGCGAGAGGGCGGGATCGCCCTGCCATGCGTCGCCGCTCGTGACCTTGCGGGCCTGACCGGGCAGCCCGGGCGCGGGGCCTCGCCTTTCGCCCGCGGTCCGCCAGACGACGGCGAGGGCCGCGACGGCGACCGCCGCGCCCACGAGAGCCATTATCCGCCTCCTTTTCCCGCCTTTGAAATTCCACTCGTGCGCGCCCGTGAACGTGCTGAAATCGAGCTGCTGTTTGAGCGCGGCGAGATCCGAATGGAGCGCGCCCGCGTCCTCGTAGCGCCCGGCCTCGTCGCGCGCGAGCGCCTTCTCGACGATCTTCTCGAGCTCCTCCGGTATGCCGGGGCGGACGGCGCTCATCGCCGGGGGCGTCTCGTTCAAGATCGAGTAGATGACCGCGACGTCGTAGTCGCCCCGAAACGGCAGCTCGCCCGTCACCATTTCGTAGAGCACGACTCCCAAGGCCCAGACGTCCGTCCGGGGGCCCGTCTCCTCGCCCCGCGCCTGCTCGGGGGACATGTACGAGACGGTGCCCATCGTTTTCCCCGAGGTCGTGAGCCTCGCCTGCCCGGCGAGCTTGGCGAGCCCGAAGTCGACGATCTTCACCGCGCCGTCATCCGTGAGGAAAATGTTGCCCGGTTTGATGTCCCTGTGCACGATCCCGTGGGCGTGGGCCTTGGCGAGCCCGTGGGCGGTCTGCGAGGCGACGTCGAGCGCTTCCGCGAGCCCGAGCGGCCCCTCGGCGATGCGCTCTCTCAGCGTCTTGCCCTGGTAATAGGCCATCGAGATGAATATCCGGTCGTCCTCGATCTCGTCGACCTCGAATATCGTGCAGATGTTGGAATGCTCTATCGCGGAGGCCGCCCGCGCCTCGGCCACGAAGCGCTCCTTGGCCTTGCGGTCGCGGGTCATCTCGGGGGGCAAAAACTTGAGGGCGACGGTGCGGCCGAGCTTCGTGTCCTCGGCCTTGTACACGACGCCCATGCCGCCGGCGCCGATTCTCTCGATGATTCTGTAGTGCGAGACGATTTTGCCGACGAGAGAGTCCATGGGCGAGACCTCTGCCGGTCGGATGCAGTGGAGAAGCTGTGCGTTGGAGCTATCGCCTGGCGACTACGTTAACAAATGTTGACACATGTGTCAAATGCGCTTTCGCGAGCCGCGCTCCTAAAACTATTGACACGCTTCCGGCGAATCGGCCAGACTGGGGACGGTGCCAGGATCTATCCGCATTTCTATTTATATGCAGATGAGGCGTTGTCCTTTGAGAAGTATTCTTGCGTTTTGCGCGGCGCTTGGAGTTTTATCCTCCGTCGCGGTCGCGGGCGAGGAGGCCGCTTCGTTCAGCCCGAACGTGCGGCCGGCGCTTCGCGTCGCGCCGATCGATGGCGCTATCCGCATCGACGGGCTCCTCGACGACGACGGATGGAAGAACGCCGCCCGCGCGGGCAATTTCGCCGAAATCTCCCCCGGAGATCAGGTGCGGCCCCAGGCCGACACCGAGGTTCTCGTGACCTACGACCGGAGCCGCTTGTATATCGCCTTTTTCGCCCATGACGATCCTTCGGCGATTCGGGCGACGTTGCGGGCCCGCGACGAAATATTCAACGACGACTACGTCGGCATCATCCTCGACACGTACGACAACACCGCCTGGGCGTACGAGCTGTTCGTCAACCCGCTCGGCATCCAGGGGGACAAGCGGTGGACGCTTTCGGAAGAGGACGAGGGCTCGGACGTCGAGTACGGAGCCGGCGGCCAGGCCATCAGGAAAGGGGTATGAAGACCTGGGATTCGACGTCGTGTTCGATTCCGCCGGGCGGATTACGCCCGACGGCTATCAGGTGGAGATCGCCATTCCGTTCAAGAGCCTCAGATTCCCGGACCGCGAAGATCAGAGCTGGCGCATCACCTTCTGGCGCAATCACCCGCGCGACAGCAGGAGGAGCTACTCGTGGGCCGCGGTGCTCCGCGACAACCCCTGCATTCTCTGCCAGCTGGGAACGCTGAGCGGCATCAGCGGAGTCCGGCCCGGAAGCTCGTTCGAGTTCCTTCCCACGATCGTCGGCTCGCAATCGGGAGCGCTTCGCGACGGCGAGGATCCCGACTCGGGATTCGACAATCGCGATTTCGACGTCGATCCGTCTCTCGGCATCCGCTACGGCATCAGCTCGAGCGTCGGGGCCGAGCTCGCTCTCAATCCCGATTTCAGCCAGGTCGAATCCGACGTCGCCCAGATTGACGTGAACACGACCTTCGCCCTTTTCTTTCCGGAGCGGAGGCCGTTCTTTCAGGAGGGGAGCGATCTCTTCCGAACCTGGTGGAACGCGGTGTACACGCGAACCATCAACGATCCGTCGCTCGCGGCCAAGGTCACGGGAAGGACGAGCAAGACGGGATTCGTCGCTCTGGCGGCGAGGGACGAGCATACGCCCCTCATTCTCCCCTTTGAGGAATACAGCCTCGTGGCGGACGCGGGCAAGAGCACGTGCGGCATCGTGCGTTTCCGCAGGTCGTTCAAGGACGATAGCTATCTCGGCGCGGTCGCGACGAGCCGAGGGTACGACGACGGCGGCTCGGGAACCGTCGCGGGACTCGACGGCTTGGTACGTTTCAAGCAGAACTACGCGCTGAAGACACAGGGGCTTCTGAGCATCACGCGCGAGCCCGACAATCCCGCGCTCGTCGAGGACGCCGGAGACGCCACCTTCGACCGCGGGGATTACACCGTCGCGCTCGACGGCGAATCGTACACGGGGTACGGAGCGTACGTGGGCCTCGAACGCGACGCGCGGCGCTGGCGGTCGAGCCTCGATTTCTGGGATTCGAGCCCGACCTTTCGCGCGGACAACGGGTTCGTGTTCCGCAACAGCGACCGCCGCGTCGAATGGAGCAACTCGTACGTGTTCTACCTGGACAACCGGTGGCTCGACGAGATCATCCCGACGAACGAGTACAGCCGGAGATGGAACGCGTTCAGCGTCTACAAGGCCCAGTCGGTGGAAAACTGGGTGGAGGTGGTGTTCAAGCGGCAAACCAGCGTGATGGTGGGGTACGATTTCTACGCCGAGCGCTTCCGGGAAGTCTTTTTCGACGATATACGGCTGTTCTACACGGAGATGAGAACCGCCTTCAGCGACAATCTTCAGTGCGGATTCTGGCTGGGCCTGGGAGACAGGATAGCCCGCACGGAAAGCCCTCCCGCGCTGGGAGAGGGCTCCCACGTCGATGCCTGGGCCACGATCAAGCTCGCTCAGCGGCTCGTGGTAGAGCCGATCCTCACCTATTCAGAGCTCTCCCGCAAGGACACGGGCGAAGAGGTGTTCGACGGCTATATACTGAGAACGCGGATCAACTATCAGTTCAATCGCGAGCTGTTTCTTCGGTTCGTCGTTCAGTACGACGATTTCACGGGCGATCTCGACGTCGAGCCGCTGCTCACGTACCAGATCAACCCGTTCAGCGTTTTCTACGTCGGCGGCGGATCGAACTATTTCGATTTCGCGCGCTTCGGCCCCGAACCCGGGAATCCCCATCAAGGCTTCGAGCCGACCGAGTGGCACCTGTTTTTCAAAATGCAGTATTTCTTCAGGCTGTAGAGGGTCGTTGGATCAGGCGGCCGGCTGAACCGGCGGCGCGCCGATCTCCCTCGCGGAGGCGTTCTGCGTCTTCTGCGAGCGTTTTCTCTGCAGGGCGTCGAGTATCGCCTTGCGCATCCGAATCGCCTTCGGCGTGACTTCCACGAGCTCATCGGCGGCGATCCAACCGAGCGCCTGCTCGAGCGACATCGAGCGCGGCACGTTGATCGCGACCGCGATGTCCTTCGTGGAGGAGCGGTGGTTCGTGAGGTGCTTTTGCTTCGTCGGATTGCACTCCATATCGTCGCCCCGCGAGTTCTCGCCCACGACCTGCCCGGTGTAGACCTTTTCGGCCGGCTGCACGAAGATCACCGAGCGCTCCTGGAGCGCTTCGATCGAGTACCCCGTCGCCGATCCCGTGGCGATGCTCACGAGCGAGCCGCGGTTGCGCGAGGCGATCTCGCCCCGCCAGGGCCCGTACGCGAGGAAGCGGGAGGACATGATTCCGAGGCCGCGGGTGTCCGTCAGAAACTCGGACCGGTATCCGATGAGCCCGCGGGTCGGTATCTCGAACTCGATCCGCACGACCGCGGCGCCCGAGTTCTCGACGGTTCGAAGCTCCGCCTTGCGGCGCGCGAGCTTCTCGATGATGATCCCCTGATGCTCGCCGGGGACGTCGATGATGAGCTGCTCGATCGGCTCGAGAAGGTTGCCGTCCGCGTCGCGGTGCGTGATGACCTCGGGGCGGGAGACGCAGATCTCGAGCCCCTCGCGCCGCATCTCCTCGATGAGAATGGCGAGGTGCAGCTCGCCCCGGCCGAGCACCTTTACGCCGTCGGATCGTCCGAGATCCTCCATGCGGAGCGCCACGTTGGTGCGCAGCTCCCGCTGGAGGCGCTCCTTGAGCTGTCGCAGCGTGATGGCCGTGCCGTCGTTTCCCGAGAAGGGCCCCGTGTTGACGAGAAAGAACATCGACACCGTCGGCTCCTCGATCTCGAGGGGCTTGAGAGCCGCCGCGGGGTCTTCGATGGTCGAGAAGGTGTCTCCGATGCCGATCTCGCGCGGCCCGGCGAGCCAGACGATATCGCCCGCGCTGATGGAGTCCACTTCGACGCGCTGCAGGCCGCGGGTCACCCAGAGCTGCACGCTCTTTTCCTTGGCCGCGCCCGTCACGTCCCAGCCGGCGTCCTGATCGGCGGCGTTCTTCCAACGCGTCACGAACCGCGTGAACTCGCCGCCCTTCGCGAGCGTGCCGCGCAGCACGCGGCCGCAGCCGATCTGGCCTATGTAGTCGCTCCAGGCGAGCGTGCTCACCTGCATGAGAAAGGGGCCATGCCGGTCGACCTTCGGGGGCTTCACGTGCTCGACGATCGTTTCGAAGAGAGCGTCCATGCCTTCGTGCGCGTCCTTCTCGAGGTCCCGCACGAGCCAGCCGTCGAGCCCCGAGCCGTAGAGAACGGGGAAGTGCGCCTGCTCGTCGCTCGCGCCGAGGTCGAGGAAGAGGTCGAACGTTTTGTTCAGCGTGTGATCGGGGCGCGCGTGCGGGCGATCGACCTTGTTGACGATGACGATGGGTCGGAGTCCGAGCCGCAGCGAGCGCATGAGCACGTACCGGGTCTGCGGCATCGGCCCCTCGTTGGCGTCGACGAGCAAGAGAACCGCGTCGACCATCGAGAGCACCCGCTCGACCTCGCCCGAGAAATCGGCGTGCCCCGGCGTGTCGATGATGTTGATGAGGTATCCGTTCCAGTTGACCGTGCAGTGCTTGGCCCGGATCGTGATGCCGCGCTCGCGCTCGAGGTCGTTGTTGTCCATGAGGCGCTCGGCGACCTGCTCGTTGTCGCGGAACGTGCGGGTCGCGCGAAAGATGGAGTCGATGAGCGTCGTCTTGCCGTGATCGATATGCGCGATGATCGCGAGGTTGCGTATGTGTTTGACCGACGTCATACTGGCACGAACCGCCGCTCGGAAGACCATAAAAAAACAGAACCGGGCCCGGAAACCCGCGGCCCGAGTTCTCGTAGACTCGGCGAATAATAATAAGTTGCGGCGGGTTGCGCAAGCCGACTTTCGACGGATGCCAGATTGCCCTTGATGGCCGAGCCGCCGCTTCCCCATACTGGCGCCAGGCGCGCGAACAAATTATGAGCAGCAGCTATGAAGACGTTTACTCGCTCGTCCGCCGCATACCGCGCGGGCGCGTGGCGACGTACGGGCAGATCGCCGAGCTCGCGGGCATCCCCGGGCACGCCCGGCGCGTGGGGTATGCGCTGCACGCCCTGCCGGCAGGATCGGACGTGCCGTGGCACCGCGTCGTAAACGCGAGGGGGCGCATCAGCCTCGGTTCGATTGATCCCGACGGAGAGGACGAGCAGCGCGTGAGACTCGAGATCGAAGGCGTGAGGTTCGACGCCGACGGCGGGATCGATTTGAAACGATATCAGTGGAAGCGACGGTGAGGCCGCCGTGCGCGGCTGTCGCGCACGGCGGCCCTTGCTCGATACGGCGGGAGATTTCTTCGGCGCGTTACGCCTGCCGGCCGGGCTCGCGCTGCTCGGCGCGCTCCTCGCGCTCGCCGCGGCGAAGCGGCAGCACGCCCGAGAGATCGCCGATGACGTTCACGAGCTCCGATTCGGCCGGGATGACGATCTTGGCGTTGTCTTTGAGCGAACGCTCGACCGTCTCGAGCTTTCTCAGAAGCTGGGCGTTCCCGATGAAATACTTGTTCGCGGCCTCGTTGACGAGCCGGATCGCCTCCGCCTGGCCCTCGGCCTGAAGGATCTGCCCCTGCTTGATTCCCTCGGCCTTCTTGATCTCGGCGCGCTTCATACCGTCGGCCTCGCGCTCCCGCGCGTTCGCGAAATCGAGCGAGGCGACCTTCTCGTTCTCGGCCTTCACGACCTTGTTCATCGTCTCCTGCACGTCCTTCGGCGGGTCGATCTCCTTGAGCTCGGTGCGCACGATCTCCATGCCCCAGCTTTGCGTTTCGTGGGCCAGCGTCGAGAGGAGGTCGCCGTTGATCCTGTTGCGCTCGCTGTTCGCGGACTTCAGCGTGAGCGTGCCGATGATGTTGCGCAGCGTCGTGCGGGCGAGGTTCACGATCTGGTACTCGTAGCTGTTGACGTTGTACTGCGAGGACTTCACGCTCTCCTCGTCGGCCTTCACCTTGAAGTAGACCTGCGCGTCGACCCGAGCGTTGAGGTTGTCGTTCGTGATGATCTCCTGCGGCTCGGCGTCGATCATCTGCTCGGTGACGTTGACCCTGATCATCCGCTCGACGATCGGAATGACCCAGTGAAAGCCCGGCTGGGCGAACCGCTGGTATTTTCCCATCCGCTCGATGAGCCCGCGGTGGGTCGGCCGCACGACCCTGACGCCGACGAGAAACAGGAAGAGGACGACGGCTCCGATGACAAAATACAGCATAGCAGCCTCCTTTGTTGGCGAATGACGTCTCTATACTAGCGGATTACAGGGGCGAACGCCCGCTTATTCGGCCCGACAGAGATAATCGGCGATGAACGTTCCCGCGGCCCGGTGCCCCTCGACGTTCCAGTGGCCCGTGCCCGGCGGATGGCCCTCGAAACCGTGCAGAAACGCTCCGCGCTCCTCGGCGTACCGCCGGAGGGGCGGCGCGAGCGTGACGACCTCGATCCCTTGCGCCTCGCAGAACCGCGCGATCCGCTCGTCGGGGTAGAAGAGCTCCTCGAGCCCGTAACGCTCCATGAACCGTCGCCGGGCCTCGGCGTCGGGATGAACCTGGATGCCGTTCGAGAGCGTGGCGACGACGAGCCGAGCGCCGTGCGAGGCGGCCTCGTCCCGCATCGATTTCAGAACGCCCTCCGTTATCGCCCACGCCTCGCGCCATTCGCCGGTCGAGGGCTCCGCGTAGACGGCGATCTCGAGCCCGGGCTCGTCGCCGGCGACTCCGGAAGGCGCGCGGTTCGGGGCCTTGGCGCGCTTCAGGACGCGGACGAGAAGCTGATACGTCCGCGACCAGCGCATGAGGGCGAGACGAACGGGCCAGAGCGCTCCCGATTTTCGCCGGTAGGCCGGGTCGTCTCGAAACGACAGGTCGAGCGCGAGCGAGTCGCCGCTCGCGACGAAGTAGGGGCGGGGGTAGCCCGGAGGCTGGAGGCGCTTCGAGTTATCCTGCACGTCGTTCGCCGTGAGAAAGGCGAGAAGCACGATGTCGGGGTCGTATTTCCAGACCCGGTCGCGGAGCGTGAGAAGCTCCTCGGTCGTCCCGTAGCCCGACACGCCGAAGTTCAACGCCTCGACGCGCGCGCCGCGGGTCGCCATGCAGGAATCGAGCCGCCGCTCCATGACCGCCCAGAAGGCCTCCTCGCGCGAGACCTGCAGCGCCTCGGCGAAGGAATCGCCGAGCACGGCGATCCGGAGCGTGTTCGGAGGCTTCGCGATCGCGTGCTCCCGGTCGCGGAGACCGTCGCCGTTTATCTCGACGAGCGCGTGTCCCTCCCCGCGGTACCACCCGCGGGCGCCGGGGAGCAGGCGATGGCCAACGGTGTCGTCGAACGTGTAGAAATGCGGGGAGGAGAAATCCGCGATCCGGAGCGCCGCCTCGCAGAGGAGCACGGCCGCGGCGAGCCCGCCGAAGAAGAGGAGAAGGTTCTGGAAGATCGCGCGTTTGCCGCTCATGGCGCCTTTGGTATACCCGAATCGGCCGCCCCGGTCAAGAACGCGGACGCGGCGGGCGGCAGAGCCTCTTTGAATCCGCCGGCGCTCGTGCTATGTTTATGGAGAGACTCCTCGAGAAAACCCGCCGTTCCGGAGGTGCCAGCCATGGCGCGTCACAATCGTTTCTCCATCGCCTCGCTCATCGTTCTCCTGCTGCTTTCGGCGACGCTGGTCTTTACGCTCTCATGCGATCAGGAGTCGTCGATCCTCTACGACGAGATCGTGGGCGACCTCTCCGGAACCGGCGCGATCGATCCCGAGACGCCGGGCGATTTTCTCCTCGGTTCGGTGTCGAACGCCGAGCTGACGCCCGGGCGCATCGAAATCTGGGCGAAGGACCTCGCGTTCGACGAGGAGACGGGGATCGTTTCGTTCGACGTCGAGCTCGTGAACAGGAGCCTCGTCGTCATTCCGGCGCCGATTCGTTTCGTCATCACGAGCGTCGCGCCGGCGGACATCGCGGTCGTCCGGCCCGACGGAAGCTCGCCCGACGGATTTCCGTTCTACGATTTCAGCGACGCGCTCGGCGATGACGATCTCTTCTCGCCCGAGGAGCGCACGGCTCCGGTCGCGATGAAGTTCCACACGGTCACGGCGCGGTCGTTCGCCATCGGATACCGGATCGACGTCGGGCCCGCCGAGGGGGAGGGTACGATCTACGGGATCGTGTATCTCGACGCCGATCGAGACGGCGAGTTCGATCGCTGCGACGGCGTGCAGGAGCCGGGCATCCCGGGCATCACGGTCGCCATCGAGCAGCCCCTCTCGACCGGTACGGTCATGCTTCTCTCGCGGACGGACTCGCTCGGCCGGTACCGTTTCGGGGGGCTCGCGGCGGGAGTGTACAAGGTCATGGTCGCCGCCCGCGAGGACGTCTGGGAGGTGACGACCGCCAATCCGCTGCTCGTCACCCTCGTCGAGCGCGACGGCGTCGTTCAGAACTACGTGAGCGCGCATTTCGGGCTCTTCCCGATTCTGGCGCCCGTTCCCGAGGTTCTCTTCGGGCCGGTTCTCGTGGGGCCGGCAACCGTCACGAGCTTCGAGCTCAACGCGACCTTCGTCAGTCCGCCGTCGCTTCTGACGGTCGTGTATTCGTACTATCTCGACGTCGCGCCGCCGCCCTTCGAGTGGCCCCTTCCGGCCGTCGTCGACACGGCCGCGGCGTGGATCAACGGGGAGCTCGCGTTCGAGTACCGGCGCGCTCCGTATGACTCGGCCGGCTTCGCCCCGCGGACGGTGCGGCTGCGCGACGGGCTCGTGAAGGTCGGAGAGAACGCCATTCGTCTCTTTACGGACGGCGACGAAAACGCGGCGCTCCTCTGGCGGGTATACCGGCAACCGTAGGGCCCGGCGGCGCCGACTTACGATCCGACGTTCGATTTCCGCTTGAGTCTCTTCTCGAAAACCGCGTACACGACGGGCACGAGCACGAGGGTGATGAGCGAGGAGCTGAGAAGCCCTCCGATCACGACGCGGGCGAGAGGCGCCTGCGCCTCGCCTCCCTCGCCGAGGCCGAAGGAGAGGGGGAGAAGGCCGAGAACCGTCGTGAGGGTGGTCATGAGGATGGGGCGGAGGCGCCGCGATCCGGCCGTGCGTATCGCCTCGTCGAGCTCCATCCCGTCGATGCGGCGGAGCCGGTTCGTGTAGTCGACGAGCAGGATCGCGTTGTTGACGACGATGCCGGCGAGCATGATGCACCCGATGAAGGCCTGCATGCTGAAGATGGTGCCGGTGAGTATCATGACGATCGTGACGCCGATGACCGCCATCGGTATCGAGAAGAGCACGACGAGCGGGTCGCGCCACGACTCGAATTGTCCCGCCATGACCATGTAGACGAGGAAAATGGCGAGCACGAGGCCGGTGAGGAGCTCGCGGAAGGCCTTCTGCTGCTCTTCGTAGTCGCCGCCGAAAAGAACCGCGAAATCCTTCGGCACCGGCACCGCGCGCAGCTCGCGCCGAACGTCGCGGATGATCGAGCCCATGTCGCGGCCGGTGTAGTTCGCCTCGATCGTGATGATGCGCTCCTGGTCCTTTCGCTCGATCCGGACGGGACCCTCGTCCTGCTCGGCCTCGACGACGTTGCGGAGCACGACGGGCTCGCCGCGGCTGTTGACGACGGTGAGATCGAGAATGTCGCCGAGGCTCTTGCGGTCTTCCTCGGCGAGCCGCAGCAGGATGTTGTACTGCTTGCCGCCCTCGCGGAAGATGGAGGCGCGGGTGCCGCCGACGGCCGTCTCGAGGGCGTCGCCGACGCGCGAGACGCCGAGCCCGAGATCGGCGGCCTTGGCGCGATTGATCCGCACGGTGCGCTCGGGGTTTCCCTCCTCGCGGCTGATCCGCGTATCGGTGATGCCCCGGACGCCGCCGACGACCTCGTTCACCCGCCGCGCGAGCGCGTGCGCCGTCTCGAGGTCGTAGCCGCGGACCTCGAGCGTGAGCGCGGTTTGCGACTGGGCGCCCATGCGGAGGATGAAGAGCCCCTGCCCCGCCCTCGTGCGGACCGTGACCCCGGGTAGACCGGCGAGCGCGCGCCGCAGATCGTTCGCCACCTGCTCGCTGCTGCGCCTCCGCTCGCCGCGCGGCGCGAGGCTCATGCGGATCTCGGCCGTGTGGCCCCCCGAGGCGCCCCACCCGCCGCTTCCGGCGAAGGAAACGATGGAGGTCATCTCGGGCACCTTCTCCCGGATGATATCCTCGACCGCGCGCGTCGTCTCGTCCATGAGCGCGAGCTTGGTGCCGACCGCCATCTCGAGGCTGACGCGCACCTCGCCCTCGTCCGCCGCGGGCATGAGCTCGACGCCGACGAACCGGATGAGCACGAGGGAGAGCGCGAAGAGGCCGAACATGGCGAACACCACGAGGCGCTTGCGTCCGAGCGCCCAGGTGAGGAGCCGCGAGTAGAGCTCCTCGACGCGGCGGAACGTCTCCTCGCTCCGCGCGTAGACGCGGTGGAGGCGGCTCTCGTTCCGGTAGTGCTCGGCGCTCTGGAACCGGAGAAAGCGGGAGGCGAGCATCGGGACGAGCGTGAGCGCCACGATGAGCGAGCAGAGGAGCGAAAAGCTCACGACGAGCGCCATCTGTTGAAACATGATCCCCGACATGCCGCGGATGAAGACGACGGGAAAAAAGACGACGAGCGTCGTCAGCGTGCTCGCGAGGATGGCCGACCAGACCTCGGCCGTGCCGTCCATCGCGCTCTGAACGGGCGAGGCGCCCGCCTCGCGGTGCCGGTAGATGTTCTCGAGCACGACGATCGCGTTGTCGACGAGCATGCCGATGCCGAGCGCGAGGCCGCCGAAGGTGATGATGTTGAGCGTGAAGCCGCCGAAGTACATGAGAGCGAAGGTGGCGATGATCGAGATGGGAATGGCGGTCGATATGATGAGCGTGCTCGACACGTTGCGGAGAAAGAGAAAGAGTATGAGAATCGCGAGCGCTCCGCCGAGAAGGAGCGTCAGGCCCGTGTTGCCGATCGATCGCTCGATGTACGTCGAGCTGTCCATGAGGGGGGTGAGTTCGAGCTGCGGGATGTCGCGGTTGATGCGGGCGATCTCGGCGCGCACGCCCTCGGCGACGGCGACCGTGTTGGCTCCGGACTGCTTGCTCACCGACACGCGAAGCCCCGGGCGTCCGTCGATGCGGACGATCTGGCGGACCTCCTCCCATGAGTCCTCGACGCTCGCGATGTCCCCGACGCGGACCGGCGAGCCCCCGCGCATGGCGACGACCGTGTTGCGGATCTCGTCGAGATCGCGGTACTCGCCCTGCGTCCGCACGAGGACCTCGAGGTTCCCCTGCTCGTAGAGCCCGGCCGGGACGTTGCGGTTTTCGTTCCGGAGCGCGGCGAGGACCGCTTCCGTCGAAATGCCGATCGCCTTGAGCTTGGCGGCGCGCAGGTTGACGTGGATCTCGCGGTAGAGGCCGCCCCGTATGTCGACGGAGGCCACCCCGGGCACGCGCTCGAGGCGGTATTTCACCTGATCCTCGGCGATGCGCCGCAGGTCGAGGGGGTTCAAATCGCCCGAGAGCCCGATCATCATGATCGGAAACGCTGAGAGGTCGAACTTGCGGATCATCGGGCGCGTGATGTCCTCGGGGAGCTGCCCGAGCACGCGGTCGATGCGGTCGCGGATGTCGTTCGCCGCGACGTCGAGGTCGGTTCCCCACGAGAAGGAGACCCGCACCTGGCTCGTTCCCTCGGTGGAGACCGACGTGATCTCCTCCACTCCTTGCACCGCCGCGAGCGCTTCCTCGATCGGCCGGGTGACCGACTCCTCCATCTCCTCGGGGCCGACGTTGCCGTAGCTCGTGATGACGGAGATCGTGGGGTAGGTGACCTCGGGCATGAGGTCGATCGAGAGGCGGCTCCACGAAACGATGCCGAGCGTGATGACGACGAGGTAGATGATCGCCGTGAGGATGGGACGCTCGATCGGTCCCCGCGCGAGGTTCATCGGCCCGCCTTCTCGCCCTCCGGCGCATCGGGGGCTCCCGCGCCGGCCGGCGAGCCTCCGGGGAGCAGCACGGGGCTGCCGTCGGCGAGGAGGTGCTGCCCGAGGGTGACCACGCGCCCGTCGAGCACGGGGGAGACGACCTCGACGAGATCCGGCGTCGCGATTCCGATCTCGGCCGGAACGAAGCGGGCCACGCTCTCGCCGTCGCGAACGACGAAGAGCCCGGTTCCCGCGGCGGTGCTCACGACGGACCGGCTCGGGACGACCTGCGCCCTGTCGCGCGAGGCGATCATGACTCGAATCCGCGCGAACATGCCCGGTTTGAGGAGGAGCCCGGCGTTCGGGACCTCCACCTCGAGCTCGGCCATGCGGGAGGTCTCCCGGAGCATCGGAGCTATGCGGGAGACGCGCCCCGCAAAGGTCCGCTCGGGAAGAGCTTCGACGAGCACCTCCGCGGTCTGCCCCGGTTTCACGAGGCGGTAATCCCGCTCGGTGACGGCGGTCCGCACGATCACCGAGCCGATCTCGATGACGGAAACGATGGCGGCGTTCGGAGCGAGGAGCGCCCCTTCGTCGACGAACCTCTCGCCGACGTATCCGGCCCGCGTCGCGGAGAGCCTCGTGTACCCGAGACGGATGCGCGCCGCCTCGCGCGCCGCCTCGCGCTGCTCCACCTGCGCGCGGGAGAGCTCGTGGCGCGACCGCTTCGCCGCGAAATCGGTGAGCGCCGCGTCGAGCTCGGCGGAGGAGGCGAGGTCCTTCTCGCTGAGCGATTCCATCCGCTCCTTCTGATCCCTCGCGAGCTCGAGCTGGCTCTCGGCCTCGGCGACCGAGGCCACCGCGATCTTGAGGTTCGCCTCGGCCTCCCGGAGAGCCTGCAGGAACTCGGCGTCGTCGATGCGGGCGATGAGCTCGCCCGCGCGAACTCTATCGCCGATGCGCTTGCGGATCTCGACGAGGCGCCCGGACACCTTCGGCGCGACGATATATTGGTTGTAGGGAAAGACGGACCCGGTGAACTCGCGGACCTCTTCGATGGGCCCGAAACGGACGCTGTCCACCTCGACCGCCACGGGAGGAAGCTCGCCTCTCCCCGCGTCCCCGGAGCCCTTGGCCAGAAAGAAGCCGATGCGCACGGCGAGCGCGGCGGCGAGGATGACGAGCGGGATGATAACGACGGGTCTTTTCATAGATTACGTTCCAATCGTTCGTCGTGGCGCGTTTGAAACAGATTCACAAGGTACCATAAATTCTCTATTATTCATATGCATGTCCAGGCGAAAAGTTTCTGGTTTCGGCTGGTCGCGGGGAACTCGGGTTCGAAGGAGGGCGTCTCATGAAGTCGGCGGCAGCGTTTGTGTGCGTCATCTGTCTCTCCGTCATCCTGTGCGGCGCGTCCGCGCGGGCCCAGCTCGAACAGCCCGCGGCCGTCCCGCGGTTCGAGCGCGGGAAGAGCGTCGAGGTCGCCGGCATGGAGCTTTTCGACCGGATCGTGTACCTGCCGGCCTCGGTCAACGGGGTCGGCCCCTTCACGTTCGTGCTCGACACGGGGGCGGGGGCGCTCTCCGCGCTCGATTACTCGGTCGCCTCTCTCATCGGGCTGCGCCAGTCGCTCCTCATGAAGGGGGGCGGCGCGGGAGAGGACGCGGTCGACATCTTCCGGGTCGATTCCGCCGCCGTCGCGCTCGAGGGGCTCGCCTTCGATCCGCGCATCGTCGCGGGCATTCCGCTCCACCGGATGGACCCCCATTGGGGAAAGCGCAAGGACGGACTCGTCGGCGGAGACCTGCTCTCGACGCTCGTGACGGTGATCGATTACGAGCGCGCGAAGCTCGCGTTCCACGACGCCACGTCCTACGAGTACGAGGGACCCGGCGAGCGAATCCCCGTGCAGGTGATGGGCGGTTACCTCTTTCTCGAGGTGGGGCTCGTGCCGTACGGCGCGGACGAGCCCGTGAGCGCTTTCATGATGCTCGACACGGGCGTCCGGATGACCCTCTTCAACACTCCATTCTCGAAGGAGCACGGGCTCGCGGGCCAAAGCCCGGCGACCGTGACGGGTGTGACGGGGTTCGGCCTCGGCGGCCTCAGCCGCGGCGTCATCGGCCGCGTGAAGGAGATCCGTATCGGCTCTCAGCGCATCGAGAATCCCGTCGTCGATTTCTCGACCGACACGACGGGGGTGCTCGCGTCTCCCGATTTTTCGGGAATCATCGGCGCCGACATATTGAGCCGGTTCACCCTCGTGCTCGACTACAAGAGATCGCAGATCGTTCTCGAGAAAAACGGCGCCTTCGCAGCTCCCTTCGAGTTCGACATGTGCGGCATACGCTTCGTCATGGAGGGCGAGCGGTTCGACGCGTACAGGGTCTTTGCGATCTACGAGGGCTCGCCGGCCGCCGAGGCGGGCGTCAAAGAGGGCGACCTCGTAACGGCGATCGACGGCCGCCCGCCGGCGTCCTACACGAAGGACGGCCTTCGGGATTACCTCCAGCGGGACGGAGAGACCGTGCGCCTCACCGTGAAACGCGGCGAGGAGGAGAGCGAGATGGCCGTTCGTCTGAGGAGGATGATCTAGCCGCCATGGATGCCGGAGCGGGGAGGTACGCTATGGCGCGAATCTCGATACGACGGGCTCTCATGATCGCATTCGCCGTCCTCGGCGCCCACGCGGCGACGGGATGGGGAGGAGGACGTTCGAATATGGCCGATGCTGCAATTGCCGAGAAGGTCGCCACGTTCGCCGGAGGCTGCTTCTGGTGCACGGAGGCCGAGTTCGACAAGGTTCCCGGCGTCGTCAAGGCTGTTTCGGGATATACCGGCGGCAGCGTGCCGCGGCCGACCTACCAGCAGGTGTGCGCCGGGACGACGGGGCACGTGGAGGCGGTGCAGGTTCACTACGATCCGTCGAAGGCGAGCTACGAGGACCTGCTCGAGGTGTACTGGAAGCACGTCGATCCCACGGACGCGCTCGGACAGTTCGCCGACCGCGGTCCGCAGTATCGAAGCGTCATCTTCTATCACGACGAGGAGCAGAAGCGTCTCGCCGCGCGCTCGAAAGCCGCCCTCGAGGCCTCGGGAATTTTCGACCGGCCGATCGTGACCGCCATCCGTCCCGCGGAAGAGTTCTTCGAGGCGGAAGAGTACCATCAGGACTACCACCGGACGTGCTCGGTCAACTACCGTCTCTACCGCGAGGGCTCGGGGCGCGACCGGTTCATCAAGGACGCCTGGAAGAACGGCGCGACCGTGCCGCGCGGCGTCGACACCGAGCAGTACCGGGTGACGCAGCTCTGCGGCACCGAGACGCCCTTCGCGAACGCCTACTGGGACAACCACCGCGAGGGGATCTACGTCGACGCCGTGTCGGGAGAGCCGCTCTTCAGCTCGCGCGACAAGTTCGACAGCGGCACGGGCTGGCCGAGCTTCACGAAGCCGATCGAGCCGGCGAGCGTCGTCGAGCGGCCGGACACAAGCCACGGCATGGCTCGCGTCGAGGTGCGGAGCGCCGCCGGCGACTCGCACCTCGGACACGTTTTCCCGGACGGGCCGAAGCCGACGAATCTCCGCTACTGCGTCAACTCCGCGTCGCTCCGGTTCATTCCCCGGGAAGATCTCGAAAAAGAGGGGTACGGAAAGTACCTGAAGCTCTTCGAGAAGTAGCGGCGGCGGCCCGAGGAATCGCTTGCCGCGAGGCCTTTCCGATCTTCATATTGAAGGCAGGAGACCCCCCCGCACAAAACCGCGTCCTCCCCTTCTGCTATAATGTAATGCGGCGCCTCGTCGCATTCGAGATAGAGGCCGTCGATCCGTCTGGAGGAAAAGGGGGGCTATCGATATGAAGAAACGCACGCTGATTCTCGGCATCGCGCTCATTTTCATCGTCATGCTTCAGGTCGCGGCGGACCGCGCGCTCGCGCGGGAGGCGGCCGTCGAGCCCGCGGACAAGGACCTCGCCGATCCGGCTCGCGCGCTCGTTCTCGACGGGAGCTTCGTTCACGACGCCGGGATGCTCCGGATGCACATGAGCAACTGGGGCCTCTTCGGTTCGATGCCGTCGGCGACGTTTCCATTTTCGTTCGCTCCATCGGCCGAGTGGCCGGCGGGGAGCGGCGTCGAGTATCTCTACGCGGCCGGTGTCTGGATCGGAGGGATCGTGGGCGGGGTTCCATCCGTATCGACTTCCCTGTTCGAGATGGAGCTCAGACCGACCGCCGATCCGATCGACATCATCTATCGGACGTATGCCGGCGCCCCGGGCGGCGCCCGCTTTCCGTTTCCCGGCGCGGACGACGACCGCGACGGATCGATCGACGAGGATCGCCTCGACGGGCGCGACAACGACGGCGACGGCTTCGTCGACGAGGATTTCGCCGCGATCTCGAAGCAGATGTTCACGAGCTGGTACAACGATTACGAGCCGGCGTCCGCGCAGCTGTATCCCCAGCACAGACCGCTCGGCATCGTCGTGGAGCAGGAGAGCTACCAGTGGGACGATCCGCGCTTCGACGATTTCGTCGGGGTCACCCTGAAAATCACCAACAGGGGGGATGTGGCGATCGAGCAGATGTACCTCGGGCTCTTCGCGGATTTCGACGCGGGAGCGCGAACCACCGCCGACTACTGGACGGATGACCTCATCAGCTCCTGGTTCGGGCCGAAGTGCACCGATATCGGCCCCGCGTCGCTCAACGTCATGTACGGTTACGACGCCGATGGAGACGCCGGCAAGACGCCGGGGTATCTCGGTTGCATGCTTCTCGGGCATACCGTCGATCCGCTCGGGATCTCGGCTCCCGCCCAGGTGAAGGTTCGAACCTACCGCGTCATGAGCGGCACTCAGCCGTACGAAAACGGCGGGGACCCCGCGAACGATTTTCAGCGCTACGAGGTGCTGGCGTCGGGGCGCATCGACAGGAACCTCCTCGCTCCGGGGGATTACCGCGGGCTCATGAGCGTGGGACCCTTCCCGAGGCTCCGGCCCGGAGAGTCGATCGAGCTGAGCTTCGGATTCGTCGCCGGAGCCGGCCTCGCGGGAATGCTCGAGAACGCCGCGAGCGCGCAGCGTCTCTACGACGGAACGTGGTACGACGTCGATCGAAACGCCATGACCGGGATCGACGGGAGAGAGTCGCCCGTGTACGGCCCCGCGGCGGGCGTCGTCGTGGACAAATGCCGGCCGGAGCTCGCGACTCCCATCGACGTCCCCGCGGGCGCGATCGCGTGGGTCAACGCCGATTGCGAGAGGGAAGAGACGTATCTCGCGACCTGCCTCTACGACGCAGCCGACAGCCTCCTCTTCAGGACCGGCGTCGGCGGCGACGAGACGCAGGTTCATTGGGCGCTCGGGGAGCCGCTCGTCATCGAAGCCGGGATGGACATCCGTCCGGGCTCCTGTCCCAATCCATTCAACATGATCGCGCTCGATTTCGCGGCCGGCGACAACCCGAAGAAGGGCGGCGTGCTGCCGGTGGCGATACTCGGGGGCGAGGGCTTCGACGCGGGCGACATCGATATCGCCACGGTGCGTCTCGAGGGGGTGGCGCCCCTCGACAAGGAAGCGCAGTACGAGGACGTCTCGCGGCCGGTCGCGGATGCCTCCCCGTGCGCGTGCACGACCGACGGCGGCGACGGCTACCTCGATCTCTCGCTCAAGTTCAGCAATCAGGAGATCGCCCTCGCGCTCGCCGCGGCGGGACCGCTCGTTCGGGGCGAAACGCGCGCGCTGACGCTCACCGGCTCGCTCGCCGACGGCACGGCGTTCGAGGCCGGGGACTGCGTCGTCTTCGTCGGGAATCCCGACAGGGAGGACCGGTATCGCGATCGCAAGCCCCGTCTCAACGCGGCGTCGCCGAACCCGTTCAATCCTTCGACGAGCGTGTCGTACTGGCTGCCCGAGAGCGGGAGAGTCCGCATCTCCGTCTTCGACGTTTCGGGGCGGCTCGTGGCGGTGCTCGTCGACGAGATACGGCCCGCGGGCGAACACGTCGTGCGCTGGACGGCGACCGGGCTCGCGAGCGGTCTATACTTCTGCCGCCTCGAGGCGGGGGATTTCGCGCTGACGCAAAAGATCACGCTCGTCCGGTAGAGCGAATCCCGGACGACTCGGCTCCCAGGAGACCCCGGCTGTCGAATCCGCGGCGGATCCGGCAGCCGGGTCTTTTTTTTCAGGAGAGGAGCGTGGCGGCGAGCCCCGAGAGCACGATGCCGTCGAAGGTGCCGGCGCCCCCGATGCTCGCCATTCCCGTGCTGATCCTGCCGATGGAGCGCAGATGCAGGATGTCGGCGCCGATGAGCGTCCCGAGCACCCCCGCCGTGAACGCGACGGGAGGGGCGAAATCCCGCACGAGGAGGTACGCGCTCGCCGCCGACACGAGCGCCGGAATGATCGCGGGAAGAGCTATGCCGACGTTCGGCACGGGGCGGGCGAGCCGGAAACAGACGGCCGCGTTGATGAGGACCGCGAGCAGCGTGAGCCAGAGCGCGGCCGGACCTCGCGAGGCGATGCGGACGAGCTCGTACGCCACGATCGCGCAGGGGATGACGCAGCCGCCGACGTTCACCGCGATGACCGTGTAGGGGCTCTCGCGGAAAAGGCCCGGAAAGAGACGCTCGAACCCGTAGAGCCCGGGCGGTTTGGCGTCGACCGAGAGCACGCGCGGAATCTTCCGCACGGGAATGTTCACGAGCCCGCCGGCGAGCATCGCCAGCATGACGAGGAGCGATTGGGCGGCGCCGAGCCCGAGCTTTCCGAGAGCGGTCGCCATGAGATCGGCGAGCATGATCGGAAAGAGAACGACGAGACCGATGAGAACGACGAACGGCAAACAGCCGAACGGTATCCACGATATCATCGCGTTTCCTCCGGGCTCGGGCCGCCGGCCGCTCCCTATTTCAGGCCCCGCCGCTCGAGAATCGGCTCGATCCTCGGCTCGCGGCCGCGGAATCGCTTGTAGAGCTCCATCGGATCGGCCGCCCCGCCCATCGCGAGAATGTTCTTCCGGAACGACTCCGCGGCGGCGCGGTCGAAGAGGCTCGTCTCCTCGAACGCCTGAAAGGCGTCGGCGTCGAGGACTTCGGCCCAGATGTAGCTGTAGTAGCCCGCCGCGTATCCCCCGCCCCCGCCGAAAACGTGGTTGAAATAGGGGCTCCGGTACCGCGTCACGATCTCGGGGATGAGGCCGATCCGTCCGAGCGAGGCCGCTTCGAACGCCGCCGCGTCGCGCTCCTTCGGCTCGCCGAGCGTGTGCCAGTCCATGTCGAGGTAGGACGCCGCGAGGTACTCGACCGTGGCGAATCCCTGATTGAAGAAGCCCGATTTCTTGATCCTGTCGACGAGCGCCGGCGGGATCGTCTCGCCCGTTTCGTAGTGCCGGGCGTACGAGCGCAGCACCTCGGGTTGGAGCGCCCAGTTCTCCATGATCTGCGAGGGAAGCTCGACGAAATCAGTCGCGACCGCCGTTCCCGCGAGGGTCGGATAGACGCATTCGGTCAAGAGCCCGTGCAGGGCGTGGCCGAACTCGTGGAAGAGCGTCGTGACCTCGTCGAAGTTGAGGAGCGAGGGGGTTTCTCCCGACGGGCGGGTGAAGTTCCCGCAGTTCGTGATGATCGGGGTCACGGGGACGCCGTCCATCGCGGACCCGCCGCGGAACTCGCCGCACCAGGCCCCGCCCCGCTTGTTCTCGCGAGGGAAGTAATCGGTGTAGAGGACTCCGATATGGCTTCCGTCCGCTTCCTTGACCTCGTAGACCCGGACCTCGTCGTTGTAGACGGGCATGCCGGAGAGCTCGCTCAGGGTGATTCCCCAGAGCTTCGTCGCGACGCCGAAGGCGCCCGCGATGACGTTCTCGAGCTGAAAGTACGGGCGGAGCATCTCGTCGTCGAGCTCGTACTCGGCCTTGCGGAGCTTCTCGGCGTAGTACCACCAGTCCCACGGCTCGAGCTTGAACGCGCCCCCTTCCTTGTCGATGATGGCCTGGAGCGCTCTCGTTTCGTCCTTCGCGCGGGCGAGGGCGGGGGTCCAGAGCTGGTCGAGGAACTCGTACACGCGCTTCGGCTCCTTCGCCATGTTCTCCTCGAGTACGTAATGCGCGTGCGTCTCGTACCCCAGCAGCTTCGCGCGCTCGGCCCGCAGCGCGGCGATGCGGGAGCACAGGGCGTTGTTGTCGAGCTCGCCGCCGTTGTCGCCCCGCCCGACGTATCCCTTGAATATCCTCTCCCGCAGATCGCGCCGCTCGGCGTACTGGAGGAAGGGCACGAGGCTCGGCTTGTGGAGGGTGAAGATCCACGCCCCGGGGCGGCCGCGCCGCGCGGCCGCCTCCGCCGCCGCCTCCACCGCGGAGGGGGGAAGGCCCGCGAGATCGCTCTTCGAATCGATGACGAGCTCGAACTTGTTCGTTTCCTCGAGCAGGTTCTCCGCGAAGCGGAGGCCGAGGAGCGAGAGCTCCTCGTTGATCCCGGCGAGCCGTTTTTTCTTCGTTTCGTCGAGAAGGGCGCCGCCCCGGACGAACGTGCGGTACGTCAGGTCGAGGAGTCGCCGCTCTTCGGGCGAGAGGGAGAGCCCGTCCCGCGAGTCGTAGACGACCTTGATCCTCGCGAAGAGCCCCGCATCGAAGAGGATCGCGTCAGCGTGCGCGGATTGCTCGGGGGCGAGCTCGCGCGCGATCCCTTGTATCTCGTCGCTCGTGTTCGCCGAGATCATCGAACGGAAGACGTTGCCGACTCGGGCGAGGAGCTCGCCGCTCCGCTCGAGAGCCGCGATCGTATTGACGAAGGTCGGCGCCGCCGGATCGGCCGCGATGACGGCGATCGCCTCCCGCTGCCGGCGCATCGCCTCTCGGACGGCCGGCGCGTAGTGCGCGTTCTGGATTCGATCGAAGGGCGGCGCGCCGAAGGGGGTCTTCCATTCCTCGATCAGGGGGTTCGTTTCCGTCCGCGCGGCCGAAACCGCGAGACAGAGCAACAGGGCGAGCACGGACAGGCATTTCATGATCCGCGATCCTCCTCGGTTCGGGTGTCCGGTCCTCTAGTCGATTCCGACGAGCGCCTTGATGTACTGGAGGCGTTCGTAGAGCTCCGGGGCGCCGCTCCGCATCTGGCTCATGCTCCCCCGCATGCCGTCGAGCGATTTCATGCCGTGGGCGTCCATCCACATAGAGACTCCGTCCCGGATGACGGCGATCTGTCCGAGGCCCTTGAGGTAGAGGGTCGAGCAGAGCTGAACGGTGGTCGCTCCCGCGAGCAGCATCTTGATCGCCCCGGAGGCGTCATGGACGCCGGTCGAGGCGGAGAGGTCGCATTGCACCCTGCCCGAGAGGAGCGCGATCCATCGCAGCGGCAGGGCGATCTCGAACGGCGTGCTGAGGCGGTAGGCGCCCCGCAGCTCGAGCTTCTCGAGATCGACGTCGAACTGGTAGAAGCGGTTGAAGAGCACGAGAGAGGAGGCTCCGCGCTTCCAGATCTCGTTCGCCATGTACGCGATCGACGTGAAGCTCGGGCCGATCTTCACGGCCACGGGAATCCCGACCGCGCGAACGGCCCCCTCGACGATGTCGAGGTGCCGTTTCTCGATGTCGGCGGGGGTCCGCTTCGGGTCGCTCGGCATGAGGGAGATGTTGAGCTCGATCGCGTCGGCCCCGGCGTCGGCGATCTTGCGCGCGTAGTCGATCCAGAGATTCGGCGTCACGCAGTGGAGGCTCGCGATGACGGGGATCGATACGGCCTTCTTGGCGCCCCGCACGAGCCGAAGGTATTCGGCGGGACCGAGCTCGAGCCCCATCCGCTGCACGTAATCGAGCGCCTCGGGATGCCAGAGCTGCTCCTTCTGGATTTCGCTCTGGCGCATGTCGGCGAGGATCTGCTCCTCGAAGAGGGACTTGAGGACGACGGCGCCGGCGCCGCCCTCGGCACACTTCTGGACGCCCTCGACGGTCTTCGTGTGGCCGCAGCTCGCGACGATGAAGGGGTTGGCGAGCCGGAGCCCCAGGTATTTCGTCGATAGATCAGCCATGACCTCTCTCTTTCTCGTCGTGCCGGTGGGTTTTCCCGCGCGGCGCGCGCCGCGCGGATCGGGCGGCAAGAAAGATAGCACACCGGCCGGGAGAGCGCCACCCGCCAGTGCGTTCCGGGAGGTTCGCCCCCGGTCAGGTGCTCCATTGCTTCCTGAGATCGGCGAGGTACGGATCGAGAATGAGAGAGCGGGCGAGAGGCCGCTCGGCGGCCCTCTCGAGCGCCTCCGGAGCGATGACCGTGACGGCGCGGGGAACGACCTCGATCTCGACCGGCGTCGTGCCGATGAGGTCGCCGTCCGCCTGGACGACGAGCGGCGTCCGGCTCCGTATCGCGACGCTGCGCCCGGCGGCGAGGAAGAGAACGCCCGGCGCGCCGTGGCGGCCGGTGACGAGGTCGAAGGCGAGCCGCGGGTAGTCGAGCAGCGTCCTCGTGACGAGCACGCACACGTCGAGCCGTCCGTCGTCCATGCGGACGTCGGGGCCCTTGCGGAAGAACGCCCTCGCGAGGATGCCGTTGTTGGCGACGGTCGCTTCGATCGAGTGAACGCGATGCGTTTCTCCGTCCACCTCGATCTCGAGGCGGCTCGGGCGAAGCCCGACGAGGCGCCGCGCGGCCGTCCCGACGTAGGCGAGGACGCCGAAGCGGCTCTTGAGCTCGCGCGTCGCTCCGTCGACGGCGAGCGCCGTGAGTCCCACCCCCACCTGCAGGAAATAGTGGCGGCCCGCGATCGCCATGCCGTCGATGCTCCGCGTCGCGTCGCCGCTCGCGGCGAGCGCGGCGGCGGCCGCCGGATCGAGGGGAATGCCGAGCTCGCGGGCGATGAGGTTCGTGGTCCCGGTGGGGACGATCCCGAGCGGGATCGCGGTTCCGGCCACTCCCGTCATGGCGGCCGAGACGGTTCCGTCGCCCCCCGCCGCGACGACGACGTCGCATCCGCCCGCGACGGCCGCGCGGACGGTTTCGTCGATCCGCTCGCCATGGGCGGCTTCGTGGATTGGCGCATCGCCGCCCGCCGCGGCGAAATGCCGGACGAGGGCGGCCCGGGCCTCGCCGGACGAGCCCCTGCCCGCCGCCGCGTTCAGGACTATGAAGGGTTTCTTGAATCTCATCGCCGCCGCGAACGTAGCAGAGCCTCAGACCGAAATCAAAGCCAAACTCCGGTCCGCCGGCGCCGCGGGGCCGCAGATCCGCTCCACGATGAGGTCAAAGAGGTCTCGGTGGCGGTTGAGGTACCGGAACTCCATCTCCCGGATGTAGAGCGGAAGCTTCGCGCCGGAGACGCCGTGGTGCCGGACGAGGCCGGTCTTCGCGGCATGCCAGACGCCCGGCTTGCCCGAGCAGTACACGCGCCAGAACGGGAATCTATCGCCCTTGTCGACGATCGCGAGCTCCTGCCCGCGGTAGTGCATGCTCGCGTAGGCGAGCGAGCGATCGACCGCGACGAGGTAGCCGCCGGCCATCCGCAGAATGCACCGGATGGCCTCCGGCGAAACGGCTCCATAAATCTCGGCGCCGCCGTCGCGGGTCTCGAGCGTGCCGATGACCGGCTCGGTTCCGGCCGCCGGAGAGCGGTCGAGCACCTCGTCCGCGGCGGGAGCGGCGAGAGATCGTCTGACGACGTTGAGAGCCTTGAGGCAGGTGGGATAGCTGACGCCGGTTTCAGCGCTGATTTTCGATGCGGGCATCTCGAGCTCGAAGAACTTCACTATCCAGAGCCATTTTTTCGCGGAGATCTTCACCTCGCCGATCCAGCGGCCGTTCCATGGATGAAACGAGTGTCCGCAACGGACGCATCTGCGGCGCGCTCCGCCCTCGATGGCGTACAGCTTCTCCGCCCGGCATTGGGGACAGGCGATGGGGCCCGTCTTGACGATTGAGTCGAGGAGATACCGCTCCGCGGTGCGGTCGCTTCGCGCGATTCTTTCGAAATCGAAGATCCGCACGGTCCCTTCGCGGCCTGCGGGCCGCGCCGAATGGGATGATCCATTGCCCCGCCTTCATTGAAAGGTAAACCGATCGAGCTGTCAACGGAGAATGCGCGGCGCTGCGGGGAAAAATCGGGCGGCCGTCAAAAGCGGGAAATCCCTGCCGCCAAAAGCGGGAGATCCCTGCCGCTTCCCGCGTCGTTCGGGGGCGGCAGGGAGGAGTGTGGTTTCCAATGCTCCCGCGTAATCGGTAATTTCGTCCGGCGCGCGCCGCCGGGCCCGGCGATCAGCGCGTCCGCGCCGGGTCGCCTCGCCCCTCGCCGCAGAGCTGCGGCACCATGTGCCGCATCCAGTTCACGTGCTCGGTATGCCGGATGCAGGCGCCGGCGCTCGAGGCGAAGCCCTCGAGGGCGAGGAGGTCGTTCTTGTCGTAGACGACCTCCGGAGAGCGGCTGCTCACGTTGAGAACCCCGACGAGCTCGTCCCGGACGATGATCGGCACGACCATGGCGGAGGTCAGGGACGGATCCTTGAGCTCGAGACCGGGGTATCGGGTCGAATCGGCAGGGCCGGAGAGGAGTATCGGTTCGCGACGCTTGGCGGCATAGCCAGCGATCCCCTCCCCGATCCGCTGCCGTGCGTTCAGTATTCCCGCGTCCGAGTGCCCGCACACCGATCGGACGGCGAGGTCTTCGCGTTTGGCGTCGTACAGCATGAGCGAGGCCCGATAGCAGCTGAAGGTCTCGACGCACATCCGGGTGATTCGATCGAAGATATTGTGAAGGTCCGTTTCGACGCTGATCATGCGGCTGATGTTCGAAAGCGCGAAGAGTCTCGTCGTATGCTGGCGAATCCGCCTGTCCGACTCCTCGCGGAGAATGGTGATCTCGCCGTGCATCGCGATGACGCGCCTCTGCTGATCGGTGAGGTAGGCGACGGCCGCGATGACGAGGAGCGAGAGCGCCACGAGCAGCGCTCGATCGGTTATCCCCCACGGCCACCGCGTCACCCCTTCCCCGCTGAGGAGAGGCGGGATCGCGGCGGCGAGGCCGAACGTCGATATGCACAGCACGGACGCGAGCATGAGCCAGTTGTGCCAGATGCTGCGATAGAGCTGACGGCTCCGCGCGTTCTGCGGCGCGTCGCCGCATCCCCCGCCGCCGCCGGCGTGATCGTCCTGCGTCATGGCCGTGCGTTCCGTATCCCTCGAAATCGACTCGTTCATCGTTCTCCAACCGTTGCCGCGCCGCAGCGGGCGGCCCGTGTCGCCTCCGACGGACGGCAAACGCAACACTGGTGCCAAAGGCGGCCCGCGGCCCGGCGCCGCCGCGCGGTCGGGGCGAGGCGCAAACGGCGCGGAGCGTCGGCGTTTCTTGACTGTCCGCCGCCCTGTTTTAGGGCCCTTGTCAACGGTTCGGCACCGGATTCGTTTACAGGTATGTCGAGAGTGTCGCCGGCTCTTTACAATCGGGGGACGTATGCGGAATAGTCGGGAACAATCGCCCAATATATCGTCAAATAATTCGCGTCGCGGCCGTTGACACGAGGACGAGCATGAAACACAGGTCTATCAACCCATGAATGGCGCCCGGCGCGCCCCTATCCGCGGCGGTACGATCCTCGATTCCGCGTATACGGAAGGCTCTTTCATCGCTCGTGCATCCGCTCGGATGGGTCGCCCGCCTTCCCGTGCGGCATCGGTGCTTCGGCGCGCGGTTTCCATGGCAGTCTCGCGGGGTGTCGCCGTTTGTCGTCCACGGGAGACGACAGCGCGCCGCTATCGGCCGCCGCGAATTCTTGGATCGCGCCGGTCCGAGCACCCTTGCGCCCGGTCCGCGAGTCGCGACGCGCGGTTCTTTCTGGCAAATTGCCATTCGCCTTCGGTCGGAATGCCGCCATGCGCGGGGGGCCCGAGACGGTTGCTCGCGGAACGATCATCGACGGGTTCGTCGGCGCCGGCCGGGCGATCATCTCTCCCGCGCCGCGTCGTCGCCCACCTCGCCGCAGAGCTGCGGCACCATGTGCCGCATCCAGTTCACATGCTCCGTATGCCGGATGCATGCGCCGGCGCACGAGGCGAAGGCCTCGAGCATGAGGAGGTCGTTATCGTCGTAGACGGTATCGGCCGAACGGCTGCTGACATTGATGACGCCGACGAGCTCATCCCGAACGACGATCGGAACGACCATGGCGGAAGTGAGGGAGGGGTCCTTGAGCTCGAGGCCGGAGTATCGGGTCGAATCGGCCGGTCTCGAGATGAGCACCGATTTGCGACGCTCGGCGGCATATCCGGCGATCCCGTCTCCAATTCGTTGCCGGGTGTTCAGCATGCCAGCGTTCGATTGGCCGCATACCGATCGGATGATCAGGTCGCCGCCGTCCGCGTCGTGCAACATGAGCGAGGCTCGATGGCAGTTGAAGTTCTCGACGCACATCTTGGTGATTCGGTCGAAGACCTTCTGGAGGTCCGTTTCGACGCTGATCATGCGATTGATGCTCGAGAGCGCGAAGAGCCTCGTCGTATGCTGGCGGATCAGCTTGTCCGAATCCTCGCGGAGGATAGTGAGCTCGCGGTGGAGCTCTATGATGCGCCGCTGATGACGGGTGAGGTATGCGGCGGCCCCCAGCACGAGGAGAGAGAGCGCGACGAGCAGGAATCGATCGGTCATCGCCCACGGCCACTCCGTCGCGGCCGGCCCGCCGAGAAGCGGCGGGATCGCGGCGACGAGACCGAACGTCGAGATGCACATCACCGAGATGAGCATGAGCCAGTTGTGCCAGATGCTGCTATAGAGCTGCCGGCTCCGCGAGATCCGCGGAGCGTCGCCGGAATCCACGCCTTCGGCGTCATGACTTTCCGGCATCGGAATGCAATCCCCGTTCCTCGAAAGCGGTTCATTCATGGTTATTCAACCGGCGCCGCGCCCCGGTGGGCGGCCCGTGTTGCCTCCAATGAACGGTGAACGCAACACTGGTGCCAAGAATGGTTCGAAACGCCGGGCCGCGACCCCGCCGGACGGGACGATGGCCCGCGCGGCGGGGAGCGTTTCCCGGCGTCCCCTCGGACGCCGCTTTGGCCTCTAATTGACTAATTGGCAATGGGTTGCGTCTTTGGGGTCCCGAAGGCGCCGTCGATTGCGGCGGGCGGCGCCGCCCCGGGCCCGCCCGCGCGCGGACCTGAGCGCCCTCGCCCATGGCAAAATGCCATTTTCCCGAGATCAGAATGCCATTTATCGGCCCGCATTCGGAGCGGGTCGCGGAGGCCCTTTATTCCGTCTTCACGAGCATCGCCTTCGCGTACCGGCCGTGGACTCCGCCGAGCCATTTCGCGAAATGGAGCGTCAGGATGAAAAGGAGAGCCCCCGCCGCGACGAAGAGCGGCAGCATCCATCCCGGAGGGAAGTACGCGTACCGGTTCATCTCGTAGAGCGGGAACCCCAGCACGTACAGGTAGAATGGCGAAACGAATAGGGCGAGGGAGATCGTCAGCAGCACGATCGCCAGCGTGAAGTAGACGATCCCGAGGGGGAGCATGAGCACGAGATAGAGCAGCGCGGTCCACGTGCTCCTGTCGGAGAAGATCTTTCCGATTCTCTGATGCCACTTGAGGTCCTTCCGCAGAAATACCGGCAATCGCGGCATGCGCACGCCGAGGAGGACCTCGACGATGCGCCCCTCGAGGACGGCTATCCCGCGCACCGAGGTGAGGAATCCGACGGCGAAGGGAACGCCTATGATGAGGACGATGAGACCGAGCGACAGGCTGACGCCCGTCGTGGCGATCGTGAAGTAGAGAACGCCGAGCGCGATCGACGCGAAGAGATAGATGAGCGCGGCGTACGCCCGCAGATCGACGGTGACGCCGAAAAACCTCTTCCAGAAGGAGCGGCCGTTCGCGGCGGGCGCGATGGCCGGGAACGGCACGGGGCTTTTCGCCTCGAGCTCGCGATAGGCCGAGGCGATTTCCTCGGGCGATCCGTATTCCGCGATGATTCCCTCGAACGAGCGGGCCTCTCCGCCGGCGCTCTCCCGCTGCGCAGCCAAGGTGAGATGCTCTTCGGCGTCGGCGAGGGCGTCCTGGATCGTCGCCGGGTCGGCTCCCCGGAGCGCGGCCTTGAGCCTTTCCAAGTACTCCCCAATCTCATGATTCATCGTGCACCCCCCTGAGAATCGAGTCGACGAAATCCCTGCTTCCCTTCCACATCTCGATCCAGCGCGCGAGCGTTTCGCGCCCCGCCCCGGTTATGACGTAGTACCGGCGGGGCGGACCGGAGACGGAGGTTTCGACGGAGCTCTCGAGCAGGCCGCTCCGCTCGAGGGAGCGGAGCACCGGGTACAGGGCGCCCTGCTTCATCATCGGCGTCTCGTCGCTCGACGAGGAGATGAGCTTCGCGAGCTGATACCCGTACATCGGCTCGCGGCTCCTCTCGAGGACTCCGAGGAGCACGAGCGCGGCGGTCCCGGCGTTGAGCTCCTTCTGGAACTTCTTATCCGGCGGTTTTTCAATCAATTGCGCACCTCCACCGAATATTGTTAATTTAACACTATCGCTAACTTAACAGTAGTACGCTCGACCGTCCACAATTGTTTCCTCATTTTTGAGGTATCGCGGCACTTTTGTGAGCTCGCGTCGTATATCCCTTTATAAAGAAAGGGGTGCCCATGCGTATCATGCGTATATGTTTGCTCGCTCTCGCCGTTCTCGGCTCGGCCGCCGGGCTCATGGCGGGAGAGATCCACGAGGCGGTCCGCCTCGGGGACGTCGGGACGATCGAGCGTCTCGTCGCGGCCGACAAATCCGTTCTCGGTCTCAAAGACGCGGACGGCAACCCGCCGCTTCACGTGGCGATCATCATCGGCAACGTGGAGGCCGCGCGTCTTCTTCTCGACAGGGGCGCCGACCCGAATCTCGGCGACAACGAGAACAGCAACGCGTTGCATCTGGCGGCATGCGGCGAAAGCCGGGAGATATTGGATCTTATTCTCTCGCGTGGGGTCGATATAAACTCGAAGGACGATAACGGCATGACCGCCGTGCTGTTCGCCGGTTCGCGCGGCAGGTTCGAGCTGGTGCGCTATCTCGCCTCGAAGGGCGGAAAGCTCGACGACCGGACGACGCAGGGATCGTCGCTCGTTCATTTCGCCTGCTATCGCGGCGACGTCGCCGCCCTCAAGGAGCTCGTGTCGAATGGGGCTTCTCTCGCCGCCGGCTGCGATCAGTTCGGCAACACGCCACTCGTAGCGGCCGCCATGCGCGGCCGGACGGAGATGGCCGCCTATCTCCTCGACAACGGCGCCGATCCGAACGAAACGAGCCACAACGGTCAATCTCCGCTCGCGGTGTCCATGATCGCGGGATCGAGCGATCTCATCGAGCTCCTCCTCGCGCGGGGAGCGGACGCGAAAGGCGTCGATCCTTTCGGCAACAACGCTCTGCACCGTCTCGCGTATCGCGGCAGCGCCGAACTCGCGCGGCTCCTCGTGGAGAAAGGGTGCGAGATCGATCTCGTGAACAACGAGGGGCTCACCCCTCTGCTCATCGCGGCCGAACGGGGGAACCCCGATTTAACGCGATATCTCATTTCGGCGGGAGCGAAAATGGACGCCCTCGACGGCAACTTCGGCGCCACGGCGCTGCATCTGGCGGCGGCCAAGGGGTATGGGGACGTCGCGGAGCTGCTCATCGAGAAGGGAGCGTCCCTGAACGTCGAGGATCGCTTCGGAAACACGCCGCTCCACTACGCGGCGAGGCACGGCAACGCGTCAGTGGCGCGCGCCATCAAGGCGAAGGGTGGAAAGGGCGCCGGCAAGGAAGCCTCGGCGGCCGCGCTCCTCTCGAAGAAGCTCGGCGACGGAGAAGCGATCGTATACTACACGGGTCACTCCGGCTGGATCGTGCAGACGAAGAGCAACGTCATGATCTTCGACTATTTTCAGGACGGCCGCGCCCCCGATTCGCCGAGCCTTCTCAACGGCTGCGTCAACCCCGGGGATCTGCGGGGCAAGAAGGTGACGGCTTTCGTTTCGCACACGTCGCACGTCGATCATTACAACAAGGCGAATTTCAAATGGAACGAGGGGCTCGACGGCATCACGTGGGTGTTTGGGCAGGAGCCGGATACGAACGTGGCGTGCGAGCGCATCGATCCGCGTCAAACGAAGAGCATCGGCGGGATCGACGTGACGGCGATCCGCTCGACCGACGCCGGCGTCGGATTCCTCGTCACGGTCGACGGCGTCACCTTCCTGCACTCGGGCGACCATCATAACCGCGACGCCAACGTCGACGGCGCCTACGCCGCCGAGATCGATTACCTCGCGGGGCTCGGCCGCGAGATCGATTTCGCGTTCTTCCCCGTCTCGGGGTGCGGGTTCGGCGATCAGGAGATCGTCAAGAAAGGCGTCTATTTCGCCGTGAACAAGCTGAGCCCCGAGTGCATCTTTCCGATGCACGGCGGCAGCAGCTGCAAGCGCTACTACGACTTCGAGGGGGATGCGCGGAAGGCCGGGTGCGTCGTGCCGCAGGGACTTCCGCTGGCGCGGGGAGACAGATTCCTCTACAAGAACGGCAAGCTGTCGAGTATTTAGAGGAAATAGCTTGTCGAATGAATAGATAGCACCACGTGAGGGTGTGACCCGCGGATAGAGGGCGATGGAGCATGATCCATCGCCCTCGGCGCATTCGGGCTCCGCTGGTATTTTGCTTGCGTACTACGATTCAGAATGTATATTCATATTTCGAATTTGTATTCATGGCGCCGGTATCGGCCGAACCCGGAGGATCTATCGTGAAGTCGGGCGCGCTCCATGCGGGGGATGATAGCCACAGCACGCGACGAGACCGCGAGCGTCGAAGATGCCGGGAGATCATTCTCGCCTCCGCCGTTGAACTGATCGGCCATCAGGGGTATCAGAAAACGAGCATGAAGGACATTGCGGATCGGGCCGACATGTCCGTGGGAAAGCTCTACTCGTACTTCACCGGCAAAGAGGAAATATTCCGGAAGCTCCTCGAGACATACGTGGAGGAGATGCGCCGCGAGGGGGACGCCTCCTGTCGTCCGGACGACCCTCCCGTCGAGCAGCTCCGGTGCCGGCTGGCGGCGGCGATCAGGCATTTCAAGAAGCACCTCGACTTTTTCCTGATCTACACGAAGGAGTGCCCGATATACCTCGAAGGGAGCATTCGCGGCGAGATCGAGCGAAACCGCGAAACAATAGAGGTTCTCTGCAAGAAGGCGATGGAGCGGGGGGATGTCCGGCGCATGGATCCCGCCGTGCTCGCGGCCATCCTCGTGGGCGCCGTGCACGAGCTACTGCACTTGTACATGACGCGGCGGAACGTCGAGTGCTTCGACGACGTTCCGGGGGTCATAGACCGTTTGATCATCGAGCCGCTTCTTGGGCGGCCGGAACTTCAGGGAAAGGAATGACGAAATGACGGTGACAGCAGGCGGCCGTAGCGGCCTGCGGGGCGCCCCGTTGCGCGCCGCGGCGGCGCTTCTCATCGGCGGCGCGATACTCGCCGGGCCGGGCCCCTCCTCGGCGGGCGCCGGGGAGATGAGCCTCGGCCTCGAGAAGGCGATCGATCTCGGCATCCAGAACGACGAGATGCTCCGGCAGGTGACGCAGGCGGTGGCGGGAGCCGAGGGGCAGGTCATGGAAGCGCGGGCGAACGCCTTGCCGCACCTGTCGGTTTCCGGGCAGTACGGGCGCAATCTCCTGCGGCCATCGTTCTTCCTTCCGGCCGCGTTCTTCGGGGAGGGCTCGGGCTCCGTCAAGATCGAGATCGGGGAAGACAACGACTTTCAGGCCGCCGCTTCCGTGAGCCAAGTGCTCTGGGCGGCCGGGCGCGTGTCGGCGGGGCTCGAGGCCGCGAAGCACTATCTGGCCTCGGCCCGGTACCGGGAGAGCGCGGCGTCGGATTACGTGCGGTTCAGCGTCAAGGAGGCGTACTACGGCGTTCTCCTCGCCGCCGAGCTTCTTCGCATCGAGGAGAAGGCCTCCGAAACGGTCGCCGAGGCGGCGCGCATCGCGCGCGTCGGGTTCGACGAGGGAGTCGTGAGCCGGTACGACAGGCTGCGCGCCGAAGTCGAGCTCGCGAACCGGAAGGCGCCCCTCGTCAAGGCGCGAAACGATTACGATCAGGCGCTCCTCACGCTGCGCCGCCGGTGCGGCATCGACGCGGGGGATGCCGTGACGCTCACCGACTCGCTCTCCGCGGGCGCGCCTCCGGCGGGGATCGACGCCGTGCTCGCGGCGATGCTCGCTTCGAGCCCCGAGATTCAGGCCCTGCGGAGCGCCGTCGGCGCCGAGAAACAGTTTCTGCGCATCGCGAAGGCCGACCGCTACCCGATGCTGAGCCTCGACGCCTACTACGCGGTGCAGACCCAGTGGTCGAACGAATGGCTGCCGCCTCAGGACCTCGTCGCCAAGTCCGCAGCGGTTCAGATAGGATTTCAGATACCGATATTCGACGGATTCAGCGCCAAGGGAAAGATCGGAAAAGCCGCGGCCGACCTGCGCGGCGCGGAGCTCGAGCTCGAGCGCGTCACGCGGGACAAGGACCTCGCCGTGCGGCAATCGTACCGCAATCTCGAGAACGCCCTTTCGGCGCTCGAGGGGCGCGAGGAATCGGTGGCGCTCGCCGAGGAGACCTACCGGATCGCCCTCGTGCGGCTCACGAACGGGCTCGCCACCCCGCTCGAGCGGCTCGACGCCGAGCTCGCGATGACGACGGCGCGGGCCCAGCTCGTCGAGGCGCTCTTTTCATCGCGCATGGCCGAGGCGTATCTCGAGCTCGCCGTCGGAACGGAAGCTCTCGCCGGCCCGAAATGAGGCCGGACGCACCGGATGAACAGAGCCGGTTTCCGGCGGGCAAGAAAGCCGAACCGGCATTATCGAAAGGAAGAATAGGAATGGAAGAACGGTCGAGAGGCGGAAAACGAGGGCTCGCCCGCTGGGCGGCGCCGGCCGCGGTCGCCGTCATCGCAATGATCTTCGTTCTGCGGTTTCTGCAGATCGGCGAGCGAAAGAGCTACGCGAGCATCACCGAGATTCAGGCGCGCGATGGGAAGCCGGTCGAGGTCGTCGTCGCCGCGGCGGGCGATCTCGATTCGTGGACGACCCTCGCCGGCACCGTCGAAGGCTCGCTGCAGTACCCCGTGATCTCCACGAACTCGATCACGATCGTCGGCGTGCCGAAGCGGGAGGGGGACCGCGTGAAGAAGGGGGACGTGCTCATTCGCCTCGAGACGGCGGCGCCCAATCCGATGCTCCACTCCTACGACCGTTCCCTCGCCGTGTATCAGGACGCCCTCGCCGACGTCGAGAGAATGCGAAACCTCTTCAAGGAAGGGGCCGTGTCGCAGCAGGCGCTCGAAAAGGCGGAGCTCGCGGTCGCGGTCGCGAAGACCGATCTCTCGAACGCCCGGCAGAGCACGAGCCTGCTCGCGACGCACGCCGGGATCGTCACGATCGTGCTCGTGAAGGAAGGGGAGATGGCGCCCGCCTATTCGCCGCTCATGTGGGTGGCCCGCACCGACTCGGTGCGCGTGAGCTTCGAGGCCGGCAGCCGTCAGGCGATGATCCTCGCGCGGGGACAGAAGGCCGTCTGGCGCTCCGCGTCGAACGGCGCCTCCGGCTCGGGGATCGTCAGCAAGCTCGATCTGGCGGCCGATCCGGAGAGCCACCTCGTCCGCGGCGAGGCCTCGTTTCCGAACGCGAACGGCAAGCTCATGCCGGGGATTCTTCTCTCGTTCGACGTTCTCGCGGGTTTCCGGAGAGGCGTCGTGAAGGTCCCCGCGGAAAGCCTGTTCGAGGTGCGGGGCGAGCCGCACGTGTACGTCGTGGCGCAGGACGACAGCTCCCGCTCCGTGGCGCGCCTGCGGGCGGTGCAACCGGGGCTCCGCACCACCGACGAAGTCGAGATCAGATCGGGCGTGAGCGCCGGCGACCGCGTCGTGCTCTTCGGCCAGACCATGCTCGAGGACGGCGACCTCGTCAAGATCGTCAAGGGCGGGGAGGGCCGGTAGGATGAACATCATTCGCATCTTCGTCAAGCGCCCGGTCCTCACGACGATGATCACGCTCGCGTTCATCGTGCTCGGACTCTATTCGTACGGGCGCATGCCGATCGAGCTCATGCCGAACATCGAGTTTCCCTTCGTTATCGTCACGACGGTTTACCCGGGGGCCTCGCCGGGCGAGGTCGAGACGCAGGTCACGAAGAAGATCGAGGACGCCGTCTCGACGATCGCCAACGTGAAGACCCTCACCTCGATCTCGCAGGAGAACCTCTCGCAGGTCTTCATCGAGTTCGAGCTCGAGACCAACGTCGACCTCGACGCGATCGACGTGAAGGACAAGGTCGACGCGATCCAGTACGACATGCCGGAGAACGCCGAAGCGTCGGCCATCAGCAAGTTCGACTTCAGCGCCTACCCCGTTATCGAGATCGCCGTCTCCGCGCCGCGCCCGCTCGAGGATATCTACCGGGTGGCGGACAAGGTGATCCGGGAGCGCCTCAGCCGCGTGAACGGCGTGGCCTCGGTCGACGTCACCGGCAAGCGCGAGCGTCAGATCCGCGTCGAGGTTTCGCCGGCGAAGCTGCGCGCGTACGGTCTGAGCCTTCTCGACGTCGTCGGCGCGATCGCCGCCGAGAACGTGAACGTTCCCGCTGGACACATCACGCGGGGCCCCCGAGAGATCACGCTCCGCATGATGGGCGAGGTGTCGAGCCCCGGCGAGATCGCCGGGCTCCGGCTGCCGCTCCGCTCGGGCGGCACCGTGCCGCTCTCGGAGGTGGCGGAGGTGCTCGATACGGTCGAGGAGCTCCGGGAGTCGTCCACGTACAACGGCAAATCGGTCATCGGGCTCTCGATCATCAAGCGGTCCGACGGCAACACCGTTCAGGTCGCCGAAGACGTGTACGCCGCCCTCGACGAGCTGCGGAAAACGCTCGATGACGACATCGACGTCAAGATCACGAACGACTCCGCTCCCTTCGTCAAGGCGGCCGTGAGCGACGTGCTCGGCAACGTGATGATCGGAATCGTGCTCACGGCGCTCCTCCTCCTCATCTTTCTCCACAACTGGCAGCAGACGCTCGTCGCGGCGCTTTCGATGCCCGTCTCCGTGGTGGCGACCTTCCTCCTCATGGAGCGGTCCGGGTTCTCGCTCAACGTCATGTCGCTCCTCGGACTCGGCATTTCGATCGGGACGCTCGTGACGAATTCGATCGTCATCATCGAGAACATCACCCGGCACGTCCACCTCGGCATGGATCCCGAGGAGGCGGCCGTCAAGGGAACCTCCGAGGTCGCCGTGGCGGTCGCGGCCTCGACGCTCACGAACATCGTCGTCTTCACGCCGATCGCGTTCATGAGCGGCATCATCGGGAGGTTCTTCGTCCAGTTCGGCCTCACGGTCGTTTACGCGACGATCTTTTCCATCGTCGTGAGCTACACGATCGTTCCGATGCTCTCGGCGCGCCTCATCAAGCCGCAGGCGCAGGAGCGCAGCGGCGCGGCCTGCGGGCGGTTCGCGACGCTCTGCCGGAAGTGGGACGGCTTCTACGACGCCCTTTCCGCGCGCTACCGCCGCGTCCTCGGGCGGTTTCTCGACCGGCGCCGATGGCCGATTCTCGCCACCGCGATCATCTTCGCCGGGGCCCTCTTGCTCTTCGGATTCGTGGGCGGCGAGTTCATACCGCGCGTCGACCAGAACGTCGTCATCATTACCCTCGAGCTCCCGCCGGGAACGAGCATCGAGCGCACGCGGGAAGCCGCCGCTTTCGTCGAGGAGGTTCTCGCCTCCCGTCCGGAGATCGAGGGGACGGTCGTCAAGATCGGCGGCCAGCAGCGGGGCGTCGAGGACGCCGACATCATCGCCCAGCTCGTTCCTCCCGAGCGCCGGTCGCTCCACGCGACCGAGTTCCTCAACGTCCTTCGCCCCGCGCTCGCGGGGATTCCCGACGCCGATATCCGGCTCTCGACCGAGACGGGCTTCTCCGGCGGGGGCGAGGCGGATTTCGTCATCGAAGTGCTCTCCTCGGATCAACGCCATCTCGACGCGGTCGCCGATTCCGTCTATCGCATCATGCGCCGCATTCCCGGCCTCGTCGAGGTTCAGTCGAGCCGGGAGGCGGGCAAGCCCGAGATCGCCGTCACGCCCCGGCGCAACGATCTCGCCGAGCGCGGCGTGAGCGCGTCCGCCATGGGCGGCCTCATGCGGGCCGCGTACGAGGGGATCGAGGCGGGGGCGTACCGGGAGAAGGGTGAGGAGTACGAGATCTGGGTCAAGTTCGCGGCCTCGGATAGGGCCGACCCCGCGTTCATCGCCGACATGCCGGTCGCCACGTCCTCGGGAGACGTGCCGCTCTCGGAGATCGGCGACCTCGCCGTCCGCTCGGGAGAGTCGCAGATACAGCACAAGAGCAAACAGCGGCTCGTTACGGTCAACGCGAACATCGCCGCCGGCTCCCTGAGCGAGGTCCGCGCCCTTTTCGACGCGGAGCTCGCGGAGATGGGCGTGCCGCGCGACGTCACGGTCCGCCACGGAGGAATGTCCGAGATGCAGGACGAATCGTTCGCCTCGATCTTCACGGCCCTCGTGCTCGCGATCGTGCTCCTCTACATCGTGATGGCCGCCATCATGGAAAGCTTCGTGCATCCGGTGACGATCATGCTCACGCTGCCCCTCGCCCTCATCGGCGTGGCCGTGTCGCTGTTTTTCTCCGGCCAGACGATCAACATCTTCTCGCTCATGTCGGTCGTGATGCTCACCGGCATCGTCGTCAACAACGCCATTCTCATGCTCGACTACACGGCTCAGCTGCGCTCGCAGGGGAAAAAGATCAAGGAGGCGCTCCTCGAGGCATGCTCGACGAGGCTGCGGCCGATCATCATGGCAAACCTCGCGATCGTCGTGGGAATGATTCCGCAGATCGTGGGCGGCGCGGCGGGGTACGAGTTCCGGGCTCCGATGGCCGTCGTGCAAATAGGCGGCGTCGTCATTTCGGCCTTCTTTACGCTTTTCATCGTTCCGGTGGCCTATACAATATTTGACGGGGTGACCGTGGCCGGCCGGCGGGAGCGGGCCGCCGGATAGCCGGACCACCCCCGGCAAACGCCAACCATCTACTTATTCCACAATAGGTTAGAATGCGCCGCCGTCCGGGGTTCGACGAGCCCCGGGCGGCCGGGCGCGAGCCCCCCGAATCCGGCATTTGGCATTGACATAATTGCTTCGCATATGATAAAATATCCCCTGTCGAGTAAGTGATGGTATCTCCAACACTGTTCCGGCGGAAGGAGGTTGACGCTACCCCCAAGGCCTGTTTCTGTACGTCCCCGAACCTTTGTAGGAGGTTTAGGAGGTTAACGCGATGTTCAAAGGAAAAGTGGTTGCTTTCGCATTGATGCTCCTGATGGCAACCTCCGCTTTTGCCGGTGATGTGGATGACTGTTACAGCAACGCTGGCGTGAGCTGCACGACTATGAAGCTTTCGATTTGCCCGGCCGGCGATTTCGAGTACATCCGCACTGCCTGCGGCGGCGCGGCAGACTACATCTGGGTCGAAGCGAGAGATGCCTCGAACCTTGCGATTCAGGGCATTCCCTGGACGGATTACTGGCTGAACTCGTGCGACGCAGCGAAGTCGTTCTGCCTGTGCTCGCAGCCCGTCGTTGCCGATTCGTTGACGGGCATCAACGGCCGCACGACCTTCACCGGTCGCGTTGCCGGCGGCGGTTGCTCTCTCACAGCCGGTATTTGGTGGGCCATTCAGGGCAAGGTTATCAAGGCAAAACCGTGCCCGAACCCGAACCCGCTCTGTATCGCTATCATCGTGAAGGGTCCGGACATGACCGGTGCTGGCGGCTTGCCTGACTGCAAGAACGATCTGTCCGATATCATTCCGTTTGCCGCCACGTTCAACAAGAGCCTCGGCGCCACGGGTTACAACGCCTGCGCCGATTTCAACGACGACAACACGGTCAACCTGAGCGATTTCGCGCTCATGGGAACGCACTATCAGCACCGCTGCTTCTAGGGCGAACGCTGAAGATCGAAGCGCAAGAAGCAGACCGTGGATCGGGTCGTTGAGTTATGAAGTAGGGATTGTGGTTGGGTGGGCGCATCCGCGCTCATCCAACCACCTTCACCGAAAAGCAGAGAAGGAGTTGAAGGAAATGAAGAAGGTGCTTTTGATTGCCAGCGCGATTCTCGTCCTCGCGAGCGCCGCGAACGCGCAGTACGTCGGTCTCTACGCCGACGCGGGCCGCGTCAGCTGCAGCGTGACCGTTATGCCCTACACGCCCTTCGAGTGCTGGGTTCTCATGAGCTATCCCGAGCGGGGCATTCAGGCGGCCGAGTACAGACTCATTCTTCCGGCCGGTATCATTTCGACGGCCACGACGACCAACCCCGACATCAACCTCACCCTCGGCGACTGGGCCGCTGGCATCAGCGTGTCGTTCATGACCTGCTGGCAGACGTGGGTGTGGCCGCAGCACATCAGCTGCCTGAGCCTCGGAGTGGCGGCGCCGGGATTCATCACGGTCGAAGGCAAGCCGCTCAGCCTGCCCTACTTCCTCCAGGTCGCGAGCTGCGAGCTCGGTTTCCCGATCTACCCGCTCAAGGTTCTCAACCACCTGGCCCTCAACTGCTCGTGTGTTATCGGCACCGAGGAAACGAGCTGGGGCGCGATAAAGAGCCTTTTCTAAGACAGCGGCTCTAACTGATTGATAATGATGGGGATCCGATTTGGGTCCCCATCATTTTTTTATCATTTCCCGCTCATGCCGCTTTACAAAATTTCCCGGGTATGGTACAATTGTCGTGTGTCAGAAATAGCGGTTTGTTAACTACCAATTGAGCTCAGCGGCCTTGACGGCGGAAAGGAGTAATCCGGAAAGGAAACGGCGAACAAATAAATTGGTTAGCATGGCAGCCAGAATCAGAGACCGGCTCGCCGCAACACTAGTTCGGAGGAAAGACAACATGAAAAAGGCGCTCATCCTTGGAACGATGCTTCTGCTCATCACCGGCTCCGCGAACGCAGCGAAATACGTAGGGCTTTACAGCGATGCGGCGCACAGCCTGTGCTCCGTGAGCCACCGGCATGTACACGCCGTTCGACTGCTACGTGTTCATGGTCAACCAGGACGGCACCGGCATTCGGGCCGCCGAGTACCGTGTCATCCTTCCGGCCGGGATCATTTCGACGGGCACGACGACGAACCCCGACATCAACCTCACCCTCGGCGACTGGGCCGCCGGCATCAGCGTGTCCTACGCGAGCTGCTGGATGGATTGGGTCTGGGCGCAGAAGATTACCTGCATGAGCATCGCGACTCCGACCGCCTCGATCATCAAGGTCGAAGGCAAGCCGCTCAGCCTGCCCTACCTTCTCCAGATCGCGAGCTGCGAGCTCGGTTATCCCGATTTATCCTCTCACGATTCTCACCCAGCTGTATCTCAACCAGCCGTGCGGCGTGGCGACTGAAGAGTCGAGCTGGGGCGCAATTAAGAGCCTTTTCTAAACGCTCTTACTCGGTGCGCATAGTGAAGCCGATGGGGACCCTGATGGGTCCCCATCGGCGTTTTCGGCCTTCGCCATTTTCGGCTTGTCTTTTCGGGAGCGGGAAAATAGATTCAATGCAGGACATGGCGGCTCCTCGCCGTCTCCCGCGCTCTCCATCGCAGCGCCCCTGGAAACGAGGTGAACCCCGCGTGATCGGACAGGTGAGTCGAGCGGCGCTCGTCGCAGGCGCCCTCTGCGTTGTCGTGTGCGCCATGCCGGGGCGCGCCGCGGCTTCCCCGGAGGGAGCCCGTCTCGTTTCGTCGGGCCGCGGCTCGCTGACCTTCGAGATCGCGATTCCCTCCCCCCGCATCGAGCGGGCGGAAGATGGGGCGGTTCGGGTTCTCATCGACGGATTCGGAACGTTCTCGCCTCCGGGAGCGGCGGAGCTCCCCGGCAGGACGTATCACGTGGCGATACCCGCCGCGGGCGCCTCGCGTTTATCGTTTTCCGTGCTCGAGGAGGAGAGCCTCGGGCGCGTGGCTCTCGCCCGCGTGTACGGCGAGCGGCTCGTCGAGGGGCGCGACGGCCTCCCCTCGTCCGAGCGATACCTTCCGCCCGATCCGTGGCGCGCGGGGGACGCGCCGCCGCTCGCCTCGGCGCTCGAGCCGTCCTTCATGGGACGCCAGCGCGTTCTCCCCGTGAGGGTGAATCCTCTCTCGATCGACGAGCGGGGGGAGGCGCGCCTCGCCCGCCGCATCCTTCTCACGGTGAGCTTCGAGGCGCCGCGCGCGCCGCTCGGCGAAGCGGGGGCCGTCGAGACGCCCCTCTCGGGAGGATGGAAACGGCTCTACGGCAACCTGCTCGTCAACCCCGCCGACGTTTCGGCCTATCGTCTGCCTCTCCCCTCGGGGCTCGCCGCCGCCGCGCCGGCGCTCGAGGGGAAGTGCCTCAAGCTCCGCGTGCCGGATACGGGGCTCTACGTCATCCGCGCCGACTCCCTCATCGCCGCGGGGCTCTCTCCGGGGCTCGCGCCGGGAGAGATTGCGCTCCGAAAGCGCTACTACGACGCGGCGGCGCCCGGCTTCGTTCGCGCGGTCGACGTGCCGCTCCTCGTGCGCGAGGGAGCGGGCGGAAGCGCCGGCGTGCTCGACGGAGACGATCGCCTCTACTTCTACGCGCTCGGCGTCAAGGACGACTCGCTCGCGGGAGATCGGGACGCTCTCTATACCGGCGACAACGTTCTCTGGCTCGAGGAGGGCTCGGCGGGCGCGCTCATGAGCTCCGGGATACCGCTCGCCCCCTCCTACGAGGTCCCCGTCTCGTCGTACCGGGCCGTGAAGCTGGAGCGCGAGGACACGGCGTTCATGAAAAACGCCGTGCCGGGAACATTCGATTTCTATTTTCGCAAGGGGAAGGACTACCGGGAGTACGCGATCCCCTTCGATCTGCACGAGCCCTCCTCGACGGGGGTTTGGGCGATCACGATCAGGATCCAGGGGGGAGACGGGCTCGGCTACGACCATACGATTTCCTTCAGCCTGCGTAACGGCGCCGGCACGCATCTCATCGGCGCCGGAGGCTTCGGCGCCAAGGAGGCGAAGACCTTTCACTTCGCCGACCTTCCGGCCATCTGGCTCGCCGACGGCCAGAACGAGCTCGTCGTCGTCTGCGACGCGGACTTCGCGCACCTCGTGAACGATTTTACGGTCGAGCATCCCGGCCGGTTCGTCGCGAGCGGGAACGCACTCGAGTTCACGCTCGATCCGGCGGGCGGAGCCGCGGGAATCGAAATAGCCGGATTCACCGTTTCCTCGGGCCTTCTCGTCGAGATCACCGACGCGCGGCATCCCGTGTATCGCGAGCTCGGCGCGTCCGATTTCGCGGAGGACGGGAGCGGAGGGTGGAAGCTCGCTCTCAACCTCGAGGAGAGCTATTCGCCGCGCCGTTTCATCGCGCTCGGGGGTCTCGCCGGAACCGCGTTTCCCGCTCGGGCGGCGGAGGTGGACGCGCCGTCCGCGCTTCGCGCGACGCCGGGGAGCTATCAAACGCTCGTCGTCTCGCACGGGGATTTCCTGCAGCGGATCGGAGAGTACGTCGATTGGCGGAGGGCGCAGGGATACCGCGTCTTTACCGCGGACGTCGAGGACGTCTTCGACGAGTACAACGGCGGCAGGCCGCACGCGGCCGCGATCAAGCGATTCATCAAGGACGCCTTCGACCGCTGGGGCGTCGAATACGTGCTGCTCGTGGGGGACGCGAGCGAGGATCACAAGCGTATCTATGCCTACCCGGATGGAGATCTGCGCGGCTCTCCGCCCGATTACGTGCCCTCGTACAGCTACGTGGAGAGCGTCACCGGATCGTACGACGACGAGACCGTTTCGTCCGACAAGTGGTACGCCTTTCTCGACGGCAATCCGGGCGCCGACGCCTATCCGGACGTTTTCATCGGGCGGTTCCCGGTCGGGCGCGACGTGGAGCTGCGCGCCCTCCTCACCAAGCTCTATCGCGACGAGAGCGCCGAGCCGGACGACCTCTGGCGCCGGCGCGTCGTGCTCTTTTCGGACGACGCCTGGTCGGGTACCGGCGGCGATTACCGGTACCGTCCGTACGAGCTCGAGTTCGAGTGGAGCACCGATTCCTGCGGCGCCATCGTCGAGCGCTCGCTCCCGGGAGGATTCGAGGTCAACCGGCTCTTTCTCGCTCCCTATACGGCCCCCGCCCATCCCAATCTGGATGAATACGGGAGCGAGGTGTTCTCGCGCGCCCGCGATCTGACGCGCCGGACGTTCACGCCGGCGCTCGTCGCGGCGCTCAACAGGGGCTGTCTGCTGCACCTGTATCAGGGGCACGCGAACCGCGCCGTCCTCACGACGGAGTCGGCCTTCGCTCTCCAGTTCTACAACGACATCGACAGCCTGCGGACCGCCATTCCGTTCGTCTTCGGCGCGTTCGGCTGCCACATCAGCGATTTCTCCGTCTGGCAGGAGCTCTCCTACTCGTCGTACGTCGGGCAGCAGGGCGACTGCATGAGCGAGCAGCTGCTCTTCAAGCCGGGCGGCGGCGCGATCTCCACGTACGCGAGCGGCGCGTTCGAGTACCTCTCGCAGAACTCCGAGCTCGCCGAATGTCTCATCGAGAACGTGTTCAAGCGCCCCCCCGTCGATTCGGTCGCGCCGCTCAACGAGTACACGGGGGCCCACTGGATTCTCGGGGAGATGATTACCCAGGCCGAGATCGAGCACATGGGACAGACATCGTTCGGGGTCGATCAGATTCTGCGCTACCATCTCCTCGGCGATCCCATGCTGCGGGTGGATCCGGGCCCGCCGCTGCTCCGCCTCGAGGCGGACTGGGGCGAGGGGTTCGAGCCCGTCGGAACCGGAACGCTCCGGGCCCGAAACGGCACGAACGAGGTGGCGTTGCGCCTCACCGCGAGCGACGTCGTCGCGATCGGGCCGGTCTCCCTCGCGATCGACGGCGAGAGCTGGTCGGATTCGCTCGGGATCACCGCGCTGCTCGACACGAACGAGACCTTCTCCCGCTCGTACCGGGCGGACGTGCGGTACACGATCGATCCGGCCGACGAGCTCCTCGTGTGGGGCGTGGCGACGCCGGAGGGGGAAGAGGCGGGGAGGCTCGAGGTCTCGATCGCGACGCAGATTCGTCTCTTTTACAACGACTACCTCGAGATACTGCCGGGCGTGGAGAGCCCGCCGACGGGAACCTTCACCGTCACGGCGGATTTCCCGGCCTATCTCGCGTCTCCGCCGACGCTTTCCATCGACGGCATCCCGGAGGACGGCGTTCATTTCGTCGTCCCGGATCCGGCCGACTCGCTCCGCTGGGAGGCCTCCTTCGAGCGCACGCTCCCGGCGGGAACGCGCGTTTTCACGGTGAAGACCGGGGAGTTCTCGCGGGACATCGTCTTCGCCGTCACCGGGGACGCGCTCGTCGTCGACGTTTTCAACTTCCCGAACCCGTTCAGGGGCGAGACCAACATCGTCTACACGATGAATCTCGCCGCCGACGCCGGCCGCATCGACATTTACAACGTGAGCGGCGTTCTCGTGAGAAGCTTTGCCCTCGGGACGGGAGATCTTCTCGCGGCGAGCTTCATCAGCCCCCATTCGATCGTATGGGACGGGCGCGATCTGGCGGGAGACCGCGTCGCGAACGGAACCTACATCTACGTTCTGCGGGTCGATCGCGGGGGACGGAGCATCGATATCGAGGGGAAGATCGTCAAGCTCGAGTAGCCGTAAAAATATCTTTACCTCCTCCGATGGCCTTCCGTACAATCGCCTCGAGCGGAAGCGCCCGTTTCGCCGCGGGGCGAAGGGCGCTCCGGTCAGCGACCCCGGGATCAGCCGGAGGTATTCGTTGAAAAAACGTCTCGATGCTCTCAGGAAGAAAGAGAAGCGGCTCATCATCGGCATGGAGACGGGGAGCGCGCCGGGGAAGCTCGGCGCGGTTCTCGTCGAGGTATCGGGCAGCGGGGACGAAACGGTGCTCGCCGTTCTCGGCTTCGAATCGCGCGGGGTGAACCGCGACCTCCAGGCCGCTCTCGGGGCTCTCGAGCGCAAGGAGAAGTTCAGCTCGGACGAGCTCGCCGGCATCAACTTCCTCGTCCTCCACGACCTTACGAAGCTCTACGACGAGGTGCTCGCCGTCGCGGACGCCGCGGGGGAGGAGATCGATATCATCGGTCTCAAGTGTCTCGAGATAGGCCCGCACGCGTTCCCGGAGGATCCGGCGGGCCTGAGCGAAATGACCGACCGCGTCGTGGCGAGCCGCTTCCGCATCGGCACGGACGACCCGGCCGGCGACTTTCTCGCCGTGCGGGAGCCGCTTCTCAAGGGGATCGTGAGCGGGATGATCGAGCGATTCGCCGTCGGGGACGAGGCGCGGGAGGCTGTCACCGTGGCGCTTCTCACGAACGAGGCGATTTTCAGCGATGGAACGATCATCGGCCGCGCCCCCTCCGCCGCGGCGAAGAAGGGCGCCGGGAAAGCCTCCGCCGCCAAAACGCTTCGTTCCCCGGTCGCGGACGGCAGGTCGTGTCTCTGCGGGGAGTTCTTCTTTCCGCGGTGAGGGCGCGCCGGAGCGCCGACGCTCGCCGGGGGAGCGATGATTTCCGGGAAATGGGCGTATGAAACCGTTTGATCGCCGTCTCGCGCCGGCGTTCTTTTTATGCGCGCTGCTCGCGGCCGGCTGCGCCGAGAGGCGCCCGGCCGCCCATGCGCCGGCGGACGCCCTCGAGGCGCCGGACGCCGCGCCGCCTCCGGCGGAAATCGCGGTTCCCGTCGTCATCGAGCCGCCGGAGCCCGAGGGAGTGGCGCTCCTCGAACGGCCTCCTCTCGTGCGTGTTCTCGTTCTCGAAGGCCGGGGCCCGCTTCGGCTTCACCTTCCCGGGGCATACGAGGCCGTTCTCGACTCTCCCGGCGGGAGCGCGGTCCGCGCGGAGCGGGGGGGCGATCTCTCCGTTCGCCTCGCGGACGGCGAAGTGGCGCTCTCCGACGGGCGGCGCAGGATCGCCTCCGCCCGGCGGCTGCGCGTCGTCCCCGAAGGAAACGACGTCTCTTCCCTCAACGGCGAGATGTATCGCGGAGAGATTCTCTTCGTCGCGTCGAAGAAGGGGGTCGCGGCGATCAACGTCCTCGACATAGACGCGTATCTCAAGGGCGTGCTTCCCTCGGAGATCGGGTATCTCAAGGAAGAGCAGTATCAGGCGTTCCGCGCGCAGGCGATCGCGGCCCGGTCGTACGCCCTGAGCAAGCTCGGCGAAAAGAGCGGCGAGCTCTACGATCTCAACGCGACGGTGATGGATCAGGTGTACAAAGGCGTCTCGGGCGAGAGCGAGGCCGGCAATCGCGCCGTCGAAGAGACCCGGGGGCTCGTCTGCGCCTTTCTGGGCGAGCCGGCGCGCGCCTTCTACTGCGCTTGCTGCGGCGGGCACACCGCCGATATCCGCGTCGTCTGGCCGTGGAAAACGCCGTACCCATACCTCTACGGCGTGCGGGACACGGTTCCCGAGGCTCCCGGCGAGTCGCTCTGCCGGGGCTCGCGGCATTTCCGGTGGCGGGTGCATTGGAGCGCGGCTTCTCTCGGCGGCATTCTCAGGCGAACGATCCCCCGGGAGCTCGGCTCTTCCTCGAAGAACGTCGGCAAGTTTCTCGACCTCCGCCCGCTCGGCCGCGGCCGGGACGGCAGGGTTCCGGGGATCGAGATCGCGACCGATCGCGGAAGCTTCACGGTTCAAGGGGACCGGACGAGATGGGTCTTGAAACCCGATCCCGACTCCGACGCCATCCTCCGGAGCACCCTCTTCAACGTCGAGGTGTCGCGCATGGGCGATCGCGTGGCCTCCGTCGAGCTCCTCGGCGGCGGCAACGGCCACGGCGTCGGGATGTGCCAGACGGGAGCGATACGCATGGCCGAGCTCGGCTACTCGGGCGAGGAGATCATCGCGCACTATTACCCGGGAACGCGGATCGTCGCCCTCTACCGGTGATACATGACCGATGCGTCGCTGCATACGATAGCCCCTCATTGCGTCGTCGGCCTCGCCGGGCCGGCGCTCACGGACGAGGAGCGCTCCATTCTCTCCCGCTACCCCGTCGCGGGCGTGATTCTCTTCGACCGCAACGTGGCCGGCGCCAGAGCGCTCATGGAGCTCACGCAGGATATCCGCCGCGTCTTCCGGGACTCCCGGGGCGCGGTGCCGGTCATCGCCGCGGATCACGAGGGCGGGATCATCTCGGTCCTCGCGCGGGCGATCGGCGTGCCGCCGACGCAGATGGCGGCCGCGCGGACGGGGAAGGCCGAGCTCTGCGAGCGGCTCTTCGCCGAGAACGCCCGGCGTCTGCGGTCCTGCGGCGTGAACATGCTGCTCGGCCCCGTCGCCGACGTCAACTCTGAGAGCAGGAACCCCGTCATCGGCTCGCGCAGCTTCGGCGAGGACGTTTCTCTCGTCTCGAACCTCACGGCCGTGGCCGTGAGCGCCGCGCGGCGGGAGGGAGTCCTCACCTGTCTCAAGCATTTTCCCGGGCACGGAGCCACGGCCGTCGACTCGCATCTCGCGTTCGTTACGCTCGCCGCCACCGTGGACGAGCTCCGCAAATCGGACGTTCGCCCCTTCGCGCGTGGAGCGGCGGCGGGCGCCGAGAGCGTCATGATGGGACATGTCGCTCCGAGGGACCGCTCGCTTCCGGCCTCTCTCGATCCCGAGATCATCGGAGGGCTGCTCCGCCGCGAGCTCGGATTCGACGGGGTCGTCATGACCGACGCCCTCGAGATGGAGGGGGCGAGGGCCGTCGCGCGCTCGCTGCCGGAGGTCTGCAGGCTCTCGCTCGAGGCCGGGTGCGACGTATTGCTCTTCTCGAAGCCGGCGGTCGAGGTTTTCGAGGCCCTTCGGTCGCCCGGATCCGACGCGCCCGCGGAAGGGCTGTGGAGCGAGGAATGGAGCGGCGCGGCGGACGTATCCGCGGCGCGCGTGCGGCGGCTCATCGAAGCCGCCGCGGCGAGGGAGAGGGAGTTCGAGCTTCCGGGCGACTCGTCGGTCTACGGGGAGATCGCCCGAAGGTCGATCCGGCTCATCGGGGATTTCGCGGGAGCGGACTTCCCCTCGGGCGCGTTCAAAGCGGTGTTCCACGCCGAGCGGGGCGAGTTCGAGCGATTCCCCGTGAGAAGGTTCATCGCGCGATCGCTCCGGAGCCTCGGCGCGGCGGAGCGCCCGGACGGTCCGCGGGAGGGAGAGGCCGCCGGCGCCCCTCCCGGCCTCGAATCCCGCGTCTTTCCCGGCGCGGCCGGACCCGAAGCGCCGGCCGACGCAGTGTTCTTTCTCAACCGCCGGCCCCTCGACGGAGAGACGATCGCGCGCCTTTCGGCCGGCGCCCGCCTCGTCGTCGTCGCCGGGTGGCCCTACGCGGCCGATCTCCTGCCGCCGGGTGCCCGGGCGGTCGTCACCTACGGCCTCTACGACGCGGCCGCCGATCTGCTCGGCGTTGAGATCGCCAAATAGCGATTGACAGGCCCTTTTTTGTCTGTTATAAATGATTAAGCTGGCGGAGGGTGTCGGCTTTTTTCGTTTTCCGGCCCGCCGCTTGCTCGTACAATGATCGTATCAGCGGGGTCGTAGTTCAGTTTGGTTAGAACGCCTGCCTGTCACGCAGGAGGTCGCGAGTTCGAATCTCGTCGGCCCCGCCAGACTCGAAGGCCTCGCGGCGAAAGCCGCGGGGCCTTTTTTTTGCGCGGCGAAGGCGAAAAGAAAGGGCGCGGGGAACGAAATCCCCGCGCCCTCGGTATTCAACCGTCGACAGGCGTCGTGCTAGAAGCGGTCGCGTCCGCCGCCTCTCCGTCCGCCGCCGCCGCCGCCGCCGAAGCCTCCACCGCCACCGAAGCCGCCGCCGCCGCCGCTACCGCCGCTGCCGCCGAAGCGGTTGCCGCCGCTTCTCGGCCTATCCTCGCGGGGACGAGCTTCGCTCACCTTGAGGGCCCGGCCCTCGACCTCTTTGCCGTTGAGCTCGGCGATGGCCTTGTCGGCCTCTTCCGGCTTTTCCATCTCGACGAAGCCGAAGCCCTTCGAGCGGCTCGTGAAGTTGTCCATCACGACCCGGGCGGAGGTGATCTGACCGTACGGAGCAAACAGCTGGTTCAGCTGATCGTCGGTCGTGTTGAACGAGAGGTTGCCCACGTAAATCTTCTTTGCCATTACTATCGAGTCCTTTCGCTGACTGCTGAAAACGTTTCTATTTCAAAAAGGACGCCGTTGCGCGCCCTAGAAGCGGTCGCGTCCGCCGCCTCTCCGTCCGCCGCCGCCGCCGCCCCGAATCCTCCACCGCCACCGAAGCCTCCACCTCCACCGCCACCGAAGCCGCCGCCGCCTCTCGGCTTGTCCTCGCGCGGCTGCGCTTCGCTCACCTTGAGAGCCCGTCCGTCGGAGCTCTTGCCGTTGAGCTCGGCGATGGCCTTGTCGGCCTCTTCATTTTTATCCATTTCGACGAATCCGAAACCGCGGGAGCGGTTCGTGAACTTGTCGGTGATGACGCGGGCCGAGCTCACCTGGCCGAACGGCTGGAAAAGCTTGGAGAGGTCATCGTCCGTCGTATTGAACGACAGGTTGCCAACATAGATCTTCTTGGCCATGGTCACGGAATCCTTTCGCTTCCTGCAATACTAGGCCCGGCGCCCGGATAAGGCTCCCGGGCCCTTTCAGTCCAAATCTATTTGCAACGCCGAACCGGATTAGAAGCGGTCGCGTCCGCCGCCTCTCCGTCCGCCGCCGCCGCCGCCGCCGAAGCCTCCACCGCCACCGAAGCCGCCGCCGCCGCCGCCTCTCGGCTTGTCCTCGCGCGGCTGCGCCTCGTTGACCTTGAGGGCGCGTCCGTCGACGCTCTTGCCGTTGAGCTCGGCGATGGCCTTGTCGGCCTCCTCGCTGTTATCCATCTCGACGAAGCCGAAGCCGCGGGAGCGGTTCGTGAACTTGTCGGTGATGACGCGGGCCGAGCTTACCTGGCCGAACGGCTGGAAAAGCTTGGAGAGGTCATCGTCCGTCGTATTGAATGACAAGTTGCCGACGTAAATCTTCTTAGCCATACGAAGAGAGTCCTTTCGCGAACATAGGTACCAAACGAACTACGATAAACTGCGAGTCTTAAGGCCGAATACGATCATCACTCCCTTCGTTCGGTTTCCTCCGTCGCCGTCCGCGCTGTGGATTCGGCGCGGGATGCATGGATATCACAAGAGAAGTATCGAAGAAGCATGTCCCGGTGAGTTAGATAGGCAGGAGCGAAGCGTCTCGATAGGTCTTGTGCATCACGCGATCTTGGAAACCGTAACTTTCTTTCTTGCAAGCCCTCCACAGACAAGAACGGTATGTTATGAGTATACGTGCAAACCCTTTTTTATGCCAGCAATATTTTTGGGGTCCGGCCCACCCCTCCCGGGGGGGCTATTTTTTCAATATTTCGAGCAAATCCGCCTCGATCGACACCGCCGGAGCCTCGACTATCCGGCCGATCTCCCGGCCGCCCCGAAACACGATGATGCTCTCCACCGCCTTGACGCCGTACCATGCCCGAACGCTCTGGGACCAGTCGAGGAGGGGTTGCGTGAGGATGGAGTCGGGTTTGGCGCGCGAGCTTTCGACGGCGAACATCCGGAGCGCCGAGGGATCCAGCCCGACGGCGTCCGCGATCTTCCAGAATCGGGGCACCTCCCGGCGCGAGTCGCCGCACCAGGTGCCGAGAACGACGGTTATCTCGATTCCGCCGAGCCGGCCGGCGATCTCGCCGAGGAGCGATTCGTCCGGGCGGTAGTCGAAGTACTCCGCATCCCAGCCGGCGAGGTTGTCGGCGATATCCCGGCGCGCGACCTCGCCGAGGACGACCTTCGAGCCGTCCGTCTTTTCGATGACCGTGGGGCCGAGGGGGGCCGGGGGCGCCGCGGGCTCCCTCTTGGCCGCGCCGGGGGCCTCGCCGCCGGGCGAGCCCTCGGCCTTGCCGGACGGGTAGAGCTCGTGCCACCACTCCGGCTCGTTCTTGAGGAACCGGTCGAACCACGCGATGATCGATTTCGACCAGAGCTCGCGCTTGGGGCGCTCCAGCACGAAGTGATTCTGCCCCTCCACCCGCAGGTACTCGACCGTCTTCCCGAGGAGCTTGAGGGCCGTGAACATCTGCTCGCTCTCCCCCGGCGGGACGTTCGTGTCCGCGGTGCCGTGGGTGAGGAGGAGCGGGGTCGTGACCTTGTCGGCGTTGAAGAGGGGGCTTCGGTCGACGTAGATGTCACGCCGGTTCCAGGGGAAGCTGCCCGCGGCTGCGACGGCGTTGTACGAGTAGCCCCAGTACCCCTCGCCCCAGTAGCTTCCGATGAAGCTGATTCCCGCGTGCGAGACCGCGGCGGCGAAGAGGTCCGTCCGGGTGATGACGAGCTGGGTCATGAATCCCCCGAAGGAAGCGCCGATGCAGCCGAGCCGCGTCCCGTCGACCCACGGATGCGCTTCGACGAACTTCTTCGCGCCCTCGATGACCTCGCCGGCGGCGACGGCGCCCCAGTCGTTCACGTGGTACGCGGAAAACTCCTGTCCGTAGCCCGTCGCTCCGCTCGGCTGCAGCACGTAGACCACGTAGCCGTGCGCCGCCCAGAGATTTTTCGGATAGCGGCCGCCGTAGCTGCGGTCGACGGGCGAGGTGCCGCCGTAGTAGTAAACGATGCAGGGGTACTTCCCGGCGGGATCGAAGCCGGGCGGCAGGTAGTAGTGACCGTCGATCGTTTTCCCGGAGGAGGCGGTGAAGGTCCACGGCACGACGTCTCCCTGGATCACGTTCGCGAACCTCTCGGCGTTCGGATCGAATATCATTCGGGAGATGCCCTTCCGGAGGTCGGTCGCGTAGAGACGGGGAGGATCGACGGCGCCGCTTCCGACGAAAACGGCCGCGGGGCGATCGAGGGCGAAATCGAACTCCGGCGAGACCTCGAAGGGCGTCCGGATGCTCCGGATGGCCTTCGTTTTCGGGTCGCAGCGGTAGAGCCCGGTGCGCGAGCGGTCCTCGGCGACGATATAGATGTTACCGTCCGCCTTCGACCAGTGCGCGTGCCGGACCGCGGGATCGAAATCCCTCGTCAGGGGCTCCGAGCGCTTCGTCGCGGGGTCGAAGAGGTAGAGCTGCCCGTCGTACTCGTTCGGCGTCATTCCCTCGGGGACCTTGACGCCGGCCTCTCCGAAGGCCGATGGGCCCGCCGTGAACAGGATCGTTCCCCCGTCGGGGAATACGAGACGTCGTCGATCCAGCCGCCTTTCCAGATGAGCTCCGAGCTCCCGTCCTCGAGGTCGACGACGTGCACCTCGCTCTCGCCGTACGGGCGCTGCGATAGATCCTCGTAGTGCTTCATGACGAGCGCTCGCGCGCCGTCCGGGTGAATGTCGACGATGCTCGTGCCGAAGGGCCCGGCGGTGAGACGCCTCGTGTAGCCTCCCGGCACCGTCGAAAGGTAAAGGTAGGAGCGGTCGCCGCCGTCGTCCCAACGATCCTCGATCTTCGTGAGGTGCTTGATCCCCCTCTTGTCGGGCTCGCGCTTCTCGGTGGCCGAGTAGAGGAGGAACGAGCCGTCCGGCGCCCACCGGTACGCCTCGAGCTCCTTCACGCGCTCGACCGGCGTCGAGAGTTCGCCGGTGTCGAGGTCCATGACCCGTATCGAGCCGAGCGATTCCTCGCCGCGGGCGATGTACGAGAGACGGTTGCCGCGCGGCGCCCATTGGACGCCGCCGACGCCTTTGAGGTCCGACATCGTGCGGACGAGCGCCCCGTCCTTCGCGCGGCGGATCTCGATTCTCTGCTCGGGCGATTCCTTTCCCGGAAGCCGCGAGCTCACCGTGAGGGCGACGAGCGCGCCGTCGGGGGAGATGGCGACGTTTGCGATCGATGCGATGTCGAGGATGTCGCCGAGCGAGAGCGCTCGCTCCGGGGAGAGGGAGACGACGGGCGCCGGATCTCCCTTCTTCGACGGGGCCACGCTCGCCTCGACGCGCCATGAGGCGGCCGTGTCCGAGCCCGCCCGGACCGTCTTGACGACGAGGAGATGCTTGCCGCGCTCGAGCGCCGTTTCTCCGGATCCCGCGCCGCCCGAGACGCCGGGGTCGCATTTCAGAATCTCGGCGCCGTCGATCGAGAGCCGCAGCGCGCCCGTGCCGCGCGCGCTCACCTTCACCTTCATCCAGCGGGGCGCCTCGACGTAGGCGGCGAGGTAGGCGACGGCCGGGGCCGCGCCCGCGGGGCCCGCTTCCGCCCCGTTCGTGTCGCAGTCGACCGCCCGCCATGCGGCCGTCTTTCCGAAGAGGAGCGCGTGCGATCCGCCGGCGGCCGGCTCGAGCGAGGCGAGCGGTATATCCTCTCCGGCGAGAAGCGCCGCCGCGTCCGGCTTGGCTCCGCCCTCCGCGCCGAAGACGGGCGGAACGAACGGGATCGGTCCGAGGACGAGCCAGCGCTCGACGCGGATCGACGCCGAATCGGCGGTCCCGGCCGGCGCTTCCCGGGCGCCGGAAGAGTCGGGCGCCGGGAAGAGGAGGGCGAGGATGACGCAGAAGCTGATCGCGAGCGGCGCGAGGGTGCGTTTCATGGAAATCCTCTCTTGCGCGGCGCGCTCGGCCGCGCGAAGTCGACCACGGTTCATGACGGCCTACGCAGACGCCATGATAGCGGGTCGAGCGGGGTATTTCAAGGGGGGCGACGCGGCGTCCGAACGGTTTGCCGTAAAGGAAGTTGCGCGAAGACATTCTCTTTCATATCATACGGGAATGGAATCGGTGCGCGGACATTGAAAGGAGTTGCGCGATGAAGATACGCCATGCCGTGGCAATCCTCCTGCTGCCGGCGCTGCTCGCCGCGTGCGGAGATAAGGGAGCTTCGAACGATCGCGGCGCGGGAAGCGCTCCGCCCGCGGGCGCGGCCGCCGCGAAGGCGTGGCTTTCGTTCAACGAGGGAATGGCGCTCGCGGAGAAGGAACGCAAACCCGTGGTCATAGATTTCTACACTTCGTGGTGCCACTGGTGCAAGGTGATGGATCGGGAGACATTTTCCGATCCCGGCGTGAAGCGGTATCTCGCAGAAAATTTCGTGGCGATCCGCGTCGACGCCGAGAACAGGAGCGATTCGCTCTTTTATCAGGGGGAGAACTACAGCCCCATGAACCTCGGTAGAAAGTTCGGCGTGCGGGGATTTCCCTCGCTCGCCTATCTCGACGCCGGGCAGGAGCTCGTGACGGTCATTCCCGGATTCGTGCCGGCGGAGACCTTTCTTCCCATTCTCCAGTACATGAAAAAGGAATGCTACAAACAGAGCATGACGTTCGAGGAATACCTGAAGCGCAGCGGCGATTGCGATCCGGCGAAATCGGGGGCATAGCCCCTCGCGGAACGGGAAGGAGCGCGTGAGATGAGAATCGGAGTGTTGACGGGCGGAGGCGACGCGCCGGGACTCAATCCGGCGATCGCGGGCGTGGTGGAGCGGGCCTCCATGGACGGCATCGAGGTCGTCGGACTCAAACGGGGCTGGCAGGCGCTCTCCATACGGGAGAACGACGGCCACATCATAAAGCTCGGCCCCGAGATCGTGCGGGAATGGAGCCGCCTCGGCGGGAGCAAGCTCCAGTGCAGCCGGACGAACCCCGTCAAGGGGGACAACGACCGGACCGAGCTCGTCAGGGAAAACATGAAGAAGTGGAATCTCGACGCGATCATCGCGATCGGCGGCGAGGACACGCTCGGCGCCGCCGACGTTCTCCACACGCGCGGGATTCCGGTCGTCGGCATTCCGAAGACGATCGACCGCGATCTCGCGGGCACCGAATACACGCTCGGCTACGACACGGCGCTCAACGTGATTTGCGAGAGCGCGGAGCGGGTGGCCCATACGGCCGAGTCGCACGAGACGATCTTTTTTCTCGAGGTGATGGGGCGGCACGCCGGATGGCTCGCGCTCCGGGGCGGAGAGTCGGCGTTCGCGGACGTCATCCTGATCCCCGAATACCCCTTCTCGATCGAAAAGCTCGTTTCCGTCCTGAAGCAGCGGCAGAAGGAGAACGAGCATCTCGGCTTCGAGCACCGCTACAAGATCATCGTCGTCGCGGAGGGGGCCCACATCGAGGGAAAGGACGCGATCCGGCGCGACAGCAAGCTCGACGAGTTCGGGCACTACAGCCTCGGCGGCGTCGGGGACGCCCTCAAGGGATACCTCGAGCACGAGTTCAAGCACACGCGCTACACGGCGCTCGCCTACCTGCAGCGCGGGGCGCCGCCGACGCAGCGCGACCGGCAGATCGGCCGCCGGTTCGGCCACAGCGCCGTCGAGCTCATCAAGGACGGGAAGTTCGGGCACATGGTTTGCGTGCAGCGGTCGAAGCTCACGATCGTGCCGCTCGAGGAAGTGCGGAAATCGCCGCGCCTCGTCGACGTCGACAAGCTCTACGACAAGGAGCGGCTCAACGTGAAGATCGAGAATCCGCTTCTCGAGGGGTAGCGCGGGCCGGGGCGGGGAGCATTATCCGCGGCGGAAGATCGAAACGATCTCCGCGTGGTAGGTCGCCGGGAAGAGATCGACGAGGTTGAGTCCCGAGAGAAGGTATCCGGCCTCGACGAGCGCGGCGGCGTCGCGCGCGAAGGTCGGCGGATCGCACGAGACGAAGATGATCTCCGAGGGGCGCAGCTTCAGGAGCCCCGCGACGAGCTCCTTCGGCACGCCGAGGCGCGGCGGATCGATGAGCGCGAGATCGAAATCGCGGAGCCTCGCGATCTCCCTCGCGGCGTTCCCCCGCCGGAATTTCACGTTCGATATGCCGTTGAGCCGAGCCGCCGCCGACGCGTTCCGGACCGCCCCCCGATCGCGCTCGATTCCGAGGGCCTCGCCGGCCATTCCCGAGAGCGCCAGCGTGAAGAAACCGACCCCGCAGTAGAGGTCGAGCAGCTTGCGGCGGACCGTCCGCGGAAGCGAGCGGACGAGATCTTGAAGCTCCAGGCCGAGCAGCGTATTCACCTGAAAGAACGAGTCGGGGCTCACCGGGAAGAGGAGCGAGCCGGCCTCCATGAGGATCTCGGGCGGTCCGACCCGGTCGAGAAGACCCCAGAAATGGACGTTCCCGAACCGGTCCATGCGGACGCGGACCTCCGAGAGCGGTTCGAAGGCGCCGGGAGGCAGGGCCGCGATCGCTTCCCGCATCGCTTCCGGGAGCAGGAGGCACCCTCCCGGCGGGAAGGGCACGAGCGATTCCGACTCGCGCATGAGAAAGCCGGGCCGGCGCTCCTCGTCGACCTTGAATATGGCGTGGTTGCGGTATCCGTATCGCGACGGCGACGGGATGACGCGATCGAAGCCGGCGGCGATTTTCCCGATCCGCGAAAGATCCTCGAGGACGGAGCCCCCCTTGGCCGCGAGCTCGTCCTCGTAGCCGAGATGCTGGAGATGGCAGCCGCCGCAGACGCCGAAGACGGGGCATTCGCTCTCGCGGCGCGAGGGCCCGGGAGAGACGATCCGCTCGATGCGGGCGAAAACGACCTTTTTCCGCTCGCGCACGGGAACGCACTCGACCGTATCGCCGGGGGCGGCGTACGGGACGAGGACGGTCCGGTCCTCGAAGAAGCCGAGTCCGTAGCCGCCGTGCACGATCTTTTTTATCTCGATGAGCATGCGCCACAGTTATACCAGCGCGCCGCCCGATGTGGAACACAAATCTCGGAGCGGTTCCGTCGCGCGGGGAAGTTGTCCTTTACCGGCGGATTTCCGGCGTCTATACTTACCCGAACCGGCCCGCCGCGCCGGACGAACGGGGCGGGACCGCATGGGAGAGCGCCGCATGCGAATCGGCATGATGATGAAATGGAAAGTTCCTCCGATGAACGTCCGCGTATCGAACGAGGCGCTCACCCTCGCCGCTCACGGACACGAGGTTCATTTTCTCGTCGAGCGGCGGCGGGGCGAGGAGCCCGCTGAGACCGCCGGTCCCGTGCGCCTCTCGCGCGGCGTGAGGATGGGGCCGCTCCGGGAGGTGTGGCACCGGTACACGTTCAACTTCACCTACCGCGATCCGATGTGGGAGCGGGCCATCGACCGCTTCGCGCGCGAGCGCGCGATCGAGGCGCTCCACGTGAACGATCTTCCCCTCGCGCGGGAGGCGGTCCGCGCGGGGAGGCGGCTCGGGCTTCCCGTCGTGGCGGATCTCCACGAAAACTATCCGGCGGGCCTTCAGGTCTGGTACCGCAACGCCCTCAAGCGCCGGACGATCTATTCTTTCGAACGGTGGGCGCGATACGAGCGGGAGATCCTCCGCGAGGTCGACGCCGTGATCGTCGTCATCGAGGAAGCCCGCGAGCGGATCGCGGCGCTCGGGGTGCCCCGCGAGAGGATTCTCGTCGTGCCGAACACCGTGCCCGCCTCGACGGGCCGCGTCGCGATCGATCCGTCGGTCGCGGATCGATACCGCGGGCGTTTCGTCGTGTCGTACGTCGGCGGCTTCGCGCCGCATCGCGGGCTCGACACGGTGATCCGCTCGCTCCCGCTCCTGCGGGAGGCCGTGCCCGGGCTCGTCCTCGTTCTCGTCGGCGGCGGCGACGAGGCGTACCGGCGCCGTCTCGACGATCTCGCCCGCGGACTCGGCTGCGCCGGCGTCGTCGAGTGGACGGGGTGGAAGAGGCAGGAGGAGATCTGGAGCTACATCGAGGCGAGCGACGTCTGCCTCGTCCCGCACGCGCGCAATCCCCACACCGACACGACGATACCGAACAAGATTTTCCAGTATCTCATGCGGGGACGGGCGGTGATCGTGAGCGATTGCCCGCCGCTGCGGCGCATCGCGGAGGACACGGGGGGCGGACTCGTCTTCAGGTGGGACAGCCCCGCGGAGCTCGCCGAGCGCGTCGTGGAGCTGTACCGCGACCCGGCGCGGCGCCGCGCGATGGGGGCGGCGGGCCGCCGGGCGGTTCTCGATCGCTACACGTGGGAGCGGACCTCCGCGCCGCTCGTCGATCTGTACCGGACACTCTCGAACAGGAAGGCGACATGACGAACGCCGGCGGACCGATGACCGTGAAGCTGCTCGATCTCGCGGCCCAGTACGAACGCATCGAGGAAGAAATCCGCGCCGCGATCGACGAAGTGCTCTCGAGCCAGCAGTTCATCCTCGGGAGGAAGGTCGAGGAGCTCGAGCGGGAGATCGCCTCGTACTGCGGCACGGCGCACGCCGTCGGCGTCGCGTCGGGGACCGACGCCATCCTGCTCGCTCTCATGGCGCTCGGCGTCGGGGCGGGGGACGAGGTCGTGACGACTCCCTACACGTTTTTCTCGACGGCGAGCTCGATCGCCCGGCTCGGGGCGACGCCGCGCTTCGCCGACATCGATCCCCGCACGTACAACGTCGATCCCGCGAGCGCCGCCGGGCTCATCGGCCCGCGCACGAAGGCGGTCGTCGCGGTGCACCTGTTCGGCCAGACGGCGGATATGGATCCGATCATGGAGGCGGCCGGCGCGCGCGGCATCCCCGTGATCGAGGACGCCTGCCAGTCGATCGGCGCCCGCTACAAGGGCCGCCCGGCGGGCTCGATCGGGGCTGCCGGCTGTCTGTCGTTCTTCCCGTCGAAGAACCTCGGCGGCTACGGCGACGGGGGCATGGTCGTCACCTCCGACGCCGCGCTCGCGGATAAGGTGCGAATGCTCCGCGTGCACGGCGGGCGCGAGCGCTACTACCACGACGTCGTCGGGATCAACAGCAGGCTCGACGCCCTGCAGGCGGCCGTGCTCCTCGTCAAGCTTCGGCACCTCGAGTCCTGGCACGAGGGGCGCCGGCGGAACGCCGCCTGGTACGACCGTAGCCTCGACCGGCTCCCCGGGATCGAGACGCCGCACGTCGAGGAGCACAACAGGAGCATATACAACCAGTACGTGATCCGCTCGGCCGCGCGCGACGCGCTCAAGGCGCATCTCGAGAAGCGCGGCGTCGGCTGCGAGATCTACTATCCCGTTCCGCTCCATCTCCAGCGGTGTTTCGCCTATCTCGGGGGCCGCGACGGGGATTGTCCCGAGTCGGAGCGCGCGGCGCGCGAGAGCCTCGCGCTGCCGGTCTATCCGGAGCTTCCGCCGGCCGCGCGGGAGCACGTCGCCGAGAGTATCCGCTCGTTCGCCGAGGGGCGCGGGTAGCGGGGAGATCGATGAAGGTCGTCTGTTTTTCCGAGATACAGTGGCGCTACGTCCGCACCCGCAAGCAGCAGGTGCTTTCGCGTTTTCCCGTCCACGATAACTCTTTTG
>CAWFAD010000008.1:0-239207 GCA_963813815.1 uncultured bacterium | reverse complement strand
GCGTCAGGCGATGCGCTTCTGGCTCGACGTCGCGACGAAGTACCCCGCAAGCGACGCCGCGGCGATGGCGATGGCCGGGATGCGTCCGGTCGTCGCGGTCCCTGACCTCTCGAAGCAGCCGCGGCCGTTCGTTTCGATCGACTTCGTGCTCGGCTTCCGCGACGAGCTCGCCCCGCAGGTAGCCATCTGGATCGAGGACGCCTCGGGCGCTCACGTAAAGACGGTTTTCGTCTCGGGGTTCGCCGGGAACGTCAAGGGGAGGCAGGTCACGCTCCCCGTCTGGGCCGAGATCTCGAAGTTCGAAGGGGCTGACGCCGTGACGGGCGCGAGCATCGACGTCGGCCACTACGTCTACGCGTGGGACTGCAAGGGCCTCGACGGCAAGCCGGTGAAGCCCGGCCGCTACACGGCGAAGGTCGAGGTCATGCACTGGCCGAGCAATCGCTACCAGCTCGCCGAAGCGGCCTTCACGGTCGGCAAGAAGGAAGAAACCGCGCGCGTCGAGCGGGGGACTACATCCCCTCGCTCGTCGTGACGTACTGCCCGAAGTAGGCGGCGCCTTGCGCAGGAGGCGGCTATGAGTCCATTCGTGGTTGCGCTCGCCGTTATGGCGGCCGCTGCTCTTTTCGGCGGCCTCGCCTACCACAGCCATCTTCTGGGCAAGAAGCGCCGCGAGGCCCTCGAGCACGTCGCCGACGAGCTGCGCTTCTCGTTCTCGCCCGAGGGCGACGGCGCGCTCCTCTCGGGCCTCGACGGTTTTCATCTTTTCTCCATCGGCCACTCGAAGCGCATGACGAATCTCCTGCGAGGCTCGACGCGCGACGGCAAGGCCGCGATCTTCGACTACCGCTACACGACGGGCTCGGGAAAGAACAGGCACACGAGCCATCAGACCGTGCTCTGCTTCGACCTCGAGGGGCGGGCGCTCACGCGATTCTGCCTCCGTCCCGAGCGGGTGTGGCACAAGGTCGGGGCGTGGATCGGCTATAACGATATCGACTTCGAAGCGCATCCCGAATTCTCGAAGATGTATTTTCTGCGCGGGGAGGACGAGCAGGAGATTCGGCGGCTCTTCGGCCGCGACCTCATCGCCTTCTTCGAGAAGGAACGGAATCTCTGCATGGATGGCGGCCCGGGGTATCTTCTCCTCTATCGCGAGGGTCACCGCGTCAAGCCCGAGGAGATCCGCGCCTTCCTCTCCCGCGGCGAGCGCGCCCTCGATCTCGTCGATCGCAGCCGCTGACACGGCGCGCACGACGAAGACGCTCATCTCGACGGCGCGAGGGGTGTTGGCCCGAGGCGGCCATAATTGCGCCGTGCTCGGTAATGACAGCCGGGCAACACTCTGGAGTACCTTGCAGGTCGGCGAGGTGGTCACATTTTGTGACCACCTCGGTCCTCTCGACCGGAAGCAGCCGAAACATAAAATCAGGCGGGAATCTCTCATGATTTCTCTTCACCTGTTGGTTCAGTTGCTTTGTAGTGACGCCATAGAGCGCGGCAAGGTCAGCATCAAGGATAACCTTCTCGCCTCGAATGAGTAGTATCTTGCTCTCGTACTCTTTCCGGGGAAATAATTGACGTTCGAGGATCGGACTTCTTGCGGGCTGTGCTTCCCATCCGCCACCACCTCCCAACCTGTGTCCGTTGCGTGCGCGCCCGGCTGGGGCGCAACGCCACGGTCTTCCAGGGGCAATGGTATGGCCGCGACGGGCCGGAGTCAAGGCGGTGCCACCCCAAATATTTTCAATTTCCCCCTTGACAAGCGCCCCAGAGATGTTAAATATTTAACATGAGAATTGTTTAACATGTTAAACGTTCCGCAGCCCTGACGGGCGCCTCCCGGGCCCCGATGGGCGGCGCTCCGGGCACCAGTCCGCCGGCGGCAGCGTTTTGCAGGAGGTTACCGTGGACAAGAACGCGGATTTGAAAGAGCTCACACGCAGGGAACGCCAGATCATGGAGGTTGTATACCGTTTAGGCAGGGCCACGGCCACCGAGGTCATGGCGCGCCTGCCGGGTAGACCCGCCAACGCGACCGTGCGCACGATGCTGAACGTTCTCGAGGAAAAGGGCTACCTCAAGCCACGAGACGGAAAAGGGCAAGTTCATCTACTACCCGACGATTCCGCTCACGAGCGCGCGCAAGGCGGCGCTCGACGGCGTGCTCGAGGCCTTTTTCAAGGGCGCGGAGGCGGCCGCCGTGATCGCCATTCTGAAGAAGGGCGAGGCGAACCTCACGGAAGAAGAGCGGAGACTGATTCTCGACCTCATCGAGCAGTCTCGAAAGGACGGGCGCTGAGATGGGCGCGATGATGGATGTCTGGCTCGCCGGGGCGCCCTGGTCCCGGATGCTCGGGCTCGTGATCGACGTCTCGATCAAGGCGGCGATCGTCGTCGCCGGAGCGGGCCTCGCGAGTCTGCTCCTCCGGCGATCGTCGGCGTATGCGAGAAGCATGGTCTGGGTGTTCACGCTCGTCGTGCTGCTCGCCCTCCCGCTCTCGCAGCTCATCTCCCCGCCCTGGAGCCTTCCGGTGATACCCGAGATCGGCGGCTGGTTCGGAAGGGACGCCGGGACGTCCGTGGTCGTCCTCCCCGTCGGGGGAGCGAAGGACCCGATGGCCGGGCTCGACGACGCCGCGCGCGAGGGCGCCGGCGCGGCCGGACCCGCGACGGGCGGAAGCGCCGCGGGGTGGCCCGCGTGGCTTCTTCTCGCCTGGGCGGCGGGCGTGGTCCTCAGTCTCCTGTGGCTCGCGGTCCGCACCGCGGCCGCCCGGAGAATTCTCCGGCGGTGCGAGGCGGTCGACGAGGACTGGCGCGACCTTCTCGGGGACGCCTGCGCGAGACTCGGAATCTCCCGATGCGTGCGCGTGTTCGAATCGCGCGAGATAGACGCCGCGGTAACGGTCGGAGCGATCAATCCCGCGGTAGTGGTCCCGGCCGGCTCGTCGTCGTGGCCCCGCGCCCGGCGGCGGTACATTCTGGCGCACGAGCTCGCCCACATCAAACGATGTGACGGGCTCATCGAGGTCCTCGTGCTCGTCGCGAGCAGCGTCTACTGGTTCAATCCGTTCGTCTGGGCGGCCGTCCGGTCGCTCCGGGTGGAACGCGAGCGCGATTGCGACGACGCGGTCCTCAACGCCGGCGCGAAGCCGTCCGAGTACGCGATGTTCCTCATGGACATCGCGGCGAAGCTCGGCGCGCAGCGCGGACCGGCCTGGCAGCTATCGACAGTTTCTCAGGGCTCGAACCTGAAGGAGCGAATCATGTGTATCCTCGACCCCAAGATCGATCGTAATCGCGGCAAGCGCCGGGCCGGCGTCGTGTCGTGCCTGCTGCTCGCCTCGATCGTTATTCCGCTCTCCATCTCCGGCATCTGGGAGACCCAGGCGCAGGAGAAGTGCGACAAGACGAAGAAGGAAGAGACGCTCAAGAAGCACGCTAAGGAGGCGAGCTCAAGAAGATGCTCGAGAGCGAGGACTCACGGCGGAGAAAAAAGAAGCATCAAGATAAGCTCGAGCAGATGAAAAAGGTCGAATGGGAAAAGCTGAGCGCCGAGGAGAAGGCGGAGCTCAAATTGAAAATGGCCGAGAAGGAAAAGATGTCCAAGATGAGCGCCGAGGAGAAGACCAAGCTCACTTGGGCGAAGATCGAGTCTCAGGAAAACTCCGCGGCCGCGCAGGTGTACCGGGCGATCGAAAAGAAGGGCCTCGAGGCCGGCTTGAAGCTCGCACAGAAGATGAAGGAGTCGGGGGACGAGGAGTATTACTTCAAGGAGAGCGAGTTCAACACCCTCGGGTACGTCTTCCTCTTCGACAAGAAGCTCGACGAGGCGATCGCCGTGCTCAAGATGAACGTCGACATGTATCCCGACGCGTGGAACACGTACGACAGCCTCGGCGAGGCGATGCTCGCGGCCGGCAAGTGCGAGAAGGCCCGCAAGCTCTACGAGAAATCCCTCGCCCTCAATCCCGAGAACGAGAACGGGAAGCAGATGCTCGCGCAGGTCGAGCAGTGCGAGAAGGAAGGCGAGTACGCGAAGCAGGAGAGAGATAGCGGTAAATAGGCCGGTGTTATGGATCGCCGCGATGCCCGCTTCGGGGAGCGGACATCCACCGAATCGTTTTTCCCTCGGAAGGCTGCAAAACGCGGGGGCGCCCCGTAAGGAGCGCCCCCTCTCCTTCAACCCGCGTCAAAGCTCAAGATCTCGGTATTACCGCAGAAGCACCAGCTTTCGCGTCTGCTCGAACTGCGCCGCCGCCATGTGGCAAAAATACAAGCCCGACGCGACGGGATTGCCGCTCTCGTTGCGGCCGTCCCAGGTTGCCTGGCGCATCCCCGCGACCACGTAGCCGTTCACGAGAACGCGCACGCAACGGCCCGTGATGTCGTAGATCGCGAGATATACCTCGGCGCCCTTCCCCGGAACGTCGTAGGAGATCGTCGTGACCGGGTTGAAGGGATTCGGAACGTTTTGTCTGAGCGCGAAGCGCGCGGGCGGCTGCAGGTCGGCATGGGTAACCGAGCCTGCGCCGATGATGAACGGCGAGAGATTATCGGTCTCTCCGCAGATCACGTTATCCGTGGTATTGAGCGAGGTCGTGACGTCCACCCATGCGGGGGTAGCCAGCGTCTCGTCCCAATGGAGAAGCCGCAGATCGAACTCCGGCACCGCGAGCCCGCTCTCGTCGTAGGCGAGGCAGACCTCGATAATTCCCGTGAAGATCGCGGTTGTCGAAATTTCGTAGTAGAGGGAGTCCCCGACGGTAAACGCCGCCGGAGGCTCAGGGCCCTCGGTTGTCGTTTCGAGCGTCGTGATACCCGCCTCCGTCACGTAGTCGAAGGTGATAACGGCGGGCGTCTCGCCCGTCGTTTCGTCCACCGGGACCGTCACGACCTCTACTCCCCCGGGCGTGTTTATGATTTCCACGCAGGCCGAGAACTCGGACGTGTTGCCGCCGGGATCGGTCGCGGTCGTCGTGAGCTGCCAGCCCACGATTGAGGGGAGCGGGGTGTCGAAGTCGAAGGAAACGAAGCCGGCTTCGTTCGTCGATACGCTCGACGACCCAAGATATGAATACGCCTCGCCGTAGCCGCCCGCATGACACGAGTCGCTCATGTAGCAATCGATGAGGAACGTCGTGTTCGGAGACGAGTCGAGCGTGCCCGTTACGGTCGTCGCGGCCACGTGGGCGACGGCTTGCGAGACGACGGCGTAGTTCTGGAGCATGTTCGCTCCCGTATCCCCGTCGCCTGCGTCGTTCGCCGTGACGCCGCCCGGCGAAAGATCGATCCCGAGGCTCGTGTTTTCATGGATTAAGTTTCCTCGGATCGCATTCCCCGTTCCCGAGTTCACGTAGACGCCGGTGCCGTTGGCATAGAGTTGGTTCCACTCGGAGCCCGAGGCGCCTCCGATCGTGTTGTCGTTCCCATCGATCCAAACGCCTCTCGCGAATTCTGAGATTATGTTGTCGCGCAGGAGGTTTCCGTCGCTTCTCAGCGATACGCCGTCGCCCGTGCCGGGCCCAATGAACCAAAGCCCCGCGATCTCGCTGTTTCCGCCGTCGACCTGGAGGGATCCCGAAAGAAGCCAGATCAACGGGGACCCATTGTATCCAGGCTGCGTCGTGCCGTCGATGATAACCTGCGACACGAGCGTGTCGAGGGGATATGTCGAGCAGTCAATGATCGGCCAAAACCCCGGAACGTCGAACCGGATGAGGCTTTTCGACAGCAAAGCGTTCGCGTCGGCTATCGCCGCATTCAGCGATCCGGGCCCGGTCGGGTTCGTGTTCGTCACGACGAATTCGTTGATGAGGTCGAGCCTCGCGACGCGCACGTTGTCGACGAGCGGGGTATGGCTGTGACAGACGTCGATGTTGTAGTTGGGGGGCATGTTCATCGCGCCGATCGCGACTTGAAATTCCTCTTCATTTGTGTCGATATAGCTCTTAATGGATATCGTCTTGCGTTCCCACGCCTTCTGCGCGCCGAAGTAAACATAATAGTCATACTTCCATGGGCCCCAGCATCCATTGGATCCGGAGCGGACAAAGAATACGTAATAGACCGTTGATTGGCTGTTGTCCGAATAGACGTCGAATTCGAGATGGAGAGCGATGATCGAACTGAGATCCTCCGGAACCGGCATGGCCGGAGAGACAATAATGTTATTGAGGTACAGCATTGACCCGAGGGGACGGTCCGGGGGGACGAATGGGTACGGGACCGCGAGTTGCTCCGGATGCCCTCCGCAGCCGTAGTCGACCGTCGATCCGTTGAAGAACCCCCACAGACTCGTCGTGTTCGTGACGAGTGTGTCCTCCTGAAGAACCGCTTCGCCGTCGAAGAGCCCGGCGTAATTACCGAACGGCATAAGGACGCCGGCGCGCCAGTCGCCGTCCGCGGTCTCGAGCGCGCCCGGGATCTCGGACTCGAAGTCCTGAAAATCGATCGTGCCGCTCGAGCTCACGGTGATGTCGTCAATTATCGCCGCCCCGTCGGAGTCCAGGATGCCATCCTCGTCCGACCAGCCGAGATCCGAAGACACTCGGAAGCGGAGCTTGAGCTCGCCGTTGATTTGTGCGTACGGGATCGTGTCGCTCACGACGAAGTCGCCTATTCCGGTGAAGCTCGATACGGTCGTCCATATCGCGCCGGGCGAGAGATATTCGAGGTGCACGTTGTCGTAGTACGCTTCGACGTCCATAACGAGGTGATACTCGACGACCGCGTCTTCCGGCACGGAGAAAGTTCTCGACTCGAACACCTGTTCCCAGTAGTTGCCGTATCCGGGCAGAGACGTGTAACCGCATGCCGTCGCGTCGGTCGGTCGCGCCCCGCACCAAAGCGAGCGCGCGCCCGAAATCGGCACGAGCCTTCCGAAACTGCCGCCGTCGAGCCCGGAGAAGTCGTCAACGTGAAAAAACGTATCGATCTGCACCGTGAGGTCGATCGTCGTCCACCCCTGAGGATCGGGATTTCCCGCGAGGTCGTCGAACGTCCACGAACCGAGGGTGACCGCCACGGTGTCCGTGAAAAGCGCGGCCGAGGACATCGCCGCATCGGGCGCCGCCGAAACGGCGCTCATGGGCCGGCCCGGCGTGTCCGAGGCCTTGACCGAGAGCCGCGGCTCCTTTGAGGCTCGCGCGGCCGCCAGCGCGACGGCGCACGCGCATACGAAGACCACGAAGGCCAAGCGTCGCATAACGCATCTCCTCTCTGCGTGCGGCGGACTGAAACCTTGGAAGGCTTATCCGCCGGAATGCCCGGCTATTCGATCTCGGAGCTGGAGTCGGACCGCGGAAGCGCGACGGCATGGCACCCTGCGCCAAGCGAGGCGACGTTGCCGTGGATAAGGCCCGCGTCTCGCGCGGAGACCTCCGGACGAATCCCAAGGCTGCATTTTAACGAAAGCCCCTAAAACTGTCGGAAAGTGGGGGGCCGTTTTACGAACGGTATCCCGACAAGTCCGACTGTAGCACGAAACACCTTGCGAAGTAAAGGATTTATTAGAAAGGCGAGCTCGCGAATCATCCGGAACAATTCGGCCGTGATCCGCGTATAACCCCGTGAAATCGCAAGGGCTTTTGCCAAAGACGCTATCACCTGGCACTCATTATCAATTGGGGAAGAGGCATGAACGGGAAAATGGGCGGCACCAACCGGCAAACAGGCTTTTCTCTCGTTTTGGCTTTTGCATTCGCTGTGACGGCGCCCGCCGCTCGGGGAAAGGCTGCGAACGGCGATACACCGAGCTACACGCCGGTCTATCATCCCGAGCTCAGGGTATCGCGGGCCGCGGGGGCGATCCGCATCGACGGCGATCTCAGCGATCCCGGCTGGCGCGGCGCCGCCAAGGCCTCGAACTTCGCCGAGCACACGCCCGGCGACCAGACGAAGCCCGCGGTCGACACCGACGCCTACATCGCCTACGACGACGAGCACATTTACGTCGCCTTCATGTGCTACGACGATCCCAAGGATATTCGCGCGACCTTCTGCGAGAGGGACAAGGTATTCAGCGATGACCTCGTGTTCTTTTGCCTCGATCCTTACGGCGAGGCGACCTACGCCTACGAGATCGCCGTCAACCCGTACGGGATTCCCGGGGATCTGCTGTTTTCGTTGACGAGCGGCGAAGACGCGACATACGACATGATCTACCACACGGCGAGCCGCATCGTCGAGAACGGCTGGATCGCCGAGATGGCGATACCGTTCTCGAGCCTGCGTTTTCCCGATAGGCCCGAGCAGACGTGGCGCGTCGACTTCTGGCGCAACCGCCCGCGCGAGTCGCAATACCAGTACTCGTGGGCGGCGTACGATCGCAACGTGGACTGCTGGCCCTGCCAGTGGGGAACGGTCACGGGGATAACGGGGATCAAGCCCGGCAAGGGGCTCGAGCTCCTGCCGGCGATCGTCGCTCACCAAGCCGGCTCTCTCGGAGACGACGGATCGCTCGATAACGGCCCGGTCAAGGGGGACGTCTCGCTCGGAGTCACCTACGACATCTCATCCGAGCTCAGCGCCGAGGCGACCGTCAATCCCGATTTCAGCCAGGTCGAGGCCGACGCCGCGCAGATCGACGTGAACTCCACCTTCGCGCTTTTCTACGCCGAGAAGCGCCCCTTCTTCCAGGAGGGAAGCGATCTTTTCAATACGACGTTTTACAGCGCGGTCTATACGCGCTCGATCAACGACCCGATCTTCGCCGGGAAAACGACGCTGCGCGACGGCCCGAACAGCCTCGCCTTCCTCTCGGCGCGCGACGAGCACTCGGTGATCATCCTGCCGTTCGAGGAGGGGAGCGCCTTCGTCGAGAACGGGAAGAGCTACTCGAACGTCCTGCGGTACAAACGCGACCTCGGCAAGTCGTCGTACCTCGGGCTCGTCGCCACGGACCGGCGCTTCGACGGCGGCGGCTCGGGATCGCTCGCGGGCGTCGACGGGCAGATCCGCCTCTCGGAGAGCAACTCGGTGAAGCTCCAGGCGCTCGCCTCGCACACGCAGGAGGTCGACAACCTCGCCCTCGTGCCGGACAGCGCCTTCAACGCGACGACCTTCGCGGAGAACGGCTACACGGCGGGGCTCGACGGCGAGGCGTTCTGGGGGCACGCCCTCTTCGCGGGATTCGCCCGCAACACGAGCAACTACTCGCTCGGCGCCGACTACTCGGAACGCTCCCCCACCTTCCGCGCGGACAACGGATTCGAGCCGCAGAACAACCAGCGCATGGGGGCCCTCTTCGCGAGCTACATGAAGCGCTTCGACAAGAGCCCGACGCTCGAATATATAGCGTTCAACGCGCAGGCTGCCCGGAAGTGGAACTTCGACGGCGTTCAGAAGGACGAATGGATAATGCCGAGCCTCGAAGTGCAATCCCGGCTCGCCTCCACGGGGATGCATTTCAACTATCTCGCGAGCAACGAGCTTTTTCGCGGGATTCAGTTCAACGGGATCTGGGGGGCGCACGCGTGCTTCAACACGCGGCCGTGGGACGCCCTGAGGCTGAGCGGCAACGTCAACTACGGGCACCGCATCGCGCGGTACGACCTCGTCATGGGGAAGCAGCTCGACTACTGTCTGACGACCACGCTCAAACCGATCGACCGCCTCGTGATCGCGGCGAGCTGGAGCCACATCGAGAGCGACGATCTCGAGACGGGCGAGCAGCTCTTCTCGCAGTCGATTCTCTGGTCGCGCCTATCGCTCCAGCTCTCGCGCGAGCTCTCGATACGCCTCGTGTCGCAGTACAACGATCGCTGGAACACGTGGGAGGTCGATCCGCTCGTCACCTACCGCGTCAACTCGCTCACGATGTTCTACGTGGGCTCGACGCACAACTACATGGACTTCGATATGGCGGAGGACGGGCGCGAGGGGTGGAATCTCACCGACCGCCAGTTCTTTCTGAAGGTGCAGTACCTGTTTCAGATCTAAGGTGCGGCGTCAATGTAAGCCCCTAATCTGAATAATGAGAATCGATGGTTTCCCGAGCGGTTATAGCGTCTTGTCCGGTTGATATCCGCTAAACACCCACCCAAGTTCGCGCGCGCTTTTGGTCGTTCTATCCTTCGGCTTTGTTCTCATGGCCTTGCGATAGTTCGATTCCAGATCCGGGACCGCGGGGAGCGGATTAGCCCAAACAAGCTGCGCATAACCTGCGGGTTCGGGCGGCTCTGGTTGAGAATTAGGTTTCCAGCCTCCATATAGCATGAATGCTCGGTAACGAAGGAGCGCTTGAACGTGACGATGGGAGTCAGAAAGCTTGGAAAGGAACACGGGAAGAACACAGATATTGGCCAGATTCGTATATAGCGAAACGTCCTGCGGGTCGCTCCAGATGTGGTTGAACTGCACATCACGATATTGTGATCGAGAAATGCCATGAGCCCAGATAAAAGCGTCAGTAGGACCCTTGTTGTCATCGAGCATAACTATGCCTAGGCTCGGGAGCTCAACAAAGGTGCCACGCCCCTCGCTCGCGCGCGTTCTGACGATTCGGAAGACATTGCGCGACCGCGCTTGGGCGACTGTGTCCGGATGGGCGAAGACTGCTAAGGAAGCAACGCCCTGCTCAAGGCCGCCATAGCTGGACAATTCGATGACTTTCTGCAAGGCGGCTTGGCCATCGAAACCGAAGCTGCGGAGATCTTCAAACTGCATCATCATAGGTTTAATGTAGTTTCAGGGCTCGCGTTTCGGGAGAGTCAAAGCTCCTAACGGCCTTTAAGCACGAGTTCAGAATAGTGGAACTCGTCAATTTTCTTCGCGAGAATTGAGCCTCTCTTGACCTTCCGGGCGATCTCGTATCGATCGATATTCCTTTGTGTCTCTCGTAGGAACAGCACATAGTGCTCCGCGAGCTGACCATTGTCGATGCCGGGCACCAATTGTTTTTTCAATCGCTGGCGAATGGCCGTGTCCCACATGACAAAGAGCTTCGGATTTAGCAGGCTCAGTGCCTTGCTGGCCCCCGTTTGCCCGAGAAGCTTCTTGAATTTTGAAAACACTCTCCGAATGATGGGCCATGCTTTTTTATCGGCGGTCAGGATTGTATATCGCTCCAGCTTCCTCAAATCGGGCGCGCTAGATTTAAGGAGTTTTTCCAGTTTCTTGTGGTTCAATTTCTTGGTCTCTCGTGCGGCGAAATTCCAGGTATAGAGAAGCAAGAGAATGCCCTTTATGGTGCAATCGCTATAGTACCACCGCGCGCCGGCCTTTTTCTTCCCTTGCCTAATGAGCTTGCGGGCAAGGTCATAGCAAAACGCCCGTGGCTCCTCGGAGAAAGCATCCCCCGGATCGTAAAATCGCTCATATAGTTTATCGCGCATCTATTAGCTTTGCCGCTTAGCCGGCGAGATTGATAATACGCGAAACAAAGGGTGTTCGCGCGTAGAATGCTCGTGATGTGCTGCCGTGCCCCGGTCCTTTAGTCCGCGGCTGAACGTGAACTCCCATTCTCCCAGTTAACGCATCGAAACCATGCTCTCTAATGACACGTCTGACATCCTCGTAGTCTCTTCGAATGTCTTCGAAAAGGGCTCTATCACTGAGGTCGAACTGGCCAACAGAATAAACTACAGATGCGGGTTCAGCCTTGCTCTCGAAGATTCTAGCCACAACAACCATTTTCCGAAGCTTCGCTAGCAAATGGCTTTCTTCAAATGGACACTGTAGCACGTTATAGGCATCAATCATCGTAATCGCCATTGTTTCCTTGACGGCGAGAGTTCCGTGTCTCAGCTTCAGCGGAACCACCTTTAATTCCCAGGAACCGAAGTTTGGCGACTGCGCTGAGTTTATTTGCAGGCCGAGATACCGCTCGATAACATGCCCGGCCCATCCCTTGTTCTTTTTGCCTGGAGATTTCCATATGGTGACTTGAAATTGTTCAGCGAGAGGGACTAAATCTCTTCCTAGCAGCTGTTGGATTCTTTCTATCGCCTCTGCCCTTTCCATTAGCCACTTTCCTCTCTGTCTATGGGAATAGCGGAATCATTCTATGTTTCTGGCAATAGGTGATGCGTTGCACTGCAAGGGAGATGAAGTCGGCGTCAAGCTCGCAACCAACGAATTTTCGGCCGAGGATCCTTGCCGCGATAGCCGTTGTTCCTGAGCCCATAAAGGGATCAAAAACGAGATCGTTCCCATCCGAGGCCGCCATCAAGAGCCTCTCAAGAAGCATAAGAGGTTTTTGCGTTGGGTGCTTGCCGAAAATCTTTTCTTCTCTTGCGGGAGGAGGAATCTCGAGTAGGACCTGAACATCTCTTTTGTCCCATTTGATGTCGTACCAAACGCTTTTCATCTGCTTGTGCCCGGCGGCCATGCGCATCTCGCCATAGTTGTATTTGTGTTTGCTTCGTTTGTTTTTTGGCGGCCCAGAGAATCGTTTCGCTTGCATGAGTGAAATACCGGCATGAGAGATTCGGCGGAGGATTTGGTTTGACCCACGTTATGTCATTCAGAATCTTAAATCCAAGCTGTTGCATCGCAAATCCGATGGAATGTATGACATGGCTCGTTCCCGAAACGAATATAGTTCCATTTGTCTTGAGCGCCTTCTGGCATGCAAGAAGCCATGCCTTATTAAAGGCATGCATTTGATCCGGGCCTTCAATCTTGTCCCATTTCCCCTTGTTAACGCTGACCATTCTGCCCGCTTGGCAAGTAATGCCGTCATTGCTCAGAAAATAGGGAGGGTCGGCGAATATTAGGTCAAAGACACCTTCTGGGTATTTCTTATGGATCTGATCTAAGAAAATGAGGCTATCCCCGCGGTAAAAATAGATGTCGTTTGAATCATCCTGCCAAGCAAGTTTGGGGATTTCACCTCTTCCATAATATTCGGTTTGTTCGGCTGCAATGAAATTGGGATGAAAGCAAGAGGTCGTGTGCTTGCGCTTAAGCGTTGTTTTTTTCTTTGTCATAGCGGGGCATAGTGTAGAGCACTGCCTCATGAATCTCAAGGCGTCTTTTCATCCCTTAGTCTGATCAATGTTTTCCGTGGTCGTCTGTCACTTCCTCCCGATGAGATTCGAGATCTTCTGCCCCACCATTGGCGCGCCGTCGCCGTAGTTCGAGAGCACGGCCATCGTGTAGCCGGCATCGAGGAACATCATCGAGCTCTCCGCTGATGCCGGCGAAACCTCCGCTGTGGCCGACGGCGCGGCCGATCGGTGACTGAAAAACGCCGAAGCCGTAACCGTACTGCGGCGAGCTCTTTTCGGGGTACGCCCGCCACAGCTTTTCGAGCGTTTCCTTCGAGACGAGCTTGCCGGCCCGCAGCGCGACGTCGAAGGCGAGGAGATCCTCGACGGTCGTATAGCCGCCGCCAGCGGGGCCGCCGCGCAGGACGTGCTGGAAGATGTTGTTGCGATAGACGACGCCATTCGGCCCCGGCTCCTTGTCGTAGCCGATCGCGAGATTCGGATTCACGAGGTCGAGCTCGTAGCAGTCGGTGTTCTTCATCCCGGCGGGGCCCGTCACGTGGCCCCGGATATAGTCGAAGTAGTCCTCCCCGCTCGCCTTTTCGACGATGGCGCCGAGCAGCAGGAATCCCGTGTTGCTGTACTGCCACTTCGTCCCGGGCTCGAAGGCGAGGGTGTCGCTGATGACGAGCGGCTTGTAGTCCTCGACCTTCCGGAAGAGAAGCCTCGAGCGTGCGGTCGTACGTCTCGTTGAAATAGCTCCCGAGGCCCGGAGGTGTGCGTGAGGAGCTGCTCGATCGTGACCTTATCCAGAATCGGCTGCGCGAGCCAATCGGTTCCGAGGAACTTCCCGATCTTGTCGTCGAAGGAGAGTTTCCCCCCTCGGCGAGCTGGGCGATCGCGACGGCCGTGAGCATTTTGAACATCGAGCCCGTGTTGAACTTGGTGTCGAGCCGCACGGGCGCCATGAAGTCGCGGTTCGCGATTCCGACCGCCTTCGTGAAAAAGGGCTTCCCGTCCTTCGCGAGGAGCACCGTGCCGCTAAAGAGATCCCGGGCCGCGAGGCGATCGATGTAGGCGCCGAGCTGCTTCGCGATCTCGGCCTCCGAGAGGGGCTTTTCGGGCGCGATGTCCGTCGGTGCGCGGGCGGGGGCGACTCTGAGAGAGGCGATGCGGTGGGGCGCCGCCTCCTCGACGTCCACGACGAACGCCTCCCACGCCTCGCTCAGCCGGTTTCGCACGATAATGGTGGCGTTCGTGGCCGGTCGCGCCGGGTCGTAGATGCGAGCCGAATGAGTGTCGTACCCGTCGCTCTGCGCTCGAATGGCGTAGAAGGTCCTCAGGTGCTCCTCCATGGGAGTCATATCCCTGAACTCCGGCGTGAAATTCTCCAGAATATATGCGCGGGCCTTGTCCTGATCCCCCTTGTTCACAAGGTCGATGAGCTCGAGGGCCCGCTTGCAGGCTGGCGTGTCGGGGATCTTGGGGTCGTCTTTGTAGGGGTCCTGGGCCGCGACCGGCGCGAGCGCCGCCCCGAAGAGCAAAAGCGCCGCGGCGAGCGCAAACGAAACGCGCAATGACCGACTTATCATCATCGTGATCCTCCTCGATTTCGACGGCATTCTTCGCTGGAACTATCGGTAGCTTGCTGTATTATACGAAATGTAGCGTAGAAGTGTTCCCTGAACCCTTTTTCACAATTCACCCGAGGAGCGTTCCCATGATGCGGTTCTCTTCGATCTGCCTCGCGGCGCTCGTTTTGCTCGGCGCGCTGCCGCTCGGTGCCCCGGCCCTCTCGGCTGAGCCCGAGACGCGGCTTCTCCGCTTCCCCGCCATTCACGGGGACCGGGTCGTCTTCACCTACGCGGGGGATCTCTACACCGTCCCCGCGGCGGGGGGCGTGGCCCGGCGGCTCACCTCGGATGCGGGCTTCGAGATGTTCGCCCGCTTCTCGCCCGACGGCGAGCCGAATCGCCTTCACGGGGCAGTACGACGGGAACACCGAGGTCTACGTCATGCCGGCCGAGGGCGGCGTCCCGCGGCGCGTCACCTTCACCGCGACCCTCGGCCGCGACGACGTTTCGGACCGCATGGGCCCCAACAACATCGTCATGACGTGGAAGGATGACGGGCACATCGTCTATCGCTCCCGCCAGCATGAGTGGAACGACTTCAAGGGACAGCTCTTCAGCGTCTCCGTCGAGGGCGGCCTCTCCGAGCAGCTCCCGCTCCCGCGCGGCGGCTGGTGCTCCTTCTCGCCCGACGGCAAGCAAATGGCCTACAACCGCGTCTTCCGCGAGTTCCGCACGTGGAAGCGCTACCGCGGCGGTCAGGCCGACGACATCTCGATATACGATTTCGCGACCAAGGCCACGACCAACGTCACGAGCAATCCCGCTCAAGACGTCTTCCCGATGTGGAGCGGGAGCAAGATCTACTTCCTCTCGGACCGCGACGACAACAAGAAGATGAACCTCTACGTCCACGATCTCGGCTCCGGCGAGACTCGCCGGCTCACCGAGTTCGCCGAGTTCGACGTCAAGTTCCCCTCTCTCGGGGACAAAGCGATCGTTTTCGAAAATGGCGGGTACATCTACCGCCACGACCTCGCCTCGGGCGAGACGAAAAAGCTCTCTATCTCGATCGTCGAGGACTTCGCCTCGGGCCGCGGCGGCCTGCGGAGCGTCGACAAAGAGATCACCAATTTCGAGATCGCCCCCGACGGCGCCCGCGCCCTCTTCGGCGCGCGCGGCGACGTGTTCACCGTTCCCACAAAGCACGGCAACACGCGAAACCTCACCTCGACCCCCGGCGTCCACGAGCGCAGCTCGAAATGGTCCCCCGACGGCAAGTGGATCGCCTTCGTCTCCGACGCCACGGGCGAGGACGAGCTCTGGCTCATGCCGCAGGACGGGAGCGCGCCCGCGAGGCAGCTCACGAAGGGCGGCGACACCTACAAGTACCGCGTCCTCTGGTCGCCCGACTCCAAGAAGCTCCTCTGGGCCGACAAGAAGCTCCGCCTCCAGTACGTCGACGTCGAATCGGGCAAGGTCACGCTCGTCGCGCAGGCGACGGTGTGGGAGTTCGGCGACTACTGCTGGTCCCACGACAGCAAATGGATCGCGTACGCGAGGCCCGAAGAGACCCAGATGGCGACGATCCAGCTCTACGGCGTCGATTCGAAGAAAACGATCGAGGTCACCGACGGCTGGTTCAACTCCTACGAGCCCGCTTTCAGCTCCGACGGCAAGTACCTCTTCTTCATCTCGGACCGCAGCTTCTCGCCGAGCTACGGGCAGCTCGAGTGGAACCACATCTATCGCGATCTCGCCGGCATCTACCTCGTCACCCTCGCCGCCGACACGAAATCCCCCTTCGAGCCGAAGAGCGACGAGGTGAGCGTGGGCGAGGCGGAGAAGGCTTCCGCCAAGGACGAAAGCCGACAAGAAAGACGGCGACAAGGGCAAAGAGCCCGAGGCGAAGCCCGCCGTCAAGGTGGACGCCGAGGGGATTCAGTCGCGCGTCGCGGCGCTCCCGATTTCTCCGTCGAACTACCGGGGCATCCAGTCCGTCGGCGCCAAGCTCTACTACAACCGCAACGGCAGCCGCGACGAAAAGGCGAAGCTCTTCGTCTACGACCTCGACGAGCGCAAGGAAACCGAGATCGGCGAGCTCCGCGGCTTCGAGATCTCATCGGACGGCAAAAAGATGCTCGTCGCGCTCGAGGGCGGCTACGCCATCGTCGATCTCCCCTCGGCGAAGCTCGAGGTCAAGGACAAGCTCGACCTCTCGAACATGCAGGTCAATCTCGACCGCCGCGCCGAGTGGGATCAGATCTACCGCGAGTGCTGGCGGCAGATGAGGGATTTCGTGTACGACCCGAACCTCCACGGCGTCGACTGGAAAGGGATGCGCGACAAATACGAGCCGCTCCTCCCGTTCGTGAACCACCGCGCGGACCTCACCTACATCATAGGCGAGATGATCTCCGAGCTCTCCGTGGGCCACGCCTACGTGGGCGGCGGCGACTACCCCCGCCCCGAGCGCATCCCGACGGGCCTCCTCGGCGCCCGCATCGAGCGCGACGCGGCCACGGGCTACTACCGCATCAAGGAGATCCTCGAGGGGCAGAATTGGGACCAAGGCCTCCGCTCGCCCCTCACCGAGATCGGCGTGACGGCGCGCGAGGGCGACTACATCCTCGCGGTCGACGGCAAGCCGGCGAACGCGATTCCCGATCTCTACGAAGCGCTCGTCGGCAAGGCCGGCAAACAGGTGACGCTGCGGCTCGGCTCGGCGCCCAAGGTCGACGGGAGCCGCGAGACGGTCGTCGTCCCGACGAATGACGAGGGCGAGCTCTACTACTATCGCTGGGTTCAGGGCAACATCGAGAAGGTCGCGAAGGCCACGAATGGAAAAGTCGGCTACGTTCACATTCCCGACATGGGCGTCTACGGCCTCAACGCCTTCGTGAAATACTACTACCCGCAGCTTCGGAAGGATGCCCTCATCGTCGACGCTCGCGGGAACGGCGGCGGGAACGTCTCATCGCAAATCATCGAGCGGCTCCGCCGCGAGGTCGCGATGATCGACATCTCGCGCAACGCGGCGCCGGCCCCCGATCCCGACGGCATGGTGCTGGGGCCCAAGGTGCTCCTCGTGGACGAGTTCTCGGCCTCTGACGGCGACATCGTCGCGTACCGGTTCAAGAAGCACCGCCTCGGCCCCGTGATCGGCAAGCGCACGTGGGGCGGGGTCGTCGGCATCCGCGGCTCGCTCCCGCTCCTCGACGGCGGGTTCTTGAACCGGCCCGAGTTCTCCCGCTACGACGTCGATGGCAAGGAATGGATCATGGAGGGCGTGGGCGTCGAGCCCGACATCATGGTCGACAACGACCCGGCCCGCGAGTTCGCCGGCGCCGACGATCAGCTCGACCGGGCGATAGCGGAAATCAAGGAGCTCATGAAGAAGCAGCCGGCGACCATCGCGCCGCCGCCGCCCTATCCCGACAAGAGCAAGTAGACGCGGTCAGCTGAGCGCCCGGCCCTCGAGGAAGGCCTTCTTGTTGATCTCGCCCGTGCCCTTCGGGGCCATCCGGTCGATCACCTGAAGCCACTTCTCCTGCTCGAGGTCTATGGCGTTGCTGAGAACGCCGAGGAGTATCGTGTTCACGAGGCGCGTGTTGCCGAGCTTCTGGGCGATCGCGTAGGCGTCGATGACCTTCGTGTTCGGCACGCGTTTCTGTATCGCTTCCTCGACCTTCTCGGGGTACCTGAACTTGCCCGTCGTCGTGATCGGCGGGACTATCTTCTGCTCGTTCACGATGATCGTGCCGCCGGGCCTGAGATAGTGCACCCACCGGAGCGCCTCGGCGATCTCGAAGCCGAGAATGACGTCCGCCTCCCCCTCGGCGATGAGCGGGGAGTAGACCTTTTTCCCGAAGCGCACGTGGCTCGTCACGACCCCGCCGCGCTGCGACATCCCGTGGACCTCGCTCTTTTTCGTGTCGAGGCCGAGCACCTTCGCGACCTCGCAGAGCATCTCGCTCGCCAGCAGCACGCCCTGTCCGCCCACGCCGACGATCAGCACGTTTGTCGTACCGTTCTTCATGTCGATATTCTCCTTATGCCTTCTTCACTTCGACGATCGCTTCGCTCGGACACACCTGGAAGCAGAGCGAGCATCCCGTGCAGAGCTCGGGGTCGATGAGCGATTTCGGCCGCCCCTTCTCGTTCTTCTCCTCCGCCGTCGAGATCGCCGGGCACCCGATTCGGAAGCAGGCGCCGCAGGCCGTGCACTTGTCGAGCAGGATGCGGAACGTCCTGACCGTCTTTATCTTGCTCGGGAAGAGCATGCACGGCCGCGTCGTGATGACGACCGACGCCGCGGGCCGCTCGACCTCCTCCTTGAGAATCGCGAGCGTCGCTTCCTGATCGTAGGGATCGATCTTCCGCACGTGCTCCACGCCGACCGCGCGGCAGATCGCCTCGAGATCGACGGCGTTCGTCCGCTCCCCCATGAGCGTCTTCGACGTCCCCGGGTGGTCCTGCCCGCCCGTCATGGCGGTGATGCGGTTGTCGACGATGATCGTCGTCGTCTCGCCTCTGTTGTAGACAACGTTCGCGAGCGCCGTGATGCCGCTATGGAGAAAGGTCGAGTCGCCGATCATGGCGACGGCCTTTTTCTTCGTCTTTTTCGCCTTCTCGATGCCGAAGGCGTGGCTGATCGAGGCCCCCATGCAGAGGCACGTGTCCACGGTCTCGAGCGGCGGGAGCGCCGAGAGGGTGTAGCAGCCGATATCCCCCGTCACGACGACGCCGAGCTTGCGAAGCGCCATCGAGACGCCGCGGTGCGGGCATCCCGGGCACAGCACCGGCGGCCGCGGGAGCACCTTCTCCTCGGCCTGCTTCGCGGGCGCGGCGCTCTTCGGGAGCACGCCCGCCGCGATGAATCCGTCGCGCACGCGCTCGACATTGAGCTCCATGAAGTTCGAGAACCACTTCTTCCCCTCGCACGGGATCCCCGCCGCGAGGATCTGCTCTTCGTAGAAGGGCTCGAGCTCCTCGACGACGAAGAGCCGCTCGACCTCCCGCGCGAAGTCCATGATCTTGTTCATTGGCAGGGGATAGCCGAGGCCGATTTTCAAAAAGCTCGCCTTCGGCATGACCTCTTTCGCGTACTGGTAGGCCACGCTCCCCGTGATGATGCCGACCTTGTGGTCGCCCATCTCGACCTTGTTGAGATGGGTCGTTTCGGCGAAGACCTTGAGCGCCTCGAGGCGCTCGATCACGAGCTGATGGCGCACCGCGGCGTTCGAGGGGACCATGACGTATTTGGCGATGTTCCTTTCGAACCCGGCGTGCTCGGCCTTGCGCCGCTCGCCGATCTTGACGAGCCCCTTCGAGTGCGAGATCCGCGTCGTCATCCGGAAGAGGACCGGGGTGTCGAACTTCTCGCTGATCTCGAAGGCGTCCTTGACCATATTGAGCGAATCCTGGCTGTCGGCCGGCTCGAGCACGGGGATAGAGGCGAACTTGCCGAAGCAGCGGTTGTCCTGCTCGTTCTGCGAGCTATGGAGGCTTGGGTCGTCCGCGCTCACGAGGATGAGCCCGGCGCCGACCCCCGTGTACGAGAGCGTCATGAGCGGGTCGGCCGCGACGTTCACGCCCACGTGCTTCATCGCGGCGAGCGAGCGCGCGCCGCCGTAGCTCGCCCCGACCGCCACCTCGAGCGCGACCTTTTCGTTGGTCGACCACTCCGCGTAGACGTCGTCCTTGAAGAAGCGCGCGATCGTCTGGAGGATCTCGGTGCTCGGGGTGCCCGGGTACGCCGAGGCGAACTCGCCGCCGTGCTCGTACATCCCGCGCGCGACGGCCTCGTTTCCGGAGAGAAGCATTTCCATAGAAGGATTCCTCCCGGTGGGTGAGCGATAGTCGGTTATGATTCGGTCAGTTCGCTCGAAAACGCTATGAGTTGAAATTACAAGAGATGGCGGAATTTTTCAACTAAATATTCGCGCGGCCGCCTTGGGCGCGCGGAGGCGCGGCGCCGGCGAAGGGCCTGCAAACAGGCGAGATGCCCCTCTCTACAGCGGCTCCGTCCCCTCGCTCAGAATCTCGACGTAGCGCGAGTACAGGAACAGGCGGTCGCGTCTTTTCCCCGTGAGCTCCCGGGCGACGCCGAGCTCCTGGAGAAGGCTCATCGCCGCCGAGGCGGTGGGGAACGAAACCCCGGCCCTGGCGGCGGCCTCCCGCAGAGAGATAACGGGCCTCGCCCGGAGCGCCCGATGGATGCGCACGGCCGAACTCGCCGCGCGGCCGCGGGCGCGGATGCGCTTTTCGTCCCTCTCGAAAAGATCGAGGAGCCTGCGGGCCGTCGCGACGGCGCCGTCAGCGGTCAGGCGAACCCCGTTGAGGAAGAACGAGAGCCAGGCTTCCCATTCGCCCGTCGTGCGAACCTCGCCGAGGAGGCGGTAGTATTTGTCTCTGTGCTGCTTGAAGTGGAGGCTGAGGTAGAGCAGCGGTTCCCCGAGAATGCCCGCCTGGCACAGCAGCAGCGTAATGAGAAGGCGACCGATGCGGCCGTTTCCGTCGAGGAACGGGTGGATCGTTTCGAACTGCGCGTGCGCGAGCCCCGCTCGAACGAGCGCCGGGAGCCGCCCCCGGCGGCCGTGAAGAAACTTCTCGAGCTCCGACATGCAGTCGGCCACCGCGTGCGGCGGCGGCGGCACGAATGCGGCGTTTCCCGGACGCGTTCCGCCGATCCAGTTCTGGCTCCGCCGAAAACGTCCCGGCTCCTTTTCGCTCCCGCGTCCGCGCTCGAGAAGCTTCGCGTGCATCTCGCGGATGAGACGATTGCTGAGCGGGAAGCCACCCTTGAGCCTTCGGAGACCGAGCTCCATCGCCGCTGCGTAGCTGGACGCCTCGAGCGCGTCGTCGAGCGGGACGCCCGGAGCGCCGCGCATCTCAAACAGAAGAAGATCCGAAAGAGAGGACTGCGTTCCCTCGATCTGTGACGATAGAACGGCTTCCTTTCGCACGTAGGAGTAGAGAAAGAGCGAGGTGTCGGGGAGAAGGCTCGAGATGCCGTCGAGCCTCCCGAGAGCGAGGTGCGCTTCCTCGAGCCGCTCGTTGAGCGCGCCGTCCAATTTGAGGGGTGGGGACGGCGGCAGCGGGCGGGGCACGAAGGCGCGAACCGATTCGCCTCCGGCGCTCGAAATCTCATATCTGCCCGTCGTGCCTCGTTTCATCGCTCGGTCTCCCGCGCGGCGGCGCTTTAATAGCGCCGCCCGCTATTAAAAGATATAGCATATGTTTAAATAATACGCGACCGATGTCAATTGAAAAATCGACCGCTGCCGGGCGCGTTTCGCCATGGAAGCCCGCCGATACGGCCCGAGAATTGCTTGTCGCAACAATTTCGGCATGAGGAATGATTAGCGTTTTCACAAGGAGGGTCCGGAATGTCGAGAAGTTACGTCTTCTCATTGGCGCTCGCTCTGCTATGCGTTTGCGCGCTCGCGGCGCCCGCCGTGGCTGAGTGGGTCGCGAATGGCGCTCCCGTGAGCATGGAGATATACGATCAGCGCAGCGCTGTCGCCGTGAGCGACGGCGCCGGCGGGGCGATTATGGCATGGGAGGACTATCGCGACGGCATGAGCTCCGGCATTTACGCCCAGCGGGTCGACGCCGGCGGCAACATGCTGTGGACGGCGAACGGCGTGCCCATTTGCGACACCCCCAACTACGAGCAGGCGTGCCGCATCGTTTCGGACGGAGCCGGCGGGGCCATCATCGTATGGATGGACTATCGCATGGGAAATCAGGATGTCTATGCCCAGCGCGTCGACGGCGACGGCAACGCGCTCTGGACGCCGGGCGGCGTGGCCGTTTGCGATACGTCCGGCGACCAGTGGGAGATCTACGCTGTTTCGGATGACGCCGGCGGGGCCATCATCACATGGAACGACTATCGATTCGGCGGCGCGGACGTTTATGCCCAGCGCCTCGACGGCGACGGCAACGCGCTCTGGGCGCCGTACGGCGTGCCCGTCGTATCCTACCCGAGCGAGCAATACAATCCGAGAATCCGATCCGACCATGCCAACGGAGCGATCATCGCGTGGTTCGACTATCGAAACGGTTTGTCGGAAATCTACGCGCAGCGCATAGGCGCGGATGGCGTGGGACAGTGGCAGGTGGACGGCGTTCCCATAGCCCCGGGAAGATATCAATCCGATTTCAGCTTCGTCTGCGACGGATCGACCGTGTTCTTCGCGGGCAGGAGTATCAGGGGATGTACGACGACATATTCCTGCAGCGGCTCGATATGAGCGGCGCCCTGCTCTGGGCGCCCGAGGGCCTCATCGCCTCGACGTATTGGTCCTACTAAGTACAATCCCCGAATCGTCGAGGACGACGCGGGCGGCGCGATCATAGCCTGGTACGATAGCCGGGGCGACGACTACTCGGTGTATGCCCAGCGCGTGAACCCCGATACCGGCGTCGTGTGGAACGAAGAGGGGATCATGGTTTACGGCTCCACCGGCAACTACGATCTTCGCATGATCGCGGACGGCGCCGGCGGCGCCTTCGTGCCCCTCGACATCTACGACTGGGAAGAGGACGAGTACGACGTTTACCTTCAGCGCATCGGCGCGGACGGAACCCTTCGTTGGCCGCTTCCCTTTGGAACGTCCGTATGCAAGGCCGACAATAGCCAGTTCGCTCCGGTCCCGGTCGGCGACGGGATGGGCGGCGTGATCATCGCGTGGGAGGACGATCGAAGCGGCAGCGGCTACGATCTCTACGCGCAGTTCATCGGCCCGAGCGGGCTCTGGGGCGATCCCGAGCCAGAGATCATTTCGTGCCTCGACGTGCCCCGGGATCAGGGCGGCTGGGTGCGCGTCAAGACGAGAGCCTCGTCGCTCGATTCCGCGAGCGAGCTCGTGACCCCGATATTCGGCTACAGCGTATGGCGCTTGATCGAAGAGATCGGCGGAGACGACGCGGCCCGAAGCGACGCGGCTCCGCGACCGACGCGACGGAGGACCGCGCGGCCCTTCTTTCCCTGCTCGCCGACCCCGAGCATGCCGTCGGCGTACACGTCGACGCCGCCTCCGCGGCGCTCCTCGGCCTGCCCGAGGGCGAGTGGGAGTCGGTCGGATTCTGGTTCGCCATGCGCGACACGGTCTACAACGTCGCCGTTCCGACGAGGAACGACTCGACCGAAGCCGGGATACCGTGGGAAGTGTACATGGTCACGGCGCACACCACGACGGCGGGCGTTTTCGTCGCCGTCGATTCCCGACACGGGGTACTCGGTCGACAACCTCGCGCCGCGTTTGACAACCGGATTCGTGGGGAACGAGATCGCCTCGCCGGCTGGTCTCCTTCTCGAGTGGACGGTGCGAACCCGGCCTCCGATCTCGCGAGCTACGACGTTTACCGGGGCCTCGACGCGCTCTTCGTGCCCGACGCGTCGAACCTCGTCGCTTCGACAGACGGCACGGAGTATCTCGACGAGACGTGGGTCAAGGCGTACGATTACTTCTACAAGCTCGTGGCGGTGGACCGTCACGGGAACGCGTCGCCCGCGGCCCTTCTCGCCCCCGGGGACGTGAACGTGGGCACGCTGCTTCAGAGCTACGCGGCCGCTCTCGCCGGCTCGTGCGTGGAGATCGCGTGGACGCTCTCCGAGGTCGACGCGGACGCGAGCTTCTAGGTGCTGCGCGCCGTGGGTGCGAGCGCTTCGTTCACGGCGCTCTCCTCGGTCGAGATCGAGCGCGACGGTCTCACGTTCGTCGTGAGACCGGAGCGTCGAGCCGGGAACGACCTATATCTATCGCGTCGACGTCGTCGACGAGTCGGGCAGCCGGACGCTTTTCGAGACTGAGGCCGTGGCGACGCCCGAGGCGCCGCTCACGCTTCAGCAGAACCATCCGAACCCGTTCAACCCCTCGACCACGATCGACTACTATCTGCCGGAGGCCGCGCCGGTGGCGCTCGAGGTTTACGACGCCTCGGGAAGGCTCGTGTCGCGGCTGCTCGCGGGCGTTCGACAAGAGCGCGGGGTTCACTCCATCGAGTGGCGCGGCGTGGATGACGCCGGCCGCACGGTGAGCTCGGGCGTGTATTTCTACCGGCTCAGGGCCGGCCGTGAGACCCTCACCCGCAAGATGGTGCTGCTCCGGTAGGGCGAGAAAAACGCGCGGCCGGCGGCGCGAATGCGCGCAGGAGGGGACGACATAGAATCACCGACACGCACGGGAGCGAGACGCTGCCGCCTCGCTCCCGTTATTCATTCGGAAAAGCTTCTTCCCCGCCGCCATGACGCTGGCTCGCTCACCGAGACGCAAGAGAGGGTTCTCTCGCCGTAGTTCGCTAAGACCTGCCCATCGTTTCGAGGTTGGCGGCCGCGAACTCCCAATTCATGAGCATGTCGATGACCGCCTTCACATAGTCTCCTCGCCTGTTCCGATAGTCGAGGTAATAGGCGTGCTCCCACACGTCGATCGTGAGGAGCGGCTTTTTGCCGGCGGCGAGGGGCGTGTCGGCGTTAGCCGTCTTCGCGACGGTGAGCTTCCCACCCTCGAGGAGGAGCCACGTCCAGCCGCTGCCGAACTGGGAGGCCGCGGCCGCCGCGAGCTTATTCTTGCAGGTTTCGAGATCGCCGAAGGAGCTTTTCACGAGCGCCATCAGCGCGGCCGGCGGCTCGCCGCCGCCATTCGGCTTCAGGCTGTTCCAGTAGAACCAGTGATTCCAGACCTGAGCGGCGTTGTTGAAGATCGCCGCGTGCTCGGACTTTCCGGCTGCGGCTGCGACAATCTTCTCAAGCGGCATGCCGGCGAATCCCGTGTCGGCGGTGAGCTTGTTTAGGTTGTCGACGTAGCCCTTGTGGTGTTTGCCGTAGTGAATGCCCACTGTGTCAGCCGAGATCGCGGGGGCGAGCGCGTTTTCCTGGTACGGGAGCGGAAGGAGTATGAACATACGTCCTCTCTTTAGGCGTTCTCACCCGACTTCTCGGCCCTGGACTTCCGCCAGAAGAGCAGGCCCGAGGAGAACCAGCCAATGATGAATCCGGCCACGAACGCGAAGAACACGAGCAGCGCACGAGACAGGAAGAAATCCCAGACGAGAAACCTCATCTGGATGATCGCGACGTTCTGGGCGATGAAGATGGCCAGAAGACACATCATAATGAGAATCAGAAGGACTTTCAGGCTCGTCATTGCGGCCTCCTTTGTCAGGGATGGTATTCTTCATCGGCCGGAGGCGGCGTTTCTCGCCGTTCCCCCGGACGGAGCACGAGGAACTCGACCCGCCGGTTGAGTGCGCGCCCGGTGGGCGTGCTTTCGTCGGCGATAGGCATGCTTTCGCCGTAGCCGCGCGCGGTAAGACGGTCCCCCGCGATCGAGAGCGCGACGACGAGATGCTTGCGAACCGCCTCGGCCCGCGCCAGCGAGAGCCGCACGTTGTATTCGTCGGGACCGCTGCTGTCAGTATGCCCTCCGATTTCGATAAGCAGATCCGGATGCTTCGCGAGTACGGTCCCGAGCGCATTCAGGATGGGCAGCGATGCCGGAAGAAGTTCGGCGCTGTCGAACTCGAAGATGACGTTTACGACCCGAAGAAGATCTCCCTCGAGCATCGCGCGCTCGATTTCGGTAATGCCCGCGCCGGGGCCGAGCAGCGTGATCGCGGAAGGCGGCTTGAAGCCGAAAAACGCAGCGCCGCTCGTGTCGCGCGCGGCGGCGAGGGCCGCCCGGCGCGTCGAATCCGCCGCGAGAGCCGTGTCGGCGGCTGCCGTATCGGGTGGCGCGGATGCGGGCGCGATGAACGGAGCGCCGATGACCTCGGTCGCCCCGGGGTGGTCGTGAGCGTGGGGCAATCCGGTGGGGCCGGCCGCGCGCGGAGAGAGGGAGAGAAGAACCTCCCGCTGGGATATCTCAAGGCCGCGGATGCGCTCGTCGAAGTATGTCTGGAGCCGCGCTTCGAGGCGATCGAGATCGTCGCGCGTCGCGGTCCCGGTGCGGGACACGGTATCGGGCTGGGAGGCCGCGCCCGCGATCCGCATCGGCGGGGCGATGATGACTACGCGTCGGTTGTCGCGCACGGAGCGTATCCGCACGCCGCCAGGCGAGCGCAGCTTCACGGGCACGAGGCGCACGGCCGCGGAATCTGCGGCTCGGGAGTGCACCGCGGTGCCGGCCGGACCGGATGACGCGCGCTGCGGGGGGGCCGCGGCCAGCGCGGTGTCGGCGGACTGCGCGCGGACCGCCTGCGATCCGAGCGACGCTGTCGCGGCGAGTGCCGCAAGAGATATCAGGAATCGTCTCATAGACGCGCCTTTTTCCGTCGCGCGCGACGAGTCGCTAGAAACTGAACCTATACCCGGCGAGGAGCCTGTTGTTGTCGAAGAAGTCCTGGTTCACGTATTCGAGAAACAGCGTCGATGTGCCGATCTGGATATCGGTTCCGATCACGAGGTTCAAGACAAGCTCCAACTCGTCCCTGTGGAGCAGGCCGAGGCCGATGCCTCCGTACGGGTGCAGCCGCTCGAGCAGGCTGACGCCGAGATCGTAAAAGCCGTTGAGGTTGAAGTTAATCGTCGTTTTGTCGTCACCGAAGCCCATGACGAGTTCCGGCACGAGCCGGTATGGCTTCGCGCGGTGTACGAAATCGGCCCGCACGCCGATGAGCCCCTGATGGGGGGCGTCGAAGTTATAGCCCGTGAGCGGCGAAAGACCGGCGAACCGGGTCGACGGCGCGCGAGGCGCCGCTTCCTCGATCGCGATCTCGGCATCGCCTTCAGCCGTTAGCTCGGCTGCGGGCGCTGCTTCCGCCGCGGGCACCTCGATGACCAGAGGCGCCGGCTCCCGCGCCGGCGTGGCTGGCTGCGCCGCGGCGGAGGAGTGCTCTTCACGAAAAACGCGGCGGATGATATTCTCGAGCGATTCGACGCTGGGGCCCGCGGCGCCGATACTCGGCGCGGGAGCGCCCGCCGCAGTCGGGCTCGCCTGCCCGGCCGGAACCGCCGTTCCGGAGGACGGCATCCTCGCGTCTTGAGGGGCCGCCGCGGGAACCGCGCCCGGAGCCGCCGGTTTTTCAACGGAGGGTGGTGCCGCGAGCATGAGGGTTCCGGTCGTGGGATCGAGGTAGTACGTCAGGGGTTCTCCCTCGATCGTTTCGACGCTCACGCCGCCCGGCGCGCCGAATCTGAGGTAAAGCTCTCCCTCCTCGGGCACGGGGAGCGTGACCCAGCGCGGTCCGCCCGGGGAACCTTTCACGCTGCCGCGTAGAGCCGACGAATCGACGCCGGGGGCGAGATGTCCTCCGGCGACCGCCGCCATAGAATCCATCCGGCTCCGAAGCTCGTTGAGCTTGAGCTCGAGTCCGGATACCTCCGTCGAGAGCCGTTCCCGCTCGATCTTAGATGCAGCCATCTCCCTGCCGAAGACGCTCTCCCGCCGTCCGCCGCCGAGGCCGAAGCTTATTCCCACCGCAAACATGGTGCTCGTTTCGATCGAGCCAGGGTCACTCACGTTATCGACGCCCGCGGTGCTCATGATAAGGGAGCGAACGGCCGCGTCGAGAGAGAGGGCTGTGCCGAGCGGCAGAATAAGGCCGATGCCGCCGAGAGCGAAGGGACGATCCTCGGCGAGCGCCAGACCGTTACCTGCGTATCCTGTCATCACGTCTATGTATCCGCCGCCCACCATGAAGTACGGGGCGAGGCTGCCGGAGCCGTCGGCAAATGCCAGCTTGAGCTCGCCGCCGTAAGCCTGCAGGTCGTCGAACGCCGTCCACGAGCCGTCCTCTATGCCCCGCCAATAGAAGGCGCGAAGCCCCGCATATGCGCCGAGGTCGATGCCCACGGACAGGCTCGCGAAACGGTGGTTGCGGCGGTAGCCGAGCGCTTCGTCGAAATCGATTTCGCCACCCGCGGGCTCGAGTCGGAAATCGATCCCGCGCCACCCGCGGCGGAATTGCTCCTGGAATGCCCGGTCCATGTCGCTCAGATCGCCGCTCCGCCGACCGCCGAGATAGAACTTCACCCCGATGCTCGCGCCGAAGTCGCGCACGTTGACAAGGTCGAAGTCGTCGGCCGCCATGCCGAGCGCTGCGATGTCGTCCTCCGACATCAGGGCGGCCGCCGGATTGTACCGGTAGGCGAGGCCCGTCGCCTGGAGGACGACGGTATAGCGCTCGCGGAGGCTGAACTGAAGACCCAACCCACCGCTCAGGTATATTGTATTGCTTTCGTTCAGGCCTTCGGGCTCGAACCGCAGAGCCCCGGTGCCGAGCGTGACGAAGGGAAACATGGTGCTGCGGCCGATGTTGAACTTTAGTTCACCGCCGAAGCGATGAATGTCGAGCGAGCGAGTGGGCAGCCCTCGAAGGAGTGCCGCCGTCGCGTCGTCATATCCTGAGAGGTTCCCGAGCTCCGTCTCGACGCTCGGGCCGAACAGATAGAGGCCGTTCAGTTCGATGAACTCGCCGAATCCGAATCCCAGCTTTCCGCCATAAAAGAACGAGCTCTTGAGCGCAGCGTTGTTCTCGAACCGCATTCCCTCGGCGAGCGGTGTGAGCGTATAGCTGATCCCCGTCACCTGCGCGCATACCGGGCCCGCGGACAGGCTCGTGACGAGCGCAAAGCCCGCGGCGAGAAAAAGGGCATTCCGGTGCCAATCATCAGGCGTACGATCGAATCTCCCCATGTCGCCACCTCGTTTTTCGCTGATTCCGCCTCGAGTGGCGGCTCATCGCTCTCGTCCGGGGATTATTGCGCATGATCGTTCGGAATCGGAGAGTCGAAGCCGCTCCGCATGCCCAGTGGGCAAACTCTGCCTCGTGTATCGATAAGCAGATGCCGGAAGTGAGGGTAGAACAATTTCTGAAGCGAAGCAATATGTTTCGGGCGGGCTTTTGGGGGGCGGGCGTGCAATGCAGGCACTGGGAGCGCGACGAGAAGCATTAATTGTTGAAACAAATTCCGCCTCCGTTAGTATTACATGATGTAACCAAGGCTTTCCATTATTTCATGCCCGATACCTTTTTTCGGAAGGAGCGAGCGATGGGCAAGAGGGGTTTTTGTCTCTTGGTTCTTGGGGCGGTCCTTTTCGCGTCCGCCTCGCAGGCGGCTCCCGAAAGCCGGCTCATGCGGATCCCCGACATTTATGGGGACAAGGTCGTATTCACGCACGGCGGCGATCTCTGGATCGCTCCCGTGAATGGCGGCACGGCGACGCGGCTCACCTCCCATCGCGGCAGCGAGCGCTTCGCCAAGTTCTCGCCCGACGGCAAGACGATCGCGTTCACGGGGTTCTACGACGGCAACCCCGACGTCTACACGATCCCCGTCGAGGGCGGAGTTCCGGAGCGCCTCACATACCATCCCTTTCCGGATATGCTCCTCGACTGGCACCCGGACGGCGACCGCATCCTCTTCCGCTCGGCCCGCGAGTCGAAGACGAACCCCGGCCCTCGCTACAACCGGCTCTTCTCCGTCGGGCGCGACGGCGGCGCCGCCGAGGCGCTCCCGCTCTTCGAGGGCGAGCTCGCGAGCTACTCGCCAGACGCCTCGAAGATCGCCTTCACGAGGCTCGCGACCGAGGCGCGCACGTGGAAGCGCTACAGAGGCGGCATGGCCCCGAACATCTGGATGTACGACTTCAAGACGGGCGCCGCGGAGCTCATCGTCGACTCCGAGGGGAGCGACCTCTTCCCGATGTGGCACGGAAACAGCGTGTACTTCATATCCGACCGCGAGCGCACACACAACATCTACCGCCTCGATCTCGACACGAGAAAGGTTCGCAAGCTCACGAACCACGACGAATACGACGTCAAGTGGCCGAGCCTCGGCGGCGACTCGATCGTGTACGAGAACGGAGGCTGGCTCTACGTTCTCGACCTCAAGACGGAGAAGACGCGGAAGATCGAGATCGTCGTACCGAGCGAGCTCGCCGACGTTCGTCCGCGCTACGAGAGAGTCGGCGCCCTCATCAACGACGGCGATCTCTCCGGCACCGGCAAGCGCGCGGCCTTCGAGGCGCGCGGCGAGATATTCACCGTTCCGGCGGAGAAGGGCGAAACGAGAAACGTCACGAACACGCAGGGCTCGCGCGAGCGGGCGCCGGCCTTCTCTCCCGACGGCAAGTGGGTCGCCTACTTCTCCGACGCGACGGGCGAGTACGACGTCTACCTGCGGAAGCCCGACGGCACGGGCGACGAGGTGCGCGTCACGAAGGGCGTCGGGCATTTTCCGTTCCGCATGCGCTGGTCGCCCGACAGCAAGAAGATCTCTTTCTACGACGAGACCTTCAATCTCTACTACGTGGACATCGACGACAAGAAGGTGCAGACGGTCGACGTCGATCCGTGGTGGGATCTCCTCGATTACTCATGGTCCGCCGACAGCAAGTGGATCGTGTACGCCAAAAACGGCGACAACGGCAACTCGTCGATCTATCTCTACTCTCTCGACGAGAAGAAGCCGCGTCAGCTGACGAGCGGCCTCTACAGCGACTCGAATCCCTGCTTCGATCCGGAGGGGAAATACCTCTACTTCATCTCGAACAGGGCGACGAGCTTCTCGTTCAACGCCTACGACTACGACATCAACTACGTGAATCCCAACGTCCTCTGCGTCGCGACCCTCGCCGCCGACACGCCCTCCCCTCTCGCGCCCGAGAGCGACGAGGTTGAGGTGAAGGAGGAGAAGAAGGAAGAGGACGGAAAGGACGCCGACAAGAAAGACGACAAGAAAGACGACAAGAAAGACGCGAAGAAAGACGACGAGAAAAAGGACGAGGCCGAGAAGAAGGACATGAAGATCGACTTCGAGGGGTTTGAGTCGCGCATCATCGGAATCCCCGTCGGTTCGGGCAACTTCGCCGGCCTCCAGCCCGCCGAGAAGAAGCTCTTTTACGCGGACGTGCCGAACGGCGCGATTGGCGAAGGTCAGGACGAGGACACCCCGCGGGGCTTCGACCTCAAGTACTTCGACTTCGACAAGCGCGAGTCGAAGACGGTCATCTCCGGCATCACGAACTACGTCTTCTCCGCCGACAACAAGAAGATCCTCTACCGCGCGGGCCAGACCTACGGCATCATCGACGCCGCCGAGGGAAAGAAGGTCAGCGACGGAAAGATCGGCGCCGACGGCCTCGAGGTGAAGATCGACCCGATGGCCGAGTGGAAGCAGATGTTCCATGAGGCGTGGCGGCTCGAGCGGGATTTCTTCTACGTGAACAACATGCACGGGGTCGATTGGGACAAGATCCGCGAGCGGTACGAGGAGCTCCTCCCGTACCTCACGCACCGCGACGACCTCAACTACATTCTCGGCGAGCTCATCTCCGAGCTCAACGCCGGCCACGCCTACGTCGGTGGCGGGGACTACCCGAAGGTGCAGCCCGTTGGCACGGGGCTCCTCGGCTGCGACTTCGAGGCGGACAAGGCGAGCGGGCGCTATCGCTTCACGAAGATCTACGACGGCCGCAACTGGGATCCGCAGTTTCAGGGGCCGCTCAGCCAGCCCGGCATCAACGTGAAGCCCGGCGACTTCATCCTCGCCATTAACGGCGCCGATCTCAAGTATCCCGCCGATCCGCTCGCGCTCCTCGAGAACCGCGCCGGCAAGCAGACCGTGATCAAGGTCGCGAAAACCGCCGACGGCAAGGACGCGCGGGACGTCACGGTGGAGCCGGTCCCGAGCGACGTCAACATCCGCTACGCGGACTGGGTCGAGTCGAACCGGCTCAATGTGCTCGAGGCCTCGGGCGGCCGCATCGGCTACGTGCACGTGCCGAACACGGCCACCGAGGGTCTCATGGAGTTCGCGAAGCTCTTCTACGGACAGACGAACCTCGACGGCATCATCGTGGACGAGCGCTGGAACAGCGGCGGCTGGATGCCCTCGCTCTTCGTCGACCGGCTCGCCCGGCGGCCGTCGAGCTACTGGTCGCTCCGGCACTTCAAGCAGCTTCGCTCGTTCCCGCCCTCCGCGCCGAAGGGACACCTCGCCATGCTCATCAACGAGTGGTCGGGCTCGGGCGGCGACGCCTTCCCGTACCTCTTCCGGCAGGAGGGGCTCGGCCCCCTCATCGGGAAGCGCACGTGGGGCGGGCTCGTCGGCATGAACCGGGACATTCCGCTCGCGGACGGCGGCAGGGTGACGATGCCCGGCATCGGATTCACCGATCTCGAGGGGAACTACGCGGTCGAGAACGTCGGTGTCTCTCCCGACATCGAGGTCGAGAGCTCGCCGGATCTCCTCGTCAAGGGACGGGATCCGCAGCTCGAGAAGGCGATCGAAGTTCTCATGGAGAAGATTCGGTCGAATCCGCCGGAGACGCCGGCGATTCCGAAAGACCCCGACAAGCGATGACCGGGCGTCGCCGCGCTTACTCCTGCAGCATTTTGGGGAGCCAGACCGTTATGCCGAGCCGGATCTCGTAGGTGTCGTACTTGTCCTCGAGCGGGTCCCCCGAGCTTATGAGCACGGCGTCGGTGTCGACGTTCTCGAGAAAGGGCCCGGTGAAGGCCTTGGTCTCGAGGCCGAAGCTATAGATGCCCTCGACGGCGATGAGAAGGTTCTCCGTGAGCGCCGATTCGACGCGGAGCGCTCCGAGGCCCTGCAGCGCGCCCATGCTGCCGCCTCCCGAGATGAGCTCCGTCGAGCCGTAACCCGCGCCGAGCCCGATCGAAGGCCGGAGCCACTTCGCGTCCGTCCGCCAGTGGCGCCGGGCGATTCCCATGAAGTCGATGTGGCGCAGCTTCCCCGCGAAGCCTTCGTAGGTGTTGTAGTAGATGAAATCGGAGTAGAAAGCGGCCGCCATGTAGATTTCGAGGGACCATGCGTCGTCCGCGAAGCTCCGGCCGAGGGAGACCCCGAGCGAGAGTCCGGGGTCGACCGTCTCGCCCTCCCCCTGGACGCCGAGCTCGTTCTCGAGGTTGTCGAGCGAGGGGACGCTCACGCCCATGCCGGCTCGCAGGAAGAAGCGCCCTTCGGCCGCGGCCGGCCGGACGAACGCCGCGAGGGCGGCGACCGAAAGAATAAGGGAGAGAACGAACGCGCGCGTTTTCGTCATCGGTCGGCCTCCTCGTTCACGGCTCCTCTTGCGCGGATGCAGTCGGCGAGTTACAGTGTATAATATAATACGATCCTCACGACGGATGAAGGTGGTTGTATGAGAAAAGCCCTGATTTTCGCCCTCGCGCTCGCCGCGGCCGCTTGGCCGCAACGCGGCGCCGCCTCGGAGAGCGCCGGCCCCGCCCGGCTCCTCCCCGCCTCGCTCGAGATCGAGGACTGGAAGGCGGACGGCGAGCCGCTCGTCTACACGGAAGAGAATCTCTGGGAGTACGTCAACGGCGCCGCCGAGAACTTCATCTCGTTCGAGTTCAAAGAAGTCGCCGCGCAGGATTACCTGAGCGGGAGCGGCGCCGGGCTCAAAGTCGAGGCGTACGAGCACGGGAACCCTCTCATGGCCTACGGCATCTACGCCCAGATGCGGAACCCGGAGCTCTCCTTTCTCGAGATCGGCAACGAGGCCTTCGCGGACGAGTACTCGATCCATTTCTGGAAGGGCCCCTACTACGTGCGTGTCGCCGTGTACGAGACTCGCCCCGAGCTCGCCCGCGCCCTGAGGGCCTTCGCGGCCGCGATCGCGGCGAAGATCCCGGAAGCGGGCGCGCTTCCGCCCGAGGCGGCCTGTTTCTCCCTCGACGGGCTCGTCGCGCGGGACACGCGCTACCTCACCGAGGGAGTCCTCGGCCGCGCGAAGTATCCGCCCTCCTTCGTCGCGACGTACCGATGGGAAGGAGAGAACGCCAAGCTCTATCTCTCGACCCTTCCCGACAGCGCCGTCGCGCGGGGCGCCTTCGACTGGTTCGTCCGGGAGACGGGCGGCTCGACGGCGATCGTCGAGGCCGCGGGCGGCCCCTGCGTCCAGTCGATCTGCAAGGACCCCTATCAGGGAGCCGTCGTGACCTTTCAGTTCGGCCGCTGGCTCGGCTCGCTCGTGGGGTTGGAGCCCGGGTCGAAGCGGAGCGAGCGGCTCATTCGCGAGACGATCGGGAATCTCGAGCGGATGAAAAAGTAGAGGGGCCCTAGACGACGCGCCCCGAGGCGTCCTTCATCATGTCGGGGATCGGAAGCCCGTAGGGGCACTTCGCGAGGCACTCTCCGCAGGCCGCGCAGTCGCCGAACTTCTTCTCGAGCGCGGAGAGCCGGGCGAGCGCCCAGTCGCGCAGCTCGTAGCGCGAGTAGTACCCGTCGATGAGAAAGAGGAACGGGATATTGAGCCCGTTCGGGCACGGCTGGCAGTAGCCGCAGCGGCGGCAGAACTTCTCCCCCCAGCGAACCTTCTCCGCGTGAAGATCGACGAGCTCCCCCTCGTCCGGTGGCTCGAGCTTGCGGCCCGCGGCGGCGTTCTCCTCGACCTGCTCGATCGAATCCATGCCCGGAATCACGACGTCCATGCCGCGCGTGAGCTCGTAGCGCAGCGCGGCCCGTCGGCTCCGGATGGCTCCCCCGGCGAGCGGTTTCATGCAGATCGTGCCGACGCCCGCGCGGCGCGCCGCGGGGATGACGGCCTCGGACCATTCGTCCTCGATCGGGTTGAAGGGAAACTGCGCCGTGTCGAAGAGCCCCGATTCGATCGCCCGCAGCATGACCTCGCGGGAGTGCCCCGTGACGCCGATCCAGCGGATCTTGCCCGCCTTGCGCGCCTCGACGAGCGCTTCGTAGGCCCCGCCGGGCGCGAAGACCTTGTCGAAATCGGCCGCGGTGCCGATCGAGTGGAGCTGGTAGAGATCGATGTGATCGGTGCGGAAGCCGCGGAGGCTCGTTTCGATGTCTTCGGCGATGCCAGAAGCGGTGCGGGCGAGGGATTTCGTCGAGAGGCGGATCCTCGATCTCACGTCCTCGAGGGCGCGCCCGATCTTTTCCTCGCTGTCCGTGTAGGCGCGGGCGCTGTCGAAGAAGTCGATCCCCTCGTCCACGGCCTTTTTCAATATGAGGCGGGCCTCGTCGAAGGAAACCCCCTGTATCGGGATTCCCCCGAAGCCCACGCCCGAGACGGTCATGTCCGTTTTGCCGAGCCTTCTCTTGATCATGTCAGGCGAGCGCCTCGTCGTATATTTTTTCGACGCCGGCCACCATCTTCTCGGCCGGGAATCTCTCGCGCACCATCGCGCGCCCGGCGATCGCCATCGCCTGCGCCTTCGCCGGCTCCTGCAGGATCTCGACGATCCTCTTCGCGAGAAACTCCGCCGAGCCCTTCGGCACGAGATATCCCGTCTTGCCGCTCTCGACGACCTCGGGGATGCCGCCGACCTCCGTCGCGACGACGGGCACGCCCGAGGCGAGCGCCTCGAGGAGCGTGAGCGGCATTCCCTCCGAGTCGGACGAGAGAACGAAGACGTCGATGGCGCCGTAGAAGTGATCGATCTGTTTCGTTTCCTTGACGAGCGAGACGTACTCGCTCACGCCGAGATCGGCGGCGTAGTCGGCGAGCTTCGACCGGAGCTCCCCCTCGCCGATGATCGCGAGGTTCACGTCGGGCACCTTCTCGCGGACCCGCGCGAAGGCCTCGATGAGGAGCTTGTGATTCTTCACCGGGGACATGCGCCCGACCGTGCCGATGAGGCGCTCCCCCGGCGCGAGATGAAACTGGGCGCGGCACTCGTGGCGCGGGGGCAGCTTTTCGTAATCCTGCATGCGAATGCCGTTCGGGAGCTCGACGAACCGGTCGGCGAGCCCGGGAAAGGCCTCGGCGAACGAGCGCCGCACGACCTCCGACACGCAGATGACGCGCCGGGCGCGTTTCGTGAGCCGCGGGTAGAGCATCCGGAAAAGGGGCGGCATGACCGCCGGCAGATACGGATTGTGCTCGGTGCGGACGATCGGCACCCTCCGCCCGGAGAACGATCTCGCCAGCGTCCCCCAGAACATGCCCGGGGAGTTGTGGAGGTGGAGAATATCCACCCGCTCCACGTTGATGAGGTTGGCGAGCTTGGTGATCGTGGTGAAATCGCCGCGGCGCCGCTTGCCGAGGAGGAAGACGCGCGCGCCGGCGTTCGCCATGCGGTCGATGAGGTCGCCTCCGCCCGTGATCGAGCAGACGAGGATCTCGTACCGGCTGCGATCGGTCCCGAGGATCTGCGTCTCGATGACGCGCTCGGCGCCGCCCCGATAGAGCGAATAGATAACGTGCAGCACTCTTCGTTTCATGATTGGTTCCCGTTCCGGGCGCGGGACCGGCAATTTGTAACACAACGGGCGCTTGAATGCAAGGCGAAAGCGCCGTACAATGCGCCGGACGCCGCGCCGCGGCGCCCTGGGAGGCCCGATATGAATCGATTCGCGAAAATCGTCTGTACGATCGGTCCCGCGTGCCGGAGCCGCGCGTCGCTCTCGGCGCTCGTCGGGGCCGGCATGGACGTCGCGCGGCTCAACTTCTCCCACGGCACGCACGAGGAGCACCGGGCCGTGTACGCGGCGCTCCGCCGCCTTTCCCCCTCGCTCACGATCATGCAGGACCTTTCGGGGCCCAAGATCCGCATCGGGGAGCTGCGGGGCGGAAAGGCGCGGCTCCGCGAGGGGGAGATCTTCACCCTCACGACGCGCGAGATCCTGGGCGACGAGCGGGGCGCCCACGTGAGCTACCCGCGCCTCCCCCGGGAGGCGCGCGCGGGGGACGACATCTACCTCTCGGACGGCACGATTCATCTCGTGGTCGAGTCGGCCGGGCGCGGAGAGGTCCGCTGCCGCGTGGTCGACGGCGGGATCGTCACCTCGCGCAAGGGGCTGAACCTCCCCGGGGCCCGGCTCGCCGCCGGGCTCACGGACAAGGACCGCCGCGATCTCGAGTTCGGCCTCTCGCTCGGCGTGGACGCCGTGGCCCTCTCGTTCGTGCGGAGCGCCGCGGACGTGACGCGCGCCCGGAAAATCATCCGGTCGCGGGGCTCCTCGGCCCTCGTCGTCGCCAAGATCGAGAAACGCGAGGCCCTCGACGGCCTCGAAGGGATCGTGGAGGCGGCGGACGCGATCATGGTGGCGAGAGGCGATCTCGGCGTCGAGATTCCGCCCGAGGACGTGCCCGCGCGCCAGAAGACGATCATCGCGCTCGCCCGCGAGAGCGCGAAGCCCGTCATCGTCGCCACTCAGATGCTCGAATCGATGTCCTCCTCGGAGCGCCCGACGCGCGCGGAGGCGAGCGACGTGGCGAACGCGGTTCTCGACGGGGCCGACGCCCTCATGCTCTCGGCCGAGACGGCGACCGGACAGTATCCCGTGCAGAGCGCCGCGATGATGGCGCGCATCATCGAGCGGGCGGAGCAGTACGCGCGCGATTCCGGCGCGGAGTGCCGTCCGCGCTCCTTCGCGCCGGGGAGCGCCCGGAGCCCCGAGCGTCTCGCCGAAATGGCGAGCGCGGGCGCGGTCGATATGGCCCGATCGATGCGGGCGCACGCGATAGCGTGCCTCACGCACACGGGGAGAACCTCCCGCTTCGTCGCGCGGCACCGCTATCCGGCGCCGGTCGTTTCCCTCACGGACAATCCGGCCGTGATCCGGCAGGCGGGGCTTCTCTGGGGGACGCTCGCCGTGCCCGTCGCCCGGCTCGAGCGTACGGACGAGCTCATCCCGGCCGTCAGGGAAAAGCTCCGCGCCGCGGGAATTGTGGGGCGCGTCGTCCTCACGGCCGGTATCCCCTTGAAAGAAAAGAGCCAAACGAACACCGTCCACCTCGTCTACATCTGAGGAAACATTTTTTACGCTACCCCGCCATTTGTAAAATAATTTTATTGAGAGCCCGAATGGCGTCTTTCCGATGAGGACGCATGGGAGAGGGCGCGGACGGAGCGGCGCGCGGCGATAGGCGTCATATTTAACAGTTGTATTTGTAAATGGTTATGGCTCGGGCGGTCGAGCCTCGGCAGCGCCTGGAAACGGGCGTGTTTTCGCCGGAGACGCAACCGGCAAATCTGGCACGAATTATGATGATTAGAGGTTTGACCGCGCTACTTGTGTGCCTGTTCAGAGCCCGCGGTTATAGGTTCGGATAGGGTTCGGGGACCCCCATCGTCAGGAAGGCTCGCGTAGCGCAGGGAGGCCGAAGGCGGTAGAGGTAAGGTCGCAGCAGAGCTAGGCCTTCGGGACTCAAGAGAAAGGATGGGCTCACGGTGGAGGCCCATCCTTTTATTTTGCCCTCTTCGCGGCGCGCTACTTCTCCTTCACGAGGCCGAACCCGACGATGTCCTCCATCCCACCCCGGCGCTCCGCCTTCGGTTTCAGTATCGCCCGCACCGGCATGCCGAGAGCGATCTCGTCGAAGGGAATCCCCTCGAGATAGTGGATGATCCCGCCGTCGGTGCCGTCGATCCGGATCATGGCGAGGATGCGCGGGCGCTTCTTCTCGGAGCCGTCCATGTTCTTGAAGCTCACCGTGAAAGTCTCGACGTGCCCCGTGGTGCCGACGTCGATGTAGCGGTCGAGCTTCTCGAAGCAGCGGTCGCAGTAGATCTTGGGCGGGACGAAGGTGACGTCGCACGCTTCGCACCGCGTGGCGAGAAACGTCCCCTTGTCCTTGAGCGCCCGGAAGAACACCTCGCCCGCGAGGCCGAAGGTGTAGATGTAGTTGACCGGAATCTCGCCTTCCCAGAAGGTCGGCGTCGTCGTCTTCGATATCTTTTCCGTGAACGCCATATCAATTCACCTCCGCCGGGCTAGCGCTTCGCGCGGGCCGGCTTCTTCGGCTTGAAATAGAGAATGTCGGTGATGGCCCCGGTGCGCTCGCCGGGCTTCTTCCAGACGGCGACGACCCGCATGCCGACCTTGATGGCCTTCGGATCGACCTCGCCGAGCATGTGTAGGATGCCCATGCCCTCCGAGGCGCCGTCGATCCGGATCACGGCCGGCAGGAGCGGGGGCTCCTTGGGGCCTCGCCGCGAGGCGTCCCAGTTGACGTGGGCGATGCTGAAGGTTTCGATCGTGCCCGTGTCCTTTACGTACATCCACTCGTCGGTCGGCTTGAAGCAGAGCTCGCAGAACATCCGCGGCGGGAGCATGATGCGGGAGCACTTGTGGCAGACGCGGGCGATGATGCGCCCTTCCTTGAGCTCGGCGAGATAGCGGCCTATAGCGGCGCCGTTGTCCCATGCGTAGGCGAGGTTCGGTTGCCAGGCGGTCGTGAGCACCTTCCCCTTCTCGAAATCAGAGGTGCTGAGGTGCGTGCCGCCGAGTTCGTAATCTTCGAGCTTCATAGCGCGTGTCTCCTTTGCCTCATATTCTCATCACGACGACGGTTCCCATTTGCATGAGATCGCCCCACGCCTGCGCGAGCCCGCAGCGCGGGTTGCCGGGCACCTGGCGCTTGCCCGCCTCGCCGCGGAGCTGGAGGAAGATCTCGATGATCTTCATGAGGCCCGTGGCCGCGATCGGGTTGCCGACGCCGAGCGCGCCGCCCGACGGGCAGATCGGCATGTTGCCGTCGCGGGCCGTGTACCCCTCGGCGGTGAGGCGCGCCGCCTCGCCGCGCGGGCAGAGCATGAGCCCCTCCATGTGGTGGAGCTCCTTGTAGTCGAACGGGTCGTACGGCTCGGCGATGTGGATCTCCTTCGACGGCTCCTTGATCCCCGCCATGTCGTACGCCATCCGCGCCGCCGTCTCGACGTAGCGCGGGTAGCTGAGATCGCGGGTGGCCCAGTACGCCGTGTCGATGGAGAACCCGACGCCGTCGATCCAGACCGGCTTGTCGGTGAGCCGGCGCGCGACGCGCTCGCTCGCGAGCACCACGGCCGCCGCGCCGTCCGATGCCGGGCTGATGTCGAGCCGGTTGACGGGCCAGCAGAGGGTTTCGCTCGCGAGCACGTCCTCGACCGTGATCTTCTCGGCGACCTGCGCCGAGGGGTGGTCGAGGGCGTTTCCCTTGTTCTTGACCGATACGCGGGCGATGTCGGCCTTCGAGATGCCGTACGTGCTCATGTACCGGTTCATTTCGAGGGCGAAGATCCAGATGAGCGTGGGCTTCAGGGGCTGCTCGGTGGTGTGGTCGAAGATCGTGAGAAAGGCGCCCTGCGGGTGCGGATGGCAGGACGACATCTTCTCCTCCGCCACGACCAGCACGATGTCCGCCATCCCGCTCGCCACGTGGAACCATCCGTGGATGGGGCTGAAGACCCCCGTGCCGCCGCCGACGTAGTGGCGCATGTAGGGCTTGCGGAGCCCGCCCGCGCCGTCGGCGAGGTATTCGCCTTTCATGTGGACGCCGTCGAAGGCGTCGGGCGCCGTGCCGAGGGTGACCGCCTCGACGTCATCGAGCGTGAGGCCGCAGGAGTCGAGCGCCATCTTGGAGGCCTGGTACGAGAGCTCCTTTCCCGTCTCCTGCGCGCGGCGCACGAACTTCGTGATGCCGGCTCCGACGATCGCTACTTTCCTCATTCCCATTGCGGAAGACCTCCTACATGTTCGAAAGAATGGCGACCGCTCCCGTGGCGGTCGGAACGCCGCGCCAGATCTGCGCGAGCCCGATGTTCACGTCGGGGATCTGACGGGCGCCCGCCTCGCCCCGGAGCTGCTCGACGAGCTCGAGGATCTTGTGGGCGCCGGACGCCTCGAAGAGGTGCCCCACGCCGAGCGCGCCGCCGGATATGTTGACGGGGAGCTCCCCCTGCACCGAGGTGGCGCCGCTCTCGAGCATCTCGGCGGCCTCGCCGCGGCTGCAGAACTTGAGGGCCTCCATGTGCTGGAGTTCCTTGTACGAGTATTCGTCGCAGATCTCCGCGAGGTCGATGAGGCCGCGCGGGTTCGCGATGCCCGCCATCTTGTAGGCCATCTCGGCCGCGATGCGGGCGTAGGCGGCCTCGCCCCAGTCGCGCATCTCGAGGGTCGGGGTGTCGGTGCACCATCCGATGCCGTCGATCCAGATCGGCGTTCCGCCGAGAGCCTGCGCCGTTTGGTCGTCCGCGAGGACGGCGACGACGGCGCCGTCCGCGTGCGGCGCTATGTCGAGGCGATGGAGCGGGAGCGACACCGGCTCGCTCCCGAGCACGTCGCGCTCGGTGAGCTCGGCCGCGAAGGCGGCGTACGGGTTGCGCATCGCGTTGCCGCGGTTCTTGACGACCACCTTCGCGCACTGCTCCGAGGTGGTGCAGGTCTCGAACATGTATCGCGTCATCTCGAGGCCGGCGATCGCGTGCGCCGTCTCGCGGAGGGGCCGGTTGTAGACCGGGTCGAGCGCGAATCCCATCATTTCGTCGAGCGTCTTCACGTTCGAGGCCTTGCTGTGGGCCTCGATCGCCACGGTCTTGAAGGCGCCGGTCATGATCATCATGTACCCCGTCGCGAGGGCGTGGAGAAAGTCGCCCGGGATCGTCTGGGTGGGCTTGAGGACGGCCCCGATCTGGTCGGGGCAGTACTCGTCGCAGATGCTGTACCCCTCGAGAAAATCCTCCGCCGCCGTGATGAATCCGCCGATCTCGCTCGGCTCGATCCCGGCGTCGGTGTAGGCCTTCCGGGCCGCCTCGAATATGAGCTCCCGGTAGGAGACATCGGGGGTGATGGGACGGAATCCCGTGGTCCCGATGCCGACGATTGCGACTCGTTTCACCATACCTTCACCTCTTCCGTTAAAGGCGCGGGAGAGACTTATCGGTCATGCCGGACTTGGGGAAAAAGAGCGGGCCGATTGTCTCATGAATTTCGATATGGCGCAATAAAAAAGGCCGCCGCGGGGATGGCGCGGGGCGAGGCGGTTTTTCAGCCTTGACAACGTGCGACAAGCGTCGCATATTTAGTGCGACAGACGTAGCAGTCATGAACGGAGGAGCCATGAAACGAAAGCTCCCGGATCTCTCGCGGTTCGAGCTCCAGTGCCTGAGGAAGCTCTGGAGCCGCAAGGAAGCGACTGTTCGCGAGGTCCACGGCGACCTCCCGAAGGCGCCGAGCTACTCGACCGTGCGCAAGATCTTCGAGCGCCTCGAGGAGAAAGGCGCCGTGACGCGCGTCCGTCGCGACGGCAAGGCGTGGGTGTACCGGCCGGAGGTTTCGGCGGCCGAGATCGTTCGCAAGGAGGTTCGGCGGCTGCTCGACAGCCTTTTCGACGGCGGCGCGCCGGAGCTCGTCTCGCACCTCGCCGACATGAAGGCGCTCACCCTCGACGATCTGCGCGGGATCGAGGAGGAGCTCGCGGCGAGGCCGAAGGCAGCCCGGGACGGGGAGGGGAGGAAAGGCTCATGACGGCGCTCTACGGCTTCTGGCACGGGATGGCCGGGCACCTCTGGCAGACGACGATCGTCATCGGCCTCGTTCTCGCCATCCAGGCGCTGCTTCGCGGCGCCCCCTCGCGGGCGAGCCACGCCCTCTGGAGCGCGGCGCTCGTCAAAATTTTCCTCCCGCTCTCTCTCTTCGGGGGCGCGGCGAATCTGCTCTTCCGGGCGGTTTTCGGCGGCGCGCCGGCATGGGGGCGGGGAGAGGCGCCCCAGCTGCTTCCCGCCGTGGCGGCGATCCTCGATCCGATCGGAAGCCCCGCCGCGCGGGCTCCAGGGTCCATGCTCTCCTCGGCGCTCGTCGCCGCGACCGCGTGCTGGGCGTCTTCGGCCCTCTACCTTCTCGGCCGTCTCGTCGTCGACACGGTCCGGGCGGGGCGGCACGGGGGGACTCCCTTCGCGGCGCTCGACGGGAGCGTTTCCGGCGGGCTCAGGTCGATTCTCGACGGCTCGGGCGTCCCGCTCGATCGGGTGATCCTCTGCGACCGGGGCGTCATGCCCACCGTCGTGGGGCTCATTCGGCCGATGATTCTCGTGCCGGGGCGTCTCGTCCGCGAGCTCAATGACGACGAGCTTCGCGCGATCGTTCTCCACGAGGACGCGCACCGCAGGCGCCGCGATCCGCTGCGCGCCGCCCTGCAGCGCCTCGGCCTCGCGCTCTTTTTCTTCTATCCCCCGCTCTATCTCGTGCTGCGGCGGCTTCGTTCCACCGCCGAGTACGCGTGCGACGAAAACGTCGTTCAGGCCGGCGTGCCCGCGCTCACCTACGCGCGCGCTCTCGCGCGCACGCTCTCGCTCGGGCTCGCCTCGCCGGCGTATGCCCTCGCGGCGGCGAGCGGGACCTCTCTCTTGCGGCGCCGCCTGGAACGTTTACCGGAATTGAACAGAAGGAGGTACGCAATGCGTTTCGAGCATCGAGCTCTCGTCGCCGCCGCGGCTCTCGTCGTCGCCGCAGCGACTTTCTACCCCCTGCCCATGAAGGCGACGCCGGACCGGGAAAAGGGGGCCGCGCAGAAGACCGCCAAGGAATCGTCCGCGACCGTGACGGTTACGGGAGACAAAGGGACGATCACGGCGAAAGTCGAGATCGCCCGCATGACGCAGCCCAGGTATCCTGAAGAGGCGAGGAAGCTGGGGGTAAGCTCCGAGGTGCACCTGCGTCTCAAGATCGCCGGAGCGGAAGGCGGGGGGATAGTCGTCGCGGCATCCGTCGACTCCCTGACCCTGACGCCGCCGGAGGGCGCCGCGGTCGATCGGGATACGATGAAGAAGCTCCAGGCCCAGTTCGAAAAGAACGCGCTCGAAGCGGCCGGGACATGGACTTTCAACGTCGACGCGTCGGTCGGAAAGGCCGATACGATCGAGGTTATTATTCCGGTGACGTACAAGCTGCACTAGCATCGCGGGCATGGCGGGGCGCCCCGGGGCGCCCCGCGCCTCTCCGCTTTTGACAAAACCCCCGAAAAGCCATACATTCTGCTGGAACATCGCTTCTGGCTCGTGGTTCGGCACTGACACAGGAAGGGAACGGGATCCGCCGTATGGGCAAAGACAAGGCACCGGGCGATTTTGTATCCACGCCGGCGAGAGAGCTCGCGGCCACGATCACCAAAACCGCGCGCGACGGGGGCAGGCTCGTCCGCTCTCGCGAGACGATCAACGACCTCGCCCTGAGGGACGCGACGACGATCGGCTCCCGCGGCACCTCCGACGTGCTCACCAAGTACCGCAATCCCGCCTTCATTTCCCGCGTGACGAACCGCTCGGCGGCCGTCACCGAGGTGTTCTTCGGCGAGCCGAACGAGCGTCAGAGAAAAATGATCGAGGCGGCGGCGGAGTATCTCGCGGGCTCCGGCGTCGAGCTTCTCGTCATGGACAAGCAGATGGGGCTCCACCCGAAGCACAGCCACCATTGCCGCACGATCGTCACGAAGCCGTACGCGCGGCTCCTCGTGATGTGGAACAAGCTCATCTTCGACCTTCCCGCGGGGCGGGAAGAGGGAGAGCCGGATCAGACGCTCGTCATGGTGCCGGAGTGGGGAGAGGTCGCCAAACGCCTCGGCCTCGATCCGCGCGCCATCTTCTGCGACGCGACGGGGCGCGTGACGTACGTGCTCGGGACCGACTACTTCGGCGAGGTGAAGAAGGGGCACCTGCGGATGGCGATGTACGCGGAGAAGCGGCGTCTCATCGCGGGCGCGGGCGGCGGGCTCGGCGTGCACGCCGGCGGCAAGGTGATCCGCGCGCTCGACGGGAGGACGAACGAGGTCGCGGACAAGGGAGCGATCTTCTTCGGCCTGAGCGGCACCGGCAAGACCACGCTCTCCGTCCACCATTTCTGGCTCGATCCCGCGAAGGGGGAGAGCGTCGTCATCCGGCAGGACGATTTCTTCGTTCTCGCCGAGAGCGGCGCCGCGTACGGCACCGAGGACAACGCGTACATCAAGACCGAGGGTCTCGAGCCCGAGGGTCAGCCGCTCCTCTACACCGGGGCCGTGAGCCCCTCGGCCGTGCTCGAGAACGTTTTCGTCGACCCGAAAACGCTCGAGGTCGATTTCTTCCGCTACGACCATCCCTTCGGCTCGGGCGGCCAGTGTCTCAACGGCCGCGGCATCGTCGTGCGGCGGGAGCTCGATTTCACCGACGCCGAGATCGATCTCGTCCGCGTCGACCTCGTCTTCTTCATCACGCGGCGCGAGACGATCGTGCCGCCGGCGGCGCGGCTCAACGCCGAGCAGGCCGCGGCGTTCTTCATGCTCGGCGAGTCGATCATCACCTCCGCCGCCGATCCGACGAAGGCCGGCCAGTCGGTCCGCGAGGTCGGCACGAACCCCTTCATCGTCGGCTCGGAAGGGGAGGAGGGGAACCTCTTCTACCGGATTCTCAAGAAGAACCCGAACGCGCAGTGCTTCCTGCTCAACACCGGCGGCTTCGGCGGGCGGACGATCGAGCGGAGCGCCGAGCCCCTCGATGCGCCCGGGGCGCGCGAGAAGCTCCGCCGGTTCGTCGACGGCGCGAAGCACCCCGACACCGGGGCGACCGTCGAGCACGCGCTGCCGGACGGCGAGAAGATGAAGTTCAAGGTCGCGTCCGTGCGCTACGAGGTCTCGGGGAAGAGCGGGCGCGTGCGGGCGAAAAACGATCTCAAGGCCCTTCTCGCCTCGCTCGAGGCCGGGACGGAGGGCGGCGCGGGCATGCAGCTCGTCGAGATCGCCGTGCTCTCGGGGCAGAAGATACGGATTCAGGATTCGGCGGCCGTCATACGCGAGATCAGCCGGGCGGGGGTCGCGTGGAAGCGCGACGAGTACTGGGGGTACGAGGTGCCGGCGGCGATTCCGGGGCTCGATCTCGCCCGCTACGACGAGCGCCGCTTCTACACGGGCGAAGATCTCGCCGCGCTCCGGGAGTCGCTGCGCGCCGAGCGGATCGCGTGGCTCTCGAAATTCGCCGATCTCGATCCGGCGATCGCCGGGGCGATCAAGTAGCGGGGCGATCAAGTAGCCCCGGCCGCCGGCGAGGCGGCGGCCGGCCCGCTCAGAAGAGGCGCTCGAAGCCGATCGTCCAGCGCAGATCCCATTTCTCGTCCTGCCCGACGAGCGCGGGGTGGCTCAGGTAGAGCGGAAACTCCGCCGTCAGCTTCCAGATGCTCACGCCGACGCCCGAGTCGAGCAGGATCCCGTCGAAGTAGTTCTCGTCGAATGCGCTCCGCTCCCACGGCGCGAGACCCTCGAGCGGCCGCGCGTCCAGGACCTTTCCCCAGTCGAAGAAAAGGTAGAGCTTGCGGTCGAGCGCGCGCGCGAGCGGGCGGCTGAGCGGGAGCAGGATGGGAAACGGAAGCTCGAGCTCGACGTTCGACGAGAAGATCTGCTTGAAGGCGAACGTGCCGTCGAAGTAGCCGCGCAGGTTCGCGTCCCCCGGCACGTGAAAGTTGCCGTAGTAGTCGGCCGGCCACGCGCCGACGCTGCGGAGCCAGAAGCGGTTCTCCTTCGCGAGCGTGCCGGCGCCGGCGAGCTGAAAGCGCTCCTGCACCGGCGCGTCGTTCATCGCGCGCCCGAGGAAGAAGCGCAGGTGCGGCTTCACCGGGAGAAAATCCGACCGGAGCCCCGGCGAGAGCGCGAGCGAGACGTTGAGCTTCTCCGTGTCGAAGTCGCTCCCCCAGAGCGTGCGCTCGAGCGAGAAGGAGAGCCGCGAGGCGAAGATGTCGGTCTCGGGTTCGAACGCGAGGGCGATCTTCCCCTTGAAGTTCATCCCCTTCTCGTACGTGAACGGGCGGACGTACTCCTCGTCCGTGAGCTCGTGATAGGAGAGCCCGAGGGTGATCGTGTGGGCGAACGGATCGTAGAGGGACTTGCGGCGGATCTTCGAGAGCTCGAGCGACGCGCCCTGCCGCCCCTCGCGGATGAACGCCTCGCCGGAGACGACCGCGTCCCGCCCGAGGTAGCCTATCGGGTGCCGGTACGATCCGTAGACGTCGGCGACGCCGCTCTCGAAGCCGTAGAGCCCCTGAAGCGTGAATTTCCGGTACGTGTCGTCGAAGCTCCCGCGCATGCGGAGCCCCGCTTTTCCCCCGTCGACGTCGTTGTAGTACCCGACCGGCAGGAAGCGGTACGAGAAGGCGTCGGGCGGGTAGTACCGGTTGAACGGCACGTCGAGGAGCGTGAAATGCCGCCGCCGCGGCGAGACGTTGTCGAGCCGGTAGACGTCGAGGATCTCGTTGTCGGGATTGATCGAGGCCCGGACGGGCTTCGATTCGAAGCGGAGGGTGTCCGTGATCGTGCGGGAGACGCCGTCGAACCGCTCCGTGACGGTGTTGCCGTCGGCGAGCCGCACGGCGAGGGTGACCGGCATCATGAGCTCGCCCTTGCGGTCGATCCTGAGATCCGCGCTCCAGCCGTCCTTGGTCCGCTTCGTCCTGAAGCGCGCGAGCCGGTAATCGCAGGACTTGGTCGTGTGGAGCCACTGGCGGAAGAGCTCCTTGAGGTCCATCCCGGAGACTTCCTCGCACACCGAGCGGAAGGCCTCCTCGTCGACGTGCTTGAACTTCCAGCGGTCGACGTAGGTCGAGACGATCTCGCGGAAATTCTCGTCGCCGACGGTGTAACGGAGCGCCCGCAGGAAGAGCGGCGCGCCGATATAGGGCATCGTGCTGAAGCCGTTTTTGAACTCGTGCGCGGGAGTGGCGATGCGCTCGGCGAAGCCGGTGCGGTGGAGCTTCACGACGGGGCGCTCGATGTCGTCCCACATCCGCCGCTCGCGGAAGAGCGAAAAGGGCCAGGGGCGCTCCGAGGGCGGACCGTAGGGGCCGTATGCCTCTTCCGCGCGCCAGAAGACGCTGTACTGGGCGAGCCCCTCGTCGAGCCACGCCTCGGCGCGCTCGTCGTTCCCGAGCGCTCCGTAGAAATAGATGTGCGCGAGCTCGTGGAGCACGAGGCCGTCGTCGACGTAGCCGTTCATGACGAGCATCGGATACTCCATGCCGCCCCGCGTCGGCGAGTCGACGATGCTGATCTGGGGGTACGGGAAGGGTCCCGCGACCCCTTCGAGCCAGCGGACCGCGCGGATCCCCTGCGCGAGCGTGGAGTCGGCCCAGGGACGGTTCCACGGACGGAAGAAGCTCATGACGCGGACCCCGCTCACCGTCGAATCCTGCACGACGAACGAAGGATTCGCGCACCAGGCGAAATCGTGAACCCTCTCGGCGCGAAAGCGCACGGTTTTCGTCGCGGGTGCGGCCTCGCCGCTCGCGGCGTCACCTGACGGCCGTCCGCCCGGATGGCCGCCGCCCCCTCCGCCCGCCGCTTCGGGCCGGGGCGCGTTCTTCGTCCAGCCCGGGTCTCCCGAGACCGGAAGCCCCGTCGCCGCGACGACGTACTTCTCGGGGAGCGTGACGCTGACGTCGAACGTTCCGAACTCGCCGTAGAACTCGCCCATGCGGTACTGATCGGGGTGCCAGCCGTCGCCGTCGTAGACCGCCATCTTCGGATACCACTGCGCCATGTCGTAGTGCTCGCCCGCCCATCCCATCCGGCCGAGGCGCCGCATGATCTTTTCGCGGAACGAGAGCGTGATGACGGCCGTCTCGCCGGGGAGGAGGGGCTTCGGGAAGTCGCTCGCGAGAATCGTGCCGTCGACCGTAAACTCGACCGCGCGGCCGTTCACGGCGAGATCCGAGACGTCGATCCAGCCGCGCATCGACTCGGGGAGCCCGACGAAGAAGTAGAGCGTCCCCTGAAGGTAGTCGCGGATGAGCTGGGAGGTCTTGTCCCGGAACGCGTTCGCGTAGAGGTGGAGGTAAAACTCGCGCAGCGTGTCGGGGGAGTTGTTCGTGTAGGAGACGATCTCGGTGCCCGCGAGGAGGTGATCCCTCGTGTCGAGCGAGGCCTCGATCGTGTAGTCGGCCCCCTGCTGCCAGTAGGGCGCTTCGCCGTCGGCGAGGGCCTGGGACCCCGAGGGCCGGGCCGCGAAGGCCGAAACGATCGAAAAGACCAGCGTCGCGCGAATGATATGTTTCAGCCGGCACAACCTCATGGGTCACCTCGTATCGGCTCAGGAAGCGGACTCGCACCCTCACGGTCGGCGGGTGATCGGCGCGGGAAGGGTAGCACAGGGGCGCGCGGGTAGCAAGCCGCGAGAAGGTTCCCGGGGAAGCTTCCCCCCTTCACTTCGCGCTTCCTTTATAGTAGGATGACGGGGCTCCGGCGGGGGCCGGCATTCGCCCGGCCCGGCCGGGCCTCACCACGAGATCCATTTCGAAGGGAGGCGGTATGCACGGACGGAAGGGAACGTCGTTTCTCCGCGCGGTGGCCGTCGCGGTGGCGGCGGCCGTCATCGCGGCCGGGCCGCTCGCGGCGCAGACTCTCGAGGAGAAGATCAAGGAGTTCGAGCTCCGGAACGGCATGACGTGGGTCGTCGTCGAGCGCAGCGCGGCGCCGGTCGTTTTCTGCGCGATCGCGTACGACGCCGGCGCGGCGAACGAGTGGCCCAACATCACCGGCATCTCGCACATGCTCGAGCACATGATGTTCAAGGGCACCGAGATGATGGGGACCAAGAACTACAAGAAGGAGCTGCCCTACCTGCGCGAGACGGACGAGCTCGGCGGGCGCACGATCCGGCTCCGCAAGGAAATGGGCGAATGGCGGTTCGAGCGCTTCAGCGAGCTCGCGAAGCAGGTTCTGAACGCCTTCACCGAGGAGGAGAAAACGGCGATCGGCGCGAACAAGCCCGAGCAGCAGAAGCTGCTCGTCGCGAAGATCCGCGCGATGAAGCCGCTTCCCGACTCCGTCGCATCGGTCCCGTATCTCGTCGAGGACGGGGGCGTCGACTACCTCGAGAAGTACCTCGAGTACGAAACCGCCTGGGGGGACATTTCGCGCCTCCTCGACGAGCAGCGCCAGTACCTCGTGAAGGACGAGCTCTGGGGCCAGTTCATGAACAACGGCTCGCGCTTTCTCAACGCGTTCACGTCGAACGATTTCACCGTGTACATCGAGTATCTTCCGGCGAACCGCCTCGAGCTCTTCATGAACCTCGAGTCCGACCGCATGGAATCGCCGGTGTTCAGGGAGTTCTGGTCGGAGCGCGACGTGATCATGGAGGAGCGGCGGCTCGGCGAGAACGATCCCGACAACGAGCTCGGCGAGGCGTTCTACGCGGCCGCATTCACCGCGCATCCCTACCGTTGGCCGGTCGTCGGCTGGATGAGCGACCTGCGCACGATCGATCGCGAGGAGCTCATCCGCTATCACGATCTCTACTACACGCCGAACAACGCCATCGCCATCGTGGTCGGAGACGTCACGGTCGGCGAGGTGAAGAAGCTCGCGGAGAAATATTTCGGATCGATCCCGCGCGGCGCCGAGCCGCCCCGCGTCGAAACGATCGAGCCCGAACAGAAGGGGGAGCGGCGGATCGTCCTCGAGCACACGGCCAATCCGAAGCTCATGATCGGATATCACAAGCCCATCTACCCCGATCCCGACGCCGCGGCGTTCGACGTGATCGAGAACGTTCTCGCGAACGGACGCACCTCCCGTTTCTACCAGACGGTGTTCGAGAAGCAGCAGCTTCTGGCCGAGGAGCCGAACGTTTACGACGGGCCGGGCTCCCGGTACGACAACCTCATGGTGATCGAGGCCCTGCCGCGCAACCCGCACACGCTCGAGGAGGTCGAGGCGGCGCTGCTCGCTGAGATCGAGCGGCTCAAGAGCGAGCCCGTGACGGCTCGGGAGCTCGAGAGAGTCAAGAATCAGATCGACGCGGCGCTCATCCGCCAGCTCGGATCGAACCTCGGGATCGCCTTCACCGCCGGGTTCGGACGGCTTTTCTACGGCGACTACCGCGCCAACTTCCGCATCCTCGAGCGCGCGAAGCAGGTGACGGCCGAGGACGTCATGCGGGTCGCGCGAGAATACCTCACGGCGAAGAACCGCACGGTCGCCTACCGCGTTCAGGTCGAGCAGCGGGAAGGGGCGGGGGGCGAGGAGCAGATCGACGAGAAGGCGCTCATGCAGTACATCCAGACGCTCCCGCAGGAGGAGCAGGTCGCGATATTCCAGAAGTTCCAGAGTCTCAAGACCGACGCCGAGCGCAAAGAGCTCGGCAAAGAGCTCTGGGAGCGCGCGAAGGCCGCCACGAAGAAGTAAAGGAGAGGTGCGATGCGCAGCAAAGCCTTGATCGTCGTTCTGGCCGCGGTCCTCGCGGTCTCGTTCGCCTCGCTCGCTGAGGCGGGCAAGCGCCCGCACCCGAGCAAGCTCGTCTACGCGCCGCTCTCGGTCAAGACGCCGGAGACGGTCGAGATAGCGCTCTCGAACGGTCTCGCCGGCTTCTTCGTCGAGGATCACGAGATCCCCGTCGTGAGCGGCGTGCTTCTCGTCAAAACGTACTTCGCCGATCGCGGCGTCTGCGGGCTCGACGAGATGGCGCGGTGGGTCATGCGCAACGGCGGCAGCGCCGCCTGGCCCGCCGACAAGCTCAACGACGAGCTCGAGTTTCTCGCGGCCTTCGTCGAAGTGCGCGGCGCCCCGCTCAACACGCAGATCTCGTTCACCTGCATGAAGAAGGATCTGCCGCGGGTTCTCGGGATCTTCGCCGATCTCGTCATGAACCCGGCGTTTCCCGAGGACAAAATCGAGATGAAACGCAAGACCCTGCTCGAGGAAATCCGCCGGAAGAACGACGAGCCCAACGCCGTCTCGCGGCGCGAGTTCGCGAAGCTCGTGTACGGGGAGCATCCGTACGGCTGGGAGTACGGCACGGCGTCGGTGAACGCGATCTCCCGCGCCGATCTCGTGAAATTCCACGAGACCTACTTCCATCCCGCGAACGCCATTATCGGCGTGAGCGGGGACGTGACGCGGGAGGAGATCGTCGCGGCCCTCGAGACGGCGTTCGCCGGCTGGGCAGGGGCGAATGTTTCGATCCCGGGCGTTCCCGACGTCGCCGCGACGCCGGCCTCGAGCGTCAACTACGCCTACATGGACATCAATCAGGCGTACGTCACCCTCGGGCACGAGGGCATCAACGCGAAGAATCCGGACCGCTGCGCCGTCAACATCATGAACTTCGTTCTCGGCGGCGGGAGCTTCACCTCCTGGATCACCGAAAAGGTGCGTAGCGACGAGGGGCTCGCGTACCACGCTGGATCGCGATACTCGGCCGACGCGTTCGCGAAGGGGACCTTCGCCGCCTCCGCCCAGACGAAGGGGGACGCGTGCAGCCGCGCGACGCGGATCATGATCGATCTCATGAAGCGGATGCGGGAGCAGGGGCCGAGCGAGGACGAGGTCGAGAAGGCCGTCGATTTCTACGTCAACGGCCAGGTGTTCGATTACGAGTCGAAGGTTCAAGTCATGATGCGGCTCGTGACTCTCCGTTTCGAGGGCCGGCCGCTCGACACGCCGAAGCTCGATCTCGATACGTACGCGAAGCTCACCGCGGCCGACATCAAGGCCGCGGCGGAGAAGTACCTCGCGCCCGACAGGCTTACGATGCTCTTCGTGGGAAACGCGGAGCTCTTCGACCGGCCGCTCTCGGACTTCGGAGCGGTGAACGTGATCGAGCTCGAACAGCAGTGACCGGCGGACGGACCGCGGCGCCGCGAGGCGCCGCGGGGTCCGCGAGGGAGCCCTCATGCGCGACGTGATCGCCCTCATACTCGGCGGCGGAAGAGGCACGCGGCTCTTTCCGCTCACCCGGATGCGCTCGAAGCCGGCCGTGCCGCTCGCGGGGAGCTACCGGCTCGTCGACGTCACGATCTCGAACTGCATCAACTCGGGGATCGACCGCATCTACGTGCTCACGCAGTACAACTCGGCCTCCCTCAACCAGCACATCTCGCGGACGTACCGTTTCGACATCTTCAGCGGCGGCTTCGTCGAGATCTTCGCCGCGGAGCAGACGCCCTCCTCGATCGACTGGTTCCAGGGGACGGCCGACGCCGTGCGGAAGGTGCTGCCGCATGTCGCGACGCACGGGCCGCGGGAAGTGCTCATCCTGTCGGGGGACCACCTGTACCGGATGGACTACGTCGATTTTCTCGCGCGCCACCGGTTCCTCGGCTCCGACATCACGATCGCGGTGAAGCCCGTCCCGACCTCGCGCGCCCACGAGCTCGGCGTGCTGCGGGCGGACGGGAAGGGAAAGATCACCGAGTTTCACGAGAAGCCCCGCGGGAAGTTTCTCGCGGAGATGCGCACGAACACGCGCACCCTCGGGCTCTCCGCGGCCGAGGCGAAGCGGCGGCCCTACCTCGGATCGATGGGCGTCTATCTTTTCAAGTTCGACGTCCTGCGCGACGTGCTCGAGCGCGAGCAGCGGCTCATCGATTTCGCGAAGGAGATCATTCCCCACGCGCTCCCCTCCCTCGACGTGCGCGCCTACCTCTTCGACGGCTACTGGGAGGACATCGGGACGATCCGCACGTTCTACGAGGCGCACATGGATCTCCTCGAGCCGCTTCCGCCCTACAACCTCTTCGACGAGCACCATCCCCTCTACACGCACTGCCGCTCGCTGCCGGGCCCCAAGGTGAACCGCGGCACGATCGAGCGCTCCATCCTCGGGGGCGGGGCCATCATCGAGAGCGCCGTGATCCGCCGCTCGATCATCGGCGTCCGGACGCGGGTCGGCGCCGGCACGCGGATCTCCGACGCGATCGTGATGGGGTCCGACCTCTACGAGCTGCCGTGGGAGGCGAAGGGGAAGGTGCCGCTCGGGATCGGCGAGCGTTGCCGGATACGGCGCGCCATCGTCGACAAGAACGCCCGCATCGGCGACGGCGTCGTCCTCGAGAACAGAAAAAAGCTCGACTCGTACGACGACCCCGCCGAACGCTTCTACATCCGCGGCGGCATCATCGTCGTGCCGAAGGGCGCCACGCTGGAAAACGGGACGGAGGTCTAGAGGTCGATCTCGAAGCGCCGCTCGACGCTCGTCGGGTTGGTGGGATCGATCGCGCGCGTCTCGTTCGTCGCCCGAAATCCGCTCTTGAGGTAGAGGGTGTGCGCGGCCGCGAGCAGCACGTCCGACCAGAGAATCATCCGCCGGTATCCCCTCGAGATCGCCCATCCGCGCGCCGTCGCGAGGAGCCGCGTCGCGAGCCCGCGGCGGCGGCGCGCCCCGGCGACGTAGAGGCGCTTGAGCTCGCACTCGTCCGCCCCGTGCGGCAGGACGCCGACGCAGCCGGCGACCGAGCCGCCCTCGTCCGCCGCCCAGAACTCTCCCCCCGCGTCCTGGTACGTCGTCTGGACGTCGACGAGATCCGCGTCGAAGTGATCGAAGTCGAGCCGGTAGCCGTAGACGCGGTAGACCGATTCGATGATGGAGACGACGCCGGGCTTGTCCTCGGGGCGAAAGGGCCGGATCGCGAGGTCAGTCATGGCCGGCCCCGCGGTAGCGGTTCGTGATGGGAAGCCGCCGGTCGCGGCCGAAGGCCTTCGGCGTGATCTTGATGCCCGGGGCGCCCTGGCGGCGCTTGTACTCGCTCCCGTCGATCATGCCGAGCGTCCGCCGCACGACGGCGCGGTCGAGCCCCGAGGCGACGATCTCGTCGAAGCTCCGGTCCCGCTCGACGTAGAGCTCGATGATGCGGTCGAGGACGGGATAGGGCGGGAGCGTGTCCTCGTCGCACTGGCCCGCCCTGAGCTCCGCCGTGGGGCGTCGCCGCAACACGGAGGACGGAATGACCCGCCGCCGCGCCCGCGCGTTGCGGTAGCGGCAGAGCGGATAGACGAGGGTCTTCGGCACGTCCTTGATGACGGCGAACCCGCCGGCCATGTCGCCGTAGAGCGTGCAGTAGCCGGTGGCGAGCTCGCTCTTGTTTCCCGTCGTGAGCACGAGCCAGCCGAACTTGTTCGAGAGCGCCATGAGAATGTTACCGCGGACGCGCGCCTGGATATTCTCCTCGGTGACGTCCGGACGCTTTCCGGAGAAGGCGGGTCGCATCGTGTCGATGAACGACTCGTAGACGGCGTGAATCGGCGCCTCGATCATCCGCAGCCGGAGGTTGCGGCACACCGCGCGCGCGTCGCGAAGCGTTTCGGGCGAGGTGAAGGGCGAAGGCATGGTGACGGCGACGACGCGATCCTCGCCGAGGGCGTCCGCGGCGATCGCTCCGACGAGCGCCGAGTCGACTCCTCCGCTCATCCCGAGAACGACCCCCGAGAATCCGTTCTTCTCGACGTAGTCGCGCGTGCCGAGGACGAGCGCCCGGTAGACCTCCTCGATCGGCTGCGGGTGCGGTTCGACGCGCCGCCGCGCCCGCGCGCCGCGCGCGCTCCGGAGCGCCGGCAGATCGACGATCTCGACGATGTGGCGCGCCGCCCGGCGGGCCGGCCGCCGCCGGCGGGCCGGCGCGGAGCCGGGATCGATGTCGACGACGAGGAGATCCTCCTCGAACTGCTTTCCGCGGGCGATCGTGCGGCCGGCGGGATCGGCGACGACGCTGCAGCCGTCGAAAACGAGCTCGTCCTGACCGCCGACGAGGTTGAGGTAGCAGAGCCAGCATCCGTTCTCCCGCGCGCGCCGCCGCATGAGGCGCTCGCGCTCCCGGCCCTTGCCGCGGTGGTAGGGCGAGGCGGAAATGTTGACGACGATCCGCGCCCCGCCGAGCTCCGTCTGCGCCTCCGCCGGGCCGTCCTCCACCCAGATGTCCTCGCAGATGTTGACGGCGACCGGCACGCGGCCGAAGCGGGCGACGAGCGCGAGCCGACCCTGCTCGAAGTAGCGCTGCTCGTCGAACACGCCGTAGTTCGGGAGGTTGATCTTGCGGTACGTGGCGGCGATCCGGCCGTCGACGAGGAGGCGGCACGCGTTGTAGGGGCGGCCGCCGGGGATCTCCGCCGGCGCGGGGGCGCCGATGAGAACGGCGATGCCGCTGGTCTCCCGGGCGAGGCGCCGGAGCGTTCTCTCGCAGTCCTCGAGAAAGCGCGGCTTGAGGAGGAGGTCCTCCGGCGGGTATCCGCAGAGCATCAGCTCGGGGAAGGCGACGAGGCCGCACCCGAGACGCTTCGCCTCAGCCGTCAGGCGCCGGGCGAGCGCGGCGTTTCCCGCGAGATCGCCGACCGTGGGGTTGACCTGTGCGAGGGCGATGCGCACGTTCATAAGCCGCATTGTAACATGCGATTGGCCGCCGGGAAAAGGCAAAAGGGAGAGAGTCGAAAAACGCTGAAACACGGGGTGCGCCGCGCCGTAGTATGAGAGGTACGGCGTTCGACCACCTCGAAAGGAGCCTCGATATGAAATACCCGCTGGCGCTCTCGCTCGTCATGATCGTCGTCTCGGCCGCCGGTGCGCGCGAATCCGCGGCGAAGCCGGCCACGATCGAGAAGACGTTTCCCGTCAAGATGGAAGGCCGGCTCGTGCTCGATCTCGACACGGGTGGCTCCCTCGAAATCGCCGGCTGGGCGAAAGAAGAGATATCCGTCACGGCCGAGATCAAGGGGAAGGACGCCGAGGACGTGCGCGTCGATTTCGATCCGGGCGTCCGGAGCCTCAAGATTCATTCGCACTGCTCGGGGCGCTGGGGCTGCGACTCGGACGTGCGCTTCGTCATCAAGGTGCCGGAGCGATTCGACGTCTCGATCGAATCGAAGGGCGGCTCCGTGGATATCGAGGGAGTCGCCGGTGAGATCGGGGGCTCGACGATGGGAGGCGACATCGATCTCTCCCGCGTGAAGGGCGACGTCGATCTCGAAACGATGGGCGGTTCGGTGACGGTGCGGGAATGCGAGGCGGACGGGAAAGTGAGCACGATGGGCGGAAGCATTCTCATAGAGGACGTGAAGGGGAACCTCAAGGGCTCCACGATGGGCGGAAAAGTCGTCTATCGCAACGTCACCGGCCGTCCCGACGGAAGCGCCGACGACGAAGTGAACCTGAGAACGATGGGCGGCGATATCGTCATCGAGAAGACGGACCGGAACGTCAGGGCGAAAACGTACGGCGGAGACGTCGACGTCGCGGGGGGCGAGGCGGTGAACGTCTCGACGATGGGCGGCGACGTGAACATCGCGGATGCGCCGGGCGGCGCGACGGCCTCGACGATGGGCGGCGACATCGAGATTCTCTCGGCGGGAAACTTCGTCAAGGCGAACACGATGGGCGGCGACATCGAGGTCGGGGCGGTCGACGGATGGGTGGACGTTTCGACGATGGGCGGCGACGTCGACGTCAGAATGACGGGCGACCCGAAGCAGGGAAAGCGCGACGTCGAGATCTCGTCGATGGGCGGAGACATCACGCTCGTCGTGCCCGAGGGCCTTTCGATGGAGTTCGACATCGATCTGCAGTTTTCCAAGGGGAAAGAGGGCCGCTACCGCATCGAGAGCGATTTTCCCATGGAGCGCAAGGAAACGGCCGACTGGGAGGGGCACTGGGGAAACAAGCACCGGCACATCCGCGGCACGGGCGCTGTCGGCGGCGGCGATCACCTCGTCCGGATCAAGACGGTGAACGGAAACATCACGATCAAGAAGGGTTGAGTTCCGGAATCCGCGCGGCGCGATCTCTCTCTCCGCCGCTATCGCAACAGCAAGACTTTCTTGGCCAGGGCGCGTCCGTTCATCGTCATGCGCGCGAAATAAACGCCCGAAGCGAGCGCTTCGCCCCTTTCGTCCCTGCCGTGCCAGACAATCTCCGAAACGCCCGCGGGAAAATAGCGATCGGCGATGACTGCCACCAAGCGTCCCGCCGAGTCGTACGCGACGATTCGCGCATGACCGGGCGTGGACAGCGAGACCCTGAACGTGGTGCTGGGATTGAAGGGATTGGGGAAGTTCTGCGACAGGAACGGCAGGGCCGGCATCGCCGCTTCGCCGCCGATTGCCGTCGCGACGGACGCCAGGTTGTGCGTGACCATGATTCTGTAAGAGTCCGCGATGATGAGATCCGGATCGCCGTCGTTCTCGAGATCGCCGGCGACCAAACGGCCGTGACCGAGTCCGAAGAACGTCTGCTGGGGCGTGAAGGACCCGTCGCCGTTTCCCGCCAGCAGATGAAGCCCATTGACCCATACCGTATAGCTAAACCCTCCGCAGGCCGCGATATCCAATTTTCCGTCGAGGTTGAAATCGGATAGGCAGAAGGAGTCCGCATAGCCCAGTGCGTACTCGGCCAACACGGAGAACGTCCCGTACCCGTTGTTCAGGTGTATAGCGATCCCTTCGCTGTGCAGCGCCACGATGTCGACGTCGCCGTCATGATCGACGTCGGAGGCGATGACTCTCCGCGTGCGGGTGGAGTGGTACAGCGCCGGGGATTGGAACGTTCCGTCCCCGTTATTCATGAACACTCCGAGGGAGATCGCCCTCCACGTGGTTTCATATGCGCCGACGGCGAGATCCGCGTCCCCGTCGCCGTCGAAATCCGCGGCGCATATGGAATAGGGCTGCGGCAGATCAGCCGGGCTCGCGTATGCCACGGGAGCTCGAAAGGTTCCATCCCCGTTTCCGAAGAGGACGCTGATCTGCGAGGGAGCGACGTTCGCCGCGGCGAGGTCGACCGCCCCATCGCCGTCGAGATCGGCCGAACAGATCTGTACCGCTACGCCTCCCGCCGCATAGTCCGTCTTGGGCCGGAGCGTTCCGTCTCCGTTGCCGAGCAGGATGGAGACCGTGTTCTGATATCCGTTGCTGATGGCGATGTCGGCGAAGGCGTCGGCGTTGTAATCCGCGATGTCGACCCATTGCGCCTCGGGGCTCGAGACATAATTGGCCGTCTCCTGCAACGCGCCCTCGCCGTCGCCGAGGTATATCGCGAGCTTTCCATAGAAGGTCGAGGCCGCGAGATCCGGCTTGCCGTCGCGGTTGAAATCCGCGGAGCTCAATGCCGTGATTTCGCTCTTCAAATAATAGTCGGCGTCGCGGAACGTGGTGTCGCCGTTGTTGAGGAGAATCGTCGCGTCGTTGTTAGAGGAGGCGTAAGCGATATCGCTATCGCCGTCGCGATCGAAATCCCCGACGCATGCGCGCGGATCCATATTGGTCTCATATCCGCCGATCAACGCATAGACCCCCGCTCCGTCATTCTCGAAAAGGGTGACGTGGTACCAGTGGAGCACGACCATGTCGGCGTCGCCGTCTCCGTCGAGATCCGAAGCAAAAATGCCTTTCGGATCTCCGTAGAGATACGATTGAGGAGGGCTCGTGTACAGGTCGTCGAATCCGCCGTCTCCCGCGTTGAGGAGGACGTAAAAATAGTAATCGCTTTCGTAATAATCGTTTCCGTTGGTCGCGATGTCCCAGTCGCCGTCGAGATCCACGTCCGCGACGGACATGACCCCCGGCGTCTCGGGGAGGTCGCTGCATACCGGCCCCGTGCGAAAGGTCCCGTCGCCCCGGCCCAAGAGGACGATGAGGCTCAGGCTGTATGAGTCGGCGAAGGCGACGTCGGCGTCGCCGTCGCCGTTGAAGTCGGCCGCGCAGATGTTCTTCAGACTCGTATAATCCGTCGGGATGGCAGTCACGATCTCCGGCTGAAACGTTCCATCCCCGTTGCCGAGGAAGATCGATACGAAGTCCGGCGTGCTGTCACGGTAAAGAAGCGCGACGTCTTCGTTTCCGTCCCCATTGAAATCGGAGAGGGCGAGGCTCTGAGGCCCGCCCGCGTATGCGGTCGGCGCAATCAAGATGCCCGGCTCGAAGCCGCCGCTCCCGTCGTTGAGAGCTATGACGAGCATCGGGGGATAGTCGTGGCTCACCATCGAGAGATCGGTCGCGCCGTCTTTGTTGAAATCCGCGACCACGAGCGACTGATATTCGTCGCGAGCCGGGTCCGGCACGTACCGCACCATCGTCCGAAACGTCCCGTTTCCGATCCCGAAAAGGATCGAGATGCACGGGCCGTTGGTCGCGAGATCCGCGATTCCGTCCCCGTTCAAATCGGCGCTGCAGATGTTCACCGGAGCATCCACGGGAAAGATCTCGAACGCATCGAATGAGAACCTATTCGAGGCGAGGATGCTGGAGCTCGAAAGGAGCATCAGCAAGCACGAAACGGCCAACTTCGTCATGCCGAAGGCAAACCCTTTACGCGGATGAGCATGCATGGCGGAACCCCCTTGCAAAACCCGGCACGCAGCGCTCTCGGAGCCTATTGAATGGATCGATCGCTTCCCCTATTGAGCTCCATTGTACGCCATAACTGATTATATGTCAATGAGATTTGTTCGCGACGGGAGGAGGGTCGCGATCAAAAAGGGTTGAGCGAGCGGATCTCCTCGAGCCGCTCGATGCTCTCGCGCTCGCGGCCTCGGGCGTCGTACTTCGCCTCCAGGATCGCCGTGAGCGCGACGGAGACGACGATCGCGTACGCGAGCATCGTCCAGCCGGAGATCCTCGCAGCTCTCCTTCGGCTCCGGAGCGCCGAGAGGAAGGCCTCGGCCGCGAGGACCGAGAAGGGGAACGACGCGCCGTACAGGTACCGCAGCTCGAGATACCCTTCCGGCATCGGCACGAGCATGAAGGGGCACAGCGCGAGCACGAGCCAGATCCCCACGACCCTTCTCCGCGCGAGAGGGGAGAGGATCCACGCGGCGGCCGCGAGGAGCAGAAAGGCGCCCGCCGCGAATTGGACCGGCTGGATGTGCATCGCGAGGAATTCGACCGCGGCCGGCGCGCGCTCGGCGATAACGGACGGTTGCAGGGGGAGGGCCATGAACCCGAGGTAGCGCACCGCGGCCCCCGCGGCCGCCGGGAAGGCATCCGGGGAGACTCCGTAGACCGGATACCGGACGCGAATGGCGAGAAACACGGCGGCCGGAAAAAGAGCGGCCGCAGCCATCGCCGCGGCGCAGATGAATTTCAGTCTCCATGGACAGCGGCCGAAGAAGGCGAGAACGCAGATCGAAAGCGGGGCGGCGACGAGCGCCGACTCGTGAAAGAAAGGGGCCCCGAGAAGGATCGCGAAGGCCCCCGCCGCGAGGGCCCATCCCCCGGGGAAAGCGATCGATACGGATTCCTTGAGCCGCTTCGCCCACCGCGCCGCGAGCGTCAGGGCGATCATCGAAAGCATCCAGGCGAAGAGCGCCCCGCCGCAGCTCGCCCACATCACCGTCTTGCCGTAATGCCCGGCGCCCACGAGAAAGAGCGAGCCGGCGAGAACGGCGACGCTCCTCTCGAACCCGAGCGCCAGCAAGAGGCCGATGCCGAGGCCGGCGATCGCGAGGTGAACGAGATAGTTGAAGAGAATATACAAGCCGCCGTCGAGCCCGAAGAGCCTGCGCTCGACGAGGAACAGGCATATGGCGCCGGGCCGGTAGAAGGCGAACTCATGGCTCGGCTGGATGATGCATTCGGGGAACGGCGATGAGGCGACATGCTCGAGGAATGTGAAATCGTCGTTCCGAAAGCCGTTGTCGAAGGATCTCGCGTAAACGAGGAGCGACACGGTTAGCGAGACCGCGAGGACGATTCCAACGCGTCCGATGGGAGTCCGCGCGTTCATGTCCGCACGCCGGCCTCCGCTTTTGGGATGTATGAAATGAGATTCGCCGCTGCGGGTCTATTCTAAGGGAAAATCTCCCCCGCGTCAAGGCCGTCGAAGGCTTCGCCGGGCCTCGGCCGGGCGCACATATTCAGAACTATTGTTTGTTGCGGCCTAGATATTCAACATATTAGTTGACATTTTCCGCCAAATGCAGGACAATCTGCAGGTACGCAAACATCCGGTATAATATTATTCTGATTGGAGCGTCCGTGGCCGCGGAAAACGGAACGATCCATCCCGTCGACAAGAGGATCCTCGAGATCCTGCAGACGCAGGGGCGCATTCCGAACGTGCAGCTCGCCGCCGAGGTGGGTCTCAGCCCCTCGGCCGTCCTCGAGCGCGTGCGGAAGCTCGAGGAGCGCGGCATCATCGACCGGTACGTCACCCTTCTCGACAGCCGCAAGCTCGGGCTCGGAACGGTCGCGTTCGTGGCCGTCTCGCTCAACCTGCACCACGCCGACTCCATCGAGAACTTCCACCGTTTCGTCCGGGAGAGCGAGAAGGTGCTCGAGTGTTACCACGTCGCGGGGGGCGAGGATTACCTCCTCAAGGTCTATACGCGCGACATCGAGGATTACGAGCGGTTCCTGCTCACGAGCCTCACACGGACGAAAGGGATCGACAAGGTGAAAACGATGTTCGTCCTGTCGACGCTGAAGCGCGAAACGGCGATTCCGCTCGGAGGCGTGCCGGTGAACGGAAAGGCGAAGGGGCCGAACGGCGGAAAGGCCGCTCCGGCGAGGCGCCGCGCACGACGGAAATAGAACCGAACGCGGGAAGATTCCCGGAAGGAGGACCACATGGAAGAGAAACACCGGTTCGACACGATGGCGGTGAAGGGGGGCTTCCCGTGGGAGGAGCAGCTCCGCTACCACACGATGGCGCCGCCGCTCATTCAGGCCGCCGTGTTCCCGTACGAATCGGCGCAATGGGCCGCCGATCTCTACAGCTACAAGATCGAGGGGTTCGCGTACGGCCGCATCAACAACCCCACGAACGACATCTTCGAGAAGCGCATGGCGATGCTCGAGGGAGGCGAGGCCGGACTCGCGACCTCTTCAGGGATGGCCGCGATCTTCATGGTGCTGCACCACCTCGTCGAGGCCGGTCAGGAGATCGTCTCGTCGATCCGCGTCTACGGCGGCACGCAGCAGCTCTTCGCCGTCTCGTGCCCGCGGATGGGGATCTCGGTGAAGTGGGTCGAGCAGCCCGACAAGATCGAAGAGTGGGAAAAGCTCATCACGCCAAAGACGAAGCTCCTCCACGTCGAGAGCCCGAGCAACCCGAACCTCTTCGTCGCCGACCTCCCGCCGCTCGCGAAGCTCGCCAAGAAGCACGGCATCCCGCTCATGGTGGACAACACGATCTGCACGCCGGCGCTCATGCGGCCGATCGAGCTCGGAGCCGACATCGTCATCCACTCCGCGACGAAATACATCAGCGGCAACGGCACGAGCCTCAGCGGCGTCGTCGTCGGGAAGAGCGAGTTCGTGAATCACGTGCGGCACGTCGGATTCCGCAACATCGGGCCGACGGCGTCCCCCTTCAACAGCTGGCTGTGCCTCCTCGGGCTCGAGAGCCTCTCGCTCCGCATGCGCAAGCACAGCGACAACGCGATGGCGGTCGCGAAGTTTCTCGAAAAGCACCCCAAGATCGAATCCGTGTTCTACCCCGGCCTTCCGAGCCATCCCCAGCACGAGGCCGCCAAACGCAACATGAGCGGCTTTTCATCGCTCCTGGGGTTCCGGGTGAAGGGCGGGCTCGAGGCGGCGCGTCGCGTGATCGACAACCTCAAGATCGCCGTGCATACGACGCATCTCGGCTCGTCGCAGACGGTGGCGATCCAACCCGCGGCGACGACGCACTGGCAGCTCGGCCCGGAGGAGCGGGCGAAGGCGGGGGTGCCCGACAACCTCATCCGGTACTCCGCGGGAATCGAGGACGCGCAGGATCTCATCGAGGATCTCGACAACGCGCTCGAGCGCGCGTAGGAACTCACCTGAAGCGCCGCGGCGGCGCGGCACGAAGGAGGCGGCCATGTACCGCATCGCAATCATCGGGTTCGGGGTCGTGGGGCAGGGGTTCGCCGAGATACTGCTGAAGCAGCGCGAGCGTCTCGCGCGCGAGCACGGGTTCGAATGCTCGGTCGTCGCCGTGAGCGACGTCAACAAGGGCTCGGTGTACGATCCGAAGGGCCTCGATCTCGCGAGGCTCCTCGCGCTCGCGAAGGACGGCCGGATCGCGGCCTATCCCGGCGCGGCGACCGGCTGGAACGCGCTCGAGACGATCAAGAAGTCGAACGCCGACGTCGTCGTCGAGGCCTCCTACACGAACATCAAGACGGGCGAGCCCGCCTACTCCCACTTCAAGGCGGCGCTCGAGTCGGGCAAGCACCTCGTGACGACGAACAAGGGCCCCACCGCGCTCTTCTTCAAGGAGCTCTCCGCCCTCGCACGCGCGAAGGGCGTGCGGTTCCGCTACGAGGGAAGCGTGATGAGCGGGACGCCGGTCCTCAATCTCAACGAGTTTTGCCTCGCCGGGAACGAGATCCGCGAGATCCGCGGGATCCTGAACGGAACGACGAACTTCATCCTCTCCAACATGGAGACGGGCAAGAGCTACGCCGAGGCGCTCAAGGAAGCGCAGGATCTCGGTTTCGCGGAGGCCGTGCCCGACGCGGACGTCGAGGGGTACGACGCGATGGCCAAGGTCATCATTCTCGCCAAGGCCGTCATGGGCGCCGACATCAACGTCGCCGACGTCGATCGGGTCGGAATCACGAGGATCACGATCGACGACGTCAACGCGGCGAAGGCCGAGGGAAAACGCTGGAAGCTCATCGGCCGCGTCGCGCGGGACGGGGCGTCGGTTCGGGCCTCCGTGCGGCCGGAAAAGCTTCCGCTCGCCGATCCGCTCGCCGGGGTCATGGGCGCGACGAACGCCGCGACCTTCCGCACCGATCTCATGGGGAACGTGACGATCGTCGGCGCGGGCGCGGGCAGGATCGAGACCGGCTACTCGGTGCTCGTCGATCTGCTCGCCATTCACAAGTTCGGCCCGGCCGGAAGGCGCGGGCCGGCCGCGGCGAAAAAGCCCGCCGCGAGGGCGACGAAGAAGACTCCGAAGAAGACCTCGAAGAAGCCGGCGAAGAAGGCCGCGAGGAAGGCTCCGAAAAAAGCGAAAAAGACCGCGCGCAAGCGCTAGCCCCGGAGACCGGGCACCGAAGAAGGCAGGATCCCGTATGAAGATGTTCATCGGCGGAAAGTGGATCGACAAGAAAGAGACGATCGAGGTCAGGGACCCGTACGATGACTCGCTCGTCGACACCGTTCCGAGCGGCGGGGCGGAGGACGTCAAGGCCGCCATCGCCGCGGCGGAGCAGGGTTACCGGACGAACCGGAACCTTCCCGTTCACGAGCGCATCCGGATCCTCAACGCGGCCGCCTCCTACATCGAATCGCGTCAGGAGGAGTACGCTCGCGTGATCGCGCGCGAGGGATCGAAGACGATCCGCGAGGCGCGCAAGGAGGCCTCCCGCTGCGTCGACACCGTCCGCATCTCCGCCGAGGAGGCGCGCCGCCTCCAGGGCGAGACGATTCCCTTCGATTCGCGACCGGGATCCGAGAACCGCGTGGGGTACTACTTCCGGTTTCCGATCGGGATCGTGGCGGCGATCACGCCCTTCAACGATCCGCTGAACCTCGTCGCGCACAAGGTCGGTCCGGCCGTCGCCGCGGGGAACGCCGTCGTCGTGAAACCGGCGACCGTGACGCCGCTCTCGGCGCTCATGCTCGCCCGGGCCTTCGACGAGGCGGGGCTGCCGCCGGGCATCCTGAACGTCGTCACCGGCTACGCGGCGAAAACGGGCGACGCGCTCGTCACCGACCCGCGCGTGCGCATGGTGAGCTTCACCGGGGGCGCCGAGGCGGGGGAGGAGATCGTGAAGAAGGCGGGGCTCAAGAAGATCGGCATGGAGCTCGGATCGAACACCCCCGTCATCGTGCTCGAAGACTGCGATCTCAAGCGCGCCGTGGACGACTGCGTCTCGGGCGCCTTCTGGGCCGCCGGGCAGAACTGCATCGGCGTCCAGCGCATTTACATAGAGCAGTCGATCTACAAGCGGTTCGAGACGCTCTTCGTCGCGCGCACGCGCTCCTACAAGGTCGGCCCGAAGCTCGAGGAAGACTGCGACATGGGTCCCATGATCAACGAGGGCGAGGCGAAGCGGATCGAGCGCTGGGTCGAGGAGGCCGTGAAGGCCGGGGCGAAGGTGCTCACGGGCGGCAAGCGGCGGGGCGCGATCTACGAGCCGACGGTGCTCGCGGACGTGCCGCCGGGCGCGCGGGTCGACGTGGACGAGGTGTTCGCGCCGACGGTGAACCTCTACCCGGTGAAGGATCTCGACGAGGCGATCGAGCGCGCGAACGCCGTCGACTTCGGCCTCCACGCGGGCATCTTCACGCGGGACGTCAACAAGGCGTTCAAGGCGATACGCGAGCTCGAGGTCGGCGGGGTCGTCGTGAACGATTCGTCCGATTACCGGATCGATATGATGCCGTTCGGCGGCGTGAAGCGGAGCGGCCTCGGACGCGAGGGGATCAAGTTCGCGCTTCAGGAGATGACCGAGCCGCGCGTCGTGTGCTTCAACCTCTACTGAGACGCGGGCGGGTCACTTCAGGCCGAGCACGTCGGCCATCGTGTAGAGACCGGGCTTTTTCCCGTGAACGAAGCGGATCGCCCGGAGTGTCCCGCGCGCGAAGGTCCGTCGCGAATGCGCGCGGTGCGTGAGCTCGAAGCGCTCGCCCTCGCCGGCGAAGACGATCGTGTGCTCGCCGACGACGTCCCCGCCGCGGAGCGCGTGCACGGCGATCTCGGCCGCCGGGCGCGCCCCGATCATTCCCTCGCGGCCGTAAATGACGTTCGATCCCGGCCGCGCCTTCGCGACGGCGTCCGCGAGCTTCGCCGCCGTTCCGCTCGGGCTGTCCTTCTTCTTGTTGTGGTGCATCTCGACGATCTCGGCGTCGAAGTCGGGAAGCGCGCGCGCCACGTCCTCGACGACCTTGAAGAGCAGGTTGACCCCCGCCGACATGTTCGGGCTGATGACGAGGGGTATCCGGCCGCCCGCCCGCTTCGCGGCGGCGATCTCGTCCGCCGAAAGCCCGGTCGTGCCGACGATCATCGGTTTTCCCGCCGCGGCCGCCACCTCGACGTGCGCGAGCGTTGCGGCGGGGTTCGTGAAGTCGACGACGACGTCGGCGGAGATGAGGGCGCGCGCGAGGTCGGCCGTCACCTCGACGGCGCCGAGCTTCGTGCCGAGCCCCGAATGACCCGGCGCCTCGATCGCGCCGGCGAGCGCGAGATCAGCGGTCCCCGCGATCTCGTCGGCGACGGTGCGTCCCATCTTGCCGAGGGCGCCGCATACGACGACTCTGATCATGATCGACCGCCTTACTTCGCGAGTTTGAGCCCGTAGTCCGCGAGCGCCTTGCGGAGCTTCTCGCGGTTCTCCGGTTGGAGACCGACGAGCGGGAGCCGCACGTCTCCGACGCCCATGCCGAGCATGTTCATCGCTTCCTTCACCGGAGTCGGGTTCGTCTCGAGGAACATCGCCTTGCAGAGCGGGAAGAGCTGGTAGTGGAGGGCGCGCGCTTTCGCGAGATCCCCCTTCTCGAAGGCCGCGATCATCGCAAGCATGTCCTTCGGCACGATGTTGCCGACGACGCTCACGACGCCCTTGCCGCCGATCGAGAGAATAGGGAGCGTGATGCCGTCGTCGCCCGAGAGGAGCGTGATGCCGTCGCCGCAGAGCTGCACGATCTCGCACATCTGCTCGAGCGAGCCGCTCGCCTCCTTGATCGCGACGATGCGCTCGTGTTTCGAGAGGCGCTGGACCGTCTTCGGGAGCATGTTGAGGCCGGTGCGTCCCGGCACGTTGTAGAGCATGAGCGGCAGCCCGCCCTCGTCGGCGAGCTTCATGAAGTGCGCGTAGAGGCCTTCCTGCGTCGGCTTGTTGTAGTAGGGGGTCACGACCATCGCGCCGTCGGCGCCGAGCTCGCGCGCCTTCTTGACGTTCTCGAGGGATTTCGCGGTCGCGTTCGTGCCGCAGCCGGGGACGACTTTGATCTTGCCGGCCGCCGCCTTGACGGCGATATCGATGATCCGGAAGTGCTCGTCCCAGGTGTAGGTCGGATTCTCGCTCGTCGTCGCGCACGGGACGATGCCGTCCGTTCCCGCGTCGACGTGGAACTTCACGAGCTCGCGGAGCTTCGCCTCGTTCAAGGCGCCCGTTTTCTCGTCGAATGGCGTGACGAGCGCCACGTAGAGCCCCTGCATCGTCATGATCTTCCATCCTCCTTCTTCCGCGGCCCGCCGCGGAAATGATCGTTGCTCGTCGTGAACGGCGGCCGCGTCGCGGCAGCGCCGGATGGTACAGTATGCCGCCGCAGGGGGGGTGTCAAGGGGATTGGGCCGGCGGGGCCGCGGCCGGCGCCGGGACCGCGTTTTCCGCCGAGTCGCCGGGGCCGGGCGCGAGCTCGCGGCGCCACGGAAAGAGGGAGAAGATCCCGCCCGTGTGAATGAAGAGAACGTTGTCCGAGCTCTTCCACCGTCCCCGGTCCGATTCGCCGGCGAGGCCGAGCATCGCCTTGCCGGTGTAGGCCGGGTCGAGGAAGAGCCCGGCGGAGCGGGCGAACGCCCGGATGAGAGAGAGCCCCTCGGCGCTCGGCACGGCGTACGCGGGCCCCTCGTACCCGCCCGCGATCTCGATCTCGTCCGGGGCGATCGGCCGGAACCACCGCTCCCCCCGGTAGCGGTCCTCGTACGTCCTGATGAAATCCTCGGAGATCGCATGGATGCGGTCGGCGAAACGCTCCGGCGTGTCGAGCACGTTGACCCCGACGACGCGGGCCCCGAGGCCGAAGATGCGCGCTCCGTACGCGAGCCCGGCGTACGTTCCGCCGCTGCCGACGGCGAAGACGATCGCGTCGAACGCGGCGCCGAGCTCCCGCTCCGAGGCGGCGATCTCCTCCGCCGCCCTGATGTATCCGAACACGCCGGGAGGATAGGAGGCCCCCTCGGGGATCGTGTGCGCGACGCGCCCGGCCGCGGCGAGCTCGCCGGCGATCGATTTCATGATCTCGCCCACGTACGGCCACTCGGCCTCCCCGATGAACCTGACGTCCGCCCCGGCGAGCCGGTCGAGCAGCAGATTGCCGTCGTTCTCCGCGGGCTCCGGTCCCCGCAGCACGAGGACCGGCCGCAGGCCGAGTCTCGCCGCCGCGACCGCGGTCGCCCGCGCGTGGTTGGACTGAACGCCCCCGCAGGTGATCACGGTGTCGGCGCCGGCCGCCGCGGCCTCCGCCAGACAGAACTCGAGCTTGCGGACTTTGTTCCCCGAGAGAACGGAGCCGGTGAGGTCGTCGCGCTTGACGAACACGTTCGGAAGACGCGGGTATTCGGGCGGCCGCCGCAGACGCTCGACCGGCGTCGGAAGGCGGGCGAGGCTCAGGGCCGGCGGATAGGAGATGCTCATGAGGCGATCATAGCAGGGGTCGCGGCCTCTGTCGCCGCAAAAAGCCCCCGCGCCTAGAAGGCGAATCCCGCGTCGAAGAACACGCCGAAATCCGCCGTCTCGCCGTACGTGAGGGAAATCTCGACGGGCCCCGCGGGCGTATCGGCCCCGAGGCGCAGAGCGCCGCCCGATCGAACGAGGGATCCGCCGAAGAGGTCGCTCCGGTCGTCGGCGGCGTTTCCGGCGTTTCCGCGCAGCGTCACGTACCAGCCGGAGTACGGTTCGATCTGGACGTCGACGGCGGCCATGAAAGCGTTCTCCCCAGCGAGCTCCTGGTGGCGGTAGCCGTAGAAGGCCGACGTCCGATCTCCCTGCAGCACGACGCACGAGTTGATCCCGCCGACGAAGAAGCGGTAGTGCGGGGGGATGCTCTCGCCCCCGGCGAGGCCGAAAAAGACGTCGGCGCGCGCCGTGACGAGCCGGTGAACGGGCACGGCGACGCGGGCCGCGGCGTATCCCCGCTCGAACGACGCGTCGCTTCCGAGGGAGGCGAGCGCCTTTTCGCCGCGGAGCCGGAACGACACGCCGCGGCGCGCGAATGACGATCGGTCGAGCGTGTCGAACCACAGGTCGCCGGAGAAGAACGCGAGACGGCCCGATTCGGCGACCGCCGTCTCGGGCGCGATCTCGGGCCGGATATCGTACCATTCGACGTTGAGCCCGGCCGCCGAGTAGAGGACGCGGGAAAAAAGGGTTTCGACGAGCATCCCGGCCCGCACGCTCGACACCTCCGCGCGGCTCACCAGCGAGGCGTCGCGGTACTCGTCGACGGCGTCGTCGAGCCAGTCGGCCTCGACGCGAACCCCCGCGCTGCGCCGGATGCCCGTATGGAGGGCGTACGCCGCGGCGAGACGGCTTCGTTCGCCGAAGAGGAGATCGAAATCGAACTGCGAGCCGTGCTCGAGGAGATTTCGGACGGTCGCGTTGAGGAGGAGCGACGCCTGCCAGTGCGAGTCGTACCGCAGGCCGGCGTTGAGCGTCACGCCACTCTCTTCCTCGACGATGACGACGAGCCGGCGTCCCGCGGGGATCTGCTCGAAGCGGTACCTGATGCCGGTGAAGTAGCCGCTGCTGAAAAGCCGCCGCATGGCCGTCTCGAGCCCGTCGGCCGTGACCGTTTGCGGCGGCCGCATGCCGAGCTCGGCGAGAACGAAGCGCTCCGCGACGTCCCGGAGTCCGCGCACCTCGATCTCGTCCACGCGCACGGGGCCGCGCTCGACGGGGCCGGGGGAGGGCCCCTCCGGCGGGAGGCCGTCGAGCGAATCCGCGATCGCGCGCAGATCGTCGAGACGCTCGCGCGCGGAGGTCTCCCCGGCCCGGATTATCTCGCGGGCGCGATCGTAGTCGATGCTCCGGAACTCGTCGAGCCGGGGGGCGAGGAAGATCGTGCAGAGCGCCGCCTGATCGGCGTTGTTGGTTTTGAGCGCGATGTCGAGCGTCTGGTTGAGGATGTCGATGAACGATTCGAGCTCGTCGGCGCCGGCGAGATCGCTGCTCACGTCGACGCCGATGACGATGTCCGCGCCGAGCGCCCGGGCGTCCGCGGCGGGGAGGTTGCGCGCGAGACCGCCGTCGACGAGGAGCCTCCCGCCGATGCGCACCGGCGTAAAGACGGACGGTATCGCCATGCTCGCCCGCATCGCGTCGGGCAGGTAGCCGCGATCGAAAACGACCGCGTCCCCCGTTTCGATGTCGGTCGCCAGGCAGGCGAAGGATCTCGGAAACAGGCGGAAATCGTCCGTCTCGAGAACGGGCCAGGCGAGCCGCACGAAAAGATCGTAAATCCTCTGCCCGCCGATGAGGCCCGAGGGAAGGCGCACGCGCCTCTTCGAGACGGGGAAGGAGACGAGGTAACGGTCGTCGCGCTTCCGATTTTTCATGGGAAGCTCATTGCGCGCGAGCCGGTCCCTGAAGAGCTCCGGCCAATCGGCCTCGAGCACGATCCGCTCGATCTCGGCCGGCGTGTAGCCGATCGCGTAGAGGCCGCCGACGATGCTTCCCATGCTCGTGCCCGTCACGACGTCCACGGGGAGCCCCGCCTCCTCGATCACCTTGAGCACGCCGATGTGGGCGAGCCCGCGCGCGCCGCCTCCTCCGAGGGCGAGGCCGACGCGGGGACGGGTTCCCGGCGCCGGCGAGGCCGGAGCGGAAAGGGCGAGGAGCAGCGCGGCGAAAAGAACCGGCAGGCGCATCATGTTGCCATGGTTGCAGTTTGCCAACCGCAAGGCAAGGGGGAAAAGGGGATCCCCGGACCGGCGCGGGAATTTTTCTTGACCCATTGTGATATTATGATATATTAATATCATGATGGAAGAGGGATTGCTGGAACGAGCGGTTGCGCGGCAGACGCGCGAGCCCCTGGCGGCGGGGGAGATCGAGCGATTCGCCGACGTGCTGAAGGCTCTCGCGAGCCCGGCGCGGCTGCGTCTCGTGAACATCCTCACCCGCGGGGAGAGGACCGTGACGGACCTCTGCGGCCTCTCCGGGCTCAAGCAGTCGCTCGTGTCGCAGCAGCTCAAGATTCTGCGGCTGAGCAACATCGTGCGGAGCCAGCGGAAGGATTCTCACATTTATTACCGCCTCGCCGAGCGAAACGTCATCCGCATGCTCGATTGCCTCAATCGGTGCGAGGGCGTTCCGCGGGCGCGGAAGCGGTAGGGCGTATCATCGAACGGCCGGCGAAACCGGCGCGAGGAGGAGCAATGGGGGCGAACGCAATTCATGTGAACGAAACGAGCTGGAAGGCGGAAGTGCTCGAATCGAATATCCCCGTGATCGTCGATTTCTGGGCGCCGTGGTGCGGACCGTGCAAGTTTCTCGGGCCGGTTTTCGAGGAGCTCGCCGGCGAATACGCCGGGAAGGTGAAATTCGCGAAGCTCAACACGGACGAGAGCCAAAACATCGCGATTCAGTACGGCATCATGAGCATTCCGACGCTCAAGGTGTTCAAGGGCGGCGCGGAGGTCAATTCGATGTCCGGAGCCGTTCCGAAGGATCTTCTGAACGAGTTCTTGACCAAGGCGCTCGCGAAGTAGCGCCGCCACGACGGGAGGGAGCCGAGCATGAAGAAGACCGCAATCACCGCCGAGATGACGGTCGAGGAGCTCGTCGAGGCGTATCCCGCTTCGATCGGGTTCCTCATGAGCCGCGGCGTCGTCTGCCTGAGATGAGGGACGCCTGCCTGGGGGTCCCTGGGCAATCTCATCGCCCTGTACGGGGCGGACGCGGCGAAGACGATCCGCGAGCTGCAACAATTTCTGGAAGGGGAGCGCTGATTCCCGTATACTCCGCGCCGTACCGAACGCAGGGAGGCGCGGCGTGGCAGAGCTTCCGTTTTTCGCAGGAGAGGAGGGTCGAGGGCACATACTCGTCCTCCTCTTCTTTTTTTCCGCCCTCGTCATAACCGTCTGGGGCACGTGGGACGGGGCGCTTCCCCCCGGCGACGAGGCGGCGCTCGCCGAAACCGCCCGGGAGATCGTCGTCACGGGCAGGCCGCTGCCGATGCAGTTCAACGGAGCGCCCGCCTACGACACGCCGCCCCTCGCTCCGTGGCTCATGTCGCTCTTTTTTCTCCTTCTCGGCGCGAGCGATTTCGCCGCCAGGCTCGGTTTCGTCCTCCTCTCCATAGCCGTCGCGTGGGTGCTCCTCGTCGCGGGGCGTGAAGCCTCGCGCGACTTCGCCTCGCACGAGGGAGCCGCGGCCGAGGCGCGGGAGGCGTCGCGCGCGACGCGCTGGGGCACGCTCCCGGCGGCCGTCGGGGTGCTGGCGGCGATCGTTCTCGCCTCGACCCCGCTCTTCGGCCGGTTCGCCCCGCACGTCACGACCGGACTTCCCTTCGCGATGTTCGCGGCGCTCGCGATGCTGGGCTGGCTGTACCTTCCCGAGCGGCGCGGCGGCGCGATCCTCTGGGGCGCGGCGATCGCGGGCGGCATCCTGAGCGTCGGGGCGGCGGGGCTCCTGCCGGTCGCGGGCGCGGCCGCCGCGGGCGCCGTCGAGCGGAGCAGGCGGCGGATCTGGACCATGCCCTCGTTTCTGGCCGCGACGGCGGCGGGGGTCGCGCTCGGCGGATTGTGGCTCGTCCCCGCGGCGCAGCGGAGCGGCGGGTTCTTCGGGAGCCCGCTCTGGGCGCCGATCGCCGGGCTCGTCCGGCCCGGCCCGGGCGCCGGAGCCGATTTTCTCGGATCGGCGGCGAACGTGTGGCTGCGGTCCATTCCCTGGTCCATTCCGGCGTCGATCGGCGTCGCTCGGATTCTCTTCCTCCGGGGCGATCGGCGCCGCTCCTCGCTCGCGGGCGGGATCGATTCGGCGATCCTCGTGTTCCTCGCGGCGATCTTCGTGCCGCTCGCGCTCTCGGGCGCCGAGCCGGTCAGCGCGTTTCTCGCCGTCGCCCCGTTCACGGCCCTGCTCGCCTCGCGCGAGATCGCCCGCTGGGCGCTGCGGCGGGGGAGGCACCCGATGAAGCGGGTGTGGGTCGTGAACAGCGTTCTGACGGCGCTCTTCTGCCTCCTCATGCTGTTCGTCGTTGCGACGCTCGTGAGCCTGAGGCGCGCGAGCGCCGATCCGATCCGGGAGATCGCGCTCGTCGCGGGACGCATCACGCCCGAAGGCGCGCGGATCGGGAGCTTCAGGCAGCCGGTCCGCGAGCAGGGCGCCCGGATGCTCTTTTACGGCAACCGCGCCTTCGACGATCCGATCGAGGAGCCCGCGGCGCTCGCCGCGGCCCTGCGCGCGGAGCCGTCGAAGCTGTTTCTCTCGTCCGTCAAGGACATGAAGTCGCTCGAAGGCTGCGGCGACTTCCAAACGGAGATACGCGTCTATTACGGCGCGGGCGATCTCGTGCTCTTCGGAGCGCGGCAGCCCCGCCCCGGCGAAGCCCCTTGATGCGGCGCGCGGCTCGCGCTCGCGCGCCGGCCGCCGGCGCCGGGGCTATTCCCTTCGCATGAGAAGGAGCGTCGCATGAAGCGTTCGATCGTCGTGCTCGCGCTCGCCGCCGTTCTCGCTTCGAGCGCGGGGTGCGGGCGAGAGGAGATCGGGAACACCGGCCTCGTCCGCGTGGGCAAGCACACGTGGGCCCTGATCGCGAGCGGACCGGCCTCGGAGGAGGGGCTCGGGGCGAACAGCGGCTTCGTCGTCGGCAGGGACTGCGTCGCCGTCATCGACGCCCGGTACACGCCCGCCCTCGCGAGCGAGCTGCTCGAGGAGATTCGTTCGGTGACGGACCTCCCGATCCGCTGGGTCGTCAACACGCACTACCATCAGGATCACACCTGGGGCAACTCCGTTTTCAAGGAACAGGGCGCGGCCGTCGTGGCGACCGCGGAGACGCGCGACGCCTTCGAGCTCTATTCGCCGATCTACCTCGACATCTATCGCGGGCGCGGGGAAGAGGCCTTCGCTCCGCTCGCGGACGTCCGCTTCGTGCCGCCCGACACCCTCTTCGCCGGCGAGGCGGCGCTCGATCTCGGCGGCGTCACGGTCGAGCTGCGGCATTTCGGCCCGGGGCATACGGCGGGGGACGCCGTGGTCGCCGTTCCGAAGGACCGCGTCGTCTTTACCGGAGGCCTTCTCAGCAACGGCTACCATCCGAATCTCGGCGATCCGGGAGCCGATTTCGACAACTGGCTCCGGACCCTCGGGCGGCTCGAGGGAATGAAGGCGCGCCTATTCGTGCCGGGCCAGGGGCTCGTCTGCGGCAAGGACGCGATCGACGGGGAGCGGCGCTACATCGAGTCTCTTCGCGAGATCTGCGTCGACGCCATCGGCAAGCGCTACCCGCTCGAGGAGGTCGTGCGGACGCTCAGGATGCCGGAGGCGGAGGGATGGCTGCAGCCGAACATCATTCCCTTCAACGTGCAGGCCGTCTACCGGCGCGAGATTCCGAGGATCGTGAAACCCGGATTCACGCTCGATTTCCCGGCCGAGTTTCTCATACTGGACGGGGGCGGCAATCCGCGGATGGGATACATCCGCTGGGGGGCGCAATCGGGGGAGGGGTACCTCGAGATCGAGGCGCAGTGGAAGTCGTCCTCGAACGCCGAGCTCATCGTGCAGGACATCGCCGAGGCGGTCTCGCGCTACGACGAGCAGGGCGGCCGGCTCATGAAGATCGAGCGGACGGGACGCCTCGAGACGCCGGGCGGTCCGGCGATAGGGGCGTCCGGCACCTGGAGGGGGAAAGACGTGACGAGCGAGCCGGGCAGCGGCCGCTGGTCATGGACCATGATGCTGAGAGGCGGGAAGCTCTACGTGGTGCAGTGCGCGACCGAGGCCGCGCTCGATCCGGCGAAAGAGAAACGGAACATCGCCGAGCTCGAGCGGATCGCCGCGACCTTCCGCGTGAAGGAGTAGCGCCGCCGCGCTCAAGCGCCGTGCTTCTTGAGCTTCCCCGCGTTCGCGAGCGCGAGCTCCACGATGTTCCGCGCGGGGAAGATCCCGAGACCGCCGCGGTCGCACTCGCTCTCGGTAAAAGCCCGCGCGTCGTCCATTCCGCAGGATTTCGAGTGAATGAGAAACGGGACCGGGTGCCACGAGTGCGCCTTGAGGGCGCACGGCGTCGAGTGGTCCCCCGTCACGACGACCACGTCGGGGGCGAGATCGAGGAGGTGCGGCAGCTGCGCGTCGACTTCCTCGATGATCTTCGTTTTTCCCTCGAGATTGCCGTCCTCTCCGAACGAATCAGTTTTCTTGACGTGCACGAAGAAAAAGTCGTACCCGCCCGCCCACGCCCCGCGGAGGGCCTCGATCTCATCCGCCACGGAGAATCCCGTGTCGACGAGGTCCATGCCGCAGAGCTTCGCGACGCCCCGGTAGAGGGGGTACGCGGCGATGGCGCACGGGCGGAGCCCGGTGCGCTCCTGGAACGTTTCGACGCGCGGCATGCGCGAGATGCCGCGCATGAGCACGGAGTTCGCCTTCGGCTCGGCGGCGAGCGCCGCGTTGCAGCGCGCGACGAGCTTTTCGATGATCTCCGCCGTGCGCTTCGCGCCGGGAACGCGCGGCGAGGGGGGGAGCGGCTTTCGGCCCGTGAGCTGCGGATCGGTCTCCTCGACCTCGGGGGACAGGCCCGCGCCGCGGAGCACCACGCCGAAGCGGTACTCGCGCACCGGCATGATGATCGTTTCGACGCCGTCGATTTCCGCGATCCTGTCCTGAAGCATCCGGCAGAGGCGAACGCATTCCTCGTGGGGAATCCGGCCGGCGCGCCGGTCCGTGAGCACGCCGTCGGCGTCCGCCGTCGCGAAGTTCCCGCGGATCGCGACGTCGTCGTGGCCGAGCGCGAACCCCGTGCCGAGCACCTCGAGCACGCCCCGGCCGACGTCGTTCTCCGGGGCGAGCGGATCGTACCCGAAGAGCGCGAAGTGCGCGGGGCCGCTTCCCGGGGTGACGCCGACGGATATCGGGAGGCTTCGGCCGCAAAGCCCCTCTCGGGCGAGCCGGTCGAGGTTGGGCTTGCGCGCGGCGTCGAGCGCGGTCTTCGGAAAGCCGGGAGCCCGGATGTCTCCGAGCCCGTCCAGCACGAGGAACACGATCTTCGAGTCGGTTCGCCGTATGAGGTGGCGGAACATGACGCTCTCCTTGTTGAGATGATGCGCGCGCCGTCATCCGCGCCGCGTTCGGCGCTCGCGCCGCTCGGGGCCAAGGGTACGGGCGGCGGCGGACGCGTGTCAAGAACGCTCGCGGACCGTCCGCGCGTCCGGCCCGCGCGCGGCCGCATTTGACACGGACGCCCCACATCCCCTATACTTCTATACTGAGTTGCGGATACACCAGTTAGAGCGAGGAGAAGATATGAAATTGTCACTTTCCCGAAACGGCGCCCGGTCCGGCGGGGCGCGGGTCGTCCGCGTGGCCGCGGCGGCGGCCGTCCTGGCGATCGGCGCGGCGGGGCTCGCGGGGTGCGGGGGCGTCCCGACGATCGGCGAGAAACCGGTGAAGAACGTGTACACCGTCGAGAACAACGTCGACGCGCTGCGGGTGTGGACCGACGCGAAGGCGAGGGCCGACGTGCTCGTGCACATCGATTCCGGCGACGACCTCGGTCTGATACCCCAGAGCTATCTCGACAGCGTCGAGAACGCGGCGAAGGGCCTCCAGCGGGGCGACGTGAACGCGCTCTCAACGATATCCCCCCTCATCGAGCGGGGCTCCGTCGCCACGGTCGGCTATATCGCCGGCATGTACCGGCGGGTCATCTGGGTGATCCCGTCCGCGACCGCGACGGGAGAGGAGCCGATCGACACGTACCGGCGATTCTTCATCGAGCGGAGAAAATTTCCACCCGCCTCGGTCGGCGAGTTCAAGGTGGATGGGAAGCGCGTCACGGGCTCGATCGCGGGCATTCCGCTCACGATCACCCGCCTCGAGGATCTGTCGCTCGACGGGAACGAGACGGCGATCGTCGACATCGACCTCAACTACTTCCAGTTGCTCGCGGCCGGGACCCCGGGCTACCGTCCCGGAACGCAAGCGCTCTTCGCCTTTCTCCGCTCTCTCGCCTCCGCCCGCGTGCGCGCCCGGCTCGTCACCGTGAACTGCGCGACGCAGGGGAACGAGGTGCCGATGGATCTGCGGTACTATGGCGGCGTGATCGCCGAGACGCTCGCCGAGCCGAAGAGCCTCGAGCCGCCCCCCGCGGGAATATACGACACGATGATCCAGGCCGAGGATTCGATCAGGGCGGGGCGATACGCCGCCGCCGCCGCGCTCTACCGCTCGATACTCGCGGAGGGAAAGGAAAAGAGCGCCGGCATTCACTTCGCGCTCGCCGTCGCCCTCGGATTCGAGGGAAAGGGAGTCGAATCGCGCGAGGCGCTTCTCGAGGCGTACCGCCACGACCACGAGTACCTGAGGGGCTTTTTCCAGCTCGCCCGCGTGCTCGGCGCCGCCGGGAACATCCCGACGGGAATCGAGATCCTCGACTCCCCCGAGCTCGTGAAGATCGTGGGCCGGTCCGAGCTCGACTACCAGAAGGGCGTCTTCTTCTTCGCCTCGAAGCGGCCCTTCGACGCGATCACCTATCTCCGGAGCCTCGCGCCGTTTCGACCGAACGATTTCGGCCTCTATACGATACTCTTCCGCGCGTACCGCGAGATCGGGGACCTCACCGGCGAGCGGAACTCGCTCCAGAAGCTCGTCACCATCGACGACGGCCGCGTGCGCCGGGAGATGCCGTGGGTGTACGCGGATCTCGGAAAGCTCTACGAGCAGGACGGTTTCACCAAGAACGCCGGCGAGCTGTACGCGAAATACATCGAGGCGTTCCCCGGCGATTCGCTTTCGGCGGTTTTCCGGAAGAAGCTGGACGCTTGGGAGGCGGCCAAGGCCGCTCGGATCAAACGCTGAGCGCCGACGGGCAGAGCGCGGCGACGGCGCATGCCCCGCACCGCGGAACGGGGGCCTTGCAGACGGCGCGGCCGTGGCTCTTGAGATAGAATGGGAGCGCGCGCCACGTCTCTTGCTCGAACAGCTCCATGAGATCCCGCTCGATCTTTTCGGGATCGGTGTTCCGCGTCCAGCCGAGGCGTCCCGCCACGCGGATCACGTGCGTGTCGACGACGATCCCGACGACCTTTCCGAACCCGTGCTGCAGGATGGCGTTCGCGGACTTGCGGGCGATGCCGGGGAGCGTGAGGAGCTCGTCCATCGTGTCGGGCACGCGCCCGCCGAACCGCTCGACGACGGCGCGCGCGGCCCCCTGAATCGCCTTGGCCTTGTTGCGATAGAAACCGGTCGGCCGCACGGCGGCCTCGATCGTTTCGAGGCGCTCTCCGGCGAGATCGAGGGGCGAGGGGTACCTCGCGAAGAGATCGCGCGTGACGGCGTTCACCTTCTCGTCGGTGCACTGCGCCGAGAGAATGGTCGCCACGAGGAGCTGGAACGGCCCCTCGAAATCGAGATAGTGCCGGGGGTTCGGATAGAGCCTCTCCAGCTCTCCGAGAATCCTGTGCGCCGTTTTCGCGTCGAACTTTTTCTTCGCCATGGCGTACGAATTGTAGACGCGCGCGCGTGAAGGGTCAACCGTCTTGCATTTCCGGCGTTTCGCCGGTATAGTGGGCCCGATATGAAGCTGCCGAAACATCCCGTGTCGCAGGCGCTCGTTCTCGCGGGCGCCGCCCTCGTCGCCGGCCTCGCGCACAACGCGATGAATCGCGACGGGATCGACCCGCTGAAACGGCCGGCGAGGGTCCCGGTGGTCAACGGCTCGGTCGTGGATTCGCTTCACGCGCAGGCGATCCGAATCGTGGATCTCGACGAGGCTCGCCGGTTCGTCGAGAGCGGAGGCCGCGTGATCGACGCGCGCACGGAGGAGGTCTACGCCGAGGGGCACATCCCGGGAGCCATCCTCCTCGATTACTATCAGCTCGGGACCTACTGCGACCTCGTGCTTCCCCTCCTCTCTCCCGACGAGCTCATCATGATCTACTGCTCGGAGCTTTCCTGCGAGGATTCGGAGCTGCTCGCCAAGGAGCTCTACTCCCTCGGATACCGGAATCTGCTGCTGTTCAAGGGAGGGTACGCGGAATGGCTGGGGGCGGGTATGCCGGTGGAGGTCGGCGAATGAGCGCTCGCGAGGAGCGCGGCGTCTCCGCCGCCCCGGGCGCGGCGCGCCGGGGCGCGTGGATTTTTCACCCGGGGACGCTGCTCGTCCTGCGTCTCGTCCTCGCCGCCGTCTTCATCTACGCGGGGGCCCAGAAAGTCGGCAAGCCGCTTCTTTTCGCCGACGAGATCCACGCGTACGGCGTGATCGATTACGGGCCGCCGGTCTATCTCGGAGCGATCGTCCTTCCATGGCTCGAGATCCTCTGCGGCGCGGCCCTCGCGGCGGGAGTCATGATCCGCGGCTCGGCGCTCGCGCTGCTCGTCCTGAACGCCGTTTTCATCGCCGTGATCGCGTTTCGCTCGGCGAGCATGGTGCGGTCGGGAACGCCCTTTCTCGGCGTGTACTTCGATTGCGGCTGCGGTTTCGGAGCGACCTACGCGTGGAAGAAGCTCATCGAGGACACCCTTCTTGTCGCCGCCTCGCTCGTGCTGCTCGCCGCGCCGGTCCATCGGTTCGTTCTCTCTTTCAAAAGGAGGTCGTCGTGAGACGCAACTCTTTCGTGCTGGGACTCGTTCTCGCAGCCTGCTTCGCCGGGATCGCGGCCGGACCCGCGGCGGCGGTCGAGCCCTCGAGCGGTATCTGGGAGCTCGGCGTCATTCTTGGCGAGCCGACGGGGCTCAGCGCGAAGTACTGGACGTCCCGGGACAACGCCGTCGACTTCGGGGCGGCGTGGTCGTTCGAGGGGGATGGGCAGTTCCATTTCCACTGCGATTACCTGTTTCACAACTACGAGTTCTTCAAGGTGGATCAGGGGAGCTTTCCGATATACTTCGGGATCGGCGGGCGCCTGAGGCTCGACGAGGACAACCACGAGGACAACGATGGAGTGCGGATCGGTCTGCGGCTCGTTCTCGGCGCCGAGTATCTCACCGACGCGTATCCCATGAGCGTATTCTTCGAGATCGCCCCGATCATCGACTTCGCGCCGGAGACGGAGGCGGACATCAACGGCGGGCTCGGCATCCGCTACGTGTTCTAGCGGCTTCGCCCCGCGGAGCGTTCCCTATCGTGCGCGGCCGAGCGAGATCCCGAGCGCCTCGGCCGCGCGCACGAGCTGCCCGCGCGGGCTCACGCGCTTGATCCGCTTGATGGCGCGGGAGATGGGAGCCGATTCGATGCTCCGGCCCCGCAGGCACACCATGTAGCCGAACTTCTTCCACGCGACGAGGTTCACGGCCTCGACCCCGAATCGCGTCGCGAGGATGCGGTCGAAGGTCGTCGGCGCGCCGCCGCGCTGCAGGTGCCCGAGCACGACGACGCGGGTCTCGAAGCTCGTGCAGAGCGAGATCCTCTCGGCCACCCACCGCCCCATGCCCCCGAGGCGGCCGGGCGCGCCCGCGGCGCCGGGCTCCTGCTCGTACACCTTCTCGCCCCCGGCGGGGAAGGCTCCCTCCGCGACCACGACGATGCTGAAGCGGCTGCCGCGCAGCTTGCGCGCCTCGATGTGCGCGCACACTTCTTCGAGCTCGAAGGGAATCTCGGGGATGAGGATGACGTCGGCGCCGCCGGCGATGCCCGCTTCGAGGGCGATCCAGCCGCAGTCGCGGCCCATGAGCTCGATGACGAGAATGCGGTGGTGACTCTCGGCGGTCGTGTGGAGCCGGTCGATCGCCTCCGTCGCCGTCGACACGGCGCTGTTGAACCCGAAGGTGACGTCGGTGGCCTCGAGATCGTTGTCGATCGTTTTCGGCACGCCGACCACGCGGACGCCCTTCTCGGAGAGGGCCTGCGTGATCTTCATCGTTCCGTCGCCGCCGACCGCGATGAGAACGTCGATGCCCATCGCGCGGATGTTCCGGACGATTTCACCGGTGACGTTCCGGTAGCGCGTCGCGCCGTTTTTCTTCACGGGGTAGTGGAGTGGGTTGCCGCGGTTCGAGGTGCCGAGGATCGTGCCGCCGCGCGTCTGGAGCCCGCGAACGTCGTGGGGGAAGAGGCGGCGGCACCGATCGGTCGAGAGCAGCCCGTCGTACCCGTCGAGAATGCCGTACACCTCCCAACCGTGCTCGAGGATCGCCGCGCGCACGACGCCGCGTATGACGGCGTTGAGGCCCGGACAGTCGCCGCCGCCGGTGAGTATCGCGATGCGCCGTATCGGGTCCGCTCCCGCGCCCCTCCCGCGGGCTCGGGGGGACGTGCGCCGGATATTGTTTCGCTTCACGTCGACTCCTCTCGGTTCGGCGGCGGGACCCCGTCCGGCGCCGCCCATTCGATTGACAGTACTACGCCACCCGCCGCCGCCGCCGCCACTGTTTTCTTGACTTTCCCGGGGAATCTGCTATTTTCCGACCTTCAAAAAGGCGACACGGACAACGTGCTTCGAAACACGAAACACCCGCATCGCTGCTATCGATCGAAGGGAGGTGCACACAACCATGATGAGAATGATTGTCGTCCTGAGCCTCGCCCTTTTCATCGCGCTTTCGTTCGGATGCTCGAAGAAGACGGAGCAGGCCCCGGCGAACGAGACCACGCAGACCGCGACCCCGGCGGCGGACGCATCGGAGCGGGCCGGCAAGGTGAGCCCGTCTTACGATCTGGTGAGCAAGGAAGAGATCGACGTGATGAGCACGCCGTACTCGTTCGAGCTCGACGGCGTGATTTACTATTTCGCGAGCGCGGAGAACATGGAAGCCTTCAAGGCGGATCCGCAGAAGTACATCGGCGAGAAAGAGAGCGGGGACAAGTAAAGGGCCCTTTCGAGGCTCTTCCCCCTGGCAATCTTTCTTGCAGCCGAGGCGGCGGAGATTGCCCGCTCTATGAGAAGCCCTCCCGCACGGGGGGGCTTTTTCATGGGCGCATGATTCCCGCCGATTCCCCATTCTTTCCCGTTCGTCCGCGCGCCTCTTCCTCGCACTCAACGTATTGTCCCGCAGAGAGATACGTTCGACGCGGCGGCTCCAGAGGGCCCGCCCGCGCCCCCCTCCGGACCTCGTAACCTCGGGCTCTTCCTGAAGTTTGGAATGCTGATTGCCTTTGTCTCGGATGGGAAAATTTGCGAGCGCCGTCCCGCTCATCGAGCAGGGGGCGGCTATGGTTCGTTTCACCGGCTCCTCCCCGGGAGGAGCGCAAAAAGGAGGGAGAGGGAATGAGAGCGAGTTTCGTCGTTGCGACCATTTTCCTCATCGTCGCATCGCTCTCCGCATCAGCGTACGGCAAGGGGCCGACCCTCGCCGGCACGATGGAAGCCCGGAAGATCGTCGTTGACGCGGAAAACCGCGAGACCGCGGTTTCCGCGGAGAAGGTCTTTCCGAGCGACCGTCTCGAGTACACGCTGCGCTACCGCAACGTCGGCGACGCTCCGGCCTCCGGGGTGAGCCTCGTGGGGCCGATCCCCGCGGGGACCGAGTACCTGGAGAAGACCGCGACCGAGAGCGGCGCCGCGAAGACCAGCTACAGCATCGACGGCGGCAAGTCGTTCCACGAAGCTCCCGTTCGCTACAACGTCGTAAACGAACGGGGCATCGAGGAGCCGCGCGTCGCGACACCCGATATGTATACGCACATCATGTGGGACATCTCGAGCGTTCTCGAGGTCGGCAAGGAAGTTTCGGTCTCCTATCGCGTGCAGGTGAAGTAACCCGTTCGGCCGCGCGCGGCCGTTCGCGGGAGCTTCACGAAGGAGTGTGGTTTCAAATGTTCAAGGCGCGTCTATTCTCCGGCGTCGCCATGCTGGCGGTCGTGCTCTGCGTCGTTTCGGCGGCGCAGGCGCAGACCCCCGCCGGCACGACGATCCGGAACCAAGCCTCGGCGAGGTTCCAGGACCTCTCGGGCAACACGTACACCGCGACCTCGAACGAGGTCACGACGATCGTGCTCCCCGTGTACGGGCTGTCGATCCTTCCGGACGATTCGGGCGAGACCCCGCCCGTGACGCCGGCTCTGACGCAGACCGCCATACCGGGGCAGACCGTTTACTACAGCTACAGCCTCACGAACACCGGCAACGACGCCGACATATACTCGATCGAGCCGCTGCTCGACGCCGCCAACACGACGATGACGCTCGGGCTCGGCGACATCACGATCTACTATGACGCGAACGGCAACGGCGTTCTCGACGGCGGCGAACCGGCGATTTCCTCGGGCGGCGTTCCGGGCAACCTCGGACCGATCGCCGCGGGAACGACGGTCGGCATCCTCGTCACCTATCAGGTGCCTCCCGGCTCGCTCGTCGGCGAGGTCGCCTACGTCGGCGTTGAGGGCGCCTCCGCGGGCGATCCGACCCGCATCGACACACGGAACTACCATCTGACGGACGTCGTGAGCGACGCCGTGCTCACCGCCGTGATGTCGGGCGTGCCCGCGAACGTCGATCCGGGCAACGTCATCACCTACACGATCACGGGCGCCAACGTGGGCACCCAGCCCGCGAACGGCGTCACCGTTCCCTCCGTCGGCCTCACGGGCGTCCTCATGTACGACGCCCTGCCGACCGACCCGACGACGGGTCTTCCGCTCGCGCTCTCCGGCGCCCCCGCCGGAGCCCCCGCGGGCGGATCGGTGTTGTACCTGCCCGCCGGAAGCCCGATGGCGGGTTCGCCCGAGACGTGGGCATGGTCCGCGATCGCGGGCGCCGGGGATATCGCCGTGGCGTATCTCACGAACGGCGCGCTCCCGGTCGGACAGAACTACAGCTTCGGCTACGATCTCGTCGTTCCGGTCACGATGCGCGCCGGCATCATCAACAACAGCGGCGCCGTCGCGTTCACGGACAACAACCCCGGTTCTCCCGATCCGACGATCGTTCCGACGAACAACACGCAGATCAACGTGAACGTTCTCGCCGACGTGCTCGTCGGTCCCGTCGGCCAGCCGGCCGCCGGCACGCCGCCGAACTACGCCGACGACGTGCAGTCGATTCCGCTCGCGTACGCCAACTCGACCGTCTCCTTCACGAACACCGTGCGGAACGACGGCAACGCGGCCGACGAGATCAACATCGTCCTCGACGGCGCTTCGACGATCCCCGCCGGCTGGAGCGTGCTCTTCTTCCGCAGCGACGGCGTCACGCCGCTCGGCGACACGGGCACGGACGGCATTCCCGACGTGGGAACGCTCAACCCCGGCGACACGCGCGATTTCATCGTGCGGATCATCATCCCGGGCACGGCCGGCGCCGGCGGTCCGTATGACGCCGTCATCCAGGCCGTCTCGGCGAACGATCCCGCCGAGTCGAACATCACGACCGACCGGATCGCGCTCGTCGCGCCGGCCTCGGTCGACATCGGCAACTACGACGGCGTTCCCGGCACGAACAACGTCGCGGTCAACCAGAACGCCAATCCGGGCGTGAACGTCGACTTCGCGCTCGACGTGATCAACACGGGCGGCTCGACCGACAACTTCAACCTCTCCGCTTCCGTTCCCGCGGGCTGGGTCGCCACGTACTATTTCGACGTGAACGCCAACGGCCTTCTCGACCTGCCGGAGCTCACCCCGATCACGGGCGTGGGCCCCATCGCGGGCGGCAACGAGGTGAACGTCATAGCGCGCGTCGCCGTGCCGCTCGGCGCCGTTCCCGGCGTCAATCCCGTGACCTTCCGGGCGACCTCGGCCAATAACGGCTCCGTCTTCGACGAGATCGCCGACACCGTCACGATTCTGCAGGCGGCCTCCGTCACCATCGACCCCGATCGCGCCGGCACCGGCACGAGCGGCGGAACGGTGCGCTACCAGCACGCCGTGACGAACACCGGCAACGTCGGCGACACGTTCCTGTTCGCGGCGGTGAGCTCGAACGGCTGGTCGTACGCGTACTTCGATCTCGCGAACAACCCGATCGCGGCCGTCACGCTCGCCCCGGGCGCTTCGACGAACGTCATCGTCCAGCTCTCGATTCCGTCGGGCGTGCCGCTCGGCACGGTCGAGACGGGGACGATCAGCGCGACGGGCCAGGCGACCGGCGCGACCGACACGGCGACGGACGTCACGACGATCGTCGCCGGCAATCTCGTTCTCGTGAAATCCGTCAATCCGTCGGGTTCGCAGCTTCCGGGAACGGAGCTCACCTACCGGACCGACTACTCGAACGTGGGCACCGCCGATCTCGCGGCGATCGAAATCTATGACGCGATCCCGGCGTGGACGCAGTACCGGGTCGGCTCGGCCGTCACGGGAACGCTCGCCCCGGGCATCACGGGCATCACGATCGAGTTCTCGGATGACGGTGGCGCCACGTGGGCCTACACACCCGTGAGCGGCGGCGGCGGCGCTCCGGCGGGCTTCGACGCGAGCGTGACGAACGTTCGCTGGGTGCTCGCGGGATCCCTCGCCGGCGGCGCGGGCACGGCCGACGGCGCGGCCTTTATCGTTCGCATCATAGCGGAATAATCGGCGCGGCGAGTTGCGGGGCGCCGAAAGGCGCCCCGCAACGACTTTCAAGAAACGGGCGGTAGGATAGCGAGAAGCGAGCAGCGATGAGTCGGCACCATCCAGCGTATCGGGCGTGAAAACGCCGAACTGGAGGTTGGCTTCCGAGAAAGGGCCAACCTCTCGTTTCGTTTCTGGAGGAAACAGTGTGAGCGGACCGTTGGCCATACGATCGAGAAGGGGGCAAGCCCTTTTCTTGCTTGTGGTTGCGGGGCTCGCCCTGTTTCCTTCGCTCGTCCGCGGCCAAGCTCCGCCGGCCGGACAGGTCATCTCGAGCCGGTCGGAGGCGGTTTACGACCGCGATGGAGCGCGGCTCTCGATCTTTTCGAACACCGTTTTCGTGAGCGTTCTCGCCGCTTACGGCCCCCTCTTGACCCCCGACGGAACCGTTTCGAGTCCCGCGGCGACGGCGCTCGCCTTCACTGGGGAGACGGTGCGCTTCCCGTTCCGGCTGGAAAACGCGGGGAACGTCGAGGACGCCTTCGCGCTCGCGATCGCGTATCCCGCACCGTCGAGCTTCGTCCCGGCGCGGACGGCCGTGTACATCGACGCCGACGGAGACGGGGCACTCGACGCGGGAGAGCCCGAGGTCACGAGCGTGGGACCGCTCGATCCGGGCGAATCGGTTTTCCTGCTGCTCGAGGCGGTTCTGCCGCCGGGCCTCGCCGGAGGAGAGACGGCGCACATCGATCTCGTCGCGCGATCGTCGGAGGACACATCATTGTACGATCGCGGCAACGTCGTGCGCGTCACGGCGCGGGCGGAAGCCTCGGTCGCCCTTTCGCTCTCGGCGGACGCCGCGGCGGCGCTGCCGGGCGATACGATCGGCTTCGCGATCGACTTCGAGAATTCGGGAGAGCGGGCCGCGACGCTCGTCGCGCTGGAGTCGCGAATCGACGACGGCGGCGTGCTGACGGGCGCGGAGTTCGCCGCGGGATCCGCCGCTTCGTCCCTCGGCGGGCGGATCGAATTTTTCGACGCGGCGGCATCCGTCTGGACCTCCACGGAGCCTCCGGCCGAGCGCGTGAAGGGCGTGCGCCTCCTTCTCGACAGCCTTTCGGCGGGAGAGTCGGGCGCCTTCTCGTACCGGACGCGGGTGCGGGACGATCACCCCGAGGGATGGATTCTCGACCGGGCGTCGTGCGCGTATCTCGACGGTGCCGGCGCCGACCGCGAGGCCGTCTCGAACGAGGTCCTCGTACTCGTGGGCCGCGTGAGCCTCGTCGCCATCGGCCCGCGCGGCGACCCCGACGCGCCGGCGGAAACCCCCGCCGACCGCGTGGTCGCGGCGCTCAACGGCACCGACGGCTCCTACGTTCTCTGGCACGAGATTCTGAACGGCGGCAATTTCGACGACAGCATCTCGGTGGCCGTGGCCGATTCGGCGGCGATTCCCCCCGAATGGGGGATCGCGTTCGTCGATTCGACCGGCGCGCCGCTCGAGAGCCTCTCGCGGTATCGGGCCTTCGCCGGCGTCGTTCCGCGCGGCGCCTCCGTCGTCGTCGGGCTGCGGCTCGAATCGACTCCGGAGGGATTCCGGCTCTTCGACGGGAGGGAGCTCGTTTTCGATCTCGAGGCCGCCTCCCTCTCGGTCGCGGGCTCGAGCGACCGGGTCGAGGACGTTCTGCTCAAGTCGTTCATTCCTCTCGTTTCCGTCTCGCAGTCGATCCGCGAGCCGGTCGCCATGGTCGGCGACGTCGTCAGCTTCATCGTGACGGTCGAGAACGTCGCGGACGAAACGACGCTCGACAGCGTCGAGGTCGTCGAGCGTCTGTGCGCCGGTCTCGAGTACGCGACCGGCAGCATGGCGCCCGCGATCGACGGCGGCGCCCTCTCGTGGAGCCTCGGCTCGCTCGCGCCGGGGGAGAAGCGGGAAATCGTTTTCCGCGCCCGCGTGGGTTCGGGGCAGGAGACGGGAAGGCTCACGGGAAGCGCGTGGGCGCACTGCGTGACGAGCGCCGGCGAGCGCGCGAGCGACGGCCCCGCGCGCGCCTCGGTGCTCATCGTCGAGGGAATCTTCACGCGGCGCGGCGTCATCTCGGGGGCCGTTTTCGCCGACGACGACCGGGACGGCGCGTGGGACGAGGGGGAGCGGGGCGTCCCGGGGGCGTCCGTGTTCATCGAAGACGGCACCTACGCCGTGACGGACGCGGCCGGACGTTACTCGATCCCGGGCGTCGTCGAGGGGCGGCACGCCGTGCGCCTCGATCCCTCCTCCCTCGCCGACTCGCTCGCGGCCGGGGACGCGGGCCATTTCGGCTACGGGGAGAAGGGCGAAGCGCTCATCGACCTCGCGCCGAGCGGCCACCGGCGGGTCGATTTCGCGGTGGTTCGGGCGGCGGGCGGAGCGGCCGCCGGAGCCGCCGCCGACTCGGCGCTCGCCGGTCCTCCGCCGGCGCGGCCTTCCGAAAACGCCCCGGAGACGATCCCGGCGGCCGCCGCGGGAGCCGCGGCCACGTCGCAGCGGACGCCGGACTTCGACGCCATCACGATTCCCGGCACGCATTTCAGCGCGGGGGAGGCCCTGATCGAGGGCGTTCCCCTTTCGCGAATCGCCGCCCTCTCGCTCTGGATCCGCGAGCACGAGGGCTGGACGGTGTTCGTCGAGGGACACACGGACAGCATACCGATCGCGAGCGCGCGGTTCCCCTCGAACCTCGAGCTCTCGCTCGCCCGCGCGCGCTCGGTGTTTCAGGTGCTGAGAATGAACGGCATTCCCGAGGATCGCATGGACTACACGGGGAGAGGCGATCGCGAACCGGTCGCCACGAACGCCACCGAGGCGGGGCGCGCGATGAACCGGCGCGTCGAGATCCGCGTCGTGCCCCCAGCCGGCTCGGCGGCCGGCGATCCGGGGCTCGCCGGAGAGCTCGCCCGCGCCGATACGAGCACGTACGCCCTTTCGGACTCGTCGGGCCTGTGCGCCGATATCGTCCGGCCCGCCGAGGGAGCGGTATTCTACTCCCGCGGAGAGATCGACGTCGACGTCGTCTCGCCGCTCGGCTCGGACGTCGAGCTCTACGTGAACGGCCTTCCGATCGGACGGGACCGCATCGGGCTCAAGAAGATCGACATCGCCGCCGGCGTCTTCGGCACCGTTTTCTACGGGGTCAAGATCGAGGAGGGCCGGAACGACATTCTCGTGGTGTGCCGCGAGTACGGCGGCAGGCGGAGCACCTGCGTGCGGCACGTGTATCTCGCGGGGCGGCCGCACGCGATCGTCGCCGAGCGCGAGACCGTATCGGCGCCGGCGGACGGCGTCTCTCGTCCCGAGGCGGTGTTCCTCGTGAGCGACCGCAACGGGCTCCCGGTCCGGGACGGCGTTTTTGTGGCGGTGACCGGCCCCGCCGATCTCGTCGACTCGCTCGACGTCAATCCGCAGCAGGCCGGCGTGCAGGCCGCGACCGCCGGCGGGCGCGTGACGCTCAGGCTCCCCCCGCTGCGCGACTCGCGGCGCGAGCTCGTGCGCGTCGCGCTCGGAACGGCATCCGCCGCCTGCCGCGTGGACTACGAGAGCCCGCAGAGAAGCTGGTTCCTCATGGGGTACGGCGAGGGGGCGCTCGGCTACTCCTCGCTCGGCGGGGCGGGCGGAGCGCACCGCTCCCTCGAACGCAATCCGGACGGGGGCTACGCCGAGGGGATGGTCGCCCTCTACGGGCAGGGCGAGGTGCGCGCCGGACACGTTCTCACCGCGGCGATCAACACGCGGCCCGTGCGGGACGACATGCTCTTCCGCCGCATCGAGCCGGAGAAGTACTACCCGGTCTACGGCGACGCGAGCGAGCTGCGGTTCAACACCGCCTCCCGCAGCGGCGTGTTCGCGCGCCTCGATCACCGCCGGTACTCGGCGATGCTCGGCGATTTTCGGACGGAGTTCGCGAGCACCGAGTTCACGAAATACCACCGCTCCATGAACGGCCTCTCGGGAGAGGCGCGACTGCCGCAGGGCTCGATCCGGGCGTTCGTCACGAACACCGATCAGGCGACCTATCAGGAAGAGCTCGCCGGCGAGGGAACGAGTGGATTCTATTTTCTCGAGCATTACCCGCTCGTCGAGGGGAGCGAAAAGGTGCGCATCGAGGTTCGCGACCGCTACCTCTCCGAGCGGATCCTGCGCGTGGATTACCAGCAGGTGAACCGCGACTACGACATCAACTACGAGGACGGCAGCATTCTCTTCAAGGAGCCCATTCCCCGGTTCGACGAGAACCTCGATCCCGTGACCATCGTCGTGAGCTACGAATGCCGCGACGCGGGGGAGCGCAATTTCATCTACGGCGTCCGCAGCTCGCTCGAGGTCGCCGACAGCCTCGCCTTCGGTGTGACCGCGGTGCTCGAGGAGGAGGGCGTGGAAAATTCGACGCTCTTCGGCGTCGATCTCGCGGGCCGGCTCGCCGACGGGGTCCGGATCGAGAGCGAGCTCGCGCGCAGCGACAAGTTCGTCCTCGGCGGCGGCAGCGCCTTCCGGATTCGCTTCGCGGGAGAACGCGATCGCGTCCTCCGGTGGAGCGCCTACTACCGCGACGTCGACGACTCGTTCTTCAATCCGTCCTTCACGGGCGGCAAGACGGAGCTCGGGAGCCGCAAGCTCGGCGCGGAAGCGAGTTGGCGGGTCGCGCCGACGCTCGCGCTCGGCGCGCGGGGCTTCCGGCACGAGCTCCGGGAGCGGGACGAGGAAAAGAGCTACGGCGATCTCACCGCGCGGTACACGGCCGGGCGCCTCGATTGCACGGTGGGTTTCGCCGCCGCCGCCCGGAACGACGCTCGCGACGGAAACGCCCGGAGCGTCCTCCTGCGCACGGGCCTCGGCCTCGGCGGAGAGCGGACGGCCGGAGCGATCGAGTGGGACCAGATTCTCGACGGCGAGGAAGTCGAGGAGTATCCGAACCGCATACAGGCGAAGCTCTCGCAGCGGCTCTGGCGCCGCGTCTCGGCCGTGCTCAAGCACGAGTACCGGACGGGAAGCCATACCGGCACGAGGCATCTCACGCAGCTCGGTCTCGAGTCGAACGTATCGGAGCGTCTCCAGGCGTACACGCGGTACCAGCTCGAGGGGGCGATGAGCGGCGAGCGCGCGCAGGCGATATTCGGCGTCAAGGAGCGCCTCGCGCTCTCCGACGAGCTCTCGGCGGTCGTCGCGATCGAGAAGGTCGCCACGGTGAGCGGCGAGGCGGTCGACGATCATTTCTCCTGGTCGACGAACGCGGCCTACACGCCCGCGGCCGGGGACTACCGGCTCAAGGGAAGCTACGAGCTCCGCCTCGAGCCCGATCGCCGCAAGCATCTCGCCGAGCTCGCCGGGCTCCGGCGCATCGGCGAGCGCTTGGCCGTGCTGCTCCGGGGAGACCTCTGGTTCTCCGACGAGAAGCGCGAGGCCGATCACGTCAAGGGAGGAGGCCTGCTCGGCGTCTCCGTCAGGCCGGGCGGCGGCGACGCGCTCACGGTTCTCTCGCTCCTCCGCTCGAGCTACGAGGAGCGAAGCCCCGCGCATCCCGAGGGGATCGATCGCGAGAACCTCGCCTCCCTCGAGGCGAACTGGCGGCCGGCGGCCGACTGGGAGATCGAGGGAAAGATCGCGGGGCGCCGCGTCGAGAACACCTTCCGCGAATACTCCGCCGCCGCGTCGGCCGTGCTGTATCAGACGCAGGTCATACGGACGTTCGGCGGACGGTGGGACGTGAGCCTCGCGGCTCGCGTCGTGAGCCAGCTCGAGACTCATACGACGAGCTACGGCGGCGGCGTGGAGGCCGGACGGGTCGTCGCCGGGAACGTGTGGGTCGGCGCCGGATACGATTTCGGAGGGCGCGAGGACACGGACACGGCCGATAACTGTTACTCGCGCCGGGGATTTCACGTCGGCATGCGGCTCAAGTTCAACGAGAAAATCCTGAGCTACTTTCACGGGGCGGGGGTGAACGAGCGGCCATGAGACGGTTTGTCGCCGGCATATATCTTCTCGCCGCGATCGCGGCGACGCGCGCGAACGCGGGAGAGCTCGTGCAAAACGGGGGATTCGAGACGGGCAGCTTCTCGGGCGGGTGGGTGCACGGCGCGGGGAGCATCGTAGGGGGCTCCACCGATCAGAGCTTCGCCGATCATATCGTCGTGCTCGATCTGCCGCGCAGCGGCGATTACTCGGCCCTCATCGGCTTCAAGTACGCGCAGCCCCGCGCCAACTATTATGGATACATCTATCAGGACGTCGCGATTCCGACGAACTTCTCGCAGGCGACTCTCTATTTCGCGTTCCGCCAGCAGGGGTACGACGGCTCGAACCGCGATCCGTTCCGAATGCAGATCCGCAACACGGCGAACGCCGTGCTCGCCACGGTCATCAGCTACTCCTTCTCGGAGGCGAACAACCTCTTCAAGGATTCGGGCTGGCTCGACGACAACGCCGCGGCGCCCGTGGGATACGATATGAGCGCCTACGCGGGGCAGACCGTGCGGCTGTACTTTCTTCAGGAGAACAGCGTCAACAACTCCTACGAAACGTGGTCCTATGTCGACAACGTGTCGCTCGTCTATCGCCGATGGGTCGATCTCGCGGTCGACGGCGACGGCGACGATCTCTTCGGCGCCGCGGGGACGGGGAGCGGCGGGTACTCGGTCCGGAGCGGCGAGGCGGGCGATACGATAGCGTATTTCCTCGACGTCGAGAACGAGGGGCCGGCCGCGGACACCTATCGCCTCAGCGCGACGCCCCCCGCCGGCTGGAGCGTGTCGGTCCGGTACGGAGGCGCGACGTACGCGTTTCCGTGGACCACGCCCGCCGTCCCGGCGGGCTCCACGATCAGCGCCGAGGTCGTCGCGATCGTGCCGCCCGGCGCCGCGGTCGGCGGCTACTCGACCATCGTCGACGCCGTCTCGACCGTCTACGCGAACCGCTACGACAGCGTGCGCCTCGCGACGAACGTCGTTCCCGCGGACTACCTCGCCGATCTCGTCATCGACGCGAACGGGTACGGCGTGATCGATCCCTCGGGCGGAGGCGGGATATCGTATCGCGAGACGGCGCCGAACGCCATGGTGGCCTATACGATCGCGCTCTATAACGAAGGGGCGAACGCCGATTCGTTCCGGGTCGACTGGGCCACGCCCTCGCCGCTCACGGCTGACGTTCTCGACGGAGCGATCGTCCGGACGGGCGCCTTCAGCTCGGGGCTCGTTCCGTCGGGCGGCTCGGAGTCGTATTCCTATCGCGTGTACGTGCCCGCGTCGCTCCTCGGAGGCGACTATACGAGCCTCGTCCGCGCGACCTCCCTCACCGACACCTTGAAGAAGGACGCGGTGAGGGCCGTGACGCGCGTGCTCGCCCCGAAGGTGGACGTCGTCATCTGCGGGAGCGGGGACGGCATCATCGATCCGACCGGGGCGGGGCTCGGCGGGAGCGTTTCCGTCGCGGGCACGCGCGGAACGACCGTGTATTTCCCGATCGTTATCCAGAACGAGGGCGGGGTCGCCGACTCCTTCACCGTGTCCTGGGTCCCGCCGGCAAGCGGCTGGACGGTCTCCATCATCGACAACGGAACGACGTACGCGCTTCCGTGGAGGACGCCGACCATGGCGCCGCGGAGCGAGCGCCCCTGCGTCCTCGCCGTGGGGATTCCCCTGAACGGGGCCTACGACACGTTTACCTCGATATTCAACTTCTTGTCCTCGGTGTCGGGCACGGTGCGCGAGAGCGTCAAGGCGTCGATTTCGGTCGCGACGGGGAACGAGATCGATATTCTCATCGACGGGAACGGCGACAACGCGTACGCCTCGCCCGGCACCGGCCTCGGCGGCTCGTCGGTCAAGACGGCGACTCCGGGAAGCACCGTCACCTTCGCCGTCACGATCCAGAACGAGTCGGGCGAGAATCTCTTCGACGTCTGGTGGAACACTCCGCCGGGGTGGGACGTCCGCATCGGCGATTCGACCTCCACGATGCGCCGCGTTCCCGCCGGCGCCTACACGATGACCGTGTCGGTTCCCGCCGATTGCGCGGGCGGCACGTTCGACGTCGTCATCGACGGATGCAAAACGAACAAGCGCTATTTCGTCGACAGCGTGCTCGGCCGCGTCCGCGTGACGCCGCCGCGCGTCGTCGACGGGCTCATCGACGGGTACGGAGACGGGATATTCGGCGATCCGGGGACCGGCGCGGGAGGCTCGTCGCTCCAGAGCACGGTCGCCGGAAGGACGATCGCCTTTACCGTGGAGCTCCAGAACGAGGGCGCCGAAGCGGAGAGCTACCGCGTTTCCTGGAACGCCGTCCCGGGCATGACGGCGAGGCTCGAAGGCTCGGCTTCGCCCTACACGACGGCCTCCGTGGCGCCGGGCGACGCGCTGCTCCTCGCCTTCACCGTCAGCGTGCCGCTCTCGGCCCTCGCCGGCGACTACGACTATATCATCGACGCCGTGTCGACGCTCGATTCCACGAACGGCGAAAGCGTATGCGCCCGCGTTCAGGTGAGCATGCCGCCGCGCGCCGATCTCGTGATCGAGGGTGACGGCGCTTTCGTGTCGGCGCCGCCCGGCTCGGGCGACGGCGGCCTGGCGCTCGTCTTCGGCGATCCGGGCGCGATGGCGACCGCGACGCTCGAGCTCTGGAATCGCGGCGGATATCCCGACTCGTTCCGGGTGTCCTGGTCCGCCCCGGCGGGCTGGCCGGCCGGATCGGTCGTCATTTCCGACGGCTCGGGGGATCACTCGTCGCCGTACGACGTCGGCGTCATCGTTCCCGGAGACGTCCGGATCTTCACCGTCAAGGTGTACATTCCGGCGTTCGCCGCGCTCCGCACGCCGATCATCATCGACGGCATCGCGCTCTCGCGCGACCTCGAGGACAGCGTCACGCTCGAGATCGGCACGGGCGCTTTCGTGGCCGGCGTCGCGTTCGACGACCGGGATCACGACGGCGTGCGGGACGCGTGCGAGGAAGGATGGACGGGCGTTTCCGTCACGCTCGCCGGCCCGGACGGAACCCTCGCGCAGCTCACCGGCGGCGACGGGTCGTATTCCTTCGAGGCCGCCTCCGGAACGCCGCGCACGCTCGTCGAGCTCACGCCGGCGGGGATGATATCGCTCTCGCCCGATACGGTCATGATCGCGGCCGCCGCGGCGGGGGAGACGCTGCGCGTCGATTTCGCGGACGTCCGCGGCCCCGCGATCACGCCGTCGAACGATCTCACCTGCGTCGCCGGCGGATTCGTCGACGCGCCGCATCTCGTTGTCGCGGGCACGGCGGGACAGGCGACCCTCTCCGCGACGCTGCCGCCGGGATGGGTCGCGGCCTTCTATCGGGACAACGACGGCGACGGAGCGTGCGGTCCGGGCGATTCGCTCATCACGGCGGCCGATCTGGCGCTCGATCCGGACGTTCCGGGGAAGGACGTCGTTCCGATCGTCATGCGCGTGTTCGTTCCGCCGCAAGCTCCGGCCGGAACGATCGGCGCGATCACGGTGACGCTCTCCCAGACGCTCGCCGGCACGGCGATCACGGCGGAGGCGTCGGCCATGGACCGGGTGCTCGTGCTCGCGAGCTCGAGCGGGCTACTCTCCCTCGCCAAATCCGTCGATCTCGCCGAGGCGCGGCCCGGGGACGTATTGACGTACACGATCACGTTCGCGAACCCGGGCGTCGAGGCGGTGCAAGAGATCGAAATCATCGATCTCCTACCGCCGGCGGTCGAGCTCGTGCTCGACGCCTTCGGCCCGGGATTCGACGTGGAGTGGCTGCGCGACGGCGTGCCCGTGTACCTCACGGCCGATCCCCTCGACCCGGACGAGGCGATGTTCGACGCCGCGGGAGGGACGCTCAGCGTCCTTCTCTCGCGCCAGGCGCCCTATCCGCTCGAGAGCGGCGCTTCCGGGAGCATCGTCTATCGCGTGCGCGTGCGCTGAGTCCCGCGTCAGCCCCGAACGACGTCGATCACCGTGTCGATGACGAAATCGATCTCGTCCTCGGCGAGCTTGGGATAGAGGGGAAGGCTGATGGTCCGCGAGCCGATCTCCTCCGCCGCCGGGTACATGCCCGGCCGGCAGCCGAACCGCTCGCGGTAGTAGGTCATGAGGTGGGCGGGGTAAAAGTTCACCGAGACGCCGATCCCTCGGTTCTGAAGCTCCTCGAGAACGGCTTCGCGGCGCGAGGCGTCGACGAGAATGGTAAAGAGATGGCACGCGTGGCGCGTCTCCGGCCGAACGGCGTGCAGCTCGATCCCATCGACGCCGCTGAATCCCTCGGCGTACCGCCGGTAGATCTCGCCCCGTCGCGCGAGAAGCCCCTCCACCTTTTTCATCTGCTCGACGAGGATCGCCGCGTGGATGTTGTCCATGTTGTACTTCCAGCCGAGGATGTCGACGTCGTACCGCTCGAAATGGTTCGTGTACCGTTCCGAGGCGCTCTTGTCGAACCCGTGCAGGCGCAGCTTCCGCAGGAGCTCGGCCGCGTCTTCCGTCTTCGCCGAGATCGCTCCTCCCTCGCCCGATGAGATGTTCTTCGTGGCGTAGAAGCTGAAGCAGGCGTAATCGCCGAGCATTCCCGGCTTCCCGCCGTTCCACTCCGCTTCGAGCGAATGGGCGGCGTCCTCGACGACGGCGAGGCCCCGCCGCCGCGCGATCTCCGAGATCGCGGTCATGTCGGCCATCTGGCCGTACAGATGCACGGGTAGGATGGCCCTCGTGCGCCCGGTGAGCGCCGCCTCGATCGCCCGAGGGTCGATGTTCCCCGTCGCGCGGTCGACGTCGGCGAAGACCGGCGTCGCGCCGGCCATGACGATGCTGTTCGGCGTGCCGATGAAGGTGAGGGGGCTCGTCACGACCTCGTCGCCCTCGCGGACGCCCCCGGCGAGGAGGGCGAGATGCATGGCCGCCGTGCAGCTCGTCACGGCGATCGCGCTCGGGAGCCCGAGATAGGAGGCGAGAGCGCGCTCGAACTCGGCGACCTCGTCTCCCGTGGTGAGAAAGAGGGAGCCGAAGACGCGTTCGATGCGGCCGAGCTCCTCGGCCCCGAGATTGTGTTTGCAGTACTCGATCCTCTTTTTCACGCGGCGTCATCCTTGCCGCGAGCGCCGCGGTCCGGAGTATCGGGCTGCGGCGCTCGCCGTGTATCGACCGAGGTCTCCGCGGCGCTCAGCGCACGTAGACGACCTTTCGGGTCTGGCTGTAGCTTCCGGTCTTGATGCGGCAGAAGTAGACGCCCGAGGCGACGTCCCGGCCTGCGTCGTCCCTGCCGTCCCAGACCGCGTGATAGCGTCCCGGCTCGCGCGCCGCTCGGACGAGGACGCGGACGGACCGCCCGGCCGGATCGAAGATCCCGAGCTCGATATCCGAGCGCTCCCCGACCGAATAGGCGATGGTGGTCGTGCCGTTGAAGGGGTTCGGGAAGTTCTGCTCGAGCGAGGTCGTCCAGCGCGGCGTCTCGGGATCGTCCCCGTCGACGCCGGTGTAGTTGCGGATGGCGAAGAGCGAGTCGCTCGAGTCGGTCCCTTCGAGGAGCCCCGGATCGTAGGCGACGACCCGGACGAGGCACGAGTCGGAGAGCAGCGGCGGAACGACCCAGGAGCACGGCAGGTCGGGAGCGTGCCCGCCGGCGACGAGCTCGAAAGTGGCTCCGGCGTCGTGCGAGAAGTAGACGCTCACAGAGTCGACCCAGCGGTTGTCGCTCGCCTCCCAGTCGATCGCGATCGTATCGCCCGATTCGAGCACCTCGCCGCCGTTGGGATACGTCACGCTCACGGTCGGCGCGATGAGATCGACGTCCGCCGCGCAGGCGCCCGCCTCGGCGGCGTAGCCGCCGCCGTATCCGTCCGCGCTCACCGCGGAGACGCGATAGTAGCGGCAGCCCGAGACCGGCGTGTGGTCGAAGGTGGTCGCCGGAGCCGGGACGCTCGCGATGAACGAGGCGAGCGAGGGGACGAGGCCCGATGCGTCGCTTCCGTAAACGGCGTACCAGCTCGCGCCGCCCGCGGCGGCGTCCCAGGTGAGCCTGATGGTCGAGGCGTTGTACGGGGCGGCGGCGAGGTTGCGGACGTACTCGGGAGCCGCCATGACGGCGCCTGGGCCGCCGAAGGCGCCGATATCCGCCCGCGAGCCGTCCGGATCGAGATCGGCCGGATCGGCGGCGTCGATGGCGGGCGAGTGCACGAGGAGGCGATAGTCGCCCGCGGCGGTGTCGGCGTAGAGGGGATCGAAGCTCGCGTTCGTCGCGTCGGGAACGAGCGTCACGACGTTGGCCGGCGTGTTGCCGAAGCAATCGTTGTAGCGGAACGCGATGTTCGCCGCCGAGATGACCTGCACGCCGTTCACCGACCCGTACGTGACGCAGTTGTTCTCGACCGCCATCGAGGGCAGATTGCCGAAGAAGACGTTGCCGCCGCCGTAGAGCCCGGCGTTGCGGTCGGCGACGTTGTTCGAGAACGAGCCGTAGGAGCTGTCGGCGTAGACGCCGCCCCCGATGATCGAGGAGCGGTTCTGCGCGATGATCGAGTTCGAGACGTTGAGGGCGCCGGCCCGGTGGTAGACGCCGCCTCCCATCGAGAGCGAAGTGTTGGCGCGGATCAGGGCGCCCGAGATCGAGAGGGCCGACCGCTCGGCGAACACGCCGCCGCCCGCGTCCTTGCTGTCGTTCAGCGCGATCGTGTCGCCCGACATCTCGCAGGGGCTCAAGTATCCGTAGATCCCGCCCCCCTTCCGGTATCCGTCGTTATCGGTGATCGTGTTCCCCTCGAGCGTCATCGTCGCGTGGTACGCGTGGACGCCGCCGCCGTTTTTCGTGCCGTTGAACTCGACGTTCGGCGCGCACCCAGAGATCGTGTTGCGGCGGATCGCGGCGCTCGTCTCGTAGAGATAAATGCCCCCGCCGCTCTGGGCCATGCACCTCGTGATGACGTTGTCCTCGATGACCGGCGTGCCGCCGTAGCAGGCGATGCCGCCCCCGGCGCTGTAGTTGAGCACGCTCGCCACTCCGCACGAGTCGATCACGTTCCACCGAATCACCGGAGAGGCGAGATAGCTGAAGATCGCGCCGCCGTAGGCCGCGCCCGTCGGCAGCAGGGCATAGGTGCCGACTCCGCCCTTGAGACGGAACCCCTCGACGCCGCACGTGCCCGAGGCCACGCCCACGAAGGACACGTTGCTCCCCGAGGATTTTATCCAGGTCGGGTACGCCTCGGGATCGCGCGCGGTGAAATCGGCGTTCCAGCCGCCGAAGAGGTACGCGGCCCTGTCGACCATGATGGGCCGGGTGTAGATCCCCGCCGCGACGAGAATGGAATCGCCCGGAACCGCCGCGTCGACCGCGTCCTGTATCGCCCGGGCCGCCCATGCGGCGGTGCTGTACGGATAGACGTTGCCGCCCGTCGTCGACACGTAGCGATACGGCTTGCCCTTGATCTCGAAGTCGGTGTCGCTCGCGTCCCATCCGCCGATCTCTCCACCGTAGTACGCGACGACCTTGATCCGCGCCGTCGTCACCGGAAGCTCGGGAACGATCCAGTCGTACGTGGTGACGTTTTCCATGCCGCTCGCGATCGTGTAATCGTAGCTGTCGCCTCCGTTGAGGCTAAGGTAGACGCTGATCGAGTCGGGCGTCTGCCGCGCCAACGTCCACGTGATGAGACGATGCTCGCCGACGTTCCAGACCTCGCCGCCGTCCGGCGAATCGACTCTGACGAAGACGACGCTCGGAATGTAGCTGATCTGATAGCTCCACGAGCCGATGTTGCAGACGCCGTACTGTATGTGAAAGAACCCGTCCTCGCCCCAATCCTCGCCCCAGCTGTTCTTGCAGATCCAGGCGCCCGAGCCGTAGCACGCCGTGTCGTCCCAGCCCACGATGAGCACCGCGTGGTTCGTCGACTCGGTCGTCGTCGAGTTGTAGCAACCGCCCGAGTAATCGAAAAAGTTGTCGATGACGGTCATGCTCGTGTAGACCGGCCCCGTCGCGAGCGCCGTCTTGATCGCATTGATGTTGTTCGAAACGGACGAGTACGTGGCGATGCGCGCCATGACCTCGCACAGGCTTTCCGTGCACGGCAGGTCGTCGCGCGCCTGGTACGGAACGCAGGTCTCGAGAACGGCCCCGGAGTCCCTCACCGTCACGTACACGCCGATCGCGTTGCCGCCGTCGCAGCTCTGATCGTAGGGATTGCAGTCGATGATCGCCTGCTCCGAGAGATCCTCGATCCGTTGGTCGAAAATCCGCATGTGGGACTCGACCTGCCCGATGCCGGCGAAGGCCCAGCACGAGCCGCACGATCCCTGGTCCTTCACGGCGGTGACCCCGCCGAGAGGCCTCCAGTCGAAGACCGCGTCGAAGAGGACGGCGGCCGGCTCGGTGATCGTCGAGGTCGTCGAAATGAGATCCTCGGTCGGAGGGATGAATCCGAGACGAAGCCTTTTCTCCTCGGGGGTGAGCCGCGACATCGAAGTGATGCCCGCCGTCCAGTGGTACCCCTTCTCGGCGTTCTCCTTGTTGATGCGCTCGATGCGCTGCTCCGCGCTCTCCTCGGCGAGGAGCGGGGCGGAGGCGAGAGCGACCCCCGACAGGATGAACGCGATGGCCGCGATCCTCGTGAAAATCGATGGTCTCATGCGATGCAATCTCCTTCGACAGGGCCGTCCGATAACAAATAATAATTCTATTATACCTCATTTCGGCGCGTGAAACAATTGAGGAATCTCGCGCCCGCCGCGCATTGCGGACGGGGAAGGTTTCGGCTACAATGCATCTCCGTCTCGTGACGCGGAAACCGCCCCGAACCGGAGGATATACGCATGAAACATCCGTCGACGATGCATCCGCTGCCCTTGAGGATCGCCGCGTGCGCCCTTTCTCTCTCGCTCGCCGCTTCCGCGGCCGCGGCCGGCGCGCCGCGTTCCGGAGGAGCTCGCGACGCCGGCGACCGGAAGGTCCGCGTCGCGCGTCTCGCCGGCGAGGTGGCCTCCGCGTGCGAGGCGCGGGAGACGCTGCGCGCCCTCTGCGATGACATCGGCCCCCGCCTCTCGGGAAGCGAGGGCGCGGGGCGAGCGCGCGCCTTCGCCATGGATCTCATGCGCCGCTACGGGCTTTCGAACGTCCACGAGGAGGAGTACGAGTTTCCCGGGTGGTTCCGCGGAGCGTTCGCCGGGGAGGTCGTCGCCCCGCGGCGATTCGCCCTCCACGCGCTCGCCCTCGGCAACACGCCTTCGACGCCGCCGGAGGGGATCGAGGCCGCGGTGATCGACGCCGCCCACGGCGATCCCGTCGAGCTCGATCGTCTGGGCGACGCTCTCGAGGGAAAATGGGCGCTCGTCATCGACGACGTCATGCCCGGCGGCAGATGGCGCCATCGCTCCGAGATCATGCGGGACGTGTGGAAGCGCGGGGCCGCGGGGATGCTCTTTCAGACGACCGAGGCCGGGCAGCTTCCCGTGACGGGCACCTGCTGGCACGGCGGACCGAGCCCGGTGCCCGGGATCGGCCTCTCGAAGGAAGACGGAGAATGGATGCGCCGGCGGCTCGCGCGGGGGGAGGAAGTCGTCGTCCGCGTGGCCATGGCGAACGACAACCGGAAAGCGACGTGCGCCAACGTGGTGGGGGAGATCGCGGGAACGAGCGACGAGTTCGTCGTGCTCGGCGCGCACCTCGATTCGTGGGACCTTTCGCCGGGGGCCGTGGACAACGCGCTGGGAACCGCGATCGCTCTCGAGGCCGCCCGCGCCATCGCCGCTTCGAAACTCGCGCCCGCCGCGACGATCCGCGTCGTTCTCTTCACGGGGGAGGAGTCGGGGCTCTATGGATCGGCCGCCTACGTCGAATCGCACCGGGTCGAGCTCGGCCGCTGCCGCTCGATGACGAACTGCGACATGACGGGGACGCCCAGCGGCATCCGCGTCATGGGGCACGAGGAAGCGCGCCCGTGGTTCGAGCAGCTCGCGAGGGCGCTCCCCTCGTTCGATCTCCCCTCGGGCGTGTCCGTGCGCCCCGGCATCCACGGCGATCAGCAGGCATTCCTGCTCGCGGGCGTGCCGGTCGTCGTGCCGATGTCGCGTCTCGAAGGGGAGAGCGGACGCTACTACCACACCGTCGCCGATACGTACGACAAGGCCGCGCTCGGCCCCGTGTCCGGCTCGGCGGCGTTCGTTTCGATCCTCGTCATGGAGCTCGCGTGGCCCGAGCGCCGCGTCGTCGAGCCGCTCGACGAGGAAGGCGTGCGTGCGCTCGTCCGCGAGTACGATCTCGAGAGCTCGCTCGACTCGTGGATCGAGCGTCCGTAATCCAGAGAGAATCGCGAGCGCCGCAGTCCGGAGCATCGGGCCGCGGCGCCCGCGCGGCGGCGAAATGCGCGCTTGGCAGGGCGGGAGGAACCTGTTATCTTTTCCCGGTTCCCCTGCGGAGGTGCAATTGATGCGTGAAAAAGTCGAGGAGATACTGAATCAGATCCGGCCGAGCCTTCAGGCGGACGGCGGGGACGTCGAGCTCGTGGATGTCGACGCGGCGAACGGCGTCGTGAAGCTTCGGCTCAAGGGCGCGTGCGCGGGATGTCCGATGTCGCAGATGACGCTCGCCTTCGGAATCGAGCGCGTCCTGAAAGAAAAGATTCCCGAAATCAAGAAGGTCGAACCGGTTTGAGCGGTATGAGAACCCTGGCAATGATCGCGATGCTTGTCGCTTCGACGATGGTCCCGGCGGCGGCTGCGGCCGGGGGAGGCGGCATGGAGCGCGTGACGGAGATTCACCGCGAAGCGATCGTGTTCGACGCGCACTGCGATACGGCGATGCGGCTCATCGGCGAGGAGGCGGTCGATCTCGGGGAGCGCCTTTCCGACGGGCACATCGATCTGCCGCGCGCGCTCGAGGGCGGGCTCGACGCCCAGATATTCGCCGTTTGGGTGCCCCCGCAGCTGCCCGAGAGCCTGTACGCGCGCCGCGCGATCGCGATGATCGACGCGATGCGGGAGCAGGCCCGCCGCCACGGCGACCGCATGGAGATCGCCCTCGACGGGCGGGACGTGAAGCGCATCGCGCGGCGCGGAAAGCTCGCCGCGATCATCGGCATCGAGGGCGGACACGTGGTCGGCGACGATCCCGCCTCGATACGGGAATTCTACGAGCGCGGCGTGCGGTGCCTGACGCTGACCTGGATGAACACGAACAAGTTCGCCGACTCTTCCGACGACACGGCGGCGTGGCACGGCCTGAACGATCGCGGCCGCGAGATCGTCCGGGAGATGGATCGGCTCGGTATGATCGTCGATTGCGCGCACGCCTCGGAGGAGGCCGTGCGGGACGTTCTCGCGATCACGAAGCGCCCCGTGATCGTATCGCACTCGTGCATGCGCGCCCTCTGCGACATCCCCCGCAACGTGAGCGACGATCTGCTCCGTGCCGTCGCCGCGGAGGGAGGGGTCGTCTGCGTCAATTTCTTCTCCGGTTTTCTCGACAAGGAGTACAACGACCGCGTCAGCGTTCTCTGGAAGAAGTACCGGGAGCGCGCGCGCGAGCTCGCGCCGCAGTTCGACGGAGACTACGAGCGCGCGTGGCGGTCGATGCACCCCGAGCTCGAGAGGGAGACCGCCGCGATACCGCCGATACCCCTTTCGCGTCTCGTCGATCACATCGATCACGCGGTGGCGGTCGCGGGCGTCGATCACGTGGGGCTCGGATCGGATTTCGACGGCATCTCGACGACCCCGGTCGGGCTCGAGGACGCGTCGAAGCTGCCCGCGATCACGGCGGAGCTCGCCGCCCGCGGGTACTCCGAGCGGGACATCAAGAAGATACTCGGCGGCAACCTGCTGCGCGTCGTCGAGAAGGCGATGCGCTAGGCGGACGAGAGGCCTCGCCCGAAAATGAAGCGGGAGCCCCGGGGGCTCCCGCCTTCGTTTCCGGCCCGGGAAGCGCTGGCTAGAACATGGTCAGCGTCTCGTCGAACGCCGTTTCGCCCCTCTCCCGCAGCAGTCTCATGATGGCGCGCGCCACGCCGACGGGGCTCGGGTCGAGATCGAGGTTCCCGAAGAACCCCGGAAACGCCTTGAAGTACACGGTGCGGTAATCGCTCTCGATGCCGGCGCGCCTCGCCGCCTCGGCGACCGCGTCCGTCAATCCGCCGAGCTCGTCGACGAGCCGCAGCTCGAGCGCCTGCGTGCCGAAGTAGACGCGCCCTCCGCCGATCTCGCGCACGCGCTCGGGCGCGAGCCCGCGCCCCGCGGCGACCCCCTCGACGAAGAGATCGTACAGGCCCTCGATATGCGCGTCGAGCATATCGCGTTCCTCGCCCGTCATCGGACGGCTCGGCGAGGAGGCGTCGACGTGCTCTCCGCGCTTGAAGGTCTCGTTCGTGACGCCGATCTTTTCGTACAGGCGCTCGAGCACGGGTTTGAACCACACGACGCCGATGCTCCCCGTGATGGTGAACGGATCGGCGAAGACGCGATCGCCGTACATCGAGATCCAGTAGCCGCCCGAGCCCGCGACATTGCCCATCGACACGACGACGGGCAGCTTCTCCTCTTTCTGGATCCTGCGGATCTCCTCGAGGATCTCGTCGCTCGCGAGCGCGGAGCCGCCTCCGCTGTCGACGCGAAGCACGATCGCCCGCACGCCCGGATGCCTCGAGGCCGCCTCGAGCTGCTTGACGACCGTCGCCGAGCCCATGGTGCGCGACCCGCTGCGGAGGCCCCGCCCGCTCTTTCCCGATTCGATGCCGCCGTACGCGCCGACGATCGCCACGGCCGGCGCGCCGCGCCACCGCTCGGTCCAGTACACCCTCCGTCCGATGCGGGAGGTTTCGAGCCTCTCGGGCCGTCTCGCCGAGACGAGACGCCCGAGCTCGGTCTTCGCGTCCCGCTCCCAGCCGACGGCGTCGAGGAGCCGCTCCGCGACGAGCTCCTCCGGCCTATACACGCGGCCGTCGGCGAGCTCCGTCATGCGCTCCAGCGGTATATTCCGGCCCTCGGCGATCGTTTCGACGAGGAGCCGGTAGCTCTCGTCGACGAGCGAGCGGAGCTCCTCCGCCTGCGCGGCGGTCGTCGTGTCGGTATAGATCGTGTGAAAGGTCGATTTGTAATCGCCCGCCGTGTAATGGTCGAAGTCGACGCCGAGCTTGCCGAACATGCGCTTCATCCGGATGAGCTCGAGCGAGACGCCGATGAGCCCGACCGTGCTCGTGCGGGGAGCGACGATCCGGTCGGCGGCCGAGGCGAGATAGAGCTCCGGCGAGGAGCCTCCCTCGACGAGATAGGCCACGACGGGCTTGCCCGCTTCCCGGACGGCCCCGACCGCGCGGCGGAGCTCCCAGAGGTTGCCGGTCACGGGCCCGATGAAGGCGGGGTCGATGCGGCCTATCCGCAGGAGCAGCCCCTTCACGTCCTCGTCGGCGCGCGCGCTTTCGAGCTCGCGCAGCAGGGCGTGGAGGTCCTTCGATCCGCCCATGAGGGAGAACCCGCCTCCCTCGTCGAGGTAGTTTCCGTCGATCTCGATCTCGGCGTAGCGCGCGGGACGAGCGATCGATTCCTCGACGTGAGCGCGGGCGGTCTCGTAGCCGAGGGTGTAGCGCCCGTGATCGAGATCCCCGCCGGCGGCGGTGCGTCCCTGAGCGCGGACCCTCGACGAGCCGAAGCTCACGGCGATCCCCGCCGCGTATTCCTCGTAGGAGCCGCAGCTCCGGCAGGCGAGATCGTTGCGATACGAGCCGAAGATCTCCACTCCCGGGAGCGCGCGCATCCGTCCGCCGAAGAGCCAGCCGGGCCTCCTCCCGTCCCACACCTCGGCCTGCGCTGAGAGCGTGAGCCGCTCGCGCAGCGGACGCAGCGACAGACCGCCGATGAACGTTCGCTCGAGCGCCTTCGCGGCCCCCAGAAAGGGATCGACGGCCTCGCCCGAGGAAAAGCGCGGCTCGTTCACGTTTTTCCAGACACCGGCGATCGAGAGCGAGCGCCCCGGACGGATCATGAGGCCGAGATCGATCGCGAAGGGGCTGCGGTTCTCGAACGGAAAATCCGTGTGGTGCCATTTGAACGACGCGCCGAGGCTCGCCGCGGGCGAGAGCTTCGCCGCGACGCCGGCGAGATACGTGTTCGACGCGTACGCGGCGCCGTCGATGCGCGTGTAGCCGAGGCCGAGCCCGCGCGCCCCGGCCGCCGCGTCGATCTCCGCGACGCGGTCGAACTCGTACGTGCCCTGCAGGAGCGACGTGGCGAAATGTTTCCAGGCGAGCCCGGCGGGATTGACGTATACCGCCGACGCGTCGTCCGCGTCCGCGACGAAGCGGGTCGCCTCGAGCTCGCTTCGCAGAAGCGGCGAGACGGGCGCCGAAACATCCGTCGTTTGGGCGGCCGCAGCCGCGGCGAAGGCGGGGAGGGCGAGGATCGCCGCGACGCCCATGACAAACAGCCGATTCCCCTTCATTCGGGACCTCCTTGCGTTCGTTTTCACGTCATTCGATCGCGCCCGCCCGGGACGCGCGTGGCGCGCGCCGGCTGGCCACGGCGCGCATGTTACCAGCGCCACCCGTTTTCGTATAGCGCGAGGTTCGAGTCCGCGGTCGGAATCGTTCCGACTCAGGAAGGAATGCGCTCGACGCCCCGGTTTGAGAATAGGGCGGAACCAGCCGGCCCCAGTGGTGTACAACCTTCTAAATATAAAGGATATAGCCTATTGACTGGGAGGTCTCAATGTGAGAGAATTCTCTTGGTCAAAAATAATTACGACTAGGTGTCGTCGGAAGTTTACACAGCGGATAGGAGGGTCTGTGAGCTCGAGTATCCGGTGGGGGGAGATTTGCCCGGCTATCGGCGCTGTAGTCGCGGCGTGTCTCTTCGCCGTTTTCATTTCTCTGTCGGCGCCGGGCGACGCCGCGGCGGCCGGCACCGGCGTTCTCAAGGGCAAGGTGTTCGATTTCACGACGGGGAAGGTCGTGCCGAACGCCCTCATCGCGATTCAGGGGACGACGCGGAGCGTGCTCGCCGACAAGAACGGCGTTTTCCAGATCGAGCTTCCCGAGGGTAAATACGGCATCTCGATTCTCAAGGACGAGTACTACGCCACCTGCTATCAGGACGTCTCGATCGAGGGCGGCAAGATCACGACCTACAAGTGCGAGCTCGTCTCGGGGGATCCGCGCCAGCAGTTCTTCTTCTCGATCGGCGGCATCACCGTTCTCGACAAGCGCGACATCCTCCCTGATAAGATCGAGACGACGCACGAGATATCGAGCGCCGAAATCGAGCACTACCTCTCGACGAGCCTCGGAGACATCATGGACATGGTGCCGGGGGTCGAACGCACGAAGGCCCCGGGCCTCTCGAAGATGAACCAGCTCGATCTGCGCGGCACGGGGCAGCTCTCGACCGACGAGCAGTCCGCCGCCCGCTTCGGCACGAAGATCATCATCGACGACATCCCGATTTCGAACAACGCGAACCTCCAGACGGGCACGGGCACGGCCGTGGCCACTGTCAGTAGCTACTCGGGGAGCGGGATCGATCTTCGAACGATTCCCGCCGACAACATACAGGGGGTCGAGGTCGTCACGGGGGTGCCCTCGGTCGAGTACGGCGATCTCACGACGGGGCTCGTCAAGGTCAGGACGAAGATCGGCGCGCAGCCGACGCGGCTCAAGCTCAAGACGAACCCGGATACGAAGGAAGCCAACCTGAGCGGGGGGAAAGTCGCTTTCAACACGGGGGTGTCCTACAACCTCAACTACGCGTGGAGCATCCGCGACGTCCGCCTCGACGGAGACGAGTACGCGCGGTACGGCGGCCAGCTCAACTTCAGCAACAAGCTCTTCGAGGACCGGCTCAACATCCTCAACAAGTTCATGTACACGGGCGTCGCCGACGAGTACGACCTCACGGGGCGCGATCCGCTCGCCCGCATCCAATCGAACAAGGACAAGACCATCATTTACGGCCATTCGGTCGATTTCAAGCCGACGAAGGACACGAAGGTCGAGTGGACGGCGAACGTCAACTACACGAAGCGCGACGCCTTCAGCCAGAGCCTCGTGGGATCGGACGTGCGCGTGCTCACCGACGCGACCGAGCCGGGCACGTACGAGGGCGTGTTCGACGCCGGCGCGTACCTGTCGAAGATTTGGACCCGGGGCGAGGAGTGGAGCCTCAACGCAAAGCTCAACCTGCGCGCCGACGTGAACGCGTTCCGCCTCAACCACGCGCTGCTCGCGGGCGGCGAGTACAGCTTCGACGACAACAGAGGCGAGGGCAAGATCTTCAACCCGCTCGAGCCGCCGAGCGGCAACCTCGGCCAGCGCCCGCTCCCCTTCGACGCCGTTCCCTCGCTCCAGAGCGCGAACCTCTACTTCGAGGACAACATCAACGGCTTTCTCCTCATGCGGCCGTACAACGTGACGCTCGGCATGCGCTACGAGATGTACACGCCGGAGAAGCTCCACCTCGACGGAATCTTCAACGAGAAGGGCGTCGTCGAGTCGCGGAACGGCACGTTCCTCAACCCCCGCATCCGCCTCAAGTACGAGCCGCTCGACGGCACGCAGCTGCGTCTCAGCTGGGGGAAGAGCTCGAAGATGCCCTCCGCCCGGGACATATTCATCGGGCCGCAGTACATCGACATCGTCGAGCAGAACTCGACGCCGGAGGACACGACCTCCCTCATCTCGACCTACGTGTGGAACCTCGACACGAGCGGCCTCCTCGGGTATCAAGAGGAGAAGGGGGAGCTCTCGTTCGATCAAAAAATCGGCCCCGTCGCGTTCATCCTCACCGGGTGGTTCTCGCGGGCGGACGGCATCGCGAGGGAAGAGGAGATGCCCGTCACCCTCTACCGCTACGATTGGACGGATTGGCCGAACGAGGAGAGCCGGAGCGTCGCCGACACCTTCTATCAGCAGACGCCGAAAACGGCCTTCTTCCGCCCGGCGGGGAAGTATCGCAAGCAGGGCATCGAGTTCACGATCGTGACGAAGCGCATCGAGAAGCTCTCGACCACCTTCCGCATCGCCTCGTCTTACGTCAAATCGCAATCGGGCGCCGAGGGAATCAACATGTCGACGCCGAAATACAACCAGACGCTCGGGCGCACCGTCTACCCTTACTATTACTACACGGAGGGGTGGGGCAAGAAGATGATCGTCGACTACAGCGCCGACTGGCTCATCAAGAAGCTCGGCATGTGGGTCACCTTCTTCGTCCAGCAGACGCTGTGGGATTCCGACGTCAACTACCTCGATCCCATCGTCTATTCGCCGATGTACTACGATCCCGTCGACGGACGCACCGTCAGCATCACGCCGGCCGAATCGGACGCGCTCGGGCTCACGCGGACGTACGACAATCCGACGTGCGATCTCCAGGTCACGAAGCGTCCGAACGACCGCTACCTCTTCAACATCAACGTGTCGAAATCGGTCGGGCGCGGGGCGGAGCTCTCGTTCTTCGTCCACAACGTGTTCGACGACCAAGCGGTGTACGAGGACTGCTACGGCTACTATCAGGTGCGCAATCCGTCCATCTTCTACGGCATCGAGTTCAGCATGATCCTCGACGATCTCTGGCGGCGTCCGAGCGCGGAGGCGGAGGAATGATCTCGAATCGAATCTCCGCGGCGGCGCTCATCCTCGCCGCCGCCCTCGCCGGCGGTTGCGGCAAGGATCTTCCCGAGTATCCGGAAGGCTCCGCGACGATCGCCGTCGCGGTGGCGGACACGTCGGGATTCTTTTCCGGCAGCGTGCTCGGCGAGCCGTTCTTCGTGGACAGCGCCGAGGTGAGCATTCAGTCCCGCACGCACCTGTTCACGGAGACCGTGACGACCGGCGAGAGCGGCGTGGCGGTGTTCGAGTCCGTCGCCTCCGGCGCTTATTCGGTCTTCGTGCGGCGCGAGGTGGAGGTGGGACCGAACCGGGTCGTCTTTACGGGCTTCGGCGAGCTTCGGCCCGTGGGGGACGCGACGATCGCCGACACGATTCTCGTCGGGACCGTCACGGTGAGCAACCTCATGATCAACGAGATCCTCTACGCGGGCTCCTGCGCGAGCACGTACTACTTCTACGACCAGTTCGTGGAGCTCTACAACGCCTCTGACGACACCCTCTATCTCGACAACATCATCCTCACCCGCCAGCTCGGAACGATCGACCCGGACATGGAGACCAAGGACTACGTGACGGCGCTCTACGCCTTCCAGCTTCAGGGAACGGGAACGCAGTGGCCGATCGGGCCCGGGCGCTACGTCGTCGTCGCGGCCGACGCGGTGAACCACAGCCTCTACTGCGTCAACTCGCCCGATCTCTCGAGCGCCGAATACGAGTGCTTCAACCCGTTCGGGAACGACTACGACGTGCGCACGGCGGCGAACTTCGTGAACATCATCCCGGGGCGGACGACCGATTACCTCATCAATCTCGCGCACAACGCGGTCGTGATCGCGACGGGCGAGGAGTACACGATCGACGAAAACGACTACATGCACATTCCGATCTACACGGTGATCGACGGGGTCGAGTACAGCGCCGACCCGACGAAGGCGAAGGAGCTCACCGTGCGCGTCGACGCGGGGTTCGCCGGAGTGGGCGTCACCCGGTACAGCGCCATATCCGTCGAGCGGCGCGAGCCGGGTCTCGACACGAACAACTCGACGTTCGATTTCGTCAATATCTACCCGGCGACGCCGGGGTACTTTCACGCGACGACGTCGCTCGCGAGGTGGTTCCAATGAAACGGGCGGTCATCGCGGCGATCTGCGCGCTCGCGGCCCTCGCCGGCTCCTGCGGGCTCGACCGGCCGGGCGATCCCGACGGCAGCATCGTTCTCATCCTCGAGGCGATCGACACGAGCGGCTCCTCGGGCGTGGCGCGGGCGCCGGTCCCCGGCGCCTCGGTCGAGGTGTCGAGCTCGAGCCAGGTGTACCAGCGGACGTTCACGACGGACGACTCGGGCCGAGTCGCGATCGAGGACCTCGCCGCCGGCAACTACTACGTGCGGGCGACGAAGCGCGCCGACGTGCAGTACGGCCTCCTCGTCGGGCAAAAGCAGATGAACATCCGGTACGAGGCCGAGCTCAGGGACAGCCTGCTCCTCTCGTTCGTGAAGCTTTCCCCGGTCGTCCTGAACGAGGTCTACTTCTGCGGCTGCAACGGCTCCATCTTTTACTACTACGACCAGTTCGTCGAGCTCTACAACTCGACCGCCGACACGATCTACCTCGACGGACACATCGTGTGCCGGAGCACGCAGGTCGACTATATTATGGATTGGGAAACGGTCGATTTCGCGCTCGGCTACTACGTCTACCGGTTCCCCGGCGTGAGAGGCGTGACGCGCGAGTGCCCGATCGCGCCGTACGATTACCTCGTGATCGCTTCCGACGCGGTGAACCACAACCTCTACGGCTCGCTGTGCATCAACCTCTTGGGGGCCGACTGGGAGTTCTTCAACGCGCTCGCGAACGACTACGATAACCGCGCCGTTCCCGATCTCACGCCGATCTCGATGCTGGGGAGCGATTTCAGCTACAACATCGGGCATTGCGCGCTCTGGCTCGCGACGGGCGAAGAGTACCGGCACGCGGAGCACTGCTACACCTCGACCTCGGGCGGCCTCGTCTGCTCCCAGTACGTCGAGGTGCCGCTCTACACGATCCTCGACGCCGTCGAGTACTCCGCCAATCCCGACTCTCCGCGGTACATTACGAAACGTCTCGACGGCGCCCTCGGCGGCAACGGGATCGTGAAATACAGCGGTATATCGATGGAACGAAAAACCCCCGGGCTCGATTCCGACAACAGCGCGTTCGACTTCGAGCCGACGAGACCGACGCCCGGGTACAGTCACGCACGGTAGAGGAAGAGGAGTTCGATGAACGGGACGTCAGTCATGCGAACGACAGTCCGCGCGGCGGCGCTCGCGCTCGGCGCGATCGCTCTCGCCGCGGCGGCGGCGTCGGCCGGCGGAATCAGGGTCTCGACGATGGGCAACTGCTCGATAGCGCTCGTCGACCGCGACAACCAGCTCAACCCCTACGATTTCGGGCGGAACCCCGCCTACCTCGTGTACGATTTCGAGGATTCGTGGATCCGCCTCGCCGTGGAGTACGCCGAATCGCAGGGGGATCTCAAGCGGCCGTACGACCCGCGCACCCTGAGCGACGGGTACGCCGCCTTCGCGGGCCGGAAGCGCCTCGGCGACCGCCACGCCGCGTCGGGATCTTTCCGCTACGAGCGTATCCTGCAGCACGAGCAGGAGCGCTCCCTCGAGATCGATCAGTACAACGATCCGTTCTATCTCACCGATCTCACGACGGGGGACATCACGCACTGGGGCCCCGTCATGGGGGCCGATTACTCGCTCCGGCTCTCCGATAAGGTCGCGGTCGGCCTCGGCTTCGACTACGAAATCTCGACGGGGCTCAAGGATTTCTACACGAGGCCCGAGATCGTGCACAACTACGTGAGAGGCAACTTCGGGCTCCTCTTCTCGCCGCGGCGATCGTGGAGCCTCGGCTTCGTCGTGCGGCCGCTCCGGCTCCAGAACCGCACGAACTTCGAGAAGACGGACGAAGGGTTCGACAACATCATCTACCGGTATTCGGGAGACGAGATCTACGAGATCCGCTCGTTCTCGTCCTACAGCCTCCGGGAGATATCGCGCGGCGCGGAGCTCGTCGCGCAGAACTTCGTCTCGGGGGGCCCCGTGACGGTGGGCGCCGAGCTCTCGTACCGTTTCGCGGACAACTCGATCCGGTACAACGTGTCGAACCCCGAGGAAGTCGGCTACTGGGAGGACGAGGCGGTCGACGCCCGGATCCTCGCCCGGTACACGCCGCGCGGCCTGCCGTTCGTGCTGGGGCTCAGCGCGCGGTCGCTCGATCAGACCGGCTGGGCGATGCGTCCCCGCTACGACGACGTGCTTCTCTACAACAACCCGATGCGGCTGCGCTCGGTCGGGGCGGGGGCGAGCTACGCGTACGAGCCGCTGCACCTCATCGTGTCGGGCGAGTACGTTCTCAACAGCTGGGAGATTTCCGCGGAGGATTACGGCGCGAACAGCTTCCGGACGCAGGAGTTCGCGCAGAACGTCGGCCGGCTCGGGATCGAGTACGCGGCCTATCAGGTGTTCTCCGTCCGCGGCGGCGTCGAGGTCACCGACTACCTCGCCGACCGCTGGCTCAAGCTTCCCGTCAACACCGATCGCTATCGCTTCACCGCCGGCGCGTCGTATCAGTGGCACTGGTGGCGGGTCGAGGCTCAGGTGCTCTACGCCCGCAACGTGACCGAAGACGCGGGGTACGAAGATCTCCAGAGACAGGATCTCGGCGGAATTCTCTGGTTCACTCGTCTCGAACGATGACAGAAGGAGGTGGTGCCGCGCCGTCAGCCGTAACGTCTAAATCAGTGACTCTGCGTTCCCGAGCGTTCGATGGGGGGAAAGATCAATGCACTCGTTCGGGAACCGGCCTTCCTGATACAGCGCCAGGGGAGGTTACAACATGAGGAGATTCAGAATCGCTGGCCTGTGTGTCGCGCTGCTGCTGCTTCTCGCAGGATCGGCCTTCGCGCAGTGGCAATATGAATACAAGCCGGATTTGAGCTACAGCTTCACCGCCGTGCACTTTCCGACGGCGACCGTCGGATACATCGTCGGCACGAGCGGATCGATTTTCAAGACGATCGACGGCGGCGCCACGTGGAATCAGCAGACGTCGCCGACGACGAACGGCTTGAACGACGTCTTCTTCACCGACGCGCTGAACGGTTTCGCCGTCGGCGCGGCCGGAACGATCATCTACACGACGGACGGCACGAACTGGGCCCTTCACGCGCAGAGCGGCGTTCTCACGACCGCCGCCATCTACGGCGTGTCGTTGGTCGGCGCGAACGGGTGGATCGGCGGCGGGGCCGACAACGTGGTCTGCCAGATCTACTCGACGACGAACGGCGGCGCGACGTGGGCCAACGCCGTCGTCACGAATCCCTCCACCGACCAGTGCACCGACATCAAGTTCGCGAGCGCGACCGTCGGCGTCGCCGGCATCGACGGCAACGGCTGCATGTACACGACGGACGGCGGCGCGAACTGGGTCCGGTCCACCATGAACTACGGGATGTATCCCTATTCGCGTTTTGACGTAGAGGCCGTCCTCCCGGTGAGCGCGACGACCTGGGTCGCCACCGGCTGGGGATCGAACGTCGGCGCGCAGCCGACCGTTATTCTCGTTTCGGCGGACGGCGGCGCGACGTTCAACAGCCCGGATCCTCTGTATTCGTGGGCGACCTATTCGTACGGCAACGGCATCGGCGCGTTCGACGACGGAGAGGTCATGATCGTGGGCGGCGGAACGCAGTCGGCCGGCATTTCCATCCACGGGACGGGCCCGAGCTACGCGACGTGGACGCGGTATCCGGCCTTCTACGGCGATGAAATCTCCGATGCGTGCGCCCTGCCCGGAACGAACAAGGTCGTCGCCGTCGGGGCGTCCGGCCTCATCGCGATTTCGAGCGACCGCGGCGCCACGTGGACGTTCTCGTACGACGGCGGCATGCCGTATCAGGGCGTTCAGGCCTTCGCGAACAGCGGCAAGGACGAGATCTGGGGCTTCGGCGCCGGCGGGGCGCTGCTCTACTGGAACCGCCTGGCCGGAACCTACGCGTACGGCATGTGCGCCCCCAACAACTGGGGTCCGACGACGGTCGGGGAGCTCGAGTACGTCGTGAACCTCAACGACCCGCCCGCGGGCGCGTGGGATCCGAGCTACAACGACGTCATGTACGCGAGCGGCGGCACGGGATACCTCTGCAAGTCGTTCGACAAGGGCAGAACGTGGACGGAGCTCTACCACACGCTCGCCCTGCAGGATGGATATCTCGGCATGCACTGGTTCGACACGATGAACGGCATCGTCGTCGGCCACAAGGCCAACGGCACCTCGCGCGACGAAGTCATCTGGAAGACCGTCGACGGAGGCGTCACGCTCGTCGAGGTCGTCGGGCCGGATGCCGCCATCACGACGAGCATGCAGTGGAACGGCGTCTCCTTCGCCCCCGGCAGCGTGATGGTCGGCGCCGCGGTCGGCGACGACAACCGCATCCGCTACACGGCGGACGGCGGCGTCACGTGGCCGTACGCCACGGAGAACATCGCGACGAGCACGCTCGATCTCGAAGAGGTCGTCATGATCAACGCGACCACCGGCTTCGCGGCGGGCGACGGCGGAACGCTCGTCAAGACCGTTGACGGCGGCGCGACGTGGGCCGTGCAGGCCGTTCCCTGGGGCACGGTGAACCTCACGTACATCGCGTTCAACACGCCGAACCGGCTGTGGGTCGCCGGCGCCGATCAGCTTCTCTATTACAGCATCGATAGCGGCGCCAGCTGGACGAACGCGAACGTGACGCCGATCGTCACGACGTACGACGTCATGGCGGTTCACTATCAGGGCGCCGCCGGCGTCCTCTGGGTCGGCTGCCACTACGCGAACGTCCTCAGCCGCGCCGACGCGGTCGCCGACGCGGGCACGCCGAAGAGCCTGCCCTTCGTCCTCAATCAGAACTTCCCGAACCCGTTCAACCCGTCGACGACGATCGCGTTCACGCTCGCGACGGACGATCACGTGACCATCAACGTGTTCGACGCGGCCGGGAAGCTCGTCGCGACCGTGATGAACCGCGACCTCGAGGCCGGGGACTACACCGTGGCCTTCCGGGCCGACGGTCTCGCCACGGGCGTGTATTTCTACCAGCTCTCGACGAGCACGGGAGAGCAGACGCGCAAGATGGTGCTGCTCCGGTAGCGAGGCGCCGGACGGCTGAATGAAAGTGACGGGAGAGGCGGCTCCTGCGGGCGCCGCCTCTCCTTCCCCGAACGGCCGGAAACCCCCGCCGCGGGCCGCACGCGGCCATGGGCATTTCGGGCGCCGCGCAAAAAAAGCTATAGTGTATTCGCATATGCACGCAAGCGTCAGTTTCGTGTCCCGGACAGAAAGGAATCCGATGAAACGGACCGTTCTCTTCGCGCTCGCGGCGACGTTCGTGTTCCTCGCGGCCTCGGTGGGCGAGGTCGTCTCGAGCGCCGGCGCCGAGCCGATTCGGCTCATGCGCCGTCCCGACATCAACGGCGGGACAATCGTCTTCACGTGGGCGGGCGACCTCTGGCTCGTGCCCGAGGAGGGCGGCGAGGCGCGGCGCGTCACCGTTCACGAAGGGGGCGAGGATTATCCGAAATTCTCCCCCGACGGGAAGTGGATCGCCTTTTCGGGCGATTACAACGGGCGTTCGAACAGCGTCTGCGTGATGTCCGCGGACGGAACGCGCGGGCCGGTGCAGCTCACGTGGCACGCCGCGGGGGGCTCGCCGGTGTGCTGGACCCGCGACGGCAAGGAGATCGTCTACTCCTCGACGCAGGAGTCGTTCGTGCGCTTCTTCAAGAAATTTTTCCGGGTGCCGGCGGCCGGCGGCCTTCCCGTGGAGCTCCCCCTCGGCAAGGGAAGCTTCGCGTGCTACTCCCCGGACGGCGCGAAGCTCGCCTTCAACCGGAGCTCCGATTCCTTTTGGTGGTGGAAGCGCTACAAGGGGAGCGCCAACCAGGACGTCTGGATCTACGACTTCAAGGCCGGCACCTTCGCGAAGATCACGGACTGGGAGGGAAACGACGCCTGGCCGATGTGGGCCGGGGAGCGGATCTACTTCGCCTCGGACCGCGAGGGCGGCGTGAACAACATCTACTGCTACGATCTCGCGACGAAGAAAGCGAAGCAGGTGACGCGCTTTGAGAAGCACGGCGTCACGTGGCCCTCGATGAGCGCGGACGGCGCGAAGATCGTCTTCGAGCGCGACGCGCGCCTCTACGTTCTCGACACGGCGACGGAGGAGAGCCGCGAGGTGGTCGTCCGGGCGCCGCTCGACGCGCGGAACGACATGGTGAGCTACGTGAGCCCCATCGAGCATTTGAGCGGCTTCGACGTGTCTCCCTCGGCCAAGCGCATCGTCTACGAAGCGCGCGGCGAGATCTACACGATGCCCGCGGAGCACGGCGACGTGCGCAACCTCACGCAGTCGTCCGGGGCGCGCGACGGGAGCCCCGCATGGTCCCCCGACGGGAAATGGATCGCCTACGTGAGCGACAAGTCGGGCGAGGACGAGGTCTACCTCGTCGACCAGATGGGCGAGGAGACGGAGAAGAAGCTCACCTCGAGCGGGCACTTCAAGAGCGATCTCGGCTGGTCGCCGGGGAGCGACCAGCTGCTCTTCACGACCGAGGAAAACGCGCTCTACCTGCTCGGTCGCGAGGGGGGCGAGCCGAAGCTCGTCGCCAAGAACGAGCATCGCGAGATCACGAGCTACTCGTGGTCCCCGGACGGACAGTGGATCGCTTACGACTTCTCCGCGCGGAACCGCAACCGCGACATCTTCATCTACCACGTGAAAACGGGCGAGAACCATCAGATCACGCGCGACCTCGGCGACGACTGGGAGCCCGTGTTCACTCCCGACGGCAAGTATCTCCTTCTCATGACGGCCCGCATCAGCGATTCGCCGGCGCTCGCGCGGCTGAGCCTCCTCCCCGAGGAAAAGGCGCCCTTCGAGTTCAAGGACGACGAGGAAACGGGCGTCGCCCCGGACGAGAGCTCGGACGACGAAAACGGCGAGGCGGAGGAGGAAGACGGCGAGGAGGAGGACGCCGACGGGAAACCGGGCAAGAAGGGGAAGGCCGCGAAAAAGGTCCAGAAAAAGGTCGAGGTGAAGATCGACTTCGCCGGCATCGAGAACCGCATCCGGCGGCTCCCGAAGGCCGTCGGCCTCAGCCTGCACAACATCCAGGCCGCGGAGAAGCACTACTACTACCTCGTGCAGGGCGCGCGGATGTTTCTCTTCCGGCCCTCCTTCGATCTCTACATGTTCAGCGTCGATAAGCTGAAGAGCGAGAAAATCGCCTCGTCCATCGTCACGTACGGTATCGCGGCGAACAAGGAAAAGCTCGTCATCTACGACGGCAGCGTTTTCAGCTTCGTCAAGGTCGGCTCCAAGGCGCCCGCTGCGAAGAAGGACGACGCCGCGGACACGAAGGAGAAGTACGATTTCGCGAAGCGCACGCGCATGAAGCTCGATCGCCGGGCCGAGTGGCGGCAGATCTTCGACGAATCGTGGCGAATGGTGAAGTACCATTTCTACGATCCGAACCTCCACGGCGTGGATTGGGACGGCGTCAAGGAGTACTACGGGAACCTCCTGCCGTACGTCCAGACCCGCGGCGAGCTCAACATCCTCCTCAACGAGATGGTCGGCGAGCTCAACGCCTCGCACCAGGGGGCGAGCGGAGGGGACGAACGCGAGACCCCCACGGCCTCGATGGCGCACCTCGGCGCCTCCCTCGAGCTCGACGAGAAGACGGGCTTCGCGCGCATCGCGCGGATTTTCCGCGGGGAGAAGGCGTCGACGTCGAGCATGGAGCAATCCCCGCTCAACAACGACTACGTCAAGGTGAAGGAGGGGGATTACCTCCTCGCGATCGACGGGCGGGAGATCCGGCCGTTCGAGAACTTTCACCAGTATCTCGTCGACAAGACCTCGAACAGGATCACGATAACGACCAACGGCGCGCCGGAAATGAAGGGCGCCGTGAAGACGCGCTTCATGCCGCTCTTCTACGAGGCGCGGGTTCGGTACGGCGACTGGGCGTGGCGGAACGAGCGGTTCGTCGACGAGCGGAGCGAAGGACGCATCGGCTACATGCACCTCGCCGACATGGAGACGGCGGGGCTCGGCGAGTTCCGCGAAAAGTTCGAGAAGTACCGCTACAAGGACGCGATCATCATCGACGTCCGCTACAACGGCGGCGGGAGCATCGACGAGCGGATCATCGACTACCTCGAGCGCCGTCCCTACCACGTCGAGAAGACGCGCAACCAGTCCCCCGAGCCGCGGCCGACCGAGGTTTTCATGGGGGAGATCGTCGTGCTCATCAACGAGTACTCGTACTCCGACGCCGAGGTGTTCCCGAGCGCCATGAAGGAGCGCGGCCTCGGCACGCTCATCGGAACGCCGACTCTCGGATTCGTGATCGCCGTGACCGGGCATCCGCTCATCGACGGCGGCCAGATCCGCAAAACCTTCATCGGCATCTGGGAGGTCAGCACGGGCGCCCAGCTCGAGAGCCGGGGCGCCATTCCCGACATATTCGTCGAGAGCCCGCCCGAGATGGAGAAGCAGGGACGCGACGTGCAGCTCGAGAAGGCGATCGAGTTCCTGAGCGGAAAGATCAGCGGCAAGGGAAAGATCTTCGATCACGAACCGAAGATCGAGAAGCGCTGACGCCCCTTCTACGGGAAACATGAAAGAGGCTGCCGGCGAAACCGGCAGCCTCTTTTTTTCTCTCGCGCGGCCGGGCGGCGTCCGCCGGGGGCGCGGCGCTTCCCGGGGGAGCGTTCGGCCCCGCTACTTCGCCTTCCGGGCGGCAGCCCTCGCGTAGGACCGCACCGCCTCCCACTGTCCGGCGCCGTCGAGCCCCGCCTCCTCGAGCACCTTGTGCGCCTGGCCGCTTCCGAGGAAGTGGCCCTTGCCGAACGCGTGCAGCGTGCGGGCGCGCCCCTCCTTCGAGGTGACCCACCGATACATCGTCGGGAGCGTGAATCCGGTGATGCCCATCGCCTCGGAGGCGAATCTCGCCGGATAGATCCGCTCCTGCTCGGCGGCGGGAAGCATCGAGAAGAGCTCGGCGCTCGCAACGTAGAAGATGTTCATGTTGAGATGGGCTTCGTCGATCTTCGGGAGCACCTCGGCGATGAACGCGCACGTCGTCCCGCTTCCCTGAAGAACGAGCGTGCCGTGGTAGGGTTTCTTCGCCGACTTCACGGCCTTGCGGAGCGCATAGACTCCCTTGACCGCGGCCGTCGCGGGCGGGAGCCGGAGCTTGGCCCTATCCGGAACCTGCTCGTTCGGGCGGGTGACGAAGGGGGCGATCACGGCCGGGCGCTTTTTCAGGGCCTCGACCGTCACCGGGTAGAGCTCCTGCGGATCCCACGGGGTGAGCGTGATCATGATTCCCGCCGGGAAGTTCTCCTGGAGGAGCTGCAGCGGCTGTGGATCGGCGTGCGTCGGTCCGTCCTCGCCGGTCTTGAGCCCCGCGTGGCCGCAGACGATGAAGAACGGATTGTACGGAACGCCGAGGAGCTCGTGGCGCGCCTGCTGGCCGATGCCGTGGAGCCGGGCGGCGATGTGCTCGAGGGCCGCGATGAAGGCGCCGTAGGAAGAGCCCGCTCCGACGTTCGTTCCGTACGCGGACATCCCGGCCATAAACGCCCCCATGCAGTCCTCGCAGATGCCTCCCGTCGCGACGAGGCGCGCCTTGGGATTCGCGATTGCGTTCCAGAGCCCCTCGGGAAATCCCTTGGCGAGGTTCGATATGCTCGTCGAATCGAGCAGATCGGCCGACGCTCCGATGAAGGCGCCGTCCGAGACCTTGTTGAGATAGTTCAGGGCGTCGCCGAGCGCACCGCGGAGCGTCACCTGCGATCCGATCTGGTACGTGCACTCGCTCGGGACGACCTCGCTCTTGACCTTCGCTCCATACACGGCGCCGAGGTTCGGGCAACCCTCGCGTTTCGCGCGCCGGGCGTCATCGAGGCGCTTCTTCGCGTCCTCGAGGCGGCCGCCGAAGAACTCCGCGATCTCGCGATTTTTTTCGAGGGCGTCCCTCACGACGAGGAGGGTCTCCCAGAAGTTCTTCTCGACCGCCACCGCTTCCGGCTTGCCCGCGAAGCGCGGGAAGGCGGCGCCGAAGCGCTTTTCAAATGGCTCGAGCGTCTTGTAGTACTCGGGGGAGCAGAACTTGTGGCCGGCTCCGTGCGATTTGCGCCCCTCGATCCCGTACTGCCAGCCCTTCGTCGTGCGATACACGATCGCCGTGGGCTGGTCGTTCAGGCGCTCCTTGGCGACGGCGACGGCCGCGAGAACGTGCCGGAAGTCGTGCCCCTTCGCCGCGAATATGACGTTCCAGTCGTGGAGATACGCGAACTCGACCGGATCCCATTGCACGTAATCGCCCGGCTTGTCTCCCTCGCGGCAGACCTTGTTCGAGTCGATCGACGCCTGGTTCCAGTCGATGTGGAGCTTGACGTTCCACATCTGCGCCGCGGAGGCCGTCGCGAACGCCTCGGCGACGCGCCCCGGGGTCATGCCGCCCTCTCCCTCGGTGATCTGGACGAGCGGCGCGCGGGCGCCGTAGGTGTCGAGTGCGCCGAACGCGAGCCCGAAGCTCGCGGGAACGCCCACGCCGGAGGCGCCGGTCGAAAGCTTGACGAAGGGGGTCGCGGGGGTCGGGTGCCCGTCGAGGGGCTTCGCCTTGAATTTCGCGAAGAGCGGTGTCTCCTGCGTCGGGTTGCGGCGGAAGCCGAGGAGATCCTCGATGCGGAGCTGCATCTTGGCGCTCTTCGGGAGGAGCGCCGGACGGCCGATTCGCGCGACCTCGTTCCGGAGCGCCCACATGGCGTAGAGCCCCATGGCCTTGTGCCCGGCGGCATACGAAAAGAGATCCGCGTCGGCCCGTTCGGGGTCGCCGATGTCGTAGTCGAGCGCGTGAAAGAGCACGGCGGCGACGTGGCGTCCCGAGGAGATGCTCCCGCCCGGATGGCCCGACGTCGGAACGAAGTTGTAGAGGATTCCGCAGAGCGTGCGGTAGACGAGATCGTAATCCTCGTACATCTTGATCGTCAGCTCGGGAATGTCGAATTTGCCGATCTCGGGCGCGATGTCGATGTACACGCCGCGCCGCGGTCCGAAATCGAGCTTCTTCATGGTGACCGATTCCTGCGCCATGCTCGCCGATCCTCCCGCGTTGAATTGAGGGACCCCGGATTTCACAGAAGTCGAGACGGCCTGAAGCCGTGAATTTCCAGAATAACTGAATGTTTAGTCTATAGCAAATGAGGCGGGCGTGTCAACGCCCGAAACTCGATGCGCGAAGAGACGTTACGCGGCCGGCTCAGACCCGGTAGCCTCGCGAGAAGAGATTCGTCGCGATGAGCGTGATGGCGCTCGGCAGCGTCCGGTAAATGTACTGGAAGTTTTCGATCGCCTTCGGCGGGCGCAGGTAGAAGCCCGCGTACGCCTTGAAGAGAAACCGGTTGAGTCTCTGCGGCGTGATCTTGTCGAGTCTGATCGTCGGGTGGAGACCCGAGTACATCTCCCAGTTGCTCGTGAGGAGCTTTCCCTTGACCCGCTCGAAGAGCTTCGTGCCGGGGTAGGGCGTGAGCAGCGAGAACTGCGCCCTGCTCGGATTGAGCGACTTGGCGAGCTCGATCGTCTCGCGCATCGTCCGGTCGCTGTCGCCGAGCGCGCCGAGGATGAAGGCGCCGATGATCTTCACGCCGTTCGCGTGGAGAATGTCGACCGCGCGCCGCGCGTCCTCGAGGCTCGATTTCTTTCCGTACTCGTTCAGTATCTCCTGGCTTCCGCTCTCGAAGCCGAGGAACATCCACCGGAGCCCCGAGCGGGCCATCGTCTCGACCATTTCGGGGTGCTTCACGACCGTCTCGACGTGCGACATCGCCTCCCAGTGGAGGTCGTATCCGCCCGCGATGATCCTCTCGGATATCTCCATCGCCCGCTTCGGATTGAGCGTGAAGTTGTCGTCGATGAAGTTGATCGCGCGGTAGTTGTGTTTCCGGTAGATGAGATCGATCTCGGCCATGATCCCGTCGACCGAGCGGGGGCGCCAGCGGACGCCGGAGAACTGCGATGAGGAGCAGAAGTTGCAGTTGAAGGGGCAGCCGCGGGAGGTGATCATCGTGGTCATGGGACGCCCGTCGATCTTTTCCTTGTAGCGGCGAAGCGGCAGAAGCTCGCGCGCCGGCATGGGGAGCGAGTCGAGGTCGGTGATGAACGGGGCCGGCGGCGTTCGGAGAATGCCGTCGCCGGAGAGGCAGGAGAGGCCCGCGACCTCCTCCAGCGGAATCTCTCCCATGAGATGTCTCACGAGCGAGAGGAACGAGTATTCGCCCTCGTTCCGAATGATGTAATCGACGGAGAGGCTCCGCAGGGCGTCCTCGTCGAAGAAGCTCACGTGGGGTCCTCCCATGACGGTCGTGGCGCCGGCGGTCTTGGCGCGCCTGGCGATCTTCATGGCGACGGTGTACCGCGCCGTGTCGGCGGAGATGCCGACGACGTCGAATCCCTCGAAGGGATATCGCTTCCAGCTCTTCGATTCGATGTTGAAATCGACAATCTCGACGTGGTGCTTATCAGTGAGAAGGGCGGCGAGGTAGGCGAGGCCGAGGGGCGGCCGGCTGAGGCCCATGCTGTAGTACCCGAAGCCGACGGGCGGGTTGACGAGTAATATTTTCATTCAAGGCTCTTTCAATTAGTTACCTCGGAGTGATTATTTATTTGGAAATAATTCTTCAAGGTAAGCCCAACTCCTATTGCCATCAGCTATTTGCCGATGGCTTAAGCTATCACGCATGGAGTTTCGGGTCAAGAAAAATAACCAAATTTTCTATTGCCCCTCGATCTCCCCTTTGACCCGCATGATGTCGGCCGGGGAGGTGAGATCGGGAACGTGCTCGGAGACGGGGATCGTGAACATCGATCGCGGACGGCCGGCGATCATCATCCTCACCGCTTCGGGGAGCTCCTTTTCCTGGCGGACGGGATGGAGCGGCACGCGCTCGACGCACGGCAGGAGCAGGTCGTACGAGAAGCGGAACATGTTCATGCTGACGCCGATCCTGCCGCGCGCATCCGCCGCCGCGTTGATCTCCTCCGGCGAAGGCTTTTCGAGAATGTCGACGAGAAATCCCTCCGCGTCCTTCTTGATGACGGCGAAGGCCGCGATCCGCTCGGCGGAAAAGCGCAGGGCCGAGCGGTCGTAGTCGATGAGGGCGTTCGGATGCCCGTCCTCGAGCAGCGCCCGAAGCGCTTCGACGGAATAGAGGTTGTCGCTGTTGCAGACGGAGAGGCGCTGCCCCCGCCACGAGGGGCTCGCGGCGAGCGCGCGGTGCACCGCGTCCGCCGTGCCGAGGGGTTTCGCGCGTCCCTCTGGGATGGGCTGCGTCGCGTACCGGATCGCGAGGCCCGCGTACCGCCCCGCGTTGGCCGGATTCTCGTAATATTCCCGGATCGAGCCGTCGCGCTCGCCGACGACGATGCAGACGTCGCGGTAGCCCGCCGCCGCCACGTTGTCGAGCAGATAGTCCATGAAGGGGCGCCCGGAGCCTCCCACGCCGATCATGGCCTTTGGCTTCTCCGCGGCGTCCCGCCGGAGGGATGAGTCGAGATTCGCCGCCTCGGCGAGGGCCTTTTTCATGCGCGAGGAGACCCCCCCCGCGAGTATCACGATGTTCGCGTCCGCCATTCGATTTCCTCCGCGGCGCGCCGCTTCGGCGCAGCCTCGATCAGCCTTCCCGTTCGATTCGAACGCCCTCGTCGGCGCGCACGACGTGCGCGACGCCGCCGGCCCTCTCGATCGCCTCGGTGACGGCCGGCGCGTTCGACGGCGCGTAGGCGAACATAGAGCCGCCTCCGCCCGAGCCATTTATCTTACCGCCGAGCGCCCCGGCCCGCAACGCCGCATCGAGCATGCGATCGATTTTGGGGGTCGATATCGCGAGCACCTCGCGGAGCAGTATCTGTTGCTCGTCGAGCATCGCGCCGAAGGCGCGGTCGTCGAAGCGGCCCTCCCGGAGGAGCGCCGCCCCCCTGCGCGTGATGTCGCGGTTGAGGAGCGTCGCGCCGAGAAGGTCGAGCTCCGGGGCTGCGAGCCCCGCCGCGTAGCGGCCGTGCTCCTCGAATCGCGCCTCGCGGAGCGAGAAGTCCGGATGCCTCGCCGAGACGCGCCGCGCGACGTCGACGACGGCGTTTCTCACGCGCGACAGCACGGCCTGCGTGTCTTTGGGCTCGCGCGAATCGCCGAGGACGAAGGTTCCCCGCGGCGCGTCGAGGGGCGCGACGGAGAGCGCCGGATGAAACGAGATCTCCGAGGCCCCGCCGAAGGAGGAGGCGCAATGGTCCATCATGCCTCCCGCCCCATCGAACTCGAGCACCTCGGCGGCGTGGGCGAGGCGGGCCGCCTCGGCGGGCGAAAGGGTCCGCCGCTCGCCGCTCATGCGCGCGAGAAAGACGATCCAGCTCACGATCATCGCCGAGGAGCTCGACGCGCCGGCCGCGATAGGTATCCCGCCTCGCACCGAGCAGTCGAAACCGGAGGGAAAGGAGAACCCCTCGCGCCGCAGAACGTTGACGGCGCCCCGCAGGTAATCCGCCGGGCCCGCGTAGCGGAGCGGCCCCTCGAGGGAGAACTCGATTGAGGAGGCGACGTCCGGAAGATCGACCCTGACGAGCCGGTCGGCGCGACGTTTGCCTTCGACGGAGACGCGCAGCGAGATCGCGAGCGGGACGACGGGAAGTCCGAGATAATCCTGGTGCTCGCCGAAGAGGCAGAGCCGCCCCGGCGACGAGACGCGAAGCGTTTGAAGGACCTCTTCCATTCGATCTCCCGCGGCGCATTCGTCCGTTATCGCGCGGGGCCAGTATATGGTATGATATTTTCCCGGCAAACAGGAAACGTACGGGAGAGCGCCGCATGAGCTTCGAGATATGGAACGATCCGCTGAGTTCGAGCGCCCGCGAGGCCCGGGAGCTCTTTGCGGGCCATTTCGGCATCCCGTCCGGCGGCGCGGACCTCGCGCTGCTGCGGCGCGTGATCGCGGCATATTCGAATCTCCCGTACGAAAACCTGACGAAGATCATCAAGAAGTTCACGGCGCGTTCACCGGAGGAGCGGCTTCGCGGTCCGGTCGAGGTCGTCTCGGGATTCATCGAGCGGCAGACGGGCGGGACGTGCTTTTCGCTGACCTACTGCCTCGGCTCGATCCTCTCGAACGCGGGGTTCCGCTGCTTCCCCGTCATGGCCGACATGAAGCGTCCGAACATCCACTGCGCGCTCGTGGTCGAGACGGCGGGAAAGCGCTACCTCGTCGATCCGGGGTACCTCGTCGGCGAGCCCGTCGAGCTCGCGGGAGTCCCCGTGCGGGTCGCGACGACCTTCGGCACGGTCGAGCTTCGGCCGCGCCGGGGCGACAGCTACGATCTGTTCACCCTCGAGGGCGGGTGGGACGAGCTCTCCGGCATCGGAAGGAGCGAGCGCTCCCCGTCCGTCGCCGCGAGGGGCGGCGAGCGCAAATGGCGGTACACCGTTCGAACGGCGGGCGTTTCGCACGCCGATTTCATGAAGCACTGGCAGGACTCGTTCGCTCTTCCGATGATGAACAATCTGCTGCTGACGCGTCTCACGCCCGAGGGGCACCTCTACGTCAAGAATCACCATCTGCGAAAGCGCGGTCGCGAGGGAAAGGCGAACGAAAACATCAGGGGCGACTTCGAGGCGCGGATCGCCGCCGACTTCGGCATCCCGCCCGGCGTGACGGCCGAGGCGAGGGAGCATATCGAGCGGCTGAGGAGCTCCTGGCGCAGAAGCGGCGCAAAGGGTCTCAAGATCGTCACGGGGTAAGGGCGCGCCCGGCGTCCGGCGCGGGCACGATCGAGGTGCGGCATGGCTCATCCAAAGGCGGGCCGGCCCCGCGAGGCGGCGTCCGTCAAATATCTCGCGGCCCTGCTCGCGCCGCGCGGCTTCGATCTCGAGCGGAGCCTCTTTCCGCCGCTCGAGGAGCGGTTCGGGCGGATCGATTTTCGGGGAGAGGCGCATCCTTTCACCGTGACCGATTACTATAGCGGGGAGATGGGACCGGATCTCCACCGGACGATCGTCTCGTTCGAGCCGCTCGCGAGCGCGGCCGGCCTCGTCGAGGCCAAGCTCGCCTCCGCCCGCGTCGAGGGGCTGCTCGCCGAGGGCGGCAACCGGCGCGTCAACGTCGACGTCGGCTACCTGGATTTTTTCAAGGTGGTGCTCGCCTCGTTCAAGGATGGGCCGCAGAAGATATACCTCGGCGAGGGGGTCTACGCCGACCCCGTGCTCATGTTCCACGAGGGGGCGTTTCGGCCCCTCGTGTGGACGTTCCCCGACTTCGGGGCGGGAACCTACGGGGACGATCTCGCGGCGGTTCGCGCCCTGTACAAGGCGGCCCAGCGGCAGGGAGTCCCGCCGCCGCGGGCGCGGGAGGCTCGGCGGTGACCCACATCACGCTGGCGGGCGACAACTTCATACTCTTCGTTCTGCTGCTCAAGCTCGGCATCATGGCGGCCATGGCGGGGGCGCTCATCACCTCGAGCTTCTTCAAGCGGCTCATATTTCTGGACCGGCGCGGCGCGAAGCAGAACTGGCAGTTCGCCGCCCTCTTCGGCGCGCTGCTCGCGGCGGGAACGTCGGTGCGCGTGCTCGTCGGTTACGAGGGGATGGATCTCTCCCTCTCGGGCAGCCTGCTCGTCGGGCTCGTCGGCGGGATGGTGCCGGGCGCGTTCGTGGGATTTTTCGTCGGCCTCCCGCCACTCCTGCGGGGAGAATGGCTCGCGCTTCCCTTCACGGTCCTCTGCGGGTCGCTCGGCGGGCTCATTCGCTCGCGGGCGGAGCGGCGGGAGGAGCTTTGGGATTTCTCGCCGCTCATCCTGAACAACGTCGCGCGTTCCTGGCGGATCTTCGCCCGGGAGCGGAGAATCGACTCGCGCGCGTGGATCACGATCGCGCTCGTGGGGCTCGAGACGGTTCGCTACGTCGCGAGCCGCCGGTATCCCGGCGCGCTCTTCGCCTTTCATCCGGGGCATTTCTGGGTGACGATCTGCATCTGGCTCACGACGATCGCGTGCGTCGGCATACCGCTCAAGATCTGGAACAACACGCGGGTCGAGGCGCTTCTCGAGGAGCAGCGCTCCGCCGCCATGCAGGCGCGCTTCGACGCCTTGCGGAGCCAGATCAACCCGCACTTTCTCTTCAACACGATGAACGCGGCGACCTCGCTCATCTGGAGCGAGCCGGAGAAGGCGCGATGGATCCTCGTCAAGCTCTCGGGGATCCTCCGGCGGCTGCTCCGCGGTTCGGAGGATTTCGTGCCGCTCTCCCGCGAGATCGAGTTCGTCGACGATTACCTGAGCCTCGAGGTGGCGCGGTTCGGCGCCGAGAAGCTGCGCGTCGAGAAGAACCTCGATCCCCGATCGCTCGACGTGCCGGTGCCTTCCATGATGCTCCAGCCGCTCGTCGAGAACGCGGTTCGGCACGGGCTCTCGCCGAAGGTGGGAGGCGGAATCGTCCGCGTCGAGGCCTCCCGCGAGGGACGCCGCCTCACGGTCGCCGTGCGCGACAACGGGCTCGGCTTCAGGGAGAACGCGCGCGAGGGGATCGGACTCCGCAACGTGCGCGAGCGGCTCAAGGCGGCTTACGGGGAGCAGGCCTTCCTCGAAATCAAATCGGCGCGCGAAGAGGGGACTTCGATTATAATCGATATTCCGGTCGAGCGCGGACCGGGGGGAGAATGATGGCGTTCGCAAGAGCCCGCGGGACGGCGTTCCCGCCGGAAGGGGGCGCGGCGTGACCAAGAGCGAGAAGCTGCGCGTTCTCGTCGTCGACGACGAGAGCCATGCCCGGCGCGATCTGCGCCGCTTGCTCGGCAAGCTCGAGGGAGTCGAGATCGCCGGGGAGGCCTCCGACGGCCCCGAGGCGGTGAGGCTCGTCCGCAAGCTCGAGCCGGACGCCCTGCTCCTCGACATCCAGATGCCGGGCCTCGACGGCTTTCAGGTGGTCGGGAAGATCTCCGGCGCGGAAATGATGCCGGCGATCATCTTCGTCACCGCGTACGACGAGTACGCCATCAGGGCGTTCGAGGTCCACGCCGTCGATTACGTTCTGAAGCCCGTCGAGGAGCGGCGACTCGCTCAGGCGATCGAGCGGGTCCGGCGCATCCGCCGGGGCGGCGAGCCCGGTCCCGATCTCGAGGCGCTTCTCGACGCCGTCGGGGCGGGCGCGAAGCGACTCGCCGTCCGCCAGGGGGAGTCGCTCGTCATGGTCGACGCCGCGGACGTGCTCTACGCCACGATCGAATCGGGAAGCGTGCGAGTCGTGGCCCAACTCGCCGAGGGGATCGCGAGCTTTCGCTCGCTCGAGGAGCTCGAGCGGGAGCTCGGATCGAGGCAGTTCATGCGGGTGCACAAGTCGTATCTCGCCAACATCAAACGCATCCACGAAATCACGCCGTGGTTCAGCGGGAGCTTCCGCCTCAGGATGGGCGGAAAGAGCGGTCCCGAGATTCCGCTGAGCCGCGCGCAGGCCCGCGAGCTCCGCAAGGTGCTCAAGTGGTGATTCCCGCGCGCCGGTGAGGTCCTCGCGGCGGCCGATCGCCCCCGATTTTCGACCGAATCCTGTCTAAATCTTGTTTCCGGCGCCGGCGCACGTACAATTCATGGCCAATCCACAAGCTCATATCGCCGCTCGAGCATCGACGGGTCGCCGTTGCGCACTCGCTCGGACGAATGCGTCGGAGAGGCTGGGTCCATGAAACTCTTTCTCGGAATGGATGTCGGGACGGTGAGCGCGAAGCTCGCGATCGTCGGCCCGCGCGACAGGATCGAGGCGATCGGGGCGAACGCGCCCGGTCTCGTGAGCGCGATCGTGCCGCACCCCGCCGAACGGACGACGGCCGTCGCGCTCTCGGCCTACCGGCGCATTCAGGGGCGCCCGCTCGAGGCCGCGGCGGGGCTCCTCGGCGAGCTTTTCGAGCGCGTGAGCGTCGAGGACGTGGGCGGCGCCGTCGTCACCGGCTCGGCCGCGAAGCTCGTGGGAGGAGCTCTCGGCATTCCCGTCGAGAACGAGTTCAAGACGGCGGCGACCGGCACCGCCGCGCTCTACCCCGACGTGCAAAATATCTTTGAAATGGGGGGCGAGAACTCCAAGTACATCCGCCTGTCGACCGAGGGGGGCTCGAGCGGCATCGTCGACTACCAGACAAACGGCGACTGCGCCGCGGGCACGGGATCCTTCATGGACCAGCAGGCGAGCCGGCTGCGTTTCCGGATCGAGGAAGTCGGGGACATCGTCGGCTGGGCCGGCCGCACTCCGAAGATCGCGGGCCGCTGCAGTGTTTTCGCAAAATCGGACATGATCCACGCCCAGCAGAAGGGGTACGAGCCAGAGGAGGTGCTCAAGGGCCTCTGCGAGTCCGTCGCCCGCAACTTCAAGAGCAACATAGCGAAGGGCAAGTCGGTGCGCGGCAAGACGGCCTTCATCGGCGGCATGGCGCTCAACAAGGGCGTCGACGGCTCGCTGCGGCGCATCTTCGAGCTCGCGGAGGAGGACTTCTTCGTGCCGGCCGAGTGCGTCCACCTCTCGGCGATCGGGGCGGCCCTCATTGCGAGCGGAGGCGGGGGCGCCGCGGAGGGGGCCGACGTCTCCGCGGGCCGCCGCAGGCGGGGAGAGGCGAGGTTCGACGCCGGCGTTCTCCGGGAGCGCCTCGCGCGAATGGCTCCGCAGGGCGCGGGCGAGTTTCCCTCGTGGCGGCCGCTTTCCCTCGACAAGGTGCGTTTTCTCCGCGACCGGGTCGAGAGCTACTCCTTCGAAAGACGCGCGCGGCCGGTCGACGCCTACCTCGGCATCGACATCGGCTCGGTGAGCACGAATCTCACCCTCGTCGACGGGGACGGGCGCGTCATAAAGGACATCTACCTCCGCACGCAGGCCCGTCCGATCGAGATCGTCCATCAGGGACTTCAGGAGATCGAGCGCGAGCTCGGGGAACGCGTGCGCGTGCGCGGAGTCGGCACGACGGGCTCGGGGCGCGAGCTCATCGGCGAGCTCGTCGGCGCCGACGTGATCGTCGACGAGATCACGGCGCACAAGACGGGCGCTTCCTTCATCGCCGAGCATATGATCGGGAAAAAGGTCGACACGATCTTCGAGATCGGCGGCCAGGACGCGAAATACATCAGCATCGACTCCGGCATCGTCGTCGACTTCACGATGAACGAGGCATGCGCCGCGGGCACGGGATCCTTTCTCGAGGAGCAGGCCGAGAAGCTCGACGTGAGCATCGTGAACCAGTTCGCCGAGCTCGCGTTCTCGAGCGAGCGGCCGCTCCGTCTCGGCGAGCGATGCACCGTGTACATGGAGCAGGACGTGTCGGCGTACCTGCAGAAGGGCGCCGCGAAGCGCGACATCATCGCGGGGCTCGCCTACTCGGTCGTCCAGAACTACCTGAACCGGGTCGTCCGGGGCCGCCGGATCGGATCCGTCATCTTTTTCCAGGGCGGCACCGCCTACAACGACGCCGTGGCCGCCGCCTTCGCCGAGGTCCTCGGGCAGGAGATCATCGTGCCGCCCTATAACGGCGTCATCGGCGCGATCGGCGCCGCCCTGCTCGTGCGCGAGAAGGTCCAATCCCTCGGAATCGAAACGGCGTTCCGCGGCTACGACCTCACCGCGATCGACTACCGGCTCCGCGAGTTCACCTGCCAGGGCTGCACGAACTACTGCGACATTCAGGAGTTCAATGTCGAGGGGAACAAGACCTTCTGGGGCGACAAGTGCAGCGACCGCTACCGTAAGCGCGCGAAGGTCGAGCGCACGCCCGCGATACCCGATCTCATGAAGCTCTATCAGGAGCTCGTCGAGCGCGATTGGATCCCGCTCGTCGAGCGCTCGCTCGGAACGCGGATCGATCTCGCCCCTCCCCGGGGCGGGAAGAGGCGGAAGGGGGGCGCGGACGGCGGCGCCCCCGGGCCTCGCAGGCCGCGCATCGGGGTCGCCCGGTCGATGTATTTCTACGACCGGCATCCCTTCTGGGGAACCTATATCCGCGCGCTCGGCATGGACGTCGTGCTGAGCCCCCGCACGAACAAGAAGATCGCCCACCGGGGAATCGAGGCGGCGGTGGCGGAGCCGTGCTTCCCGATCCAGATCGCCCACGGACATCTGGCCGCGCTCCTCGATCAGGAGGTCGATTTCATCCTCGCGCCGAACGTCATCGACGCCGAGACGGATTGCCCCGAGGTAAAATCGTACCTGTGTCCGTGGGGGCAGACACTGCCCTTCGTCCTCCGGCAGACGCCGATGTTCGAGGACGGGGGAACGGAGCTGCTCGATCCGATCGTGCATTTCCGCCAGGGCGCGCAGTTCGTCGAGCGCGAGCTGTGGGAGGCCGCGAGGCGCCTCGGCGTCGGCCGCCGTCGCCATCGTCTCGCCGTCCGGGCCGCCTACGAGGCGCAGCGGCTTTTCCGCGAGGAGTGCGAGAAGGCCGGGAGAAGCGCCCTCGACACGCTCGACCGCATGGGAGAGGCGGGGATCATCCTCGTCGGGCGCCCCTACAACGTGATGGACAAGGAAACGAACCTCGACGTGCCGGGGAAGCTCCGCGACTACTACGGCATGAGCGTGATCCCGATTTTCTTTCTGCCGATCGATGGAATCGGCATTCGCGACATCAACGACAACATGTTCTGGAACTTCGGCCGCAAGATCCTTCAGGCATGCAGGCTCGCGGCGCAGAAGGACAACCTGCACATCATTTACATCACGAATTTCAAGTGCGGGCCCGATTCCTACGTCAAGCACTACGCGGTCCGCGCGGCCGGCCGTCCCTACCTCACGCTGCAGTTCGACGGGCACAGCAACGACGCCGGCATGATGACGCGCTGCGAGGCGTATCTCGACAGCAAAGGAGTGCTCAGGTGGTGGAAAAAGGGCGGGGAGGGCTCCGCGGGCGCACCCTCTACATCCCGCGAATGTCGGACGAGGGAAGCCGCGCCTTCGCGGCCGCATTCCGTTATCTCGGAATAGACGCGCATCCGTCTCCGGCCGGCGACGCGAGGACGTACGAGCTCGCGGGACGTTTCACGTCGGGGGACGAGTGTCTTCCCGAGCGCGTGACGGTCGGCGATTTTCTCAAGGTCACGGAACAGCCGGGCTTCGACCCGGCGAAGGTCGCCTTCTTCATGCCGACGGCGGGGGGGCCGTGCCGGTTCGGACAGTACGCCCCGTTCCTGAGACAGATCATGCACGAGGCCGGGTACGACGACGTGCTCGTCGTGGAGCCCTCGAGCGCCGACGGCTACGCGGGGCTCGGCGAATACGCGGGGCCGCTCATGCGGCTCGGCTGGTGGGGGCTCATCGGGAGCGACGCGCTCCGCAAGATGCTCCACATCTACCGCCCGTACGAGACGGAGCGCGGGGCCGCCGACCGCGCCTGCGACCGGGCCCTCTCGATCTTCTGCGACGCGCTGGCCGATTCGACGGTGCCCGTGGGTCCGAGGAAGATCGCGCAGCTCGCCGGCGCGCTCGCCGCCGGGCGCGACCTCTTTCGCGCGGTGCCGGTCGATTTCGGACAGGAGACGATGCTCGTCGGCGTCGTCGGCGAGATCTTCTGCCGGCTCTCGACCTTCAGCAACGAGGATCTCATCCGCCGTCTCGAGGACTTCGGCGTGCAGGCGTGGCTTTCGGACATCACCGAGTGGGTCTGGTACACCGACCGGGAGCACGTGAAGAATCTCCAGATGCTCGGGCGCGGCGCTGTCGCTCGACATGCTCAGGGTGCGGCTCAAGATGCGCGTCCAGCGCGATCACGAGCGCCGGCTGCTCGCGCCGCTCCGCGGGGAGTTCGCCGGGCTCGAGGAGCCGCACGACATCAGGGAGGTTCTCGAACGCAGCCGGCCCTACCTTCCGTACCGCGGCGCCCTCGGCGAGATGGTTCTCAGCGTCGGCAAGGCGATCTACCTCTACGAAAAGGGGGCCGACGGCATCGTCGATATCAGCCCCTTCACCTGCATGAACGGCATCGTGTGCGAGTCGATCTACCCGCGCGTGAGCCGCGAATGCGAGCATATTCCCATCCGGACCTTCTATTTCGACGGAACGCAGGTCGATCTCGAGAACGACCTCGGAATTTTCATGGAACTCGTGCGGAATTATTCTCGTAAAAAGACCAGGAAGCGGGTCAGGCGAAAGGCGGCCTGAGGCGTCGCGATGCGGACGTGGTTGCCCCCCCGGAACGGCATCGAGGCGCGCGGGCGAAAGGCCGCGGCGCCTGCCCGCGTATTTTTCGCCCGGGCAAGATCGAATCGATTCGGTTTCTCTCTTCGAAAAGGAGGTTGTCGATGACCCCCGCACTCGATCGTTTCGCGCGCCGACTCGCGGCGCCGCTCGCGGCGCTCTTCGTGGTCGCCGCGCTCGCCTCGGTCCCGCCGGCCGCGGCCGCCAAAAAGGGCGCCGCAGGGGCCGAGCTCGCGAGGTTTCCGGCGACGGTGGAAACCCTGCGGAACGGCATGAAGGTGATTCTCGTCGAGGACCACTCGGTGCCGATCACGAGCCGCTGGACCTTCTATCGCGTCGGCGCGCGGAACGAGCGCCCCGGCATCACCGGCATCTCGCATTTCATCGAGCATATGATGTTCAACGGCGCCGAAAAGTACGGTCCCAAGGAGTTCGACCGCATCCTCGAGTCGAACGGAGGATACTCGAACGCGTACACCTCCGAGGACATGACGGCGTACTTCGAGGATTTCGCGAGCAACAATCTCGAGCTCTGCCTCGATCTCGACAGCGATCGCATGAGGTCGCTCGCGCTCAAGCCGGAGATCGTCGAGACCGAGCTCGGCGTCATCCGCGAGGAGCGGCGCCTCGGCGTCGATAACTCGGTCGACGGCATGATGGTCGAGGAGCTCGCCGCGCTCGCGTACAAGGCGCACCCGTACGGCTGGGGCGTCATCGGATGGATGTCCGATCTCGAGAGCATCACGAGGGACGACGCGGTGGGCTACTGGAAGAGCTACTACGCTCCGAACAACGCCGTGCTCGTGATCGTGGGCGATTTCGACACGAAGCAGGCGCTCGCGCTCGTGCACCGGTACTACGACGACATTCCCGCGCAGCCCCCGGTTCCCGCGGTGCGGACGGTGGAGCCGGAGCAGTCGGGGGAGCGCCGGGGCGAGCTGCGCAAGAGCGCCGAGATGCCCGGCGTGCTCATGGGATACCACATTCCGGACGTGCGATCCTCCGACATCTATGCGCTCGACATTCTTCAGATCGTGCTGAGCGACGGAGAGAGCTCGCGACTCTACAAGAAGCTCGTGCGCGATCTCGGCGTCGCCGTCTACGCCCAGTGCGGGGCCGAATGGAAGATCAATCCGGGGCTCTTCACCGTCGACATCAAGATGAGGCCCGGGATGAATCCGGCCGACGGCGAAAAGGCGTTCTACGCGGAGCTCGAGGCCATAGCGGCGAACGGCATCGCGGCGAAGGAGCTCGAAAAGGCGAAGAACGGCGTTCTCGCCCAGTTCTACAACAGCATCCAGACGGTGAACGGCAAGGCCGGCAAGATCGGCCGCTACGAGCTCCTCTTCGGCGATTTCAACGAGATCTACAAAGTTCAGGATCGCTATCAGGCGGTCACCATCGAGGACGTGAAGCGCGTCGCGGGGCAGTATTTCAAGCCGGCGAACCGCAGCGTCATGACGCTCATTCCGGAAGCGTAAGGGAAGGGAAGAATCTATGAAGAAGCTCATTCTGGCCGCGCTCGCGGCCGCCTTCGCGATGCACGCCGCCGCTCTCGCCGGCACGGGCGCCGTAACGCTCCCGCCGCGCGCGGAACGCACGCTCGCGAACGGCCTCAAGGTGTTCGTCATGGAGACGCGCGAGGTGCCGCTCGTCACCGTCGCCGTCCTCGTTCCGGCGGGGTCCGCGATGGACGGGGCGGGGGGCGAGGGTGTCGCCAATCTGACGGGCCGGCTCCTCATGAAGGGCGCGGGCGGCCTGACCGCCGACGAGATCGCCGAAATGATCGAGGCGGCCGGCGGCTCGATACGCTGTCTCACGGGCCGCGATTACTCGGGCGCGTACGCGAACTTCATGGCCAAGGATCTCGCGCTCGCCGTCGACATGCTCGCCAAGATCACGCTCGACCCGGCCTTCCCCGAGGAAGAGCTCGCGCGCGAAAAGGGTCTCATCGCGGCCGAGATAGCCGGCACGAAAGACAATCCCATGGCGCTCGCCACGCGCGAGTTCGTGCGCTCGCTCGCCGGGGATCATCCCTACGCGCACCCGGTCGAGGGGAGCGAGGAGAGCGTGGGCGCGATAACGCGCGACGGGGTGCTCGCCTTCTACCGGGCGAACTACGTGCCGCGCGGCGCGGTGCTCGCCGTCGTCGGAGACGTCGACGCGAAGAAGGCTCTCGATCTCGTCAAGGCGCGATTCGGCGGCTGGAAGGGAGAGGCCGAGGCATCGGCGATCCCGGCTCTCGAGCCGAGGGAGAGCGCCGGCCGCCGCGTGCTCGTCGTCGACAAGGCGGACGCGACGCAGTCGCAGATCAGATTCGGAAACGTCACCGTTCCGCGAGGCACGAGCGAGGAGTTTCCGCTCGTCGTGTCGAACACGGTGCTCGGTGGCGGCTTCACGTCGAGGCTCATGGACGAGATCCGCGTGAACCGCGGGCTTTCCTACGGGGCGCGGAGCGTCAACATGAACCTCAAGCACGGCGGCCTCTTCGGCGTCTATACGTACACGAAGAACGCGTCGCTCCGCGAATGCGTCGACGTCGCGCTCGAGCAGGTGCGCCGGATGCGGACCGAAAAGCTCACCGACGCGGAGCTCGCGAGCGCGAAGAAGTACGTCACGGGGCTTTTCCCCTTCGATCTCGAGACGAACCGCGATCTCGCGAACTGGCTCGTCGAGCTCACCTATTACGGCATACCGCTCACGTACGTCGAGGAGTACTCCGCGAAGGTCGACGCCGTGACGGCGGACGATTGCCTGAAGGTGGCCCGGGAACGCTACTGGCTCGACGGCAACTTCTTGTTCCTCATGACGAAGTACGGCGAGACGAAAGAGCAGCTTGAGGGGCTCGGCGCGATCGAGGTCGTGAACATCGACACGATCGAATAGCCGCGAAGGGCGGCCGGGCCGGATAGAAAAGAGGGGCGGACGCGATGTCCGCCCCTCGCCGTTTTTCGGCCGTCGCGGCGGGAGGCGCCTACCGCAGGAGCACCATCTTTTTCGTCTCCGCGAAGGATCCGGCCCGGAGCCGGTAGAAGTAGATGCCGCTCGCGCACCGCCGCCCGGCGCCGTCCCGTCCGTCCCACTCGACGTCGTGCGCGCCGGCGGGGAGCGTCTCGTCAATGAGCGTCCGCACGAGCTTTCCCGAGACGTCGTACACAAAGAGCGTCGTCCGGCAGGGCTCCCCGAGCTCGAAGGCGACGCGCGTCGACGGATTGAACGGGTTCGGGAGGTTCTGATGAAGAGCGAACCTCGCCGCGGGCGTCTCGACCCATTCGGTCTCGAAGAGCGCGCTCCGCTCGCCGTCGATCACGCAGTCGATCGCGTACTTGACCGTGGTTCCCGGCCGAACGTTCGCGTCGACGAAGCGGTACGAGAGCGTTCCGTCCTCGATGACGTCGGCAGCGAGCGGCTCGAACGCCGAGTCTCCGCTCTCGCGCCGCGCCGGGAGGAATGAAATCCCGTCGGCCGGAGCGCCGAGGCTCCAGCTCACCTGGATTCCCCCGGAGACGAGCTCGACGGAGGATCCGGCGAGAAGCGTCGCGATGGGCGCCGAGGTGAACTCCATCTCGGAGTCGGCGCAGGCGAGGCAGTAGCAAACGCAGCAGAGCGAGTAGATGTTGTGGCATATCTCGTACGCCTCGAGGACGTAGCTCGTGTTCGGGACGAGATTCTCCCCCAGCACGAGCCTGATGGTGTAGTTATAGCCATCGTTGAACCACGCCTCGAGAACGGCGAGCGTCTCCGGAGGGCTCGTCAGGCTCATGACGCGGAAGTGGTGCGGCTCCGGAAACCAGTACGCCTCGGAGGCCAGCCATTCGCTGAACGTGGCGAGGACGACGTTCGGAGCGACCGCTTCGACCGAGGTGAGCTTGGGCTCGAGGGATTCGAGGAGGGACTCGCAGTTGAGGCTGATGGTGCCGGAGAGCACGCTCGCGGGCTCGATCGGGTACCCCATTCCGCATGTCGCGATCTGTATGGCGGTTGCCCCCGAAGGCGGCACGAGTTTCACCTCGCTGTACTCCTCGTTCATCACCCAGATCGTCTGGTGCGCGATCCACGTCCATCCTTCCTGACAGGCGCTGAAGGCGACGCTGATCCCTCCCGGAAGGCTCCCGAGCTTCATGGAGATCGCGCTGTTCCAGGTGATGGTCGATGGTATGACGTTCGACGGATATGCCATGCCGAACTCGGCGGCCATCATCCCGTCTTCGTCCGGCAGCGCCCAGATCCAGATCTCGGCGCTGTAATAGGGCGTTCCGCTCACGGTCGTGATCGAGCGGTTCTCGTCGGCGTAGAGTCCGAAGTACGTCGCTGCCGAGGCCGGTCCCGTTGAGACGGCCGCGAGAACGGCGAGGCCCGCGACGACCGAAGCGATAGCAGATTTCATGGCGACCCCCCTGTGAAAAGCGAACGGATAAATTGTATCACAACGGGGCCGAATAATCATTTGGAAAGGCGTTCACCGGGCCGCGCGATCAACTGGAAAAGCGTTCGCCGGGCCGCGGAATCAGCGGGGCGCGGACATCGAGCGTATCTGCGGCGCGAGGCCTTCCGAAAAGGTCCTCGGCGAGTAGGAGAGATCCCGCGCCGCGTCCGCGTAATCGAACGGCCTGCCCTCGCGAAGCCGCCGGACCTGCTCGGCGCTCCGGGCCCAGCGGCCTCCGGCCAAGCGGAGGAGCGAGGCGCCGGCTTCCGCGACGGGGAGCGGCACGGGAACGATCGAGACCCTCTTCCCGAGCCCGCCGGCGATCATCTCCACGATCTCCCGCAGGGAATGGGCGCTTCCGCCGGGGACGTCGTATGTTTTGCCGAGGCTCGCCGGAGATCTCATCGCGGCGAGGATGCAGGAGGCGAGATCCTCCACGTGCACCGGTTGAAAGATCGATCCGCCGCCCCCGGGGAGGAACAGGAGGGGCCATTTCTCGACGAGGCGGATGAGCTGCGAGACGTTCCGGTCATCCGCCGTCCCGTAGATCATGGTCGGGCGAAGGATCGTGAACGGCACGCCGGACTCCGCGATCGCCCGCTCGGCCGCCTCGATCTCCCTCGCGCGCTTCCACGACGGCGAGAAGATCCGCGTCGAGCTCACCGCGACGAGCCGCTTCATGCCGCGGCAGCCCTCGAGCACCGCCCCGGCGTGAAATATCGATGAAAGGTGGATGACGATCTCCTCTCCGCCGTACACCGCGGCGAGGCTTTGCCCCTTCGATGCGTCTCCGCCGGCGATGCGCACGCCGTAGGGGAGAAGCGCTTCGCAGCGGCCGCCGGGCCGGGAGAGGCAGGTGATCCGCGAGGAGGAGAGCTCCGGGTCGCGCGCGAGAAGGGCGAGCAGCGAGCGGCCGGTTTTGCCGGCCGCTCCCGTTATGAATATCGATTCGGCCACGGATGTCGCGCGCCGCCGCTACTTCGCCCTCACCGCTTCGATCTCGAAGCGGGGAGGATTCATGATGTGCTTCTTCACCGTGCAGAGATCCACCGCGCGGATGAGCGAGTCGCGGTACTTGTCGGGAAAATCGGGGGGAAGCTCGATCGAGACCGTGATGTCCGTGACCATGTGAGTCTCCGGGTGTCGCGCGATCTTCTCCACGAGCCGCACGTTGTCGAGCGGGATGCCGCGGTTGCGGCAGAAATCGAGGACGTAGATGCCGCTGCAGGTGGCGATGGACGAGAGAAAGTGCTCGAACGGCGTCGGCGCCGAGTCGTCCCCTCCGGCCGCCTTCGGCTGATCGGTCATGATCGTGAAGCCTCGAAGCTCGGCGTCCACCTTCTTGTTGCCGGGAAAACGAACGGTAATTTCCATAGCCCCCCTCCGGTTACGGAAAATGAAAATGCCTGAGGGGGGATTTGAACCCCCACGGGGAATCCCCACTGCGCCCTGAACGCAGCGCGTCTACCAGTTCCACCACTCAGGCATAGATACCGCGCTCTGCAAAGCGAAAGGATAACGGAAACGCTCCGCCTTGTCAAGGCGAGGGCGGGACCTTCTCGTTTGAGCCGCTTGGAGTTACGCCGCCGAGGGCCTCGAGCGCCGCTCGGGCCTCGGGGGCGTAGGCCTCTCCGAGCGCCGCCGCGCGTTCGAGCTTCGCCCTCCCCGCGTCCTTCCGCCCGAGGGCGAAATAGACGTTCGCGAGGAACCACGGGTATTTTCCCCCGAAGGGATTGCCCAGCTCTTCTTCCTCGATGAGCGGCGCGCCCTGCTCCGGGCGGCCCCGATAGAAATGCGCGAGCCCGAGGTAGAACCGCAGGTCCTCCGGGTACCGCTCCGCGACGCCCTCGCGAACCCTCACGTTCCAGTGAAAATGCGCCTCGGCGAGGAATCGAGCTGCGCGCTCGTACTCGCGCCTCCCGAAGTGCCGGAGCCCTTCGTTCGCGAGCGAGTCGAGCCGGGCATGCCCCGTGGAGTACAGCGACATCGCGAGCGGCGGCTCGACGGCCGCCGGGGAGAACGGCTTCCGCCGTCCTTCCCGCAGCATGGGAACGAGGATCATGAGCAGTATGATGGCCGCGCCGACGGGCATGAGGCGGGGAAGGTAGGTGCTCTTCGGCTTCGCGCCGCCCGCGCCGGATGGCGCCGCGTCGTTCGTCATAGGTCGCTCCCGTGATTGCGCATATCGCATAGATAGTACATCGGCGGCTCCGGTTCAAGAGCGAAACTGACGCGCGCCCATCGGGATAGCCTTCGCCGGAAGGGGCAAATTTGCTTGCGCGCCCGATGCCTTCCTGATAGGTTACGCGTGAATCGAGCCGGGAAATGCGCTCGCGCTACGCGCGCGCACGGCCCCGGCAAAGGTTGAATGCGCCCTCGCGGCGCGCCGCCATGAAAGTCATCTGCACGAATAGAAAGGCCCGCCACGACTACAACATCGTCGAGACGATGGAGGCGGGCATCGCGCTCGTGGGGACCGAGGTGAAATCGCTCCGCGAGAACGCGGCTCACCTCAAGGACTCGTACGCGGCCATCGAGGCCGGCGAGCTGTGGCTCCACCACGCGCACATCAGCGTCTACTCGAAGGGCAACCGTTTCAATCACGAGCCGACGCGCACGCGCAAGCTGCTCGTGCACGAAAAGGAAATCCAGCGGCTGTACGGAAAGTTGCAGGAAAAGGGGTTCACCGTCGTGCCGCTGCGGCTCTATTTCAACGATGCCGGCAAGGTGAAGGTCGAGCTCGGGCTCGCCCGCGGCAAGAAGGACATCGACAAGCGCCGCGCGATCGCCGAACGCGAGGCCGACCGCGACATGCAGCGGGAAATCAAGGAACGGGAACGGAGGAAATGAGCGGGCGCCCGTCCCCGGGCGGCGCCCCGCGAGGGATCATGAGGCGGAAGGTCGGCATGGCGCTTCTGTTTCTCGCCGCGGCCGCGGTACTCGCCGCGCGGGGCGGCGCCGTATCGGCGGCGTCGTCGGAGAGCCTCGGCGTCGTCTACAGCGACGGCCGGCCGACCGAGGACGTGGCGCTCGCCGAGCTCGAGCGGGAGAGCGACGAGCTCTTCATATCCGCGTTCGATCTCGCGCGCATCTTCAAGGCGACGAAGTTCTGGAACCCCGGCAACCGGAAGCTCGTGATGCGGATCGGCAGCCGCCGGTATCTCTTCACGCTCGACACCCGAGCGGTCCTCGTGGACGAGACGCCGGTGCTCATGCGCGTTCCGGTCCGGTACGAGGACGGCGCCGTCATGGTCCCGCTCGAGTTCATCACGGACATTCTCGCGCCGCGCTCGGCTCTCAAGATCTCGCTCGACCGGCAGCGGCTGCTGCTCTCGATCGGCGTCCCCGAATACAACGTGACGGGCATCGAGATCTCCGACGGCCGCGAGGGGACCCGCGCCGCGCTCACGCTCACCGAGGAGCTGCTCTACCACATCGACAGCGAAACGCCGGGGATACTCCGCCTCAAGATATACGGCGGCAGGCTCGATCCGGCGCAGTTCGCGATTCCGGACGGAAAGGGCCTTCTCAATCGCGTGCGCGCCGAACAGATGGAGCACGACACCTACCTCTATTTCGACGTCAAGAAGACCGTGAAGCGCTACAAGGTGGAGTTCGAGGCGGCGGGGACCGGGGAGCGCGACGGCGCCTCGCGGCGACTCGTGCTCTTTCTCGAGCGCGGACCGCTTCCCGATATACCCCCGGCGGAATTCGCCGGGAGGAAGATGATCGAGATGCTGGAGGAGGGGGCGCGCCGGGCCATCATCGATCCGGTGCGCACGATCGCCATCGATCCCGGACACGGCGGCGCGAACGCCGGACGGGTGAGCCCTTCCGGTTTCATGGAAAAAGACGTCAACCTCGCGATCGCGCTCACGCTTCGCGACCGGCTCATGCAGGAGCTCGGCGTCGACGTCGTCATGACGCGCGCCGAGGATGTCGACGTCTCCTTCGAGGATCGCGTCGAGACGGCCAACACGGCGGGAGCGCAGATCTTCATCAGCATTCACTGCAACGGCTGGTTCACCTCCGACGCGCAGGGGTTCGAGGTGTTTTTCCTCGCTCCGCCGCGGACGGCCGACGAGGAGCGGCTCGCCCGCGAGGAGAACGCCCCCGCGGGCGCGTCGGCGGCCCGGCCCGAGGCGAGCGACACGGACATCGATTTCATCCTCTGGGACATGGTCCAGAACGAGTACATCAACGAAAGCAGCGATCTCGCCGAGCTGATCCAGCGCGAGATGGCGAAGTCGCTCGATATCCGCAACCGCGGCGTCAAGCAGGCGGGGCTCTACGTGCTGCGGGGGCTCGCGATGCCGGGCGTTCTCATCGAAACCGGTTTCCTCTCGAATGCGAAAGAGGAGCGGCTGCTTCAGAGCGCGGCCTTCCGCGACCGCGTCGCCGAGGCGATCGTCGGAGCGGTGCGCACGTTCCAGAGCAGGTACGCGGTCCCGAAAGGGTGATCGGTACGAACATCGGACGCAAGATCATGATCGCGCTCGTGGCGCTCGCCGCGGGCGTCGCCGTCGTGTATCTCGTGCCCCGGCTCCGTCCGGGGCGCGAACGCCCGCCGGCCGACGCCGAGAAGGTGTCCGGCGAGACCCGCAGCGCGACGCTCTACTTCGGCCGATCGGGGGGGGACGGGTTCGCGACCGAGACGCGCGAGGTCCCCGCGGGGCGGAGCCTCGAGGACGAGGTCAAGGCGGTCGTCGGCGCGCTCGTCGCGGGCTCGACCGGCTCCGGCAAGGTGGGCACGATGCCGGAGGGATCGGATCTTCGTCAGGTGTTCTGGGTCGAGGACACGCAGACGCTGCTGCTCGATTTCAACCGCGCCTTCGCGGACAACCATCCGGGGGGGAGCACGGGGGAGTATTTCACCCTCGGCTCGATCATCAAGACGATCTCGGCCAACTTTCCGCAGGTGGCGAAGGTTCAGATCCTCGTCGAGGGCGAGACCGTGGAGTCGCTCGCGGGGCACTACGCGATCGACAAGCCGATCGACGTAAAGAAATGGCGGTAGGATGAACGGAACGGGGGCTTCCCGCGCGGACGACGGGAAACGCAAAGCGATCGGCGTGTTCGATTCCGGAATCGGCGGTCTCACCGTCGTTCACGAGCTGCTCATGCGCCTGCCGAACGAGGATATCGTCTATCTCGGCGATACGGCGCGCCTCCCCTACGGCTCGAAGAGCCCCGAAACGGTGCTCCGCTTCTCGCGGGAAAACCTCGCGTTTCTCAAGCGCAAGAACGTGAAGATGATCGTGATCGCCTGCAACACCGCTTCCTCGAACGCCCTTCCGCGCCTCCTCGAAGAGGAGGAGATGCCGCTCGTCGGCGTGCTCGTGCCGGGAGCCCGGGCCGCCGCGCGGGCCACGAAGAGCCGGCGCGTCGGCGTCATCGGCACCACCGCGACGATCCGTTCGGGAGGATACGAGGACGAGCTCTACCGGATCGACCGCGGCATCAAGATATGGTCGCGGCCGTGCCCCCTCTTCGTGCCGCTCGTCGAGGAGGGATGGCTCGACGACGACATCACCCATCTCACGGCCAAGCGATACCTCGACCCGATGAGGGAGTTCGGCGCCGACGCGCTCGTTCTCGGCTGCACGCACTATCCGGTCATCAAGGGCGTCATCTCCCGCGCCGTCGGGGACGGCGTGGCGCTCGTGGACTCGGCGTTCGAGACCGCGGTCGAGGTGGAGCGCGTGCTCGAAGCGAAGGGCCTCCGGAGCGACGCCGCCCGCCCCGGCCGGATCACGGTCTACGTGACGGACATTCCCTACCTCTTTCAGGAGGTCGGCGAGCGTTTCCTGCGGCGCCCGATGGAGCGCGTCGAGCGGATCGATCTCGAGGCGGTTCTCGTGAACGGGAGCGGCGAGTGATCGGGAACATCATGCTCGCGACGCGGAACGCCGGCAAGATCCTCGAAATCCGGGAGATCCTCTCCGGCTTCGGCGCCGCGCTCCTCGACGCGAGCGACGCGCCGCCTTTCCCCGAGCCCGCCGAGGACGGAGAGACGTTTCTCGCGAACGCCCTCGCCAAGGCGAAGGCGGTGCACGCGGCGACGGGGTATCCCGCGCTCGCGGACGATTCGGGGATCGAGGTGGACGCGCTCGGCGGCGCTCCGGGCGTCCGCTCGGCCCGCTACGGGGGGCCCGGGATCGGCGACGCGGACCGCTGGCGAAGGCTCCTCGGCGAGCTCATTGGCGTGAGCGACGAGCGGCGCGGCGCGCGGTTTCACTGCGTCGCCGTTCTCTATCCGGCGCCCTTCGCCCGCGACCGCGCGCTCTGGACCGAGGGATTTCTCTACGGCCGCATCGCGCGGGAGCCGAAGGGAGAGAGCGGCTTCGGGTACGACCCCGTTTTTCTCGTGCCCGAGACGGGCCGCACCGTCGCCGAGATGACTCCGGCCGAGAAGAACGCCGTGAGCCACCGCTACCGGGCGTTCGTCGAAATGAAGTATCTGCTGTCCCGCTGGGCGTAAGGAGGAACGGGCGTGCTCGAGCTCGTCAACATCACGAAACGGTACGACGGCGTGACCGCCGTCGATTCCCTGTCGCTCGCGGTCGAGCCCGGCGGCATCTTCGGGCTCCTCGGCCCGAACGGCGCCGGGAAGACGACGACGATACGCATGATCATGGGCATCATACAGCCCGACGAGGGGGAGGTGCGCGTGTTCGGCGAGCCCATGGGCGAGCGGCTCAAGGACCGCATCGGCTACCTCCCCGAGGAGCGGGGCCTCTACCGCAAGATGAAGGTGCTCGAGCATCTCGTCTTTCTCGGCGAGATCAAGGGAGTGCGCGCGGCGACGGCCGCGGAGCGGGCCCGGCGATGGCTCGAGCGCGTCGAGCTCGGCGGCTGGGCCGACAAGACGGTCGAGTCGCTCTCGAAGGGGATGGCGCAGAAGGTGCAGTTCATCTCGACCGTCCTGCACGATCCGAAGCTCGTCATTCTCGACGAGCCCTTTTCCGGCCTCGACCCCATCAACACGCAGCTCCTCCAGGACATCATCGAGGAGATGCGGCGCGAGGGGCGCACGGTCATACTCTCGACGCATCTCATGGATCAGGTCGAGAAGCTCTGCGACCGGATCTGTCTCATCGACAAGGGCCGCACGGTGCTCGAAGGACGCCTCTCCGACATCAAGATGCGGTTCAGCAAGAACGTCATCGCGATGCGCTACTCGGGGTCCCGGGAGCATCTCGAACGCCACCCGGGCGTCGAGCTCGTGCGGACGTTCGGCCAGGAGTATTCGATAACCCTGCGCTCGGGGAGCGATACGAACGCGATGCTCCGGCATGCCCTCGAGGGCGGCCGCGTCGAGCGGTTCGAGCTGGGGGAGATGTCGCTCCACGACATCTTCATAGCTCAGGTCACGGCGAAAGGGGGCGAGGCGGGCGATGAAGCTGCTGGTAGTCGCTAAACGGGAATATCTCGAGCGCGTGCGCAAGCGCTCGTTCCTCATCGGCACGATCCTCGGCCCTCTCCTCATGGGCGCCACCATCGTGATCCCCGGGCTTCTCTTCGAGCACGCGCCGGAGGGCCGCGTGGACCTCGCCGTGGTCGACCTCACGGGGTCGCTCTTCGACCGGTTCGACGCGGCTCTCGACGACACGCTCTCGGGGGGCGGCCGCATGTTTTCGCTGAGATCCGTGCCGGCGTCCGGAGCCGAGCTCGAGGCCGTTCGGAAGCGGCTCAGCGCCGAGGTCGAGGCCGGGGCGATCGAGGGATACCTCGTCATTCCCTCTGACGTCATGGAAACGGGAAAGGCGACCTACTTCGGCAAGAAGGTGAGCAACATCCGCACCCTCGAGCGGATCGAGAACGGGCTCAACGAGACGATCGTCGCCCGCCGCCTCTCGGCGCAGGGGCTCGACTACGCGCAGGTGAGCGAGATGCTCGATCGCGTGAAGATCGAAACGGTGCAGGTGATGAAGGGGGCCGAGAAGGCGAACGAGTTCGAGAAGACGTACATCACGACCTTCATCTTCATCATGATGCTGTACATGACGATTTTGCTCTGGGGCATGGCGGTGCAGCGGAGCATCATCGACGAAAAGAACAACCGCGTGATCGAGGTGCTCCTCTCCTCGCTCAAGGCCTTCGATCTCATGGCGGGGAAAATCGTCGGCGTCGGCGCCGTCGGGCTCACGCAGTACGCGATCTGGGCCGTGTGCGGGCTCGGTCTGTCCGCTTATGCCCTCAGCACGGGGGCGTTGGCCGGCGTCGTGAACCTCAACCCCGCGGTCCTCGGCTTTTTCGTGCTCTTCTATCTGCTCGGCTTTCTCTTCTACGCGACGCTCTTCGCGGCGGTCGGCGCGGTGTGCAACAGCGATCAGGAAGCGCAGCAGCTCCAGACGCCGATCGTGATGTGCCTCGCCTTCACCATCGTGATCCCGATGGCGGTGATGCAGAATCCCGATGGATCCTTCGCCACGATCTTCTCGATGATCCCCTTCTTCGCCCCGATCCTCATGTTCATGCGGATCAACATCCTGATGCCGCCTGCCTGGCAGATCGCCCTCAGCGTCGCGATCCTCGTCGCGAGCATCTACGGCTCGGGGCTTCTCGCCGCGAAGATATTCCGCATCGGCATTCTCATGTACGGAAAGCGTCCCGACGTGCGCGAGATCCTGAAGTGGCTCCGGCGGGCCTAATGGCGCAAAAAATCCCCGCCCCCCTCGGGGGGGGGCGGGGACGTGACCGCTCGGCCTGCGGCGCGGCGCTATATCTTGATGAACGTGTAGTTGATGCGCGCCGCGAAATAGGAGAAGAGCTCGTCCGAGCCCACGTCGAAAAAGTGGTACTCGAACTCGAAGCCGATCCCCTGCGTTCCGAGGAAATCGTACGTGAACCCGACCGCGCCGGCGCCGCCCGGATGAAGGCCGGATTCCCACACGCCGCCGATGGGCGTCGTGTTGAGATGCGGAACGGTCTGGTAGGCCCCGCCCGCGACGGACGCGTAGATCTGCATGAGGGGGGCGACCGTGAGATAGTAGCGCGTCTTGAGAAGGACGGGGATGACGCCGAGCCGCTCGTACACGGAGCTCCCCCCCGGGTACTCGACGGACCGGAAGGAGCAGATGTCGAATCCCGTCGAGACGCCGACGGAGAGCGAGTTCGTGATCATCTTGCCGACCTGGATGTCGATTCCGGCGAGCCCCATCTGGGCCTTTTCGACGGTCGCCTGCGTGAAGGCAACGCCGAAATCGGCGACGTACTGATTCTGCAGGGCCTGCGTGAACGCGACCGCCGGAAGCGCCGCGCCGAGAAGGGCGCCGGCGACGACGATTGAGAGTGTCTTCGCGATCTTCAAGTCGTTCCTCCTATCGAGGCAGCCGGGCGGGCGAAACCGGCGTATACACGTATCCGGGAACCCACGCGATTGAAATCACTTGGCCGACGCTGTCGACCGGCACTGACAACGTATCGAGATACTGCTCTCTGCCGTAGTTGACGAGGATATCCCAGCAGTTTTCCTCGACCTGAATCAGCATCGCCGTTCCGGGGGAGAGCACCTGAAGCTTCGATAGCAAACTTTCGCCGAACTGGAGGCTGTCGCAAGGCTTGAGGCTGATTTCGTTGATCTGGAGGCTATGGGCGTTCAGGAACGAGATGGCGGAGACGTCGTCGACGATGGGATAGATGGTCGTTGCGTCGCTCTCCACGGTGACGCTCGTCGTGAACGCTTTCTTGGTCCACGCGGAACCCGATATCTCGACGTCGATGTCGTTCGGACCGATCACGAAGGCGGTTCTTCCGATGTAGATATTCATCGAAACCTGTTCGCCCGGCGCGATCTCGACGTACTGGCCGTCGACGTACCCCTCGAAATCGGTTTTACAATCGTTCTCGACGACGAGATCGCCGTCCTGGGAACACCCGAGGAAAGCTCCCGCGGCAATGAAAAAAAAGAGGAGCCCCCCGATTCTGATCCTGCCCATGATTCCTCCTTGCGGCCTATTGAAATCCCCGATCAAGTGGAAAATAGCATTCGAAGTGACCATTGTCAATTTCGCATTTTCTTTGCGATAACTGACGGTTTCCGTTAGAGTAAGGTTCGACCGGACGGGCCGCTCGGGGACCGGTCGGCGGCGCCCGTTCGGGAGGTGAAACGATGCGCGTTCTCATGGTGCAAACCTTCTACTACCCCCGCGGAGGGGACTCGACCTACATGCTCGCTCTCTCGAGGCTGCTCGAGGAGCGCGGGCACGAGGTGATTCCCTTCGGCATGGAGACGCCGAACAACCTGCCGACTCCCTACGCGCCGTATTTCGTGAGCGAGATCGACTTTCCGTCGATGCTGGCGAGGCGGTCCCCCCGCGCCGCGTGGCGGGTGCTCGCGAGGAGCGTTTACAGCGGCGAGGCCCGGCGGAAAATCGCCGCGCTCGCCGACGCGGTGAAGCCGGACGTCGCGCATTTCCATAACATTCACGCGCATCTCACGACTTCGATCGTCGAGCCGCTCCGGGCGAGGGGCATCCCCATCGTGTGGACGCTCCACGACTTCAGGCTCGTCTGCCCGAACACATCGTTTCTCTCCCGCGGCGAGATCTGCGAGCGCTGTCTCCCGAACCGTTTTTACGAGGCGCTCCTCCAGCGCTGCAAGAAAGGGAGCCTCTCGGCGAGCCTCGTCGCCATGATCACGACGCTCTACGACCGCGCGGCGAGGGTGCCGGCGCGGATCGATCGTTTCCTCACGCCGAGCGAGTTTCTCAAGGCGAAGCTCGTCGCGGGGGGCTTCGATCCGGGACGCATCACCGCCGCTCCGAACTTCGTCGATCTCGGATCGTACCGATCCCTGCCCGAGAAGGATTACTTCGTGTACCTCGGGAGGCTCCTCTTCGAGAAGGGGCTCGACGATCTCATCCGCGCCGCGGCCGCGCTGGAGACGGGGCGGCTCGTCATCGTCGGCGAGGGGCCGGCCGAGGGGGATCTTCGCGCGCTCGCGCGGGAGCTCGGCGCGAACCGGGTCGAGTTCGTCGGCCGCAAGACCGGCGAGGAGCTTCGCCGGCTCACGGCCGAATCTCAGTTCGTCGTGCTCCCGTCGCGCGGGTACGAGAATCTCCCCTTCGCGATCATGGAGGCCATGGCGTGCTCGAAACCGGTCGTCGCGTCGAACGTCGGGGGCATTCCCGAGATGGTGGAGGACGGGGCGACGGGGTTCCTCTTCCCGATGGGGAACGTCGCCGCGCTCGCGGAGAGCCTGCGGAGAATGCTCGGAAGCCGCTCCGCGCGCGAGGAGATGGGCCGGCGGGGGAGGGAGAAAGCCGAGCGCCTCTACGGGCCGGACGTCCACTACGAGCGGATTGCAGCCGTCTATCGGGATGTCGCGCGCGAGCGGCGGGGGAGCGGCATCGCCGGCAAAAAAAAGGTCGGGGCGTAGCGCAGCCAGGCTAGCGCGCTTGCCTTGGGCGCAAGAGGTCGCTGGTTCGAATCCAGTCGCCCCGACCACTTTTCAATCCCCACCGAAAGGAATCCATTCGTGAAAAGAGCGAATACAACGGAAGAGGCGGCGGTAGTGTTCAAGGACGGCTTCAACTGCTCGCAGGCGGTGTTCTCGGCTCTCGCGCCGCGGTTCGGGCTCGATCGCGGGATCGCGGCGCGGACGGCTTGCGCCTTCGGAGGCGGCATGGCGCGCCGAGGCGAGGCGTGCGGCGCCGTGACGGGAGCGCTCATGGCGATCGGCCTCGCCCGCGGAGGAGGCCGCCCGGATCAGAAGGACGAGAAGGAGGCGGCGTATGCGGCGGCTCGAGAGCTCATGCGGCGGTTCGAGGAACGGAACGGATCCGTTCTGTGCCGCGAGCTCCTCGGCTGCCGGATCGGCACGCCGGAAGGGTTCGAGCGCGCGAAGAGCGAGGGGCTCTTCGACACGCTCTGTCCGCGTCTCGTGAGGGACGCCGTGGAGATTTTCGAGGAGCTCGTATCCGAATGATCGTCGTCGTCGGCATGGGGGCGCTCGGCGGGCTCGTCCGCTCGCTCGTCGGCATCCTCAAGCGCCTCGAACGGAGCGGCCCCGAGGGCCCGGGCATCCGGCTCGGCTATCTCGCCGCTTCCATCCTCGCGGCGGCGGCCACCGGCGCCCTCGCCGGCGCTCTTTGCGAGGGAGACTGGCGGCTCGCCGCGCTCGCCGGGTACGCGGGGAGCGACTTTCTCGACAACCTCTACCAGCTGAGAACGCGGCGGGGGACGGCGTCCTAACGGAAATCTCACGTTTCGCTCACGCTCCGCTCGCATTTTCCCATTACTCTTATTTCTGGATATACTATCCTTAGCGTCGCCTGCGGGTCGGCGGCGGAAACGGAAGGACGGCATGGCGACCGAGCACATTCTCATCGTGGACGACGAAGAGGATATCCTCGAGCTCGTGGCGTACAACCTCGCGAAGGCGGGTTACCGCGTGACGAAGGCCGCTTCCGGCGAGGAGGCGATCAAGGCGGCGCGGTCGAAGGCGCCCGATCTCGTGCTCCTCGATCTCATGCTTCCGGGGGTCGACGGGTTCGAGGTCTGCAACACGCTCAAGCGCGATCCGCGCACGGCGAACGTGCCCGTCATCATGCTCACCGCGCGCGGCGAGGAGCCCGACGTCGTGGCGGGGCTCGAGCTCGGCGCGGACGATTACGTCACCAAGCCCTTCAGCCCCCGCGTCCTGCTGGCGCGCGTCCGCGCCGTGCTGAGGCGGAAGACGAAGGCGCCGTCCGAGGAGACCGTCGTCATCAGGCTCAAAGATCTCGCGATCCACCCGGGGCGCCACGAAGTCGCGGCGAAGGGGAAGAGAGTCGATCTCACTTCGACCGAGTTTCGAATCCTGCATCTCCTCGCCCGCCGCCCCGGATGGGTGTTCACGCGCCAGCAGATCATCGACGCGGCGCGGGGCGACGAGTACCCCGTCACCGACCGGTCCGTGGACGTTCACATCGTGGGGCTGCGAAAGAAGCTCGGCGCGCTCGGGGAGCGCATCGACACGGTCCGCGGAGTCGGCTACCGCTACCGGGAGAGCTAGATGCGCCGCGGAACGATACTCTGGCATCTCTACCCGTACCACCTTCTCATCGTCGTGGCGGCGCTGCTCGTGACGGGGATATACGTCTCCCGGTCGATGCGCGAGTTCCACGTCGGCACGACGAGGGACTTCCTCGCCTCGCGCGCGCGGCTCGTGGAGCGGCTGCTCGGCGGCGTCGATCTCGCGGATGAGGGAGCGTGGGCGCGCGTCGATTCGCTCTGCAAGGATGTCGGACGAACGACGGAGACGCGCGCCACGGTCGTTCTGGCGTCGGGGCGGGTCATCGGCGATTCGGAGGAGCGCCCCGCGAACATGGAGAGCCACCGCGACCGGCCGGAGATCGCCCAGGCTCTCGCGGGACGCGTGGGAACCTCGATGCGGTTCAGCGACACCCGCCGGAGAAACGAGATGTACATCGCCGTGCCGATCGCGCGCGGGGACGCCGTCGCCGGAGCGGTGCGCATCTCGACGCCGCTCACCGGGATCGACGCGGCGCTCGGGGGCGTCAGGCTCCGCATCGCTCTCGGGGCCCTCGCCGCCGCGGCGCTCGCCGCGCTCGCGAGCTTCGCCGCCGCGCGCCGGATCAGCCGCCCCCTCGACGACATCAAGCGGGGGATGGAGCGATTCTCCGGCAGCGACCTTTCGTACCGGCTCCCCGTGTACCGCCTCGACGAGATGGGGGAGATCGCCGGCGAGATGAACGAGATGGCCGCGCGCCTCGACGAGCGCATCCGCGAGGAGGTGCGCCGGAGCAACGAGCAGGAGGCCGTGCTCTCGAGCATGGTCGAGGGGCTGCTGGCGGTGGATACCGATGAAAAGGTCATGCGGATCAACCGGGCGGCTGCCGCCATTCTCGACGTGCCGGAGAGCGTCGCCGGGAAGAGCATTCAGGAGATCGTCCGCAACCCCGAGCTCCAGCAGTTCGTGCAGCGCGCGCTCTCGTCCGCGGAGCCCGTCGAGGGAGACGTCACGCTGCGGGGGGCGGCGGGGGATCGATTCCTGCAGGCCCACGGCGCCGAGCTCCGCGGCGAGGACGGGCGCCGGATCGGAGCCGTTATCGTGCTGAACGACGTCACGCGGCTCCAGCGGCTCGAGGAGGTGCGGCGGGATTTCGTCGCGAACGTGTCGCACGAGCTCAAAACCCCGATCACCTCGATCAAGGGATTCGTCGAAACGCTTCGCGACGGCGCCGTCGGCGACCCGGAAGACGCGAGGAAATTTCTCGACATCATCGCGAAGCAGACCGAGCGGATGAACTCGATCGTCGAGGACCTCCTCTTTCTCTCCCGCCTCGAGCAAAACGGAAAGCACGAGCGGATCCCGCTCGAGCGGACGCCGCTCGGGGCGTCATCCTCGAGGCGATGGAGGTCTGCGGGCGAAAGGCCGAGGGAAAAGGGATCGCGCTCGCCCTCGACTGTCCGGAGGACGTCTCCGCGCGCGTCAATCCGGCGCTCTTCGAGCAAGCGCTCGTCAATCTCATCGACAACGCCGTCAAGTACAGCGACGCCGGCCGTTCGGTCGATATCGCGGTTCGAGCCGCGGGCCCCGAGGTTCTCGTCGACGTCGCCGATCACGGAGCCGGCATCGAGCCGCAGCACCTCGCGCGCATCTTCGAGCGTTTCTACCGCGTCGACAAGGCGCGGAGCCGCAAGCTCGGGGGCACGGGGCTCGGGCTCTCGATCGTGAAGCACATCGCGCAGGCCCACGGCGGAAGCGTCACCGTCGCGAGCTCTCCCGGCGCGGGCAGCGTCTTCACGATTCATCTGCCCCGGGAATCGTGACCGGGCGCTCCCTCTCGTTCACACAAAACTAACCCGCCGCTCATTCTCCTTGAATGCCGCTCACGCATCATAGGGGCGACGGCCATGATTCGGAGAAGCGGGCCGTCGGGCAAACGCTCTCACCAACCCGAGCCAAGGAGGTGTCCAGCGTGAGAACGTCAGTAGCAGCGGCGATCATAGGCGTCATGATGACGCCGGCGATCGCACAGGCGGGCGAGTGGTATGAGAAGGTCAAGATCAAGGGCGACGTCCGCGAGCGCCACGAGCTCATTCGGCAGGAGGACAAGGACGATCAAAACCGGTGGCGCATGCGCGCCCGGCTCTCCGTTTCGGCGGAGATCTCCGGCGCCTGGAGCGCCGCGATCGGCCTCGCCTCGGGCTCGGACGATCCGGTCTCGACGAACCAGACGTTGACGGACGGATTCTCGACGAAGCAGATCGGGCTCGATCTCGCCTACTTCGATTTTCATCCGGCCTCGATCGAGGGGCTGCGTCTCATCGGCGGCAAGATGAACCTCCCCTTCGAGACGGCGGACAAGGCCGAGCTCATCTGGGACGGAGACCTCAATCCGGAGGGCCTCGCGATCCGGTACGGCCGCGTCCTCGGCGAAAAGGCGTCGATGTATCTCAGCGGAGGCGGCTTCTATATCGAGGACCGGGATCCGGACGACGAGTCGTACCTCGTCGGCGTCCAGGCCGGATTCGACGTGAAGGCCTCGGATGACGTGAAGATAGCTATGGGGGCCGGATACTACGACTACGAGGGCGCCGAAGGCATGGCGCTGTTCTACAACGCCGCGAAAAGCTACGGCAACTCCAAGACGGTCATCGGCGCGGACGAGGAAGAAGACGTGTACGGCTACGCGACGGACTTCGACGAGGTCGAGGTGCTCGGCGTCGTGACCGTTTCGCTCTCCGAAAAGGCCGGTCTCAAGCTGTACGGCGACTATGTGCGGAACGTCGCCGCCGACAGCCTCAACACGGGCTGGCTCTTCGGGGGCGCCGTGAGCTACGGCAAGGACGCGGGGGCTGTGAGGATCTACGCCAACTACCGCAGTCTCGAGTCCGACGCCGTCGTGGGGGCGTTCACCGATTCGGACTTCATCGGCGGCGGCACGAACGGCAAGGGGCTCGAGCTCGGGGCCGCGTACGGCGTCGTGAAGAACGTGAGCCTCGATCTCACATACTTCGTCAACACGAAGGGCCTCAAAGATACGGACGACGAGAGCGGGTACCGGAGGCTCCAGGCGGACGTGCAGGTGAAGTTCTAGGGAAGCCCCCCGGCGGCCCTAACGATTTTCTAACGAAGCGTTAACGATGGCTTCATGCGCGGCGAGTATAGTATGGAAAAGAGCTTGAACGAGGAGGTACGAATGATGATGCGAGGAATGAAATTCGGCGCGGCGGCGGCTGCGGTTCTCGTCGCCTGCGTCTTCGCCGGCGGGCCCGCCGCGGCGCAGGACAACAAGATCATCATCGACGGTTCGACGACCGTCGGTCCGATAGCCAAGGCCTTCGCGGAGTACTACCTGCAGAAGAACCCGAAGGTCAACATCACGGTGAGCGAGTCGGGCAGCGGCAACGGCGCAAAGGCGCTCGTGAACGGAATGTGCGACATCGCCGACATGTCCCGGTTCATGAAAGCGGAGGAGTTCAAGGCCGCGATCGAAAAGGGCATCTACCCCGTGGCTCACGTCGTCGCGATCGACGGCATCGCGATCATCGTCCATCCGAGCAACCCGGTATCGGGTCTCACCGTCGAGCAGGTCCGCGACATCTACACGGGCAAGATCGTCAACTGGAAGCAGATCGGCGGGCCGGACGTGCGGATCGTCATGATCAGCCGCGACACGAACAGCGGCACCTACGAGAGCTTCGAAACCCTCGTCATGAAGAACGCCAAGCTGTCGGACAAGGCCGAGTACGTCGGTTGGAACGGAGCCATCCGCCAGCGCGTGCAGAGCACGCCCGCCGCGATCGGCTACGTCGGTCTCGGCTTCGCGGACCGCACGGTGAAGGCGCTCAAGGTCAACAACGTTCTGCCGGACAACGCGACTGTTTCATCGGGAATCTATCCGGTCGCCCGGCCGCTCTACATGTTCACGAACGGCTATCCGAAGCTCGGCAGCCACCTGCACGGTTTCGTCACCCTCTACCTGAGCCCGAAGGGGCAGGAGATCGTCGAGGAGATCGGCTTCGTGCCGGTCACCAAGTACTAATGCGCGCGGAGCTTCTCATGAGCAGGGGCGCCCGGCGGCGAAACCGCCTGGGCGCCCTCTTCGGTCGCACCGCGCTCGTCGCGGTCGCCTCGAGCTCGATCGTCGCGCTTCTGTTCATCTTCTATTTCATCATCAAGGACGCGATCCCCTTCTTCCGGATCGAGGGGGTCCGCGAGTTTCTCGCGAGCGCGAGATGGTATCCCTCGCGGGAGGACGCGGAGTTCGGCGCGCTCGCCATCTTCGTCGGGAGCGCCCTCGTGACGATCGGCGCGAGCCTCGTCGCCGTGCCGCTCGGCGTGTTCGCGGCGCTCTGCCTGAGCGACATTCTGCCGTTCGCGGTGCGCCAGATCGTGAAGCCCGTCATCGAGATGCTGGCCGCGATCCCGTCGGTGGTGTACGGATTCTTCGCGCTCGTCGTGTTCGCGCCGCTCCTGCAGGCCCGCGGGGGAAATCTCCTCGCCGCGGGGGCGCTCATCGTGCTCGCGCCGCTCGCGCTGGCCGCCTCCGTCGCCGCGGGAAGCGCGGCGGCCGGGAGGGTCGCCGAGCGGGCGCGCGGCGCCGTGCGCGCGGTTACGATCGCGCTGGCGGCTGGGCTGTCCGCGGCGGGGCTCTTCGCGCTCGCGAAGGCGTTCGGGCGCGTCGACGTCGCGAGCGGCACCAACGCGCTCAACGTCTCCATCATCCTCGGCATCATGGCGCTTCCGACCGTCGTGAGCGTGTCCGAGGACGCCCTGAACGCCGTCGGGAGGGAGCTCCGCGAGGGGAGCTACGCCCTCGGCGCGACGCGCGCCGAGACGCTGCTCCGCGTCGTCGTTCCGGCGGCGAAGAGCGGCATTCTCGCCGCGGTGATCCTCGGCGTCATGCGCGCCATCGGCGAGACGATGGTCGTCTGGATGGCCTCGGGAAACGCCGCGAGGATCCCTCAACCGTGGTTCAATTTCCTCGAGCCCGTGCGCACGCTCACGGCGACCATCGCCGGAGACATGGGCGAGGCCGATCACGTGTACGGCTCGGCCCGGTACCACGTGCTGTTCGCGATGGCGCTCGGTCTCTTGGCCGTCGCGTTCGTCATGAATTTCCTGAGCGAGCTCGCCGTCCGCAGGGTGCGCCGGGGGAGGAAGAGGTAGGGGATGGACGTCGGGTCGCGCAAGATGTTCGATCGCTCCTTCACCGTCGTGGGGCTGCTTTCCATCGCCCTCATGGCCTCGGCGCTCGTCGTGCTGCTGTGGCCGATCTTCGCGAAGGGATCGGGCGCGTTCGTCTTCCGCGGCACGATCGAGTACCGGCGGCTCATGCTCGAGAAGTTCGACCGGGGCGACCGGGCGGCGATCGAGCGGGAAATCGCCTCGGCCGCGGCCGCGCGCGCGCCGGTGTACGAGACGATCGCCGGGTTCGAGGCCGCGCTCGACACGGCGGACGCCGAATACCGGCGGACCTATCGCGGGGAGTTCCGCGAGGTCCGCGATCTCGTCGACGAGCTGCTCGGCCCCGAACCGGGGATGGAGACCCCCGTGCTCACCCGCGATCAATACGGCCAAACGCGCTGGGATCGCGCTGGGGTCAAGCTCGGCCAAATTCTTTTCGTGGAGGAATACGACTACTCCGATCAGGCCAGGATGGGAGTCAAGACGCTTTCTCCGCGCGTCGAGCGGTTCCGCGGCACGGCGCTCGAGCCCCTCTTCGGTCTGCTCGAGAGGGACGCGCGCGCCATGCTCCGCCCGCGCCCGACCTTATACTGGCGGTTCCTCTTCGACGAGTCGTTCGACGCGCACTTCTTCGGCGGGATCTGGCCGGAAATGCTCGGGACGATATACCTCGCGATCGGCGCGATGCTCTTCGCCGTGCCGCTCGGGGTGGCCACGGCGATCTACCTCGCCGAGTACGCGGGGGAGAGCGCCTTCGTGAGCATGCTTCGCACGTGCATCAGCTCGCTCGCCGGCGTGCCGAGCATCGTCTTCGGGCTCTTCGGCCTCGCGTTCTTCATCAATACGCTGCACGTCTCGCCATCGAAGAGCGTGCTTGCGGGATCGCTCACGCTCGCCCTGCTCGTGCTCCCGACCGTCATCCGCGCCTCGGAGGAGGCGATCAAGGCGGTTCCGGCGACCTACAAGGAAGCGGCGATGAGTCTCGGCGCCGGCAAGTGGCGTTCGATCGCGACGGTGATCCTGCCGGCGGCGCTGCCCGGCGTTCTCACGAGCATCATCATCAGCATGGGACGCGCGGCGGGGGAGACGGCCCCCATCATTTTCACGGCGGCCGTGAGCGTCGGAAGACCGCTCGCCATCTGGCAAACGTTCTCCCAGCCGACGCCGGCGCTTCCCTGGAACATATTCAATCTCGCGACCGAGCATGAGGCGGTCGACGAGATCCGCCACGTACAGTATGGAATGGTTCTCACGCTCGTCGTCCTCGTGCTGCTCCTCAATCTCACCGCGATCATCCTGCGGGCGAGAATCGCGAGGAAGCTGCGGGGCTAGGACGGCACACCGCCCGCGGCCGCGGCGGCTCGCGGGCGTTCGATGCGGAGGTTCGCGAAGTGACTGCACAGAGCAATCCGACGGGGCCGCCGACGAGGCCGGCCCGGACCCTGGGGGCCGGCGAGACGGCGCCGGAGGCGCGGACGCTCATCGCGTCCCGGGATTTTTCGGTCTTCTACGGATCGAAGGCGGCCGTCGACGCGGCCTCGTTCGACATTCCCGCGGGCCTCGTGACGGCGATCATCGGTCCGAGCGGCTGCGGCAAGAGCACGTTTCTGCGGGCCATCAACCGCATGAACGATCTCATCCCGGGCTGCAGGGCGGCCGGCTCGCTCGCCCTCGACGGCCAGAGCCTCTACGACGCCGACGTCGACGTCGTGTCGCTGCGCAAGATGGTCGGGATGGTGTTTCAGAAGCCGAACCCGTTCCCGAAGAGCATATTCGACAACGTCGCCTTCGGTCCGCGCATCCACGGGACGGGGGACCGGTCGAAAATCGCGGAGACCGTCGAGCGCAGCCTCAGGCGCGCCGCTCTCTGGGACGAGGTCAAGGACCGGCTGGCGGATAACGCCCTCGGGCTCTCGGGCGGCCAGCAGCAGCGGCTCTGCATCGCGCGCGCGATCGCCGTGAATCCGAAAATTCTCCTCATGGACGAGCCGGCCTCGGCCCTCGATCCGCGCTCGACCGCCCGGATAGAGGATCTCATCGGCGAGCTGCGGGGCGATTACACGATCGTGATCGTCACGCACAACATGCAGCAGGCCGCGCGCGTCTCCGACATGACGGCTTACTTTTACGAGGGGCGTCTGATAGAATTCGGCAACACCGATCGGGTGTTCACGAAGCCGAAAGAGAAGCACACGGAAGACTACATCACGGGCCGCTTCGGCTGATGAGCGGCGGGCGCCGCCCCGCGGCGGCGAAACAATCCAACCGGACGGAGTGAATCGTGCCCAAACATCTGGAACGTGAAATCAGTATTCTCAAAAAGCGGGTGCTCGCGCTGAGCGCCACCGTCGAGGACAACGTCTACAAGGCGGTCCGCGCGCTCACCGATCGCGACTCGTCCCTCGCGGAAGAGGTCATCGCGTCGGACGACCGCGACGTCGATCAGACCGAGATCCTCATCGAGGAGGAATGTCTCAAGGTGCTCGCGCTGCATCAGCCCGTCGCCGGGGATCTGCGATTCATCGTCGCCATTCTCAAGATCAACAACGACCTTGAGCGGATGGGCGATCTCGCGGTCAACATCGCCGAGCGCGCGGTGTTTCTCGCCTCGCGCGAGCGCCCCGAGATCCCGCTCGATCTGCCGCTCATGGCCGAGAAAACGAAGGGAATGCTCCGGCGGAGCCTCGACGCGCTCATCAACCGCGATTCGGTGCTCGCCCGCGAGGTGCTCGTCGCCGACGACGAGGTGGACGCCATGAACCGCGACATGTACGTCCGCATCCAGGAGGCCATCCGCCGGAGGCCCGAGCAGCTCGAAAGCCTCATCCATCTCCTCTCGTGCTCGCGCCACCTCGAGCGCATCGCCGATCACGCGACGAACGTCGCCGAAGACGTGATCTACATGGTGGAGGGCGTCATCGTGAGGCACCACGCCGAGGACTACCGGTCGCAGACGTGAAACGAGCCCGGCCGAGGGGCCGGGCTCGCTCGAAGGCCGCGGTCCGTACGCGGGCGCGCCTATTCCTCGAGAACGAAGATCAAGCGCATCGTCACGCGGTACTCGACGATCTTGCCGCCCTCGATGTGGGCGGTCTGCTTGACGACCTCGAGACCGGTGATGCCGCGGAGCGTCTTGCCCGCGCGCCTGAAGCCCTCCTGAGCCGCCTCGGCCCAACCCTTCGGCGAGGACGCGACGATCTCGGTTACCCGTGCGACTGCCATGGCGGTCCCCCTTTCGTGATTCGCGAACGCCGGCGCCGCGCCGGCTGAAGACCCGCGCGAAGCGGGCTCGGGCAGTATACCACGGCGCCCGTCAGAATTCCACCGTCGTCCCCACGGCGAACGACCTCGCCGGCGCCGGATACCCCGCGACCTCGTCGTACCGCTCGTCGAGGAGGTTGCCTCCCCGGCAAAACACCTCGTACCCCCGCGCGGGCCGCCACGCGATCGCCGCGTCGAGGAGCGTGTAGGCCTCCGTGTAATGCTCCCCGAGGGGACCGCCGAAATCGTTGTCGAGCCGCCTGCCGGAGACCGCCGCCGAGACGAACATCTCGACCGGGCCCGCGTCCCACGCCACGGTCGCCCCGCCCGCGTGCCGCGGACGGCGGAGGAGCCACTCGCCGGTGGAGCGGTCTTCGGTCCGCGTGTAGGCGTAGTACCCTTCGACGGCGATTCCGCCGCTCGGCCGGAGCCCCGCGCGAAGCTCCACGCCGTCGCTCGAGGCCTCGTAGATGTTGCCCGCCATGAAGGTCGCGAAGTCGAACGAAATCATGTCGCGGTATTCGTTGTTGAAGTACGACGCCTCGACGCTCGCGCGGCCCGAGAAAAAATCCTGCCGCGCGCCGCAGTCCCAGCCGCGGCTGTGCTCGGGGACGAGCGCGGGGTTGCCGTAGCCCGGGTAGTAGAGCTCGTTCAGGCTCGGGGCGCGGAGCCCCGTGCCGGCCGAGGCCTTGATCGTCGTTCCAACGCGGGGAACGGCGTACGAGGCGGAGCACCGCCACGTCGCGACCGAGCCAAACTCGCTGTGATCGTCGAGGCGCGCGCCGGCGGAGATGGTCGGGAGCCGCTCGCGGTCGGCGATGCAGTTCGCGAACGCGCTCGCGTTGCGTATCCGGTCGTCGAAGCTCGTCGTGCCGAAGGGGGAGTAACCGCTGTTCGTCGTCCGCTCCTCCCGCCATTCGGCGCCCGAGGTGATCCAGAGCTCTTCGCCGAGCCGCAGATTGTTCTGCCAGGCGGCGCTCGCCGCGTTCGAGCTGATCTCCGAGAAGGCGTCGCCCGCGTACTCATCCGTCTCCGCCGGGTCGACGGGATCGTTCCACGTGATCTCGCGCGAGAGAAACGAGGCGCGGACCTCGTGGCTCCAGGAGCCGCTGACGATCTGGCGGTAGTTCGCGGCCGAAACGAACGAGCCGCCGCCCTGCCGGGCGTTGGGATCCCCGTCGAAGCTCGGACCGCTGAGCCCCGTGCTCGCCCTGCTCCAGCGAAGGCTGAGCGAGACGTCCGCGGCCTCCGTGACCGCCGTCGAGACGGAGCCGGAAAAGGCTCCGTGGCGGTGAAAGTCGTTGTCCGTCCTGCCGTCGGTTTTCATGCCGGAGAGCGAGTACGAGTAGCTGTGCGAGGCGCCGCCCCCGGAGATCGCGACGGCCCCCTCGGCGCTCCCGAGCGAGCCCGCCGCGGCGGTGAGGCTCCGCCGGGCGCCGGAGCGCTTCGCGTGCGTGATGATGTTGACCACGCCGCCGATCGCGCTCGAGCCGTAGAGCACGCCGTGCGCTCCCCGCACGATCTCGATGCGCTCGACCCCCGCGGTCGAGAGGTCGGAGAAGTCGAAAGCCCCCGTCGTCGGATCGTTGAGCGGCACTCCGTCGAGCATGACGAGGACGTGGTTGCTCGCCGCGCCTCTCATGAAGATGCTCGTCGCCTTGCCCGCGCTCCCGGATCGCGCCACGGCGAGGGAGGGAACGGCACGGAGCGCGTCGGCGACGGTCTCCGCGCGGCGGGCGCGGATGTCGTCCCTCGTGATGACGGTGATGAACCCCGCGGTCTTTTCGACGGGCCACTCGATGCGCGTCGCGGTGACGACGATCTCGGGGCCGGGGTACGTCTTCTCGCCGTCGCCGGCGGGCTCGCCGCGCGCTCCTCCGGCGGGGGAGGAGAGAAGCGCGAGCGCGAAGAGAATTCTAGCGGGTCGGTGATGAGTCATGCGGCGAAACCTCCACCATCGTGAGTTTCGATGCCGTTGGATTCCTCAGGCAGGTCTCCTGACTTGTGGCTCCGTCGCCCCCGCCCCCTTCCCAGCGTTACGCCAGTGGTTTCGGGCGGGAGGCTCGCCATTCACAGTGGCGGGTCCGTGAGGGATTCTCACCCTCTTCCCTGTTCGGCTCCTCGCGAGCACCTGAGGAATATGTGTGGTCGAATGCTAGGACGTGGGCACCGGCGTGTCAATCGAGAAATGGCGAACATGCGAACAGCCGGGCGCCCCGAGGGCTCCCGGCCGTCGCTCGTCATGCAAGGCGTTCCGAAACCGTCAGCCCGCGGCGCTCTTTTCGGCCGCCTCTTTCAGCTTGTCGTTCGCCATGATGCCGACCTCGACGCGGCGGTTCAGGGTCCGCCCCTCCTCGGTCTCGTTCGGCGCGACCGGCCGCGATTCGCCGTACCCCATGATCGTCATGCGGGTAGGGATCACCTGCAGTCCCGCGAGGTAGTTCGCGACCGACTGCGATCTGCTCTGGGAGAGCTTCAGGTTGTATTCCTCCGAGCCCGTCGCGTCGGTGTGCCCGTCGACCATGATGTTCGTGTCGGAGTACTTGTTGAGGATGACGGCGAGCTTGTCGAGATTCGCCTGCGCGTCGACCTTGAGCGCCGCCTTGTCGACGTCGAAGAGGATGCCCGAGTCGAACGTGATCATGATGCCCTCGCCGACGCGCTCGATCGTCGCGCCCTCGAGGTCGCGCTGCATCTCTTCCGCCTGCTTGTCCATGTAGTTCCCGATGTAGGCTCCGGCGGCTCCGCCGACGGCCGCGCCGATGATGGCGCCCGCCGCGGTGTTCCCCGTCTGCTTGCCGATGATGCCTCCCACCACGCCGCCCGCCGCGGCGCCGATGGCCGTGCCCTGCACCGTCTTGCTGAGGCCGCACGACTCGTGGACGCCGGCCAGCATCGCGGCGAGAAGGACCATTACTATGACGTTTCTCATGTCTGACCTCCTTTTTCCGGGAGACAGTATGCTCCGCCTCGCGCGGCGAGTCAAGACGAGAATGGGGCGTCGAGCCCGTTGCAAATGAACGCGATGGACGCGTCCGCCATGCGCCGTTAACCGGTGGAGTTTCCCGCCCTTCCCGTGCTATAATTGCGCCGGTCACGCAGGCTTCGTCCGGCTCGCGCCGATTAGGGGAGGTCGATCCATGGACATCAGGGGAAAGGCCGTTTGCGTTCTCGCCGCATCAGTGGGGATGTTGATTCTTCAGAGCGCCTTGTTCCCGGCCGCGGTGCGCCCGCAGGAGACCACGGTCGACTGGCGAATGACGATGCTCATCGATTACCCGGAGCTCGGCATTCAGGACACCGTCAGGCTCTGGGGGCCGGCCGAGCTGAAATGGCTCGCACCCTACCCCTCGCCGCTCTTCCCGCCGCATCTCGAGATCGACTCGAGAATCGATACCATCCGTTTGCGGAACAGGAGCGGCGTTTGGGGAAGGGAGCTTCCCGGCTTTCCCATCATGGGCAAGGCGTATCTCCTCGATCCCGAGCCGTGGGTCGAGAGCTTCTTCGACGTCACCTTCGAGATGGTGATTCCCGAGCGTTTTCCGAAGGACACGCTGAGTTTCGGCGTCCCGGTCCGCACCTTCGGATTGCCGCGCGGCTGGCCGCCCTATTTCGACCGCTTCGAATCGGAGCCGGGCATGCCGCCCGTTCCGCTTTTGCGCGGCGACGGATCTACCGCCGCCATGGTGCTGTCGATCGAGCACGAGATGATCCCGCATTACGAGCCCGAGGTCCGTCTCTCCGTTTCGACCGCCTACCTCTCCGAGGTGGCGATCGTCGGCGAGGACGGGATGATCCACATGTCGGCGGGTCTCGCCGGAGACTACAGCGCGGAGGAGGCCATTTTCAGCTACCGGCCCTGCGGCGATTTGGGGCCTTTCGTTCCGTTCCACGTCGATACGGACGGCTCGGCTCGCGCCTTGTCGACGATTCAACCGATGGGCTCGGGCGACGGGTGGTCCGCGTATTTCGACCCGGGCTCTGAGCCCTTCGAGGGCCAGTGCGTTCAGTTCGAAGCGGCGCTCCTGATCCCTCCGTACGGGGTTTTCAAGGATACGGTCGACGTTTGGGTCGATCCGACTCCGCCGATCCCTTCGTTCTTCGACATCAACGCGACTCGATCGGGCATTACGACGTCGATTCGTTTTTCGACGTCACCTACCAGCTCTTCGACGAGCTCCCGGCGCCCGGCATGAGCGAGATCTGGGTGTTCCCGCTGCAGAAGGATTTCGAGAGGGCGCTCACCCCGGTCGACCAGCTCGGGCTCGGAACAGATCTCGATTCGGTGTCGTGCGGGCCGGCGGCCGCGGCGTCGTGTCTCAAGTACTTCGCCGGCAAGGGGTATCCCGGTCTCGATAACGTGGGCGGGGACGAGGCGAGGCCCGAGATGAGCGGCGAGGATATGGCGAGGGAGCTGCAGGGCGCCATGGGAACGACGAGTAAAGGAACGACCCCCGATAATATGGTCGCCGGAATCGGCGGCTACCTCCAGGGCCACGGCGAGAGCGGCTGGGCGGTCGATTGGCACCCGGTGGACGACGCCACCGATCTCGCTGAAATGTTCCGCGAGTTCGAATCAGACAGCGAGGACGTGATCGTGATTCTCGAGGACACGACGGCCGCCGGCGACACCAGCGCCCACGCCGTGACCCTCGGCTCGACGCACTCGGACTACACCGGAACGCCCGAGACGCGTATCGACTTCATGGATCCGTGGGGCGGAGGCGCGCAGGCCGACAACGACTACCCGCTCGACGCGGGCGGGGGGGGTCAGCCGTCGACCGAGGGGTACGATCTCAATGGGGCGGGAGGGGACGCCAAGGTGGCCGGGTACATCAAGGTTTCGCCGCCCGAGGGCGCGCCGGTGCCTTCCCCGCTCGCGAGAAGCTCGCTCGGGACGGCCGATCGCGCGCCGTGGTTGCTTGTCGCCTCCGGGCCGGTCCGCGGCAACGGTCTCGTGGACACGCTTCGGTGGGACACCTCGCCCTTCCCGGGCGGTCTGTACCTCATGGAGGTCGTTACGGTCGACGATCAGGGCTTCCGGTGCAGGGACATTCGACTCGCGGGCATCGCGGATGACGCGACGGGCCACGATCTTCCCGATGGAGGAAGCCGGACGATGCTCCGGGGCTCCTATCCGAACCCGTTCAATCCCGCGACGACCATCGAATATTATCTGGCGAAGCGCGCCAGGGTGACGCTCGCGATCTACGACGTCGCGGGGCGCAGGGTGAGAACGCTCGTCGCGGACAGGACGACCGAGGCCGGGCCGCACACCGCGAGCTGGGACGGAATGAACGACGCGGGAACGCGGCTCGCGAGCGGAGTGTATTTCGCGAGCTTCATCGCCGAGGGTCAAGTCGAGGCCAAGAAGCTCATATTGTTGCGCTGATATTGTCTCTCGAACGACGAATGAAGGATTCGATGCCGGAGGACCCCGCCGCCGGAAAAATCCGCGTGTGCCTGCTCCTGCCGCGGCTCGGTATCGGGGGAGCGGAGACGCACGTCATGCAGCTCCTCGAGCGGCTCGATCGATCGCGGTTCGACGTGTCGCTCTGCTGCCTCAAGGTGGGCGACCCCGAGTGGGAGAGGCGGGCGCGCGAGCTCGCGGACGGCTATGAGGTTCTTCAATTCCGCATGAGAAGCCTGCCGTTCGCTCTCCTGCGGCTCGCTCGTTACCTCGAGCGCGGGCGATTCGACGTTCTGCACTGCCATCTCTCGCTCGCGGACGTGCTGGGACGAATCGCGGGAGCGATCGCTCGAGTCCCCGTCGTCGTCACGACCGAGCACGGAAAGCACCTCTGGAAATCGAAACCGCACCTTCTCCTCGAGCGGCTCCTCATGCCCGCGACCGATCTCAGGATCTGCGTGAGCCGCGACATCATCGAGATCCGGCGCCGCCGCGAGGGCACGCCCCCGGACAAGCTCGCGTACATTCCGAACGGCGTCGATTCGGCCTCCGTCCGGAAGACGCTGCGCGGCAAGGCGGACGTCATGGCCGAGTTCGGCTGGGAGCCGAATGACCGGCTCGTGCTCGCGGTCGGCCGCCTCGTGCCGGCGAAGAGCTACGCGACCCTCGTGGAGGCGGTTTCTCTGCTGCGTTCTCGGTTCCCCGACGCGCGGTGCCTCATTGTCGGCGAGGGGAGCGCGAGGGACGACGCGGTGGCCGCGATCGAGCGGTTCGGCGCCGCCGGCGCCGTCGCTCTCGCCGGCGCCCGGACCGATATTCCCGATTTTCTGGCGGCGGCCGACGTGTTCGCGCTGACCTCCATCCGGGAAGGCCTTCCCGTGTCGCTCCTCGAGGCGATGGCGGCTGGGAAGGCGATCGTCGCGACCTCCGTCGGGGGGATACCCGACGCGATCACGGACGGCGAGACCGGCATTCTAGTGCCGCCGGGCGACCCCGTCGCGGCGGCGGACGCGATATCCCGGCTTCTCGGAGATTCCGCGCTCCGGGGCTCCCTCGGGGCCGCGGCCGCGGCCGTAGCCGAGGAGCGTTTCGGCATCGAGAGCGTCGCGCGGCGGGTCGGCGAGGCCTACCAGACGCTTCTCGCCCGCAAGAGAAAACGGTCGGGAGGATAGCCCCGCTCCGCCCGAAGCGGCCTTCCTTAACGCTTGCGAATTCCGAAAAAGAAGTTAGATTTCAGTATTTTAGGGCCGATGGAGAATCTCTCGGCTCGTCGTTTCCGGAGTCCCCGGGAGAAAGACGTCATGAAGCTCGCGCTCGTGGGCATCTCGAATTCGGGTCGGACGACCCTCTTCAACAGCCTGACCGGCCAGGCGGCCGCGACGACGAACTACGCGGCGATCGAGGAGGGGCCCAACGTGGCCGTCATCAGCGTGCCCGACCGGCGCATCGACGAGCTCGCCAAGATTTTCAAGCCGAAGAAGACGACCCGCACCCGGGTCGAATACATGGATTACCTCGGGCTCTCGCGGGGAGACGCCGAGCAGAACCGGAAGGTCATCGGCTTCATCAAGGACGCGGACGCGCTCGTGTACGTGCTCCGCGGGTTCGAGGGGGAGCACGTGGCGCATCCCCTCGGCGCCGTCGATCCGGTCCGCGACTTCGATACGCTCGAAGCCGAGCTCGTGCTCTTCGATCTCGACCTCGCCGAGAAGCGCATTGCCGCCATGGAGGAATCCGCGAGAAAAGGGAAGCCCGCGAGACGCGAGGAAGAGGCCGCCGTCCGCACGTGCCGGGACGCGCTCGAGCGGGAGATGCCGCTCCGCTATCTCGCGCTCGACGAGGCGGAACGGGCCGCCCTGCGGCACCTCGATTTCATATCGATGCTCCCCGTGATGGCGGTCATCAACGTCGCCGAGGAGGATCTCTCGAGCGCGAAGAGCGACGCCTGGCGCGCGGCGATTCGAGGCAGGACCGCCCGCTTTACGGACGCGCCCGTCGACCCGATCGTTCTCTCGGGGAAGATCGAGATGGAAATATCCCAGCTCCCCCCCGAGGACGCCGCGGTTTTTCTGAAGGACCTCGGCGTCGCCGTCTCGGCGCGTGAGCGCATGATCCGCGAGTCGTACGACATGCTCGGGCTCGTCTCCTTCCTGACGGTCGGCGAGGACGAGGTGCGCGCCTGGACGGTGAGAAAGGGAGTGCCGGCGCGGCTGGCCGCCGGAAAGATCCACTCCGACATCGAGCGGGGCTTCATCCGCGCGGAGGTCGTCTCCTACGACGATTTCGTCGAGGCCGGGAGCCTCTCCGTGGCTCGCTCGAAGGGATTGCTGCGTCTCGAGGGAAAGCACTACGTCGTCCGGGACGGCGACATCATCGATTTCAGATTCAACGTTTGAGAGCCGCCCGTTTCCGCGTGCGCTATTATTGGTGCTGGATTGCGGGTCGTCGATGGCGTACAATTCCCCGCAGGCGCTAGGGGAGAAGATGTTGGGCATGTTTTATGCGAATTTCCGGTTGTGTCCGATAGGGGTTTGTGCACAAGGAGGTGCCAAGTGAAGCTGTCAAAGGCAGTCATCGCAGTCTTTGTCGTCGCGATCGTTCTGGCCGCGGCGGCAACCGCGCTTTTCGCCCAGCAGGGCGGACAGCAGCAGCAGCAAATGCAGCAGCAGATGCAGCAGCAACAGCAGATGCAGCAACAGCAGCAGCAACAGATGCAGCAGCAGATGCTCCAGAAGAACCAGCAGCTCATGCAGCAGCAGATGAAGCGCAACCAGGAGATGATGGAGTACGCGAACCGCCTGCAACTGCGCGTCAACAATCTCGGCAACGAGATGGCCGAGAACCCCCAGAGGAATCAGGTGCGCGTGCGGGAGCAGCTGCGCCTTATGGAAGGCCTGAACAAGTCGGTCGGAACCATGACCAAGGACATGAAAAAGTCCATGGAAAAGCTCCAGAAGATGATACAGAAAAAGGAAATGGTTTCCGACCCGCGCATGGAACAGGAAATGTTCCAGCTCAACGAGAGCTTCAAGAACATGGGCGAGAGCGTGGAGAACATGCTCACGATCATGGAGCGCATGAACAAGCGCCTCGGGCAGGCCGAAACGACAGAGTAACGGCGTGCTTCGAATCGAAGATAGAGCTTCTGATTTGGTGAAATGGGCGGCCGGGATCGCGATGGCGGTCTCGGTCGCCGCATTTCCGGTTCGCGCGGCCGATCTCGCCTACGCCGGATCGGTGCTCCTGAGCTCCGGCACGTACGGCCTCACGGAGCGCACCACGGGGTTCAGTTTTCTCAACGAATTGAACCTTTCCGTACACCCGGTCAGGGTTTCGTTGGGGTTTCCGCTGATCGCGCAGAGCACTTCTTGGGTATCCACGACGGGCGCCGGAGTGATTCCCCGGGGAGAAGTCGACGCGTCGAGCGCGAGCGTCTATCTCCGGAGCGATCAAACGAGCGAGAGCGAGGGCGTGTACGGCATCGGCGATCCGATAGCGAGAGTGGATATCGAGGCGATCGGCCCGCACGAGCATCTCCCGGTCGTGACGCTCATCGGAGAGGCGAAGATCCCCTTCGCGGATACGTCGAGCGGCCTCGGTACGGGGGAGTGGGATTACGGCGCGGGGATCTCCCTCGCCAAGGCGGCGGGGAGCACGCTCCTGCTCGTCGAGGCGGTGTACTGGGCGCTCGGCGATTTGCCGGATACCGACTTCGAGAATCCTCTTTCCCTCAGCGCGAGTCTCGGCCGGTCTTTCGACGGCGGCAAAGCGCTCGCGAGCGTCATCTATCTCTCGTGCACCGAGATCGTGTCCGGCGTGGAGCCGCCGCGCCAGATCGGCGTCGGTTTCAATTACCTCCTGAGCGGAGGCCGCGGCGCCGGCGGAACGGCGATGATCGGGCTCTCCGATTCGTCGCCGGACGTGTCGCTCTCCGTCGGCATGACGATCCCGCTCAACTGATATCATGAACGGCAAAGGAAAAACCGTGTCGCGCGCCATCGAGGAGAATTTCCTGCTGTCCGTGCTCGTTCCGGCGTTCAACGAGGCGCGCACGATTCGGGAGCTGCTGTCCCGCGTCGAGGCGGCCCCCTACGAGAAACAAGTTATCGTCGTGGACGACGGGAGCACCGACGGCACGGGCGAGATACTCGCCGAGTACGCCGGGCGACCCGGCTACACGATCCTCCGGCACGAGCGCAACCTCGGGAAGGGCGCCGCCATTCGGACGGCCATCGCGCACGCGCGCGGCGACGTGTGCATCGTTCAGGACGCCGATCTCGAATACAATCCGAACGATTATCCGCTCCTCGTGGAGATCATCCGCAAAGGCTACAGCGACGTCGTCTACGGCTCGCGCTACATCAGCAAGAAAAACGACCTCCCCTTCACGAAGTTCAAGATCGGGGTGCTGTCTCTGAATCTCCTCGTGAGGGTGCTGTACCTGCAACGGGTGACGGACGAGGCTACGTGCTACAAGGCGTTTCGGACCTCGCTCCTCAAGGACATCGGCCTCGAGTGCCGGCGGTTCGAGTTTTGCCCGGAGGTCACGGCGAGAGTGATCCGGCGCGGGCATCGGATCATAGAGGTGCCGATAACGTACCGCTACCGGACGGCCGCCGAGGGAAAGAAGATCGGCTATCGTGATTTTTTCGAGGCGGTCTGGTGTCTTCTGAAGTGCCGGGTATGGCCGGAGAAACGCAATGAGCGGCACATCGCCTGATCTCGGCGCGGCGGCCCGCGCGCCGTCCCCGCGCTCGCGCGTCCCTGTGCTCCTTGCGGGCGTCTTCCTCGTCGCGGTTATTCTCCGCATCGCCGCCGCCGAGTGGGTGGCGGGGGGGCTCGATCGCCCGCTCGACGGGGACGAGCCGGACTACTACGCGCGCGCGGTGAGTCTCGTCGAAGGACGAGGCGTCGCCGGCGCGGACGGACGGCCGAGCTCGGCTCGAACCCCCGGCGTGCCCCTCGTTCTGGCCGCGCTCTTTTACTTTACGGGACCCAGCGTCGTTTGGGGCCGCGTCCTCATGTGCGTGCTGGGCGCTCTTCTCGTGCCGGTCTGCTATCTCCTCGGGCGCGCCCTCGCCGACAGGCGAGCGGGGATGATATGCGCCCTCGCCGCCGCGGTTTTTCCGAACTGGGTGCGGTACGGCGGCGACCTCCTCACGGACCTATCGAGCGCGACGGCGACGGGGCTGCTCGCCTGGGCCCTCGTCGAGGGATGGCGGAGAAATTCGCTCCGCTGGTATGCCCTCGCCGGTCTCTTCGGCGGGGCGGGCGCGCTCTTGCCGGCCGACCGGCTTGGCGTTCGTGCCGGGGATCGTTCTCTGGATACTCCTCGTCGCGCCGGGCCGGCGGCGTCGCATCGAGGCCGCGGCGCTCGCGTGCATCGCGTTCGCCGCCGTGCTCGCGCCGTGGGCCGCGAGAAACGCGCGTCTTCAGGGCGAGTTCGTGCCGGCCTCGACGGGGGGAGGGATCGAGCTCTACATCGGGAATAATCCGCGGGCCACGGGGATCCTGAGCCATGATTTTCGACTGTTCAGCGAAGAGCTGTCCCTCATCCACCCGCGCGAACTGCACCCCAACGAGGCGCAGCGCGGCAGGCTGTATCAGGCGGACGCCGCGGCGTTCATCCGCTCGCATCCCGGCCGCTTTCTCGAGCTCTGCGCCGTGCGGCTCGGGCAGCTCTGGAAGGTATACTCCCCGCGGGTTCCGCTCTGGCAGAGTCTCCTGACCATCGGGAGCTTCGGCGTCGCCCTGCCGCTGGCGGCGCTTCATGCCGCGCGGCGCGGATGGCGGCGGGGCGCGACCCTGCTCTTCGTCATCCTCATCGCGAGCCAGACGGCGGTTCACGCAGTTTTCACTTCCGCCATCCGCTATAGGATACCGATCGAGCCCCTCGTCCTCGCCCTCGCGGCGGCCGGCTTCGTGTGGCTGCTCGGCCGCCGTCAGCCCCCGAAGCGCGGATTGACCACGTTGGTGTAGATCGAGCCGAACGAGTACTGGAACCCGAACGAAACGTAGTAGGTGTACTGGGTGTCGAGCAGCTGCTGGCGGAGGAGGAGCTCTTCCGTGCTCGCCTCGCCCTTCGCGGGAGAGAGGAGATCGTGGATCAACGAAGCGCTCCCGGCGAGCGTGAGCGAAAGCCCGCGGACGATGAGCAGGGATAGATCGCAGGTGAAGGTCAGCCGGTTCTTGTCGAAGTCATGAAGGTAGTGGGATCCGAGGACGCTCGCCGAGATCGAGCCCCACGGCTCCTTGGCCACGTACTCGATCGAGAGGCGCTCCTTGAGGCGGTCCTCCTCGGTGAAGCCGTATATCGTTTCTTCCAGATAACGATCGTGATAGTAGAGAATGCGGTAGAGGACGCGGAGCTCCCGCCGCGTGTACTCGGAGTACGGGAAGACGTTGTACTCGACCGCGGGGCCCGCGTAGAGCTCGAGATCGGTATTGCCGTACGACGACGAGCTGAGCCCCGTGAAGATCCCGTACGACCAGTGTTCCCCGGCGCTCTTGACGGCGGTGCCGCTCAGGTAATGCGATCGCGAGATGCTCGTGATCGTCGCCCCGCCCACGTCGAAAGCGCTCTCGTTATAGCTCGAGCCGAGATCGAGACCGATCTTGAGCGACGAGGTGACTCGGTCGGCGCTCACGGTGCTCCAGAGATAGGCGTTGTCGTAGCTCTTCTCTCCCTGCGCCCATCCCTGCGCGCTCACGGCGAATACCCAGTAATCCCATCGGTCCCGCATCGCCTCGGGGGCGGACCGCCTCGTGTAGGAAATATCGAGATAGTCCGCGACCGGCGTCTTTTCGACGTACCGCACGAGACCCCGCTCGAGATGCGTGACGATGGCGCTCCGCGCCGCGTCCTCCGTGTACGAGGGCTCCAGTGAAAAAACGAGCGTGTCGTTCACCCCATCGAACTCGCCGCGCCCGAAGAGCGTCAGCGTGAACTCGTCGCCCCCGCTTCCCGTGGTCTCTTTCGTGAGGAGGATCTGTACGTCGGCGAGATGGCGGTCCCGAACGTAGTTCACCCACGGGATCTCGGCCTTGATGTAGTCGTGATACTTCTCGGGCAGGTCGAGGTACACCTTCGACGCTCCCGCCTGGAGGAGCGAGTCCTCGGCGCACGCGGTCTGAGCGGCCGCTTCGGAGCGCCACGCGAGCGCGAGCGCGGCCGCCGCTGCGGCCGCGAAGCAGGCGGACCGGCGAATGGAAAACAACGTACGCGAACCTCCCATGAGAGACGGCGGCGCCGGAACCTTGGGGCCGATCGCATCGGCCGGGCTCCGGCGCCGCCCATGATCGAACGTCGCAGCGAACTCTCAGCTGCAGCTCTTGCAGATGAAGACGCACTTCGTCGGGTAGCACACGACGGCGTTGCAGCTGCAGCCCATACCGGTGATCAATTGCCCATACTCCGCGGTGCAATTGGTCGTCGGCGGCTTGTAGCAGCACGCGCCGCACTTGTACGTCGTCGCGGCGGTCAGCTCTCCGGTGATCGCCGCGGCCACTGAGAACACGAACACGAACAGGAACAGCAGGGCCAGCATTGTCGGAAGGTAACGCTTCATGAAATCACCTCCCCTCGAGTCTTTCGCGTTCTCGGATGGGACCCCTCTATCCTCCGGCTCCGGCGTCAGGCGTGAGCCGCTGTCGATTGAGATGCTAACCGCAAACCGGGCACACGTACCTGCACGGCGGGTCGATTGCCGGGCAGATGATTATTCTGCAGTCGCACTTGTTGTCAATCAGCCGCCCCCATCCCGCGGTGCACCTCACCTTTGCCGGGATATAGCAGCAGCCGCCGCAAAAGTAGGGATCTTTTGCCTTCAGATCCACAGCGAATGTCATTGCCAAGGAGAACACGAATGCAAAAAGAAACGCCAGGGCCAACATCGCCAGGAAATTGCTCTTCATGAAATCACCTCCCTTCCGCTTTGCAGCCTTGTACCATGACGCCGGAGCCATCGGATTTCATCGATCAATCCTTCTGTTTTCTGTTGAAGGCGAGAATGTCCTTTATCTCTCTCTCGACGAGCGTGCCAACCATGAAATCCAGAACCGTTCCCGTGTTGTCCGTGATGATCGTGAAGGGGAAGGGCACGAAGCCAAAGAAGGACGAGGCGAACTTGAAGTCCTTGTCGTAGAGGATTCGCATCCTCGAATCCAGCGTGTCGCGCATCGCCCGAAGAGCCTGCGTGCTGTCGCCCGATATGAAGACGAATGTCTTCCAGTCGCCGTCGTTTTCGGCGAGCCGCAGGACTAGATCCATCTCTTCCTTGCAGTAATCGCAGTTCGCCGAGAAGACGGTCAGCACCGTTTTTTTCGTGAGAACCTCGGCGAGCGTGACGGGATTGCCGTCGAGATCGGAGAAAACATGATTGGGGAGAACGGCTCCAACCTTATCAGCCGCCGTGCTCTCGGCCATCGCCCTCGTGTCGGCCTGCCTCTTTGCGATACATCATTTTCGATTTTGCTCTGCTCCCGCCTCTCAGGTAAGCGCCGGTCGCCGATCCGAGGATGTAGGCGACGGCCACGACCACGACCACGACCACGCTCAAGACGGCTATGCGTTTCAAGCCACCCTGCATTCACCGCACCTCCGGGCGTAAGAAATGGATGCATTCGTCCACATGGAAATGGCGAAGGAAATCATTGTCTGGAATAAGAGCTAACTGCAACCCCTAGGATTTCGAAAAACTCGCAAGCTCGGGCGAAATCGTACAGCAAAACGCCCTCCCGCGTCAATTGTCTTTTCCTCCGCTTGATTTTATTCCGCCGCGTGGGACTACTATCCATTCATGGGAATCGCGCGGGCATCGATCCTCCTCGCCGCGGGAGCGGTCGCGATAATTGTTCTTTGGTCGTCATCGATTCGTCCGGCGGGCGGGGACAATCGCCGCCTCGACGAGGCGGCGGCCGGCCGCTTCGCCGCGCTGGCCATGAAGTGCGTCCATCAGGAGTATCCCAACAAGATCGCCCATACCCTCGCGAGCGACGCCGACGCGCTTCCGCCGCGGCGGCTGACGCCGGCCTTCTGCGGCTGCTACGACTGGCATTCCGCCGTGCACGGCCACTGGCTCCTCGTCCGGCTGGCGCGTCTCTATCCCGGGGCTCCGTTCGTCGAGCCCGCCCGCGAAGCGCTGGGCCGAAGCCTGACCTCCGGCAATATCGCCGCCGAGGTCGCTTATCTCTCCGCCGAGGACCGCGCTTCTTTCGAGCGGCCCTACGGCCTCGCCTGGCTTTTGCAGCTCGCCGCGGAGCTCAGGGAATGGGACGATCCGCGGGCGGCGGAGTGGGGTAGGGCGCTCGCGCCGCTCGAGAAGCTCGCTATGGAGAGGCTCGGGAGCTGGCTTCCCAAGCTCACCCGCCCGGTTCGCTCGGGGGAGCACAGCCAGACGGCCTTCGCCCTCGGGCTCGCGCTCGACTGGGCCCGCGTTTCGGGCGACCGGAAGGCGGAGGAGCTCATCGAGTCGCGCGTCAGGGATTTCTTTCTCGGCGACCGAGATGCGCCTCTCGGCTATGAGCCATCGGGCGAGGACTTTCTTTCCCCCTGTCTTGCCGAGGCGGATCTCGTGCGGCGGGTCCTCGAGCCGTCGGAGTACGCGAAATGGCTCGAATCATTCCTCCCGGGGATCCCCCGCGACGGCCGGGGCGACTGGCTCGAGCCGGGCGCCGTCACCGATCCGGCGGACGGGAAGCTCGTCCATCTCGACGGCCTCAATCTGAGCCGCGCCTGGATGCTCGAGGGGATCGCCCGGGGTCTTCCGCCGGACGATATCCGGATTCCGGCCCTTCGCGCGGCGGCGGCGGTCCACGCCGCGTCCGGCGTGCGCGCCGTGACGGGCGAGCATTACGAGGGCGGGCATTGGCTCGCCTCGTTCGCCGTGTACCTGACCACGGAGCGGGGGCTCGCCGGCGCTCCCCCCGAATAGTCCGCGTGCTCCCTCTTTGGAGTTTTTGGCTGAAAACGCAAAAATATCTGTGCATACAGGCATATTGTGCGCTATGATGCGCAGCGCTTATGGAGGTTGGTATCCGTTCACCCCTACGGCGAAGGAGGAGCAAGGAAAATGGCGAAGAAGAAACCCGTCGGAAACAAGCCGCCGACCAAGAACGAGGTCTATCGCGAAATCGCCGCGAAGACCGGCCTCGCCCGGAAGGACGTCGTCGCCGTCTGTGACGCGCTGACCGACGTCATGATCAAGTCGGTCAAGAAGTACGGGATCTTCAACCAGCTGGGCCTCATGAAGCTCACGCTGGTGAAGAAACCCGCGGTTGCTGGCGGCAAGCTCGTCCGCAATCCTTTCACCGGCGAGATGATCAAGCAGAAGGCGCGTCCGGCCTCGCGCACGGTGCGTGTCCGTCCCTTGAAGGCCATCAAGGACATGCTCTAAGAGCGCTCGCGGATTCATTGCCGAGTGAAGCGAAGCCCCCCGGCGCATGCGCCGGGGGGCGTTTTTGTGCCGGGCCGCGCCGAAGCTCGGCGACCGCGCTCGCGCGTTGACAGGCATGGTGGATGTGCTTTAGAATATAAAGACACATCCATCCGGTTCGGATCGCCAACCGGTCTACATTTCGAGAATGCGTCTGACGAAGCCAATAGGATACATAATCGCATTCGCCGTTCTGGGCGGCGTGCTCCTCGTGCTGAGCGCGGGGCCCCGGCGGGACGCAGCCTCGGGACCCAACACCGGGGTGACCCCTTTCAGAATCGAGAAGGTCGTTTCCCAACCAATCGTATCGTTCCGGCCTTTGATCGCTTCCGACATCGATCACGACGGCAATGACGATTTTTTCGTCAACAAGGATGATCGGCTCCTCCGGTACCGGTTACAGGGGAACGAGCTGACTCTCGCGGGGGAGCGCGTATACGGTGGCGTCGGAAGCACCCGTGTCGTGGCGGATGTTGACGGCGATGGGCGGCAGGAGTTCCTCGTCCTCAGGAACGTGCGGGAGGCTCCATATCTTTTCTGCTATAGATGGTTTTCGCCGAATGAGGCGTCGGCGCCCATCTATACGATCGGTCCTTTGCTTCCTCCGAGAAAAGGGGCGTTGCAGGATCCTCTGCTATGCTTCTCTAACATCACGGTAAGAAGCCTCAAAGCGGACGGGGACCCGCGCGCGACGATTCTTATCCAGCTCAATATGCCCAAGGACGAAGCGCCTTGCCGTTCCCTCCTCGCTTACGATGGGGCGACGGGCCGGGATCTGTGGCGCTTCGATTGTGGGGCTTATTTGCTGAATATGAAGTGCGAAGATTTCGGCGCCGGCGTTCCTCGCGTCTTGCTGGCGACCGGCGGGTTGACCTCCGGGATTGTGTGCCACGGGCACGTCGACAGCTTATCCCAATTATTCTGTCTCGATCGGCGCGACGGGCGCTGTCTCTGGAGCATGGAAATGTCCGGGTACGCGGGCCGGTGCGACTTTGCGATCGCGGACATCGACCACGACGGCTTGAAAGAGATTCTCGCCACTCGGTATGCGGAGATGGGCGACTCGACCTTCATCAATTCGACGAATCCGTGGAACGTAGCGATCCTGAACCATGAGGGCAAGATGCTCTCCACCTTTCTATTGTCTTCCCGGGTGTGTGAAATTCACGCGGTGCATCTTGACCGCGACTCCATTCCGGAAATTCTCATTGAGGGAGTCGGCAGAAGCCTTTCCTTGTTCAGTCACGATTTCAAAACGAGAAGGGAACTCGTTTCTTTCAAGCAGGTGGGGGGTTCGGGTTTTCGGTTCTATGGAGCGAGTGATTTCGCCGGCGACGGGAAAGAACGGCTGCTCGGCTACATGGCCGGCAGGTTCATAGCGCTCGACCAGAGAGGGAACATAATCGCTGATCATCCGATCAAGAACATACTCGATGTACAGCGCGCCAGCCATGGGGGAAGGGATTACTTCGTCTTCAGGACTGGCAGCAGCGTCAGGAGCAAGGAGCACAGCAGGCATGCGGTCGGCGATTCGATCCATGTCATGGCCATGTCGAGGACGCCGATCGCGGATCGGCTCAGGGCGCATTCGCGGCGCCTGACGATCGGCGCGTCGGCGGCCGTGCTTCTCGGCGGCTGGGCCGTGATATCCGTCCGCCGCCGGCTCAGGCGGCGGCATGAGCAGCAGATCGATTTCCAGGAAGCGCAAAATGAGCTCCTCACCGCGATGTCGGCTTTCGGCCACGGGGGATCGTCCCTCAAGACCCTCGACCGCCTCCGGCTCCATTTGAAGAACTGGGAGCGGATACGTTCCGATGGGGTGACGAGGGAGGATCTTTTCGCGAGACTGCAGCAGACGTACCGGGAAACAATCGTGCCGGAGCTCGAGCATCTCGTTATGCTCGCCCGCAGGGCGAATGTTCCGGAAGGAGTTTGGGAGACGCTCCTCTCGCAGGCTCGGCTCGCCGGTGACGGAATCGGGGAGGTCCTCGCTTTCGACTCCGAAAAGGCCGCCCCCTGGGAGGAGAAGATCGCGAAAACGCTCTCTGCCCTCGATGCCGTCGATGAGTCGATCGCGGGAATTCGCTCGCATCTGCGATCCGTTTTCAGCGTCCCCGTCGCCGAGAATCTCGATCGCTTGATCGCGCAATTCCGGTACGATCATGGGACCGGGGGGATCTCGTTCGCGCTCGCGCCGGATGCGTCCGGAGGCGCCGCCGTTTTTATTTCCTCCGTCTCGTTCGACAAGATATTCGAGACGCTTCTCACGAACGCCGTCCGGGCGACCGAAGGGAAGCCGGACGCGGAGATCGCGATCGCGGCGCAATGGGAGGGGAACTACTGCCGGATCGACGTTCGCGACAACGGATGCGGGATTCCGCGCGAGGATTGGGAGCGAGTCTTCGATAGGCACTATACCACGAAGGCCGAGGGGGGCTTCGGGTTGTACTACTCCCGCCAGGAGCTCGCGAGATTCGGGGGAAAGATCTACGTCGTCGACAGCGTCCTGGGCTCGGGAACGACCATGCGGGCCATTCTCAGAAAATCCGAGAAAGCGGGGACTTCGTGAACGCCGAACGGGTGCGCATTCTCATCGTGGACGACGACGAGACGTTTCTGGGCGATCTCGGGAGGCTCATGACCGATCGCTATGAGATCGTGATGGCGCACAACGCGAAAGAGGCCCTTTCCGCGCACGAACGGCTCGGCTTCGACGCCGTTTTGCTCGACATCGATCTCGGGAGGGGACTCGACGGGTTCGAGATCCTCGAAGCGCTGCGCGCATCCGATGCGAGCTTGCCCGTCATCATGGTGACGCGCGATTCGTCGTCGGCTTCGGCGACCGCCGCTCTCAAGAAAGGGGCCGCCGATTACATCGACAAGAGGCCCGATCTCGGCGACCTCGAGCGGAGGATATCGCGGGCGATCGAGGAGCAGAGAATCAGCCGGCTCAACGACGCGCTCCGGATGGAAATCGACGAGATATACGGCGCAATGGTCGGCGACGGCGCGAAGATGCGCGATCTGCGCCGCGAGATCGCGTTCGCAGCCGGGAGTCCGGGGCCGGTGCTCATCACCGGGGAGACGGGAACCGGCAAGGAGCTCGTGGCGAGGGAGATTCACAAGCGATTCTGTCCCGGCCGGGCGTTTCTGCCGCTCAACTGCGCCGCGGTGCCCCGCGAGACCTTCAGCCTGAAGCTCTTCGGAAGCGTCCGGGGAGCTTTTACCGGAGCCGAGGACATTCCGGGGATTTTCGAGCTCGTTCAAGAAGGCGTTCTCTTTCTCGACGAGATAACGGAGATCGATTCCTCGCTGCAGGCCAAGCTCCTCCGCGTCGTCCAGGAAAGGGAGTTCGAGCGGAACGGGAGCTCGAGGAAGATCCCCTTCCGCGGAAAGCTCCTCGCCTCGACGAATCGGCCGCTCAAGGAGAGCCTCGAGACCGGATCGCTTCGGCAGGACCTGTACTTCCGGTTCGGCGCGAACGTGGTCGACGTGCCGGCTCTCAGGGAGCGCAGGGAGGACATTCCGGCTCTCGCCCGCTATTTTCTGGAGCGCAAGTCGATCGAGCTCAAAAAGCCGAAGCGCGAAATCGACGAGGCGATGATGATCGATCTCTGCCGCAGGGATTGGCCGGGCAACGTGCGCGAGCTCGAGAACATGGTCGAGGCGTACGTCGTGCGCGGCGCCTTCGGGGGCCGGAATGTGTTCGAGGAGAACGCGGAAGGAGCCCTGTCGGGCGAAGCTCTGTTCCGAATGGGGTATCGCGACGCGAAGAACGCCGTCCTCAAGGAGTTTCAGAGGAAATACACCGGAGCGGTTATCGCGGCGTGCGGCGGGGATCTCTGCGAGGCCGCGCGGCGCATGGGGCTCACGCGGTTCGGGCTCCAGAAGATGCTGAACGAAATCAATAAATGAGGTTCATTCCCTCTGGAAACGGCAACGCGAGTTGCCGCTGGCCTTCGACCGGTTTTCCCTCCGCAACAGACTATGGAGCAACTCGTTACCCGTTACTCTCCGCGGCCCGGCGCGGCAACCGCGGTTGCGCGCGACTCGACTCCCTTCGATGCGGCGCGACGGCGTCGCCCCGCGTGATTCGTTGCAATCGATGTAGATAGGGGCGGCCGTTCCGGCTTGTTCCGCGCCGCGGCATAGTGGAACGCCGATTGCTCTTGGCCTTGTTGACAAACGAGAATATCCGGTTCGAGAATCGCACAACGGATTGGTCTCGTTTGGGCACCGGAGGGGGATATCGGCTCATGCCGGCGCCGGCACCTAGGGGAAGAGATGGAGAGCGGTCGCCTATTGAAAGGCGGAGCTATGAATGCTGCCGGAAAAGCGAACGGCGAGCTCTTGATCGTCGAAGACGATCGTGACTTTGTCGAGGATCTATTCGCCATGTGGAGCCCTCCCCTTCCGGTCGCCCGCGTCTCGTCGGGGGAGGAGGCATTCGAGTATCTCCGGACGGGCGTGCCCTCGCTCGTCCTTCTCGACCTCAACCTGCCGCATTACCTGGCCGACGACGACGACGCGGAAGGGCTCGCGATCCTTTCTTATATAAAGAGTCGCGTCGGCTCCGACGTCCCTGTGATCGTCGTCACGCGGGAAAACACGGTGGAGATGCGCTCACGAGCGGTCTCGCTCGGCGCGAGGGATTTTCTCCCGAAACCGCTCGACATCTCCGGTCTCGAGAGGGCCGTTTGCAGCGCGATGCGGGACTGGCGCTCCTAGAAGAGGCTCTTGATAGCTCCCCAGCTCGATTCCTCGACCGCGATCTCGCATCCTGACCCGAAACTATTCAGAAACAGCGGATTCAGTATCGTGAGCGGGTACGCCGGCAGCCCCGGCTCGCAGCTCACGATCTGGAGGAGGTAGTAGTCGTCCGGATTGCCTTCGACCGTGATGACCGCGGGAGCCGGTTCGATCAGGCTAATACAGGTGAACTTGTGAGACCAGACCCAGTCCATCCAGCAGGTCTCGAAGGTAAGAATAGTGCCGCAAAAGGGATCGCGGAGAATAACGGTTATGTCCGGATTGGCCACCGTAAAGGCTATGATATATCCGGACGGAAAGACGACCTTGTACTCGGCCCCCTTGATGCCGGTGCCGTCCGAATTGATCATGAACACGTAGCAGTCGAAGGGCACGTACTGAAGGGTTCGCATCTGACACACGAGATGAGCGGGATCGGCATAGAGCCCGATATAGCTCGCCCCCTGCGCGGCTCCCGCGGCGAGCGTCAGCAGCGCAGCCAGAAAAACAGCCTTTTTCATTTATCCAGCCGCAGGCAGCGGATCCTAGACCGCCTGCTGCGGCTCCCCCATACGTATGAGTATACGATGCTTCACGAGGGCCTTGTCCAGAGGAATCACTCCGCCCGGCAAGCGCTGACCATCCATCTCCACCCATGACACGCCTCCCTGGCGCCCTTCCGGGTTCTCGACCTTGATCTCGTATATCGCTTCGCCGTGACGATAGCGCAGGCTGAAGCCGTCCCACCATCCGGGAATGACCGGGTTCAACTGCATGCGATCCCCCCGCACCTGCAAACCCAGGACTTCCTCAATCCAGGCCCGGTACATCCACGCGGCCGCACCGGTATACCACGACCAGCCTCCGTGGCCGATTCGCCCGGGCAACCGGTACACGTCGGCGGCGATCACATAGGGCTCGATTCCATAGCGCCAGACCGATTCGGGATCGCGTGCCTGCTCGATAGGATTGAGCAGGCGCAGAATCTTGGCCGCCCGCTCGCCGTCTCCGCGACGCGCCATCGCCATGGCGAGCCACAGGGCGGCGTGAGTGTATTGGCCTCCATTCTCACGCACCCCGGGTGGGTATCCCTTGATGTAGCCGGGGGAGGGCTCTGAAATGTCGAAAGGAGGCTCGAGGAGCAGCACCAAACCTTCATCCTCGCGAACGAGATGCGTCCACGCCGATTCCAGGGCTTTGCCGGCGCGATCTGCGTCGGCGGCGCCGCTCAGCCAGGCCCAGGATTGTGGCAGAGAATCGATGCTCGCTTCCTTGTTCGCCGAGAAACCGAGCGGCGTGCCGTCGTCGAAAATCGCCCGAAGATACCATTGCCCGTCCCACGCAACCTCTTCGACACGCTGAATCAACGCCTTCCTGTCTTGCCGGAAGGTAAGGCTCAGAATCGGTCGATTGAGCAAGTCGGACATCTCGGCCATGCCCTGAAGCACATCCGCCAGGAACCACGCCAGCCAAATGCTCTGCCCTTTGCCCCCGGCACCCACGAGGTTCATCCCGTCGTTCCAGTCGCCCGTTCCCATCAGGGGCAGCCCTGTGGGCCCGAAAGTCAGGCCGCGCGCGACCGCGCGCTGGCAGTGCTCAAACAGCGTGGCGCGTTCCCGCGCGATCTCAGGCGTGGAGAGGAATTCGCGTTGACCGTCTTCGAGCACGGGAGCATTGAGGAACGGAACCGTCGCGTGCAGGATGTCCACATCGCCGGTGATCCTGACGTAGTGCGCGACAGCGTATGGAAGCCACAGGAGATCATCGGAGATCCGCGAACGGATTCCCGCGCCGTTCGGCGGATGCCACCAGTGCTGGACATCGCCTTCCTTGAACTGGCGGCTCGCCGCGAGCAGGATGTGCTCCCGCGCCGGCTCGGGATACGCATAGACGAAGGCCGTGATGTCCTGCAATTGGTCGCGGAATCCGAACGCGCCGCCCGATTGGTAGAAAGCCGTGCGCCCCCAGATCCGGCAGCTGAGGTCCCGGTACAGCAGCCAGCGGTTCACGAGGAAATCCGCCGCGAGCTCGGGGGTATGCACCTCGATCGCGCCCAGCAGATCGTCCCACCAGCTTTTCGTTTTGTTGAGAGCGTCTTCGAGAGCCGAGCTTTCCCGGTAGGTTCGAACCAGCTCGTGCACCTCATCAATCGACTCGGCTTGGCCCAGCATGCACGTGACATCGGCTCGCCCGCCGGGCGCCAGTTCAATCTTGACCTGCAGCGCGGCGCATGGGTCGAATCCCGCTCCCGTCCGTCGGGAAAGCTTCACTCGCTCCATTGCCGCAGGATTGCGCATCGAGCGATTGCGCCCCAGGAAGGAGGTGCGGTCGCCGTTGTACGAATCCGCCGGCGGGCTGATGGCCGCGAAGGCGACCCGGTTTCCATACTCCGGGTGGTATCTATTTCGAGCGATCAGGGTCTGAATTTCATCGTCCCATCGGGTCACGACGTGCATCTGGGAGGACTCGCGGTTCTCGCCGAGTGTCCACTTTGGCGTTGTCTACTTGACGGGGAAGCTTACGTTTCTCTTCCAACAATCGAAGAGCCCGTCACACTGGGCGATTAGCGGATCACAGATCGTCCCAGCGCGACGGGCGTCTTCACGCACGACGAACGCAGGCCGGCACGGCGAAGTTGCCTGCGCGGTGGGTTAGTTGTTGTGCCTCTTGCCGCGATGCTTGCCCGGGTGCGCGCCGTACTTCTTCGCGAGACCCGGCGGCAATCTCGAAGGGCTGATCGATTTCCAGGCCCCGCTGATCGTCCTGCACCTCGCAAAACGACCTCCGCTGTACACGCGGTAGTAGTACCCCCCATAGTAGTACAAGCTGGGGTAGCCAGTGACGATATACAATCCGAGCGTCGAGTCGAAAACGAGTTCCCTTTCCTGGTGGACCACGACGTAACCGTGCGCTGCCGCACGCGGCGGGCCTTGGTATCCAACGGCACAAGATTGGACCGTGAAAGCGAAAACACCCGCGATGATAGCCAAGAGCAGTGCGTTCCATCTCATTCGTCTTACCTCCTACGTGTTACGGGCGATGCCCGAACCGGGCTCCACGCGTCCTGGGTCGGCCACTGCGGCTGGTTCCCTGCGTGGTAGCAGCTGATTGAAATCGCGTCAACGATCGCGCCTAATATGCAAGAGAGTTCCCCCATTTGGCACTAACAGCAAGAACTAGCTCTTCTTGCGCGGCACAATCAGAAGAACACCCCCGACCGCTATCATCCCAACGCCAGCCCAGAGGGGGATGTTGACGGAGCGCTCTTCCTTAACCGAAAGCTGAATCGAGCCCAGGTCGGCTTTGTGGGTCTCCTTGGCGCAGCCGAACTTGCCATACATGAGACCGATGATGCCGGCCACGATCAACACGAGTGCCAGGATCTTTGCTCCACTCATTGAATCATCTCCTCTCGCTATCAATGGACGTAATACGTGATGCCAGCGCCCACAGAGGTAAACGAGTCGTCGTTGATCCCGATACCGACCTCGGCGACCAGGTCGAATGTGTCGCAAGAGCGATCCGAGAAGTCCTCATATCATGTCCTCCTGAATAGATATTATAAAGCGAATAGTATTCCGGCGGTGATAACATAGAAATTGCTGCTCATGTCACCGCTGCCCGGGACTTCCTCAAAATCGTAATCCAGGAAGACATAGCGAATGTCGGTCGTCAGCTTGATCTTTGTTCCGATGGGCAGTTCCATGCCGCCGCCGAAATGCCAGCCGACTTTCTGCACCGTATCATCTTTGAGAAGCGGCAGGCTGACCTGGTCATAATCGAACGTTGTGTTGTACCAGCCGAAGCCCATGGCCCCGTAGATTATGGGGAGCGGATAAATCAAACCAGTTATCATCACCGGCCAGCTGCGAACCGTCAAGAGGTCATCCGCATATTGTTCCTGACGATAGCCGATGGACGCCTCGACGCCGAGAAACGGAGTCATTTTCAGCCGAAGGGCCGCTCCACCCGTAAAATTGCCCTCATCGGCATCCTTGGCTCGAAAATAGCCGACCTGCGGGCCGATGCCTATGCTCTGTGCGTGCACCTGGGTGGCCATCAATGCGGCCAGCCCCAGCATCAGCGACACTTTCTTCATGTTCTTGCACAAGATATTATCTCCTCTCCAAGAGTATCTCGGATGCGCTACAGGCGCCGACCTTGAAGGACACGGATGATAATCACCACGAGCGCGATGACCAGGAGAGCGTGAATGACCCCGCCGAACGTGTGCGCGGTGATCAACCCGAGTAGCCAGAGAATTAATAGAATGATTCCTATAGTCCAAAGCATTTCTGCGTCACCTCCCTATCGATATCCTCGTTGCGAATGGGCAATCAGCCACCTAGAACGAGAGCGATTCTCTGGAGCCTTGCCAGCGAACCGCTTGTCAGAAATATTACATTTCCACCCTCTTCCAGCACCTTTGCGATAATGGCATCCACGGCGTCATCGATTGCCTCTTGTATATCTAAATCCTTTGGCCGAATAAGCGAATGATCCGTTTCGCGAATGCCGCCCTTTATATGATAATCTTCCTCGACATACAAGGTGTCGCCTTTCCCCGAGCCCGCCGAATGTGCCACCGCATCGATTCCGGAAACGACGTTCCGCGAGTTTTCTGCCGCTTCCAAGTCGTGCATCGCGTTTTTACGTGTGCCCGCTATAACCTCCTTGACGATTGGCCATACGATTTTGCCCAAATCGTGCGGAGAAGTTGCAGTATGGTCGCCTTCAACCACGCCAATCAACGCGTCTTGATGCGATGTCACGGACCCGAAGATGGACAGGTATTTGCTTTCGCCGACCACAACCAATCGAAGCGGATCCTGTCCGAAATAGTGGTCAAAGTGCTGGTCCGTCGTGCGGATGAATTTCGGCAATCCACCGTTGTTGGGCGCCGTATCGATGGGCCCGCGCGGAACCTCCGATGATTCAATCGGGAACTCCTTGTTTTGAATATCAATAAGCGTGTCCCGGAATGCTTCGTAGAGCCTGCTGGTGTGCTCGCTCAGGGAAAGGACATAATAGTGTGTTGTCAGTTTCACGTTCCGCATACTTCCGCGCTCGATCAATTCACAAGCCTCCAACATTCCCATCCCGAATGGCTTTGTTTGTGCTGCAAGCGTCCAAAACGTGGCGCGCGATAGAGCACAGTTATTCCCTCATTGAGCCCCGGCATCATATATGCGGGATCATCCGCGCAATCGCAGCGCTCGATGGATGCCGGTGGTTTCCCCTTCAATGTGGCCATGGCATGATCGTAGACACTGTCCACGGAGCGCACGAATCCGCGAACGCGATCCACATCGTATACGACAACGCTGACCGCTGTCTGTGTATCCTCCGTCAGCCTGTCGAACGCATGGCGAGCGAATGCATCGGCAAATTCGGACACGTCTTCCCCCCGCAGGCCGATATCCAATTGCTCCAAGGGGCGGAGATCGAAGTATGAGAGGTGAAGATTGTCGGGAGAAGCGATGACGTATCGCGCGTAGGGAGCAATCGCGGCCAGCGTGCGCGGCGTGCCGCTGAAACATGCAGAAAGCACGACGAGATCGATCTTCGTGGAATCGCGGGCGACGCGTTTCAATCCGTCCGCGAGGTCGTCCACGCTGAACGTTCGGCTCTTGTACGACGCATCGTAACCGGCTCCGCCGAGCTCGGGGATTTCATGACCGAAATACAGGAATAATCTCATCGGATCAGGTGAGCCCTCCGCGCGGAAGCGGTTATAAAGCTCCATTTCAGGATCGAAACGCAATGCTCCCTGATCCCGCCAGTACGATTCCTCGGCGAGGAGGAAGCCGTTCCGGTAGTAATAAAACGTTCCGTCGCGACGAGGAAAGAACAGCAAGAGATTGTTTCTGCGTCTTTCATGAAAAATGAACATCTCTGCCTGCGCGTTGCGTTCCGCGACTGTTATCGCTTTTGCGAGAGTCACCTCATCCGCGCTGAGCGCGTCGCCACGGGCATCATGATAGAGATAGTTGCCATCGCCATGAATGATGCATACGATCGAGTAGCGCGGGGGGAGCCCGCCATAATCTGCCGGCGAAGCCGCGCGGCGGGCAGGAGGAACGGAGCTGCACGAAAAGAGAAACAAAGTGAGCGCCACACAGGCGAAACGCGCCACGGGCGTCGATTGTGCCTGTGGGGCGCTCGCAGAAAATCCATTGGACAAGCCATTCATACCAAACACACGAAATCCTCGCGGAAGAGAGAGATCAGGCGACAAGGATTATGATGATTATGATCAAGAGCGCCGTGACGACGCTGAGGGTTATCGTCCTGTCTGCCTGCTCCATGTCCTGCACGACGTATTCGGAGAACGCGTTGAGTTGATCATCGGCAACGCGCGCGTAGCCGTTCGTACCCGCGAGCTCGTCCCGTTTCTCCTGAAGGGAGGCGCCGAGACGATCAAGGCCCGCGCGATCGGCTTGCGAAACGAGTCGCGAGTTCCGAACCATGCCCAACGCCTTGGACATATCCTCGATCTTGTTTTCGAGAATCTCGCGCTTCTGCGACGGATCGGTCGCCGCCTTCACTTTGCACGCAGCGTCGTTGAAGTATTTCTGAACATTGTCCTGTTCTGCCGCCAGTCCGGCATGAGCAAGGGCACACATCATGACGACAACTAGTAATGACGTTCGCTTGAACATATCTGCCCCTTTCGTGGCGTGAAACCGAGCTGAATGGTTACCCGCTCCGCAGCAATGCATCAACGCTCCTTTCGGAATATTGTCCGGTGTAGTGTTCTTTGAAGGAAGTGTACTCGGGAACCCTCAGCGAGTGAATCGCTCCAAGGGATGGAAAAGGAGCTAGTCCTCCGGAGCTAGTCCAATGTATCGCTTTATGGGAAATCAAGATCCGAATTCGGTCATTCGGATTCTTCCCTGCGGACGAAGGCCGCTATTTGCAGCCGGGTGTGAAGCGACAGCTTTTCCAGAACATTGTGTATATGGCTCTTTACGGTATATGTAGCGACATGAAGCCGCTCGGCGATTTCTTTGTTGCTCATGCCTTCGGAAATCAGGGCGATAACCTCTCGTTCACGATTGGTCAAAACTATTGAGCTGTTGGGGATGCCGTTGCCTGTTTTGAGCGCGGATTCGATGATCTGTGTGAAAAGCGAATTGGTCAAAGCCGGCGGAAGCACCTTTGAACCTGCCGCGACGGTCCTGATGGTCTTAATGTAATCTTTCGACGGGGCATTCTTGAGGATGAAGCCGCTGCCGCCGGATTTCACGAACTCGACGATGTCGATCTGCTCAGGGAATATATCCATGGCGATGATCCGCGCCGACGGCGCTTCTTCCTGCAACATGTTCATCAGTCTCAGGCTGTTTTCCTTTTCCAGCCCAAGATCCAAGAGGATGATGTCAGGGGGCTTTTTCATGCTCTTCAGCTCACGCACCGCATCGCCGTCTTCGGCTCGCGCGACGACTTCGATATCGTTCTCACTATTGAGCATGGCGGCGATGCCTTCCCGCAGAAAGCGGTTGTCTTCAATCAGCAGGATTAGAATCTTTGCCATTGCAGGCCTCAATAGCCTAAGGCTTCTTCTTGCCCCCGAAAAGCCGTTGCAGCCAGCCCCCCGTGCTCTTCGCCGCCTGGCCCACCGCTTCCCCGCCCTTTTGTCCCAGCGTACCCACGCCTTGCACAATTCCGCTGAAGTCGAGCCCAAGGACCTTCGCCATTGCGAACGCCAACCGCGTGGTGAAGGTCTGGTTGAGGGAGAACTCGGGACTATTGATGTCCCCTTCCAGGACAAAATCCACCGTGATCCTATTTTCATTGCGCAACAGGAAGGCCAACACGGCCCGACGGGGAAGACCCATGAACGTGTCGAAGCCGCCCTCGGCCTGGACGAGCTCCATATCCGAGATCGTGGCCTTCCCGGGAGCTTTCAGCTGGTTATTGCTCACGTCCGATTGCAGATCGAGGTCGAAGGTGCCCTTCTGAACGCCCTTCTCGCCGGCCTTGATGAGATAGGGCTGGAGCACCACGAGGTCCACGGACCGGAGCTCCGTCTTCACCGAGGAGTTCCTGGTGCCCACCTCGACCCACCCCGCCATTTTGATCTGCCCGTCCCGCTGGGCGCCCTTTACGACGCCCGCGAGTTCGAAACGGCTCTTCCCTTTGAGCCCCGGTACGGCCATGTTCCGCATGGTGGCCTTGATCTGCTCGAGCCGGATCTTCAACGGAGGCTGGGTCACCGTGGCATCGTACAGTTCCACGATCCCATCCTTGAGAGTGATACGGCCGATGGATACTGTCGAGTAGGCAGCGGCGGGGCGCGAGAGGGTATCCGCTTGGCCTTCGTCGGCCTCCTTTGTCAGCAGACCGGGGAGAATCAGCAATTTCCCTTCCTTGGTTCGGAGTGCCGAAACATAGGGCTTGACGATAGTGATGGAGCGGACCCGGTATTGCCGGGAGAAAAGGCTGCGCAGGCTGGGGACAACGGCCACGCGCTCCGCCTGCAACACTTCGGCATCAGGCCACCAGCTCGGTCCCTTGATCCTCAACCCCTCGATGTTCACGCTGGACCAGCCCAACCGAATGTCCCTGATCTCGCTGTTCGGCCCCAGGGCCTCCACGACCTTACCCTTCAGAGCCCTGACGGCCACGCGGAACCCGACGATGCCGCTCACAATCAGGACGACGAATACGGCCGCGGTTATCAACGCCAACCGCTTGCGTTTGGCGATAATCATGGGAACCTCCCGAAGTTTTCAATGATAGCAATTACCTAACAGTTTAATCCATAATCGGGCGGGGTGCAACCCCCGCTTGTTCGGGTTAGAGGAGCGCCTCGCGGCTCGGGCATCGACCGGCGGTTAGAGAGATGTCCCGCAATTGACCCTTTGTGTGGAGGAGTGTAGTGGGGGAAGGTCAAGCGGAAATCCCGATTGAGGCGGCGATTTTGGATGCAGTCGCCCACGACCCCGACCAGTGCCCACCTTGACACGGCCGAGCAGAGCGGGCATACTGCTTACCCCTGACGCCTCGATGATCGTGCGGGATTCGCCGCGCATCAGGAGCTCCGGTGTATGAGAGAAGGCGTATCCAAGCAGACGGCATCAAAGCACACAGCCGGGCGCCGCGTTGCGCCGCCCCGGCCGAGCGCGTCGTCGAGAATCCTCCGCTCGATTCAGGGACCGGACGGCAAGTGGATTCTCGCCATAGCGTTCGTCGCCTTCGTGCTGAGGCTCGTCTACGTCTACCAGCTGCGCAGGAGCCCGTATTTCGCGAGTCCCGAGATGGATTCCCTCTATAACCATCAATGGGGCGAGGCCTTGGCGAAGGGAGAGCCATTCGTATCCGGTCCCTACTTCCGCCCGCCGCTCTATCCGATGTTTCTGGGCTTGATCTACCGGCTTTTCGGAACGGGACCTTGGGCCCCGCGGATTGCGCAGGCGGCAATCGGCGCGGCGAACTGCGGCCTGCTCTTCGTCATCGGCCGCAACGCGTTCGGCCGCACGGCCGGCATCATTGCCGGAATCGCCGCCGCGTTGTACGGGACGCTCGCGTACTTCGACGCGGAGCTGCTCAGCCCGACTCTCATCATCTTCTTCACGCTTCTCCTCGTATGGGGGCTGCTCCGATCGCGATCCCGGCCGAGCGCCGCGCTCTGGTTCGTAAACGGCGGCTTTCTCGGGCTGTCGGCCGTCACGCGGCCGGATATTTTGATCTTTGCTCCAGTGATCCTCGGATGGATCGCGTTCCTGCACCGCGCTCGATGGCGCAGCGTCGGATTGTATGCGCTCTGCTTCATCGCGGGATGCATGGTGTCCATCCTTCCGGTCAGCATCCGCAACTACGCGGTGGGACGCGATGCGGTGCTGATCACGGCGAACGGTGGAGTGAATTTCTACATCGGGAACAATCCGCGCGCCGACGGCACGGCGGCGATTATTCCGGGCGATCCCACCCAATTGGTGGCCGGATACGAGGCGCAGGTCGAGAGGGCCGAGCGGGCCGAGGGCCGCTCCCTCAAGGCGTCGGAGATTTCGGATTACTACGTCCGCGAAACGTTTCGATATATCGAGGCAAACCCCCGCGAGGCGTTCGGCAGAATGCTGCGGAAGCTCCTTTTCTTTTGGGGCCGGGACGAAATTCCGAATGATCAGGATATCGCATTCATCACCGAGCGGTACGGCTCGGTTACTCGCTTCATGCCCATCGGGTTCTGGCTCGTCGGCCCCCTTGGACTTCTCGGCATGCTGCTGTGCTTCCGCCGACCGGGCGCTCACTTCCCCCTGTGGGGCACCGTGTGCGTCTATATGGCGATCAGCGTCGTGTTTTTCACGAACGCTCGCTTTCGCATTGCCGCCGTCATGGCGCTCATTGTGCTCGGAAGCCACGCGGCCGAGTGGCTCTACCGGCAATGGAGGGCCGGACACATCAGGCGCTTCGCGCTCGCCGCCGCGGTCCTCGTCTGCGGCGTCCTGCTCGTTTGGCAAACGCCGCCCAACGTGGACAGACTGCACGTGCAGGGATACGGCTACGCGGGCATGGCCCTCGCCAAGCAGGGGCGGTACGCGGAGGCGGAGAGCATGCTCGCCGAGGCGAAGGAGCGCGCCGGGAAATCGAAGCGGCCGTTCTTTTCGACTTTCATGTACTCGCTCGGATACGTTCGCTTTCAGCAGCGGAATTACTCCGGGGCGCTTCCGTGCTTCAGGGAGGCGGCGGCAGCCGATCCCAACGCCGAAACGGCCCGGTGGTATCTCGCGGTCACCCTCGATCAGCTCGGCGAGGTCGACGACGCATTCGACATTCTGAATCGGCTCATTCTCCAGAATCCAAACGAGGCGAAGTATCAGCTCGCGCTCGGGAAGCTTATGCTACGCGCCAACCGGGTAGCCGAAGCGCTTCCCCTCTACGCTCGCGCGCTCGAGCTCGATCGATCGAACGGCAAAGCGCTCGCGGAGGTGGTCCGCCTGCTGATACGGGACAAGAGAAAGGACGACGCGCTGAGGCTGCTAACGGTCGGCCTCTCCTCGGTCCCGGACGACCCGGAGCTCGCGGTGCTGCTGCGTGATTGTCAAAAGCCATGAGGGCCGCCGACGATGAGCCCTACTTTTTCTACCGCAACCTGAGCTTCGGCAGCGAATCGCTCGTCGATCCCCTGCGGCATCGCCTACGACGGCCCGTAATCGGTCTCCGTGCTCCGAGCGATCAGCGGTACTTGAGAAAGGTCGCGCGTATCTCCTTTTGCTCGCTCGTGCCGGATGACGAAGTCCCCGTCGTTGTGGTCTTCGTTCCTGCCTTGGTCGCTTCTATTTCCGTCGTCTCGGACCAGGTCGCCGGCGTGGGAGTCTCGAATCGGTTGAGCCCGAGGATGACGACAGCGTCGGCGCCCTTCTCGCGGGCCTTTTTCAGTATCTCCTCCTGCATCTTCTCCGCGCTCACTATATCGTTGGCGGTGGCTGTCAGGTGACCCATCACCTCGTACTCGCGGTCGACGTCGTCGAGCGCGAAAAAGATATCCACGTCGGCCGTGGGCGGGAACTCCTTGCCCACATAGTCTATCTTCGTGCAGCCGGCGGAGAGGATCAGCGCCGCTGCGGCGAGAATGACGATCCGCCTCATCGATGACCTCCTTGCCCGCAAGCCCGTGTGCGGTCCCGTGCGACGTCACGATACCAAAACCGTCCGTACGGGGGTAGAGCGAAAATGTTATCTCCGGGACGCTTCCGGCGGCGGGCATTCGTCGGCCAAGAGGAAATGGCGGACACGCTCGCGAGGAATTCGAACCTTCGCTATTCCGGGCAACAACTTCCATTCCGTTCTCGTATCATTCGAGTGTTGACAAGATTGGGGAGCATACGGAAAGGAGCTATCGATCATGGCACGTCATGTGGATTGTCTTTGCCGCCGCTTGCCTTTGGGCGTCGGCCGCCGTTGCCGAGAATCGAGGGGAGCGCAAATCCCCGCGATCCCGTATTGAATTTCGAGTACGTATGGAAGAGCCTCGATAGAAACTACGCCCAGTTCGGTGTCAAGCACGTCGACTGGGATGCCCTGTACAAGGTATACCGCCCGCAGGTCACCCCGGCGACCACCGACGAGGAGCTGTGGGGCATACTGCTCTCCATGCTGCGGAACCTGAACGACGCGCACGTTTGCCTGTCCGACGGGACGCGGCGCGACTGCGGCGGATTGATGGAGGCCCGCGAGCCCGACGACTTCTCCCTGGATCTCGTGAAGTCGAAATACTTGAAGGGCGGCGCCACCGATACCTTGAAGGGTCGCTTCACCTACGGCTGGCTCTCGGACGGGATCGGGTACATGCATTTCGGCGACTTCAAAGCGGGACCCGGGCCGACGAGTCAGGCGATCGACATGGCGATCGCGGAGCTCGCCGGCGCTCGGGGGATGATCGTCGACGTGCGCGGCAACCCGGGTGGAACGGGGAACGTGGCGGAGCTCGTGGCGAATCGGTTCGCCGACCGCAAGCGACACTATATGCGAACGCAGACCCGCTACGGTCCCAAGCACGACGATCTGGCCCCGGTGGAGTACCGCAACGTCGAGCCCGGCGGTCCAGTCCAGTTCACGCGGCCCAGCGTCCTTCTCGCGCATCGCCTCAGCGCGAGCGGCGCCGATGTCTTCGTGCTGGCCATGCGCGTGCTTCCCCACGTCACCGTCGTGGGGGATCTCACCGAGGGCGCCTTCTCGGCGCAATACCCGGATCGGATGCCGAATGGCTGGACCCTGTGGGTGGCCTTCAAGGTGATGAGCGATTACAACGGCGTTTCCTGGGAAGGAGTCGGCGTGCCTCCCGATCTGCGCATGCTGAACACGCCGGCCGACATCGCCTCAGGGACCGACCGCGTTCTGGAATTCGCGCTGCAGCTTCTGGAGAAAGGGAATCCCGTCCCGCAGGACGAATCCGCCAGCCTGTTGAACCTGAGGACATCCCTTGTGGAAGAGTACGTGCGCGACGCGGGTGAGAAGGGCGTCGAGGCGGCGGTCGCCGGTCTCAATGGAGCGCGCGCGAAGAGAGGCGACGCGTCCTTCTTCGGCGTCGACGAAGCAATGCAACGGGCCACTCAATACTTGGGGAGCAAGCAGTACGCCGAAGCGATCGGTCTTCTGCGCGCATGCCGCGAGGATTTCCCACAATTCGCCAGCACTTACTCCATGCTGGCCCAGGCGTATCTCGGCGTCGGCGACGTCGCCGCAGCGGAGAAAATCCTGAAGGAAAGCGAAAAGGTCGAGGCGATGTTCCCCTGGGAGCAGCCGCAGATCGAACGGGCGAAAACGGCGGTTCGCAAGCAAAGGCTCGGGTCCGCCGCGGACACTCTCGGAAAGTCCCTCGCCGAGGGAGGAATCCCGGCCGCCGATGCAAAGCTGCGGGAGCTCCTCGCGCGGCGCGGGAAAGACGGCCCGGTGTTCGAAGAAGCCGACTTCAACAACCTCGGGTACCGGCTGCTTCAGGAGAACGAGATCGCGGCCGCCGTCTACGTGTTCGAAAAGACCGTCGAGCTCTATCCAAATTCCTGGAATGCCTACGACAGCCTCGGGGAGGTCCTCGCGAAGGTGGGGCAGAAGGAGCGCGCGATCGAAGGGTACCGAAAATCTCTCGAGCTCAATCCGGGGAACAAGAACGGCCAAGCCGCCCTGAAGCGGTTGGAGGAAGGGAAATAGGGGGGCGCGTGCACAACCCGCCGGCACCTTGACACGGAATCGAATTGCCCATAAGATTGACTTTCATCAGTATCGCTCCACGAAAGAGAGAAACACGTATGGTGCAACGGGAAGAGAAAGAGCGGCTCTTTCGAAGATTTCAAATTATGAAATTCGACAAGAATCGACGCGTTCCGGCGGTTTCGATGGCGATCGATATCGAGATGGACAGGCTTCTGGCGCTTCGGAGCGAAGCAAATGCCAAACGTGAGGCTTCCCTCAGAATATCGCTTACCCATCTTTTCATGAAAGCATCCGCGAAGACCTTGCTGCATTTTCCGTTTCTCTACGCCTCGTTCGATGGGAAGAAAATCGTCGATGCCAAAGAGATGGTCTTCAATATTCCGGTCGACAGCGAGAACCATGTGGAGTACGTCGTACTGCACAACCCCGACAAGAAAAGGCTGGATGAGATTGTCAAGGAAAGCAGAGGGCAGGTCGAAAGAATTCAGCGGGATGAAGGGGAATTCTATCTCTATCTGAAACGCTTTATGCGCATCCCGGCCTTTATTCGGAAGCTCGCCATGAGGTTCCCGTCACGATCGATAGATTTTCTTCAAAAGCGTTATGGCAATTTTGTCATCACGAATCTCGGCAGCTTCGGCGTCACCAACGGTGTTCCGGCAATGTCGATGCCGATGATCGCCGTGCTGTGCCTGGGGGCCCTGCAGGAGAAGGCTGTTCGGAATGCGGCGGGGCAGTGTGTTTTCAGGCAATTCATTTCTGCCACCCTGATCTTCGATCATCGTCCGCTGGACGGTGCGTATGCCGGGCGTTTCTTGGCGGCAATGAGAGAATTGATGGAGCAGCGGCCGGAAACTCTTTTTGGCGAATAGAGACTATGCCCGACTCGGCGATCGCCAGGAGGCTCGGAATCACAGACAAGACGGCGACTAAAGCTGCTGCCTGGCTCCGGCGTGTCGAGCATCGACCCAACGGTTAGAATAACGTCACACAAGGGCCTATTCTCGGTTGACAAGTGTACCAAATAGTGGTACATTATGTATATGAAGCTTTCCATGGATAAGGTCGAATACGAATGCCGCCGGAGGGGCCTGAACATCGGAGAGATGCTGCGTGAAGCGGGGGTCAGTCGAAATGCGTTCTATTCGCTGGCTCGCAAGGATTACGTCGTCCCGTTATCCCTGATCCTTATTGCGGAGCGCCTGCATATATCCGTATCGGCCCTGCTCGAAGAAACGGATACGCCGGCCGAACGGATGAAATCCCTGGCCACCGAATCGGAACGCATCTCGAGGCTGCATCCAGGGATCGATCGAGACAATATCAGGCATACACTGCTTCTCTTGAGTGAGAAGCCTGTCGAGCGTTTGAGGAGGGCGTTGCGTCGTGGCCGATTCGTTGATATTCGGTGATCGGGAAGCGGAGTTTCTGAAGGAGCTCGTTCGCCAGAAAGTCGAGTTCATGATCGTGGGGCTTTCCGCCGCCGCCCTTCAGGGAGCGCCCGTTGTGACTCAGGGTATCGACCTGTGGTTTCGCACGCTGCCGGATCCCGGCCTTGAAAAAGCCCTGAAAGAGGTTCGTGGCGTTTACGTTCCTCCGACGGCGAGGAATGGGCCAATGTTCGCCGGCAATGGCATCGAGCTCTTCGATATCGTTCTCACTATGGACGGACTGGGCGAATTCGACGAGGAAAGGAAACATGCGATCAAGGTGCCTCTCGGTCGGACAAAAGTGCTCGTTCTGAAGCTGGAGCGGATCATTGCCAGCAAGGAAGCGGCGGCAAGGGAGAAAGACAGGCTCGTCCTGAAGGTCCTCACCGATGCGCTGAAGACCATTAAGGGTCGCAAACGCTCGAAATCGGTCTGCGAAGAATGATCCGACACAATTGAGTTGAAATGGTGGACACGCCCGCAAAGAATTCGAACCTTTGCGGAGATGACATTCGAAGCGGAACTTCTGGAGGTCGAGATCCCTCCAAAATATCAGCAGATCGCGGGAAAGGCGTTGCATTTGAAACGGTTGGCGCTCAGTAACGAGGCTATTGCCCGGCATATCGGTGTTAAGGGAAAGACTGTCGCGAAGGCGCTGAACTGGGCACTCGACAGATACTGAGTGACCGCCGCACGTACTGCTGGAATGCAAGACCGAATCCAGGCGGGCTCTTTTCTGGAAACAACTGCGCCGCTGTGCCGTATTGATGCACGCAGTCCAGGTATGCCTTACTTCACTCGGCGATGATACTCTCCTACGGGCCGGATGCCGCCTTGATTGAGGAGGCCCTCAATGAAGGATCGAGGGATCAAGTCCATCTTGGCTTTTGTGGCTGTTGCCTACGCTATTTCGTGGGCGATCTGGTTGATGGGCATAGCATCGATTAATGGAATGGTCGGTATCAACGACGGGAGATTTGCGGGATTTCTTCTGGCAGGCAGCTTTGGCCCGACCGCAGCTGCGCTTATTATGACTGGCCTAACCGGCGGGCGCGCGGCTGTCCTCGGTCTGCTGAAGCGCTTGATTCTCGTAAAGGTAAACTGGCGTGTTTATATTGCTGCCTTCTTTCTGCTGCCCGCCATCGGACTGGTATTCTATCTCGTTCTGGGGATTTCGGCCAAAATCGCCCTATGGAAAATCGCCGCTACCATGATCGCACTCGTGCCGGTGAATGCATTTCTGGGCGGGATTATTTTCGGAGTAGGCCCGTTGGGAGAGGAGATGGGTTGGCGCGGTTTTCTCCAATCTCGTTTGCAGGACCGCTTGAGATCAGTGACCAGGGCAATCATAGTCGGCCTCGTTTGGGCGTGTTGGCATTTCCCCGCATTCAGGTTTGCGGATTTCCGCAATGGATTGAGCTGGTCGCAATTTGTCGTGCTATATCCGATATCTACGATTCTCATCGCATTTATCATGGGTCACCTCTGGCGATGGAGCAATGGCAGTTTGTTCATAGCGATGTTTTTTCATGCCGTGCTGAATACATCGGCGGTGAATCTTATGCGCGACAACTGGTGGGATTTTGGAGACCTGAGCGCCCTGCAGATCTACCTGATCATTCTCGCGATATTCGCGCTGACTGCTTGTGCAACCGAGCTGGTATCGCGAACGATCTTTCGAGAATCAGCCGGGATTCGGCCGTAGGCCTGACGTTGTCGTCTGATTTGAATTGGTGGACACGCTCGCAAAGAAACGCCACCTGCACGCTATCGTACCGTACCCCATCTCTGTCGCTCGGCTCCGGAGTGAGCGCATCCCTCCTCATGTCACATCCATTTGTTTGTAACTTTCCATCTCCAAATGTCTATTATCACCGGAGGAGAAAAATGCTGCGCTTTCAAGAACTATACGAGTCCTACGCCCCGGAGGTTTACCGCTTCGCTTTCTCGCTTGCGGGCGAGCGCGCCGAAGCGGAGGACATCACTTCCGAAACGTTCGTTCGCGCATGGGTGAAGAGAAGCGCCATTCGCACGGAAACCCTCAAGGCATATCTCATGACGATCGCTCGCAACACGTTTCTTGAACGGCGGCGCAAGAGCCGGCGCGAGATCGCTCTCGATGAGACGCTGCCGGATCCCGCGGCCGGACCGGAAGATCGAGCCGAATCCCGGCTCGAGCTGGTAAGAGTTGAGAGGCTCCTGCGAACGCTTCCGGAGATCGATCGTGCGGCCTTTGTCCTGCGCGTGCGGCATGATATGCCTTACGAGGAGATCGCCCGCGTCTTGGAAATCACACTCGCATCAGCCAAAGTGAAAGTGCATCGCGTTCGCAAGATGATCCTTGCGGCCTGTATCGAAAGGAAGGTGTATTGAAATGAAGATCACTCGAAACGTGATTCTCGATCTTCTACCCATCTATGTGGCCAACGAGGCGAGCGCGGATACGCGCGCGCTTGTCGAATCGTACCTGGCGAGTGACCCCGAAACCGCCGACCTTGCCAAGGAGTTCGCAAAGATGGAAACGACGGGAGATGCGCCTGTACCGCTCAACAAGGAGGATGCAATGGAAACCTACATGGAAGCAAAGCGACTCATGTTCCGGCGCACCGTGATAATCGCGGCTTTGATAGCCTTCGGATTTCTCTGCGTGCTCGGATTCATGTTTGTCGTCTGGTTCGGGGCCTTCCGGTTCGTCTCGTGAGTTGTCGTCCAGCCATGCGATATACAGTGTACATTGTTGCATGGAAATCGAAGCTTATGCTCGAAAATGGTGGACACTGTTGCAAAGAAGCGGAGGGACACCCCTGTTTTTGCCCGCTTTCCGTAGAAGTGCTAATTATATAACTCATATAATAACAATTTGTTGCGGCATAATTCAAAGTTTAGTAGATTATTCTCCTAAATATACTAGACAAATCTACCAAAAATGAATATGCTATGGCCACTATGAAGGAAATTGAACGGCATTTCACTCGACTATTGGCATCCCGGCTGCGCGAGCAGCTCAATTTCATCCAGGTGGTCATCGGCCCGAGGCAAGTCGGTAAAACCACGGGGCTCCAGCAAATTATCGCACGTTGGGAGGGCCCCTCGCTTATGGTCACGGCGGATGAGATCGTTACTCCCGACAGGGAGTGGCTCACGGCGCATTGGGAAAGGGCCAGGCGAATGGGCGATGGCGTCCTTCTCGTGATCGATGAAGTTCAGAAGATTCCCCACTGGAGCTCGGTTATCAAGCACATGTTCGATCAGGACCGCGAGTCCAAGAGACTCAAAGTCGTCTTGTTGGGATCAGCCAGCCTGTCCCTTCAGCGGGGACTCGGTGAAAGCTTGGCCGGGAGATACGAGGTCATCACTGCCGATCATTGGAATCTCGGCGAGTGCAGGGAGGCTTTTGGATGGGGACTCGACGAGTTCCTGAAGTTCGGCGGATATCCGGCAGCCGCATCGTTGTGTCACGACGTTCCGAGATGGCAGAAGTATCTGCGGGACTCGATTATTGAACCCGTGCTCATCAAAGACATACTGGGCCTCAGTTCAGTCCAGAAGCCGGCGCTCTTCCGCCAGATGTTCGAGCTTGCGATGGCATATCCAGCCCAGGAGGTGTCACTCCAGAAACTCCTGGGCCAACTTCAGGAAACCGGGAATGTGAACACGATCAAGCACTACCTGGATCTGTTGCAGGGGGCATTCCTCATTCGCACACTTCACAAATACAGCGGCTCGGAAGTGAGGACGCGGGCTTCCAGCCCGAAACTCTTGCCGCTGAACAACGCTCTGGTACATGCCTTCCGATCGCCCGAAGAGGTCGACGCAAATCCTCAGTGGTATGGCCGGATTTTCGAGGCGGCCGTCGGCGCGGCGTTGTTGCGTTCCAGCGGAAGGGTTCATTACTGGCGAGAAGGGAAGTTCGAGGTCGACTTTGTCGTTGAGCTGAGAGGGAAGATATACGCGATCGAGGCAAAGTCGAGCGCTTCGAGAACTCTTCGGGGGTTGGAACAATTCAAGCTGCGCTATCCCGGCTGTATGCCGCTCGTCGTCGACCGCGAGAAGGGGCTCAGACTTCTCGAATCAACAAACGTCGACGATCTTCTGCTGGAGGGGACACTTCACTAGATTTCCGAGGCGCCGCGCGTGGCGTGCCAACTTGATAATGGTGGAGGCGGCGGGAATCGAACCCGCGTCCGAAGATGTTTCCGCGAGGGGCTGCTACGTGCGTGTCCTATCGAGTTTGTTTCGTCCCGGGGAGCCTCGACAGGCAGAAGATCCGAGAGACTAGCTCATGTTTGTTTCGCGTGAATCTCCTGAGCAAAGATTCACGCTAGCCGGCAGTAATCGACGCCCGGGTTCCGCCCCTGCCTGCGCAGACGGAGCGGACGGGTTGCCTATGTACTAGGCAGCCAGTGCCAACTGGTTGTCGGCAGTTGTGTTGTGCCACCTGATTTACGAGGTTGATGGCGCCTCGGCACGCTCCCCTTGCCTCTTCCATCCCCGTCGAATCCATTCGCCCCCACAGAGGCCTCGGTGAGACCATAGATAATATACCCCGATTTCGGCGTTTTGCAAAGGTTATCGCGCCGGCGGGCCCCGGCGGAACGGCCAAAAAATGCTATTGACTCCGCAAACCGCGGGGAGGACAATCTACTTTATAAATCCATTTCATCCCCTTCAGCACAGGAGGTTTCCATGAAGCGTTATTCACGGCTTGCGATTCTCGCCATCGCTGTCGTGGCCTTCGTGGGCCTAGTCGGCTGCTCCGACAAGGAGGAGACACCAGCTTCTCCAGTGTCGGATCAGACGGGAGTCACTCTCTCGGCGGCGAGTCCCGAGGCCCTCGCGGTCATGGCGGTCCAGAACAAGCATACGCCGGCCCTTATGGAGGATCCTGAAGTCGTTGGGACGGGCACCGGTCTCACGGCTGATGGAAAGCCGGCCGTCATGGTGTTCCTCAAATCCGAAGCCGGAAAAGTGAGAGTTCCCAAGACGCTCGACGGCGTGCCGGTCGTGCCCTTCGTCACGGGCGAGATCAAAGCGTTCAAGACGACGACCACGCCGCACACCGCCCGCATGCCGCGTCCGATCGAGCTCGGGGTCTCCGGCGGCAACGCCAACGACCTCGCGAACAACTACTGCTGCAGCGGCACGCTCGGCGCCCTCGTTCAGAAGGGCGGAGTCCAGTACATCCTCAGCAACTCGCACGTGTTCTGCGGCGACGTCGCGGCGAGCTCGGGGGATCCGGACGTGGCGGTCCTCGGCGACCCCATCAACCAGCCGGGTCTCATCGATGTGAGCTGCCAGAAGCTCTCGGCCGATTTCGTGGCGAATCTCTCGAGCCTTTCGAGCTACTATCCGACGAGCCACAACGTCGACTGCGCCATTGCCCAGGTCATCCCCGGCATGGTGCGGACCGACGGCTCGATCTATGAGATCGGCGTGCTCTCGTCGGCGACGCTCGAGGCTTACGTCGGGCTCCTCGTCAAGAAGAGCGGACGCACGTCGGGTCTCACCCGGAGCTACGTGAGCGCGATCAACGTGGCGGTCAACGTAGGCTACGAGGACGAGTGCAACGGCGTCGCGTTCACCCGGAGCTACACCGGCCAGGTTATGGTGTACCAGAAACGCAGCGCGTTCCTCGCTGGCGGCGACTCGGGCTCGCTGCTGGTCGAGGATGTCGCGACGAATCCCCGCGCGGTGGGACTCCTCTTCGCGGGCAGCACTTCGAGCGCCATCGCCAATCCGATCGCTCCCGTGCTCAGCTATCACGGGGCGACGATGGTCGGTATCTAATCGAGAGCTGGAATCTCACGGATTCCAAGGCTCGATGCCAGCGTAAGACGCCCGCCCCGGTTCTCCGGGGCGGGCGTCGTCTTCTTCGGGAGGCGAATCGATGAGGGATATTTCGGCCGTCATGAACGATCACGTCGATCGCCTCATGGCGATCCCCGGCGTCGTCGGCGTCGGCGTCGGCGCGCTCGAGAACGGCACGCCCTGCATCCTCGTTTTCGTCGAGAAGAAAACCGGCCAGCACGAGAAGCTCGTGCCCGGCGAGCTCGAAGGGCATCGCGTACGGATTGAGGAAATAGGGGAAGTCCGCGCGTTGGACCGGGACTGACCGCCTACCAGCTCACATCCCGCTTCACAAAACGAGAGTGCAGCTCGTCGCGCTCGGCGATGTTGACGGCCTCGCTCCAGATGTCGACGTGGTTGCGGTCGTCGGTGAGAATGGGGACCCCCGTCGTCACGGGTGTGAAGCGGTTGTCCCAGGCGTGCCGGCGGTCGTAATCGGCGTCGAAGCGATCGATCGGCACGGGAGGAGCCTCGGCGAGATCGAGGGATCGACGCGAGGCGAATAGCAGCACGTTCCCGACCTTGTTCGGCGGCTCTATGACGGGCATAACGACGACGTTCGGAAACGCCGTCTCGAGGGTCGCCGCGAGGGAGCGGACGAGCCCGCTCTTCCATCCCACCGACTGGACGTTGAGAACCATCACGCCGTCGTCGGCGAGCCGCCCGGCGGCGACGGCGAAGGCCTCCTTCGTCACGAGGTGAAAGGGGATGGAGCTCGATCCGTATGCGTCCATCACGATCACTTCATAGGTCTCGGCGCGGGACGAAAGAAAGCGCCGGCCGTCCATCGTAAAGATGCGCGCGTGCGACGGGCGAAGGTCGAAATAGTCCGTCGCGGTCCGGACGACGACCGGATCGATCTCGACCGCGTCGACCGTCCATCCCGAGCGCGTGTAGCTCCTCGCGATCGAGCCTCCGCCGAGCCCCACGAGGAGGAGCTTTCCCGGCCGGTCGAAGTAGAGTCTCGCGAGGTCGACGACGTTCGCGTATTGCATGATCGTGTTGAAATAGAACGACGTGTCGACCGCCGTGTGAATGCCGCCGTCGATGAGGAGGTAGCGGATCTCCTGATCGTCGACGACGCGGATCTCGCCGTAGACGCTTTGGGTCTTGAAGACGAGGCCCTCCTCGGGGGCGGCCGCGTTTTCGTCGAGTCGAGCTGCGAAGAGCGCCGCCGCGACGAGCACGAGAGCGGCGGCGGAACGCGCCGCCGCCGAGGAGCGGCGGCCGACGAGCCCGGGAAGCGCCGTCGCCACGAGAATCGCCCCGACGGCGAGCGTGAGACGCCGGACGCCGAAATGCGGGATGAGAAAGAACCCCGTCGCGAGCGCGGCCGCGACGCTCGCCAGGGTCGAGATCGCGTAGAGGTTGCCTGCCGAGCGGCCGACCTCGCTCAGGCTCGCCGTGCGGAGCTTCACGGCGTATGGGGTCACCATTCCGAGCAGCAAGAGCGGCGGAAAAAAGAGAACGAGCGCCGAGAGAAGAACGGCCGAGCGAAGACCCGCCCGCTCCGTTGCGTGAAGCAGGGGATCCCTGATCCACGGGACGGCGATGAGCCAGACGCCGGCGACGGCGAGCAAGATGCACAGCCTCGCCATCGTCGCTCCGCGGTCCGCCCATCGGCCTCCGAGGGCGTATCCGGCCGCGAGCGCCGCGAGCGTCACCGTGATGAGCGCCGACCAGAGGAAGAGACTCACTCCGTAAAAGGGACCGAGAATTCTCGTGCCGAGAATCTCGATGGCGAGTACGGAGGCCCCGCTCACCGAGATTGCGAGGTAGAGGTATTTATGTTTCATGCTCCGACGATATAACAGGTTACGCGCCGGGCGCAACCTTCAATTATCCGCCTCGCCGCTCTCCCGGGGGAGGCCCGACGCCGCTCGTTATTCTTTGGCTTGCCTCGAATTCGGCGCGGTACTAGAATCAAAATTCGCGTTATTCAAAAGGAGGAGGTCCCCATGAGGCGCATTCTTTCGACGCTCGCGCTCGTCGCGTTTCTCGCGACCGGCGCGTCGTCGGCCATCGACAAGGCGTATCTCTCGAAGCTTCCCCCGATCATCGACCGCGAGGTGATCTTCGGGAATCCCGAGTTCGCGGGGGCGCAAATCTCCCCCGACGGAGCGCGCATCTCGTTCCTCAAACCGTACCGCGACATTCTCAACATATGGGTCAAGGGGATCGGAGAGCCCTTCGAAGCGGCGCGTCCGGTGACCGCCGATACGACCCGGCCGGTCACCGGGTATTTCTGGAGCAGGGACTCGAAGTTCATCCTCTACGTTCAGGACAAGGGCGGCGACGAGAACTGGCACGTGTACGCGGTCGATCCCGCGGCGAAGCCCGAGGGCGATCTCGGAGTTCCGCCGGCCCGGGATCTCACGCCCGTTCCGAAGGTCGCCGCGCAGATCTACTCGCTCCCGCGGAAGAGCCCCGGCGTCATGTACGTCGGGCTCAACGACCGCGACGAACGCTACCATGACGTCTACCGGCTCGATATCGCGACCGGCGAGCGGGAGCTCGTCCGCGTGAACGAGCAGGGAATGTCGGGATGGGTATTCGACCGGGACGGAGCTCTCCGCCTCGCGACGAAGGAGACGAAAGACGGCGGCACGGAGATATTCCGCGTCGACGCCGACACGATGATGAGCGTGCTCGCCTGCACCGGAGAAGAGAACATCGGGCCGCTCGAGTTTCACAAGGACGGAAGGCGCATCTACCTCGACTCCAACATGGGTCCCGACGTGGATCTCTCCCGGCTCCTGCTGTTCGATCCCTCGACGGGCGCGTTGGAGCCCGTTGAGTCGGATCCCGAGAACGAGGTCGATCTCGGCGGCGTGGTGTTTTCCGAGGTCACCGACGAGATCGTCGCGACCTCCTATCTCGGAGATCGTCTCAGGATCTATTTCAAGGACAAGGTCTGGGAGAAACGCTACCGGAACCTGCGGAAGAAAGTCCCCGGCGGGGATCTCTACGTCGGCTCCCGGACGGCGGACGAGCGGTACTGGATCGTGGGCGTGACGAGCGACGTCGATCCGGGCGCGACGTATCTCTGGGACGTCGAGTCGGGCGCCGTCACCTTTCTCTACCGTCCCCGCCCGAAGCTGCCGGTGAAGGATCTCGCTCCCATGAAGCCGGTCGTCTACACGGCCCGCGACGGTCTCAAGATTCACGCCTATCTCACCGTCCCCAAGGGCGTGAAGGCGAAGAACCTTCCCGTCATCATCCTGCCCCACGGCGGCCCCTGGTTCCGCGATCAGTGGGGGTACGATTCCGAGGCGCAGTTCTTCGCGAACCGCGGCTACGCCGTGTTCCAGCCGAACTTCCGGGCCTCCACGGGCTACGGCAAGGCGTTTCTCAACGCGGGGAAGAAGCAGTGGGGAGACGCGATGCAGAACGACCTCACCGACGGCAGGGCCTACCTCATCGAGGAGGGCATCGCCGATCCGAAGCAGGTCGTGATCTACGGCGGATCCTACGGCGGCTACGCGACGCTCGCGGGACTCGCCTTCACGCCGGATCTCTACGCGGCCGGCATATCGTACGTCGGCCCCTCGAGTCTGCTCACGCTCCTCAGCTCCATTCCTCCGTACTGGGAAGTGATGCGCAACCTCTTCAACGAGCACGTCGGCGATCCCAATAAGCCGGAGGACGCCGAGCGGCTCAAGCGCCAGTCGCCCCTCTACTCGGCCGACAGGATCGTGGCGCCGCTTCTCGTCGTGCAGGGCGCGAACGACCCGCGCGTGAAGAAGGCGGAATCCGACCAGATCGTCGTGAAGCTCCGCGACCTCGGGCGGCACGTCGAGTACATCGTGGCGCCCGACGAGGGACACGGCTTCCGTGGCGCCGAGAACCGCATCGCCTTTTACGCCGCGGCGGAGCGCTTCCTCGCGAAGCACATCGGCGGACGCCTTCAGGAGGATATGCCCGATAATATCAGGCAAAAGCTCGACGGCATCACGGTCGACGTCGCGACGGTGAAGCTCGTCGCCTCTCCCGCCGGCGCCGATGACGCGACGACCGCGCCGCTGCCCCGCTGCGACGGCTCGCTTCTCCGGCCCGTGTCGCTCTCGTACCGGGGCGAGGCGAAGGTCGGAGGAAACGGCATCGCGTTCGAGCTCGCCCGCGGCCTCGCGAAGGCCGTTTCCGGCGGCGTCGAGATCTGGCGCGTCACCTCCGAGCAGAAATCGTCCCAGGGCTCCGCGGTCGACACCTTCGACCTGGATCTCCGAACGCTCGCGCCGATCAGCTGGGTCGGCGTGCAGGGACCCGCGTCGGTGCGGCTCGACTTCGCCGAGTCGTCCGTCAAGGGAGCCCTGAAATTCGGCGGGAACGAGATGCCCATCAACGCCGAGCTCGCGGCGCCCGTTTTCGGCGACGGATCGTCGCTCGAGACGCTTCTCGGGGCGCTCCCGCTCGCGCCCGGGTACGCGGCGGCGATCCGCGTGTTCGATTTTCAGATGGCGAGCTCGCGCGCGATGAAGCTCTCGGTGCCCGGGATCGAAAGCGTCACCGTGCCGGCCGGAACGTTCGAATGCTTCAGGGTCGAGCTCGTGTCGGTCGGCGACGAAGGCGCGACGACCGCGTTCATGAGCGCGAAAGAGCCCCGCGTGATGGTTCGCGCGGATTACGTCCTGCCGGCCTCCTCCGGAGGCGGCACGGCGAAGATGGAGCTCGTCGGAATGAAGTAGTAGATGGAAAACGAGCCCGGCCCCTCGCGGGGCCGGGCTCGCGCTCGCATTCGTCTATCGCCGCGGGGTTGCTCGCCGCTACTTTTCGCTCCACGAGAGAACGATGCACGGCATGGGCCGGGAGAGATAGGTCGAGAGCGCGTCCTTGCTGTAGAGCACGGCCGCGTTTCCGGAGTTGAAATCGAAGTTGGCCGTGCCGTTCACGACCAGGCTGCCGAGTATCCACGGATCTCCGCTCAACATGAAATCGCCCTCGACGTAAACCAATCCTCTGTACGCGAAGGCGCCCGCTCCCTTGAGGGCTCCCGTCACATAGAGCAGGCCCTCTCCGGTCAGGTTGGAGGTGACGTTCAGATCGCCGTTGATATAGGTGATGCCGTTCAGCGGGTTCACGAGCGAGGTGTTATCCGCGTCCGCGAGTATGGCGTCGACCTCGCTCTGGTCGAGGCCGAGCACCTCGGCGAGCGAGTACCACGGATTCGACGCGGAGGTGTTGGTGGGGGCTGGGCTGCCGACCACGTTCACGCCTCCCTGTATGTGAATGTCGTCGCCCGTCGTCGCCCCGCCGGGCAAGTGGCCCGAGGCGAGGTGGTATGGGTAGCACGCCGGCGGGACGAGGCCGGCCGGCGTCGTGATGCTGTGGTTGTAGCCGCAGAAGTCGACGTTTCCCGTGAGCCAGAGCGGATTGTTGCAGAAGACCGCGCCAAGGGTGCGGGCTATGATCGTGCGCTTCGTGACCTCCGCTTCGATGGTCCGCTGGGCGTCTCCGAGGTATCCCCTCACCGTGACGACCTCGACGGGGAATCCCCAGGTCAGGTTTTCCGGCGGCATCTGCAGCGGATCCCATCGGACGACCTCGTTCGCGTCCCTGACGTTGTCGCCGTCGACGTCGCGCCATTTATGCATAACGGTGAGCACGCCATCCGTGCCGTCCGCCGCGCTGTACTCGAGATACGGCTGATTCGGATCCTGCAGCGTTCCCGTCTCGCAGACGTTCGGGTCGCCCGAAGAGGGAGCGGAGCCGGGAGCAGTCAGATAGATGCGGGCCGTCCAGAGCGGATTGTAAGGAAGGCTGTCGCTGACGGCGACGTTTCCCGTCCAACCGCTTACCGTCGAGACCGTCGGGTTCGGAAGCGACAAGCGGTGAATCGCCTCGTTGAGCCCCGCCTCGGCCACGGGGAGAGCCCGGGTCGTGGCCCTCTGGTTTCCCGCGATCTTGAGATCGAGGGAGGATATCATGGCCAGCGTCCCGGCAATCACCGATATCGAAAAGAGGATGATGAGCGTGACGACGAGCGCGTTGCCGCTTTCGCCGCGAATCGCTCTGATATCCAACGTTCTCATTGTATATACCGTCCCTTCCGGATTCCGCCGCCGGCCTAGAGGGTCCCCGTGAAATAGGCGATGAGCTTTCCCTCCGTGGCCGAGTTGCGCGTTCCGAGAACGATGTCGATGCTGTTGTCCTTGTTCAGATCGGTCACGGCCATCGTGATGATTTCGCCCATAAGGGCCGCATTGATCTTCTCGCCGTTGTTCGGCAGGAGGCCGTACGAAGGCAGCACGTAGAGGTTGCCTTGATAGAGGAGCGTGGCTCTCGTTCCGAAAGCGATGTCCGGAAAGCCGTCGTTGTTGAAATTCAGAATCGCCAGACAGAGAGCCGCCCCCTGCGCGTCGACGTAATCGCTCGGCAAGTGGGGCGTTTCGTCGTGGCCGAAACTGTATCCCGTCGTGTCGGCCTGCCCGAAAAGACAAGAGTCGTTGAGCCACAGCATGACCTGCCCGGTTAGCGCTCCGGAGGATACGGCCGCGACGATGTCCACGTCTCCCGCGTCGTCCTCCATCATGTCGACGGCCTTGATGTCGTTCACCGCGTACGGAACGCTGTACCGCGAGTGCCATGCGAAGGTGCCGGAGCCGTCGTTGAGGTAGACGTCGAGGTATCCCAGGTATGTGTTTGTGTGCGATCCGATCACGATATCCTGATCGCCGTCGCCGTCGAAGTCCGCCGACTCGATGGCCCATATCTCGCCGAGGCTGATATCGTCGTCGGCGCCCGCCGTCGTGACGTACTGGTACGACGTGAACGCGCCGGTTCCGACTCCCATAAAGATCTGAAAGCCGCCGCTGAAGGTGCCGAGGGACGATTTCAGACCGACGATGAGGTCGAGGTTGCTGTCGCCGTCGAGTCTCACGAGCTTGCTATCCATGATGACGCTCGAGCCGGACGAAAAGTATGTTGCGAAGGGAGAGTTGCCCAGCAATCCGCCGCTTGCCGTGAGCCATGCCTGGATATTGGGGGTCGTGACGCTTTCGAGTCCCGTGAACACATCGGGCACATTGTTGCCGTTGAGGTCTCCCGTGTTCGAAGCGTTGATGTTCTTTCCCGCGTTGCGGCGGTAGTCCGGATTGGGCATGAAGAGCTTCGTGAGCGGCGTCGTTATTTTCGTCCATTTGTTGAAGAAGACGAGCAGGTTTCCGATGCCGGGCACGAGCGCCGTTCCAAGGATGATATCGTTGTCGCCGTACGAATCCTCTTTGAGATCCGCTATGGACACGGACAGCACACGGTCGGTGTTCGAGATGTGAATCTCGACGAAGTTGGTGCTCACTTCGAGCTTGTCGCCGAAGATGCGGGTGACGGTGGTGTCGACGGTGATCGGAATGTCGAGGCACGTGTTCGGCGTCGTCGAGGTGTACCCGAGGGGATCCGTCTCCGTGAGGGAGTACACTCCCGGGGACAGGTTGAATCTGAAATAGCCCTGGTCGTTCGTCACCGTGCTGTCGCCGGTCGAGACGCGGACCGTGACGCTCCCGAGACCATCCTCGCCGGATTCGAATATCCCGTTGTTGTTTGCGTCGTCGAAGACGTACCCCTGGAGCGTTCCCGAGATGAGGCCCGCGCAATCTCCGAAGTTGACGGTGACGGTATCTCCCTCGTTATCGATCCTCGCCGGCGCCGAGTTGGGCGTCGTCGAGCTGTAGCCGGTGGGATCCGTTTCGATGACCGTATAGATTCCCTGCTGCGCGATGAACGAGTAGTAGCCGTTGGTGTTCGAAAAGGCTTCCGTGCCGTTGTCGAGAGAGATGAGAACGCCCGGGATGCCGGGCTCATCCACGCTCTGCGAGCCGTTCTGATCCAGATCATCGAACACGGTGCCCTGAATCACGCCGATCGGCACGCTCGCCCGGTCGCCGAAGTAGAGCACCTGGGTCTGCCCGGCCGAGAGCGACACGGAGACGAGATTCGAGGTCGTCGAAATGTATCCAGCCGGATCGGTCTCCTGAATCGAGTAATCGCTCGGCGGAAGGGACAGATAGAAATTGCCGAAAGCGTCGGTGAACGTCTCGCGGCTCGTTCCGAGGACGGTGATCTCGACGTTGTTGAGACCGGTTTCTCCGTCGTCGAGCTGGCCGTTGCTGTTGGCGTCGTGGTACACCCGTCCGTAGACGTTCGAGCTCGTGCGCGTGGCGTTGCGCACGAAGACCTCCGAGTTCATGGAAACCGCGAGAAAGCCGTCATTCGCCTCGTAGCGCTTGTCGAACCGGTTGGATTCGGCGATGGCCGTCGTCCGAACCTTTCGAATGCGGGGCAGATTCGCGGAGGATACCGGCGCCACCGAGCCGGCTTCGGCGGCGTCGATGGCTCCGTTGCCGTTCGCGTCGCCCCAGAGAATGTCGGCGGTCGCGGGATCGTCGTCGTTGTCGTACCAGTACTGGAAGAGCGGATCCGGCGTGGTCATCGCCGTCGCGAGATTGGGGCCGCGCACGAGGGCGAGGTTCGACGGGCGCACTTCATTCTGCCCCGCGCCGTCGTAGCCGTAGATCACTCGCCGCAGCATGAAGAGGTTGACGTTGACCCCGGATTCCTCGGGATCGTCGCCCCGGTCGGAGCTGTCGACGACGCCGTCGTCGCTCGAATCGATCGTGAGAACCACCGTTTCGGCGTTCGATTCGTATACGAGAGGGGTGTAGAGCACGGTGCCCGCCGCGGGAATCGTGTTCGGACTGTACGTCGGGTTGACGGCGATGAGCGGGCTCAGCCCGTCGATGGTCTGCCCGTTGTCGATGTCCGCGTTGATGACGATCTGATAGGGCCCGGCGTGAGCGATCGCGGGCTGGCCGCGGAAGTAGTCCGTCTGCGATCCGGCCTGGCGGAGGATGTCGGAGATGAAATCGACGGCGATTCGCGCGTTTTGCTGCGCCTCGGCGTAGCTGGTCGTCGCCGACGAGCTTCTCTGGAAGAGAATGAAGACCGCGGTCAGCGCTATGAAGATGATGCCCAGGATGAGCACGCTGAACACCATTTCGACGAGCGTGAATCCCGGCGTTCCCCGTATGTGTTTCGTGCGCGTCATATAATCGGTCACCGCCTCGAGGTAAGTAGCGTGTTGAGGGTCACGGAGCTGTCGGCGCTGCCGGAGTTGAAGCTCACCGTGACGGAAACCGTTTTCATTCCCGAAATCGGCGAGTCGTCAACCACGGTCCAGCCCCTGCTGAAGTGGCGATCGATCGGATTCCCGGGATCGGTGTGCGAACCGGCCGTGAGAGTGGCGTCGGAGTATTCCGATCCGAGGAGGCGTTCGACCTGCTCCTGCGCGAGATTCGTCGCAATCGTGATGTTGCGCGCGCGCGAGGTGGCTTTGTTGCTGTCCGGTAGAGTGCGGAGCGCCGCGGCGATCCCGATCGAAAGCAGGATCATCGCGACAACGATCTCGATGAGCCCCATGCCCCGCTGTGATTTTATCGCGTTCATGGCTCTCCTGTCAGTCGACGGCGATGTTTCCGGTCCCGCCGTAGACCCGGATATTCCGGGTTCGGTTGTACGTGTTGCGCAGCGTTATGATGCCGCTGTTCGGCGTGTTTCCCATCGAGCCGAAGGTGAGGGTGGTGCCGGGTAGCGTGCTCGCCGAAAACACGATCGCGGGATCGAGGTCGTAGGTCGCGCTCCGGTACTCGTCGCTGTCGCGCGTTCCGTCGCGATCGTTGTCCTCGAAATAGAAGAACGTCGAGTTGTCCATGTCGAACGTGAAGATCGCGTTGATGCTCTTCATCACCGCCGCGGCGCGGGCCGCACGTATCGTGGAGGCGATCTGATCCGCTTCGCCGTTGAGCTTCCAGCTCTGCCGGAAGCGCGTGAACCCCGGGATCGAGAGCACGGCGATGAGCCCGATAATGCATACCGTCACCATGAGCTCGACGAGCGTGAAACCGGCCTTTTTCATATTCTGCCCCTTGCGCTTCAAATGAATCACCCGCCCGGTTCATGCAAATCATAGGCCACCGGCGCGGGTGGAACGATTCCGCCCGGGGAGGAGGGCGGACGGGGGGAGGGCGGCGCCGGACGGCGAATGGCAACTCATTATTATACAGCGCAATAAGTAAGCCCATGCCGCCGAGTGCGGGTTCCCCTCCTCGAATGAGCTATTTCGAAATAATTGCGATTTTGTCATCCGGGAAGAGGAGGCAGCGATGGGCAATCATGGGAGCGGCCGCCCGGCCGCGATGGCGCGCATTTTTGCATGGGCCATTGCACAATTGAATGATATGCGGCCGCTCAGGGGCTCCTCGATGGCGTCCCGGCGCCTCGTCCGCTGGCATAGAACTTGATATACGAGAAGTTTGATGCTAGGGTAGCGGCGGAAAGCGAGACAATCCCGCCGCAGGGTGAATCATTTTGAGTCAGACAGAACGCTCGAGAGGTGAAAATCTCCGCCGCGCCGTCGCGGTCGCTTCGGCGGTCGTGACGCTGTACTATCTCTACTGGCGCGTCTCGTCGACGTTCAACCAGCAGGCGCTCGTATTCTCGTGGGCCCTCTGGATCGCCGAATGCTTCGGCGCCCTCACGACGTTTCTCTTCTTCTTCACCGTCTGGAGACCGCGCGTGCGCACCGGGCCGCCCCCGCTCGCCGGCCGTTCCGTCGACGTTCTCATTCCGACGAAGAGCGAATCGACCGCGGTGCTCCGCAAGACGTTGCTCGCCTGCAACGATTTGCGCTACCCGCACCGCACGCTCGTTCTCGACGACGAGAACCGCCCCGCCGTGAGAGATCTCTGCGCCGAGCTCGGGTGCGTGTACCTCGCGCGCGAGACGCACGAGCACGCGAAGGCGGGCAACGTCAATTTCGGCCTCCAACATTCGACGGCCGAGTTCGTCGCCATCTTCGACGCCGACCACGCGCCTCTTCCGTGGTTCATCGACCGCCTCATCGGCTACTTCGCCGACGAGAAGATGGCTTTCGCGCAGTCTCCGCAGGAGTTCTACAACATCGATTCCTTTCAGCACCGCGTCGATCGCGATAAGAAGTACGTCTGGACGGAGCAGGGCCTTTTTTACAATCTCATTCAGCCGGGCCGCGATCGATGGGAGGCGGCGTACTTCGTCGGAAGCTGCGCCGTCATGCGGCGCGCGGCGCTCGACGACGTGGGCGGTTTCGCGACGGGATCGATCACCGAGGATATGCTCACCTCGGTCAAGATACACGCGAAGGGCTGGAAATCGGCGTACCATCTCGAGCCGCTCGCGTACGGCATCGCCGCGGAGACGCTGCGTCCCTTCCACATTCAGAGGCGCCGGTGGAGCCTCGGCGGATGGCAGGTGTTTTTCACGGTCAACCCGCTCTTCGTCCGCGGGCTCACCTTCGCGCAGCGGCTGTGTTACCTCGGGAGCCTCATTTATCCGATTGAGGGATTCCAGAAGCTCGTTTTTTACGCGACGCCGCCCATCGTGCTCTTTACCGGCGTGCTGCCGATGCAGGCGCTCGACATCACCTATCTCATGCATTTCGTTCCGTACTACGCCCTCTCGCTCTTCGCCTACAACGAGATGGGGCGCGGGTACGCGGGGTATCTCCTCCTCGAGCAGTTCAGCATGGGGAAATTCGTCACGTACCTGCAGTCGTTCTTTTCGCTTCTCCTGCCGAAGCGCGCGCGCCAGTTCAAGGTGACGCCGAAGGGAGAGCTGCCCACGGCCCCGAACGCGCTCCTCGCGCCGCAGATGATCGTCGTCGGCGCGAGCGTCCTCGGCATAGCCTTCGCCCTCTGGATGCTCCTCGCCGGGCGCCGTTCGGACGAGTTCATCATCGCGGTCAACAGCCTCTGGGCGCTCTTCAACAGCGGGCTCGCGCTCGCGATCATTCTCTACGCGCGTTCGAAGCTCGAGCAGCGGCGCGGGGAGTTCCGGCTGCTCGACGCCGTGCCGGTGCGGGTGAGCTGGGGCGACGGGAAACGGACGGCGCGACAGCTCGCCGTCGCCGAGGACGCGACGGAAACGGGGATCTCGATCGTCTCGCTCGGAGAGATCCCGAAGAACCGCGACCTCGCGCTCGAGCTCGATCTGCCGCGCGCCACGGTGCGGGCCTCGGGGCACGTGAAGCACGCGAAGACCGCGGCCGCGGGCGGCGACGTCATCGGACGCTTCGGCATCGCCGTGACCGGCGTCACGGGCGAGGTCGACAACTTCTCGCGCTACCTGCGCGAATCGTCCGTCGTGAAGTTTCTCTCCGAATATTCGACGCGCTACCGGACCTATCTCGACAAGCGTCTCGCCAAGGAGCCGGAGCGCCGGGAGCGCGCAAGACGTCTCCCGGCCTACCTGCCCGCGTCGATCGGAGCGGGCGGGGAGCGGTGCTCCGTCGGCGTGATCCGCGACGTGTCGGATACGGGAATGCTGCTCGTCTCGCGCGACGCGCTCGCCGAGGGGGATCGGGTCGTCGTCGAAGTGGCTTTCCGCGAGGACGCGGTGACGCTGCGCGGGATCGTGGTGCGCGTTCTCGATCGGGGCTCGGACGAGTATCCCGAGCGCCTCGCCGGAGTCCGGTTCGAGGAAACCGGCGCCGACGCGATCGGACGGGTCGTCGCGATCGCGGCCGCGCTCGCAACCTCCCGATAATATGAAGCGCTTGAGTATACGGCCACGTTACCTGCTGCTGCTCGTGCTCCTGTACGGGCTTCTCGTCACCGTCTTTGATCTCGATTACAACTCGGTCTTCATCGACGAGGCGTACCACATCATGATGGGCCGTGAGCTGCTCGCCGGCGATCCGTGCCCCGGCTGTCCGTACGCGACGGGGAACCCGCGCATTCATCCCGTGCTCGCCGCGATCGGCGACTCGTTCGGGGGGATCCATGGAGCGCGGATCGTGAGCCTCGCCTTCGGGCTCGGGCTCACCGCGACCGTGTATCTCGCCTCGACCCTCCTGCTCGGCGAAACGCTCGGGCTCCTGTCGGCGATCCTCTTCATATGCACCGGGCAGACCCTGTACCTCTCGAAGCTCGCGACCTACGACATGACGGCGGCGTTCTTTCTCGGCGCGTCGTTCTGCATGCTCGTTCTTTCCACGCGCGTCGCCTCCGGGCGGCACCGCGCCTTCGCCATCGCCATCGGTTCGATCGCGCTCTTTATCGCGGGAATCACGAAATACCTGCTTCCCATCTTCATGCCCGCGCTCGGGCTCTACGTGCTCTTCTCGCACGGCTGGAGGCGGACGATTCTCTACTGCGCGCTGCCGATCGCCGCGCTCGGCGCTCTCTATGTCGCGTTCGACCAGTTCGCGCCGGGAACGGTCGTTCGCGGGCAGATCGAGACGTACCGCGTCATCACGGTGCCGTTCAAAACCATTTTCGAGAGGGCGTTCCGGTGGATCGACCTCGTGCTCGTGCTCGCCGCGTTCGGCCTCTTTCACGAGCGGCACGGGAAGAAAGCGGCGATGCTCATGGCCCTCGGCGCTCCGATCATCGCGCTCCACCTCGTGACCCGCGCCGAGCAAGGCGTCAACAAGAACATGATCTTCGCCGTCATCTTTTTCGCGCCGGCCGCCGCGCTCGGCGTGGACCACCTGGCGAGGCTCTTCTCGTCGGGGACCCGGAGCCGCGCCGTCCGGGTCTTTTTCACGGCGGCCATCGTGCTGATCTTCGGAGTGTACGGCGCGAGAAACCTGAAGTGGCTCGAGCGGGACTATCCCGACGTGAGCCCGGTCATCGAGTTCTTCGGCGAGAACGGATTCGACGGAATGATCGTCGCGATGAACGGCTGGGACGGCGACATCTACCGGTACACGCTCGAGGACCGCTTTCCCCGCGCGAAGTGGATCAACCTGCGGGACGTCGACGCGGTGGACGGCGACGAGCCTGCCTTCACCGAGCACGTCGACTTCGTCGTGTGCGAGGATCTCTACTACGGCAAGCTGACCCCGTGCGCGGCGTGGAGCGCGTACATCGATCGGGACTTCCGGCTCGTCAGGAACTATACTATCCGGCATTCATGGGGTTTTACCGACGCGGTTATCTATGGAAGGAGACAACGATGATTCGACGGATCATTCTCGTATCGGTGTCGGCGGCGTTCCTCGTGCTGCTCTCCGCGAGCGCGCAGGCGATCGTCGGACTTCGCGGCGCGACGTGGGGCGACCTCCGGCAGGAGTTTCACGACGATCTGCCCGATAACCTCGTGCTCCAGGGTTGGGTGAAGCAGGGCGTGGACTGGGCCGAATGGCGCCACGCGACGCTCAACACCTACGCCGCGCTTCGCTACCGCGTGGATACGGAAGGGTACGACTGGAACAACACCGTCGGTCCGGCGCTCGGCCTCTCGCTCGATCTCTACACGACGAAGGGTCTCTCCGCGACGGCGGGCGTCGAGTACATCTGGGACCGCTATTTCGAGTCGGACCGCAGCGACAACAAGCTCGCCATCTATCTCGGCTGGTACGGGTGGTGGGATCTCAAGCGATAGCCCGGGCCGGGCGGGAGGATCAGGACCATCCCATCGGCTCGCCCTTCACGCTCAGAACGCGGGTCTCGAGGGGGATCGATTTTCCCGAGCGCCCGATCGCCGCTTCGACGAGCTTCACCATGCCGAAACAGCATGGCACCTCCATGTGGGCGATCGTGACGGAGCGTATGTCGTTCACCTGAAAGACCGCGGCGAGCCTGTCGAGGTATTGCTGCGCGTCGTCGAGCTTCGGGCAACCGACGAGACACACCTTCCCCTTCAAAATTCGCTCGTGAAAATCAGCGTACGCGAACGGCACGCAGTCGGCCGTGATCAGTAGCTCCGCGCCCCTGAGGAATGGAGCCGCGGGCTGCACGAGCGCTATCTGAACGGGCCAGTGGCCGAGACGCGAGCGGCCCTTCTCTCCCTCCTCGAGACGGGAGTCGGCGGTTTCGCCGGTCAAATCCCTGATGCTGACGCCCGGACAGGTAGGCGGCGCATTGAATGAAGAATCCTCCGCCGCGCCCCCCGAATCGAGGAACTCGAGCGGAATGGGAAGGGCGTTTTCCGACAGGTATTTCAGAGCCTCGGCGAGGTACGCGAGCTCCCGGTGGCTTCGGAGATGGTCGAGGTGCGCGTATATGACGCCCGGGCCGAGCTTCGCCATGACCGCTATGACCTTTCTCTCGTCGTAGGGCTCCGCTTCGCGCGCCTCAACCGTGATGGCGCCCTCGGGGCAATATCCGATGCAGGCGCCGAGGCCGTCGCAGAGAATATCCCCGATGAGCCGGGCCTTGCCGTCGATGATTCTCAGCGCCCCCTCGGGGCATTTCGGCAGGCAAAGGCCGCAGCCGTTGCAGCGCTCTTCGTCTATTCGAATGATCTTGCGATCTACCATTTATGCTCCTTCTCGCGGCGTATCGGGGCCGTTACGTGGGTCCCGCGTCGGGCAGTAGCAAGAATATCTATTAATTAATAAGCAATATACGTGCCCTGATTTCCTTATACCGCTCATGATTCTTTTCGTCAAGCGACTTTCGCCGCGATCCTGTGGTATACTGCGGCGGTTGAATCCTCCCGTTCGGCCCGTGCTTCCAAGAGGTGGCAGTGAAGCGCTTTGCATTTGCGCCAGCGCTCGCATCCTTGATCCTCTCGCTCTCCTGCTATGTGTTCGACGGCGGCTCGAGGATCGATCTCGACGACCGCTGGGAGTTTCGCCGCGCCGGGACCTCGGAGTGGCGCGGAGCGCGGGTTCCGGGATGCGCGCATACGGACCTTCTCGCGAACGGGCTCATCGGCGATCCGTTCTTCCGCTCGAACGAGGCGGGGCTTCAGGACCTCGAAAACGACGGCTGGGAGTACCGCACGACGTTCTTTCTCGGCAGGGACCGTCTCGCGGCGAGGCGCGTCGATCTCGTGTTCGAGGGGCTCGACACGTACGCCGAGGTGTACCTCAACGATTCGCTTCTTCTCGAGGCGGACAACATGTTCCGGCGCTGGTCGATCCCCTGCGAAGAGGCTCTTCGGGAAGGGCGGAACGAGCTTCTCGTGCGCTTCCGCCCGCCCGTTGCGGCCGTCGCGGAACGGTGGGAGGCGCTTCCCTGCGAGCTTCCCGGCGGCCCCCGCGTTCTCACCCGCAAGGCGGCCTACCACTACGGCTGGGACTGGAGCCCGCGGCTCGTGACGTGCGGCATCTGGCGGCCCGTGTACCTGCGCTTGTGGGACGAGGCCCGTATATCGGATTTTGCCGTGACGCAGAGGATGGCGGCGCCGGACCGCGCCGAGCTCGCCGCGGATTTCGAGATCGAGGCCGGCGACACGATGATCGTCTCGATCGCGGTGTCCGTGGACGGAGCGAAGGCGGCGAGCTTCGAGACGACGCTCGCGCCGGGCCTCAACAGGCGCCGGGTCGAGCTCTCGATCGACGATCCCGAGCTCTGGTGGACGAACGGCCTCGGCGAGGCGCGTTTGTACCGGATCCGCGGGGAAATTCGCGCCGGCGGGGTTTCGATCGACGGCGCCGAGCGCCGTGTCGGCATCCGCACGATCTCCCTCGTCGAGGAGCCGGACTCGGACGGATGCGGTTTTCATTTCGAGCTCAACGGTGTGCCCGTGTACATGAAGGGGGCCAACTGGGTCCCGCTCGACAGCTTCCTCGGCCGGGTCTCTCGCGAGCGGTACGAGTATTTCGTCGCGCTCGCGGCGGAAGCCGGCATGAACATGCTCCGCGTCTGGGGCGGGGGGGTGTACGAGGACGACGCGTTCTACGATCTCTGCGACGAGCACGGCATCCTCGTCTGGCAGGATTTCATGTTCGCCTGCGCGATGTATCCGGGCGATTTGGCGTTTCTGCGCAACGTCGAGCGGGAGGCCGCCGACAACGTGAAGCGCCTTCGCCATCATCCGTGCCTCGCCCTCTGGTGCGGTAACAACGAAATCGAGGAGGGATGGCGCAACTGGGGCTGGCAGCGCGAGCGTGGCATGGCGCCCGCCGATTCGGCGCGGATATGGCGCGACTACGAGAAGCTCTTTCACGAGCTGCTGCCCGCGGTCGTCGAGGAGCACGATCCCGGCCGCCCGTACGTGTCAACCTCTCCACGCTTCGGCCGCGCCGATGAGCGGTGTTTTCGGGAGGGGGATTGCCACGACTGGGGAGTGTGGCACGATGGCGAGCCTTTCGAACGATACGCGGAGCGCGTGCCGCGATTCATGAGCGAGTTCGGTTTTCAATCGTTCCCCTCGTTCGGAACGATCGAACGATTCACGGGGGGCGGCGGGCTCAGCGCCGATTCGGACGTGATGCTGACGCATCAGAAGCACCCGCGCGGGAACGCGATCATCCGCGAATACATGGAGCGCTCGTACCGCGTGCCGGAGGATTTCCGGCATCTCGCGTACGTGAGCCAGCTCGTGCAGGCCGAGGGCGTGCGGTTCGGCATCGAGGCCGAACGCCGGGCGATGCCGCGCTGCATGGGGAGCCTCTTCTGGCAGATGAACGATTGCTGGCCGGCCGTTTCCTGGTCGTGCGTCGATTACGACGGCGTTCCGAAGGCGCTCTATCACTTCGCGCGTGAGGCCTATGCGCCGCTCCTCGTGTCGCCGGTCGTCGAGGACGGGAAGATCGGCGTGTGGATCGTATCCGATCTCCGCGAAACGTTCCGCGGCGGGCTCGATCTCGAGATCAGGGATTTCGACGGGGGTCTCGTGTGGGAGCGATGGCTCGAGGTCGAGGCGCCGGGGCTCTCGAGCGCGCTCTATTTCGAGGAAACGGTCGAGCGCGTCCTCCGCGGCCGAGACGGAGGAGAGGTGTTCCTCGACGTGAAGCTCGAGGGCGGCGAAGGCCTCGCGGCGAGAAAGCTTTTCTACTTTGTGCCTCCGAAGGATCTCGACCTCCCGCCGGTCGAGTACGTCTCTTGCCGGCCGACCGTCATTATTACCGGACGCCGGTCCATGGCGCCGGCCGGCCCCGGCACCGATCCATCCGGCGTTCGCGCCGCGGCTGAGGTCCGCTACTGCAGCTCGCGGCGGGGAAACACGCACGTCATCGAGATCGAGTCGGACGTCCTCGTCAAGAACCTCTGGCTCGACGCCGGAGACGGACGCGGGTATTTTTCGAACAACTATTTCGATATCGCTCCGGGGGAACGGGTGACGGTCGTGTTCGAGACCGGCGAGAGAATGGCGGACGTCTTTCCGTACCTCCGGCTCACCTCGCTCGTCGATACGTACCGCGCGGAGGAGTGATCGCATGCGTTTCGTAACGTTGATTGCGCCGCTCGCGGCGGCCGCCGTTCTCGGCTCGTGCTCCATCGAACGGAGATCGGACGTCGTCTCCTACGTCGATCCCTTCATCGGCACGGGAGGGCACGGACACACCTTTCCCGGCGCGCAGGCGCCCTTCGGTATGGTGCAGGCGAGCCCCGACACGAGGCTTTCCGGCTGGGACGGCTGCTCGGGTTACCATCACTCGGACAGCGTCGTCTACGGCTTCAGCCACACGCACCTGAGCGGCACGGGCTGCTCGGACTACGGCGACGTGCTCCTCATGCCGACCGTGGGCGCCGTGCGCTTGAACCCCGGCGCGGCCGACGATCCCGGCGGCGGCTACCGCTCGCGATTCTCGCACGAGCGGGAGGAGGCGAGGGCCGGATACTACGCCGTGACGCTGGACGACTACGGCGTCAGGGTCGAGCTCACGGCGACGAAGCGGACGGCGCTCCATCGCTACCGGTTCCCGGCGAGCGACAGCGCGAACGTGATCGTCGATCTCGCGCACCGCGACGAGGTGATCGAATCGCACGTCAAGATCGCGGGCAACGCCGAGATCGAAGGATACCGCCGTTCGAGGGCGTGGGCGGCGGACCAGCACGTCTACTTCGTCGCGAGATTCTCCAAGCCGTTTCTCTCGCACGGCATCGCCGTCGACGACACGCTGCGCCCGGATCTCAACGAGGCGTACGGACGCGACGTGAAATGCTTCGTCCGTTTCGCGACGGGGGCGGGGGAGGCGGTGCTCGTCAAGGTCGGCATTTCGGCGGTCGACGTCGACGGAGCGCGGAAGAACATCGACGCCGAGGCGCCGCTCTGGGACTTCGACGCGGCCCGGCGCGCGGCCTCCGACGCGTGGAACGAGTCGCTCGGCAGGATCATGGTAAAGGGAGGCACCGCCGCCGAGCGCATCGCCTTTTACTCGGCGCTCTATCACGCGATGCTCGCGCCGAACCTCTTCATGGACGTCGACGGCCGGTACCGCGGGCGCGATCTCGAGGTGCACGAGGCGCGCGATTTCACGAACTACACCGTCTTTTCCCTCTGGGACACCTACCGCGCGGCGCATCCGCTCTTCACCATTCTCGAGCCGGAGCGCACGACGGACTTCATACGGACGTTTCTCGCCCAGTACGAGCAGGGCGGCGCCCTTCCCGTCTGGGAGCTCGCCGCGAACGAGACGATGTGCATGATCGGCTACCACGCGGTGCCGGTCATCGCCGACGCGTACCTCAAGGGAATCCGCGGCTTCGACGCCGAGCGGGCCCTCGAGGCGATGAAGCACAGCGCCGAGCTCGATCACCTCGGGCTCCGCTGGTACCGGGAGCTCGGGTACATTCCGGGAGATCGCGAGGGGGAGTCGGTCTCGAAGACGCTCGAGTACGCCTACGACGACTGGTGCATCGCCCGGATGGCGAAGGCTCTCGGGCAACGAAGCGATGACTACGCGCGCTACCTCGAGCGGGCCCAGCAGTACCGGAACCTCTTCGACCCCGCGACCGGCTTCATGCGGGCCCGCGTGAACGGGGCCTTCGTCGAGCCGTTCGATCCGAGCGAGGTCAGCAGCCACTACACCGAGGCGAACTCGTGGCAGTACAGCTTCTACGTGCCGCAGGACGTCGAGGGGCTCATCGCGCCTCATGGGCGGCCCCGAGGCCTTCGCCGCGCAGGCTCGATTCGCTCTTCGCGGCGAGCACGCGAGACGACGGGTCGCGAGCAGCCCGACATCACGGGGCTCATCGGGCAGTACGCGCACGGGAACGAGCCGAGCCACCACATGGCCTATCTCTACGCCTACGCCGGCCGCCGGTGGAAGACCGAGGAGCGCGTCCGCGAGATCATGGACAAGCTCTACGGCACGGGCCCCGGCGGGCTCTGCGGCAACGAGGACTGCGGGCAGATGTCCGCGTGGTACGTCCTGAGCGCTCTCGGCTTCTATCCGGTGACGCCGGGGCAGGACGCCTACGTCATAGGTTCGCCGATCTTCCGCGAGGCTTCGATCGACGTCGGCGGCGGGCGCCGCTTCGTCATCAAGGCCAAGCGCGCGTCCGCCGGGAACAAGCACATTCAAAAGGCGACGCTCCGGGGGAAGCCCTACACGAAGGGGTTCATCGACCACAAGGACATCATGGCCGGGGGAGAGCTCGTCTTCACGATGGGGGCGAGCCCGAACACGGCGTGGGGAACGAGCGCCGCCGACAGGCCGCGAAGCTCCATCGACGAGCACCTCATCGCGCCCGTGCCCTACGTCGCCTCGGGGAGCCGCATCTTTTCGGATTCGACCGTCGTGGCGCTCGCCTCGATCGTGCCGGGCGCCGAGATCGCCTACACGCTCTCCGAGACGCCTCCGGACGCGGTGTCCGCGATTTTCGCGGAGCCGGTCACGCTCCGCGCGACGACCCCTCTCCGGGCCGTTGCGAGAAAAGAGGGCCTTGCGCCGAGCCGCCTCCTCTCGGCGGAGTTCAAGAAGGTGCCGGGAGGGATGCGCGTGAAGCTCAACACCGCCCCGAGCCCGCTCTACACGGCGGGCGGCCCGCTCGGCCTCGTCGACGAGATACGCGGCGGGAGCGATTTTCACGCGGGCGGATGGCAGGGCTACCACGGAGTCGATCTCGACGCCGTGGTCGATCTCGGATCGATGCCGGCGCGTGCGACGGATCGCCGCGACCTTTCTCCAGAGCCAAAAAAGTTGGATATTCCGCCCGAGTGGATAGAATACTCCCTCTCGGACGACGGAGCGGATTTCGTCACCGTCGCCGAGTGGAACCGGGGCGCGACGGCGCCGGACGACGAGATCGCCGTCAAGGAGTTCGCCTCCGACCGCGTCGCTCGCAACGCCCGGTACGTCCGCGTGCGGGCGAAAAACGTAGGCGTGTGTCCGGCGTGGCACGAGGGCGCCGGGGAAAAGGCGTGGATCTTCGTCGACGAGATCGTCGTCGAATAGCGGGGACGGTGCGATGGTCGTCTTTACGTTTCTCGACTGGTTCTGGCTCTTCGCTTTCGTCGTGCTCATGATCGGAAGCGGAGCCCTCTTCTACCGGCTCGGCAAGCGATCCGAGTCGGACTTCTTCCTCGCCGGACGCGGGCTGCCGTGGTGGCTGCCCGCCTCGTCCGTGTACGCGACGCACACGGCGACCGACACGCCGATGTGGGTGTCGGGGGTCGTGTACCGGCACGGCCTCGCGGGCCTCTGGTACGGTTTCTTCGCGGCGTGGTGCGCGGTGAGCGCCTTCGTCTCGACGAAGATCTTCAGACGCTCGCTCGCCTACACGCAGGCGGAGTGGCAGTCGATCCGCTACGGTGGCATGCCGGGCGAGCTGCTCCGCGGATGGGTGGCCGGCTGGCAGGTCTTCCTCAATATGTTCATCCTCGGCTGGGTCGGCATCGCGATGGGAAAGGTGTGCTTCTTTCTCTTCGGCTGGCCGACATGGATCGGGCTCGTGCTCTTTTCGTCCCTCTGCGCCGTCTACGTTCTCGCCGCCGGATACTGGGGCGTGGTGATGGCGGATTTCCAGCAGGGGGTCATCGCGTTCTTCGCGATCGTCTTCGTTTCGATCTGGGGCATCCACGCCGCGGGCGGACCTCACGCGATCGTTGACAAGCTCGCCGCGATGGGGGAGACGGGGAAGCTCAATCCGTTCGCCTTCACCGGCTTTACGACGGGGGATTTTCCGGTCGCGTGGTTCATCACGATGATCGTCATCGGCATCATGGGCGGTTTCGGCATGGCGACCGCGATCGACTGGTTCCCCGAGGCGCAGCGCATCCAGTCGGCGCGCTCGGTCAAGGACGCCTCGTGGTGCATCTGGGCGGGGCAGGCGGCGGTCGTCACGCGCAACGCGATCTGGGCCGCGGCGGTGCTCGCGTTCTTCACGCTTTATCCGAATCTCACCGATGTCAAAGACTACGAGATGGCGTGGTTCCGTCTCGGTTTCGAAACGCTTCCCGCGGGGATGATCGGGTTTTTCTTCGCGGCGATCGTCGCGATACATCTCTCGACGATCTCCACGCATCTCAACCTCGGTGCCGTCTACATCACGAGGGACCTCTACCACCATTACATCAATCCGAAGGCCGACGAGCGCCGCCTCGTCTGGGTCGGGCGCTGGGGAACGCTCGTGCTCCTCATCGGATCGTTCGTCTTCGGATCGATCATGGAGAACATCACCGAGTGGCTCATCTTCGCCCTGTGGATTATGGCGGCGGGGGTGTGGCTCCCCGGCATTCTGCAGGTCGTCTGGTGGCGATTCAACGGCTGGGGCTACCTCTCGGCGTGGGTGTTCAATCTCGTGTTCTCGTGGCTCGTCGTCTGGGTGCTTCCCGCCTTCGGCGTGCTGCCGCACCTGCGCGATTACCAGCAGTTCTGGCTGCTCCTGATCCTCGGCGCGGCCGTGTTCATACCGGTGACGTTCGCCACGAAACCAGAAGACATGGATCGGCTCGTGAAATTCTACGTCATGTCGCGCCCCGTCGGCTGGTGGGGGCCGGTGCGGCGGGAGGCGGAGCGTCGCGGGCTCCTCTGATCGGCGCGGCGAAAGGAACGCAGGGCAATGAGCGCAAAACAATGGTCGCCGAAGGAAGCGGAGGAATGGACGCGGGAGGATACGATCGCGGTCATCATCTCGCCGCTCATCTACATCCTGCTCATGCTCGGCCTCGGCATGAGCCTTCTCCTTATGTGGCCGGGCTACGTCATGTTCGCCGCCGGCGTCGTGCTCACCGTCGTTCTCGTGCGCGTCATCGATCCGAAGCTCTCCGCCGTTTCGAAGGGGTACGAGCTCAAGCAGAAGGAATACATCGAGAAGCTCGAGCGCTCCGTCAAGTGGGAGGAATAGCATGGGAAACGAGCTCAAGATGGTCATCGGGATGTCGCTCGCGTACGTGACGTCCTTCGCGGGGCTCGTGCTCGCTTACCATTCGTACCGCAAGCATCACCCGAAGAAGAAAAAGGAATCGGAGGGCGGATCATGAGCGTCATCGGAATCGTCGTTCCGGCCTCCGTGTTCGCCGTCTCGTACGTCATTACGTACCTTCTCTACCGGCATTTCTCGAAGGGACAGGACCGATAGCCCGCGCGTCGCCGGCGGCCGGAGCCGCCCGGCGCGGCCGGCGGTGGGAGGATGCCCGCGGTGAAGATCGTCGTCGCGCTGCCGTACGCTCCGTGGCCCGTGAGGATGGGGCTCGATCGCCTCGTCATGAATCTCCTCGTGGGCCTCTCGGCGCGCCACGAGGTCGTGCTCGTCACGATGGCCTACGACCGCGGACAGCTCGCGCGTCTCGCCGAGATCGAGACCCCTCGCATTGCGGTGCGGGCGATTGTCGCTCCGAACAGGCGAAGCGCCCTCCACCGCGCCGCCTACAAGGCGAGAAACGCCGCCGCGATGATCCTCGCGCGGACGCCGATGCAGGTGAGCTACGCGGCCCCGCTGGAGCTTCTGCGTCTCATCGCCGCGACCGCGCGGAGCGAGCGGGCGGATCTCGTGCTCGCCGCCTACTGGCATCTCTACCGCTTGCCCGAGATGCTTCCCGAGGCGCGCCTCGCCCTCGTCACGATGGATCTCGATTTTCTCGTGCATCCGGGGCGGATCGAGCGGGCGCGGCGCGGCGCGGCGCGCGCGAAAGAGTCGGCGCGCACGCGGCTTCTCGAGCGCGTCGAGCTCGAGGCCTACGCGAGATTCGACACGATTCTCACCGTCACCGGCGCCGACGCCGCCGTGCTTCGCGCGCATCCGGCGGCCTCGGGGAAGGCCGTCCACGCTCTTCCGCTCGCCCTCGATCTCTCGGCATTCTCCCCGGGGGCGTACGAACGCGAGCACGGCCGCGTCGTGTTTCCCGGGTCCTTCGCCGCCGATTTCAACCGCGACGCGCTGCGATATCTTCTCGCTGACGTGTGGCCGCTCGTGCGCGAGCGAAATCCCCGCGCGACTCTCGAGGTCGTGGGGCTGGGAGTCGATGGGGCGTCGCGGGCTTCGGCCGGAGCTGGAGTCGAGTTCGCCGGCGGCGTGGACGACATACGGCCGCACCTCGGGAAGTGCTCCGTGCTGGTGCTGCCGCTCCGCTTCGGAGGGGGCGTTCGCATCCGCATGATGGAGGCGGCCGCGATGGCGACCCCCGTCGTGAGCACGCCGATCGGGGTGGCGGGGATGGGGCTCGAGACCGGCCGCGAGTATCTCGAGGCGGCGAACCAGCGGGAGATGGCGGAGGCGATCGCGCGGCTTCTCGCCGATCCGGCGGAGGCCGCGAGGCTCGGCCGCGGCGCGCGCGCGTGGGCCGAGCGAAACATATCGATGGAGACCTACCCCGATCGCCTCGACGCGCTCATCGCCCTGATCGTCGCCCGCCGCTGACGTTCCGGCTCCTCGGCGCGGCGCCGGGCCCGGTTCCCCATGACGGGTTCGGCTCCGGGCCCATCTCGAAGACGAGCCTTCCGCCCTTCATGATGGCTTCGTGCGCGATGAAGCACGCGTTGTGCGGCCGCCCGTTCAGCGAGGCGGATTGCACGTAGACATTCTCGGCGCTCAGATTTCTCGCCTCGATCGAAAACGTCTTTCCATTCTCGAGACGAATCGAGGCGCGATCCACGCAGGGGCTCCCGACGACATACTCGTTGCTCCCCGGGCAGACGGGGTAGAACCCGAGGCACGAGAAGACGTACCACGCCGACATCTGGCCGCAGTCGTCGTTCCCGCCGAGGCCATCGGGGGCGTTCCGGTACATCGCGTCGACGATTTCACGGATGCGCTTCTGCGTTTGCCACGGCTGGCCGGCCCAGCAGTAGAGGTAGGGCGCGTGATGACTCGGCTCGTTCCCGTGGACGTAGCCGCCGATGATGCCGGCCCTCGTGATGTCCTCGGTGTGGGCGAAGCTCTCGTCGGGGGTCCGCATTTCGAAGAGCGTGTCGAGCCACGCGACGAGGCGCGCGGGGCCGCCGAGGAGCGCCATGAACCCCTCGACGTCGTGCGGCACGTAGAGGGAGTAGTTCCACGCGTTCCCCTCGATGAAGCCTTGCCCCGAGGTGGCGAGCGGGTCGAAGGGGGATTTCCACGAGCCGTCCGAGAGCCTCGCGCGCATGAACCCCTTCTCGGCGTCGAAGAGGTTGCGATAGCTCATGGCGCGCCGGGCGAACTCGTCCGCCGCCGCCTTGTCGCCCCGCGCCTTCGCGAAGCGGTGTATCGTCCAGTCGTCGTAAGCGTACTCGAGCGTCTTCGAGACCGAGTTGCCGCTCACGTCCTCGGGCACGTATCCGAGGCGCCGGTAGGCGCCGATCCCGTCGTAGGCGTCGAACGTCGCGCTCGCCACCACCGCTTCGAACGCCTTGTCGGCGTCGTAGCCGCGGATCCCCTTGAGATAGGCGTCGGCGATCACGGGGGCCGCGTGGTACCCGATCATGCACCAGTTCTCGTTCGCCCAGTGGGACCAGATGGGGAGAATGCGGTGAACGCTCTCGTCGTAGTGGGCGAGCATCGACGAGACGATGTCGTTCGTCCGCTTCCGCTGCACGATCGTGAAAAGCGGATGGAGCGCGCGGTAGGTGTCCCAGAGTGAGAAGACCGTGTAGTCCGTAAAGCCCGAGGCGCGATGAATGTTCTGGTCGAGCCCGCGATACTCGCCGTTCACGTCGGAGAATACGGACGGCGAGAGAAAGCAGTGGTAGAGCGACGTGTAGAAATTGGCGAGGCGGTCGTCGTCCGCCTCGACCTCGATCCGCGAGAGCTCAGCGTTCCACTTCGCGCGGGTCGCGCTCCTCACCGCGTCGAAATCCCATCCGGGATCTCTGCGCGCAGGTTTTCGAGCGCGTTCGCCGCGCTCACGCCCGAGAGGGCGACCTTGACGAGTAGCGGCTCGCCCGAGCGCGTCTCGAAGTCGAAGTGGCCTTTGACGGCGCGGCCCGCGCGCTCGGGGAAGCCGTTGTTTTCGTTCCATCTCCGCCAGAAGCCGCGGTACCAGAGCTTCTCCTCGTTCCGGAGCCCGTAGGAGGCGATTGGCTTCGAGAAGCACATGGCGAAGTATACGTGCCGCTCTCTCGCCCAGCCGGTCGTCTGCCGGTGTCCCGTGACGAGCGTGTCGTTCTCGACCCTCACGGAGGACCATACGATCTTGCCGTCGTAGCTATAAATGCCGGAGACGAGGTCGAGGATGATGTGCGCATCTTTCGTTTCGGGGAAGGTGTACCGGTGAAAGCCTACGCGCTCCGTCGCCGTGAGCTCGACCCTAATGCCGTAGTCGTCGAGCGTCACCGCGTAGTATCCGGGGCTCGCCTCCTCGCGCTCGTGCGAGAAGCGCGAGCGATAGCCGCCGTCGGCGGGATCGTCCGCCGTGCCGGGATTGAGCCGCACGGGGCCCACGGTCGGCATGAGGAGCACGTCGCCGAGATCGGAGTGCCCCGTTCCGCTCATATGCGTGTGGCTGAAGCCCACGATCGTGGAGTCGCCGTACTGGTATCCCGCGCAGTAGCGGTAGACGCCGGGATTGTACGTTCCGTCGTAGCTGTAGCGGACGGTATCGGTCTCGGGGCTCAGCTGCACGAGGCCGAAGGGCGCCGCGGCGCCCGGGAAGGTGTGCCCCATCTCCTTTGTGCCGATGAAGGGATTCACGTAGTCGGCGGGAAATTTGCCCGCGGCGGCGGCACCGCTCTCTTCGCGCTTCGTCGACTCGCCGCCGGATGCGCCGGGCGGCAGGCCGAACGCGAACGCCAGGCAGGCCGCGAGGAAGACCGTGCAGGCCGCTTTTCTTGCTCGCCACTGCCCATGTAGCCGCTCTTTATGCCGCGTGCGCGCGTCGGCGGAAGATCCGCCGAAATATGAAGAACAGAATGAGGCCCACGAGGACGATCGCGACTATGGGCAGCACGATCGAAACGATCGTTCCGACGACGGAGGCCGCGAGCTCTCCCGTCGACACGAGGGGGTTGCCGATGCCGCCGGTCGTCGCCGTGGACGCGCCTCGCACGAGGATGCTCGAGCCCTGCACCACGCCGGCCACGCCGCCGCCCGCAATGATGCCGAGCGGCCAGCGAAGGAACGGCGACATCTCGCCGAGCATCGACGCCGTGACGATCGTGCCCGCCACGACCGCGGCGGGCGTCGCGATGACGTCGAGGAGATGGTCGAGCCACGGAATGTAGTAGGCGCCGACCTCGAAGATCGTCGCGGCTCCGAACGCGATCATGGCCGGCCAGGACCCGATCCATTCGAATCCGTGCGACAGCGGCACGTGTCCCAGGTGATGCGCGATGCTGAGTCCGAGGAGGGGGACAAAGACCCTGAATCCGCACGTCGCGGCGAGTCCGACCCCGACGAAAAAGGCCAGAATTCCCTGCATTGTCGTGCCCCTCCCTGTCCCGAGCGCTCAGCCGAGCCTGTCGCCGACTTGACGCCGGAAGTTCGCGTGCGCAACCTGACCCATCCGGACGTTGTTCCGGTACGAGAGATTGCCCACGAAGCTGAGGAACGGTTTGTGGCGCCGCCACAAGCTGCTCCACACCCTTCTCAGGATGCTCGGTATCGAATAGAAGGCGTTGTTGCAGGAGTGCATTTCCCGGATGATGGTATCCAGAGACAGATGCTTGTACCGGGCGACGGGGAAGGTCAGCGTGTAGTACTTCCAGTCTTCGGGGAACGCGCCGAGGGGGATTCGATCCTCGGATTTCATCTCGTCCCAGAGACGCGTGCCGGGCAGCGGCGTCAGGAACAACGCATTGAGGTTGTCGATGCCGTACCGGTTGGCCACCTCGGCGATGCGCTTGCCTATGCCCGGGGTGTCGACGTCGAGGCCGATGATAAAGGATCCGACGACCATTATGTTATGCCGCTGAATGCGCCGCACGGAGGCGCGAAAATCGCGGTTCTTCATGAGGTTGAATTTCTTGCCGAGCCCGAGGAGCTTTCCGGGGTCGAGCGATTCGAATCCTATGAATACGCCGCCGCACCCCGCCTTCGCGGCGAGCGTCATGAGCTCCTCGTCGTCGGCGAAGTTGATCGTGGCCTGGGCCACCCATTCCTTCCCGAGATCCGCCTCTATCATGGCGCGAAAGAGCTCCTTGGCCCGGGCGATGTGCTCGGGGCGCGTGCCGATGAGGTTGTCGTCCACCACGAGAACGCGCTTCTCGCGAATCATCCGAAACTCGCGGATCACATCCTCGATGGGCCGCTGGCGGTAATGGGCTCCGTTGAACGCCGTCACGCTGCAGAAGCTGCAGTTCAAGGGGCAGCCTCGCGTCGTCTGGATGGCGCCGAGGGCGTACCCCTCGGCGAGCAGATCGTGCCGCGCGATAGGTATGTTGTGCAGCTCGGCCCTGCCGCCCTCGTAACGGGGGCGCAGGCGTCCGTGCCGCGCGTCCTCGAGGACGCGGGCCCACACGCCTTCGGCTTCTCCCGTGACGATCGAGTCCGCGTGTTCCCGCGCTTCATGCTGGCACATCGTCGCGTGGATCCCGCCGAGCACGACCGGCACGCCGAGGCGCCGGAAAAACCCCGCGATCTCGTAGGCGCGATTCGCCTGCGAGGTAAAGGCGGTGATCCCCACGAGGTCCGGCCGGGGCAAGGCGCCGTAATCCGGCACGCCGAGGTTTTCGTCGAGGATCGAGACTTCCCATTCGGGGGGGGTGAGGCCGGCGAGAACCACGAGGCTCAGAGGCTTCCACACGCGGTAGCGGTTCCAGCGGCTTTCCTTGACTTTGACGATGTTGATGAGCGGGTTTGACGGATTGACCAGATACAATCGCATAAGCGGCACGCCTTCGTCGGAAAACGGTTCTTGTGTATCGGATCCTCCTATGGGGATTTTTCGAGGGAAGCCGACGGTCGGCTTCCCTCGTTTCTACAGCTGGCACGCGAGCCTGCCACTCGGTGTTCCGCCTGATCGCGTGCTAGAAGCTGCGCCGGTAACCGCTGTTGGGTCCGCGGCTGGGGCCCTCAGCGCGAGGACGAGCCTCGTTGACGTTGAGGGTGCGGCCCATGAAATCCTTGCCGTTCAGGGCTTCGATCGCCGCTTTGGCTTCGGTGTCGTTCGACATCTCGACGAAACCGAACCCTTTCGGACGACCGGTGTCCCGGTCGTTGATGATCGTCACGGTTTCAACTTTGCCGTGAGCCTCGAACGCTTTCCGCACTTCAGCTTCGTTCGAATCGAAAGACATGTTCCCTACATAAATCTTCATTGTGACCTCCTATTGGTCTCACATGAATGAGAAAAAATTCCCGTCGCAGATGTTGTTGGAAAGGAATTTCGCAAGACCCGAATAGAGAAGATCAACAAGGCAGGTTCTGTTTATCGTCTTTATCTGGTTTCCCTACAATTCGATTCCAAATCTGTTCGACTCGAAGTCAATATAGCACTCTTCGGGATGAATGCAAGCGCTAAATGTCGCCGCGGGCGCCTGTCGCGGAATCGCACTTGACAATATGCGCATATATGCATATACTCGAAAACATGAACTACGAAGAAGCGCGGGCGCGGGCCGAAATCCTGAAGGCGCTCGCTCATCCCATCCGCTTTCTCCTTGTGGACGCGTTGAGCCGGGGAGACCTCTGCGTGAACGAGCTCAACAAGCTGGCGAACGTCGATCAATCGACGCTCTCGCGGCATCTCGCCCAGCTCAAGAAGGTCGGCATCGTGAGCGCGCGGAAGGAAGGGGCGAAGGTCATCCATCATTTGGCGAATCCCTGCATTCTTCAGGCGGTCGACTGCTCCATGCGGGTGCTGCGGGAGGAGCTCGAGCGGCGGCGCAAGGTCGTGGAAGGGAGCGGGCGTGAAGAAAGAGGCTAAGATTCTGTTGTGGCTCGTCGCAGCCTTTCTCGGCGCCTACTACCTGCCCGCGGAGCTCCCGCGATTCCAGGGCGCGGTCATCGAGGCCTTCCGGCTCGTGCGCTGGTACGCCCGGGAACACGTTCTCCTCTGCCTCGTGCCCGCGTTTTTCATCGCGGGAGCCATCGGCGTTTTCGTCAGCCAGCGCGCCGTGATGAAGTACTTCGGCCCCAAGGCGAACAAGGCCCTCTCATACGGCGTCGCCTCGGTCTCGGGGACGATCCTCGCGGTATGCTCCTGCACGGTGCTGCCGCTCTTCGGCAGCATTTACCTGCGCGGGGCGGGGCTCGGGCCGGCGATCGCATTTCTCTATTCGGGGCCCGCGATCAATGTCCTCGCCATCGTGCTGACGGCGCGCGTGCTCGGCTGGCAGCTCGGTTTGGCGCGCGCAATCGGCGCGGTCGCGTTCAGCGTCGTCATCGGTCTCCTCATGCACGCGATCTTCTTGAAGGAAGAGCGGGCCAAGGCCGCTTCGGCCGAGGAGGTACATCTCGGCGAGGATGACGGGCGCGGGCGACCGCTGTGGCACGTCGGAGTTTATTTTCTCGCGATGGTGGGCGTGCTCGTGTTCGCGAACTGGGCGAGGCCGGGGCAGGACGCCGGATTCTGGTCCGCGGTCTTCGCGGCCAAGTGGAAGGTAACGGCGTTCTTCGCGGCTCTTCTGGGATTCGGCCTCTGGCGGTTTTTCAAGATCCGGCTCCTCTACGTCGCTCTCGCCGCCGTTCCGGCGGTCGTGATCGGTCTCGCGGTCCCGCGGTATCCGGTCGCGGCCTTCGCCGCGGGCGCGGCGGGGCTCGCGGCGCTCACCTTCTTCGGCGGCTCGGAGCTCGAGGAGTGGCGGGGGCAAACGTGGGGCTTCGCGAAGATGATTCTACCGCTTCTCCTCGTCGGCGTTCTCGCTGCCGGATTTTTCCTGGGCAGCCCATCGAGCGTCGACGCGGGATTTGTTCCGAACAAATGGGTTCAGGCGCTCGTGGGGGATTCGCCGAGTTCCCTCCTCGAGGTGATGGGAAAGCCGGACGGCTTCCATATCGGATGGTTGGAGGCGATCTGGCCCCTCTGGACCAACTTCTTTGCGTCAATCACCGGGGCTCTGATGTATTTCGCCACGCTGACGGAAGTGCCGATTCTGCGGGGACTCCTCGACAGCGGGATGGGGCAGGGGCCCGCTCTCGCGCTCCTGCTCGCGGGGCCCGCGCTCTCGCTGCCGAGCATGCTCGTCATCAACTCGATTCTCGGGCCGAGGAAGACGCTCACGTACATCGCGCTCGTCGTCGTCATGGCGACGGTCGAGCGGCATGATATTCGGAGCCATACGGGGGATATAATGAAAAAGATACAGATTCTGGGCACCGGATGCCCGAAGTGCAAGCAGCTCATGGCGAACGTCGAATCGGCGGTCAAGGCGATGGGCATCGATGCCGAGATCGAAAAGGTGGACAAGATTCAAGAGATCATGAAATTCGGCGTGATGATGACGCCCGCTCTCGTCGTGGACGGGCAGGTGAAGAGCGTGGGGAAGGCGCTATCGACGGGCGACATCGAGGCGCTCTTGAAGTGAAAACCGGCACGGGAAGGGAGACATCGATGAGAAGGACGATCGTGATCGCGGCGGTAGCGGCAATCGCGCTTTTCAGCGGGATCGCGTGCTCGCAGGAGGAAAGCAAGGCTACGGGAAAAGCGGCGCCGGCCGAAAAGAGCGATGAGGCGCCGCTCGTCACTTTCGTCGAGCTCGGATCCGTTCGCTGCATTCCCTGCAAGAAGATGCAGCCCATCATGAAGGAGATAGAGGAGGAGTACGCGGGCAAGGTCAAGGTCGTGTTCTACGACGTGTGGACGCCCGAGGGCAAGCCCTACGCCAAAAAGTACGGGATTCGGCTCATCCCCACGCAGGTGTTCCTCGACAAGGACGGCAAGGAGTACTTCCGGCACGAGGGATATTTCCCGAAGGACGAGCTCGTTCAGGTGCTCAAGCAGAAGGGCGTTTGACAATGATATCGTTGTTCGACCGCCTGACCGAAGCTCTGCAGGCCGCGCCTCTCATCGCGCTCGGCGCGTCGATGGCGTGGGGCGTCTTGAGCATTCTCCTCAGCCCGTGCCACCTCTCGAGCATCCCGCTCATCGTGGGGTTCATCGACGGGCAGGGAGTCGTCACGAAGAAACGCGCGTTCGCCGCTCTCGGGGCTCTTCTCGCTCGGGATCCTCGTGACGATCGCCGCGATCGGCGCCGTCACGGGGGCGATGGGCCGCATGATGGGCGACGTCGGAAAGGCGGGAACCTATTTCGTCGCCGCGATCTTCTTCGTCATCGGGCTCCACCTGCTCGAGGTCATCACGATTCCGTTCCTCGGCGCCGCGAATCAGCCGAAAATGAAGAAGAAGGGAGCTCTCGCGGCTCTCGTAATCGGGCTCGTGTTCGGTGTCGCGCTCGGTCCGTGCACGTTCGCGTACATGGCGCCGATGCTCGGCATCACGTTCGGCGTCGCCGCGTCGAGGCCGCTCTTCGCCGGGGCCCTCGTGCTCGCGTACGCGATCGGCCACTGCGCCGTGATCGTGCTCGCGGGGACCTTTACGAGCATGGTGCAGAGGTATCTCAGCTGGAATGAGCGATCGAGGGGCGCCGTCATTCTGAAGAAGGCCTGCGGCGCTCTCGTCATACTCGGCGGGATCTATCTCATATGGAGCGTGCGCTGAGAGGATCGAATGGGCGGCCTCGCCGCTCGATCCCGATGGATCGCCGAAAGGAGCCGCATCGATGGCCGTCGAAGCGTGCGTCACCAAGAGGCCGAAAGGCCTGAGCTTCTTCGAGCGCAACCTCACCGCCTGGGTGGCCGTCTGCATCGGCGCCGGCATCGCGCTCGGCAAGCTCGCGCCGGGCGTCGCGAGATATCTTGATGGTCTGTCAATTTTCGTGAACGGCGCGCCGGTCGTTTCCATTCCGATCGCGATCTGTCTTTTCTTCATGATGTACCCCATCATGGTCAAGATCGACTTCGCCGAGGTGCTGAAGGCCGGAAAGAGCGCGAAGCCGGTGGGCCTCACGCTCTTCGTGAACTGGGCGATCAAGCCCTTCACGATGTACGCGATCGCGGTGTTCTTTCTCGGGTTCGTGTTTCGGGGGCTCATCGGCGCCGAGGCGGTCGATCTCGTGAAGATGCCCTTCGGCCTCGATCTCCCGGTCGGGGCGACGCACGGGGTCGGCACCGTCGTTCTCGCCGACGGCGTGAAGATGCTCCAGGTTCCGCTGTGGCGGAGCTATCTCGCGGGCTGCATTCTCCTCGGCATCGCTCCCTGCACGGCGATGGTGCTCGTCTGGGGCTACCTCGCCAAGGGCAACGACGGGCACACGCTCGTGATGGTGGCCATCAACTCGCTCACGATGCTCTTTCTCTACGGGCCGCTCGGCGGGTTCCTGCTCGGCGTCGGCAGGCTGCCCGTTCCCTGGCAGGCGCTCGTCCTCTCCATCGGCATCTACGTCGCGCTGCCTCTCGCGGCCGGATACATTTCGCGGAAATGGATCATTCGGGCGCGGGGCGAGGCCTGGTTCAACGAGGAATTTCTCCACGTGCTCACGCCGATCACGATCGTCGCCCTGCTCGCGACGCTGATACTTCTCTTCTCGTTCAAGGGCGAGGTCATCGTCTCCAACCCCCTCACGATCCTCTGGATCGCCATTCCGCTCTTTATCCAGACGAACCTGATCTTCTGGATCGGGTATCTGCTGTCGAAGCCGCTGAGGCTCTCGTACGAGGACGCCGCGCCCTCGGCGATGATCGGCGCGTCGAATCACTTCGAGGTCGCCATAGCGACCGCGACGATGCTGTTCGGCATCTCGTCCGGCGCGGCCCTGGCCACGGTCGTCGGCGTGCTCATCGAGGTGCCGGTGATGCTCATGCTCGTCAAGATCTGCCTGCGGACGCGGCGCTGGTTCGCGGCGGAAAAGGCCCGGGCTTGAACGCGCGCTTCGGCGAATCGGTCAGCCGACGAACACGTCTTCCTTGGGATAGCGGAAGAGCGCCTTCCGCTGTTTGGCCAGCAGCGCGAATGCGATGATGAGAATGCCGACCCTGCCGATGAACATGGTCACGACGAGGGTGATCTTTCCGATCGCGTTCAGGCTCGAGGTCAGGCCCATGGAGAGGCCGGTGTTGCCGAGGGCGGAGAAGATCTCGAAGAGAATCTGATTGTAGGGCGCGTTCATCGTGGCGGTGAGAATGACCACGTCGATAAAGACGACGAGCAGGAAGCCCACCGTGACGATGACGGCGTTATAGACGCACTGCTCGGACATCTCCCTGCCGAACATATTGACTTCTTTCCGCCGCAGCTTCGCCCAGATCACGGCGAGAAGCAGGCCGAACGTCGTCGTCTTGATTCCGCCGCCGGTGCTCCCCGGCGACGCGCCGACGAACATGAGCAGCATGATCACCGTGAGGCTCGCGGCGCTCATGGCGCCGATGTCCATCGTGTTGAATCCGTCGGTCGTGGACGCGGATATCGCCTGAAAGACGGCGAGAGTCGCGCCCTCGCCCGCGCTCATGGAGGACGGCCAGCTCTCGCACATCAGGATCGTCGCCGTGCCGAGCCCGATCATGACGGCGGTGGTCACGAGCACGAGCTTGGTGTGCGCCGCGAGCCGCCGCGGCCGAGCGCGCCGCAAACGGGCGAGCCCGAGCTCGGTGAGATCCTTCAATACGAAGAAGCCGATTCCCCCCGCCAGCGAAAGCACGATGATGACGATGTTGACGGCGGCGCTCTGCCGGTATCGCATGAGACTATCCGAGAAGAGGCCGAATCCCGCGGTGCAGAAGGCGGATACCGAGTGAAACAGACCGAGGTAGAGGGCGTGGGAAGCGGGATACTCCCGCCTCCAGAAGAGCGCCAGAATGACGCCGCCCGCGAGCTCGAAGAGGAGCGAGTATGCCACGACCGAAACGAAGAACTTCTTCAACGTATGGAAATTCGAGCCGACGAGCGATTCCCGGGCGACGACGCTGGTCCTGACCGATCCCTTGAGCCCGAGAAAGTACATGATGAGTATGATGATCGTCATGTAGCCGATGCCGCCGATCTGAAAGATGCACATGAGCACGATCTGTCCGAAGAGCGAGTAGAAGCTGCCGACGTCGACGACCGCGAGCCCCGTCGTGCTCACCCCCGACATCGACATGAAGAGGGCGTCGATGTACGGTTGCCCTCCCCCTTGCGCGGTCGCGACTGGCAGGGAGAGCAGAAGCGCCCCCGATAGGACGATGATGGCGTATCCGAGGACGAGAAGCTGGTAGGGCGTGGCGCTTCTTCGGAGCGATAGGAGAATGCCCGTGGATCGGCGCCGGCGGCTGCTCCCCTGCTCGTGCAGAGCGCCAATGCCGGCCAAGTCGAACGTTCTCGTTGCCATAATGAATCATGATGTCAGGCCCCTCGAAGGCCCGCAAATCAATAAAAGGTCAAGATCGCGGGAAGCCTCCGGCCCGGCGGCGGCGAAGCGCAACCCATTATAAATAAATGAAATCAATCGGACGAATCTTCGAATCGAAGGCGGTAGCCGATGCCGGGTTCCGTCACGATGCGAGTCGGCCAATCAGGGCGCGGCTCCACTTTGCCGCGCAGGTTGCTGATGGTGACGCGGAGGAGGTGGAGAACGCCCTCGAGATCGTCCGACTTGTTCCATATCGCCTGGAGGATCTGCTTATGCGTCACGACTCTGCCCGCGTTCAGCATGAGAAGCTTCAGCACGTCGAACTCCGTGGGCGTGAGATCGATCTCCTTTTCACCCGCCGTGACCCGATGGGCGACGATGTCCATCGCGAGATCGCCGGCGCGGAGAACGTCTCCCGTGTCCGAAGGCGCGAAACGCCGCAGAACCGCCTTGAGCCTCGCCTGAAGCTCCGCGACATTGAAGGGTTTTGTCAAATAGTCGTCGGCTCCTGCTTCGAGCGCCTCGACCTTGTCCGCTATGTCTTCCCGCACGGAGAGTATGATGATCGGCGTCTTCGCCCGCTTGCGAATCTCCCGAACCACGTCCAGGCCGTCGATGTCGGGAAGTCCGAGATCGAGGATGATGACGTCCGGGTGGACGGACACGGATTTCTCGAGCGCGTCGGCGCCCGTCGCCGACTCGAACACGCTGAACCCTCTCGAGGCGAGGGAGACGCGCAGAAAGCTCCTGATTCCATTTTCGTCGTCCACGACGAGCACACGCGCGCCCCGGTCTTTCGTCATGATCCGTTCTCGCCCCGGTCGAGCGGCAGGGTGATCGTGAGCGTCGCACCCGCGCCGTCGTTGTTCTTCGCCGTGATGGCGCCGCCGTGCGCCTCGACGATGCCCCTGCAGATGGACAGCCCGAGCCCGATTCCCGCGACCCGCCGGGACTGCTCGGCGCGGTAAAATTTTTCGAAGATACGCTCGAGGTCGCCCGCCGGGATGCCCATGCCCCGGTCGGTGATTTCGACCGTCGCGCTGCCGTCCGACGCGCTCGCCGTGATGTCGATCGCGGAGTCGGCGGGCGAGAACTTGAGCGCGTTGTCGATGAGGTTGGCGAAGACTTTCATCATGAACGAGAGGGCCATCGGCACCTCCGGAAAATCAGGGGGGATCGCTATTCGTATCGGCCGGGTCCCGATCGTTTCCCTGATCTGCTCGAGCGAGGCACCAATGACATCCCGGAGGTCGCACGGCTTCTTTGAAATGCGGAGCGCCTTCGCCTCCATTCTCGTCATGTCGAGCAGATTTCCCACGAGGCGATTGAGCCGGCCGGCTTCCTCATGGGCCGTTTTGAGGAGCTCTCTTTGTCCGGATATATCGAGCTCGGGACTCTGGTCGAGCAGCGTCGTGAGCGTTCCCGTGATGGAGGCGAGGGGGGTTCTCAGGTCATGCGACATGGAGCTCAGAAGGGCCGTGTGCAGCTTCTCCGTTTGCCGCATGAGGTCGATCTGCCGGGCTTCCTCGGCCAGCTTCGCCCGCTGAACCGCGATGGCGGCTTGGCTGACGAGGGCGTTGAACAGGCGCTCTTCGTCCCGGCTGAGGCTCTCGCCGTTTTCCCGCAGGCTGATGCCGAGAACGCCGAGAATCCCCTCGGGCGTGTTGAGCGGGGCGTAGCGGACGTGCCGCCATTGTGCCGGACGCGCATCGCCCCGCGCGGATCCGCCGGTCTCGAACGTGCGCTGCGCGCAAAGACTCTCGCGCTCATTCAGCGGAAAATCGGCGTCCGCGCTGACCGGGCGGACGGCGCCTTCCGACGGCAGATAGATGGCCACGGCCCTGCCGAGAATGCCGCCGACATTGTTTCGAATGGCGAGCAGGGCTTTTTCGGAGGTATCCGCGGCCGCCAAATCGCTGCTCATGCGGTACAACGCGGCGGCCTCGGCCTCCCGCTGTCCGGCCTGAATGGTTCGCTCCCTCATCCGCGAGGCGAGCGTGCTGATGACGAGCCCGACGATCAGAAATCCGATGAAAGTGAAGACGTAGTGAATGCTCGCGACGTTGAAGGTCAAGTAGGGCGGGACGAGGAAGAAATCGAACGCGAGCACCCCGACGACCGAGGTCATGACGGCGGGGCCCTTTCCCCAGCGCACGGCGGCAATGACGACGACGAGGAGATAGAGCATCACGAGATTGGTCGGCTCGAGACGCTTCTTGACGATCTCTCCGAGAAACGTCGTGGCGATGATGAGCCCGGCGCTCCATGCGTAGGGCCGGATGGATCCTGCGTTCATGCTGACCTCTCGCCCGCCTCGCGTCGCCGTGCGGACGAATCCGATTGTACTCGTTTTCCCGTTGTTCAACTATTTGGAAA
>CAWFAD010000007.1:0-467813 GCA_963813815.1 uncultured bacterium | reverse complement strand
GATCGTGGCCGGAACCAGCAGATGTACATTGTAAAGGACGGTGCGAGAGAATGCGATCACGAACAGCACCGAGCCGCTTAGTTCGAGCCGGGCGCTGATCTCGGACGAAGAGCCGTAGGGAAACCAAAATCAGCCCAATGGGGAGGAAAAACGCCAGCCAGCCCAGGAGCACGGTAAGAAAAATCAAGAAATGTAGGCCCCCAGCATTCCGGTCTGGTTGTGAAACTGCAGATCGAACGGGCTCAGATCGGGCTCCCCGCCCCGTAATGCGGGCGTCGTCGAGGGGCGAGTGGGTGATCAGGGAGACCAGAATCACCAGCGCCACCAGGAACGTGACAATGCCCAGAATCCGCATAAGACGGGCTTCGCCGCTCTGTTTCCTGCGTTTAGCCATGGTCTACCAAAAAGGTCGGTGGCCCGGTTACAGGCAACAAAAACCCGCATAAAAAAAGGCAGGACCCGACGGCCCTGCCTGCAAACTGACTAATAATCCCGCTTATTTGCGGATGGCCTCTTTGAGGTTCTTGCCGGCACGGAAAACCGGGACCTTGGTGGCCGGGATGTCGATCGTGGCGCCGGTCTGCGGATTGCGTCCCTGACGGGCTTTCCGCTTGGAGACATCGAAGGTGCCGAAGCCGGCGAAGCTGACCTTCGTGCCACCCTTCAGGCTGTGGGTTACGGTATCCATGAACGCGCCTAGCGCTTCGGTCGCCTGCTTACGGCTGATTCCGGACTTCTCAGCCATAATGGCAATCATCTCGTCCTTGGTCATAGCTGCTCTTCCTTCCTTGTTAAATAACGGTTCCTTCGAAGCATTCTAGTTTACTTCTAGTCAAATGGTCCCCCGCACGCTCCAACCTGTCAACAAGAAAAGCCTGAATTGACGGGAAAAAACGGGCCGTGTCGGTCCAATCCTCCCCTGTTTAGCGACCGCTAACGACTGGATGAGGTGAAGTACGTACTGTTCAGGGTGCTCTGCGAGTTATCGATCTTAATCTCCGGCATAGCAGTCACATAGAGCCGGAAACCCCATCCCTTGGTCGAACCGGTCGGCACCCAGTGGAATTCACCGGTCCAGCAGTGAATCGTTTTCACGATAGTCACCTGACTGGTGATCGTCTTGGCCTTGGTAAAGTCGTACGCTTCCGAGTAAGAGACTCGGGTCGTGGAGGTTAGGTAGAAATCGAGGGTCAGACGCAGGAAGCTCTTCTTGTAGTAGCTGGGGGTGCCTCGGGAGTACTCCGAGAAACCGTAAGTCGCAGACATGTTCCATCCACTACCCCCGGCCGGGGCCGAAAGTGGTCGATCCGACAACTGCGAAGCCAAGTCAACCCCGTGCGGGATCAAGCACCGGGTCGTCAAAAATAGACGTCTTACCGCGCAGGCTGAGCGAAGTATTGAACGAGAAGCTGGTCATCCGGGCATCGCGCAGCGTCGGCCTGGCGGCCGTGTCGCTCTCGTAGAAGGTGTGCCCGAAAGAGCCGTAGAAACGCACACTCGGCAGCACCTTAGACGAGTAGCTGCTGCTCATATCCGACAGCTGGCGGCTTTCTCGCTCGAAGTCGTATGAGATATCTTGGTTGATCGAGACCAGCTGAAGAGCTCTTCCCCCCCTCCCCTTTCTTAATCTTGGCTTGATACAGATGATCGAACCCAAAAGTCATCGCCTGGCTCCGGGCGGTGGAGCGCGCCCCGGCGGAGGCATACCTGCTTATTGTCGGGTGCCGGTCTGACTCAGGCGTGAAGCGATAGGACATGTTGGGCGTAAGCGTCTGGCGCAGTCCAATCAGACCGAAGGCGTTCGGGTAAACCGTCCCGTACAGATTCGTGCTGATAAGAAGCGCCGGCGCTGTACATGAACGTGCGGTAGTCGGTGGACGCGTCGATCCCGGCCACCCGTGACTGATCGGTCTCGTGGATGCGGATCCAGTTCTCCGAGTAATTGAGGCTCGGATTGAATATGACATAGCGGAAGAACTTACTCGGCAGACTGGCGGTAACCGAGTGATCCACCCGGGTGTATTTCTTGCGCGTGCGATACTTCACGCTGTCGATCGAATAGGTCGAGTCGCCGGCGGTGTGTCAACGAAGAGGGTCGAGTCGATCCGCTCCAGTGCCAGCGTGCGGTTGGAGACGTTAATCAGGTTGGGCCGGTAGGTGACCACGAGATTCTGGTACCAGTGACTTTCCAGTTCCCCCTTGTCGTTGAGCGAACCACTCCCGAACGGCTTGATCGCAGGCAACGAGAGACTGGCGCTCGGAAGGACGTCCGAGCGCGACTCCGTGTCGAGATTGTCGTCGTGGGTCACCTTACCCGAGAGCGAAACGCTGGACCCGAATTTCTTAGTAAAAGTGACCTCCGAGCGGACCACCCGATTGAGACGCTCGTTCAAATCCGAGGAATAGTCGGTGTAGAAATCCTTGTCCGACTGGAATCTCCCGGTCGCACTGACCCTGAACGACGGCGATATCTGGTGGTTGTGGGCGGCACTGAAAGTCCACCGGGCGTCGTCGTACTCGCGATAATCGAGCTGAGCGCGGTCTCGCGTGCCCAGTTACCGAGACGTAACCGTCAAAGGAGTAGAGCTTCTTGTAGTTGACCCTGCTGTAGAAATTCAGCCGCGAGCGCTCTTCGTAGTAATCCAGCGCTCCCTGCCAATCCCAGTAGTCGGAAGCCGCCCAGTAGTAGCCGACGTTGTTTACGTACCGCTCGCCCCTCTCGATATTCCCGAAGGTGAACGGCAGGATTCCCGAGTGTCGACCCTTCTGCAGCGGAAAGACGTATGGCAGGGCCAGAATCGGGATGCGCCCAGGTAGAACACCACCGGCCTGGCGACAAGCTTATTGTCCTGAATCAGTTTCAGATTCTTCGAATAGAAGTGGAAATGGGGCTCGTCGGCATTGCAGGTCGTGTAACGGCATCTGTCGAGATAGTAGATGTTCCTTTTTCTGCCGGTAAAGATCCTGCCCGTAGTAGGAGCCGGATCTTGATGCTTACTCCGACTTGGACGTTACAATGCGTCCTTTCTCGGTATCGATCGAATAGGTCAGATGGTCCCGATCAGATTCTGCGTGTCCTTCAACACCACCGGAATATCATTCGGCTGCAGCTCGACCTGAAACATGTTCTCGGCGGTCAGCGTATCCTCGCCGATCTCACCCGAGAAAGCCTCGAGTATGCGGTCTTTGGTGTTCAATGTGATGCGATACGCCTGAAGCTCCACGGCCCCGGAGATCGCCTCGGCGTCACGCTGCAGCGTGGTCACCCAGTCCAGGAGAGCATAGTTGATGAAACTCGCCTTATAGTCGATCGTGTCGGTCACATCGATCAGGGAGGAATCCTCGACCAGCGTCTTGGTGCTGAGATAGGTTCCCACCGCACCACCGATAACATAGACCTGTTGCAACTGCTCCTCTACGATGGCCAGGCGGATCGAATCGCCGGAAACGAGTGTTCTCGACTTCTTCGCGTCCGGGGAAATGCGCCGGGTAGTACCAGGAGTATGCCTGACCGCTCGCGGTTACAGAGTGGAGCTCTCCGAGTCCTCAAAAGTGAGCAACATCCGCTTGCCGGAGAGAATCGATTTGTCGACGAATGCCTCGGTGGCGTCGGTCGGCTCGATGAACTCGGCGTACGCGGAGTCGATTACATCAACGCTCTTCGCCCGGCTGCCGTCGGTGGTGACAGCAATAGAGCGCCGAAATGCGCAACTGCAGCTGGATCGCGGTTGCCGTCGAACAGATCGAGCGTGTTGTCGTTCGGGTGCATCACCGCACAATTGGCGGTGGCGTTGAAATCGGTCGAGTTGATCTTTACATTCCCCTCGGCTTCGGCGAGCCCGCCCAGAGCGTCGTATTCCATGAAGTCGCCGATCACCTCGATCATGCCGGCGGAATCAGGATAGTTGAAGTAGACCGTGGGCCGATTCGACGTATTTCGAAGTAGTCGCGGCGCTTGTCGTAGAAAGCGTGCGTGCCTACCGCGAACAGCGAGTCCTTGCGCGACCACAACTCGACATAGTCGCCGCGCGTGATCGCTTGTCCGCTGACGAGATCGTACTGCGCCGAGTACAGGTTATCCGAAAATCGGTATCGTCGACAACAACCCGTCCCAGGAGAACCACCGTCTGGCCCTTCGTCCAGATAGCAGAAGTCACAGTAGATCATGCCGGACTCGGTTTCGAAGATCACCCCGCCCACCACAATGGTGGTATCCTGAATGCGTGAGAAGATAAACTCGGTTTCGTCGGCATGCAGCAGGTCGAGCTTGTCCTTCCGCTGGGCGGAGGAGGCCGGGGCCAGTATCAGCAAAGCCAGAAGCGCGCACGCCCGTGACGAAAACGCTACGCATCGCCCAGCAACTCCCCGAGAATGGCACGATACGGTTCGAGATCGCCGATCTCCCGCTCCCCGAGCTGGGCCTGCCGTTTGTTGCCGCCTCCTTTTAGGGGGGTGCGCTCGGCCAGTCCCGGGCAATATTACCGGCGTCGAGATTAGAGTTCTCCGCCGCGGCCACGACCAGACGACCCTCGATCTGCAACAACGACAGACCACCAATCCGATCGGCCACCATCGCCGCCATCTGCCCACCGAGGGCCGCCTCGGCCCGCTCGGCCACGGCGACTCGACCTTGTGCCGGCCGATGGCTATCGCGCCGCTCGCGAGCTCGTCGGCCATCAAGGGCATCAGTTCTTTGCGGGCGAGTGACAACTCGCGCTTTGCGTCCTTCAACTGGCCGGTCAGTTTGTCGAGCTTGCCCGGCAAGTCGGCCGGGTTACAGGTAAGGGCGCGCGCCATGGCATCGGTGGCTTCGAAGCGCAGGCGGTAATCGTCGCGGGCCAGATCGCCAGACAAATACTTGATCAGCGCCCTGCCACGCATCTTCTCCTGGCCCACGATCCTGATAAGTCCTGCTCCGCCAGTGCTGGTGCAATCGGTGCCACCACCAGCGGCATCTTCGAGTCGCCGATCTTGATGATGCGCAGCAGGCCGTCGCGCTTGGGTGAACGGCGCATCGGGAGCTTATCGATATCCGCCGCGTCAACGAACATGATCTCAACCGGCACGTTGTCGGCGATCAGATCATTCGACCGAATCCTCGGCTTTGCGGAGATCTTCTTCGCTGACCGATTCGACGTCGAATTCGATTGCGGAGTAGTCCTCACCGAGATGTACCGAGACGGTGGATTGGCCGAACAGATGATAGAACGCGGCCGAGAATATGCTGGCCGTGTGGCTCTGGCGATGGCGACGCCGCCGCACCTTGTCGACGCGGCCGCCAACCTGATCGCCGACCTTCCCCGCCGGACCCGCGGTCAGATGAACCACATCTCCATTCTCAGCTTCCACTACGTCGACCACGGCAACATCGCCGATCATCCCCGTGTCATATGCCTGTCCACCGGAGGTCGGGTAAAAGGCCGACCGGTCGAGGATGACATAGTCGCCGCGCTCGTCTTTCCCCGCCTCGACAATGCGGGCGGTGAACTCGAGAAGATCGGGATCACGTGTAGTAGAGGCGGTCGGTCACCGGCTGTCATCTCCCTGTTTTTCGAGCCGTGAAAGCAGCTCGCGCCTGACCACGACCCCGGCGGTCGAGGTGAACAACAAGGATTGCCCGGTGCGCAGCCACGAGCAGATCTGGAACAATACGATTTCGAGCATCACTCCGCCGACACTGGAGAAGCCGCCCGTTACAATCACGGCCAGCTTCTCGATGAGCAACCAGACCACCACGAACGGAAGAAAGTACAGATAATACAATCCGTTCAGTTCTACAAACCGGCGGCGATAAAGAGCCACCGCATTCCGCCAGTGTTGTTTAAGCGGAAGGTCCGGGCGGGCGGCCAGATTCAGCCTGAGCAGGTCGGAGAGTATTCCGCCGACGATGAAGATGGCCCACACCAGCGCCATGCGGGCGGTTAAGCCGACCAGTACGCCCGTTTGGAATTCTCGCCCGAACGAACGTGGAATTATCGGTACTACCAGGAAGGCTACTAGTGTCAACCCGGCATAAACCGCGAGCATGATCGCTGAGATCTTGAGATTCCCACCGAATTGCGCCCCGGACTCCCCGAAGAAACTGCGTGCGCTGAGAAGCTGGCCGCGATACAACGACACGTAGATGCCACCGTTGATGAACTGCTTGAGAAAGAACACCAGCAGCGCAAAGAAGGCCAGCGACACGAAGAAGACCGGCGCCAGATTGGGACGGGTGAGCAGCAGCTCGCCGATCACATCGAGCGACCATTCGGTCACGAGCGGCACGGCGTAAAGTGAATTGTCGACACTGCTGTTGATCAGCGACATGACCGGGATGGTCACTATCACCGCCAGGAGCAGCTTGGCAAGGTACAGCCCGGTCCACAGTCTCGAATTGCCGCGCCATCCCCGCCAGCCGGATCGCACAACGCCGTTCATCATAACCCCCACAGTCCGCTGAAGAGCGACTCGACCAGAAACGCCAAGCCTGAGAAGAGCCGCAGCCCTGCCCCGCGGGATTCGTCGAGGGTCAGCGAGACTGTTGAGGTAGTTCATGTCGACCGCGTATATATGCTCCGGGTCGATCTCGGCCGACTGCGCCGGCGTAACCCCGGTCAGTTTCCATGTAAACATGCCGACCTCGCCGGCCACGACTGTGTCGCGCACCGAGCCATCGTAAAACCGCACCCTCAGCCCAACCGGGAAACCAAGCGGCTGCACACAGCGATAAACCACTTCGACATCGAAGGTCTCTCGCGGCGGAAGGCTGTCGATGGCGCTGTCTTTAGTACCTGTCTCAACGCTATCCCCCTGCGAGAGCGTGTCAATCGGCTTTGGTGGAGGCGGCGCGACCGGTTTGTTGTCCAGCGAAACGACCTGAAAATCGAGCGCGTTCGTGCAGTCGAGAATCTTGCGCGCCGCACCGGGACCATACGGCAGGAAACGATCGGCCACCGCGGCCAGATCGTCGGGAGTGGGCACCCCGAACTCGAACTCGCGCACATATGCCTGCCAGAAAGCCGATTCATTATCGGACCGATCAATCCGGTGAGGGTCTTGATGACCTGCGGCCCTTTGGCGTAGATGTTGGCGAAACACTGCCGTGTATTGTAGTATCGCTCACCCGGATAAGTAAGCGGCGGATAAATACAGCGAGTCGGTAGGCCAGCTATGCGATTGTACGGCGAGGTGCTGGCGGTCAGGCCGAGGAGGTCGAGCAAATCGGCACGCTTGCCAACCAGCGATGAGTTGATCTTGATTGCGAAATACTCGGTGATCGCCTCATCCATCCAGGGATTGTCGGCCGTGTTATTGCAGACGGTCGCATAGAACCACTGGTGTACTATCTCGTGGATCAGCACTTCCTGGTAGTACCTGGTGAGCGCCGGGCTGTGCTTCGGCATCGGCGCCCTGTGGGGCTCTTCGAGCGCCCCACCCTCGGTATATCCGCCCATCACTATGATCAGTTCGTCGAATGGATACGGCAGCACGTAGTCGCCCATCCAGGCGACGGTTGCCCTTGCTACCCGTCGCAGCGAGTCTACCACATACTTCTGGTCGGGACGCACGTGAGTTGTAGGGTATAGCCCTGTTCCACGAAAGCGTGGGCCTTGTAGTTGGTGCCAAAGAACAAAGGCAGGCCAACGGATTGATCCCAGAGCCAGGCTGGCGGTGGCACGGTCTCCCGTGGTGTCGATCTTCTGCACTCCCCCTGCAATCAACTGGAGGGTGTCGGGATACTCCACCGTCGCGCTGAAATCAATCGGATCGGATGCCGGTTCGAGGAACCACTTGTAGTCGTGCTTCACCCACCCACCGTCAAGGAACGGCGCCGGTGTCGGATACCAATTCACCAACAGAAACTGGTTGTCGTCATAGCCGAAAATCGATGGTTGCGTTGGAATGTGCGCCTTAAACCAGAGTATCGCGGTGGCCGTGTCAACCGAAGGCCAATCGGGCAGCTCGACATGCAAGTCCGTCTTGTCCGTAGTCATACGGGACGTAAGGTCTACCCCGCTGACCTTGATCGAGTCGACCTCGATGCCACCGGTTGACGGCGTGTCGACCAGCAGGTTCGGATAGAGCAGAACCTCAGGTCGTGCAACTGGGCGCCATCAGTAGTTAGACGCGCCTCTACCCGCCCGACTATGAGCTTCAGAACGGGATCGAACTGAGCATCGATATGGACCTGCTGACGCGGCGCCGCGAACGCCGAGACACCGAGCAGCAGTATGATCAGGCTAAGCCATACTGTTGGCAAGCGTGCCAATCCCTTCACTCCTACTTCAATGGTATCCCCCGGCTTCATAGGTGCGATCCCCGCCGGCGTGCCGGTGGAAATCAGATCGCCAGGCAACAACGTCATCGCTGCGAAATATAACTTACCAGGAACGGGATATCGAAGATCATCAGCGAGGTCCGGCCGGACTGCTTCACCGTTCGCGTTGAGAATCCCCTCGACCAGCACATCACGATCCAGTCCAGCTCCGCGACGATCCACGGGCCCACCGGACAGAACGTGTCGAATCCCTTCGCCCGCGACCACTGGCCATCCTTCTTCTGGAGGTCGCGGGCGGTTACGTCAGTTGACACAGGTGAAGCCGAAGATATGAACGCTCCGCCTCCTCCACCGGACACCTTCGTAGCCTTCTTGCCCATCACCACACCGAGCTCCGCCTCGTAGTCGACCCGCTCCGACTGCGGCGGATGTATGATCTTGTCGCCGGGCCCGATCACCGACGATGGCGGCTTCAGGAACATCAGCGGCTCCTCCGGCGGCTTTTCCGCCGAGAACGAGGCCGCCACGTGGGCATGATAGTTCAGCCCGATGCAAACGATCTTGGATGGCTCCACCGGTGCGAGCAACTTGACCGAACTCAGGGGGCGCACTGCGCTCTGCGGCTTGCCACCCGTCCAGGGGGCGGCATCGAGTGGAGTCACGCTGTCGTTTTCAAGAATCCCATATGCGCCGCCGGTGAATTCGCGGTCGCTGAATCGCACGTAATGTCGGTTCATCAATCTATCAAAGCCTCAAGGTAATGGGTGATCGAATCAAGGTTTCCCCTGCGGGTCGTAGCCCCCTTCGAGGATAGATACCAGCCGACCCTCGCACTCGTCGTCGGCTACCTGCTTCAGACTGCGCCCGATTTGTAACCCTCGCCGGTCATGGCGAACCCGCCCAGCGGGTCGAAGCGGTGGGCATCGAACCCGGCCGACACAAGGATCAGCTCCGGGTGAAACTTCTGTAGAGCGTGGGCGCCGCGCGGAGAGTCCGTACTCCCTGCCGCCCGCGACGCGTTGGGCGTCGATCCCGATCGTGAAAGCGATCCTGTCCGGTCCGGCGCCATCGCCGCGCTCGTACTGAATGTCGTCGACGAGAAGCTCCCCCGACAGCACGAGGCCGCGCCCGATGGGCGCCTTCACGTCGATGGAATAGAGGACGTTGTCTTCGTTGCTCCGTTCGTTCGCCTGGCTCACGTAGAAGATGCCGAGCGGCATGAGATACGCCCATTCCATGCCGGATGCGCCGTAGAGCACCGTCTCGGCGATTCCGACGTAGACGCCGCCGGGAAGGGCGGCCGTGAGCCGGTGCCCGGCGAAATACCGCTCGAGATACAACCGGTCGCCGCCGAGCACCGCGTGAAAACCGCTCAGCGCAAAGCGCCCGATCGCGACGCGGCCGCCGACGTGATCGAGCGACCCGGCCGTTCGGGAGAGGATGAGACCCTCGTCCCAGCGCCCGCCCCAGTGCAGGTACTCCCTGCCGATCCGAAGCTCCCACCGCGAGCCGTTCGCCGAGAAGAGAGCTCGGTCCATCTCTCCCGTGAGGCCGCGGAAGCTCCGCGTTCTCGGGCCCGGATGACCGCCGTCGACGTTGCTCCCCCACTCGGGGGCCATGACGAGGCGGCCGCGCGTCTCCATGGCGGCGCCGCGTCCGAGCCCCACGAGCACGTCGATCCCGCCGAGCCCGTTCGCTTCCCCCCGCTCGCGGTCGACGCGCTTGAGAACCGCGCCCCCGCCCGAGGCGTCGACCGCGGCGAATCGCCCCTCCTCCCGAACCTCGAAGAGCGGCGCGTCGTCGCGCTCGCCGGGGGACGCGGCCTTGCCGATGAACTCCCGCTCGAGACGCTCGAGGAGAAATCGCTGCCGCGCGCCGAGCTCGATCCGCTCCGATTCGGCGCGGCGCGAGATTTCGGCGACGTACGCCTCGATCCGATCCCGCGTGTACGGCAGCGTCGGCTCGAGGGCCACGAGACCTCCAAGCTCGAAGGACCGGAGCGCCTCGTAGGCCCAATGATCGGGGGGAATCGTTTCCGTGCGCGCCCCCGCGGCGCAGAGGACGAGAGAGCACGCGAGCAGGATGGATATCGATCGATTCATCGACTCGTTGGCGCTCATTCTTCGATTGGCGTGAACTCCGCGGAGCCGCCGTGCTTCTTGAGCGCCGCGAGCTGGTAGTATTCTCGCGCCTTCCGTTTGTCGTTCTGTTTCTCGTAGATCACGCCGAGGCTGAAATAGACCTTGTGGTCGTTCGGGTTGATTTCCGTCACGCGCTTGTAGTACTCGAGAGCGCGCTGCGGCTGCTCGAGCCTGTTGAAGCACTCCCCGATATAGTAGAGGATCGTCGTATTGCCGGGATTGAGGCGGGAGGCCTGCTGGAGAGCCTTGAGCGACTTGCCGTACACGCCCTTGCGGTAGTACAGGAATCCGAGGTAAAAGAGCGCGTTCACGTTGTCGTGCTCGATTTTCAGTATCTTCTTGAACTCCTCCTCGGCGTCGTCGTACCGCCCCTCGTTCACGAGGGCCACGCCGAGGTTGTAGTGCCCCTCGATGCTCGCGGTATCGATCTCGAGCCCGATGCGGAACTCTTTGATCGCCTGATCGCGGTCCCCCTCCTCGCCGTAGAGCGCTCCGAGGTTGAAATGGGCCTCGGCGCTCTTCGGGTTGTGCTGAACCGCCTTGCGGAATTGCAGCAGCGCCGCTCCGCGCTTCCCCTGCAGATCGAGTATGTAGCCGAGGTTCGTGTATGATTTCGAGTGCGACGGATCGATCTCGATGGCCTTGCGGTACTGCTCTTCCGCGTCCTCGTACTGGTCCAGCTCGTTAGGCCGCGCCGAGCCGGTAGTAGCACTCCGGGTTGTCCGGCTCAGCGCGATGGCCTTGCCGTGGAGCATGACGGCTTCCTCGAGCCTGCCCTGAGTTTCGAGCAGGTGGCCCATCCGGTAGATCGCGAGAGCCTTGCCTTCGTTCGCCTCGTGCAGTTTCCGGTAGCCGGCCAGCGCGAGATCGTACGCTCCCCACTTCCTCGAGAAGCTCGCACGCGCCGACGAGAACGTACTCGTCGATCGACTCGTTCTCGAGAAGATCCATGAGGACCTTCTCGCCTTTTCTCGGGTTTCGTCCCTTGAGCAGATGCTCGGCGAGCTCGAGAAGCTCCTCGGGGGACGCCGTCCCCGCCTCGAAACGATGCGCCAGGCGCGTCACGTCCCTGCTCTCGGCCTCATCCTCGCCGCGCGCGAGCTCGAACGATCTATCCCAACGAAGCACGAAGCACCTCCGAGCCTGATCCGCCGTGCGTGAAGCGATCGAGTCGAAGGCTACGCCACAAAATATGGGATTGTCAAGGCAATATCGACGCAAGGGGTGGTGGTGCCGGGGCGCCGGCCCGGCCGGCCGGGCGGCGCGGACGCGTGAATCCCGCGAGGCGCTAGCGGCGGTACTGGTAGTATCCCGGCCCGAGCTGCTGGAATTGGAGTCTCAACGTGAAACTCTCGCTCGGCCGATAGGTGAGATCGACGTTCGGGATGAAGAACCGCGGCTGGCTGTACTCGTTCGCGTCCTTCATCACGGTTCCGACGCCGATGTCCCAGCTGAGCGTGAGGCTGCTCGCGAGCTGGAGCCCGAAATGTCCCATGTAGTATCCCATGCCGAACGATCCGAACTCCCTCCCACCCGAGTAGTACGAGAATCCCGCCGAGCTGTGGAAGCTGAGCCCCGGAATCCCGAGCAGGCTCCCCTGCGACGCCGGGTTCAAGAAATCGTTGAACACGCTCGGGCGTTCGAGCGACGGATCCTGCGCGAGACAGAGCGCCGGCGCGAGCACGAGCAACGAGACGATCAAAACGGCTCTCCTCATGATCCTCCCCCCCGGGCGCTCCTCGCCGCGAGAAGCTCGCGGACCTTTTCCTTGAGCGGCGTGAGATCGACGGATTTTACGATGTAGGCGTCGGCCGCCCACGTCTGGAAGTTGTCCTTGTACACCGAGTACGCCGAGTTGAGAATGACGGGGACGTTCTTGCGCTGCTTTACGATTTGCATGAGCGCGTCGATGCCGCTCTCGTCGCCGAGCTTGATGTCGAGGATGACGAGATCGGGCTTCTCGCGTTCGAACGAGTCGAGCGCCTCGCCGACGGTGGCCGCCGAGACCGTCTCGTAACCGTCCCCCGCGAGCTCCGCTCCGTAGAGCTTGCGAACGTTCACCTCGTCGTCGACGATGAGGATCTTGGCCATACGAACGCCCACCTCGCCAAAAAGAAACCACCGGAACACGCAACACGTTCCGGTAGTAATCTTCGCTCACGCCGCCGCGCGGGTCAAGGGATTTCCGCGAAGCTACTTCACGTCGATTTCGAGGAGCACCTTGAGCTGAATATCCCCGGACGCCTCTTCCCGGGTGAGATGGATCGGGATCCGGATCGTTTTCCTCCGCCGGGGGCTCGACGCGCGCCGCCGGTCTTCCGCCCGCGTCCTTCGAAGCCGCGGCTTCTGCCTCGCGCATGCGCCCCTCGGCGACCGGCTCGGCCGCCTGGCTCGGCGGAGCGGCTTTTCGCTCCTTCGCCTGCGGCGGCTGACTTTGCGGGGGGCGCGCCTGAGGCGGCTGCGCCTTCGGAGGCCGCGTATCGGACGGTTGCGCGAGGGCCTCGAGCGGATCGACGTTCAGGATATCGCCCTTCTCGGGCCTCTTCTCCGGCTCCGGCCGCTTCGCGCCGTTCTCCTCTCCGGAGAGCTCGACGACGTGCCCGTAATCCTCGTAGCCGACGCGCGTCGCCCCGAGATCGACGCTCTCGTGGCGCGGGCCCTGTTCCGTGAGTACGGTATCGACGAACTCAGAGACGGACTTCTGCTCCTCTTCTCGTTTCTCCGCGCTGTATCTGTAGTCGCTTCCATCCGTCTCCGAGTTTTCTTCACGCTTGCTCTTCGCGACGACCTCGACGGCGAGCCGCGATTCCCTGTTCGTCTCGCGCACTTCGCGCGGCTTGTCGGGGTTGCGCACGGTATTCTGCATCGACTTGAACACGAGCTTCGCGATCCCCTCGAAGGTTTCGTACACGCCGTCTCCCTTGTTCGCGACCGCCTCGAAGCAGGGGACGGAGAGGGCGTTGAGCTCGCGCTCCGCCGTCGCCCGGTCGAGGGCGTTCGGAAGATCGCGCTTGTTGAGCTGGAGCACCCACGGAATCTCGCTCAGCGTCATGCCGAGATCGTTGAGGTTGTCCTCGAGGTTCTGTAGGCTCTCCTTGTTGTCCTGCATGCGGTCGGATGCCGAATCCGCCACGAATACGACGGCGTCCACGCCCTTGAGCACAAGCTTCCGGGTGGCGTTGTAGTACACCTGCCCCGGAACGGTATAGAGCAGGAACCTCACCTTCATCCCGTTGATCTCGCCGACGTCGATCGGCAGAAAATCGAAAAAGAGGGTGCGGTCCGTGCGGGTCTTCATCGAGACCATCTTGCCGCGGCTTTCGCGCGGCAGCTTGGCGTAGATGAACTCGAGGTTCGTCGTCTTACCGCCGACACCGGGTCCGTAATAGACGATCTTGGCGTTGATTTCCTGTCCGGCAGTGTTGAATACTGGCATACGCTCCCCTTCGTATCGCCGTAAGTTAGTCAGCCGGGGCAAGACCGCCGCTCTCATGGTGCGCGAGGCAAAGGAAGCGAATCTGGAGCCGGCTTCGTTTCACTTGGGCTAGGGTGATGGTTTCGTTCGTCCGAGTAGAATCTCACCCCGGCTTGGCGAAAAGGGGCAAGCCTCATGCCACTGTCGTCAGGCGTTTACATTTTTTTAACTGATTGGGAGACATGCGGTTGCGAACGTGGGCGGGCGCCGCGGCCCCCGAAAAAAGAAGCCCTCTCCCATAAAATGAGAAAGGGCTCTCCGAAACTGCGAATGCGCGCCCGCGCTGCGGGGCGCCGGAACTACTGGTTCAAGGGCGGAACGACCCCGAAGGTCTCGACCGTTTCGCACTTCGCGCCGACGCAATCGAGCGTCACTTCGGTGACCTGCTCCTCGCTCACGGAGAAATCCTGCGTCCAGCAAAAGCTCGAATCCCCGACGACGATATTGCCGCGGACAAAGAGCGTGTGCCCTCCCGCCGTGACGTCGATGAGGCTCGGCTGCTCGCTCGTGTAGGTGCCGACGTAGTAGCCGTCGATCCAGACCCAGGCGGCGAACGTCAGGCAGTTCGAAAAGCCGAGCCTGATCCCGGTCTCCTGGACGGATGCGGTTTTCTCCGAGCAACCGACGACGAGAGAAACAAAAAGTATCAGCAGTGCGAATGCGCCGACCCGGGTCATCGAAACCTCCCCGAATATTGCACGTTCTTCTCACGGGAAACGGGTGCCGTGTTCGATTGGAATCTAACAAACGCCAGCGGGTTACACAACGAAAAAATGGGTCGCGCCGGGCCCTAGGCGGAGAGAAGCTTCGAGCCGCACCACGGGCAGTAGATGAACTGAACGTTCACGATCTTGCCGCAGGTGCATCTCGTTTCCGGCTCGCCCGGAAGCGTCTGCATCTGGCCGAGGGGATTGCGCACGAGCGGCCTGAGATGGTCGAAAAGCTCCTGTCCCTTCGAGAGCATGAACTCGTGCCGGCGGCCGTCCGCCAGGATGACGACGCGCGGGTGGATATCCCCGTTCTCGATGTCGACTCCGGTGATGGCCGTGATGTCGATCGCGAGGTTCTTGATCCCGAAGGAAGCGTCGAAGGGGAACACCTGAAAGAGGAGACGCCGGTCGGTGAGCTCGAGCATCCCGCGGGCCGCTATCGGTTTCGAGACGTAGTATATGGCTTTTTGCATGAAAAGAGTGATTTCAGTCGAAAGTTGCAACGTGGCGCCTCCTTCGGACAGGGTCGCCGGTCATGGTGCCAAAATCATGCCATTCATGGCGCTTGACAGTAGCCGGGGGCGATTCGTATTCTCGGTTAAATCGTGGAACGCATGGGAAAGCAGATTTTTGCGATGACGGCGGCGCTGGCGAATATTCTCCCGGCGCCCCTTCTCGATATTCCCGCGGCGGCGTGCGCGTTCATTCATTTTGCCTTCTCGCCCGGAAAACGGCGCGCGGTGCGCGAGAATCTCTCGGCGGCCGGATTCGCCCCCCGGACGCGTCTCATCTACGGCATTTTCTTCATCCACGCGATCAACATCATCGAGATGATCGCCGCCAGCCGCTGGAAGAGGGCGGATCTCGAAAACCGCTTCGATTTCGAGGGCAGAGACGCGCTCGACGCGGCGCTCGCGGAGGGCAAGGGGGTCATCCTCGTCACGCAGCACACGGGAAGCTGGGAGGCGGGCGGCGTCTACCTGAGGTTCCTGGGCTACCGGCTGCACGTGGTCGCGGGAGTCCAGCTCTCGAAGCTCCTGACCGGCGCCGTCAAGGAAGCGAAGGAGAGGCTCGGCATCGAGGTCATCAATCCCGAAGATCCGCCGCGAAAGCTTCTCAGAGCGCTCGCCTCCGGCGGCATCCTCGCGCTCCTCGTCGACGGAAACATATACACGGGGGGCGCCGAGGTAGTATTCTTCGGGAAGAATATCCGGCTTCCCGAGGGGCCCGCGAGGCTCGCCCGCGCATCGGGAGCTCCCATCGTCGCCGGGTACTGCCGGCGCACCGGACGGCGCCGTTTCCGCATTCATTTGGAGCGTCTCCTCGGTGGGCGCGAAGCCGCGGCGGCTGGCGAGAGCGAGACGCTCGGCCGCGTGTACGGCGCCGTCGAGCGGTTCATCGTGGAAAACGCGGACCAGTGGATCATGTTCCGGCGGCTGTGGGGAAACTCTCGATGAAGATCGCCATGGTGACCCAATCCTACTATCCGCGCCCCGGCGGCGTGACGGAGGTCGTGCATCATACGGTGCGCGGGCTGCGCCGGCTCGGGCACGACGTGCGGATCATCACGACACACTACGGCGGAGCGGAAACGCCCGACCCCGGCGTCATCCGGATCGGGCGCAACGTCCTCGTGCCGATGAACGGGGCGCTGGTCAACATGACGGTGGGCATCGATCTCACGTCGCAGCTCCGGCGCATCTTCGAGCGGGAGGCCTTCGACGTCGTTCACACGCATTGCCCCCTCGTGCCGACCCTCCCCCTCATGGCGTTCGAGGCGATCCGCCCCGGTCAAAAGCTCGTCGGGACCTTCCATGCGGCGGCGGAGAAAAACCTCGCTTACGCCGTCTTTCGAAAACCCCTCGCCCGTCGGGCCGAGCGGCTCGACCGTCGCATGGCGGTTTCGGATGCGGCGCGCCGATTCGTCTCCCGCTACTTCCCCGGCGACTACGATATCGTCCCGAACGGCGTCGACTGCGAGCGGTTCCGGCCCGGTCTCGAGCCCATCGGCCGCTTCCGGGACGGAAGGTTCAACATCCTCTTCGTCGGCCGTCTCGACCGCAGAAAGGGCGTATCCTACCTCTGCCGGGCGCTGCCTCTCGTCGCGCGCGAGCTCCAAGGACGCGTGCGTCTCCTCGTGGTCGGCGAAAAGGGCCTGCGAGGCATGATGTGCTCGCGTCCCCGCGATCTGGCCGGCGCCGAGATCGCATGGATCGGACGGGTGTCGCCCGAGGAGCTCCCGCGGTACTACGCGACGGCTGACGTTTTCTGCTCGCCCGCCGTCGGACGGGAAAGCTTCGGAATCGTGCTCCTCGAGGCGATGGCGGCCGGAACGCCGCTCGTCGCCTCGGACATAGCCGGGTACCGCGCCGTGGTCGCCGAGGGCGCCGAGGGGCTCCTCGTCCCTCCCCGGGATCCCTCCGCGATAGCGCGCGCCTTGCTCGCGATCGCCGGCAGCCCCGAGCTGCGATCGAGGCTCAGCGAGGCCGGCAGGGCGAAGGCGCTGCGCTACGAGTGGTCCGCCGTCGTGAAGCGGCTGGAGGCGATCTACCTCGAAGTCGCCGGCGACGCGCCGTCCGGCCCCGCCGGGGGGCGCGGAGGCGCGGGCTCATGAAACGCGCGACGACGAGCTACCTCCCCGCGGCGCTCTTCGCCATGTTCTGGGCGGCCCAGACGGTGTCGCTCTTCGGCGACCGGCTCAGCAACTTTTCCCTCATGGCCCTCTTCAATTCGTTCTCCGGCAACCCCTCCCTCATGCTCGCCTATTTTTACCTGGCGATGAGCCTTCCGATCTATCTCCTCGCGCCCTTCATCGGAGCGATCGTCGACCGGCTCGACAAGCGCTGGATCCTCGTCGTGACCGACCTCTGCCGCGGCGTGCTCGTTCTCCTCATTCCTTTCCTCTTCGACCTCACGGGGGATTTCTTTCCGATCATGGTGGTCGTCTTCCTGCTCGCCACCGGCAACCTGTTCTTCCTTCCCGCGAAATCGGCCCTGATTCCCGAGCTCGTGCCCCCCGAGCAGCTCGTACACGTGAACTCGATCCTCTGGGGCGCCGGGATCGCCGGAGTCGCCGGCGGGTTTCTCGGAGGGGGGCTCATCTACGATTACTTCTCGTGGCGCGCGTGCTTCTGGCTCGACGCGGCGAGCTATTTCATCTCGGCATCCCTCATACTCGGCATCGCGATTCACCGGATGCGGACCGTTCCGCGCGACCGCCGGGGAGCCACCTACCATCCGGAGCTTCCGACCGCGGTGCTCGAGGGCGTGAGGGCGATCCGCGGCACGCCTGCGATCGTCCGCCCGATCGGCGTGCAGTCGCTCATCTGGCTTGGCGCCGGCGGCTTTTCGGTGCTTGCGCTTCCGCTCATCAAGGATCTGACGCCGCCCGGAACCTCCATGGGGCTCAGCCTCACCGGGCTCTCCCTCGGCGCCGGCATGGGCCTCGGCTCGTTCGCGGCGAGCAGGATGCGTCTCGACTCCCGCAACCGCGAGCGGATCGAAATGGGGCTCTTCTGCCTCACCGTGGCCTCCGCCGCCGCGATCGCTCTCGGACGGAATCTCCCGGCGACGCTCGCCGGAGCCCTCATCGCCGGTTTCGCCGCGGCGCCTCTCATCATCATCGCCGAATCGGAGATCCAGCGCGAAAGCGGCGAAACGATGAGGGGAAGGATTTTCGCCTTCCGGGAGATCTGCACGCGCACGCTCTTCATCGCCGCGGCGTTTCTCTTCTCGTGGCTCGCGACGTACGTCTCGAAGCGTTGGCTTCTCGGCGTCCTTGGTCTCTTTCTTGCAATTGCCGGAGTTTTGTGGGTCGCAATGGTCTCGCGGCGCCTCAGCGCGCGCCGCGCGGAATGACAGCGAACGGGGGTCAGTCAGGATGCAGGTAACGGAAAAAATACTCCGCGAGGTTTTCAATCGGCTCCTCAACGTCGAACCGAAGGACGAAGTCGTCGGCAAGCTCACCGCCGTTGTCGACGGGATGATGGAGAAGTTCCAGGGGACCTTCGAGCTCGACACCGTGCAGCGCCAGAACACCTTCCGCGCCGTCGTCTGCAGCATGATCGTGCACGGATGCGGCGTCGGCATGCATCCGTGGAACCATCCCGACCGCAATCTCGACGGCAACGCCGTCGACGTTCGCGTCAGCAAGGACATCCTCGTGCCGATCGAGCATATCAAGGCGCTCCGCTACGTCCAGAAGGACGAGCAGGGCCGCGTCCGCAAGGTGCTGTTCGAGCCCGACCAGGACGAACGCGTGCGCGGGCAGGTGGAGAAGCTGCTCGATCGCATCGCGCGCGAAAAGTGGGGAAACGAGTAGCGGCGTCTAGGACGCTCCGTTCAGGGGATTGCGCTTCTCGAGCTCGACGAGCCGCCCGCCGTTCTTGAACTCGACCCGGTCCATGAGCTCCCGCATGAGGTAGATGCCCCGGCCCGATCGTTTGTACACGTTCTCCCCCGCCTTCGGATCGCCGGCGAGCGACGGATCGAATCCCGCCCCCTCATCCTCGACCTGCACGAAGAACCGGTGCACGCTGATGTAGATGCGGACGTGCACTTTCCGATCCTCCCGCTGCGCGTTGCCGTGGATGATCGCGTTCGTGAGCGCCTCGTCTATGACAAGAGGCAGGTTGACGTCGGCCTCCTCGGCCGGAAACCCGAACTCGTTCGCGAGAAAGGCGACGAGCCGGTTCACGCCGAGGATGCGGGAGAGCTTGCTCGGCATGAGAAAATCGAGGCGCGCCTGCCCTTCCCTGACGACCTCGGCGCTGCGGGGAAACGGTATCTCGCCGCTCGAGCGGCCGCTCAGCATCTGCTGGACATCCCCTTTTTCGAACGGAGGCTGCAGCACGGCGTTGGCGCCGAGGGCGAGGTAGACGAGATAGTCCTTCTCGCTGCATTTCCTCGCGACGATGTAGAGGGGCGAATCGAGTCTCGCGAGCCTTATGCGTCGGGCCTTGCGGGGATCGAAGGTCCGTTTGGGCAGAAACACAATGACGCTCGGCGGCTTCCCGCCCGAGCGTTTCAACTCGCGGATGAGCTTTGCGGCGGTATCGAACTCGCTGACGGAAACCCCATCGGGAAGCTTCGCTGCGGCGAGGAACTCGTTTCGAAGCTCGCCCTGGAGGTTCAGTATATAGAGCGCTGCGTCCCGCACGACATCAGAATATCTTTCGGCCGTCGGCCAGGATGTCATTCAAGGCGTCGCGGAAGAACCCGCTCGATTCCGGAAGGTTGGAGCCGACCTTTTCCTTGTACGCCTCCCACGCCTTCTTGATCTCGGGGCCCAGGGCCGTCATGAGATCGCCGTTCTCGAGGGCCTTGTCGCGCTTATCCTTGTTGTACACGAGAATATCACTGACGTACACCCGCGCCAATCTTTTTGAGCGATCGAGGCGTTTGCGAACCTCGGGATCCTCCGTCGCGGCCGCCGGCGCCTTGGGCGTCTCGTCCGCCTGCTCGGCGGGACGCTCCCCCTCCTCGTTCGCATGAAGGGCGTGTCCGGCGAACGAGCGAAGCGTCTTTTCGGCGGTGGTCCATCCGCTCGACTGCTGCTCCCCCACCTCGGGCTCCTGCCCGGCGAACACGCCGCTCGAAACCTCGAACACCGACTCGTCGACCCGCGGCATGAGACGCCACACGAACTTGCACTTCGGGCACCTCACCCGGACGCCACGCTCCGGCACCTTCTCGTCGCTGAGGAGATACTTCGTGCGACAGCCATCGCATGTGACGATCATAGCTCACGCCCTCCGATTCGGTTCGTCAGGCTCGAGCCGGGATCCCGCCCTCTAGAGATCCAAATCGGCGGCGATGCCTCTCATGGCATCGATCGCGATCCGGAAAAACTCATGCAATTCGAGACCCAGCTCGCCACAACTTGCAATCGCTTCGCGGCTTGCTCCTGCTGCGAACCGCTTTTCCTTGAAGCGATTTCCCACGAAGTCGGGGTCGATCCCCGCGAGCTTCTTCGAGGGATGCATGAGGGCCGATGCAACTATCAAGCCAGTCACCGGGTCAGAGCAGTATATCGCCTTGTCCATGAGCGAGTTGCGGGGGGCGTGCCCGGCGTGGGCGAGCACCGCGTTGTCGATCCCCGGCGGAAGATCGCACCCCGAGATCATCTCGACGGTGAGACGTCCGTGATTCGACGGGTCGCTCGCCGTCCGTTCGTAGTCGAGATCGTGGAGAAGCCCGGCGAGCCCCCACGCGTCCTCGTCCTGCCCGAGAGCGCGCGCCAGCGACCGCATAATCGCCTCAACGGCGAGCACGTGCTTCACGAGGTTCTTCTTCGTGAGATTGGCGTTCACGAGCTCCAGAGCCTGCTCTCTCGAAAGCATCGGGATCTCCTTTCGCCGGCGGGAGGCTTCGCCGCGGCCGCGCGCTATCCGATCTCCGCGAGCTCCATCCTCGGCAGGTAATACCCCCGGTAGTAGCGAGCGATCGCGCCGTGCTCGGGAAGCGCGAGGCCGGGATCCCCGTCGATGATCCTTCCCGCGGCGTTCCAGGAAAGTCGAACGAGCTCTTGATCTCCGAGCGGATTGATGAGACGAAAGCCGGGGGTTCCGGATTGGCGATACCCCCAGATTTCGCCGGGACCGCGAATCCGCAGATCCTCCTCCGCCACCGCGAAACCGTCGTCGTGGGTCGCGAAGAAGGACAGGCGCTCGCGGGTCGCCGCTCCGGCGTCGTCGCTCACGAGAAGCCAGCAGAAGCCGTCCGCGCCGCCTCTTCCGACGCGGCCCCGCAGCTGGTGGAGCTGGGCGAGCCCGAACCGTTCCGGATTGTTGACGAGGAGCATCGAGGCGTTCGGTATGTCGACGCCGACCTCGATCACGGTCGTCGTCACGAGACCGAGTATCTCTCCGCGGCGGAAGAGGTCGATCGCCTTCGCCTTCTCCTCGAAGCTCATCCTTCCGTGCAGCAGGCCGAGGGGATAGACGGCGAACTCTTCCCGCTGCAGCCGCTCGAACTCCTCGGTGGCCGCCCGCAGATCTATCCGCTCGCTCTCCTGGACGAGCGGATAGAGAATGAAAGCCTGCTCGCCTCTCTCGAACGCGGCGCGGATTTCGCCGTACACGCGCCGGTGCTCCTCCGCGGAAACGAGCTTCGTCGCGACCCGCCGACGGCCGCGCGGCAGCTCGTCGATGATCGAGAGATCGAGATCGCCATACACGGTCTGCGCGAGGCTCCGCGGGATCGGGGTCGCCGTCATGACGAGAAAATGCGGCAGGAGAGCCTCCTCCCTGCCGAAGCTCGCCCGCTGCTTCACGCCGAAACGGTGCTGCTCGTCGATGACGGCGAGACCGAGCTGCTTGAAGGATATGACCTCTTGGATGAGGGCGTGCGTGCCGACCACGAGATCGACCCGCCCCGAGCGGATCTCCTCCTGCACCCGCGACTTTTCGGGCCTGGGGAGCGAACCGATGAGAAGCGCGGTCCGCACGCCGAGCCCGCCGCAGAGCTCCCGCGCGCGGTCGTGATGCTGCATGGCCAGGATTTCCGTCGGCGCCATGAAGGCCGCCTGGTACCCCCCGCCGATCGCGAGCATGGCTGCGGCAAGCGCCACGACCGTCTTCCCCGATCCCACCTCCCCCTGTATGAGCCGGCTGAGCCCCGCGCTCCGCTCGACGTCCCGCCGGACCTCATCGAGCACGCGCCGCTGCGCCGCGGTGAGCTCGAAGGGCAGCGCGGCGACGAACCGCTCGCAGAGCTCGTGCGGCGGCGCGACGGGCGGTCGTCTGCGCGTCCGCTCGAGGCGCGTGCGGCGTTCCTTGAGGAGCAGGTGCAGAAAGAAAACCTCCTCGATCTTGAAGCGGCGCTTCGCCCGTTCGAGCCGGTCGAGCGATTCGGGATAATGCATTTCCGCGAGCGCCGCGGCCCTCGGCGGCACGTCGAACTCCTTCATGAGCCCGGGGGTGAGGTTCTCCGGGAACGCCCCCGCGGATTTTTCGAGCGCCTCGTGAACGATCCGCCGCATCATGCGCTGCGAGATCCCCCCGGTGAGCGGATAGACCGGAACGATGCGACCGGCGTGAATGAGCGACTCGGTGAGCTCTCCCCCGATGGCCTCGCATTCAGGGGAAACGAGCTGGCGCGTGTCGCGGTACGTCGTCATCTCTCCGCTGACGACGACGCGCTCCCCCTGCCTCAAATACCGCTCGAGGTACGGACGGTTGAAATAGACGAGATTCACGACGCCCGTCTCGTCCCCCACGGCGACGGTGAGGATGCTTCGCCCATGCCTTCCCGCCCGGGGGGAAACGGCCAATATCGTGCCCACGAAGGTCGCCTCCGCGCCGGGCCGCAACCCGCCGATGGGGACGAGATTCCGCCGGTCGTAGTAGGCGCGAGGAAAATGCATGATGAGGTCCTCGACGGTCCGTATGCCGAGGCGCTCGAGCGAGACCTGTCTCGCGGGGCCGACGCCCTTTATGAACTGGCTGCTCTGCCGGAGCAGGTCGTTTGATCTCGATCCGGTTCCCATTATCCCCTTGCCAAGCGCTCTCCGTTAGCGTAGATTATTTGCACTTTTCGGCAACCGGGAGGATACCATGTCCAAGGAATGCGCAATATGCGGAAAAAGGCCCATGATGGGCAATCAGATCAGCCACGCCCATAACGTTTCGAAACGCCGTCAGCTTCCGAACCTGCAGAAGATTCGCATCACGGTCAACGGGAAGACCGGAAAGGCCACCGTCTGCACCCGCTGCATCAAGAGCGGCGCGGTCAAGAAGGCCTGAAGCCCGCCTCTACCGTTCCCCGTCGGGACCGCCACCGGCAATCGACTCGAATCGCTTTCGCAGTACGTCGCGACGAACGGGGCCCGAGATGTCGTTCCACGGGAATGACGCATCGGGTCCCTTGCGCGCGTGCGGCATCCCGCTATCGACCCCGGCCTCCCCGAGCGCCTTTCGCCAGGAGAGCCCCCGTTCGACGTGAAGCACGATCGCCTCTCCGATCTTCTCGTCCCCGATCGAGAGAAGCGCCTGGCGGACGGCCGAGCGCGCGGATTTCATGCGTGGCCGCAGTCCGAGCCCCCGGAGCATGCTCGCCATGCGGCCCTGAATCTCCTCGAGCCTTCCCTCGTCCGGCATCGCATGGAACTGCAGCGGCGTCCAGGGTTTCGGCACGAGCGCGTTCACGTGCACGGAAAAGCTCATGCCGCCGATCGCCTTTTTGAACCCCTCCATGAAGGTTTTCGTCGCCGGTATCACGTCATCGTCCTCCCCGGGGCAGCCGACGAGGAGGTAGAGCGTGAAACGGTTCACGCCGGACTCGCGCAGACGCGCGGCGACGTTGAAGTAGAGCTCGTTCGGCGTCCGTTTGCCGAGCAGGTACCGCACACGCTCGCTTCCGGACTCGGGGGCGAGGCTCACGCTCGCCGTTCCCGCCTCTCCCACGATCCGCGCCGTTTCCTCGTCGAGATCCTCGGCCCGCAGCGAGCTCGTCGACACCGCGATGCCGCGCGACCGGAGCATCCCAACGATCGCGCCGAACTCCGGGTTCGCGGCGACGGCAGGGCTCACGAGCCCGACCCTCCGCACCGGCGCGGCGAGACGCGAGAGCGTTTCCTCGAGCGCATCTCTCCTCAGATATCGAAAGGGGCGGTAGAGCGAGGTCGCGAGGCAGAACGCGCACGCGCCGGGGCAACCCCGTCCTGATTCGACGAGCAGCATGTCCGGAAATACGGTATCCGGCGTGATAACCGTCGAATGCGAAAACGGGCCGCAGGCGATCGGCTCCCGGTAGCCCGCGCTCCGGCCCGGCGCTCCGGGCACGAGAACGCCCGGGAGCCCGGCGAGGGAGACGAGCGTCTCGTCCCTCGCGAGCTCGCCCGTATCCCCCAGCAGGCGGATAATCTCATCGAGCGTGCCCTCTCCTTCCCCGAGCGCGATCGCGTCGGCGATCGCGGAAAAGGGCGCCGGATTGGCGCTCACCGCGGGTCCGCCGGCGATGACGAGCGGCCCCCGCGTGCGCTCGATCCGCCGGGCGGGAACCCCGGCCTCGTGAAGGATGCGGACCGCGTTGAGGTAGTCTTCCTCATACGAGATACTGAAGAAGATGACCGACGCGGACGAGAGGGGCGAGCCCGTTTCGAGGGTCAGGGGCGAGGTATCCGAAAAGAATCGCTCGACCGAAACGCCGGGGGAGCGCCTGAGACCGGCGTACAGAAAATGAAATCCGAGATTCGACATCCCGATCCGGTAGGGGGCGGGATAGCCGGCCGCGACGGGGAGCCCCCGCGAGCCGCGGGACGGAAACCGCTCGAGCGCCGTCTCGCGCGCGAGAATCGAACGAAAGGGGGATATGACGCGACCGCCGCGCACGGATACCAGCCGGCCTAGCCGCCCGCGATGTCGAGCGGGTCGCAGCCGAGGAGATTGCGGGCGAGGACGTTGGCCGGCTCTCGCTCGATGAGCCTCCGGAGCATCTCGTCGGCCTCTCCGTCCCGCCCCTCGTTGCGAAGCGTGAGGGCGAGCGAGAGCGAGGCCTCGCCGTACTCCGTGTTGAGGCTGAGCGATTTGCGATAGTACCGCTCGGCGCCTTCGAGATCGCCGCGGTGGAACTTGATGTCTCCGAGAATTTTGAGCAAATCCGCGAAATCGGCCGCGGGAGGGTCGAGAAGCCGCTCGGCCTCCTCGTAGAGGCCGCGACGGATCAGGATGATGGCGAGCTTTTCCTTCGCCCGCAGAAAGCGCGGATTGACGTCGAGCGCGCGTCTCAGGAACCGTTCCGCCTCTTCCACCCTGCCGAGCCGGAGATAGCACTCCCCGAGGAAATAGAGCACGTCCGCGCTCTCGCCCCCCGCCTCGAGGACGTCGCGAAGCACCTGCATCGCCTCCTCGAGATTCCCCTCGCGCAGATGGACGAGCGCGTAGCTGACGTCGACGGAGGTCGCGTGCTCCTCGCCCTTCACCGCCTCGTGGAGGTACTCGACGGCGCGCCGGCCCTCGCCGACGGCGAAGAGGAGCAGCCCATAGTAGTAGCGCGCCTTGCAGTAGCTCGGCGAGAGAGCGAGCGATTTTTCGAGAGCCGTCCGGGCGCGATCGAGGTCGCCGAGGAAGAGGCACGTCGCGCCGAGGAAACACTGGAGATCGGCGTAATCAGGCTTGACGGCCGCCGCCCGTTCGAAGCGCTCGAGCGCCTCGCGGTAGAGCTTCTGATCGAGGCAAACCACGCCGAGATAGAACAGCGCCTCGGCGTAACGCGGATTGATCGAAAGCGCCGCCTCGAGCTCGCTCCGCGCCGCCTCGTGCTCGCCCCGCTTCAGGTGCGAGAGGCCGAGCTTGAACCGGATATCGGCGTACTCGGGATGAACGCCGCGGGCGATGGAAAACGCCGCGATCGCCTCGTCGTAGTTGCCCGTGTTGTACGCCTCGATCCCTTCCCTCGCGGCCGAATCGAACTGCGCGTCGGTCCGGATCATATCCCTGAGCGAGGCGAGCGGCGGGATATCCGTCTCGCGGCCCGCCAGATGGTCGCTCAGAAACTTGCTGACGGGATTCGGGCACTCGGAACCGATCCGCAGCGCTCGCTTGAAGACCTCGTCCGCCTCGGCCGAGGCTCCTCGCTCGTAGAGGATAATACCGAGGTAGCAGGTCGCCTCGAAGTAGGCCGGGTTGAGATCGATCGCGCGCCGCATGCTCGCGAGGGCCCCCTCGACGTCCCCGAGCTTGTGCTGGATGACGCCCATGCGGTAGTAGATGTCCGGATACGTCGGATTTTCGCCGATCACTTTCCGGAAATGCGCGAGCGCTTCCTCCGGCTCTCCGGCGAGATACTTGGCCGTGCCGATATGCGCGTGGGATTCGGCGGCGTAGAACATCCCGAGGGCGTAGATCGGATCGCCTTTTCCCGCCTTGGGAATCGCCTTTTCGAGCTCGGCGACGGCGAGCTCGTAGTGTCCCTCGTTGAAATACCGGATCCCCCGCTCGTACTCGGGGTTCTTGTTCATGCCGAAAATCCTACCCCAGAGCGACACGAAACCTCCCTCGCGTCAGTCAAGCTGCTTGCGCAGAAACGTCGGAATGTCGAGGTTCAGATCGCCGCAGTTCCCGAAGTTCACCGCGTGGAGGCCGACGCGCGCGAGGCTTTCTCTCTCCTCGCGTTCGATGCGGGCCTCGTCGAGCGCCTCGATCGAAACGATTTCCGGGGTTCTCGTCTCGGCCACCGGGATCTCGACGGGAACGGCGGCCGGAGCGAAGCGCGCTTCCGCCGACGGCGCGAGCGAAGCGACCGTCGACAGCGGAATGACCTCGCGCTCGCGCGGGGTGAACCCGGTCGCGATGACGGTGACCTGGAGATAGTCCGCCTCGCCGCGGCTCACAACGGCGCCGAAAATCACGTTGGCGTCCTCGCCCGCCTCCTGGCTGATGATCGAGGTTGCCTGAGAGATCTCGTGGAGCGTCATGTTCTCGTCGCCGCTGATATTGACGAGCACTCCCTTCGCGCCCTTGATCGACACGTCGTCGAGCAGCGGGCTCGTAATCGCCGTGCGGGCCGCCTGGACCGCCCGGTCCTCGCCGCTGGCCGTGCCCGTGCCCATGAGGGCGTCCCCCATGCCGCTCATGATAGAACGGACGTCCGCAAAGTCAAGATTTATGAGCCCCGGAGTCAGAATAAGGTCCGAAATCCCCTTCGTGGCGTTGAGAAGCACTTCGTCCGCCTTCGAGAACGCCGTCATGAGCGGCGTATCGGAGCCGACGAGCGACAGAAGCTTGTCGTTCTGAATAACGATGAGGGTGTCGACCTCCTGCTTCAGGGCGGCGATCCCCTCGAGCGCCTGACGATGCCTCCGCTTTCCCTCGAAGGTGAACGGGCGCGTCACGATTCCCACCGTGAGCGCTCCCTGCTCGCGCGCGATGCGCGCCACGAGCGGGCCCGCACCGGTGCCCGTCCCGCCCCCCATGCCGGCCGTCACGAACACCATATCGGCCCCCGCGATGGCCTCGGCGACGAGATCGGCGTCCTCCTCCATCGCGCGGCGGCCGACGTCGGGATCCCCGCCCGAGCCGAGCCCCTTCGTGAGATGGTTGCCGACCTGGATGCGCTTGTGCGCCCTCGAGAGCTCGAGCACCTGCACGTCCGTGTTGACGGCGAGAAACTCGACTCCCTGAAGCCCCGCTTCGATCATCCGGTTCACGGCGTTTCCACCCGCTCCACCGACACCCACCACCTTGAGCTTGGCCAACTCGTCGAAATCGTCGAACTCGAACCGCATGGCGTCCCCCTTCCGTTCACGAGAACAAGCTTGCCATTTCCTTAATTCGATGAAAAACCCATTTGACGCGATCCGCCGGACCGCCGATCCCCTGCGCGGCGACGCGGTCTCCCCCCCAGAGGAGGAGCCCGATGCCGGTCGTCCACTCGGCCGTATCCACGAGCTCCGAAAGCCCCATGAGATTCCCGGCCATTCCGAGACGAACGGGCAAATCGAATACCTCTTCCGCCACTTCGACCATGCCCCGCAGCCGCGAGCCGCCGCCGGTGAGCACGATCCCCGCGCCGAGCAGCCGGTAGTACGGATCGCCGCTGACCTGCTTTTTCACCATCGTAAAGATCTCCTCGACGCGCGGCTCGATGATCGCCGCGAGTATCTGCGCGCGGATCTCGCGCGACTCGCGCTCCCCGAGCCCCGGAACCATGATCCGGCAGTCCTCGCCGGCGAGCGAGGCGAGCGCGACGCCGTGCGAGAGCTTGAGCTGCTCGGCGACGGCCGCCGACGTTCTGAGCCCCACGGCCAGATCGTTCGTCACGTTCACTCCGCCGGCCGCGATGACGCCGCTCGCGCGAACCGTCCCTCCGTAGTAGAGCGCGTAGCTCGTCACGCCCCCCCCGATGTCGATGACGAGACAGCCGAGGTCCTTTTCCTCGCGCGCCAGAACGGCCCGCGCGGAGGCGATGGGATCGAAAACCATATCGACGATCTCGAGCCCCGTTTTCTTGCACACCTTGACCATGTTCTCGAGAGGCATCCCGAGCGCCGTGACGATATGCACCTCCGCCTCGAGCCGCATCGCCGACATGCCGATCGGGTCGCGAATGCCCGCGTGGCTGTCGACGGTGAAATCCTGCGGCAGCGAGTGAACGATCTCCTGGTTGAAGGGGAGGGTGATGCTGCGCGCGGCCTCCGTGACCTTTTCGATGTCGCGGGTCGTCACCTCGCGGCGGCCCGCCGGCAGGGCGATCACGCCTCGACTCGAGAAGCTGCGGATGTGCGGTCCGGATACCGAGGCGCAGACCCCCCGGATCTCCACGCCGGCCATGCGCTCGGCCTGCGATACCGCCGCGCGCACGCTTTCCGCCGCCTCGTCCATGTTGACGACGACGCCCTTCTTGACGCCGCCGGCGGCGGCGCGGCCCGCCCCGACGATGCGGGTTTCCCCGTCCGCGGTGAACTCTCCGACGAGCACCGACACCGCGGTGGTTCCCAGATCGAGACCGACGACGAATTCGGAGGACATAGGTGGCCCATCACCTCGCTTTGTCGACATTCACCGAATGACAACCTGTCGATCGAACCGGAGATCGACGATCGCCGGATACCGCTCGCTGTCGAGCAACACCGTGCCCACCGCCTTGAGCTTCCTGAGCCGGCTCGCGTGCTCGTCGCGCCCGAGCTTGACGAGCGTTCCCGACCCCGTCCAAATGAGATCGATGTCGTCTCCGTCGACGTGGATCTCGGATATCTGTCTCGCCGGCGTAAATCCCTCCGCTCGGATGAGCCTCAGCACCTCGAGCGCCCGCGCGAGGCTCTTCCGTCCCGACTCTTTCGCGATCGAACGCTCGCCGATGCCGGTGATGACGGGGAGATCGATGTCGCCCCGACCGGCCCGCCTCGGCAGCAGCGTGCCCTCCCGGTCAACTTCCAGAATCGAGCCCGCGGCGAGCAGCGCCACCGGCTCGCGCTTCACGAGCCGGCACTCGAGAGTATGAAACGGACGCCGGGCGAACCGGACGCTCTCGACCTCGCGGAAGGAGGCGAGGCGCTCGCGAGCCCATCCGGTTCGCAGCGTCACGAGATTCTTGCCGATGAGCCCGATCCGCACCGTCTCGAGCGAATCCTTCGGAACGCTGGCGCAGCCGTGGAATCGCACCGTGGTGACGGTGAAGAGCCCCGTGCCGAGAACGACGATCGCGACCGCCGCGAGCGCCGCCGCCCCGGCGACGAGAACGCGCCGGGACGGGAGGGGCCGCCGTTCGGCTCCGCGCGACACCATACCCTGCGATTCCCAGAATTTCATCGCTTCCTCGCCGTTTCCGCTCCGCCGACGAGCTTTTCGGCGAGCTTGTATATGTCCCCCGCGCCGAGGGTGATGACGAGGTCCCCCGGCCGCACGCTGCGACTCACCGTCTTCAGGAGATCGCGCCACGCCGGCACGTAGCTCACGCGCGGCTTCCCCTCGCGCACGACGGCGCGATAGATGAGCTCGCCCGTGACCCCGGCTATCGGACGCTCGCCCGCGGCGTAGATATCGGTAACGAAGAGCTCGTCGGCGTCGCGGAACGCGGGACCGAACTTTTCGTGCAGGTCGCGGGTGCGCGTGTAGCGGTGAGGCTGAAACACCACGACGATCCTCCGGTCGAAGTTCTCGCGCGCGGCGCGGATCGTCGCCTCGATCTCCGTCGGGTGGTGCCCGTAATCGTCCACGACGAGCACGCCCCCCTTCTCCCCCTTGTATTCGAACCGGCGCGCGACTCCCTCGAAGCGCCCGAACGCCGCCCGCAGATCGCGCGGGCCGATGTCGAGCTCCTCGGCCAGGGCGCAGACGCCGAGAGCGTTCAACACGTTGTGCACGCCGGGGACGCGGAGCGCGAAAGGCCCGCGTCGCTTGCCGCCGATCGTGTAGGCGAACCGGCTTCCACCCGCGCCCGATTCGATGAGCTCGCCGCGCACCTCGGCGTCGGCGCCGAATCCATAGGTGCGCAGGCGGCGATCGATCCGGGGCATGACGACCCGCACGTTCGGATCGTCGACGCAGCAGATGACCGCGCCGTAGAACGGAACGCGGCGGGCGAACTCGACGAAGGCGTCGTAGATCGAATCGAGCGTTCCGTAGAAATCGAGATGCTCGGCGTCGATGTTCGTGATGAGGGCGAACACCGGCGACAGATGAACGAAGCTCCCGTCGCTCTCGTCCGCCTCCGCGACGAGGAGATCGCCCCGCCCGAGGCGGGCGTTCGTCCTGAGGCTCTTCACGCGCCCGCCGACGATGATCGTCGGATCGAGCCCCGCCTCCTGAAACACGGCGCCGGCGAGCGAGGTCGTGGTCGTTTTCCCGTGCGCGCCGGCGATCGCTATCCCCGTGCGGATGCGCATGAGCTCGCCGAGCATGGCGGCGCGCGGAATCACGGGGACGCCCCTCTCGCGCGCCGCGACGACTTCCGCGTTTCCCGCGCCGATCGCCGACGAGATGACGACGACGTCGCTGCGCAGAACGTTGCGCGGGTCGTGGCCGATTCTGATGCGCGCTCCGAGCTTCGCGAGGCGCTCGGTGATCGGACTGCGCGTCAGATCGGACCCGCTCACCGTGAAGCCGAGATTGAGGAGCACCTCGGCGATTCCGCTCATCCCGATGCCCCCGATGCCGACGAAATGGATGCGCCGCATCTTTCCCAGCATCCGCGTCATGCGCTGTTTCGTCATACCCGGCCCTTTCCCGCTCCTGCGCCTCCCGGCGCGAGCCCTATCATGTCGACGGCGATCCGCCGGGCCGCGTCGCGCCGCGCGACGGTCGCGAGCGCGCGCCGCATGGCGGCGAGACGGGAGCGATCGGCGAGCAGCGGATCGAGCGCCGCTGCGAGCCGTTCGCCCGTGAGCTCCGCGTCCGCGACGACGACGGCGCCGCCGGCGTCGGCGAGGAACGCGGCGTTGTGCCGCTGGTGGTCGTCCGTCGCGAAGGGGTACGGCACGAGAATCGCCGGCAGCCCCACCGCCGCGATCTCGGAGACGCTCAGCGCGCCGGCGCGCGCGAGCACCACGTCCGCCGCTCCGTAAGCCCGGTGCATCGCCTCGATGTACGGCGCCGCGAACACGCGCTTCCCGAGCGTGGCCGTCCGCTCCGCCACCCACGGATAATCCTGCGCCCCCGTCTGAATGATCGCCTGCACGTTCTCCCGAACGAGGAGATACTCGACGGCGGCTCTATTGAGCTTCCGGGCCCCCTGGCTGCCGCCGAAAACGAGGAGCACGGGTCGATCCGCCGCGAGGCCGAACTCGCCCCTCGTATCGCGGTCGGCGGCGGAGACCACATCGCCGCGGAGCGGATTCCCCGTCACGACGAGCCCCCGGTGGGACCCGAATCCCTCGCCGGCCTTTTCGAAACCGAGATAGACCCGCTTCGCGAACCGGGCCAGCAGCCGGTTCGTGAGGCCGGGAATCGAATTTTGCTCTTGGAGCACGATCGTCCGCCGGAGAAACGAGGCGGCGAGAACCGCCGCGGCGCTCGCATAGCCGCCGGCGCCGAAGACGACGTCCGGCCGGAAGCGGGCCGTGATACGGAGCGCCTGCAGGAAACCGACGCCGATGCGAGCGACGCTGAGGACCCGCGCCGCCGCTCCCCGCCCCCGCACGCCCTTCGCTGAAATGAACGATATCGAATAGCCCGCCTGGGGGACCAGCTTCGCTTCGAGCCCCGATCGGGTTCCGACGAAGAGGGGTTCGAGGTTCGGAATCATGGACCGGAGCTCGTCGGCGACGGAAAGCGCCGGCAGGATGTGCCCTCCCGTACCGCCCGCTGCGAACAACACCCGCATGCTCATCCGACCGGCCTTCCGCCGAGGCTCACCGGCGCCGCGCGAACGACACGCGCGGACGGCGCCGGAGCCCGAACACTTCCACGGGAAAGGAGCGTTCCTTTCCCTCGTAGGACACGTTGATGAGAATCCCCACCGCGGCCAGCGACGCCACGAGCGAGGAGCCCCCGTAGCTGATGAACGGCAGCGGGAGCCCCGCGACCGGAACGACCCCCGTCGCCATCGCCATGTTGATGACGGCCGAGAAGAAGATCAGCATGCCGACGCCCATAGCGAGGAGATACCCAAAGGAATCGGGAGACCGCCGGGCCGCCCGGACCGCCCGGCGGAGAATGTAGACGAACATGAGCAGCACGATGACCGTTCCCGCGAGCCCCAGCTCCTCGCCGACGATCGAGTAGATGAAATCCGTATGCGCGTCGGGAAGAAAACGGAACTTCTGGTGGCCGCGCCCCGGCCCGCAGCCGAAGAGCGAGCCCGTGCCGAGCGCGATGAGCGACTGCTGGAGCTGAAAGCTCATGATCTCGCCGCTGAGATAATCGCGAAGGCGGTTGACGACCTTGCCCACCCGGAAGAGGAGCGGCGCCGCGGCGGCGAGGAGGATGAGGCCGGAGAGGGCGAGATGGCGAATCCTCGCCCCCGCCACGAACAGCATGAGATACGTGATGAGGACGAGCAGGACGGCGTTGCTGATGTTCGGCTGCAGCGAAACGAGCAGCGCCATCCCGAGTCCCGTGCCGAGAAGCGGCATGACGCCCCGCTTGAACTCCCTCACGCGATCCCCCCATTCGCTGATTTTCGCGGCGAGGAAGACGATGAGCGCGAGCTTCGCGGTCTCGACCGGTTGAAAATCGAACTTCACGATGCGGATCGTCCGGACGGACCCGCGGATGGGGGTGCCGATGAAGAACACCGCCGCGAGGAGGAGGAACGCCGTCACGAGTATGGCGAGCGCGAAGCGCTGGTAGAGGCGGTACGGCACGCGCATGAGGACGATCATGAGGCACATGCCGAGCACCGCTATGGCGAGCTGCCGGAAAAAGAAATGGAAATGGGGGCCCGTCACGCCGCTGAGCTTCACCATCTGCCCCGCCGACGCGATCATCACGAGGCCGATCGCCACGAGCGCCATGGCCGCGAGCAGCAGCTTGATGTCGTACCTTCCGCGCTCGGCGAGCTCGGCTACCGCTGCAGTTCCTTCACGCATTCCCGGAATACCTCTCCTCGATGTTCGAAATTCCTGAACATGTCGAAGCTCGCGCACGCCGGCGAAAGCAACACGAGATCTCCCTCCTGGGCCGCGCGGGACGCGATTTCGACCGCGTCCTTCATCGTCTGAGCGCGCGCGACGGGCACCGTCGACGAGAGCGCCTCTTCGATGAGGGGAGCCGCCTCCCCGATCGTCACGACCGTCTTCACGCGTCCGAGCACGGGGATGAGCTTGGAGAAATCGCCGCCCTTGTCGTGGCCGCCGGCGATGAGCACGGCCGGGCGATCGAGCCCCCGCAGCGACATCATGGTCGCCTCGACGTTCGTCCCCTTCGAGTCGTTGAAGTACGAAACCCCGTTCACGACGGCGACGCGCTCCATCCGGTGCGGGAGCCCCCGAAAATCGGAAAGTGCCTTCCGGCAGACCGCGGCGGGCACGTCGTAGGGCGCGAGCGCGGCGACCGCCGCCAGGGCGTTTTCGACGTTGTGGAGACCGATGACGCCGAGCGAACGGCGATCGAGGAATATCTCGCGCGCGCCGCCGATCGTTCTCACGAAATCCTCCCCCTCGAGGAACACGCCCCCGTCGACCGGACCCGCCGAGGAGAAGGGAATCCGCCGTCCGGGAAACCGGCCGGCGATCGCCGCGCAGCGCCGGTCGAGCGCGTTGTAGAAGAAACCGTCCCCCGCGCCGCAGTTCTCCGCGATCCGCTCCTTGTAGCGGTAATAGTCCTCGACGTCGTGATAGCGATCCAGATGATCGGGCGTGAGGTTGAGGATGCCCGCGACCTCCGGATGAAACGTCGAGGCGGTCTCGAGCTGAAAGCTCGAAACCTCGAGCACGAAGAAATCGCCGGGGCCGAGATCGCTCACGACCGAGCAGAACGGCAGCCCCACGTTGCCGCACACGATCACTCTGCGTCCCGCCGCCTTCAGTATCTCCCCGATCATCGTCACGGTCGTCGATTTGCCGTTCGTGCCGGTGACGGCGACGAGTCGGGCCGTCGCGAAGCGGGAACCGAGCTCGAGCTCGCTCGTGAGCGGAACGCCGCGACGCGCCGCCTCGACCATGAGCGGGTGATCGATCGCGATGCCGGGGCTCACGACGACTTCGTCGACGCCGTCGAGGAGCTCCGGCCCGAATCCGCCGACGCGGACGGGCACCTGCGCGAGGTCGGCCGGAATCTCGACGCGCGCGTTCTCGTCCGCGCCGGCGACGCGCGCCCCCGCGCGGAGCAGGAGCCGGACCGCCGAGAGCCCGCTTCGGGCGAGGCCGAGCACGAGAACCGACTTTCCCCGGTAGAGCGCGTCCGCGTTCGTTCGTACTGTCGACACGCCGTTTCTCCGATCCCTTATTGCAGTTTGAGCGTGCTGATGCTGAGAAGCGCCAGCAGCGCCGCGATGATCCAGAACCGAACGACGACCTTCTCCTCGCTCCAGCCCATGAGCTCGAAGTGATGGTGGAAGGGCGCCATGTTGAATATTCGTTTCCCCGTGAGCTTGAAGGAACCGACCTGGAGAATCACGGAAAGCGCCTCGGCGACGAAGATCCCCCCGATGACGACGAGGAGAAGCTCCTTCTTGAGGAGAATGGCGACCGTGCCGAGCGCGCCGCCGAGAGAGAGCGAGCCCGTGTCCCCCATGAAGATCTGCGCCGGGTGCGTGTTGTACCAGAGGAAGCCGAGCGAGGCCCCCACGACCGACATGCAGTACACGGTGAGCTCGCCGCATCCGGGCAGATAGGGAATGCCGAGATACTGGGCGAAGTTCTTGTGGCCGCTGAGGTACGCGAGCGCGGCGAACGCGAAGAAGCTGAAGGCGGCGGCGCCCGCCGCGAGCCCGTCGAGGCCGTCCGTGAGATTGACCGCGTTCGACGATCCCATGACGATGAAAATCACGAAGGGGACGTAGAGGATCCCCCACTCGATGTAGTACGACTTGAGGAACGGAATCGCGCTCTGCGTCGCCCCCTCGCGGGCGAGCGGATTCATAAAGAGAAACACGCCGAGCGCGGCCCCGAAGATGAATTGGCCGAGAAGCTTGTAGCGCCCCACGAGCCCCTTCTCGGTTTTCTTCACGACGCGGAGATAGTCGTCGACGAATCCGATGAGACCGGTCCAGACCGTGACGACGATGGCGAGCTGGACGTACGGGTTCGCGAGATTGCTCCAGAGAAGCGTCGGAACGAGAGTCGCCGCGATGATGAGGAGCCCCCCCATCGTCGGCGTTCCTTCCTTCGCCTGATGCCGCTCGGGCACCTCGGCACGGACACGCTGGCCGATCTGCACGGCCCGGAGCCAGCGGATGAAGCGCGGCCCGAAGATGAAGCAGATCGCGAGCGCGGTGACCATCGCGTACGCCGAACGGAACGTGATGTACCGGAACACGTTGAAGGCGAAGAAGTAATCGCGGAGCGGGTACAGAAGATGGTACAGCATCAGTCGATCCTCCGGCGCGAAACCCCGCGCGATCGCTCGACGGCATCGATGATCCGCTCCATCCGCATGCCGCGCGAGCCTTTGACGAGCACGAGATCGCCGGGCCGCAGCAGGGTGGCGAGATGGGAGGCGAGCGTCTCGACGTCGAGAAAATGCGTGATGAGCTCGGGCGATTTCCGCTGCTCCGCGGCCGCCCGCGAGAGCTCGGCCGAATCCTTTCCGATGGTGAGAATGCCGTCGGACTTCGCGCGCCCGCAGTACGTTCCCGTCTCGCGATGGAGCTCGCCGCTCAGGCTCCCGAGCTCGAACATGTCGCCGAGAACGAGCCAGCGGCGGCCGTCTCCGGGCATTTCCATAAAGGCATCCACCGCCGCCCGAACGGACGCCGGATTGGCGTTGTAGCTCTCGTCGACGAAAATCACGCCGTCGATGTCGTACGCCGCGCCGCGTCCCTCGCCGGGCCTCGCCTCCGCCACCGCGGCGGCGATCTCCTCGGCAGGAACCCCGGCGATCGTCCCGACGACCGCGGCGGAGGCCGCGTTCCGAACGTGGTGCGCGCCGTACCGGCCGGTCGCGAGCTCGATCTCGCCCACGCGGAACCGGTACCCGCCCCCCTCGATCCTCTCGAGCCCCGTGATGCGCCGGTCGGCACCGGCGGAGAAGCCCACGGTGATCGTGCGCGCCTTCGTGCGTCCGGCGAGGAACGCGGCGAACTCGTCATCGGCGGGAAGCACGGCCGTTCCATCGGCCGGCAGAGCCTCGACGAGCTCGGCCTTCGCGACCGCCACTCCCTTGAGCGTTCCGAAGTGCTCGAGGTGCGCCGGACCGACGTTCGTGACGATGCCGATCAAGGGCTTCGCGATTTCGCAGAGGGCCTGTATCTCCTTGCGGTGGTTGGCGCCCATCTCCGTGACGCAGATCTCCGCGCCGCTCTCCATGCCGAGAAGGGTCAAGGGAAGGCCGATATGGTTGTTGAGGTTGCCGGGGGTGGCGTGCACGGCGTAGCGCCGCGCGAGAATCGCCGCGGCGAGATCCTTCGTTCCCGTCTTGCCCGCGCTGCCGGTGATCGCGACGACGCGCGGATTCACCTGCTCCCTCCACGCGGCGGCGAGGGTCTGAAGCCCGACGAGGGTGTCGGGAACGTCGAACACAGCGGAGCTTCCGGCCGCGGCGAGCGCTTCCGCGCGCCGGGAGCTCGCGACGAGGAGCGCCGAAGCGCCGCCGGCGACCGCCCGATCGAGATAATCGTGCCCGTCGGAACGCTCCCCCGCGAGGGCCACGAAGAGCGCTCCCGCGCAGCCGCCGCGCGTGTCGATCGAAACCCCTTTCACGGAGCCCTCGGCCGGCGCTCCGCCTCGGTACCCGGCGCGGCGGAGGGAACGCGCCACCCATGCGAAATCAGCCTTCACCGCGCGCCTCCACCGTTCCGAGCGCCGACGCGGCCTCGGCCGCGTCACTCCACGGGACACGACGGCCGCTGAGTATCTGCTCGTTCTCGTGGCCCTTCCCGGCGATGACGACGAGGTCGCCCTCATCGCCCGCGCGGATCGCCTCGCCGATGGCCTCGCGCCGGTCGCGGATAACGCGAACGTGCGCAACGCTCTCCCGGATACCGGCCAAAATCTCCCGTACGATGCGCTCGGGATCCTCCGTGCGCGGATTGTCGTCGGTGACGTAGACGGCGTCGCTCAGTTCGGCGGCGATCGCCCCCATGATGGGGCGCTTGCCCCGGTCGCGGTCGCCGCCGCAGCCGAACACCGTTATGACGCGGCGCGGCCGCAGATCCCGGCAGAACCGCAGCAGCTTTTCGAGCGCGTCGGGCGTGTGCGCGTAGTCGACGATGGCCGTGGGGCCCGCGGCGCCCCGCACGACCTGAAAACGTCCCGGCACCTGCCGCACCGCCTCGAGGCCGCGCTTGATCGAGGAGATATCGAGACCGAGCGCGTGCGCCGAGGCCGCCGCCGTGAGCGAGTTGTATATCGAGAAGATGCCGAGAAGCCTGAGCGAGAGGCGAACGCGCTCCGACCCGACCACGAGATCGAACGCCGTGTGCCGGAGGTTCGCGTCGATCCTCTCCGCCCGCACCGTCGCGTCCGCGCCGAGGCCGAAGGACACGCGCGATCCCGTAAACCGGCCCGCGACGGCGGCCACGTTCGCGTCGTCGGCGTTCCAGACGAGCGTTCCGGGACGCTTGCGCCGGCCGGGGGCGGCGAGCGAACGCACAAAACGCTCCTTGGCCTCGATGTACCGCTCGAACGTCTCGTGATAGTCGAGATGGTCGCGCGTCACGTTCGTGAAGGCGCCGACGTCGAACTCGAGCCCGGCGATTCTTCCCTGCTCCGCGGCGTGGGAGCTCACCTCCATGACGGCCGAACCGCATCCCTGCTCGACGAACTCCGCCATCATCCGGTAGAGGGCGACGGCGCCCGGGGTCGTGTTGCCGGCGGGGACGAGCGCCAGGGAGGCGCCGTATCCGACCGTCCCGATGATCCCGCACGCGCTCTTTTCCCCCTCCAGTATCGACCGGAGGAGGAAGGCGCTCGAGGTCTTGCCGTTCGTCCCGGTGATGCCCGCGAGAGTCATCTTCGAGGCGGGATCGCCGTAAAAGCGCTTGGCGGCCAGCGCCGCGGCGAGCGCCGTGTCCTCGACGACGAGCGTGGGAAGCGAGCTCTCCACGGGGCGGGCGACGACGAGCGCCGCGGCCCCGGCGCGCTCGGCGTCGGGGACGAAGGCGTGTCCGTCCGCGGCGTGCCCCGCGACCGCGATGAAACACGAGCCGGGCCGCACCGCCCGCGAGTCGCTCGCGACGCCGGTGATATCGACGTCGTTCCAGTTGCGCCGGTCGACGGCCGCGATGTCCGCGACGAGACTCGAGAGTTTCACGTTCCCGCTCCGTTCGCCGGTGCGCCGGCCATCGCCTGGTCTCCGCGCCGCGGCGCGCAATGTATGACGACCGTTCCCCCGTACGCGAGCTCCCTGCCGGCCGCGGGCTCCTGCCGCGCGACGACTCCGTGGCCGCGCACGGCGCATTCGAATCCGCATCCGAGGAGCATGCGGCGCGCCTCCCGGAGCGAAAGCCCGGCGAGCTCGGGCACCTCGGCGCTCGCCGACCCGGCGGGACGCTCCGGCCTCACCATGAGCGACACGCGCTCCTTGCGGCCGACGAGCGTGCCCGGATCGGGGGATTGGGAATACACGATTCCCGGAAGCCGCGGGCAATCGATCGCGATGCCGTGTTTCCCCGCGAGGTCCTCCGCTTCGGCCGCGGTGAGCCGCAGGAAGCTCGGCACCCGCGACTTTCCGGCGCGCCCGCGGGCGACCGTGACGGCGGCGGCGTCCCCGCCCGAGAGAAGATCGGTCGAAAGGTTGATTCCCTCGAGTATGCTGCTGAAAACGACGGCGGCGGATTCCCCTCCCCACCAGTACGGATACACCGGCTCGTCGAGCACGACGATGCACGCGAGCCGGGGCGCCTCCGCCGGGGCGTACCCGACGAAGCTCACCACGTACTTGTCGTGGCGGTAGACGCCGTCCTCGATCTTCTGCGAGGTGCCCGTCTTGCCGGCGACCGCGATCCCGTCGACCTCCGCCTTCACGCCCGTGCCTTCGAGCACGACCCCGCGGCAGAAATCGCGCATCGTGCGCGCCGTTTCTTCCGAAAAGACGCGGCGTATCACGACGGGGGGCACGCGCCGCAAAACGTCTCCGGAGGCGTTCCGCGCCTCGACCGCGATGCGCGGCGCCATGAGCACCCCGCCGTTCGCGAGCGCGCAGTACGCCATGACCATCTGGAGCGGCGTGACGCCGATCTCATGACCGATCGCGAGACTCGGCAGCGACCGCATGGACCAGGCCGCGGGCTCGCGGATCGTTCCCCGCGATTCGGCGGGGAGATCGATTCCGGTCCGACCGGCGAAACCGAATCGCAGGATGTACCGGTAGAAGTCCTCGCGGTCCGCGCCCAGCGCGGCCTTGATCGTGCAGATGTTGCTCGAGTTGACGAAGGACTGCTTGAGCGTGAGCCACTGGAACGGATGATCGTCGTGGATCGTTCCCCAATCGAAGGCGGCGACGCCATTCTCCCCGAAGAAGGTGTCCTGCGGGCGCGCCCTCTTGGTTTCGATCAGGTAGGAATGCGTGATGAGCTTGAAGGTCGATCCCGGCTCGTAGATGCAGTTGATCGACCGGAGCGCGAATCCGTCGGCCGTTCGCCGGTCCCGGGAGATCGTGCGATCGGGTTTTTCCGCGACCGCGAGGATGTCCCCCGTGGCCGGATCCACGACGATGGCCATGCCGCCGGCGGCGCGGTAGCGGTCGACGGCCCGCACGAGCTCGAAATCGACGATCGCCTGGATGCGCGTGTCGATCGTGAGGTACAGATCGGCTCCGCAGAGGGCCTTGCGCCCGGGCGCGTTCACGGGTTGGTATCCCCGGCGGTCGCCCGCGATCCTGCTCTCGAGCACCCAGCCGTCGAGGCCGCCGAGCACGTTCTGAAACCCGGATTCGACTCCCGCGATCCCTTTGCCGTCGCAATCGATCGCGCCGATGAACTGCTGAGGAAGCGATTCAAAAGGATAGAGGCGGTCGTGGTTCGGATCGAGACGCACGCCTGCGAGCGATGAGAGCGTGGATACCTGATTGTCAGTCAGGTGGAGGTCCCGACCGAGCGGGATGTGGGAAGAGTGATTCCGTGCGAGCCTTCGGCGCAGCTCTTTTTTGGTGAGAGCGCACGCATCGGCCAAACACGCGACCGCCTTGTTCTTCTCTATCGGAAAGTGCGCCGGCGTCACGCCGACGTCGTAGGTCCATCGGGTCACCGCGAGCGGAAAGCCGTTGTGATCGAAGATGTGGCCGCGGCGCGCGGGGATGAGCTTGCGCTCGATCCATTGCCTCTTCGCCTGCTCCAGGTGCCGTTCGTGATCGACGATCTGGATGCAGACGAGACGCCACACGAGGATCCCCACGATCGCCGCGACGGCGACCGAGAGCGCGCCCAGCCTCTGTTTCGACCGAAACTCCGTCATCGTGCCATCCTCGACTCGAGCGACGGCGCGAGCTCGAGCAGGCGGTCCACGCCCGCTTCGGCCCAGGAAGGCTCGCCCGCTTCTTCGAGACCCCCCTTGACGGCGAAGCGCCGGACCTCGTCATTCGTTCCCGGGCGCATCCCGAGATCCTGGGCGAGCGGGATGACGTAGCCGGGGGCGGCGAGCTCGTTGTACCGCGTCATGAGACGAACGTTGAGCTCGAGAAGGGCCTCGACCCGATCATTCTCCGTCGCGAGCTCGTTCGAAACGTTGAAACAGCAGACGTGAAGCGATATGTAGAGCAACACGAGCGTGGAGAACGAGCCGAGCAGAAAGATGAACTGGAACGGCGAGATGCGCCCCTCAAGCACCCGTTTCATAAAACCGTAGAGCGCGGATTGTCCGTTCTCACGCGAGCTCATGCGACACCCTCTCTCCCGCGCGCAACCGCGCGCTCCGCGACCGTGCATTCCGTTCGATCTCCTCCGGCGAGGGCCGCAGGGCGCCGTGCGCGAGAAGCCGCAGCCGCGGCTCGCGCCCGCAGCGGCACAGCGGAAAATCCGGCGGACAAACGCACCCTCGCTCCTCCTGCCGGAACAGGCGCTTCACGATGCGGTCCTCGAGGGAATGGTACGAGATGACCGCGATCCGCCCGCCCGGAGCGAGCAGGGAAACCGCCTCGGGGAGCGCCGCGGCGAGATGATCGAGCTCCTCGTTCGACCATATGCGCAGCGCCTGAAACACCCTCGAGAGCGTTCCGAAACGATCTCTCGCCGGGGCGGCGGCCGTAACGCAGTCCCGCAGGGCCGCGGCCGTCGCGAGCTCCCCCGACGAGCGCCGCCGCACGATTTCCCGCGCGACGGCCCGATAGCGGCGTTCCTCCCCGTATTCCCGTATGATCCGTCCGATATCCCGCTCCTCCGCCGTCGCGAGCAGCTCCCGCACCGAACGGCCGTCCGGCCCCATCGCCATGTCGAGGGGACCGTTGATTTGGTAGCCGAATCCCCGCTTCGCGTCGGCGAGCTGATAGGAAGAAACCCCGAGGTCGAGCAGCACGCCGTCCGCCCGTCGCCCCGCCGCGAACCGGGCGAGGTCCCTGAAGTTGCCCCGGGCGAGGAGAACGCGCTCCCCGAAAGGCTCGAGGCGCCGGCGGGCGATCTCGATCGCGGCGGGGTCGCGATCGATTCCGAGCAGCGTGAGCCGGTCTCCGCCCAGCCGGAGCATCGCCTCCGCGTGCCCGCCCATTCCCACCGTGCCGTCCACGTAGAACCCGTTCCGGTTCACGAGCAGAAGCTTCGAAACCTCTTCGGCCATCACGGGCGTATGCAGCTCTTCCGTCATGCTCCATGTCACTTGCCGCCCGCGGCATGCGCCGCGAGAGATGGGCCGAGCTTTCCCCGCTCGACGGACAGGTATCTCAGCGCTTTTCTCCAGTCGGGAAACACATCGAAGATGTTGCGGCGCGAGACGAAGGCGAAGATGTCGAGAACGTAGTCGCTCAGCCCGCTCAGCAGCACGCACGTTCCGTCGGGGCACCCTTCCTCGAGCGCGCTGAAGGCGCGGTAATCGACGTGCCTCACGTTCTCGAAATCGATGATGAAGCAGCCTCGGGAACCGCTCCCCGCCTCTCGAAGCGTGCGCAGAAGCACGAGGGCGTCATCCCTTTCGACGACGCCCGCGAGCTTCCAGATTCCGATGCCCCCCTTGTCGGACCGGTACACCTTCATGCGCAATCCCTATGGCTCGAAGTCGCCACCGTAGAAGCCTTCGAGTCCCTCTTCCCTCACCCTGGTGAATGTCTCGCGTTTCCAGATCTCGAGGTAATCCGACTCGCCGCTGACGACGAGGTCGCGCGCGTTGCCGAGCACCTCGAGAAACTCCTGCGGTATCTGGATGCGTCCGTAGCTGTCGATCCGGAGCTGCTCCGATTCGTTGCTGTAGAAACGGATGAGGCGGCGCTTCTCGGATCCCGGGTCGAGGGCGCGCAGCCTCTCCATGATGTTGTTGAAGTACTCGAGCGTGTAGAGGGCGAGGCAGTCCGTGCGATGATCCTTCGCCCGGCAGATGACGAGATGCCGTCCGCCGGCTGCGTCCTCGCGGACGAGCTTGCGGAACTTGACCGGAATCGTGAGGCGGTTCTTTTCGTCGAGCGGGCACAGGGCCTTGCCCAGGAACTCATCCCCCGGTTTTCTGTTTTCTCTCGACGGCACCTTGGCGTCTTCCATGCGAGTCCCGATTACTATTTGAGGTCATATTGCTCGGCGAAAAGTAAATCGGCCCCCACCTTACCCCACGATGCCCCACCTGTCAACACCTTTTTTTGCGCTCATAAAAATACTTGCTGATATTTAACTTATTTATTTATAATAGGTTGCACGGTGGCCCAGCGGCGCGGTCGACCTTTTTTCTCGATATTTGCGAAATTTCCGTTTACTCCCCTCCCCGCACCTTCACCGCGCGCACGACGAGCGTGCTCGCCATGTCGCGAACGAGAGGCGCGCGCTCGAGCGCCGATTCTACGAGCCTCGAGAGCGGAAAAAGCGCGTCGGGAACGCTCTTCCACACGAAGATGATCGTCTTCATGAGCGTGACATCGAACCCCGCTTCCTCGAGCATGAGCCGCAGATCGGACTCCTTCACCGGCTCGTGATAGCGATAGGGATGATAGTGCTCGCGCGTCACGCGGCCGGCCGGATAGCACATCCCCGGAAACAGCCGCTTGAGCCGCGGGAACCGCACGATGACGCGCTTCCCCCGTTCGACGATCGAGCGGCGGTTGGGCGTCGAGAGCGAGAGAACGCCGCCGGGAACCAGCACGCGCGAGGCCTCGCGAAACGCGCGCGCGCGATCTTCCGCGAACACGTGCTCGATCGTTTCGACCGCGGTCACGGCCGCGAACGAGCCTCCCGCGAACGGCAGAGCGCCGAGGTCGGCGCCGACGAGCGAGGCGTCGAGAGCGTTCGCCGAGGCGATGCGCCGCGCCGCGGGAAAATCGTCCTGCACGATGTCGATGCCGTACGGAGAGAACCCCCTCCGTCCGAGGAGGAACAAACCGTATCCCCATCCGCACCCCGCGTCGAGCGCCCGCCCCGGCGGAGCGCCGTCGAGAAGCGCCGCCACCTCGAGGAAACGGCGGCGCGAGAGATGACGCCGCGCCTTCGAGCCGAAATGCCAGTTGCGAAGAAGCGCCGGGAGCTTCTCCGCAGGTATGTCGCTGGGTATGACGGGCTCGGAAAGATTCACGGCGCTTCCCCCTCGCCGTCCGGGACAGGCAGGCCGTCCTCGCCCACGCTATCGAGCCGGTAGAGCACGTAGACGACGGGGTCGGGTTTCCGGATCCCGAGATTGGGCACCGTCCCCTGCCGCAGCGGGGTAAAGAGCACGCCGTCGATGACCTTCCCCTCGAACCGCGCGGCGGTCGCGCTCCGGTCGACGAGATACGTCGGGCCGAAACGCAGGTAGAGTCCTCGCTCGATGATTTCCTCGACGTCGACGGATCGGCGCATGCGGTTGATCTCCGGGCTCACGAGGCCGCCGAGATCGAGAATCCGCCGGTGCGCGTAGTAGCCGATCGCGCCGATGTCGGGCGTCGCGACGATCGCCTCGGCGGGAGCCACGTGATCGATCAGCTTGCCCATGGAAGCCACCGTTCGCATGAGCGCGCGCGAGAAGGCCCTCGTGGAAGGCACGACGGCGACGGCGTAGACCCAGCCGCTCTGAACGATCGCGAGAGAGACGAACACCGCCAGCGCCGTATGCCTCCCGCCCGGGCTCCGGACGAGACGCGAGAAGAGGCGGCGGGCGGCGACGGCGCCGAGAATGGCCGCGGCGGGCGCGACCGGCACGAGGTAGCGGGAAAGCACCTGGAAGTCGAGCGCGACGTACGCGGCGGGCAGAGCCGCCGCCCAGAGAAGCATGACGATCACGCCGGGCATCTCGCGGATTCCCCGGCGCTCCTCGAACGCGGAGCCGATCGAGCGGTCTCGCCCGATCGCGACGGCGAGCCCCGCGACGAGGGCGAGCCACGGCAGCAGCATCGTCGAGCCCATGATCCGCAGCGGCACGAGCGAGCGCCCGATGAGGAGCGCCGAGAGAACGGGACGCCCCTGCTTCGCCCCCGCCGTCAGGGGAAAATACGTCCCCGTGTGCGCGTGGATGAGATAGAGCCACGCGGCGAAGAGCGGCGCGAAGACCGCGAGAAAGACGAAGTGCCGCGGTCGCGCCCCCCGCGCGACGAGCAGGGCCAGCGCCGTCAGGGGCACGAGGAGGAGGGATTCGGGCCGGGCGAGCGCGGCGACGAAGAGTGCGAGCCCGAGCGCCGCCGAGCGGGAGGCCGAACGCGTCGCCCGGGGAACGGCGTCGAGCGCCACGGTCACCGTGAAGACCGCGAGCGCGGTTTCCATGCCGACCGCGCTCCAGCGCACGAACCAGGCTTCCGTGGCGACGATGAACGCGGCGGCGACGGGCACCGCCGAATCTTTGTCGATTCGCGCGGCGATCCGGTACACGAGCATGATCGAGGCGATCGCGAAGAGCCACGAGAGCACGCGGCACCAAATGAGGATGTCGGCGCCCGCGCGGCGGAAAAGAGCGAGCAACGCCACCCAGAGGGGGCTCGTGGCGCCGTACGTCGGATCGCCGCGGTTGAAGGAGAGCTCCCCGCGATCGGCGAGGTTGCGCGCGTACTGGAGATGGATGAACGTGTCATCGACGATGCAGTCGCGCAGCGGCACGAGGAGGCACGCGAAGAGGACGGCGGCCACGGCGACGTAGGCGAAATCCTTTATCTGCATGGCTCCCTCACGAGCGCGTCGAGGAGCGCTCCGAGCCTCTCCGCCGCGGCGCGACGGCTGAGCTCCGGCGCCTCGCGGAGATCGTAACGGCTCTCGAGCGCGCCGGCGCGCCAGCGGTCGTACAGCAGCTCGAGCTTCGCCGCCACGTCCTTTGGATCGTCGATAGCGGCGACCTCGCCCCGCCGGAGACCGGCGACGATGCGCGCCGCTTCCCCCTCCTGGGCGACGGCGAGGATCGGCCGCCGGGCGCCGATGTATTCGTACAGCTTTCCCGGAACGAGACCGCGGTAGCGCTCGTCGTCGTGCTTGACGAGGAGCAGAACGTGGCTCTCGCGCTCGCGACGAACGACCTCGCGATGCGGCAGATTATCCTCGAAACGGACGCGGGCCGCAAGCCCGAGCCGTCTCGCCGTCTCCTCGTTCGCCGTCTCCCGGGCGCCAATGAAGACGACGCGCATCGCCTCCACCTTGGCCGGCGCGCGCCGCTCGAGCTCGGCGAGCCCCTCGAGAAAGGGCTGCACGCTCCGTCCGAGGGTCAGCATGCCGCAGTGCGTGACGGTGAACGGCTCCGCCGGCGGGCGCGGCGTGCCCTCTCCGGCGAAATCCTCCTCGTCGTACCCGTTCGGGATGCGCTCGACGCGGCTCGACGGGTAGCGCCGCCGGAGCTGCGACTCATGCGCTTCGGACGTGACGAGGACGAGGTCTGCCCGCGACACCGCCCTCTCCATGCGCTCGTGGAGCAAACGGTGGACCGGGGTCGGGGGTTTGCGCAGGTGGAGATTGATCCACGGATCGCGGAAGTCGGCGACCCACGGCAGGCGGCGACCGCGGGCGACCATCATCGCGGCGAGATGAGCGCTGTCGGGAGGGCTCGTCGAGTACACGGCGTCGAACCCCCCGGAAGAGGCAAGGCGTCCCGCCGCTCTCGCGGCGAACGGAACCCATCCCGCGTACGTGTCGGGAACGAGCACGAGCTCGCCGAGCCTTCTCAGCGCTCCGAAGCCGCCCGACGACCGCCTCGACCCTCCCCGCCCCTTCCCCGCTCGAAGAAACCCGAGCAGGCGGAACCCGGAGAAGGACGACGTGCGGACGACGCGCACGGAAGGGGGCACTTCGCGCTCGAGCCCGGGATCGGATATCCAGAACTCCCCCGGACGCGGCGTGACCACCGTGATCTCCCAGCCGAGCCGCGCGAGATACTTCACGAACGAAAGGGGCCGATAGACGCCCCCTCCGCCCGCCGGCGGGAAAAAATTGATGATCATGAGAAGACGCCGGTGCGTCAGCGGCCGCCCGCGGAGAGCATCCACGACGCGAACCTCCTTCCCGCCGGGACCGTGACGAGGGCGAGAATCCGCTCCCTCTCGGCGGCGTCGAAGACCCGGAGAGAGCGGAGCATCGCGCGGGCCCCCGCGGGGGCGAGGGCGAGTATGACGATCGAGGCGTAGAGCGGCACGCGGGAAGTGACGAGCATGCCGCAGGCGGTCGCCGGGACGAGGACCAGGAGGACGCGGCCGACCCGCGGCCCCGCGCCGTCGAAGAAGCCGCCGCGCCTCGCGAGCGATACCGCGGCCGCCGCCTGCACGACCGAGGCCGCGACCTGAGCCGCGGCCATTCCCTCGGGCCCGAGGGCCGACGCGAAGAAGAAAAACGTCCCGAAGTAGACCGCCATCCAGACGAAATCGCAGAAAACCGCCCAGCGCATGAAATGGAGAGAGCGCATCGTCGCGAGAAGCGGCGCGGCCACCGCCGCGAACGGCACCGTGATCAACAAAACGAGAAAGACCCGGTACGCCCCGGCGTAGCCGCTCCCCGACAGAAGCACGATGATGTCCCTTCCTATCACGGCGAAGAGCGCCGTGCAGAAGAGCGCCGCGACGACCATTCCCTTCGTGAAGAGCCCGATCCGCGAGGCGATGTCCGGCCACCGCCCTTCCTCGTAGACCCGGGTGATCTCGGGCTGCGCGGCGAGCACGGGCAGGGCGAGGAACCGCTTGAGGAGCGCGTCGACGCGGGACGCCACGTGGAAGAGCGAGATCGCCGCCATCGGCAGCACGGAGGACATCACGAAGCGGTCGACGTCGGTGAAGGCGAGCGCGACGACGCTGAGGCAGAGCGAGCCGGCCCAGTACGCGAATAGGTTCGGCACGACGATCCCGCTTCCGCGCGCCGGGGCGCTTTCGGCCGAGTCCTGCGCCATCCGGATGAACACGGGCACCCCGGCGGCGAATACCGCCCCGTTCAGAAAAAACATGGCCGCGAAGATGAAGGTGACGTCGAGCCGCTCGCGGTCGTACACGAAATAGGCGGTGAGAAGGAAAAGGTAGACGAGCTCGAGGAGCATCTGCATCCGCATCTCCCGCAGCCCGTTGAATCCTCCGTAGAGGAGCATCTTGAGCGCGAGCGTGACGGACGAGAGCGTGATCCAGAGCATGAGCGCGCTGGAGCCCTGAAGCGCGCGCACGGGTTCCGGCAGCAGCCGGCTCCAGAGCCCGGAGGTCCCCTGCAGAGCGACGCCGAGCGCCGTGACGAGCGCCGCCGCTCCGATGAAAATCGCTATCGACCGGCTGCCTCTGCCGCGCACCGCGAAGGTCGGAAGAAACCGCACGAGCACCTGCGGAAGACCGACGAGAACGACCGTCGCGAGCAGCAGGGAAAAGCCCCGGAGCGTGACGAACAGGCCGAACTCGTTCACGCTCATGAAACGGCTCAGCAGCGCGAGCTGTGCGAGCGTGAAGACCACGCTCGCCGCGCCGCTCGCCGTGAGGAAGATCGTGTTCTCGGTGATCCTCGACTTCGTCACCGTCCGCGCCTCCCGCCGAGAAGCCGTCCCGCGGCGCCCCGCATCGTCACGACGGGATAGCGGTGCTCGACTCCGCCGAGCGATTCCTTGAAAAAGACGATGCCCCGCTCCCCCGCGCTCGAGCCGAGATTGAAGGTCGGCATGCCCCGATCGCATGCCTCCGCCATCGCCCGCCGTATGCAGAGAGAGGCCGCCTCGTATTCGTTCGCACGGGGCGTCATCCCCCCTTGCCACGCCTGCCCCATCGCGCCGTGAAAGAAGTCGACGTGGCCGCCGAGCAGCTCGACCCCGAGAAAGGCGCCGGTCATGGCCACGCCTTCCGCGCGGCGCCTCCAGAGCTCGATGAAGAGCCGCTCCGGGTACGGATGAATCCCTCCCCAGCCCCTCGATTCGGCCGCGTAGATCGCGTGAAACCGCCGGACCTCTTCTTCGCTTTCGAGGAAGCGGACGGCGAGCCCGGCGCGCTCCCCCCGTCGGGCGAGCTGGCGCCGTTTGCCGCTCGCCCGGTTCCATACCTCCTCGATGCCGCCGGCGAGCGGCACGAGGCGGCACTCCTCCGTGCGGATCGCGGCGCCGCGCGGCAGCGCCGCTGGAATCCGGCCGCCGAAGAGATGGATCGACGCCGTGAGGCATAGCGGCGAGCGGGCCTGCGCGAAAAACCGCTCGAAGAGAGCCTCCCGCGCGCCGGCGCTCAACGCGAGGGGATCGCCGTAGGCGCCGAAGGGAAGCGACAAAAGATGATGGAAGGGGCCCCGGGGGACCCGCGCGACGGGCATGGCCCCCGCGAGCGCTCCGCCCTCGCGCTCGGCGAGCCAGAATATGTCGTACCGGGGGAAAGAGGCCGCGAGCGGCTCGAGCCATGCGGCGGTATGAAAGAAGGTCGCCTCCGGGTGGGCGCGCGCGAAGCTCTCGATCTCGTCCGGCGCTGGTCGATTGCGGGATTCTCCCATCACCGGCGCCTCATCGCCCCGTGCCGGCGCATTCCCCGTCGTCCGGACCGCCGTCCCCGCCGAATCCCGGGACGAGCGACGCCATGCGCTCGAGCACGCGCGGGCGGTCGCCGGCGCGGGCGAACGCGATGAGCTCGTCGACGCCGGCCTCGAATCCCGCCGGCAGGGGACGGCCCTGCTCGGCGATAAAGAGCTTTTCCTCGCCCGCGGGACGGAGCCGCTCGTCCGCTCCGACGAGCGTTTCGTGGATCTTCTCTCCGTCGCGGAGCCCCGTGACGACGATCGGAATCTCCGTCCCGGGCTCGTAGCCGGCCAGCATGATGAGATCCTGAGCGACCTCGAGCATGTTGAGCGCCTCTCCCATGTCGAGTATGAAAATCTCTCCGCCCTTCCCGATCATCGAGGCGCGGATGACGAGCAGCGCCGCCTCCCGCACCGTCATGAAGTAGCGCGTGGCGCGGGGATCGCTGACCGTGACGGGCCCCCCGCGGCGGATCTGCTTGAGAAAGAGGGGAACCACGCTCCCCGTGCTCCCGATGACGTTGCCGAACCGCACCGCGATGAGGCGTGCGGGGCTCGCGGCGCTCCGCGCCCGCAGGTACCCCTCGAAGATCCGCTTCGTCGCCCCCATGACGCCGCGGGGGCTCGCGGCCTTGTCGGTCGAGATGAACACGAACCGGGAAACGCCGAACTCCTCGGCGGCGCGCACGAGATGAACGCTCGCCTCGACGTTGTTCGTCACCGCCTCCTCTGGATCGCGCTCCATGTAGTGAACGTGTTTGTGCGCCGCGGCGTGGTAGATGACCTCCGGGGCGTACTCGCGCACGATGCGGCGCGTCCGCTCCCGGTCGCGGAGATCGGTGATGCACGTTCTGATTTCGAGGCACGGGTACGCCGAGCGAAGCTCGTCCTCGATCTCGAAGATGCGGTTCTCCCCCCGCCCGAGCAGTAGGAGCGACCGGGGGCCGACGCGAGCGATCTGGCGGCAGAGCTCGCCTCCGATCGAGCCTCCGGCGCCGGTGACGAGCACCGGCTTTCCGGCGATGACGCCGCGCGCGGGGCCGGGATCGAGATCGACCGTCTCCCTCCCCATGAGATCCTCGACGCGGACCTCGCGGATCTGATCGATCCGCACTTCCCCCGTGATGATCTCCATGACTCCCGGCACGATCTTGAACGGCACTCCGGCGCGCCGGCAGCGCTTGATCATTCCACGAACGAACGCCCCTCGCGCCGTCGGGATGGCGATGATGACCTCGCCCGCCTTCTCCCGCAGAACGACATCCTCGAGCTCCTCCGTGCGGCCGAGCACGGGAACTCCGGCGATCGTCCGGCCGACGAGCTCCGGCGCGTCGTCGAGGTACCCGACGGCGCGCGAGGCGAGCTCGGGATGGGCCGCGATCTCGTCGGCGACCATCCGCGCGGCCTCTCCCGCGCCGACGATGAGGATCCGTTTCTCCGCGCACTCGCTCATCGAATGACGGCTATCTTTCTCGTTTCGACGGACGTCCCGCTCGTTCCGTCGGGGCCTCTCTCGCTCACCCTGACGATGTAAATTCCCGAGGTCGCCTTGAACCCGCTCAGGGTGAGAAGATCCCAGGCCACCTCGCCGTCCGCCACGCCGTCGATCTCGTGCACGAGCTCCCCCTCGACCGTGTACACGCGGATCGAGACCGGCGAGGAAATGCGGCCGACGCGGAGCGCGACGTCCCCCCGCGCCAAATGCACCGGATTGGGATAGAGGATCATCCGCGAGAGCGGGATGACGACCGCCTCCGGCGGCGCAACGTCGAGCCGCGCCAATCCGTTCGCCGTGCCGACCCAGAGAAGATCGGCGTCGGCGTCGTACGCGAGCGCCTGGCACACCGCCGAGGGAAGCGGCGAAATGACCGAGCTCGCGTACAGGTTCCCGTCCCAGGCGTCGTAGGTCGTGTAGGCGGCGATGGCGTCTTCGCCATCGATACGGTTCAACCCCTGGTCCGTCGCGACCCAGAGATTGCCCCCGCCGTCGTACTCGAGATCGTAGACGAGGGCCCCGAGGAGTCCTTGTTCCCCCGGCTCGGTTTTAACGGTGAAGGAATCGACGGCGCCCGAACGGTAGCGGACGAGGCCGCTCGCCGTGCCGAGCCAGACCGTTCCGTCGGTCCCGCGCTCGCAGCAGTAGATCGTCTTGCTCGCGAGATCGTCGGGGCCCAGGAGCGTCGACCACGAGTCGCCGGCGAGAGCGCTCAGATTGGTCCAATCGTACCCCCCCGTCACCCACGCCTGCAGCCCGTAGTTCCGGAGCGCGAGATACGCCGTGCCGTTGGCCCCGAAGGCCACGTCGAACACGTTTCCCCCCGCCATCCGGGGCTCGATCGAGGGGTTGACGGCGAGCCAGTGCGCCCCGTCCGCGCTCAGGATATCGACGCCCCACATTCCCGCAACCTCGTCATGGGAGAGGAACCAGCGGTTACCGGCGGGATCCTCCCTGATTTTCACGTACCGGTTCGACGTGATCGTTCCCGTGTTGAGGGCGTAGTGCGTCCACACGTCGTCGTCCTGCACCGCCGGGTCGTTCACCGCGACCCGGTCGAGGTCGTTCCCGATCACGTTGCACCAGAGATACCCCTGCGAATCGAGGAGAAAGGCGAGCATGAAGGAAAAGTACGAAAACCCCTCGGGATCCGACACGGTGCGGAGCTTCGTGTACTGCAGCCACGTGTCGTCGTCGCGCCGCACGCTCACTCCGAAATGCTTCGTGCTCACCCAAGGCTCCCCGCCCTGCTCGAGGGAGAGGGCGAGGACGCCGCTCTGCGAGAGCTCCACGGGGGCTTCGTTGATCCAGCCGCCGCCGTCGTAGTGGAAAAGGTAGGCGCCGCGGTCGAGCTGAAACGCGACCCCCCCGAGCCAGAGCGTGCCGCGACGGTCGACGGCGATCGTGCGCGGCACGTTGAACTGCGAAAAGATCTTGTAACGCTCGCTCAGCGTCGTCTTCATATCCGCCGTGATCTCGATCCACGACGATCCGCTCCAGGAAAAGGCCCGCCCCTCGGTGATCGAGTGGAGCGCCCCCGAGCCTGCCGCCACCGCGAGCGGCGCGTATCCCCCGGGCAAGCCGAGCGACGTCCACGACGAGCCGGCGAGACGCTGCACGCCGAACTCCGTCGCGGCGTGCACCGCGCCCTCGTGGACGCAGAGGGACACCGACTTGCCGATCCGGTCGAGCCGGTAGGCGAAGGTAAGACGGTTGAATCGCGCCACGCCCCGTTCGCAGGCGACGAAAAGCGTGTCGTCCCGGACGAGGAGATCGTGCACCGGCACGCCCTCGAGGCTGTCGGTGAGCACCGTCTCGTAGGAATGCAGATTCTCGTAGAATTTGGCCACGCCGGAACGCGAGCCGTAGTAGACGTCGTCTCCCGCGACGGCGAGACAGGTGACGCTGTCGCTCAGCAGCCCGTCGATCGCGGAGCCGTAGAGCTTTACGATCGCGTCGGGCGCGAAGCGGTCGATTCGCGCCGCTCCCGTCGTCGTGAATCCCGCCCAGACGCTCCCGCGGCGGTCGATCGCGATCGCCGTGACGTCCGTCGACAGGAACCCGAGGCCGTCGAGGTGCCGGGCGAACGTCGAGTCGAGGAGGTTCATGACCATGATGCCGCCGCGCGTCGCGCACCAGAGCGAGTCGCCGGCGACCATGATGCGGTTGACGCCGCTCGCGTTGCACCAGATGTTCCAGTCGCCGCCCACGCCCCGCGCCGTCGACGCCGTCGCGAGCGCGGCGAGCGCCGCGGCGATCACGAGCCTTTTCACGATGCATCCCCCTTGCCGTGGAACCACGCCGGATACGATCCCGACCAGATGCCCCCGAGAGAGGCGAGCAAAATCACGAGATCCCGGCTCGAGGACCATGAGCTGAGCGCGAGCGCCTCCTCCTCGAGCGCCTCTCGAGCGTCGCCGTGCCTCGCGATGCGCCAGCGCCCCGTGATGCCGGGCCGCACGGAATCGAGCGCCGCGGCGAGGCCCGCGGCGGGCGCCCCGGGGAGCGCCGGCGGGCCGACGAGGCTGAGCCGACCGACGACGAGCGAGAGCCAGAGCGCCGGTTTCACGAGATCTCCCGCTTCGCGCCCCGACGCGCGGACGGCTCGCGGCCACCGAATCGCGTCCCCGCCCCTCCCCCGCCGCGCCTCCGCGAAAAAGCGAACCCGGCGGGTCAGTGTACCATAGATCCGGAAGACGCCGGAGGCAAATAGGGCGAACGGAAGGACGGCGATTCCGGCCGCCCCGTCGAAGAGCCTCTTCATGCCGCGCTCGAACCAGAGATACGACCGGCGTTCCATGGAAAATACGTGCAGGCCCGCGAGCTCCTCCACTCGGGCGCCTCTCCCGAGAAAGCGCGCGAGCGGGGACACCATCGTTATCTGGATCATGCGGCGGCGCACCCGCGAGAGAAAGGGCACGAGCGTCCGGTCCCCCTGATGAGACTCGCAGATGACGACCTCCTGAATCGTGAACCGCTCCACCACGTCCGACAGGTCCGCGATGGCGCCGAGACCGTCTCCGGAGCCGCCCAGAAAGCCGACGACGTCGATCCCGAGCTCGGGGAGCCCGGCGAACTGCTCGGAGAGCGCCGCCGCCTCCTCGCGCGTTCCGACGATGAGGACGCGCTTGAGATCGAATCGCGCCCTCACGAGCGTGCCGTGCATGGCGCGGATGGCCCGACGGGAGAGCGAGACGAGGACGATCGCGAGCGCCCCCTGAGCGATGACGACCGCGCGCGAATAGATGCGAACCCTGCTCATGTAGGTCGCCGCCATGAGAATGACGAGTCCGAGAAACACCGCCCGGACGACGCGGAGAACCTCCTCCTCGGGGGGCGTCTCCCGGCGCACGCCGTAGAGCCCGAAGGCGAAAAAAGTGAGGAGAAGGACGAGGTTGTAGAAGCCCATGAACGATCCGTACCAGCTCACCGGATAGAGCTCGTGGGTAAAGAACGGCTGCGCGAGCACCCGCGCGTAGTACGCCGCGAAGAAGGCGGCGTTCAACGCCGCGAGATCGCCGGCGGCGAGCACGAGCGTCTTGGCCGCCCCTCGATTGCGGCGCAGGAAGTAGAAGAGCCGGTTCCATTTCTCGTAGTATCGCAGGAGGCTCAGAATGTGAATGATGAAGGGCTTGCGGAAAACGGATCGCGCGCTCGAGCGCTCGTAGGTATGAACCATGACCGAGTCGGGAACGTAGCACACCTTCCAGCCGCGTTGCTTCATGCGGTAGCACCAGTCGAGATCCTCGAAGTAGAGGAAGAAGCGCTCGTCCATCGCCCCCACCTGTTCGAGCGCCGCGCGCCGCACGAGCATGCAGGCGCCGATGATCCAATCGACCTCGCGGGAGACGGCATGGCCGTCGTCCATGAGGAGGTGATCGCGGAGCGGCTTCGCCCTCGGGAACATCCTGCCGAGAACGGTCCGGCGGAAGAGGAGCGCGCTCGGCGTGTAGAAGGCCCGCGCGGAATACTGGAGCGTGCCGTCGGGATACACGAGCTTGGCCCCGGCGATGCCCGCGTCGGGATGTTCCGCCATGAAAGAGGCGAGCCGGTCGATCGAACCCTCGCCGACGACGATGTCGGGATTGAGAATGAGGATGAGGCGCCCGGTCGAGGAATGGATGCCCTGGTTCACGCCCCGGGAGTATCCCCGGTTCTCCGCGTTCGCGACGACGCGCACGCCGGGAAATCGCCCGCGCACCGTCTCCGCGGTGCCGTCGGAAGAGGCGTTGTCGACGACGATCGTCTCGGCGAGCCCCGAGGCGGGATGCCTTTCGAGCGAGGCGAGACAGCGCTCGACGGGGGCGCGGCTGTTGTAGGTGACGATGATGATGGACAGGTCCATAGTCGCTCCCGCGGACGAACCCTACCGCCAGCGTCGCGGGTTCATGAAGCGGATCCTCCAGACCATGAAAGTCGCTTCCCAGACTATTTTCTTCGACATCTTCGAGATGCCCACGCGGCGATCGACGAACAGAATGGGTATCTCGACGATGCGGAAGCCCTGTTTCCACGCGATATAGTTCAGCTCGATCTGAAAGGAATATCCGTCGCTCCTGATGCGATCGAGAGGCAGGCGCTCGAGCACCTCCCGCCGGAAGCACTTGAAACCGCCCGTCGCGTCCTTGATCGGCATCCCCGTAATGAGGCGCGTATAGACGTTCGCGCCGTAGCTCAGGATGAGCCGGCCGAGCGGCCAGTTCACCACCGTGACCCCCCTGAGATACCGGGAGCCGATGACGAGATCCGCCTCCTTGGCCGCTTCGAGAAACTGCGGGATCGCGTTCGGGTCGTGCGAGAAATCGGCGTCCATCTCGAAGACGTACCGGGCCTCGGTGTTCGCGAGGGCCCAGTTGAAGCCGGCGATGTACGCTGAGCCGAGCCCGAGCTTCCCGGGCCGATGGAGCACGTGGACGCGGGGATTCACGGCGGCGAGGGAATCGACGATGGCGCCGGTGCCGTCGGGGCTCGCGTCATCGATGACGAGGATCTCGACGCCGCTGCCGAGCTTGAGCACGGCGCCGACGATGGAGGCGATGTTCTCTTTCTCGTTGTAGGTCGGAACTATGACGAGCGTCTCCACGCGCTTACCTCCTCCTCCATGCCGCCGCCCGGGAGAAAATCGGGGCCGAGACCGCGGCGATGAAACACGCGATCGAGACGATGAGCGAAACGCGCAGGCGGCGCGAGGCGAAATACATGCGGACGTCGTGGTCCCCGGCGTCGAGCGCGATGGCGCGGAGACAGTAATCGGCCGCGAGCACCGGGGTCTCCTCGCCGTTCACCTCGGCCTTCCAGTCGGGATACCAGATCTCGCTGAGGAGCAGAATGCAGGGGCGCTCGGTATGGGCGCGCACGCGGATTTCGTTCGCGCGGTACGACGTGATGCGGGCGTGCGCCCCCGCCGCGGACTCCGGACGAATCGGCGGATCCCTTTCGAGAATCACCTCGCGGGCCGGCTCGACCTCGCCGGCGGCGAGTTTCCTCAGCGCCGCCTCCGGGGACAGCACGCGGACGGAGTCGACGAAGGAGACCCTCGGCAGCGCCGTCGGATTCTCGTAAACGAAGAATTTCTCTCCGCTCGCCACGAGCGGCATTCCCGTGTTCTCGGGAAAGAGCCGGTAGGAGGAGAGGAAATACTTCGCGTTCAGCATGTCGACGAGCGCCGCCGGGTATCGCCGGCCGTTGAAGGCCTCGAACATCGCGTCCATGACGTTCTGGTACCGCTTGAGCTTGGCCGCGTGGTACCCGCCGAGCGAGAAAATGCCGTGCGACATGAACCGGTTGTCGCTGAAGGGGTACGCGTTGTGCGACCACTGGCCGATCCGCGCGTCGGGAACGGGAAAGACGCGGAAGTACGACGTGTCGGCGCGGAAGAATCGGACGGCGTCGTCGGGAAGGAGGTATCGCTCCCGGACGCCCTTCTCCATCACGATCGGCTGCGTCCCCCGCCACGTCCCCTCGGGATGCAAAACGGCGCGATCGACGAGAAAGAGATCGACCGCCGCGAACGCCGCGATCAGGACGGCCGCCGTCCCGGCGCTCATCCGCTTCCCCGCCGCGAACGCGAGAACGAGGATGACCGCCGCGAGAACGGCGAGCGTCTTGGCGAGATCGCTCGCGTAGGCCGAGGACGCGGCGGCGATCCATTCCGCCGGCACTCTCGCCTTCACCGCCGCGCTGCCGCCCACGCTCTCCCTGATTCCGCCGCTCCCCACGAGCGTGAGGAGAAGGGCGATCGCGACGGCGACGAGCGCCCATTTGAGGCGCTTCGCCGCGCACCACGGAGGAAGCGTTCCGCCGCGTGCGCGAGAGAGGAAGGCCTCGAGCCCGGTCGCCATGAGGAGAACGACGGCGAGCTGCTGGACGATGAGCGCCATGACGGGCACGCGGAACTTGTTGAAATAGGGCAGATACTCGAACATCGGCTCGTACAGAAGCGGAAAGAACTTGCCGAAACTCACGAGCGTCGCCGCGAGCGCGGCGGCCAGGAGAAACCATCTCCGGCGGTCCTTCGCGAGCAGGAGCCCGAAAACGGCGCAGACGGCGGTCGCGACCCCGAGGTAGTTCGGATAATCCGTGAACGGCATCGCCCCCCAGTAGGTCGCCTTTCCGAACCCGCTCGCCCAGGCGAACACGAAGGTCGCCATTTCCCTCGGATGGAGGCTCCAGCCCGTCGCGTAGCCGTAGTCGAGCCCGCCGCCCGCCGCGCCGCCCCGAATCGAATGCGCCGCGTACTCGCGCACGGGGAAGATGAGAACGGCGGCGATGCCGACCGCCACGGCGAACGACCCGGCGAGAAAACCGGCGCCCCTCGCGAGCCCCGCGCGATCCCGAGCCCGGAGAAGCGCCGCCGCCTCGAAGAGAACGAGGAGCCCGATGAGGAGATAGGTGTAGTAGGCGATCTGCACGTGGCCGCGGAGCATCTGAAACCCGAGAACGATCGCGAGCAATCCCGCCGGGGCGAGGCGCCGGGGCCCGGAGAGAACGCGCCACGCCAGCAGCAGCGCGAGCGGCATGTACGCTATCGAGACGGCCTGCGATCCGTGGCCGTTCGCTCCCATCGCGACGTAGTTCGGGAGAAGCATGAAGACGAGTCCCGCCGCCATGGAGACCGCCGCGCGGCACCCGAGCGCCCGGGCGAGAAGGTACATGCCCGCGCCCGCGAGCAGGTAATGGATGAGCAGCCACGTCATCTCGGGAAAACCGAGGTATCGCTGGAGCGCGAAGGTGACGAAGGACGGCGGATAGACGTAGGGAGTGAAGGCGAGGCTCGCGTAGCTCGGCATGCCGCAGAAGAGGTACGGATTCCAGAGAGGATACGAGCCGGCGGCGAGCTCCTTCTCTCCCACGACGGCGAAGTTCATCGGGGCGATCGCGTCGGGCACGAGAAAGAGCTTGCCTTGAAAGATGACGTCCGGCAGAAGCAGGCAGAGCGCCGCGACGAGAACGGCGGCGAGCACGAGCGCCTGGTACCGCGGGCGCAGGGATTCGAGACGATCGAATATCCCGGTTTCCCCCGCCCCGCCCTGCGGGGATACTGCCTTACTCAAACATTACCTCCGTCACTTCAAAGAGTACCACTTCTCGGCGTTCCAAGCAACCCATTAAAAATGATTGCCTTAGGGTGCCTCTCTTCGGCGGCGCCATGCGCCGCGCCACGCCGCGCGCGCCAGCTGCGCCCTGCCGCTCGCGATGAACCCCGCCACGAGCAGCGCGAGCCCCGCCGCGTGCGCCGGCGCGAGCAGCGCCCGCCACCACAAGGGCCTGAAGCGCGCGAAGAGCCGCTTCGTGCTCGCGATCCTGTTCTCGAGCTTGAAGGGCGTCATGCCGCCCCCGCTCGAGGAGCTCACCTTGTGCCACACGCGGGCCTCCGGCTCGTATCGGCAGCGCCACCCCGCGAGCCGCGCCCGGAGACAGTAATCGACGTCCTCGCAGTACATCTCGTAGGAAGGATCGAGATACCCGATCGCCTCGACGACCTCCCGCCGCACGAGCATCGCGCATCCCGACACCCACCCCGTCTCGACGGCGCGCTCGGGAAAAGCGCCGTCCCTGCGGCGGATGTTGCGATGACGCGGCACGCCGATGATCGGATAGAAATCCGCCCCGCCGTACCAGATCCGCTCCGGATCGCCGTGATAGAGGATCTTCGGCCCCGCTATCCCCGCCCGCGGATCGGTCTCGAGCGAGTCGAGCAGGCGCCCGGCGAAGTCGGGATCCACCTCGGTGTCGTTGTTGAGGAGAAGGATGCGCCGGGCTCCCCGTTCCATCGCGCGCCGCATCCCGACGTTGTTTCCCCCGGCGAAGAGCAGATTGCGCTCGTTCACGAGAAGCTCGATTCCGGGGTGGCCGCGCCGGATGATGCCGGCGGAACCGTCCGTCGAAGCGTTGTCCACGACGATGATCTCGAGGCGCGGCCCGCGAACCCTCGCGAGGGAGGCGAGGCATTCTCCGAGCACGGCGGCGCCGTTCCAGTTGAGAACGATGACGTGGATGGTGCGATCCACCCGGTCCTCACCCGCGTTCGAGGCGGTCGAGAAGCCCCTCGACCGCTTCCGCCATGGCGCTCCACGAGAAGCGCCGCTTCTCCTCCGCGAAGAGCGGCGCCATTTTCCCCGCCCAGCCTTCCTCGAAGAACCGCGCCATCGCGCCGGCGAGGGCGGCCGGATCGCGCGGCGGCACGACGAATCCCGTTCGCTCGTGAGCGATCGCCTCGGGAAGCCCTCCGACGTCCGTCACGACGGCGGGACGGTCGAAGGCGATGGCGATCTGAGCGATGCCGCTCTGCGTCGCCGACACGTAGGGCAGGACGACGAGATCGCTCGCGGCAAAGTACGCCTCCACCTCCTCGTTTCCGACGTAGCGGTCGACGAAGCGGACGGCGTCCCCGAGGCCGAGCCTCGAGACGAGCTCGTCGTAGGGGGAGCGGCTGTCGTAGAACTCCCCGACGACGAGCAGCCGGGCCGGCACTCGCTCGCGCAGCGCCGGCATGGCCTCGAGAAGATACCGCAGGCCCTTGTAGCCCCGCACGTACCCGAAAAAGAGCACGAGCGGCCCCGCGCCCTCTCCGATCGCCGAGCGCGCGCTCTCCCGCGTGAACCCCCCCGAGGCGAAGAAATCGTAGCTGGGATGCGGATGCACGATGACCGGAGAGCGGCGCTTGATCCGCGAGAGCTTGCCGCGGTCCTCGTTCGACTGAACGACGAAGGCGTCCGCCGCCGCGAAGGCGACGCGGGCGAGCGTCGCGTCGACGAGGGAGCGCTCGTGCGGCAGAACGTTGTGGCAGATGAAAACGATCTTCGCGCGGCACCGCATCCTGACGACGGCGCAGAGCGCGGCCATCGAAAGGGCGAAGAAGGGATGCCACCACTGAACGAGCACGGCGTCGGGACGGAAACGCGCCGCCGCCGCGCCGGCGCGAATCCAGGACAACGGATTGAGCGAATCGACGAGCCGGAGCGAGGGCGCCTCGAGCGGCCGCGCGCTCTCGTCGAACTGCGTCTTCCCCGGAAAGAGGAAGCCGGGGTACAAGCGCGAGAAATTGATCGCCCGCACGTCGCTCTTCCCGGAGAGCTCCCGGATGAGGCACGTGTTGTAATGCGAGATGCCTCCCCGGTACGGGTACGCGGGTCCGACGAGACAGTAGCGGCGCCGTGCAGGTCCCTTAGTCATCGATGCTCTGCTCGCGGTACGCGAAGGTTCGCTCGACCCGCGACGTGAAGAGCTCCGCGAGAAGCCCGAACGACCCGATCTGGATCGCGATCACGATCATGACGAGTCCGCCGACCATGAGCGGCCGCACGCGGAGCCCGTGTCCGAACATCCAGATCGCGAGAAAATAGAGCGTGATGAGGGAGCCCGCGGCCAGAAAGAAAAAGGCGACGCGTCCGAAGAAATGGAACGGCGTCGAGGCGCGCCGCGTGAGGAACATGACCGTCATGAGATCGAACATGCCGTTGAGAAAGCGGCGCGCGCCGAACTTGCTCTGGCCGTACTTGCGCTCGAAGTGCGTCACCCGCTTCTCCGTCACGCGGAACCCCTCCCATCCGGCGATGACGGGTATGAAGCGATGCAGCTCGCCGTAGATCGAGATGCGCTTGACGACCTCGCCGCGATACGCCTTGAGACCGCAGTTGAAATCGTGCAGCTTGATGCCGCTCACGAGCGAGGTGGTGAGATTGAAGAGCCGCGACGGCAGCGTCTTCGTGAGCGGGTCCTTGCGCTTGAGCTTCCAGCCGGAGACGAGATCGTACCCCTCCTCGAGCTTGGCGACGAGGCCGGGGATCTCCTCGGGGTTGTCCTGAAGATCGGCGTCGATCGTGACGACGATATCGCCGCGCGCCGCCTTGAACGCCTCGGAGAGCGCGGCCGACTTGCCGTAGTTGCGGCGGAAGGATATGATCTTCACGCGCCGGTCGCCGAGACGGAGCTCCCGCAGCGTCTCGATGGAGCCGTCCGTCGACCCGTCGTCGACGAAGATGAGCTCGTACCCCGCGAACGTGCGATCCATCACCGCGGCGAGCTGGCGATGGAGCTCAACGAGGCTCTCGCGCTCGTTGTAGAGTGGAACGACGGCCGATCCGAAATAGCTCGTTTTCACTGTCATGAGGAGCTCGTCCTCCCTTCGGTTCCCGCGATATACTCCCGGTACCACGCGATCTCGTTCCGAATGCCCTCGGCGAGCCCGACGCGGGGAGCGAACCCGAGCTCGCGCCGCGCGCGCGACGTGTCGGCGAGCGTGTCGCCCACGTCCCCTTTCGCGCTCTCGAGGCGGCGCACGGCGAGACGTCCCCCGAGCCCGGCGGCCACGATGCCGATGGCGTCGGCGAGCGACGTGCGGCTGCCGCCGCCGATGTTGAACACCGTCTCGGGCCCCTCGTAGCGATAGGCGAGCACGGCCGCCTCGACGGCGTCGGAGACGTACGTGAAATCCCTCGTCTGCTCCCCGTCGCCGTACACCTCGATGGGGACTCCGGACAGTCCCGCTTGGATGAACCTGCTGAAGGCCATGTCGGGGCGCTGCCGGGGGCCGTACACGGTGAAGAACCGCAGCGCCCGGTAGGCGACGCCGAACCCGATCCGGTACAACTCGAGGAGATGCTCGGCGGCGAGCTTGGTGGCGCCGTAGGGCGAACGCGGCGACTTCTCGGCGTCCTCGCGCATCGGGAGCTCCTTCGGTTCGCCGTACACGGAGCTCGAGCTCGCGTGGACGATCCGCGTGCCGGCCCGTCCCTTCACCGCTTCGAGGAGACGCTGCGTGGCGAGCACGTTCGAGTCGAGGTAGGGCTTGAAGTCCTTCCCCCAGCTCGAGCGGACGCCTGCCTGCGCGGCGAGGTGGAACACGCCGTCCGTCCCCTCGAGCAAACGGCCGACGTCGGCCGTCGCGAGATCCTCCTCGGCGAAGCGGAAACCCGCGCGGCTGCGAAGGGCGGCGATGTGGCCGCGCTTGCGCGCGGGGCTGTAGTAATCGGTGAGACAGTCGACCCCGAGCACCTCGAACCCGTCGTCGAGAAGACGCTCGCACAGGTGCGACCCGATGAATCCCGCCGCTCCGGTCACCACGACCGATCGTTTCATTCGTCGCCCCCTCCGCGCGGCCGCTCCGAGCCGTCGAGTCCGAACTCCTCCTCGAGCAGCCGGTCCGCCCCCTCGAGGACGGCCTGCATCTCCTCGTCCTCCGGGTGCCGTTCGAGCCACCGGGCGATGAACCCCTTCGCCCGATCGGCATCCCCCATGAGGGCCGCGACGCGGAACGCGTCGATATAGAGCTGCCGGTGGTCGGGAGCGAGGCGGATACCCTCGCCGAGATTCTGCATCGCGAACGGCAGTTGCTCCTTGAACTCGTAGATCCGGGCGAGCCGCACCCAGTATTCCCCCTGTCCCGGCTCCTCCGCGATCGCCCGGAGGTAATGCGCGATCGCGTCCGCGTCCCTGCCCGCCATCATATAGTAGCTGCCGAGCAGCACCTTCGCGGCATCGAGACCGGGATCGAGCGCGAGCGCGAGCTCCATCCGGCGAATCGCGTCGTCGAAATCCTTGGCGATCGCCCGCTGCTGGCCAAGCTGCGCCGCCGCGACGGCGAAATTGACGAAGGTGGCTCGCACGTCCCGGTCCTTGTAGATCGTGGAATCGACCGCGCCACCGGCCGTGAGCATGCCTCTGAAGCGGTAGATCTCGTCGAGGTTGCGCGCGAGGAGATACTCGTTGACGCGGTCCTCCCCCGCGGTCGGAACGAGACGGCGCACGATCCCCTCCGTCTCGAGATACCGTTCGTACGGCCGCCAGATCTCGAGCGGCACCGTGACCGCGAAGTAGATCGGACGCTTCCAACTCGCCTCGTTGATGACGTGCTGCACCGCCTGGTCGCGCCGCCAGGCGATGCCGCCTCCCTTGAGGGCAACGGGGCGGAGGTTCTCGATCTCCTCGTCGGTGTAGGCGATGGGCACCTTCGGCTCCCGGTCGCGGAGCTGCTTGATGTACCAGTCCGTGTTGAGCAGGTTGAGGTTCGCGACGCGCACGTCGGTCCGGAACCGCTCGACGTTCTGCAGATACCAGAGCGGATACGTGTCGTTGTCGCCGTTCGTGAAGAGGATCGCTCCGGACTCGAGCCCGGCGAGCATGTTGTGCGCGTAATCCCTCGCAATGTAGTTGTCCGACCGGTCGTGGGTCCACCAGTTGTGGCGGATGGGGAGGAGCGAGAGGACGATGCAGAGGGCTCCGACCGGCACCACGTACCCGAACCGCTCCGCCCGCCGCCGCTCGGCCCACTCGGCGACCGTCACGAGCAGCCACGAGGCCCCGATCCCGATGAACACCGCGAAAAAGTAAAACGCCGGACCGTAAAAATAATCCCGCTCACGCACCTCGCTCGCGCTGAAGTTCAAAAACACCAAGAGCCCCGCCGAGTTGATCGCCAGGTTCGCGAAGTTGAGCGCCCACGTCCGCCGCTCCCGCACCCAGTTCGCCGCGATCCCCAAAAACCCGAGCGCCACCGGAATCGCCGTCAGCGCCTGCCCCGCGTTGAACGGCCCGACGTACGCGTCCCCCGTCATCCGGAACTGCTCGCGAAAATACCCGCCGAAGTGCCTCAGCTGAAACGCCAGCGACGCCTTCCGCTCGAGCACGTTGATCGGCGGATACTGCTCCCGGCGCAGATGCGCGTACATCGCCTTCCACGTCTCCGGATCGACCATGTCGATCCCCGGATCGAGATGCGAACGAATGTAGAGATAGAGGTGCACCGACAAACCGAGCGCCAAAAGCCCCGTCGACGCCAGCGCGAACCGCCCCCGCGCCTTCGTCGCCCACACGACCAGCGCCGCGAACACCAGCAGCCCCACGACCGTCGCCGCCGAGCTGCGGTACAGCGTCATGTCCGCCAGCAGCACCGCCAAACCGAAGGTGAAGATGATGAGCTCCGCGTTCGAAAACGCCTTCTCCTTCACGAGCAAAAACAGCAGAAATATGCCGCCGAACACCAGAATCGTCCCCAGGTGAAACCCGATCCCCAGCGCCAGCAGATACACGATGAGATACACGAGCCCCCGCGCGTGCCGGCGCTCCTGAACCTCCTCGATCTCGACCGCCTTCCCCCCGTCCGCCACCGCCGCGTGCCCCGCGGGGTTGCGATACCACGAGAGAGCCAGCCACGTGCACAGCCCCATCACGAACGAGCTCAGCGCGTATACCTCCGCCTCCGTCGCGTCCCACCAAAACGTCGTGCTGAACGCAAGAAAAAACGCACCCGTCAACCCCCCCGCGTGCACCATGAACCGCCCCATCCCGCCCTTCAGCGCCGGATACATGAACCGCACCGTCGCCGTCACGATCAGATACACCATCATCGACGCCAGCGCCGAAAACACCACCGACAGCAGGTTCACTCGCTCCGCAATCGACAGCGGCAACGGCAGCATCGTGAACACCCGCCCCACCAGCACGTACAGCGGCGTCCCCGGCGAATGCGGTATCCCCAGTATGTAGCTCGTCGCTATGAACTCGCCGCTGTCCCAGAACGACACCGTCGCCGCCATCGTCAAAAAATAGACGACAAACGGCACGATGAACACCACCAGCGCTAGCACCAGCTGAAGACGCTTGTCGGACATACCGATCGCACCTCGATGACGGAGTTCCGGAGATGTCGGAACTCGTTAAAACTACAAAAACTCCGCGTTATTTGGAAGCATTTTCTGGGGCGGGCGGGGCCGGACCCGCCGGGCGGCGCGGGGCTTCGGGCGCAACCGGGCTAGCTCCCGTCGCGGGGAGCGGAGGCCGCCCGCCGCGCCTCCTCCATGATCGCGCCGAAGTCGCGCAGCGTCGCCGAGAACTCGTTGTCGTCGGGGTGCTTTTCGAGCCAGCGCTCGATGTAGCTTCGCGCCGTGTCGGCGAGCCCGGCGCGCGCGGCGTGCTGGAACCCCTCGATGTAGAGCTGGCGGAACTCGGGAAGGCCCGCGATACCCTCGTCGACCGTGGCGAGCGCGAGATCCGTCCGCCCCTCGATGGCCAGAAGCCGCGCGTAGCGAAGCCAGTACTCGCCCGTCGCGGGCTCCGCTTTCACGAGGCTGTCGTAGTAGGCGATGCCGCTCGCCACGTCGCCGCCGAGCGCGTAGTACGTTCCGAGAATTTCCTTGCCGGGCTTGAGCTCCGGTTCGAAGAGCAGCGCGCGCTCCACCCACAGCGCCCCCCCCGCGAAATCGCGCTCGCTCGCCCTGACGCCGGCGAGCTGCAGCATGGCGACGGCGTAGTTGTTGAGAACGAACCGGAAATCCTTTTCGCGGTAGATCGAGTTGTCGGGACGCCAGTCGCGATCGACGACCCCTCGATAGGCGAATATCTCGCTGAGATTGCGCTCGAGTATGGCGGCGTTCACCTGGTTCGATCCCTGCCGCGGAACGAGCCTGCGGGCGAGGCCCTCCATCTCGAGATATTCGGCGTACGGCTTCCATGACTCGAAGGCGGCACCCGTCGAGAAATAGATCGGGCGCTTCCACGCGGTTTCGTTGATGATGTGCTGCACCATGAGGTCGTTCCGCCAGGCGATGCCGCCTCCCTTGAGGGCAACGGGGCGGAGGTTCTCGATCTCCTCGTCGGTGTAGGCGATGGGCACCTTCGGCTCCCGGTCGCGGAGCTGCTTGATGTACCAGTCCGTGTGGAGGAGGCTCAGGTTCGCGATCCGCACGTCGGTCCGGAACCGCTCGACGTTCTGCAGATACCAGAGCGGATACGTGTCGTTGTCGCCGTAGGTGAAGAGGATCGCCCCTGACTCGAGGCTCCCCAGCATGTTGCGACCGTAGTCTTCGGCGAAATAGTGCTCCGACCGGTCGTGGGTCCACCAGTTGTGGCGGATGGGGAGGAGCGAGAGGACGATGCAGAGGGCTCCGACCGGCACCACGTACCCGAACCGCTCCGCCCGCCGCCGCTCGGCCCACTCGGCGACCGTCACGAGCAGCCACGAGGCCCCGATCCCGATGAACACCGCGAAAAAGTAAAACGCCGGACCGTAAAAATAATCCCGCTCACGCACCTCGCTCGCGCTGAAGTTCAAAAACACCAAGAGCCCCGCCGAGTTGATCGCCAGGTTCGCGAAGTTGAGCGCCCACGTCCGCCGCTCCCGCACCCAGTTCGCCGCGATCCCCAAAAACCCGAGCGCCACCGGAATCGCCGTCAGCGCCTGCCCCGCGTTGAACGGCCCGACGTACGCGTCCCCCGTCATCCGGAACTGCTCGCGAAAATACCCGCCGAAGTGCCTCAGCTGAAACGCCAGCGACGCCTTCCGCTCGAGCACGTTGATCGGCGGATACTGCTCCCGGCGCAGATGCGCGTACATCGCCTTCCACGTCTCCGGATCGACCATGTCGATCCCCGGATCGAGATGCGAACGAATGTAGAGATAGAGGTGCACCGACAAACCGAGCGCCAAAAGCCCCGTCGACGCCAGCGCGAACCGCCCCCGCGCCTTCGTCGCCCACACGACCAGCGCCGCGAACACCAGCAGCCCCACGACCGTCGCCGCCGAGCTGCGGTACAGCGTCATGTCCGCCAGCAGCACCGCCAAACCGAAGGTGAAGATGATGAGCTCCGCGTTCGAAAACGCCTTCTCCTTCACGAGCAAAAACAGCAGAAATATGCCGCCGAACACCAGAATCGTCCCCAGGTGAAACCCGATCCCCAGCGCCAGCAGATACACGATGAGATACACGAGCCCCCGCGCGTGCCGGCGCTCCTGAACCTCCTCGATCTCGACCGCCTTCCCCCCGTCCGCCACCGCCGCGTGCCCCGCGGGGTTGCGATACCACGAGAGAGCCAGCCACGTGCACAGCCCCATCACGAACGAGCTCAGCGCGTATACCTCCGCCTCCGTCGCGTCCCACCAAAACGTCGTGCTGAACGCAAGAAAAAACGCACCCGTCAACCCCCCCGCGTGCACCATGAACCGCCCCATCCCGCCCTTCAGCGCCGGATACATGAACCGCACCGTCGCCGTCACGATCAGATACACCATCATCGACGCCAGCGCCGAAAACACCACCGACAGCAGGTTCACTCGCTCCGCAATCGACAGCGGCAACGGCAGCATCGTGAACACCCGCCCCACCAGCACGTACAGCGGCGTCCCCGGCGAATGCGGTATCCCCAGTATGTAGCTCGTCGCTATGAACTCGCCGCTGTCCCAGAACGACACCGTCGCCGCCATCGTCAAAAAATAGACGACAAACGGCACGATGAACACCACCAGCGCTAGCACCAGCTGAAGACGCTTGTCAGACATGTCCGCCAGCCCCATTCCTTTCGGTCGCGCCCAAACGTTCGAGATGCCTCTGGAGAAAGTATACCCCGCCGAGGAGGCTCACGACGACCATAATCGCGTAGGTGATGAGCTCCATGAGCAGCGCCTGCTCGCTCGAGAATCCGATCTGCGAAAAGAGCAGTATCCCGGCTCCCTCGCGCACGCCGAGCCCGTTGATCGAGATCGGGACCACCATGAGCAGCCCGAGGAGCGGAACGAAAACGAAGAACTGCACGAAGGCGAGCGGCGTCACGTCGATCCCGAGAGCCCGCGCGACGAGCACGTGCGTGACGACGCGCAGAAACTGAACGGCCACGGCGAGCCCCGTGAGGCCGGCGAGGAGGGAACGGACGCGCCGGTACTCGCCGAGACGCCTAAAGAGAGCGTCGAAGCGGGGCCCGAGCCCCCAGAGCGAGATCCGGCCGAAGAGGGTGCGCACGCCCCTCGAGAGGCGCCGGTTGAGGATGAGCGCGAGGAGCGGCGCCATGCACCCCGCGAAGATGAGCGCGTAGAGACCGAGGTGCTCGAGGCCTTCCCCCGCGAGCAGCGTCAGGGAGGCCGCGAGCGCGAGGACGCAGAGCCCCGCGATGCCGATGACGCGGTCGAGGATCGTCGTGGCGAAGACTTGGTAGGGATCGTTTCCGATCTTCGTCACGTCGTAGATCTTCACGACGTCCCCACCGACGCCCGCCGGCAGAAAGTTGTTGAAGAAGATGCCGATGAAGTAGAAACGGAAGGTTCTCCCGAAGGGGAGCGCGATGCCTCCCGCGCGGAGCAGGCGGTGCCACTGCCACGCCCCGAGCGCGACGCTCACGAAGAATATCGCCGTCGCCGCGACGAGCGGGGCGGCGGAGAGATTTCTCAGATTCGACAGCACGTCCTCGGGAGACAGCCTCCGCAGCAGAAACGCGATGAGCCCCACGCTGACCGCGATCTTGAACGCCTGCAGCAGCCGCTTTCTCGCGTTCATGGACGTCCCTCCTCCGGGGCCGGCGCCCCCGCGACCCGATCGAGGACGGTGAGCGTTTCGCGCGCGCAGCGCTCCCACGTGAGCTCCTTCACGCGCTCCACGGCGCCGCGCCCGAGCCTTTCCCTGAGAGCCCGGTCCTCGAGAATCCGGATCGACGCGGCGGCGAACGCCTCGACGTCCCCGTACGGAACGAGCAACCCCGTCTCGCCGTGACGGACGGAATCGCGGAGCCCCGGACGGTCGCTCGCGACCACGGGGACGCCGCACGCCCCCGCCTCGACGACCGTGAGCCCCCACCCTTCCTTCGGACTCGGATTGACGACGAGATGCGCCCGGTTGAGCAGCTCGACGAGCTCGTCGCCGCGGAGGTAGCCGCGGAACTCCACCGCCCCGCCGAGACCGAGCCGTTCCGCCTCGCGCTCGAGGGCGGGGCGATGCGGCCCATCGCCGACGACGACGAGCCTCGCCGAGGGCAGGCGCTCCCGGACGCGCGTCATCGCCCGCAGCGCCACCTCCACGCTCTTGTACTTGCGCAGTCGCCCGAGGTGCACGATGACGGGGTCGGGGAAGCGCTCGAGCCCGAGATCGCGGTAGCGTCCATGATCGAGCCCGCAGAGAACGACGGTGACGCGGCGGGGATCGACGCCTCTCGCGACGAGATCGTCCTTCGTGCTCGGGCTGATGACCATGAACTCGTTTCGTTTGAACACGACCGGTATGAACCGCTCGAGCAGCCAGACATACGAGGCGATCGCGGGATTCGCCTCCCGGAAAGCGGTCGTGCCGAACAGGTGCGGCACCACGGCTACGACCGGGGCCCTCGCGACGAGCGGCATGAAGAACGGAAGCTTGTTGATGTCCTCGAGAACGACGTCGTAGCGCTCTCGTTGGAAATGCCGCCGCGCGAAAAGCGGCAGCGCAAAGTTGGCGTCGAACCACGCTCCTCGTCGAAGCACCCTGACGCCGTCGATCGTCTCCTCGGGGCGGCAACCCGGCCAACCGGCGCTCATCTGCGTCGCCTCGTGACCCCAGCCCGCGATGCGCGAGAGGATCTCGTGCAGATGGACCTCGGCCCCGCCCGCTTCCGGGTTCGCGATGTCGCGCCAGTTCACCGCGCAGATTCTCATCCGTCTCCGTATTCCCGCTCCCGCCGCCGCCGGGGGGCGCGCTATCTCTTGCGGGCGACGGTCCCAACGATGACCGTCGTGTAGAGCGCAGGCCGCCGCTCGAGCAGCCATCGCCGCGGCCCCGCGAGAGCGCGGGACATCGCCCGGAAAAGCCTCGGATACATCGGAAGCGACACGCCCGCCGGCCTCAGCGAACGACGCAGCATTCTATACCATATCGGCGGATCGAACCACTCTCCGTAGCTCTCGACGACGGAGAATCCGTGCCGCTCCAGCATGCGCTCGAGCTCTCCCACCGAATACTCGCGTTCCCAGCCGGCGAACCAGCGGTTCATGGCGATGAGGACGTGCTTGACGATCGTGTAGTAGTGGTACCGCTGCGGCACGTCGACGAGCATGATTCCCCCGCGCCTCAGCACCCGCGCGTTTTCCGCGATGAGGTCGTCCGGGTTCCGGAAGTGCTCGAGGAGCCCCTGGTGAAACACGACGTCGAAGGTTTCGTCCGGGAAGGGGAGCGCGAAGGCGTCGCCGCAGACGAGGCTCGCGCCGGCGCCGGCGGCGAGCTGCGATCGGATGAGACGCAGGCTCGCCTGGCTGTAGTCGAGCGCCACCGCCCGGGAGCCGCGGCGGGCGAGATCGAGAGCGTCCCGTCCCGTTCCCGCCCCCACCTCGAGCACGAGCTTTCCCTCGAGCGGCAGGGCGCGCGAGAGGCGCTCCGCTACGCGCCCCTCGTTCGAGTAGACATCTTCAGCCTCTCCGGCGCCGGTCCAGAACCGGTCCCAGTGCTTCTTTTCGGATACCGGCGTCATGGAACGCTCCCTCCGCTACGCGCCGAGATACAGCCGTTCGGCGAGGACCGCGGGAAGACCCGCGGCGATGATGTCCTTCGCCTCCGCCTCGATATCGTATGCACACCGGCGGAGCGTCACGGTTCCCGCTTTCGTATCGTAGAGGAGAAACGCCGCGCGCGGATCGCCGTCCCGGGGCTGGCCCACGCTCCCCGGATTGAAGATATAGCGGCTCCCCTCCTCGAGCGCGATCGGAGCGTCCTCGGCGAACGGAAGCCGGCCGCCGCCCGAGTCGAACGCGGCCGGCGAATGCGTGTGTCCGACGAAACAGACCCGGAATCCCTCCGAGAGGAACGCCTGTCCCGCTTCGAGGGGCGACAGCAGGTACACCCATTCCTCGGGACGATGCGGCGAGCCGTGAGCGGCGACGTACGACTCCTCCTCGACCGACAGACGGAACCGGCTCCGAATCGCCTCGCGGTACCGTTCGTCGACGTGCCGCCGCGTCCACTCGATCGCTTCGGCGGCGACCTCGTTCATATCGGGCCTCTTTCCCTCCTCGATCAGCGCCGCGTCGTGGTTGCCGAGGACGAGCCGCGCGCGCGGAAGGTTGAGAATGACGTCGAGGCAGGCGTCGGGATGGGCCCCGTACCCGACGGCGTCGCCGAGAAAGAGAAATTCGCACGGATACTCCCGGCGATAGATCGCGAGAACCGCGCCGAGCGCCCTGATGTTCCCGTGCACGTCGGAAGCTACGAAGACCTTCAACTCCCGCGGACCTCCCGCGCGAGGGCGTCGAGGATGCCGTTCACGAACCGCCCCGCATCCGCCGAGCTGAAGTTCCGGGCGATTTCGATCGCCTCGTTCAGGATGACGTTCGTCGGAACCTCCGGGCAATGCTGGAGCTCGGAGAGGGCGATGCGCAGGATCGTCTTGTCCACGATCGACACGCGGCCGAGCTCCCAGTTCACGAGCTTGGCCCCGATGCGCTCGTCGAGCCCGGCCTTGTCGCCGACGACGTTCTCGACGAGCCGCTCCGCGTACTCGACCACCTCGGCCGAGGGCTTGCGCCGCTCAATGTTGTCGCGGAGAGCCGCGCGCCAATCGGCGCCGGACACCTCCTCGGTGTAGAGCGCTTGGAGCGCTATCTCGCGCGCTTTTCGCCTGCGGCTCATGAGACCGGCGCCTTTCCTACTTCTTCATCGTTTTCCAGAGACTCGCCATCTCGAGCGCCGAGAGGGCCGCGTGCCATCCCTTGTTGCCCGACTTGCTGCCCGCGCGCTCGAGCGCCTGCTCCTGCGTGTCGGCCGCGATGATGCCGAAGGAGACGGGCTTGCCCGTCTCGAGCGCCACCCCGGAAATGTCGCGCACCGCCTGGTGCGCGAGAATGTCGAAATGAGCCGTATCCCCCCGGATGAGCGCTCCGAGACAAATCACGGCGTCGACGCCCGTCCCCGCCGCGCGTTTCGCGGCCTGCGGAATCTCGAACGAGCCGGGAACCCAGTAGACCGTGATGTCCTTCTCCGCGACGTCGTGCCGGACGAGGCAATCGATCGCGCCTTCGAGCAGACGCCCGGAGACGAGCTCGTTGAAACGCCCGATAACGATGGCGAAGCTCTTGCCGGCACCGGTGAGGTGCCCCGCTTTTTCATGAACCATCGCTCTCTTCCTTTCTCGCGGCGGGAGCGCCGCTCTGCGCGGTTTCAGCTTCGTCGAGGATCGTGAAGATATGGCCGAGCTTGTCGCGCTTGGCCATGAGATAGCGCAGGTTTCGCTTGTTCGGCGGTATCTCGATGGGTACCCGCTCGACGATCTCGAGCCCGTACGCTCGAAGCCCGATGATCTTGCGCGGGTTGTTCGTGAGGAGCCGTATCTCGTGGAGGCCGAGATCGGCGAGTATCTGGGCGCCGATGCCGTAGTCGCGAAGGTCTGCGGGGAAACCGAGAGCCGCGTTCGCCTCGACGGTGTCCTGTCCCGTGTCCTGCAGGGCGTAGGCGCGCACTTTGTTCACGAGCCCGATCCCGCGGCCTTCCTGCTGGATGTAGAGAAACACGCCGCTCTCCTCGGCGGCGATGATGCGCAGCGCCTCGCCGAGCTGATCGCCGCAATCGCAGCGGAGCGATCCGAAGACGTCGCCCGTCATGCACTGCGAATGAACCCGCACGAGCGCCGCCTTGTCCCGGCGGGGATCGCCCATCACGAGGGCGATGCTCTGGGAGCCGTCGAGCGAGCCTTCGTACGCGACGAGGCGGAATTCGCCGTAGCGCGTCGGCAGGCTCGCCTCGGCCACGCGGCGAACGAGCTTCTCCGTGCGGCGCCGGTACTCGATGAGGTCGCAGATCGTCACGATCGCGAGATCGTGCCGCTTCGCGAACTCGACGAGCTGCGGAACGCGCGCCATCGTGCCGTCCTCGGCCATGATTTCGCAGAGAACGCCCGCGGGCTTGAGCCCGGCCAGCCGCGCGAGGTCGACCGCGGCCTCGGTGTGCCCGGCGCGACGGAGCACTCCGCCCCGTGCCGCCCGGAGCGGGAACACATGGCCGGGCCGCGCGAGATCGTGCGGGCGCGTGACGGGATCGATGAGGGCCTTGATCGTCGCGGCGCGGTCGTAGGCGCTGATGCCGGTCGTCGTCCCATGCACGGCATCGACCGAAACGGTGAAGTGGGTCTGCAGCTTGGCCGTGTTCTCCTGCACCATGGGTCCGAGACGGAGCTCGTCGAGACGCTCCCCCTCGAGCGCCACGCAGACGAGGCCCCGCGCGTGGCGCGCGATGAAATTGACGCTCTCGGCGGTCGCGAACTCGGCGGCCATGATGATGTCCCCCTCGTTCTCCCGGTCCTCGTCGTCGACGACGATGACCATGCGACCCTTTTTGATCTCCTCGAGCGCGTTCGCGATGGAGCTCGTGACGCTCACGACCGATCACTCCCCTTCGCCGCGTCGGCGAATCGTTCGACGTATTTGGCGAGAATGTCCACTTCGACGTTCACGGCGCTTCCCGCCGCGAGATCCCGGAGATTCGTATGCTCCCACGTGTGCGGAACGATGAAGACGATGAAGCGGCCGCCTCGGATCGCCGGGCCGACGGTGAGGCTCACGCCGTTCACCGCCACCGGGCCCTTCGGCACGAGATAGCGCAGGAGCGCCGGGGCGAGAGCGATTTCGATCGAGAGCGGCCTTTTCGCGATCCGCGCCACCCGGCCCGTGCCGTCGACGTGGCCGTTCACGACGTGGCCGCCGAGCCGCGAGAGCGTCCCGAGCGCGCGCTCGAGGTTGACGCGCGAGCCCGGCCGCGCGGCGCCGAGCGTCGTCACGCGCAGGGTCTCGGGAAGCACGTCGCAGGAAAAGCGTTTTCCGTCGATTTCGGCCACCGTCTGGCAGACGCCGTCGACGGCGACGCTCTCGCCCGGCGCGAGCCCGTCGAGCTCCGTCTCGATCGTGATGCGCGCGCCGCGCGGGAGCTTTCGCATGGCCCGCACGACGCCGACCGACTCAATCAGTCCAGTGAACAATCTTCTCTTCCTCCGTCACCGTTTCGAGATAGCGCGCGATCGGCCGCGAATCGTACACGGCGGCGAAATCGTTGTCCAGCGCATCGAGCCGCGTGAGGGAAAGCCCCTCCTCGGCGAGCCATCCGGGGGGCGCGGCCGATTGATACCAGCCGACCGCCTCGCCCCCGCCGAGGGCCGGCGCGTAGCAGAGAACGAGGCGTTCGAAGAGTCCCTCGCGAATGAAGGACGTCGCGACCTCCCCGCCCCCTTCGACGAGCACGGAGGTGATCCCCCGCTCCGCGACGTCATCCATCCAGTATTCGAGATCGACGCCGCCGGGACCGGCGGGCAGCGACACGACCTCGGCGCCGGCGGCCTCGAGACGGCTCCGCCGGTCGCGGTCGCCGTGCGTGCTGCAGTAGACGATGACCCGCTCGCCGCGGACGAGCCACGGATAGTCCGGCGGAAAACGCAGCTCGGAATCGAAGACCATGCGCGCCGGCGGCGCCATGTCGTCGCGATAGAGCCGCCGGTCGAGCCGCGGAGCGTCCTTTTCGAGGGTGCCGATGCCGATCGCGATCGCCTCGGTCCAGGCGCGCAGCCGGTGGACGTAGCGCTGCTCCGCGTCGCCGGAGAGCATCCGCCCGGCGCCCTTCGAGAGCCTCCCGTCGAGGGTGGAGGCGAGCTTGACCACGACGAAGGGCTCGCCGGTGAGACTGCGGTGCACGTAGGGAAGGTTGAGCTCGAGGGCCTCGCGCGCCAAGATTCCCGCCTCCGTCGCGATCCCCAGCGAGCGGAGAGACGAGGCGCCCCGGCCGCGCACGCGTTCATCGGGATCGTACATGCTGAAAACGACGCGGGCGATCCCCGCCGCCGCGAGCGCCTCCGTGCAGGGAGGCGTCTTTCCGAAATGGCAGCACGGCTCGAGGTTGAGGTAGAGGGTGGCGCCTCGCGAGCGCTCCCCCGCCGCACTGATCGCCTCTATCTCGGCATGGAGACAGCCGGCCCCGCGATGATACCCCTCGCCGACGATCTCGCCGTCCTTCACGATCACCGCGCCGACGAGCGGATTCGGAAAGGTCTCGCCGAGGGCCTTCCCGGCCAGCTCGAGCGCCCTGTGCAGATATCCCTCTTCCGCGCTCATGCCGCAGTCCCGAGCCGCGGTAGGGGCCGCGGCCCTGATGAAGACGGTCGTTCCCCGCGCGCGAAGCGGACGCACGATCCTATTCGCGCGCGGATCCTCGGGAGCTCATAGATGGAGAGGCTCGGAATGCAGCACGGTCCGGGCAATAAAAATGCACCTTCTTCCATCCAGACTGTCACTGTCGGCTCCGGAATCGCACCGGATCGGTGAGCGTCGGCTCATTCGCGGGCTATACCGCCGGTGGGGACTTGCACCCCGCCCCGAAGGTTTCAGCGCCCCGCGGAGGGGCTCATAACCAACATGTTACGTTGCCGGAACACGCCTGTCAAGGAGTCAAATCGGCGCGGAGGCGCTGCGGATGCCCGCTCCGGTCATTCCCCGAGTATGCCCTCGACGAATTCGCCCGGATCGAACGGCGCGAGATCCTCCACTCCCTCGCCGAGCCCGACGTACAGAACGGGGATTCCGAGCTTCTGCTGGATGGCGATCACGGCGCCGCCCTTGGCGGTGCTGTCGAGCTTCGTGAGAACGAGCCCCGTGACGGGAAGAGACGCCGTAAAGGCCTCCGCCTGCCGGAGGCTGTTCTGGCCGGTGTTGGCGTCGAGGACGAGCCAGCCTTCGAGCGCGATCCCCTCCATGCGCGTGGAGAGAACGGTGAACACCTTTTTCAGCTCCTCCATGAGATTGACCCGCGTGTGCAGCCGCCCGGCCGTGTCGACGATGACGACGTCGACGCCTCGCGCGCGGGCGGCCTGAACCGCGTCGAAGGCGACGGCGGCCGGGTCCGAGCCCATCTGCTGGCGGACGAGGGGAACATCCGCGCGGGAGGCCCACAACTCGAGCTGATCGATCGCCGCCGCCCTGAAGGTGTCGCAGGCCGCGAGCAGAACGGAGCTCCCTTCCGACTTCAGGCGATGCGCGAGCTTTCCGATGGTAGACGTTTTGCCGACGCCGTTTACGCCGATGACAACGATCACGCGAGGCCTGCCCGGAGGCGGCGACGGCCTCGGCGTCTCGCCGATGATCGCGAGGAGCTCCTTCCCCATGACGCGCCGCAAATCGACGGCCGCGGCCGCTCCGCCGGAGCGCTCGCGGAGCCGCTCGATGATCCGCTCGGTCGCCTCGACACCTATATCGGCGCCGAGAAGAATCCCCTCGAGGTCTTCGATGGCGCCCGCGTCGAGCGAGCCCCCGAGAGGACCTGCTGGATCGAGCCGAAGAGGCGCTCCTTCGTCCGGCGCAGCCCCTGAAACAATCCCCTCATTCGCGCATTCTCCGCGTCAATCGACGTGTTCCCGGCTTATTTCTTGAAGAACAGGTAGAACGAGAGCGCGGCGAGGATCAGGGCGAAAACCCTTTTGAACCCCGCCGTGGAGACATCCTCGAGCAGCATGGCGCCGACCTGCGCGCCAACGATGCCGCCGACGCCCATGAGAAGTCCGATCCGATAGTCGATGTTGGTGAGCTTGTTATGAGCGACAAGGCTCGAGACGGCGATGATGAGTATCGCCAGAACCGACGTGCCGACCGCCCGCTGCGCCGTATATCCCAGAAACATGAGAAGCGGCACGATGATGATGCCTCCGCCGAGACCGGCGAACGAGGCGACGACGCCGACGGCCGCTCCCGCGAGCACCATCAGGGCGTATTTCAGAATCAGCATGCCCCGCCTCCGGCGCGCCGCCGCGCCCCGCGCGGCCGCCCGACGCTAGTTGTTGGAGGAGACCTCCGACGGCATCAAGGCGCGTCCGGAGGCCGCGCGGTTCTTCATGACCTGCTCGATGCTCGCGAAATCGACCGACACGACCCGCGAAACGCCGAGCTCCTCCATCGTCACCCCGTACAGCTGCTCGGCCGCTTCCATCGTGCGCTTGTTGTGCGTGATGATGATGAACTGCGTGTCCTTCTTGAAGACGTGCAGCATGCGCACGAAACGCTGTATGTTGGCGTCGTCGAGGGGAGCGTCGACCTCGTCGAAGATGCAGAACGGGCTCGGTTTGGCCTTGTAGAGGGCAAAGAGCAGTGCGAGGGCCGTCAACGCCCGTTCTCCCCCCGAGAGGAGAGCGATATCCTGCAGGCGCTTTCCGCGGGGCCGCGCCGTGATGATGATGTCCGCCTCGAGGGGATCCTCCCCCTCGCCGAGGGCGAGGTCCGCCTCTCCCCCCTCGAAGAGAATCTTGAAGGTTTCCTGGAAATTCGCGCGCACGGCGGTGTAGGTCTCGAGAAACTGCTCGCGCGCGCGGGCGTTGATCTTTCCGATCGCCTCGGCAAGCTCCTCGGTGGCCTTCACGAGATCGGCCTTTTGCGCCTCGAGAAAATCGAGACGCGACTTCTTCTCGGCATACTCGTCGACCGCGGCCAGGTTCACCGGGCCGAGGGATTCGAGCTTCCGGCGCTCCCGCTCGAGCATGTCGCGATCGACGGTCGATTCCTCCTCGGTGAGGGGAAGCTCCTTGCCCTCGAGGTAGCAGCCGAGATCCTCGCGGTAGAGCTCCCGCCCCTTCTCGATGAGGCCGCCCATCCGCGCGCCGATCGTCGAGAGCGCGATTTTGGTCTCGTTCAGCCTTTCGAATATCCGCTCGCGCTCCGCCGCGCGGCTCTTGAGCTCCTTTTCCGCGGCCTCCGCCTGGCCCCTTCGCTCCTCGAGCTCTCCGGTGAGGGAATTGAGCGACGACTCGAAACCCCGCTCTTCCTCGAGCAGCTCGCGGACCGAACCGCGCTCCGCGGCGATCGAGGCCTCAAGCTCAACCGTCTCGCGCGTCGAGGTCTCGATCTCCCCTCCCCGCTCGTCGGCGATCGAGCGGAACTGCTGCTCCATCTCGGCGAGCCCCTTCTGCTCCTCGCGATCCTTCTCGAGACCGCCGCGAAGCGATGCGAGCGCCACCCGGCGATCGGTCGTGGCGGTCTCGACCTCTTCCTTGCGCTTGTGCAGACCCGAGAGCTCGGTCTCCATCCACTCTCCCTCCGCCGGGGAACCGGCCTCCTCCCGCATCTTGAGGGAGAGCTTCACCTCCTCGAGCTTCGAGAGCGTTTCGAAGCGCGCCGCCTCGATCTCGTCGACCGACCTCATGAGGAGAGCCACCTTCTCGCGGCTCCCTGCGTGGTCGCGCTCGAGGACCTGAAGCTCCTCGTTGCGCTGCGCATGCTCCTCCCGGAGATCCCGAATGCCCGCCTCGATCTCGCCCATGCGGACGGCCGACCGGTCGCGGGCGAGGCGGGCGTCGGCGCACTCGCCCGAGAGCGAAACGATCTCCGCGTCGAGAACGGGGATCGCCTCCGCGGCGCGGTCGATCTCGCCGCTCCGTCCGAGCAGCGAGAACTCCTCCCTCGCTCCTCCCGCGAAATAGATTCCCGTCGCGCGCGAAATCGAAACGCCCGAGAGGGTGACCGCCGAGGCCGAGCTCCCCGCCGGAGACGCGACGAAGGAAAGCGCGGCGTCCGGATCGTCGAAGAGATACACGTCTCCGAGCAGGCTCTCGACGAGCGCCCGGTACGGCTCATCGACGCCGACGAACGACGAGAGCGCGCCGAGCGATCCCGCCGGGGATCCGGCGCCCTCCGGGCGCGGGCCGGAGGAATCGGCGGCGGCGAAGAGCCGCACGCGGCCGTGCTTCGCCGAGGCGAGATCGCGCACGAGGGCGAGCCCGTCGGCGCTCTCGCCGACGACGATCCCCTCGAGCATTCCCCCGAGCGCCGCTTCCACGGCGCTCCGGTGCCGATCCTCGACGCGGAGAAACTCGACGAGCGGTCCCCGGATCCTGCCGTCGCCGTTCGACAGCAGATGCCGGGCTCCGCCGGGGAAGCCCTCGAAGTTCTCCTTCATGCGCCGCAGGAGGTCGTGCTTTCCGCGAACCGCGTCGAGCTCGACTCTCTTCCCCGCCAGCCGCCGCTCGACGTCGAGAATCCGCCGCTCCGTTTCCCGCACCGCATCCACGAGCTCGAGACGCTCCCGCTCGAGTCCCGCGCTCCGCTCCTCCAGCTCCCGGCAAACGGCTGCGGCGCGCTCCTTGCCCGACACGATCTCGGCGCCCGCGCGCTCCGTGTCGGCGATCCGTTCCCGGATCTCCGCCGAGCGCCCGTCGAGCTCGGCGAGCATTCCCTCGTAGTGCTCGAGCGAGCTTTTGGCCCGCACGCGGTCCTGCAGAAAATCGAGCTGCGTCTGCTTGGCGTCCATGAGCTTCGCCTGGAGCGCCTGTATCTTTTCGGAGAGCTCGCGGTGCTCGCGGGCGAGATCGGCGACCGTGGCGTCCTCGGCCGCGATGCGCGCATCGGTGTCGGCGGCGTGGCGTTCCACGTCGGCGCGCCGGCCCGCGATCCCCGCGAGACGCTTCTCGGATTCCTCGATCTCGCGCTTCGCCTTGTCCACGCGGGCGCGCGCGTGGCTCTGCCGTTCGGTGAACTGGATGATCGTTCCCTCGGACGACTCGATCCGGCGGCGCAGATCGTAGCGGCCGTTCTGAAGCTCCGAACGCCGGCGCTCGAGCTCGAGATGCGCGGCGCGGGCCTCCTCGACCCTGCGCTCGAGATCCGCGAGGGAGGTGTCCTCGTTCTTCGTGAGATCGACGAGCCCCGCGAGCGCGCCGTCGGCCTCCCGGCGCTCGGCGAGGAGCTCGCCGAGCTGACGCCGGAGACAGACGAGCTCCCATCCGCGGATGCGGTCGCGTATGATCTGGTACCGGCGCGCCTTCGCCATCTGGTACTTGAGCGATCCGACCGTTTTGCGGAGCTCATCGAGGATATCCTCGAGACGAACGAGATCCGCTCCCGTCTGATCGAGCTTCCGCTGCGCTTCTTCGCGGCGCATCCGGTATTTCACGATGCCGGCGGCCTCCTCGAACATGAGACGCCGTTCGCCGTGGACGTTGTTGAGAACCCAGTCGATCATCTCCTGCTCGATGACCGAGTAAGAGTGGCTCCCCGTGCCCGTATCGGCGAAGAGGTCCCGGATATCCTTGAGGCGGCAGGGGGCCTTGTTGATGAAATACTCGCTCACTCCCGAGCGGTAGACCTTGCGGGTGATCAGGATCTCGGAGAAATCGAGCGGAAACTGTCCGCGCTCGTTGTTGATCGTGAGGTTCACCGACGCGAACCCCATCGGCTTGTGCGCCTGCGTGCCGTTGAAGATCACGTTCTCCATCTTCGCGCCTCGCAGCTGCCGGGCGCTCTGCTCGCCGAGCACCCATCGCACCGCGTCGACGATATTCGTCTTGCCGCACCCGTTCGGACCGAGGATCGCCGTGATGCCTTCCCGAAACTGCAGGGTAATCGGCGCCATGAACGATTTAAAGCCGACGAGCTCGATCTTAGAAAGGCTCACGTAACATCATCCTCCAGCTGTCGTCATCCCGGCGTTCCTCGCGCCGGAGAGCGTTTCCTCCCGCGCGGGGCCGAGAGCGTCCCCCCGCTATCTTCCCGCCTTGTCGATCTCGACGATGCGCGCGTAGGCGTGTCCCTTGAGCGCGAGGATCTCGAGCCGCGCGCCGTCGGCCTCCTCCGTGGTCGCGTAGGAGCCCGCGAACACGCGGAGCCACCGCTCTCCGCGGATCGGCACCTCGACGACGCGCACGGAGAACCCGCTCTTCTCGAGCAGCTCCTTCTCCGCCTCGGCCCGAACCGGATCGGTGAAGGAGGCGACATGTATCGTGTATTTCGCCGGACCCGTTCGCGCCGTTTCGGCGGCGGGGGCCGGTTTTTCCTCCGTGCCCCGCTCCGCGGGGGAGGGCTGCCGATCCGCTCCATCCGCGGCCGCCGCGGCGGTGTCGAGTCCTCCGCCGGCGAGCGCGCCCTCTTCGGCCGCTCCCGAGTCGACGGGAGCGGCGCCCGTGTCGGCCCCGGGGCGCTCGACCGCGGCGGACGGCAGACCGGCCGGAGAGACTTCGTCCTTCACCGTCCGGTTCATCGCCAGCCACCAGACGACGAAGGCAGCCACGATCACGGCGCCGGCGGCGAGCAGAATCCGGAGCCTGCTGAAGCGCCGTCCGCCCCCCGGCTCGCCCGCCTCGCGAACGACGTCCCCCGCGGGTTCTCCGGCCGGGACCGGCAGGGCCTCATCCCCGGCCGCCTCGCGTTTGAGCTCGATGCGCGGCACCTCCCGCGCGGCCTCCGGGGCCGGACGGGCGGCGGCAGCGACGGGCGCCTCCTCGCGCCTGCCGCAGAAGCAAACGAGCTCCACGGATTTCGCCCGCTCGGCGCCGAGGGCTGCGACGTGCCGCTCGAGCTCGCCCTCGGCGAGATTCTCGATACGGCAGGCCACGATGACGCCGTCGACGAGCGGAACGAGCGGGTTGAGCCGCCCGTCCTCCGTGTGGAGCGTCGTGCAGTAGATCACGACATCGTGCTTCGACCGCAGAAAATCCCTGATCTTGTCGAATTCCTTGAGGGCGAAGGGAATCGTGCGCGACACGGGGAAGGATCCCGGTCCGGCGATCGTCACGCCGTCGATTCCGATCGTCCTCGCCACCGACTTGAGCGAGCTTCCGTAGAGCAGCAGATCGAGGAACCCGTGCTCCTCGAGGTTTTCGACGAGGCCGCCGAGCCCCGGGTGGAGAAAGTCGCAGTCGACGACGAGCACGCTCTTGCCGTTCTTCGCGAGCAGATGCGCGATCTCGAGCACGGCGAAATCCCGCTCGAGCCCCTTGCCGCCGATCGAGAGCGCGAGCAGCGATACACCGCCGCCGCCCCCCCGAACGCGAGCGTCGATCTGGGCGCCGATTCCAGCGAAATGCTCGAGCTCGCCCGCCGACGAAAAATCCCCCGCCTCCATGAACACCCGAATGCGGTCCTCGTCCAGAGAGATCGTAAAACCTCCCTCGACGGAGCCGCAGGAGTCCTTCTTCGCTGCCCTACGCTCATCATGCACGACGAATCACTCCCTCCGGCACAGAGCGCCGAATGCCACTGCGAACCTCTCGACGAGCGCGTCCTCCTCGCCGGGGAGAACGGTACGCGGATCGATCATGATCGATTGTTCCCTGACACGGACGAGCACCGCGGGCGATCCAGAGCGCAACCGCGCCGCGATCTTCTCCGCGCGGCTCCCGGGAAGAGTAACCCGTACGAGAACCGACCGCAAGGGGTTACTGGGAAAGCTCCCTCCCCCGATCGACGACTCCGCCTCCTCGAGCGCCGCTTCGATCCCTCCGGCGCAGCTCTCGCGGAGGCGCGATGCGATCGTCTCCGCGCGGGAGCGCACGCTCTCGATATCGGCCGTGATCATGCGCAGCGCCGGCACCTCGTCGAATCTCCCGCGCCAGTATTCGAGCAGCACGCTTTCGAGGGCCGCCAGCGTCATCTTGTCGAGACGGAGCGCCCGGGCGAGATGGTTTTCGCGCATGAGCCTGATGAGACCGGCCCTGCCGACGATCGCTCCTCCCTGCGGTCCTCCGAGCACCTTGTCCATGCTGAAGCTCATGAGGTCGACGCCGCTCGCCATGACGTCGGCGAGGCACTCCTCCCCCTCGATCCCCCTCGTCGCGAGCGGAAAGAGAACGCCGCTTCCCTGGTCGTACATCACCGGCACGCCGCGGGCCCGCCCGAGCTCGACGAGATCGCGGAGCGGCACTTCGTTCGTGTAGCCGACGATGCGGTAGTTGCTCGTATGCACCTTGAGGAGGAGTGTGGCCCCCTCCTTGATCGCCTTTTCGTAATCCTTGCGGTGGGTGCGGTTCGTCGTGCCGACCTCGATCACGCGACGGGCCGCGTGCGAGAGAATCTCGGGCAGCCGGAAGGAGCCTCCGATCTCGACGAGCTCGCCGCGCGAGATGGCCACCGCCCCCTCTCCCGCGAGCGTTTCGACGGCGAGCAGCACGGCCGCGGCGTTGTTGTTCACGACGTGCGCGTCCTCGGCGTCCGTGAGGAGCGAGAGAAGCCGAGAAACGCGCTCTCCCCGCTCCGTCCGCTCGCCGCTCTCGAGATCGATCTCGAGATCGACGTATCCGCAAGCGGCCTCCTCGATCGCCCGCCTCGCTCCCTCGCCGAGGATCGCGCGGCCGATGTTCGTGTGGAGAATGACCCCCGTGGCGTTGATGACGCGGCGCTGCCCGCCGCGCTCGATCGTTTCGAGCTTCCGCGCCACGTCGTCGGCGATCGACGCCCGCACGTTCTCCTCGGAGCTCGCGGCCATATCCCCTTTGAGCAACCGTTCGCGGAAGACCTCCATCGTCTCGCGCACGAGCCGCGTGACTCCCTTGCGCGAGAGGAGCGTGATTCTCCCCGCGACCCGGGGGTCTTCGAGGATACGCTCCACCGACGGCAGCTTTTTGAGGTGCTCGTGCATTTCCATGACCTGCTTCACTCGTTACTGTAACGAAATCTGCCATCTTCTACCATATATGGTATATAGCGTCAACAATTTTCACAATATATGGAGCGGCGCCGAAAACCCCCCTCGACCACCATTTGTCCCTTGATGGATGGCCGCCCTTTGATGAAGAATGAGCGCGAAACGGCCCGATCCGTGCAAAGGAGTGGTCGATGAACCAATTAAGATTCCCCGTCGCCGCGGCGCTCGCCGGATGCGTTCTCGCCGCGGGGTGCGCTCCGAAGACGGCGCCCCCCGTCGAGCGGATCTATGTGGACCTCGCCGAGAGGCCGGAGGATTTTCCGGCGGGCGTTCTCACGGGCAAACGCATCGTGATAGATCCCGGCCACGGCGGCAGCTTCGCCGGCGCCGTCGGGCTCGACAGCCTGCGCGAGGCGGACGCGAATCTCGGCGTGGCCCTCTACCTTTGGGGGCTGTGCGCGGACGCGGGAGCCGATGCCCATCTCACCCGGACAACCGACCGCGACCGGCTCCCCGAAGGCTCGACCGAGGCGCGGGACGATCTCGACGCGCGCTCGGAGGCGGCGAACGAGCTCGATCCGGACGTTTTCATCTCGATACACCACAACTCGAACCTCGCCCTCGACCGCGCCCTCAACAAAATCGAGGCGTACTATCGCTCGAACGACCCGGGACCCTCCCTCGAGCTCGCGCAGGCGGTCCAGGTTCACCTCTCGCGGAACCTCGGCATCGCCGCCGCGGAGGTGAAACCGGGCAACTATCTCGTCCTGCGATCCTCCGCCGCGCACGCGGCCGTGCTCGGAGAGGCGAGCTATCTCTCGCATCCGCTCGTCGAGAACCGGCTCCGTCTCGCGGACAAGCAAAAGCTCGAGGCTCAGGCCTATTTTCTCGGGCTCGTCGATTATTTCTCGCGCGGCGTGCCGTCCGTCGAGCGCCGCGCCCCCGTCGCCGATACCGTCGCCGCGCCCGCGGAGCTCGTTTTCAGCGTGCGCGGAGACGCCGGCGTGCCGCTCGATCCCGCTTCGGCGCGGATCACGATCGGCGCGAGCGAGGTCGTCCCGATCGTCGACCCCGACACGTCGGCCATCCGCTGGCCGATGGACGGGGAGCTTCCGAACGGCCCCTACGCCGTGCAGGCGTCCGTACGGAGCGCGCGCGGAGCCACCGGGCGCAGCAAGCCCTTCACCGTCCTGCTGAACCGCCCCGCGCGTCACGCCGTGCCGCTCGTGCCGCGGCCCTTCGGCGCCGAGGTGCAACTCTCCCTCATGATTCTCGACGAGCTCGCCATGCCCGTCGCCGACGGAACACCGGTCGTCCTCTCGGCGCCGCGGCGCGGGTGGAAGCTCGCCGACGCGTGCCGCGGCGGAATCGCCCGGTTCACGGCGGAGCGCCCCCCCGACGCCGGAGACGTGTTCATCGTATCGGCGGGAGCCTACTCGGATACGATCGGCTTCCCCGCACTGGACCCGACGGACAAGATCGGCATGCTCGTGATCGACGCGCGAACGCGCCGCCCCGTCCCCCGGCCCTCCGCGGCGTCGTCGTCGTTCGGCAGCGTCGCCGGCGACCCGCGCGGCGCGCTGCTCCTCCCGCGCTCGGCCGCGGGCGAAACGCTCCGGGTGAGCGCGCGCGGTTACCGTGCCGCGGCCGTCGCGCTCGCCGCGATCGGGGGCGGCTCGCCGGCGGCGGAGAGCGTCGTCGAGCTCGAACCTCTTTACGGCGGGGTTCTCGCCGGGCGGCGCATCGCGATCGACCCGGGCGGCGGCGGCGCGGAGCCGGGCGGATTCGGCCGGCGGGGGCTGCGCGGCGCCTCGGTCAACCTCGCCATAGCACGGAGCCTCCGCGAGCTCCTCGAGGAGGCCGGCGCCGAGGTGGCGCTCACGCGGGAAGGTGAAGAAACGCTGTCGGCGCAGGAGCGCGTGTACGCCGCGAACCGTTCCGGCGCCGAGCTCGCCATCGGCATTCGCGCCGGCGCGGCGCCCGGTGGAACCGGCGGAGCGCGGCTCGCGTTCCACTACCCAGGAAGCGCGCGCGGAAGGCTCGCCGCCGATTCGCTCGCCGCTTCGCTTTCCACTCTTCCTCCGGGCGGCGCCTTCGCCGTCCATGAAGGGTCGAGTCTCTTCCTCCAGCAGACCTCCTGCGCCGCCGTCGAGATCTACTGCGGCGCCGTCGAGGATGAAGCGACGGAGCGGCTCATGGAGGACGGGGCCTGGATCCGCCTCGCGGCGGAACGGACGCTCGAAGCGACGGTCCGCATCATGGCCGCCGGCAAGTGAACGGTCTCGCGGGGGGACCCACCGCGGGCCGGGCTTGACACCCCGGCGTCCCGGCGGCGATATTGATGAGGAGGGAGGCGCCACCCGGCGGTGATGATCAGCATCGGCGAGTATGATCGAAGGTACCGGCGACGGCTCGCGCTCATCGTTCTCCCCGTCCTGCTCGCGCACGCGATACTTCTCTTGGCGTTCGCCCGCGTCGATCTCGTTGAAAGCATCATTCTCTTCGGGTACCGGGGACCGGAAGCCTTGCGGCCGGAGATCTCGGTCCTCAACGACCGCACGCCCGAGGGAATCGTCGCCCCGCAGAGAACCGCCCTCGTGGTCCAGAACGTGTTCATCGAGGGGCTCGACCGCCCGCGGCGCGACCGAGGCAACGAGCCCGCGCCGCGGCCCGCGGAAACGACGCGCCCTTCGATCGTGGCTCCCGAGATTCCGGGGGATTTCGAGTTCCGCAGCTACGCGTCGCGGGCGCCCGTTCCCTATCGCCTCGACTACGTGATCCTCCGCATGGTGGAGCCGGAATACCCCGCGGACGCGCTCGCCGCGCTCGAGGAAGGGTACGTGCTCGTCGAAGCGTACATCTCCTCCGACGGCAGCGTGGGCGAAGCGTACGTGAGGACGTCCTACGGCCCGCGCTCGTTCGAGGAATCGTCCCTCCGGGCGCTCCGACAGTTTCTCTTCGAACCGATCCGCGAGGGGGGAAAGGGCGTCTCGTTCTGGGTGAGCTTCCTCGTGCGGTACGAGATGCGCCGCTAGCGCGCCGTCCGGAGCGCCTCGAAATCGACGAGCTTTTCGCCGCGCACGATGCGAAACGGAATGCCGTCGCCGGCGACGAGATCGAGATAGGGATGGCGCCTTTTCTCGAGCGTCCGCGACATCTCCTCGCGCAGCGCCTCGCCGCCACCCTTCACCTTCGCCATCGCCTCGACGAGCATCCGCGTGCCCTGGTAGGCGCCGATCATGACTTGGTTGCGCTCGCCGGGAACCTCGTTCACCGCGGCGCAGGCGGCGAGAAACCGCTGCTCGGCCTTGCGCGTCCCGATATCCTCGGGAAAGATCGCCCCCTCGAGGTCTTTCCCGGCCATTCTGATGAGACGCCGGGAATCCCACGCGCTCGTGCCGAGGAGCTGCACACCGAACTCGTGGAAAGAGAGCTGCGGCAGGATGAGAATGAGATCCTCGATCTCCGAACCGATATAGAGCGCCTCCGGCGCGGCGGCGGCGAGGCGGTTCAGGACTTCGGTGAAATCGGTGCTACCGGCCGGGTAGAACTCGGCGGCGACGAGGCGGCCGCCGAGCCGCTCGATCTCGTCGGAGAAGAGCGCGGCGCCTCTCCGGGAGGCGGGGTCATCGGTCGAGAGGTACGCGAAGCGCCTCAGGCCGAGGCGCCCGCAGGCCATCCGGGAAAGAGCAGCGATCTCCGTCTCGGCGCCGAGCGAGGTCTGGAACACCCAACCACCGATGTCGTCGATTCCCTCCTCCGTCGCGACGGGCGAAAGAAGCACGACGCGCGAGAGCTCGGCCACCTGCGCCGCGGCGATCGTCGAGGAGCTGAGAACCTCGCCGAGGAGCGCGTCGACGCGCTCCTCCTCTATGAGCCTCTCGGCCACGGCCCGGCAGGTGAGCGGCGCGCCCCGCGTATCGCCCACGACGAGCTCGATGTTCTTGATTCCCCGCAACCTCGCCTCCTTGAGCGCGATCGACGATCCGCGGAGAAACGATTCGCCGAGCGTGGCGTAGCGCCCCTCGAGCGGGCAGAGAGCCCCGATTTTCAGGGTGGCCGTTTGTCTCTGTTTGGCGGACTCCTCGGCCCCGGCGACGCCCGCCGCGAGCGCGGCGCCGAGCAGGACGGCAGCTCGAAGTACGTTTCTCATGCACGCTCCTCCGGCGGATGATCCGGCGATTGCCCGCGATACGACATCGCGAGGACATGGTACGCTTCGGCGCTCCGCGCGAGCCTTTCCGCCTCCGTCCCGTCGAGCTCCCGCTTCACCTTCGCGGGAACGCCGGCGACGAGAGAGCAGGGCGGCACGACGGTCCCCGGGAGCAGCACGCTTCCCGCCGCCACGATCGAACCCCGTCCGACGCGGACGCCGTCGAGAATCACCGACCCCATGCCGATGAGGCAGGTGTCCTCGACGACGCACGAATGCAGGATCGCGCGATGGCCGACCGTCACGCCGCTCCCGATCACGAGCTCGGGCCCTCCCGTCGTCACGTGGCAGACGCAGAGATCCTGTATGTTCGAGAGCTCTCCGATGCGGATCCGGCACACGTCCCCGCGGACGACGGCGCCGTGCCACACGCTCGAGCGGTCGCCGAGCTCGACGTCGCCGATGATCCAGGCCGAGGGCGCGACGAACACGTCCCGGCCGATGCGCGGCCGGATTCCCTTGAAGGATTCTATCACGGCGCTCCCCCCTCGCTACGCCTCGAACTCTCCGAAGTCTCCGGGATCGAGCTCCTTGAGCCGCCGGCGGACGTCGTCTTCCTCGGCGCCGAGATCGATGGGCCGCTTGTACGAGTCGAACAGCTCGTGATCGATGAAGATCGACGCGTTCGCCCGCAGCGCGAGCGCGATCGAATCGCTCGGGCGAGCATCGACGTAGAAGGTGTCGTCGCCGTGCCGGAGCACGATGCGCGCGAAGTACGTGTCGGCGTGGATGCCGGTGATCTCGATCCGGTCGACCGTCGCGTCCAGCACGTCGATGACGATCCGCAGGAGATCGTGCGTCATCGGCCGCTCGAAGGACTTTCCCGCGAGCGCGGTGAATATCGCCGTGGCCTCCGCCGTGCCGATCCAGATCGGGAGAATCTCGTCCTCCTCCTCCGACCGGAGCAGCACGACCGGGTGCCGGCGCTCCTGATCGAGCGCGATTCCACGAACGAATACCTCGACGAGTTCCATGGCGGCGCTTACGAGCCCGCCTTCCCGGCGGTCGCGCCTTCCCCGGCCCGCCGCTGCACGTCCTCCGGCGTATCGACGTCGAACCCCGGTTTGCCCATGTTCTCGATCATCCATTTCGCCGAATCGATCATCCCGCTCGCCGGATACTTCTCGATCAGCTCGTCGAGGGTGCGGCGCGCCTGAACGAAATCCTTGAGATCCTCGGCGTACGTGAACGCGATCATGAAGAGCGCCTCGGGAGCGTTCTTCTCCTGAGGGTACTGGTTGACGATGTCGCGGTAGAACTGGATCCGCGCGTGCGTATCGCTCTCCATCTGAGCCATCTCCCAGAGCTCGGCCGCGGTGCGCTTCGTGGTCGCGATCCGCTCCCGAACGTAGTTCTCGGACTCGTACTGCTTTTTGAGCCGCTCGATCTCGGCATGGTAGAGATCCTCCGCCCTCGCGCCGTGGAGCTTGCCGGTGATCGTGCGGCGTGCCTCCTCCAGCGTCAGATGCTTCTCGGGATTCTTCTCCGAGACGCGCACGACGGCGTACCCCTTCTCGAATCGAAACACGTCGCTGATCTTGCCGATCTCGAGCTTCTCGACGACCGCGCTGAAAGCTGCGGACTGGCCGATCCCCTTGATGTAACCCCCGAGGTTGAAGTAGCCGAGGTCGCCGCCCTCGGCGGCCGTGGCCCGGTCTTCCGATTCCTTGTGCGCGATGTCCGTCATCTTCTCGCCGCCGAGAATCCTCTTCCGCCAGGAAGCCGCCTTGAGGCTATCGGCCGAGAGGAGATACTGCGCCCGCACGACGGACGGCTGCCGGAATTCTTCCGGATGCTCCTGGTAGTACGTTTCGACGTCCGCGTCCTCGATCTTCACCTTGCCGCCGATGTTCCGGTTGAAGTACTCGGCGACGAGCAGGTTCATCGTGACCCACCGCAGACGCTCGCTGATCTCGTCCTCGCGGTCGATCTTGGCGTCGACCGCGGCCCGATAGAGGAGGTGCTCCTCGATGAGTCGATCGACGAATTTCGCCTTTCCCTCGATGCCCTTGAACTCCTTGCGCTGCGCCTCGGGAAGCTCCTCGAAGCGGCGGTTCACCGCCTCGTCGGTGAGCTTGTAATCGGCGACGCGGGCCGAGAGCCCCTCTTTGATCTTGATGCCCTCTTCCTTCTGCTTGCCGCACGAACCGCCGAACGCGGCGACGACGGCGGCGAGCACGATGATTGCCGCTCTCCTCGCGAACATCGAATCCTCCTTCCGAACGTCGACCGGCGTCCCCGGCCGGACTAGAGCAATTCCTTTCGATCGTTGCGCTCGAGCGAATCGGTGATCTCGCGCACCCGCTGGCTTTCCCCGCGCCGGCACACGAGCACCGTCCCGCCGTCCACGACCACGATGATATCGTCGACACCGACCGCCGCGGTGAAACCGCCCGGATTGAAAAACAGGTTCCGCTTGCAGTCGACGAGCTCCCGGCCGCCGGCGCCGGCGTTGCCCGCCGCGTCGGCGGCGAGCATATCGAACAGCGAGTCCCACGACCCGACGTCGCTCCATCCGATATCGGCCGGCGCCACGACGACGTTCCCGGCCTTCTCGAGAATCCCGTAGTCGACCGATATCGCCGGAAGGCGCGGATACTCGCGCTCGATCGTTTCCCTCTCGGCGGCCGTTCCGATCGCCGCCTCGATCGCCTCGAGCGGCGCGACGCCTTCGGGGAGAAAACGCGCCCACGCGGCGAGATACACCGAGGGCCGCCAGAGGAATATACCGCTGTTCCAGAAATAGGTTCCCGCCCGCAGATAGTCCGCCGCCCGCGCGGCGTCGGGCTTCTCGTGAAACCGCTTCGCCTCGAAGAACGAAACGCCATCCTCGACGGCGACGCTCTCCCCGGACTCGATATAGCCGTAGCCGGTCGCGGGAAACGCGGGCACGACGCCGAAGGTCACGAGCGCGTCCCGCTTGCCGGCCAGAGCCGAGGCGGCGGCGACGATGCGTCCGAGCTCCGCCTCTCCGCGGATCGAGTGGTCGGCGGGGCAAACAAGGAGCGGCTCTTCGGCGGCGCCCCGGCGCCGCGCGAGCGCCGCGGCGACGGCGATGGCGGGAGCCGTATTGCGGCCCTCGGGCTCGACGAAAACGTTGCCGGGAAGAAGCGCGGGGAGCTCCTCCCTGACCGGCCGTGCCTGCTCATCGACCGTGACGACGAGAATCCGCTCGGGCGGAATGAAAGCCGAGAGGCGGCGCCAGGTGAGCGACAGCATCGAGCCCTCGCCCGCAATGTCGAGAAACTGCTTCGGCCTCGCCGCGCGGCTTCGCGGCCAGAACCGTTTCCCCTTGCCGCCGGCGAGAATGACGCCGTACACGGGTATCAGCCCTCCCTGAGCGACGACACGTCGACGTACGAGGCGAGCGCGTCCGCGATCTCGCCGCGGATCGAGGCGAGGCGCTCCGGCGTCGAGGCCTCGAACCTGAGCACGAGGACCGGCTGCGTGTTCGACGCGCGCACGAGCCCCCAGCCGCCGTCGAAGACGATGCGCGCTCCGTCGACGTCGATGACCCGGCGGTCCTTCGCGAACCGTCGCCGGATCGCTTCGACCACCGCGAACTTCTCTTCGTCGGGGCAATCGATCCTGATCTCCGGCGTCGTCTCGAAACGCGGGAGATCGGCGAGGAGCGAGCTCAGCGGGACGCTCCCCCGCGACACGATCTCGAGCAGCCGGCACGCGGCGTAGAGCGCGTCGTCGAAGCCAAAATAGCGGTCCGCGAAGAACAGGTGCCCGCTCATCTCGCCGGCGAGGAGCGCCCCGGTCTCGCGCATCTTTTTCTTGATGAGGGAATGTCCCGTCTTCCACATGACGGCCTTGCCGCCGTGCCGGACGATATCATCCTCGAGGGCCTGCGAGCATTTGACCTCGAAGATGACCGTCGATCCCGGGTGAGCCGCGAGAACGTCGCGCGCGAAGAGCGCGAGCAGCCGGTCTCCCCACAGGATCTCCCCCCGGTCGTCGATGACGCCGATACGGTCGGAATCGCCGTCGAAGGCGACGCCGTACTCGAGGCGTCGATCGAGGACGGTGTCCCGCAGGACGCGGAGGTTCTCCGGCACCGTCGGATCGGGATGGTGGTTGGGGAATGCGCCGTCCGGTTCCATGAAGAGCTCGATCGGCCGCACGCCGAGCGCGGCGAAGAGCTCCCCCGCGACGAGCCCGGACGTTCCGTTGCCGCCGTCCGCCGCGAAGGCGACCGGCCGCGATACGGTGACGGAACGCGAGACGTATTCGACGTACTCCCCCCGCGCCTCGCGTCTCTCGAGACGGCCCCCGCCCGGCTCGGGGAGGTTCGCCTCGGCGAGATCGCGAAGCTCGAGGATGTCGGCGCCGTAGATCGTGCTTTCGCCGCGGAGCACCTTGAAACCGTTGTAGTGCCCTGGATTGTGGCTCGCCGTGATCATGACGCCGCCGCGATGGCCCCATCGCCTCGCCGCAAAATAGAAAACGGGCGTCGGAACGGCTCCGATGTCGATCACGTTCACGCCGCCGGCCCGGAGCCCTGCGGTGAGCGCCTCGAAATACCGATCGCTCGAACGGCGGACGTCGCGTCCGACGACCGCCTCGACGATGCCTTCGCGGGCGAAGGCGGCCGCGGCGGCGAGTCCGAGCCGGCGGACGCCGTCATCGGTGAGATCGACGTCGACGACGCCCCTGATGTCGTACTCGCGGAAGATATGCGGCGGCAATGCGGCGTGCTTCATCTCCGCGCCCCCCCGGTGTCACTCCTTCACGACCCACACCTTGACCTGAACTTCGACCTCGCGGTGGAGCCGGACGGGGACCGTATAGACGCCGAGCTTCTTGATCGGCTCGTCGAGAACGACCATCTTGTGGTCGACGGCGAACCCCTGATCGACGATCGCCTTGGCGATGTCGTGCCCCGTCACGGAGCCGTAGAGCTTGTCTTCCTCACCCGCCTGCACGACGAGCGTGCAGGAGATGTCCTTCATCTTTTCGGCGACGGCGGAGAGGGCCTGCTTGAGCTTCGTCTCACGCGAGGCGCTGAGCTTGTTCTCCTCCGCGAGCACTCGTTTCTGGCTCTCCGTCGAGGAAACCGCGAGCCGTTTCGGGAAGAGGTAGTTCCGCGCGTAACCGTCCTTCACGCGGACGCGGTCTCCGCGCTCTCCGAGGCCCTGGACCTTTTGCGTAAGGATCACTTCCATGGTGCTCTCCCCTTAGCGATAGTATTCCCTGACGTACGGAAGGAGCGCGATGAACCGCGCCTTCTTGATCGCGCGCGTCAGCACGCGCTGATGCCACGCGCACGTGCCCGTGATGCGCCGCGGCGTGATCTTGCCGCGCTCGGTGACGAAGCGGCTCAGGAACCCCTGATCCTTGTAATCGATGGGAAGCCTGTCGATGCAGAACCGGCAGGGCTTCGTCGGCATCGGGCGTTTTTCCTTCTTCTTCCGCTCATTCCTCATGAATGGTCCTCCGTGAATGGTCCCGTATCCGGGGTTATGCCCGCGGCGGCTCGGCCTGCCGCGGCTTTTCCTCGACGACAATCATGTGGCGAAGCACGGCCTCGTCGAATCCGAACACGCGGTTGAGCTCCTTCAGGATCTCGCCGGTGCCGGCGAAACGCATGAACGTGTAGTAGCCCTCGAACTGCTTCTTGATGGGGAAGGCGAGCCGGCGTTTGCCCCACTGGTCGAGCGTCTGCATCTGACCCTGGCGCGACGTCACGATTTCGCCGTAGCGAACGGCCTTGTCCTTCACCGTTTGTTCATCGAGGGCGGGATTGAGGATATAGATGCACTCGTAGGTGCGCATCGAGCAACTCCTCCCTTCGGACTGAAAGCGACTTTCATCGGGGCCGGGAGGCGCCGTGAAAGTAGGGATTTATGTACGCAGGCGATGTCCTGCCGCGGGTACGGGGCAATATAACACGCCGCGCGCCCCCGGTCAAGGGTCCCCGGCGGCCCCATCGGGACGATGATGCCGCCGCATCGCCTCGCCGAGGCCCCGGCGTACGGCGAGCTCGACGGCGTCGGCGGCCTCCTCGACGAGGGCGTCCGCCGCTTCGCGCTCGTCCTCGCGGAATTCCGTCAGCACGAAATCGGCCCAGTCGATGCCGCCGGGAGCCGAACCGATGCCGAGACGCAGGCGCGGAAACGCCTCGGTCCCGAGGCGCTCGATAATCGAGGCGAGGCCGTTGTGTCCTCCGCTCCCTCCGCCCATGCGGAACCGCAGCCTTCCGAGCGGCAGGTTGAGATCGTCGCTCACGACGAGGAGCTCCGCGGGGTCGAGCCCGGGTATGCGGGCCACGGCAGCTCCGGAATCATTCATGAACGTGAGGGGCTTGAGGAGCACGACCGTCCGCCCCGCCGAGCGCCAGCGGGTCTCCTGGGCGGGGCCCCCGACGCGGCGCCACGCGAGCCCGTGGCGCCGCGACAGGACGTCGAGCGTGAGAAAACCGAGATTGTGTCTCGTGGCGCGGTAGCGGGCCCCGGGGTTCCCGAGCCCGCAAACGACGGAGAGATCCCCCATGAAAGGCTATTTTCCCTTTTCCTTCTCTTTTCCCTTTTCTTTCTCTTTTCCCTTTTCTTTCTCTTTTCCCTTTTCCTTCTTCTTGTCCTCTTCCCCTTCGCCTTCCGCTTCCTCTCCCTCGGCGCCTTCCCCTTCCTCGGGGGCGACGGCCGCCTCGGGCGCGGCTCCCGGTTCGGGAACGAGCGTCTCGAGCTTCTTGGGCGCTGAAACGTGCGCGATCGTCACGTTCGCGTCGTCGACGAAGTCGAGGTCGGGGTAAATGGCGATGAGGTCCGAGACGTGGAGCGACTGGCCGATGCTGAGGCCCGAGACGTCGATCGAGAGCTTCTCGGGAATCTCCATCGGTTTCACGTTGATCGTCACCTCGCGCACGCCGTGATCGAGGATGCCGCCCTGATCCTTGACGCCGGCGGCGAGGCCGGTGAGCTCGAGCGGCACGCCGATGTGAAGCTTCTCGTCGACGGAGATGCGCTGGAGATCGAGGTGCAGCACGTTTCCCGTCACCGGGTGATGCTGAACGTCGCGCACGAGCGTGAGTATCGTGCCCTCGCTCGCGCCCTCGATGTCGAGATTGAGGATCATGTGCTCGCTGGTGGCGGTGTGCAGGATGTGCCAGAGATCCTTCTGCCCCACGCTGAGGTTGATCGGCTCGCGCTTGTGGCCGTACAGAATCGCCGGAACGTCTCCCGTGCGGCGAAGCCTCCGCGCCGCTTCCTTGCCGTCCGCCTCCCGCATGCGGGACTTGAGATTCATATGCTTCATGTTTTCCTCCGGAGCTACGCGAACAAGTTGCTGATCGACTCTCCCGTATGGATGCGGCGTATCGCCTCTCCGAGAAGCGGCGACACGTCCAGCACCTTTATTTTCCGGCACAGGGGCGGCACAGCGACGGGAAGCGAGTTCGTGACGATGACTTCCTCTATCGGAGAGCCCTGCAGTCTGTCGAACACCTCTCCCGCGAAAACGGCGTGCGTCGCCGCGGCGATGATCCGCCGCGCGCCCGCATCCCTGAGAACCTTCGCCGCCTGCGTGGTCGTCCCGGCCGTGCTGATGAGGTCGTCGAGAATGATGATATCGCTTCCCTCGACCTCTCCGATGATATTCATGACCTCCGACTGATCGGCCGCCGTGCGCCGTTTGTCCACGATCGCCAGGTTCGCCCCCAGGCGCTTGGCGAAGGCGCGCCCCATCTTGATGCCGCCGACGTCGGGGGACACGACGGTCACGTTCTTCAAATTTTTCCCCTGAATATATTCAAAGAGCACCGGGGCCGCAAAAAGATTATCGACCTGAATGTCGAAAAATCCCTGGATCTGGGCGGCATGGAGCTCGAGGGCGAGCACCCGGTCGGCCCCCGCCGTCGTGATGAGATTCGCCACGAGCTTCGCCGAGATCGGCACCCGGGGCTGATCTTTGCGGTCCTGCCGCGCGTAGCCGTAGTACGGGATGACGGCCGTGATGCGGTCCGCCGAGGCGCGGGAGCACGCGTCGATGAGGAGCAGCAGCTCCATGAGATTGTCGGCCGGCGCGAAGGTCGGCTGTATGATGAACACGTCGCGCCCGCGGATATTGTCGAGAATACGCACCTTGATCTCGCCGTCCGTGAAGCGGCCGATTTCGAGGTCGCAGAGCCCGACGCCGAGGTACTCCGCTATCTTTTTCACCAGCTCTGGGTTGGCGGTTCCCGCCAGAATCTTGAGCTCGTCGTTCATCCGAACATCCTCCGTATAGAACAAGGAAGGTGACCTCTCAGGTCACCCTGCCATCGACCATCTGGTTGGGGAGGGAGGATTCGAACCTCCGATCCAGGATCCAAAGTCCCGTGTCTTGCCGCTTGACGACTCCCCAAACGTCCGCAGCCCGGGAGCGCCGCGCTACACGTCCCGCTAGACTTCGACGCCCGCCTCCGTGCTGATGGTATCTTTTTCGCTCAGGTACGCCTTGATGACCTTTCCCTCAAGCCAGGCCCGCGACTCGTTGCTGATCGGATGGGCGATGTCCTGGAACGTCCCGTCGGGGCGCCTGCGGCTCGGCATGGCGACGAAGAGCCCCTTTGCGCCCTCGATGATCTTGAGCCCTCTGATGACGAGCATGTTGTCGAGGGTGATGCTCGCGAAGGCCTTCAACTTGTTGTCGTTCCTGACAGAGATCCGAATCTCCGTGATTTCCATGTCGTCCCCCTAGAGTTGCCTCCGAACCGCTCTATCCTACCCCATTCGAATGGAATCGTTTATCGGCTGCGCTATTCTCGCGAAGAGGCCTTCGCCTTCGAATCGCCCCGCGGCCTCCCGCGCCTCTCTCTCCTCCCTGAACACGGCGAAACACGCCGACCCGCTTCCGCTGAGCGAACAGAGAACCGGCCGCGCCTCCCTCAGCTCCGCGAGCACCCTCGCGATCTCCGGAAAACGCCCGGCCGCGCCCGCCTCGAAGCTGTTTCGGACCGCGAGCGCCGCATTCGGAAATGCGCGCAAATCCGCCAAGAACGAGCCAAGTGTAGCCTCGCCCTCATCCCGTGTCAACAGTAAATTGAGATTTTCATAAGCCCATTTAGTAGAAATAGATAGATGTGGTTTCACGATGAGTATCCAGCCCCCCGAAAGCCCCGGAGAGGCCTCGAGAATCTCCCCCCTCCCCCGCCCGATCGCCGGCCTTCCGAGGACGAAAAAAGGCACGTCGCTCCCGAGGCGCGAGCCGAGGTCGAGCAGGTCCCCGGCGTCGAGCCGGGCGCCGAGCAGCCGGTTGACCGCGATGAGGGTGGCCGCGGCATCGGCGCTCCCCCCCCCGAGCCCCGCCCCCGTCGGTATCTCCTTCCGGCACGAGATGCGCACGCCGCCGCGGACGCCCGCGCGCTCGAGGACGAGCCGGGCGGCGCGATGGCAGAGATTCTCCTCGTTCCAGGGAACCGCCGGATCGTCGCCCGTCACCGTGACGCCGCGCTCAGCGCTCTCGAAGGTGAGCTCGTCGAAGAGCGAAACGGGCTGGTAGAAGGTTTCGACGTCGTGGTAGCCGTCTTCGCGGCGGCGGATGACGTCGAGGTAGAGGTTGATCTTCGCCGCGGCGAGTGCCTTGATCATTCCGCGCGCCCTCCGGCGCGTCCCGGCCGGGGGCCGGACCGGCCGCTAGCGCCGCTCCGCCCCGCCGCGCCGGTACGTCCTCCAGAGCGCTCCCCAGTCGGTCCTCTCGAACGCCCGTATCCTCGTCCGGCCGACGGTCGGATACCAGAGCAGGTCGTGATACAGGTTCGACGCCATCGGCGCCCAGCATTTGAGGGGCGAATGGAGGGCGATTCTCTCGAAACACCGCAGCGGCCCGAGCCGCAGCATCTGATCGCCCCAGATGACGAGGCTCCGCTTCGCCTTGAAATGAAGACCGAAGCTGCCGGGATCCTCGCCCGCGATCGAAATGCGGTCGATCCGCGCCTCGCCGAGCCCGCGCTCGGAGGCCATGCGGAGATACGGAATCGACAGCGGATCGAATCCCATGATCCGGGCGGCGACCGCGTCGATCGCGACGGAATCGGAGCTCGCGAGCAGCACGTTTCCGGCGACGGGGCGCATCGTCCGGGGACCCGCGCCGTCCCCGCAGACCGTTCCGTCCATCACGGCGAAGACCCGCGGATGAAGCTCCCGCTGCATGATGAGAAGATCCACGAGCACCTCGTGGATGTATTTGTGGGCGTAGTGGCGCACCTCCTTGAGGAGGCCGCCGAAGGCGTTCTTCACGGCACCCGTCGTCGTCGAATGGCCGTGCGTTTTGACCGTGGGGAGATGGAGAATGTCCCGCCCCGCGTAGAGCGCCGGGATTTCGATCCCTTCGGGAAAGATCTCGTGGAGCCGCAGCAGCGGCTCGCGGAAGCGGTGCACGGTCCATTCCACCTCGGTGAGCGGCTTGAACTCGAGGCCGTATCGCTCGAGCACGGGGAGCCAGAGGTTGTTCTCGGCGCCTTTCCAGGGGTTCGTGACGACCGTCTTGTTCTCGACCGGAATGAGGAGATCGGGCCGGTACCCGTGCGCGAGGAGATACCGTACGACCCCCTCGAGCTGCCAGGGCTGGCTCGAGCAGGCCGGGAAATACTTCGTCCACGAAAGGTTGAGCTTGAGAAGGAGCTCCCGCTCGCCCGCGAGATGCGCGTCCGCGCCGGCGAGGTCCATCGCGCGCGCGATATCGTCGAGAACGGTTGCCGGACTCGTCCGCACGATCGCCACGGTCGAACTCACGATGAACGCCTCCGAGCGCTAGACACGCCACAGAATAAAGATGACGGCGAGGAACCAGAGAAACACGTCGATGATGATCGATTTCTCGGTGAGGAGGATGCCCGACGGGTCGCCCCCCTCGTTCCTGCTGTACACGATGTAGAGGTACCGCATGATGCCGAAAACGACGAAGGGAATCGTGAACACGAGGTTGCTCGTGCCGAACTTCTCGACCGTCGCCGGCCAGACGGTGTAGATCGAGTACGACACGAGAGCCGTCGTGGCCGAGAGCCCGACGAGCTGATCGAGGAGATGCACCGAATAGTCCTTCAGGGCGAGCCGGTGCTCGTCCGCGCGCACGAGATGCTCGATCTCGTTCCGCCGCTTGCAGAACGCGAGAAAGAGCGAAAGAAAGAGCGTGCAGATGAGCAACCAGGGGCTGATCGCGAGATCCGGCAGGACCGGATGCAGCACGGCGACGCCCCCCCACGCGCGCAGGAGAAAATTGAACGAGATCGCGATCACGTCGAGAATCACGACCTGGCGGAGGAAGGTCGAGTACGCGAGGTTGAGGGCGACAAAGATCGCCGACACCGCGAAGAACTCGCGCCCGAGCAACGCCGCGGCGGCGAGCGAGACGACGATCACGATAGCGGCCATGAGCAGCGCGTCGCCGGCGGAGAGGAGCCCCGAGGCGATGGGGCGCTTTTTCTTGCCGGGATGTCCGGCGTCGCGCTTGCGGTCGAACACGTCGTTCAGGAGATACGCCGCGCCCGATATGACGCAGAAAACGCAGAAGGCGTAGAAGCTCCTCAGCAGCAGATCCCGCTCGAAGAGGTGCCGCGAGAAGACGATCCCCGCGAAGAGAACGAGGTTCTTCGTCCACTGCCGGGGCCGCATCGATACGAGAAGGTGCCAGAGCGTCATACGAGAGGGATTGTACCGGATGCCGGCGCGGCGCCGCAACCGATTATTGAGCCGCGGCGGCTCGTCCGTCCGGGTCCTCGCCTCGGCGGATCGCGAGCGCGAGGTTCGCTCCGACGACGAGGTAGAGCATCGTCACGACCTCCGCGTCGCCGAAGTTCCACTCGAACAGGCCGTTCACAAGGAATCCCGCGAGCGCGCCGACGGAGCCGGCCGCGAAGGAGCGCTCGGGCGGCGGGAGATCGAGCTTCAGATTCCCCGCGACGAGGACGAAGAATGACACGAAGAGGTAGACGAACGCGGCGAGGCCGACGGCGCCCGTTTGCACGGCGATCTGGAGAAAAACGTTGTGCAGGTGCCCGTGGACGTGGACGGCCCCCGGCGGCATGTGCGCGCGGTAGAGCTCGGCGAGATCGCGCGTGCCGACGCCGACGACGGGGTGCTCCTTGAAAATCCCCCATCCCCCCCGCAGCAGCTCGACGCGCTGCACGTTCGTCCGGTAGGAGGGGTCCCAGATGCTCGCGATCCGCTCGCGGTAGGGCGCCGGCAGCAGCATGGCGAAGAGAACGAGCCCCGCCGCGAAGGGCAGGAGCCAGCGGCGCCGGAGCAGCGCGAGGATGACGGCGAGAGAAACGACCATTCCGAGCCACGAGCTTCGCGTGAACGAGAAAAAGAGGGCCGCGAGCGAAACGCACGCCGCCGCGGCGGCCGCGACGCGGGCGCGGCGGCCGAGCCCGGACCCGACGGCCACCGCGACGAAGAGCGAGGACAGCGCGAGCTGGATGCCGCCGAAGGTCATCGCGGTCGAAAAGGTGCCGGGGCTCCTTCCGAGCGCCCCCTCCCCCCTGCCGAGCAGAAAAACCGCGACGCCGAAAACCGAGCTCGCGGCCCCCGAGACGAGGAGTACCGCAAAGAGTCGCCGGGCCGCCGCGCGCGTCGTGACGCCGTAAGCGAGGAGATAGATCACGCTCGCGAGCAGAAGGTTCTTGAGACCCCGGAGGCTCGCGATCCGCTCGTCGGAGCACAGCGCCGCCGCGAGCGACGAAGCGGCGAAAAGCAGCACGGGAAGATCGAGAAACGTTCGGCGCGGCGCCGGGAGGCGCCCTCCGAGCACGAGGGCTATCCAGAACAGCAGCGACACGCCGAGCGCCGTCTGCGTTCCGGCGATCGAGAAGGTCGAGCAGAACACGAGCGCGCCGATCGTTGCCTGCAGGACGGGCGGCGTCCCGCTCCGGGCGGCGGATCCGTCGTTACGAAACATGCTCCCCCACGCCGCGCGCGATCTCGGCGAGCGCGCGCTCGAGCGAGGTCCCGTCCCCCCCGTCGAGGCTCCGCAGGAGCGCGAGATAGAGCTCGCGCACCTCGGGTGCGCTCCCCCGCGGGATCGGCTGCACGACGATCGCTCCGCCCGCCGCGTCGTCGCGGAGGGCCCGATACACGCCCCCGCCGCGCTCGACGAGCGTCCGGAGGAGCGAGCCCCACTCCCCGGAGCGCGGCTCGCGATCGATCCGGAGAATCGACAGACGCGGAGGATCGTCTCGAAAGACGTCCCGCAGCACGGCCTCGGCGGCGTCGGCCGCGGCGCCCGCCTCGGCATCCCGCAGAACGGCGACGAGCCGGACGCCCCGCTTCAGCGACTCGGCGGCTATCCGTTCGAGCGGCGCGACGACCGCGCGGCAGGAGGCCTCGAGAGGATTCGCGACCGGCGCCTCCCGCGTCGTGAGATCGGCGAATACGATCTCCGGCTCGCTCCGCTCGAAGACGTTCCGGAGAGCGGCACGGTCGCCGAGAACCCCGAGGAAGCACGACTCGCGCGGGATCGCTCCCGCGCCGACCCGCGCGCACCCATCGAGCGAGCGGGGATCGTCGGCGGCGATCGCGATCCGCGAGGAGCCCGCGAAGATCTCCCCCGCCCGCTCGAGCAGCGGGCCGTTCCCCGCGACGAGCACGCGCATGAGCGCGCACGGGGGCTCCTCATGCGCGCGCGCCTCCGGGTACTCCGCGGGGTCGCCGATGACGTGCACCGGGATCCCGTCGCGCTCGAGCGCCGAGCGAACGCTTCGCGGGATTCGGTCGAGAAACGCCGCGATCGCCACTATCTCGTCGGCGCGATGCGCCCGCGCCACGGCGTCGGCCCCGGCGAGGGTGCCGAGAACGGCGAGGCCGTGTGCGACCCTTCCCGTCATCTCGACCCGGTCGTCGAGACAGCCGATCGGCTCGAGGCCTCCGACGCGCTTGATCTGTGCGAGCGCGAGCTCCGCCGCGGGGCCCGTTCCCGCGATGATGACGCGCTTCGCCCCTATGTCCTCGCGGGCGGGCAGCTCGTGAAACCAGCGGGTCGCAATCCGCGAGCCGGCCATGAAAACGATGAGGATGAACCAGTCGATGATGAACGCGGAGCGCGGGAACGCCTGGAACCGGAAGAGGAACGTGAAGGAGGCCACCATGACGGCGGAGCCGACGGAGACGGCCTTGACGATCCGGACGACGTCGTCGAAGTTGGTGTAGCGCCAGACGTTCCGGTAGAGCCCGTACCAAAAGAACACGGCCGTGCGGATCACGAGCACGATCGGAAGGCTCATGAGCATGGAGGCGGTCTCCGCCTCGGGAAAGCGGAAGTTGAGTCGCAGCCAGTAGCTCAGCACGTAGCTGAGCCCGATGAACGCGAGGTCGCCGAACGCTATGCCGAGCGCCCGGCCCGCCCAAAAGAGGCGTTTCCCCTGCTCCATGCTCCGAATCTTCGCGAGCGTCCAGAGGAAGAATCCGATCCACATGACGGAAAGGAAGACGATGAAAGTCCACTGCTGATGATACGCCAGTATCGCGCTCACGCCGAGGAGCGTCGTGACGAGATACTCGAGCAGGGTGACCTGCTTGTGCGAGAGGCCGAGACTCGTGAGGCGCTGGTAGTAGTGCGTCCGGTGCGGCGACAGCAGCCGCTCGCGCCGAAGCGCCCGTCTCGCCAACGTGAGGGCGGCGTCGCCGATCGCGCTCCCGAGCAGCAGCAGCGTGAGAAAGGCGGGAACGCCGAGCCCCTCGGCCGCGACGGCGAGCACGGCGAAGACGTAGCCGATGAACGTGCTCCCCATATCCCCCATGAAAATGCGCGCGGGTGGAAAGTTGAATCGGAGAAAGCCGAAGGAGGAGCCTGCCATCGCCGCGTAGAGGCATCCGAGGCCGGCGGCGTCCGCGAGCCCCGCCAGAAAGTAGAGGAACGACGAAGCGATCATGCCGATGCCGGCCGCGAGCCCGTCGATGCCGTCGATGAAGTTGTAGAAGTTGACGATGGCGACGATCCAGAGAATGGTGGCGGCGGCGCCGAACGCGCCGAGATCGAGCGTGCCCACGAGCGGCAGCTTGAACTCGTGGAGCACGAGGCCGGAGGCGACGGCGAGCGAGGCGGCGATGATCTGCGCGAGGAGCTTGAGCCGGGCGTCGAGACCCCGCAGATCGTCGATGAGCCCGACGAGCGCGATGATCGCCCCACCCGCGAGGACCCCCGCGAACGCGACGCCGGAAGAGAAGGGCCTCGCGCCGGAGATGAGCATGGTCGCGCAAGCGGCGTAAAAGGCTGCGGTTATCGCCACGCCGCCGAGGCGCGGTTTGGGGATCGAGTGAGAGCTCCGGTCATTCGGGACGTCGAGCAGGCGGCGCCGGAGCGAAAAACGGAGGATCGCGCCCGTGAGCAGGTACGACACCAGAAACGCCTCTGCAAAAAACAAGACGTCAGCCATACCGCGCGGCCTCGCGACGCTTCGATGAATGGGCTCAAGCGATTGCGTGATGATACCGGACGGGGCGCGAGCTCACAAGCTATTTCTCGAGTTTCGCGTCGGCGAGCCTGCTCAAGGCGGCGACCTGCGCGGCGACGATTCTCCGCTCGTCGAAATGCTCGAGCGCCCGGGCCCGCCCCGCCGCTCCCATGTCCGACATGAGCTGGCGCGAGCGGAGAAGTCGGCTCATCGCCCCGGCGAGCGCCGCATGGTCCCCCGGCGGGACGAGAATCCCCGTCTCGCCGTTCACGACCTCCTCGCGGCAGCCCCGGATGTTCGTCGCGACGACGGGAAGACCGGACGCCATCGCCTCGAGCAGCGCGCGCGGCATTCCCTCTCGATGGCTCGGGAGCGCGAAGAGATCGAAGGAGGCGAGGAGCGCCGGAACGTCCTTTCGGTAACCCGTGAGCACGAGGTCCCCGCCGAGCCCGAGCTCGCCGCGGAGCCGCTCGATCTCGCCGAGGCACGAGTCGCGGTCGCTCGGAAGCGGCTCGCCGACCATGACGAACTTCGCGCCCGCCACGTCTCGCTTCACGATCGCGGCGGCGCGCACGAACTCGACCGCCCCCTTCTCGCGGACGATGCGCCCGACGAAGCCGGCGACGGGAGCCGAGGAGATCCCGCGCTCCGCGCGGAAGCGCGCGGCCGCCGCCGCGTGGAGGCCGCCGCCGAACCGCGCCGGGTCGACGCCGTTCCCGATGTGGACGAGACGCTCCGGCGGGGCGATGCGCAGGCGAAGCGCCTCCTGCCAATCCTCCCGGCTCTGCACGAAGACGACGTCGCTCCAGGCAGCGGCCCGTTTCTCGAGCCCGACGAAAAACGCGTGCACGGAGGGGCTCATTCCCTCGTGAAAATAGAATCCGTGCGCCGTGTAGGCCACGATCGGCACGCGGGCGGCCCGGGCCGCCGCGCGGCCGATGAGCCCCGCGACCGGCGTGTGGGCGTGAACGATCTCGAACCGCTCGCGGCGCATGAGAGCGAGCAGCGCGGCGAACGAGCGCGCGTGGCTCGCGACGTTGTAGGATCTCGCGATCGGAACCGCTCGCGTCTCGAACCCCTCCGCGGCGAGGAGATCGAGCCCCTCGCCGGGGGAGCAGCAGAAAACGACCTCGAATCCCGCCTCCCGCAACCCGAGGCCGAGCGGCCGGAGCAGGTGGTACGCCGTAAAATCGACCGCGCAGAGCTGCAGCACCTTCACCAATCGAAATCCTCCCACGTTCCTCCCCGCACGCAGCGCGAGAGCACTTCCGCCATGCGCGGCGCCCATCGTTCGAGGCTCCACGACTCCCGCACGCGCTCGGCGCCGCGCTCCCCCATCGCCCGGCGCAGCTCGGGCCGCTCGACGAGCGCCACGAGATGCTCGACCCATTCTTCGCGCGTGCGCGCGAGAAAACCGGTTTCTCCGTGCGCGACGATGCGCTCCGCCCCTCCCGTCGGCGAGGCGACGACGGGAAGCGCGCTCGCCATGTACTGAAGAACCTTGAGGCCGCACTTGCCCTTCGACCAATCGTTGGGCGGAAGCGGCATGATCCCGATGTCCGAGCGCGCCAGCACGTCCGCCTCGGTGTCCTCGCTCCAGGGAACCGCCTCCACGCGCGGCTGCTGGCTCGCGACCCTCGTCGCCCCGACGACGCGGAAGGCGAACCGGCAGCGCCGGGAGGCCTCGCGGATCGCCTCGCGGCACTCCTCGATGAAGGGCGCGGTTTCCGGGGTGCCGATCCACACGACGACCGGCGCCGTGTCGCAGCGCTCCGCCCCTCCGCGCGCCGTGCGCCTCGCCGCCTCGTATTTCGCCGGGTCGACGACCGTCGGAAACAGGACCGTCCGGGGGTTCCAGCGCGAGGCGTACTCGGCGAGGTGCTCGTTTCCGGCGAGCACGACCGTCGCGAGGGAGAGCGCCTCGGGGATCTTTCCGCCGAGCGCGCGCCGCACGACGGGGCTCCGGGAACGCTCGTAATTGAGAAAGATCGCGTCGTCGATGTCGTGGACGACCGGCACGCGCGAGGCGGCGAGCCGCCGCTCGAGGAAGTGGGGAACGTAGGGCGCGAGCTCCTTCTGGACGAACACGCACGCGTACTCCCGCGCCGAGGCCACGGCGCGGACGCGCTCCCACAGGCGCGAGACGCTGTAGAGGGGCGACGGGCGTCTGCCCGCGTAGAGAGCGTCGAGGTACTCGTCGTCGTTGAGGCTCTGCACGACGCAGCGGAAACCGTGCGATTCGAGATACGGAAGGTACTGGAGAACGCGGTACCTGCTGCTCGGGCCGCGGCGTCCGTATTTCGTGAGGAAGAGAATGGCGGGATCGCCGGTCATCGGCTCGAGCCGCTCCTCCGGTCAGGTACGGGGGACGATCATGTCCTCGACGAGACCGCACAGAATATGCCCGAGGGTCATGTGCACTTCCTGTATGCGGGCGAAATCGTCGTGCGGAACCACGACGGCGACCTCGGCCGCGGCCGCGAGCGTCCCGCCCCCCTTGCCCGAGAAGGCGAGGGTGTGGAGCCCGAGCCGCTTCGCCTCCTCGACCGCGCGCACCACGTTCGGAGAGCCGCCGCTCGTCGAGAGCGCGAGGAGCACGTCTCCCCGTTCGCCGCGGCTTTCGATTTGCTTCGAGAACACCTCCTCGAACGAAAAATCGTTCGCGAGCGCCGTCACGACGGAGCTGTTCGTCGTGAGGGCGGAGGCCTTGTACCCGCGCACTTTGTGGCGGAACCGGCCGACGAGCTCCCCGGCGATGTGCTGGGCGTCCGCCGCGGATCCCCCGTTGCCGCACGTAAAAACGACCCGGCCGGCGCGGATCGCCTCGGCGATGATGCGGGCCATGCGAACGAGCTTTTCCGCCTCGGATTCGGGAAACGACTCGAGCGTCCGGCGGAGCGCGTCGAGCTCGGAGCGGACCTGGCGTACGTAGGGAGCAGCTTCATTCATAACAGCCTCAATTGGTCGCGAGAATGAGGACCGATACGACGAACGTCCCGGCGCTCAGCACGCCGCGGAAGACGTCCGCGAGAATCCGCGAGAACGACCGCTTCACGACGATCACGTCTCCTCTGTTCGGAAGGTCGTCGCGCGAGACGTTGCGCGCCGTTCCGTCCTTAGCGTAGACCACGACCCGGTCGACGCTGCCTTCCTTCGTGGGCCCTCCCGCGAGCCCGATGTACTGGACGATCGTCAGATCGCCCATGTACTCGAACTCGCCGGGATTGTTGACCTCTCCCCCCACGGTGACGGTCTTCGGCACGCGCGGGATCGCGAGCACGTCCCCGTCGTCGAGGAGGAGGCTCTTTTCCGCGTTCGGCGCGAGGTACTCGCGCAGGTTTACCCGGAGCACGCCGGAGCCGCGCTTGGCGACGTACGCCGACGAGAGATCGGCGTCGGGCGTAAACCCGCCCGCCCGGACGATGAGCTCGGTGAGCCCCTCGTTCTCGGCGAGGTAGATGCGTCCGATACGCTGCATCGCTCCCTCGACGTACACGAACCTCCGGTACTTGAACCGGCTGAACACGCCCACCTCGTCCTTGTCGACGAGCCCCGCGTCCATGTCCGAGGAGGGGATCGTCTCGGATCGCACGCCGCCTCCCGGCTGGACGCGCGCGAATACGACGCTGTCGCCGAGCGCGTCGGTCGTGAAACCGCCCGCGATCGAGATGAGATCGCGAATCGTCTCCCCCTCGAGTATCTCGTACCAGCCCGGCTTTTTGACTTCCCCGTAAATGACAGCGTACGAGCCCTTCGGCGGAACGTGTATGCGGTCGCCGCTGCGCAGGTGCGGGTTGTTCGCGAAATCCCCCTGCGCGAGAAAGCGCTGCAGGTCGACCCTGACGAGCGCTCCTTCTCTCTCGACGGTCACGAGGCGCGACGAGCCGAGTTTCGTGGCGCCGCCCGCTCGAGCGATCGCGTCGGCGACGCGTTCGATGCCGGAGACCTCGACCGCGCCGGGGGTATTCACCTCGCCCGTCACGAAGACGCGCAGACGGGCCGGGGTCTTGAGGAAGCAGTAGAGGTCGACGTTGCGGAAGTGGCGGCCGATCGCCTCGGCGAGGGAGGCGCGAAACGCCTCGAGCGTCAGCCCGTCCGCGCGGACGGCGCCGATTTCGGGCAGAAAGACGTCTCCTTCGGGGAGCACGACGGCGACGAACGATCTCGAGTCGGGCCCCACGACGCTCACGATGAGCTCGTCCCCCGGTCCGAGAACGTATTCGGCCGGATCGATCGCCCCCTCGAGGGCCGCCTCGCGCGGCAGGGCCGCTTGCCGAACCTCCTCCGCGGCGGTTTTCGACCCCTCCCGCGGGGAGTCCGCGAGCGCCCGCGAGCCGCTCCGCGCGAGAACGTCCCGCTCGAGGAGTCCGGGGGCGGCGGCGGTCGCCGCCGAGAAACCCAGGAGAACGATCGCGATGAAGACCGTCGTCATTTTCATGCTGGAACTCCGCTCGTTATTCGTTCGCTCGATACCGTCTCCACCGGCACGGGTCGCTCCGCGAGCGGCGCCCGTTCCGGCGATCACTTCGAAGCGAGCCGCGCGACGATGCCGGCGATGGCTCCGAACACCCGCCCCGCGCTTTCGAGATCCTTCGTGCCGAGCTGGGCGAGATGCTTCTTTCCCCCGCCCCCGCCGCCGGCGATCGCCGCGAGCTCTCGCACGATTGCGTCGGCGGCGACGCCGCGCTCGACGAGATCGTCGCTCACCGCGACGATGTATTGCATCTTCTCGTTGAGCTCGGCCGCGAGCACCGCGACCCCGCTCTTTACCTTCCCCCGGAACACGTCCGCCTGCGCGCGGAGCGCGCCGAGGTCCTTTACGGCGAGACTCCCGCTCGCCACGAAGACGCCTTCGATCATCGAGCCGGCGGCGATGATGCGATCGAGCGCCTCGCCGGCGCCGCCCTTCTCCGCCCGCTTCAGCTCGCAGCGCAGCTCGTCCATCTCGCCGAGAAGGGCGCGCACGCGCCCGGCCGCCTCGCCGCGCGAGGCGCGCAGGAGCTCCGCGATCTCGCCCTGCTCCTCCCCGAGCGCGTGGACTCGGGCCAGCGCGCCGGTCCCCGTCACGGCCTCGATCCGGCGCACGCCCGCGGCCACGCCGCTCTCCGCCGTGACGAGAAAGAGACCGATCTGGCCCGTGTTTCTGAGATGCGTTCCGCCGCAGAGCTCGGCGGAGACGCCCTCGACGCGAACGACGCGCACCCGCGCGCCGTATTTCTCACCGAAGAGCGCGATGGTCCCGCGCTCGACCGCTTCCTGGTATCCCATCCATTCCGTCCGGAGATCGATCGCGTCGCGGATCCAGCCGTTCACTCGGCGCTCGATCTCGCGAAGCGTCTCCCGCGCGACGGGCTCGTAGTGGTTGAAATCGAACCGCAGCCGCTCTCCCTCGACGAGGGAACCCGCCTGCGCGACGTGGGCGCCGACGATCCCGCGCAACGCCGCGTGGAGCAGGTGGGTCGCCGTATGGTTCCGAGCGATCGCGAGGCGCTCCTCGGTATTCACTTCGAGACGGACGCGCGGGTTCGCCGCGAGGAGCGAGGCGGCCTCCTCCCCCCGCCACGGCGATTCGACGACATGCACGACATCGCCGCCGCGCTTCACGACGTCCCTCACCTCGAGGCGCCGCCCGTCGATCTCGATCCAGCCCCGATCCGCCGTCTGGCCGCCGGACGTGGCGTAGAAGGGAGTGCGGTCGACGACGATCTCGAGCGCGAATCCCTCGGCGGAGCTCCAGGCAAGATCGGGCCGCCGCGAGCGTTCGACGGCGCGGAAGCTTCTCGCCACGGCCTCCGCGCCGAGGCTCTCGTAGCCGACGAACTCCGAGCCCGCCCCCTCCGTCACGCGGGTCATCGACACGATCTCGGCGCCGCCCGAGGCGAACGAGCTCTGCTCCTGCGCTCTCCGCCGCTGCTCTTCCATCGCCGTTTCGAATCCGGCCTCGTCGACGCCGAACGATTCGGCCGCGGCGAGCGCGCGCGTGAGCTCGAGCGGAAAACCGTACGTATCGTGGAGCAGAAACACCCGCTCCCCGTCGATGACCGTCTCTCCCCGCTCCCTCGCCTCGCCCACGATGGCGGCGAAGCGCCTCTTGCCGTCCTCGAGCGTGCGGAAGAAGCTCTCCTCCTCCGCCCTGACGATCTTTTCCGTCTCGGCGCGGCGCGCCCCCAGCTCGGGGTAATCCTCTCCCATCGCCGAGACGACGGTTCCGATGAGACGGTGCAGAAACGGCTCCTCGATGCCGTACGAGTAAAAGCGCGTGAGGGCCCGGCGCAGCAGTCGCCGAACGAGGTAACCCCGCCCCTCGTTCGAGGGGTAGATCCCCTCGCTCACCGTGAAGGCGAGGGCCCGCGCGTGGTCGGCGACCATGTTGATCCCCATGCGGTCGCCGGGGGTGATGCGGCGCTCGGGAGGAAACAGATCGAGGAGCGGCTCCACGATCGGATCGAAGAGATCGGTATGATAGTTGTCCTCGACCCCCTGGAGAATCATCGCGAGCCTCTCGAGCCCGAGCCCCGTATCGATCCCCGGCTTTTCCAGGGGCCGGTAGACGCCGCCCTCCTCGAGAAAGAACTGCGGGAAGACGAGGTTCCAGAACTCGAGGTACCGGTCGCAGTCGCAACCGGTGCCGCAGGAGGACTTGCCGCATCCGCGATCGACGCCGCTGTCGTAGTAGATCTCGCTGCAAGGGCCGCAGATTCCGGTGGCGCCGACCGGCCCCCAGAAGTTGTCCTTGCGGCCGAGACGCGCGATCTTCGCCGCGGGAACGCCGATCTCCCGGTTCCAGATGTCGTAGGCCTCGTCGTCGTCCTCGAACACGCTCACCGAGAGCTTCTCGACGGGAAGATCGAGAACGTCGATGCAGTACTCCCACGCCCACTGGATCGCCTCGCGCTTGAAGTAATCGCCGAAGCTGAAATTGCCGAGCATCTCGAAGAAGGTGTGGTGCCGGAGCGTGCGGCCGACGCTGTCGAGGTCCCCCGCGCGCAGACATTTCTGAACGCTCGTCGCGCGCGCGTACGGGAGGTTGTGCGGATGGAGATAGAGATCCTTGAACTGCACCATCCCGGCGGAGGTGAAGAGCAGCGTCGGATCCCCCTTCGGCACGAGCGGAGCGCTCGGCACCTCGGTATGGCCCCGGGCCTTGAAGAATTCTATGAACGAGCGTCGGATCTCGTGCGCCGGCCAAGCCTTTTCCGTCATTCGTCCTCTCCCGGCAACGCGCCCCTCAGGATCGCGGCGCAAATGGAGCTCACCACCCGCTCGTTGAATCCGCGCCGCGCGAGAAATCCGTGAACGCGGCGCACGGCCTGTTCGCGGTCCTTCGCGCCGCGGAGCTTGCGGCGCGCGAGCGCGACGGCGATCTCCCGCTCTCGCTCGGGCGGGAGCGCTTCCCGCAGCTCTTCCTCGATGATGTCGTCGCCGACCCCCGCCTCGCGGAGCTTGCGCCGCAGGAGGTGCGGACCCGAGGGTCGATGCGCCGCCGCGTACCGTACATAATGGGAAGCGAGGCGGCGATCGTCAAGATACCCTTGGCGCCGGAGGGCGGAGACGATGTCCTCCGCCACCATCGGCGCCGAAACGCCCTCCCGCGCGAGAGCGGCGCGAATCTCGCGCTCGGTGCGGTCGCGCCCGGCGAGCAGCCGGTACGCGAGCGCGATCCCCGCGGCCCGCGCGACGGTCCCCGCGAGAAGGTCGCGATCCCCGCTCGCGAGCGGAGCGCCTTCCTCGAGAAACCGCCCGGTCGATTCGTCCCGCAGCACGAGAAACCGCCCGCCCGACGACGTCGTCACGGCGTAGAGCTTCCCCCAGCGGCGGCGGACCGACGTTACCCTTTCCTCCGCTGCGCGATTACTTTCCACCGTCGCTCTTCAACGCCGGACGCGGCAGCGGGATTCCGTAATGCGTGCGGACGCTCTGCTCTATCGTGCGACGGACGTCCTTGTTGTCACGGAGGAACATCCGCGCGTTGTCCTTGCCCTGCCCGATGCGCTCCTCGCCGAAGGAGTACCAGGAGCCCACCTTGGAAACGATGTTGGAGACGACGCCGAGCTCGAGGAGATCTCCCTCGAAGCTGATTCCCTCGTTGAAGAGAAGGTCGAACTCGGCCTGGCGGAAGGGGGGCGCCACCTTGTTCTTGACGACCTTCACTCGAATCTGATTGCCGACCACGTGCTCGCCGTCGTTGATCTGCCCGATCCGCCGGACGTCGAGGCGCACGGTGGCGTAGAACTTGAGCGCGTTCCCGCCGCTCGTCGTCTCTGGATTTCCGTAGAGAACCCCGATCTTCATGCGGATCTGGTTTGTAAAGATGAGGCACGTCTTCGACTTCGAAACGGCGCCGGCGAGCTTGCGGAGCGCCTGCGACATGAGACGGGCCTGGAGCCCGACGTGCGACTCTCCCATCTCGCCTTCAATCTCGGCGGCCGGCACGAGGGCCGCAACCGAATCGACGACGACGATGTCGATGGCCCCGCTCCGGATGAGGACTTCGGCGATATCGAGCGCCTGCTCGCCCGTATCGGGCTGCGAGATGAGCAGGTTGTCGACGTCGACGCCGATCTTCCGCGCGTACCCCATGTCGAGGGCGTGCTCCGCGTCGATGAAGGCGGCGATGCCGCCGAGCCGCTGGGCCTGCGCCACGATCGAGCAGGTGAGGGTCGTCTTGCCGCTCCCCTCGGGGCCGAATATCTCGATGATGCGCCCGCGGGGCACGCCGCCGATGCCGAGGGCGACGTCGAGACTGAGGCTTCCCGTCGGGATGGCTTCGACGGGCACGATGACCCCGTCGCTCCCGAGCCGCATGATGGCCCCCTTGCCGAACTGCTTCTCGATCTGGCTCATGGCGAGCTCGATCGCCTTTTCCTTTTCCGCCGCGGTTCCGGCCGCCTTCGCCGCCGCTTTCTTGGTATCCTTCGATTCTTTCATATCCTTCGTCTCTTTCATCTCTCGTCCTCCCGAAACACCCCGCCCGAGCACCCCGCGAACATCCCGATTTACTTCACGGGCCGCGCGTGACATCACCTCCCGCACCCCCGCCGCGCGCCGCGGCCGGCGCCCCTTTATAGCACCTCGAAGAGCGTGTTTCAACGAAATTCGCCCCGAAGGGCGGCTCCCGTTCGCCACCGCGGCGCCGGAATGAAAATGCGGACCGCGCGGCGGGCGCGCGATCCGCATTCCTCCCCGGTCGGCTCGCGGGACCTAGAACCGGTAGCTCAGCATCGCTTGCCAGTTGAGCTGGCCGTGGGTCGACTCCACCGGCGAACCCCCCGAGAGCTCGCCCGGATTCGTCGCGCTCTTCTCGAGCGCATAGACGATGGAAACGTCGCCCGTGATCGATTCGCTGATGCGGTATCCGGCACCGCCCGCCACGTGGCTCTCGACGATCGCGGGAAAGAGGGCGTTCAGGTATCCGTCGGGAACCGGATTCTTGCCGTAGTTGTAACCGGCGCGGAGCGTGAGATCCTCGGTCGGCATGTACGAGCCGCCGAGGGCGACGACGGTCTGATTCTCCCATTTCTGGAAGAGAGCGGCATCCATGACGAGCCCGGCGAACGCGCCGTTCTCGGCGCTCTCATCCGCCGTGAAGGACATTTCGAACCGTTCCATGGCGTTCGACCAGAAGACGTACTTGACGTCGAGTGCGAGCATGATCCCTTCGACGGGCACCCAGGCCGCGCCCGCGCCGAGGAGAGCCGGCCACTGAAAATCCTTGACGGCGAGCGTGCCGGTCACCGGAATGTTCATATCGACGTAGCTCCCCGTCGGAGAGCCGGTGAACACGCCGGGGTCGACGTTGACGCCCATCTCGAGACGGGCGTTCTCCGTTTCGATGTCGCCGATGCTCGTCGGGGTGTGATACGTGGCTCCGATCGAGAGCCGGTCGTTCACCCGGTAGAGCGCGCCCACCTTTCCGGCCACGCCGTACCCCTTCGCCTCCCCGGTGAAGTCGCTCCCGTCGGTGAAATCGAAATAGGCATGATACAGCCTGCTGATGCCCGTGCCGCCGAACGGCTCGTAGAGCTGCCCGAAGGCGTTCACGAGCGTGCCCGACGCCTCGCCGATCGTCTGCGCGTCGGGGTTCGCGAGGTTCTGGAACCGCGCCTCGCACATCGCCATCTGGAGATCGATGCCCGCCCAGACGAAATCGACGGTGCCGCCGAGGATGAGACGGTCGTTGACGTCGTAGGCGAAGGGCGCCATGACGCGTCCGACCCCGACCTCGGAGCGGTTGACGAGACCGTGTTCGAGCGCCGTGTTATCGCCCATGCTCGGATCGGAGAGCCATGAGTCGCTCCCGTACTCGGTTCCCATTCCGCCCTGGCTGAACACGCCGAGCCCGAAGGCGAACGAGCTCCGCTTCGCGGCGAATCCGATCGCCGGCATGTAGAAGGCGCCGCTCAGGGACGCCGCGCTCACGGGGCCCCCGGGAGGAGGATTCATGACGATCGCCTCGACGTCGGGGCCGAGGTTGCCGAGGGCGAGCTCGAGGCGCATTCCGGGGGACATGAGACCGAGCGTCGCGGGGTTGCCCATGAGGGCGGCGGTGCCGTTCCAAAAGGCGAGGGAAACCCCGCCCATCCCGGCCGAAACCGGTCCGTACCCCTCGAGGTTCATGCCGTTCGTGGCGTGGACGCCGGCGGAGAAGAGCGCCAGAACCAGCGCCACCGCCGGAAGCAAGATTCGCCGAGCTTTCACCGACATGGTATCTCCTTCCTGGTGCGCTCGCACCGGTACGAACTCACCCGCGCCGGAGCGTGCCGTACCGTTCTGCGTACGCCTTGGCGAACTCCGCCCCGAAGAGAAAGATCATCGCGGACCAGTAGATCCAGAGCAGGATGACGATGAAGGAACCCGCCGCGCCGTAGTACGAGGTGACGGCGTTCCTCTGCAGGTAGAGTTGGATGAGCCGGTAGCAGGCGACGAAAAGTACCGTCGTGAGCAGCGAGCCCGTCCATACGTCGCGCAACGAGATACGCCGGGCGGGCAGGATCATGAACACGAGCATGAGGAGGACGAAGAGTATCGCCGGGGCCAGGTACCGGGGAAGCTGCGTGATGAACCCCGCCGCGGACGGAAACGCGCCGATGAGCGCCTGCTCGGGTATGATCGCGACCGCTTTGATGAGCATCGAGGCGTAGAGGTAGAAACCGAGGCAGATCACCATGGCGAAGGCGAGGAAGTGCCCCCTCGCGAGCCTGATGATGACGCTCGCAAGCCCCGTTTTCTCCTCGTGCACCCGCCAGACGACGTTGAGCGCGTGAATGAGCTGACGGAAAAAACCCGCCGAAAACACGAGCAGCATCACGATCGTGCCGCCGCCGATGAAGATCGCGTTCGAGCGCTCTTTCACGGCGTTCTGAAGAACGATTCTGACGCCCTCGGCCGCCTCGGGGCCGAGCGACGTGCCGACCTGCGCGAGGATCTGAGTCTCGACCGCGTCGTTGCTGAGAACGAGCCTGAACACGGCGACGAACACGAGGAGGAGCGGCGCCATCGAGAGGAGGGCGTGAAACGCGAGCGAGGCGGACATCGAGGGCATGTTGTCGCCGGCCCAGCGTTTTCCTGCGGTGGAGAAGAGCGCGACGAGCTCTCTCCCGGCGCGGGCCGCGGTTCTCACGAATCCCGTTTCCTTCATGATCGCGTCACGCGAGCGAAAAGCCCGCGACCTCCTCGTACGTCGCTCCCGAGCGGGCGAGATGGCTCCGCATGAGGGCGAACCGGTCGACGGTCTGCTCCGCGGCCGGGGATAGCGCCGGCACCGCTCCGAGCTTCTCCGTCACGGCCCCCGGCAGGGGCTCCTTGATCCGCGCCAGCGTGATGTGCGCCCTGAAGGGACGCTCCTCGCGCGGGATTCCGAGGCGCTCCGCCCCTTCCTCGAGCGCCCTCGCGAGCGCGGCGAGCCCCTCGGCGCCCTCGATCGCCTGGAAGAAAAGAACGCGCGGTCTCGCGAGGCTCGGAAACGCCCCGAAGGGACCGTAGACGACGCGAAACGGTTTCGCCGCCGCGGCGGCCTCCGCCCCCGCTTCCCGGAGGGTATCGAGCATCCCTTCGTCGACCTCGCCGAGAAACTTGAGCGTGAGGTGCATGTTCTCGGGAGGTATCCAGCGCCACGGCGGGTTGCGCACGGGGAACGTCCGGATCGCCCCGGCGATCTCCGTCTCGATCGTCTCCGATACCTTCACCGCGTAGAAGAGCCTCATCCCGCCCCTCCCGGAGCCCGCGCCGCACGGCGCGCCCCGGCGACGCTACCTCGGCTCGAGCCTGTCGAGCGCCTGCTTCATTCTCGTGTTCGCGATTTCGATGAACGTCTCGCGCGGGAGGAGCGCACGGCTCACGACTCCCATCGATCGCTCGGAGATCCGGCCGTCGCGGACGATCTCCCGTCCCGCCTCCCTCGCCGCGTCGAGAACGTCCCCGAGCGCCATCCCTTTCTCGATCATCGGCCGGAGAGCCCCGCCGTGGGGGCGCAGCAGCGCGCCGGCGTATTCTCGCCCGAGGTTTCTCGCGACGGCCTTCGCGTGCGCGACGAGCGGATCGAAGTTGTCGAGCTCCCAGAAACCGCAATTCGACACGAGGACGAGCACGCCCCCGTCGAGCCGCGTGCGCTGCGGATGCCGGCAATGGCCGTCGCGGAGCTCGATCGCCGGATGGCCGATCGGAATGAGCCGGTCCATGAAGCTCTTGAGCGGCCCCGTCGCGCCGTCGACGTAGACGGGCGTCGCGAGCACGAATATCTCCGCCCGGGAAACGAGCGGCAGCAGCCCCTCCATGTCGTCATGCCGGAAGCAGGCACCCGGCGTTTTGAACCAGCATGCGTACTCTCCCTCGCACGGCGCGACGGCGAGCTTCTTCGTGTAGAACACGTCCACCTCGGCGCCGCCGGCCTTCATCCCCTCGACGAAGGGATCGAGGATGAGCGACGTGTTTCCCTTCTCCGCGTGCGGGCTTCCGTTCACGACGAACGCTTTCAATCCGGACACCTCCTGTGTCGGAGCATGGACCCCAGACCGGTATTATGCTCCTCCGACGGTGAACGGCGCAAGAGCGTCCTCGGCGCCGATGAGCGAGAGGCGCAGCAGGTCGAGCGCATGGTACGCCGCCAGCGAACGGATCGTTTCGCGATCCCCGGGAAACTGGAATTTCCGCGCGAACGTCCCTCCGGGCGCCGCGCAGCCGACGTAGCAGAGGCCGACGGGCTTTCCCGGCACGGCTCCCGTGGGCCCGGCGATCCCGGTCGTGGCGAGCGCGAAATCGACGCCCGCCCGCGACCGCTCGCCTCGGGCCATCGCGACGCACGTTTCGAGGCTCACGGCGCCGTGGCTCTCGATCGTCCCCCGCGCGACGCCGAGACGTTCGATCTTCGACTCGTTTCCGTAGGCGACGATCCCCTCTCGAAAGGCGCCGCTCGCCCCCCCGACCGACACGATCGCGGAGGCGAGGAACCCGCCCGTGAGCGATTCGGCGGTCGCGACGGTTTTTCCCGCGTCGAGAAGGAGCCCCACGACGACCTCCTCGAGGGAACGGTCGCCGATTTCGTAAACGCGGCTCCCGAGGACGCGCCCGGCCGCGACCGCGTGAGCGGCATCGCCGCCGCGCGCGAAGTAGAGATCGACCCCCTTCGCGGACGAAATGATCGAAACGCCGCGCACGATCGCCTCCGGAACCGCCGTGCGGAGCAGGTCCTCCGCTTCGCTCTCGGTGAGCCCGAACGTCCGGAACCTCACGGCGAAATCCTCTCCGGGCGCCCCGAGCACGGGGAGCACGGAGGTCGAAAACATCCGCTCCATCTCGGCGGGCACGCCGGGCAGGAGAAAGAACTCGCAACCGCCGACGGGCACGCGAAGCCCGACGGCGAGCCCCACGGCGTTCTCGAGTATCTCCGCGCACGAGGGAACGCGGCCCTGATCGCGGTATCCCGCGGGCATCGGCCGCCCGCGCTCCGCGAGGCGCGCCTCGACGCCGCGGACGATATCAGCGCGGTACACGGTGTCGAGACCGAACGCCCGAATCAGCGCTTCCTTCGTGACGTCGTCGACGGTGGGGCCGAGCCCGCCCGTGGCGATGACGGCGTCGCTCCGCGCCGCCGCCGCGCGGAACTCCGCCTCGAGCGCGCTGGGATCGTCCGGGAGCGCCGTCCAGCGCAGCGTCTCGAGCCCCGCCCTCGCGAGGGAGCGCCCGATCCAAGCGGCGTTGTTCCCCCGGGTCTCCCCGCGGAGCACCTCGTCGCCGATCGCGATGATCTCGATGCGTTTCGTCACCATTTGAACACGATGAAGAGAGCCAGCAGCGCGAGCCTCCCGTAGACGCCCGCGATGACGTCGTCCACGACCACCCCGATACCCCCGGGGAGGCGTTGCGAACGGCCGGCGGGAAACGGCTTCGCGATATCGAAGATCCTGAAGAGCGCGAATCCTACGATGCCCGGGATAAGCGCCGGCGCCATGCCGATGAACGTCACCTGCATGCCGACGAACTCGTCGATGACGATGCAATGGGCGTCGTGCCCGTGGAGCTTCTCCGCTTCGTTCGCCATCCAGACGGCGACCGCCGCGGCGCACGCGGCGACGGCGGGGTGCGCAAGCCACCCGCCGCCGGGAATGAAGAGATAGATGGCGAGCCAAACGAGGCTCGCGAAAGTGGCCGGCGCCACGGGAAAGAACCCGCTCCCGAACATCGTCGCGAGCGCCGTTACGACAAATCGTTTCACGGAGCAGAGGATACGCCGCTCCGGCTTCGCGGGGCAAGCGAAATGGCGTCAGGAGATTGCGCGCGGGTGGCGCCGATGGGGCCCCCGGCCGCGCGCAGCGCAAGCGAGCACGGACGGGGCGCAATCGGCGACAGGACCCGCGCGCTGCTTGTTGCGGCACTTTCTATGAGAGGTTTCTCAGCACGGACTTTGCGACTGCCTTGAGGGTGTCGAACACGCCGACTCCCTTCACGGCGACCGCCTCGAAGGACGGGTAATGCTTCGGGTTCAGCTCCTCCTCGAGATCCTTCACCGCGATCACGTCGGGCATATCGCGCTTGTTGTACTGGATCGCGTACGGAATGTCGTCGAGCTTGAGCTGATACTCCGAGAGATTCTCGTGGAGGTTGTAGAGGCTCTCGATGTTCGCGTCGTAGCGGGCGCGCTGCGAATCGGCGACGAAAATGATCCCGTCGACGCCGCGCAGAATGAGCTTGCGGCTCGCGTCGTAGTACACCTGCCCGGGCACGGTGTAGAGATGGAAGCGCGTGCGAAACCCCTTCACCTTGCCGAGCTCGAGCGGAAGGAAATCGAAGAAGAGGGTCCGGTCCATCTCGGTCGCGAGCGTGATGAGCTTCCCCTTCGTCTCGGGGGAAACCTTGTCGTAGATGTACTGGATGTTGGTCGTCTTGCCGCAAAGGCCCGGCCCGTAGTAGACGACCTTGACGTTGATCTCGCGCGACGAATAGTTGATGAGCGACATCCGAGGCTCCCGTCAGTCGGTGAAGAGGCTGTCGATCTCCATCTCGGCCTGTTGCACGAACTCCTCGTTGAACTCGCTGAGCTCCTCGTTCTCGTACTCGAGCTTGCCGAAAAGGCGTTTGAGAACCGTCTCGAGGTTGTCGACGGCCTTCTTCGCCCGCAGCCGCACGAGCCCGAGCGTCGTGCGCCGGTCGAAGAGGATGACGAGGATGATGTTCTGCTCGACGCGGGCGAGATACATGCTCTCGTTCGACCCCTGATGGTAGAGCGTCGAGAAATCCTTCTCCCCGATGAGGGTGGCGAGCTGCGCGTTCGCCTCGAAATCGGCCGCGCAGAGCGAGGCGAAGCTGTGCATATCGAACTGCGGCGGTTCGCCGAGACTCGAGATGAGCTGGCCCGTCTTGTCGAGGAGGAGCACGCTCGCCGAGTTCGAGTTCTTGAGAAGCTCCTGGAGGATCGTGTTGATCGCCCAGTAATCTTCTTCGAAAACCTTCCAGTTCGTTCTGACCATCGCCTGTCTCGCTTTCCGATTCGCGGAGTCTCTCCTAGATCGGTTCGCGCCCTTCGAGGGCCTTCGTGATGGTCCCGCGGTCGACGTACTCCAGTGAGCTCCCCATCGGAAGCCCGCGCGCCGGCCGCGTCACCTTGACGCCGCTTTCCTTCAGCATTCTCGCTATATAGAGAGCCGTCGTGTCTCCTTCGATGCTCGGGTTCGTCGCGACGATGACCTCCTCGACCCCCTCCTCCCGCACGCGGCGCCCGAGCGATTCGAGATTCAGATCTCCCGGTCCGACTCCATCAAGGGGTGAAAGGACCCCGTGCAAAACGTGATAGCGGCCCCGATACTGACTCGCGGCCTCGAGAACGTAAAGGTCGGCCGCCCGTTCAACGACGCATAGGATGGCCCCGGTGCGCTTCTCGTCACGGCAGATGCCGCAGAGATCCCCCTCGGCGAGGTTTCCGCATCGATTGCAAAATCCGATGCGACCTTTGACCTGCACGAGCGTCTCGGCAAACTCCCGGACCTCCTCCCCGTCCATGTCCAGTATCGAAAACGCCAGTCTTCGCGCCGTTTTTTCGCCCACTCCAGGCAGTTTCCTAAAGTGGTCAATGAGGGCCTGGAGCAGCGGAAGGCCGTAATTCATTACCAATTCTCCTTGTTAGCAAAAACCTTGCCTTATCCGGCGATTGGAACGAAAAGGATGGGTATCGGGGATCTGCCGAACCGACAACCGGTTAGAAAAGTCCGGGCATGGGCATCCCGCCCGTGAGCTGGCTCATTTCGGCCCGGATCATCTCGTCTATACGGCCGCGGGCCTCGTTCAGCGCCGCGACGACGAGATCCTCGAGCATCTCGACGTCGGCCGGGTTCACCACCTCGGGATCGATTTTGAGCGAAACGATCTCGTGCTTTCCGTTCATGACGGCCACGACCATGCCGCCGCCCGAGGAGGCCTCGACCGTTTTCTCGGCAAGGTGTGATTGCATTTCAGCCAGCCGCGCCTGAACCTGCTGCGCCTGCTTCATGAGCTTTCCGAGGTCCTTCATTCCCCCGATGCCTCCTGTCCGTCGCCGCGTTCGGCGAAGAGCTCGCCGTCGTACTCCTCGATGAGCTTCTTTACCGCGGGCGCGCCGTCCGCGATCGCCTCGAGCCGGGAATCCATCGACGCCCGCTTCGGCGCCGGCGCGCTGTCCGGGGCCGCCGGCTCGGCGGCCGCGCCCGTCTCATCCCCGGCCTCGAGAACGAGCTTCTTGCCGAAAAACCGCTCGAGCTCATGCTCGATGAACCGCCGGTTCTTCTCCTCGAACGTCATTTCGCGAGCGAAGCGGTTCTGCGGGCTGAAGGAGATGACCACCCGGTTCCCGGCGACGATTCCCACGCGCGCGGCCCCGAGCCAGATGCCGAGCGTGAGCCTCGCCTCGCGGATGTGCGAGAGAAAACGCTCCCACTGCTCCTTCCCCCCGAGAGCCGCGAGGGCGCTCTCGTCGCCGCCTCGAGCCTCCGCGGGGGCCGGCCGGTCGACCGTCGCGTATGCGCCGGCCGGCGGGGACGGTCGGTCGACCGCGGCGGACCTCCCCGCCGCGCTCCTCGCCGGTTCGGCGCGGGGAGGCTCGTCCGTCCTCGCTCGCGGAGCCGCGCGCTGCGGAGCCGGACTCTCGCACCGAGCGCCACCGCCCCCATCGAGACGGCGGATGAGCTCGGAGACCTCCGCGGCCGACTCCCAGGAGGCGGCCTCGGCGAACGCCGCCTCGAGCTGGAAGCGCGGTTGCCCCGACGATTTGAGATCGCGGTATCCCCGCGCGGCGGAGCGGAAGAGATAGAGCAGACTCTCGGTTCCGAGAGTGTTCGCCACTTTCCCGAGCTCTTCGATCTCGCCCGCCGAGAGATCGAGATACTCGGCCGAGGCTCCTCCCTGCACGCTCAGCACGAGGAGGTTGCGCAGCCCCTCGATGTAGGCGAGGAAAAACTCCTCGAGATCGAGCCCCGCATCGACGGCCCGGTCGACGATCGAGAGGACGCCCTTGCGGTCGCGTGCGGCGATCCGCTCGAGGAGATCGATCGTGAGCTGCGAGTCCACGAGCCCCAGCACGCGCCGGACGAGCTCGAGGCTCACCGGCCCATCCGAGGCGGCGATGCACTGGTCGAGCAGGCTCTCCGCGTCCCGCATGCTCCCCTCGGCGCGCCGCGCGATGAGCGTGAGGGCCTCGTCCTCGCGGGCGATCTTCTCGGCCGCGCAGATCCTCTCGAGCTGCGCGCCGATCTCGCCGACCTCGAGCCGCTTGAAGTTGAACCGCTGGCAGCGCGATTGGATGGTCGCGGGCACTTTGTGCGGCTCCGTCGTCGCGAACACGAGGTACACGTGCGCGGGCGGCTCCTCGAGGGTCTTGAGGAGCGCGTTGAACGCCTGCGGCGTGAGCATGTGGACCTCGTCGATGATGTAGATTTTGGAGCGGCTCTGCGAGGGGGCGTAGCTCAGCTTTTCGCGGAGATCGCGAATCTCGTCGATGCCGCGGTTGCTGGCGCCGTCGATCTCGATCACGTCGAGGTGGCGCCCCTCGGCGACGGCGACGCACGAGACGCATTCGTTGCAGGGCTCGGCGCCCCGCGGGTTCTCGCAGTTGATGATCTTCGCGAGCAGCCTGGCGGTGGTCGTCTTGCCGCAGCCGCGGGGTCCGGCGAAGAGGTATGCATGGGCGAGGCGGTTCTTCTCGACCGCCTTCATGAGGGTCTCGGTGATGTGCTCCTGGCCTATGACCGCTGAGAAGACCTGCGGCCGCCACTTGCGAGCGAGTACGAGATACGACATGTGCCGATGACCCCCGGAACGCGGCGCCGGAGATCGTGCACCCGGCCTCGAGAGGCGCCCCCGGCTCTTACGTCGAGGTTAGCTCCTGCCAGGTGAGACCGCGGCACAGGAGAATGGCTGCGTACCGCTGCTACCTTCCGGTCCTGACGGGTTTGGCAGGTTCCCCTTGCGCGGGACCTGACCATCAACGCCACTTCCCGACGTCGATCGCGCGAGAACCACACCCCCTCAGCCGGGAATTCGACCCCGCTTGAGCGGATTGCGGGTACAGGGCACCGCTACCTCCCCGTCTAGCACGATCTCCAAGAAAAAAATTTGGTGGAGATGATCGGATTCGAACCGACGACCCCCTCGTTGCGAACGAGGTGCTCTCCCAGCTGAGCTACATCCCCACTCCGTGTATAATATCGATTTTCCGCTATGCGGCAAGGAATTTATGGCGGAGAGAGAGGGATTCGAACCCTCGGAGCGGAAACCCGCTCAACGGTTTTCGAGACCGTCCCATTCAACCACTCTGGCATCTCTCCGCGCGCCGTTATCCTCTGCCCGTCCGGGCGCGGTGCGCCGGCGATATATCTGGCGGAGAGAGAGGGATTCGAACCCTCGGTGGAGTGTTACCTCCACACACGATTTCCAATCGTGCCGATTCAGCCAGCTCTCGCATCTCTCCGACTGTCGTCCTCCGTGCGCAATCCGTCGAAAAACTCTCTTCAGCAACGCGAGACACTCCGCCTCGCGCACTCCCGCCATGACCTCGATCCGGTGCCCCAGAAGATCCGCTCGGTGAAAATCGTCCACCGAGCCGCAGGCGCCGCTCCGCGGCTGCCTCGCGCCGTAGACGACGCGCGCCGCGCGCGCGAGGTAGAGCGCCCCGAGGCACATGTGACAGGGCTCGACCGTCGCGTACATGGAGCAGCCGTCAAGGCGCCAATCGCCGAGCTTCCTCGACGCGCTCTCGATCGCGACGATCTCCGCGTGCGCCGTGGCGCACGAGCGCGACTCAACGCGGTTGTACCCTCTGCCGATGACGCGGCCGTCCTTCACGACGACCGCCCCGATGGGAACCTCGCCCCGCCGGAGGGCCTTCGTCGCCTCGCGGAGAGCGGCTTCCATCCACCGCTCGTCGTTCATCGCACGGTGGTCACGCGCCGCGGGAGCGCGTCGACGAGCACCTCGAGAACGATCTGAGCGACCTCCTCGTACGGAGGAGCCGCATAGACGTCGCGTCCCGTTCCCGATACGCCGGACACGCGGCGATCGATGCCGCCGCTCGAAATGACCTCGCGATTCTCGCTCCGGATCGCCTCGCGGAAGTTCTCGTCGCTCGCCTCCCAGAGAATCTTTCCCGTGCCCATCTCGACGAGGGCGAGCGTCGCGCCCACCTGCGTCACCGAGCTCGTCGCGGACTCGCGGTAATCCGCCTCGTCCTTGTTCCACAGGTACACGTGCGGCAGCAGCAGCACTTCGGCGCCGAGCGACACCTTGAGCCGCGCGAGAAATTCCTTGTCGATCACGTGCCTCGACATCCACCCTTCCTTGAAGGAGGCCCAAGCCTCGTCGAGCCCGGCGCGGGTGACCGCCGACTGGAACTGGTCCGGCGAGAGGAACCGGTAATCGTCGCGAGCGGCAAGCAGGTCGGACATGGATCTGTTCATGATGCGCTCCGATTGCCGGTTCGGATCTTCGCCCCGCGGGATCGAGCTCGCGAAGGGCGCCACGAGCACCGAGCTCACCGCGTTCGGCTCGAACGAAGGGTCGGAATATACCTTCGACGGGTGAGCCGGCTTGCATCCCGCTCGAGGAATGATGGCCAGAAGGGCCACTATCGCTATGTACCGCATCATGATACACTTCCTTGAAGAAGCCATGACACGACGGATACTCCAAAAGGCAAGACTATATATAACAGGGAGTTTTGCGGTTTGTCAATATGGAAAAGCCCCGGCCGGACGTGATCGCAGACCCCATTGCGCGGCGGGCCGGCCCCGCTCCATCATCAGTCGATCATATCGGCGCGCGTGACGCAGGAGCGCAACGACACGTTCCGGCGTCTTCCGCTCTCGCGCCACTCGACCTCGATCTCGACCGTTTTCATGAGGCTCGACCCGGATGAGTCCATCGAATCGGTGATGGTCACCGTCCGCCGGTACGAGCCGTAGTCCACCGCGCCGCCGCCGACGCGCCCGTAATCCTCGTCGGGAAAGTTCTCCTCGCGGATATCGCCGAAGCGTCCGGCCTTCATGATCTGCGACATGCGCTCGTGCGCGAGGGTCGTCGCCACGACCGTCTTCCTCGCGGACGCCCCGGATTTCATGGCGCCGAAGATCACCTGCGTGAGCGTGAAGCAGCCTATGGCGAATATGGCCAGTCCGACGAGTATTTCGAGGAGGGTCATCCCTCCGCTGTTTTTCATGATCCGGCGTTTGATCATACGATCCTCCCAATGGGCACGCCATGCTCTACGCGAGATGCGTACCATCGCCCCCGGGCGCTCCATAACGTTTTCATTCCGATACGGTTATACTTCAAGATGCGAGGCGGCCGCGGGGCCCTTCCCCGTCTCACTTTGCAAGCGGGATTCGCAAAACCAGCGGCGGGACAATAGAATACGGCGTTGAATTATCTGGAGTTGTACGAAACGAGGAGAAGCCCCCGGCCTCCCGGGGAAACCGGGGGTTCGAGATCCGCGGCCGAACCGCCTATTGCTGCAGTCCCGGAACGAGGTTCGAGCCGGCCTCGCGCGAGAGGAGGTACTGCCAGTTCCGCTCGACCTCGTCGGAGACCATCCGCAGCTCGTCTTCCTTGAGATGGCGGAACCGCCCCTGCGCCATGATGTAATCCTTGACCGGCGTCGGCTCGAAATCCTTCCACACCTTCCACGTTCTGCCGTTGTCCGTGACCTCGACGAGCGGAAAGACCTTCGCGGTGACGGCCTGCCGAGCCATCGCCACGGAGAGCTCCGGGGCGAGCTTCCATCCGGTGGGGCACGGCGCGAAGACGTGCAGGAATCGCGTTCCGCGTATCGAGCGGGCTTTGCGGAACTTCTCGATGAGATCCTGCGGATAGGCGACCGACGCGGTGGCGATGTAGGGAATCGAATGCGCCGCCATGATGTCGATCATCTTTTTCTTCGGTCGCCTCTTCCAGTGAACGCCCGGCGTCGTGGTCGTCCACGCGCCGATGGGAGTCGAGGAGCTCCGCTGGATGCCCGTGTTCATGTAGGCCTCGTTGTCGTAGCAGCAGTAGATGATGTCCTCGTTGCGCTCGGCCGCTCCCGAGAGCGCCTGGATGCCGATGTCGAACGTGCCTCCGTCGCCGGCCCACGCCATGACGACCGTCTCCGTGTCGCCGCGCATCTCGAGACCGGCCTTGAGGCCCGAGGCGGTCGAGGCGGCGGCCTCGAACGCCGTGTGAAGAATGGGCACCTTGAGCGAGGAGTGCGGGAACGGGCCGTCGATCACCGACCAGCAGCAGGCCGGAAGCACGAGCGCCGTGCGGGGCCCGAGCGCCTTCAGGGCGAAGCGCATCGCCTGAGTGGCGCCGCACCCCTGACAGGCGAGGTGGCCCGACGTCATGAGCTCGGGAGCCGGGATCTTTGGCTCGTTCATATCTTCACTCCTATCCAGTTGATGTCGGGATCGAGATTCGTTCCCGCGATGAGCTTCTCCGCGATCGAGCGGATCACCGGGGGCGTCACGTCCCGCCCGCCGAGCCCGGTGATGAAGCCTTGAACGGGCACGTCCGACCGCCCGTAGAGGGCGCTCTTCAGCTCCTGGTAGAAAATGCCGTGATGTCCGAAGGAGATGTTGCGGTCGATGACGCCGATGCGTTTCGCCTTCGAGAGCGCCGCCCGAACCTCGGCGAAGGGGAACGGCCGGAACACGCGCACCTTGAGCGATCCTATCTTGACCCCCTCGGCGCGCATCGCGTCGACGACGGCGCGCGTCGTCGAGGCGACCGTGCCGGAGGTGACGAGGATGTAGTCGGCGTCCTCGCAGCGGTACGGCTTCACGATGCCGTAGCCGCGGCCGAAGCGCTCCTCGAACTCCCGGTCCACGCGCTTGATCACCTCGCGCGAATCCTCCATCGCCTTTTCGATCATGTAGCGGAGCTCGAAGTACTCGCCGGGACCGGCGAGGTTCCCGAACGAGTGCGGGTCGGCGACGTCGATCTTCCGAGCGGGCCGGTACGGCGGCAGGAAGGGCCTCACCATTTCCGGCTCCAGAATGTCGACGATCTCGAAGGTGTGCGAGAGGAAGAAAGCGTCGAGGACGATCATGACCGGCAGCATCACCGTCTCGGCGATCTTGAACGCCTGCACGATCGTGTCCTGCACCTCCTGATTGCTCTCGCAGTAGATCTGGAGCCAGCCCGTGTCGCGCTGCGACAGCGAGTCGTTCTGGTCGGTCCAGATGCTCCACGGAGGCCCGACGGCGCGGTTCACGTTCGACATCACGATCGGGAGCCGCGCCCCCACGGCCCAGTGGATGATCTCGTGCATGAGGAGAAGCCCCTGCGAGGAGGTCGCGGTGAAGGTCCGCGAGCCCGCCGACGAGGCGCCGACGCACGCGGTGAGCGCGGAGTGCTCGGATTCGACCGCGATAAACTTCGCTTCGAGCTCGCCGTTCGCGCACATCTCGGACAGCAGCTCCACGACCTGCGTCTGCGGCGTGATCGGATACGCGGAGATGACCTTGACATCGGAGGCCCTCACGCCGTAGCTCACGGCGTGATTCCCCATGATGACCTTCTTCATTTTCCCTCCTCCCGCGTCGAGATGGCGCTCCGCGGGCATTCGATCACGCAGACGAGGCAGCCCTTGCAGAAATCGTAGTTGAACTCGTACTCCTCGTCGAGGCGCCGCACGGCGACGTCGGGGCAGAACACCCAGCAGTTGTCGCAGAAGTTGCAGACGCCGCACGAGAAACAGCGGTCCGCCTCGCGGTGAAGCATCCGGTCGTCGTAGCCGGTGTGGATCTCGCGGTAACCGGCGAGCGCTTCATCGAGAGGAATGCGCGGCACGGACCCGCGCTTGACCTTGGTGAAGTACGCCGTATTGATGTTCTCGATGCTGATCGTTCTCGGCTCCGCAACGGCGGGCTCCGGCTCCCCGGAGAGCATCCGGCCGATGCGCTCGGCGGCCTTCCGTCCCGCGACGATCGCCTCGACGACGCTCGCCGCTCCCGTCACGACGTCTCCGCCGGCGAAGATTTTCTTCCTCGAGGTTTCCCCCCACTCCCCCTTCGTCGCGATGAGATTGCCGTCTCTCTCGATGGCCCCCTCGAACGGAGCCGCGTCGGCCTCCTCGCCGATCGCCGTGAAGAGCGTGTCGACCTCGAGCGTGAAGGTCTTGTCCCCGTCGTTCACGGGTCGGCGCCGGCCCGACTCGTCCGGCTCGCCGAGCTTCATCTCTTGGAAGCGGACGACGAGGGGACCGGAGGCCGGGCGCTCGATGCTCTTCGGGGCCGCGAGGAACCGGAACCGCACTCCCTCGTGCTCCGCCTCTTCGATCTCGTCCTTGATGGCGGGCATCTCGTTCATCGTGCGGCGGTAGACGACCGTAACCTCGGCGCCGGCGCGGCGGGCGCAGCGGGCGACGTCCATCGCCGTGTTGCCGCCGCCGACGACCGCCACCGACCGCCCCGGATCGACCCGCTCCCCGCCGTTCACCTTTCGGAGAAACTCGAGACCCCGCTCGACGCCGCGTCCCTCCTCGCCGGCGACGCCGAGAGGACGGCTGCGGGCGAGGCCGACGCCGACGAACACCGACGCGAACTCCTTCTCGAGCTCCGCGAGCGAAACGCCCGATCCGAGCGCTGTTCCCGTCTTCACCGTGATCGGCCCCGATTCGACGATCTGCGCGATGACGCGGTCGAGGACGCCGTTCGGGAGACGGTACTCGGGAATGCCCCAGCGGAGCGTTCCCCCGAGCAGGGGACCGGCCTCGAAGATCGTGACGGGGTATCCCCGCCGAGCGAGGTAGTAGGCGGCCGAGAGTCCGGCGGGACCGCCGCCGACGACCGCCACTTTTTCCTTCTTGGTCGCGGGCGCCTTCTTCATCCAGCCCGGATTGTCGAGACCGCGGTCGCCGATCGCCCGCTCGATGGCCGGGATATTGATCGCCTGATCGAAATCCTTGCGCGTGCATTTCTCCATGCACGGATGGAAGCACACGCGCCCCGTGACCGCGGGCATGGGGTTCTGCTCCATGAGCTCGCGCCACGCTTCCTCGTACTTATCCTGCGTCGCGAGGTAGATGTACCGCTGGATGTTCTCCATCGTCGGACAGCCGAGACGGCACGGGGAGACCTTGAAATCGTAGTACGGCCGCACGTTGCGCCACGAGCCGGTGAGGTTGTAGGTCATGTCGGCGACCGACATGGCGCAGATCGGCATTTCCTTGAAGCTCTTGAAGGTGATCTTCTCTCCCATGAGCCCTCCAGCCTCTCCGTTCGTGTGAAGCCGCCGCGGCGCCGCTCCCGCGCGCGGGCGCGCTACCGCCTCGCGACGATGGTCAGGTCGCGGTACGCCTCCTCGGCGGCCTTCATGTTGTTTTCCTTGCGAACCGGCACGAACTCGTCGATGGCCTCGAGAACCGCCGGGAGTCCGATGAGCTTCGTCGCGCCGGCGAACGCGCCCACGATCGCCGTGTTGACGATCGGGGCCGAGCGCGAGCCGAGGCCGTGCCTCAGCGCGATCGAGTTCGCGTCCACGGTGGCGATCTTGAATTTCTCGCAGAGTTCGCTCGAGCTCATGTCGCGGTTCGTGTTGATGACGATCCAGCCTCCCGGCTTGAGACCGGCCGTGATGTTCACCGTTTCGATGAGAACCGGATCGAGCACGATGAGATGATCCGGCTCGTAGATCTCGCAGCGCTCGCGGATCTCTCCGTCGGAGACGCGCGTGAAGGAGACGACCGGCGCCCCGCGGCGCTCCACGCCGAACGCGGGGAACGCCTGCACGAACTTCTTCTCGCGGAAGAACGCATCCGCCAGAATCTCGGACGCGATCACGGCTCCCTGACCGCCCCGCCCGTGGGTTCTGATCTCGATCATGACCGGTCCCTTCGATGTAATTGTAAGTTATGACGCAATAACGAGTTCCGCACCGCGCCGCACCGCTCCATCTCCCTCGGACACAACATTATGTAGCCTAATCGATGGAAAGGCGGGGGTCAAGCGCTTTTTATTATTCCGTAAAAATTGGGCTTTGGCGTTTGCGGGAAGAAAAAAATCGCGCCCAGGAGGACTTGAACCCCCAACCTTCTGGTCCGTAGCCAGACGCTCTATCCAATTGAGCTATGGGCGCTGCTTCGCAATCAGAAACCGTCTATCGAATCCCCTCGCGGCGCGCGGGCGACGTCCTCGCCGGGGGCGCGCGCATCGGCCGCCGCCGGAGCCGCCGCGGCGGCGGAAGGTTCGAGCACGAGCTCGATTCCTCCGACCACGGAGGCTAAAAGATTGTACACGAGAACCCATATGGCAACCACAATCGTCGCGAAGATCGCGTAGAAGATCGCGATCACGGGAACGAGCACGAAACCGAGGCCGCGGATGAAGCCCATCTCGCTTCCGAGCGACGGATCGTTCAGGGCGCTCGCGAGAAAACCGAAGCTCGAGATGAGGAGCGCGTAGAACACGCCGATGATGACCCCGATGATGAGGAACAGGATGAAGGCGATCTTCAAGACGGGGCCGAGCGGCACCTTCTTCAGCACGTACGTTTTCGCCACGGTTCCTCCTTTGCCGGAAACATCCGCGCCGGCTCATCCCTCGGGCCGGCGCTCCGCGACGTATCGATCGATCCGGTGGCTCGCGCGCGCCGCATCTATTATGGCGGAGAGGGTGGGATTCGAACCCACGGCAGGGGGTTAGCCCTGCAATCGCTTAGCAGGCGATTGCCTTCGGCCTCTCGGCCACCTCTCCGCCCGCAGCAGTATTCGAATTCTGGCGGAGGGCGAGGGATTCGAACCCCCATGGGCTCAGCGCCCGGCGGATTTCAAGTCCGCTGCCTTACCAGTTAGGACTAGCCCTCCAAAAAAATCAACCTTCCGTCGAAAGAAGGTCGCGTTCAGTATATGCGCCGCACGGGCGAGTGTCAACTGGAGAAGCTCGAAAGGCGGGCTTCGCGCTCCTCCATCTCGCGGAGGGCCCGCCGAGTTCGAACCCGCCTCGCGACGTACGCCGCGACGACGAGCGCGGCGGCTGCGAGCCAGTACGGACTGGCGTTGAGAATCACCCCCGGGGTGCGATAGCGCTCGTGCACGATCACGTAGAGGCGCGCGGCGAAATCGTACGGCGTCTCTCCGAAGGTCATGAAGAATGCGTCCTCGAAATCCCCCCGGTCGCGGATGAACGCGGTGAGCGTGGCGAGGCTCCCCGGGTTCTCCGCGAGGAGCTTCGAAACGGCCCGGTAGCTCAGGCCGTACGCGAGCGCCGCGTCCTCAGCCCGCCGCGGAAACGGCCCGGCGATCTCCTCGAGGTACGGGACCCTCCCGCGACCGGCGAGCAGCATGAAGTTCCACTCGTCCGCGAGCCGCCACTCCCCCGCCTGGATCATCGCGAGCCCTTCCATGAACCATGCGGGCAGGTTGACCGCGCCGACGCGCTCGGCGAGCAGCAGATGCGAGAGTTCGTGCCGGACGAGGGCGCGCATCGAGCGCGGTCCCGCGACCGCGAGCGGCGCGTGGATGCCGATCACCCGGTCGGCGACGGCGCTGAACGCGGCGCCCCATTCGGGTATGCGCCCCTCGTGAAGGCTCCGGTACGTCGCGTCGTCGCCGGCGAGGTACACGCGGACCGGGGCGATCGTTTCGAGACCGATTTCGCCGGCGATTTCCCCCGCCGATTCCTCGAAGAGCGTCTCGATTTCCCGCGCCATGCGCTCGAGCCGCGGCGGGTACTGGATGATGAACGTCCCGCTCGCCGAGCGGAGGATGTCGTATCCGTCGACGAGCCCCCATCCCGCCTCGCGGCCGGAAGCGCCCGAGGCGGCGAGCACGAAGGCGAGCGCGAGAAGCGCGGCCGGCGCCGCCCGTCGTTTCATCGCGCGCCGATCCCTTCCTCGATGATTCCTCCGCCGACGACGACATCATTTCTATAGAGCACGAGCGATTGGCCGGGAGTGACCGCCCATTGCGGCTCGGCGAACCGCACCTCGAGGAACCGGCCGGCGAGACGCGCCTCGCGCACCGCGGCGAACGACCGGCGATGGCGCACCTTCGCGGCGAGCGGCCCCTCGAGCGCGCCTGGGCGAAGTCGGAGCGCCCCGCACCGCGCTCCCTCGTGGTACGAGCGCTCCCGCGGGGCGAGGATGATGCGCCGGCGCGGGGCATCGATGCCCGCCACGTAGAGCGGCTCCCCTCCCGCGATGCCGAGCCCCTTTCGCTGGCCGATCGTGAACGCGTGCGCTCCCCGGTGCCGACCGATCACGCGCCCCTCGCCGTCCACGACGTCTCCGGGCCGATCGCCGATCCGCTCCTCGAGAAACCGCCGCACGTCGCCGTCCGGAACGAAGCAGACGTCCTGGCTCTCCCGCGAAGACGCGACGTCGTACCCGAACCGCGCGGCGATTTCCTTCACCGATTCCTTCGAGAGGCCGCCGAGCGGAAAGATCGACCGGCGGAGGATCCCCGCGGGAATCCGGTAGAGAAAATACGACTGATCCTTGGCGGGGTCGGCCGCCGCCGCAAGGTACGGCAGACCTCGAGCGCCGGAGACGATCCGGGCGTAATGCCCCGTCGCCACCGCGCGGCAGCCGAGCCGATCGGCGGCGCGGACGAGCGCGGGGAACTTGACGAGCTCGTTGCAGACGACGCACGGGTTGGGCGTCCGGCCCGCCCGGTACGCCGCGACGAACCGGTTCACGACGAAACGGGCGAACGGCTCCTCGACGCCGATGACGTGATGGGCGAGGCCGAATCGCTCGCAGAAATCGCGGGCGCGGGCGAGCGTCGCCTCGTCGAGGCAGGATCGCGGGCCCGGTGGCCGGGAACGGCAGGAGAGCTCGAGCGTCACGCCGATGACCTCGTATCCCCGCTCGCGGAGCAGCCAGGCCGCCGCAGTGCTGTCCACGCCGCCGCTCATCCCGACGACGACGCGCTCACTCGCGTTCGGCGCAGAAAGCACCAATGCTCCTCTCGCCTCGCGGAAGCACCGCCGCCGGCGCGGTCGCGCTACCTGAGCGGCGAGAGCTCCCGCAACCGGTCGACGACCCGCGGAAAGATCTCGAGGAATGCGTCGATCTCCTCCTCGGTATTGGCGTAACCGAGGCTGATGCGGATGCCGCCCTGCGAGGCGGCTCCGTCGAACCCGAGCGCGAGGAGAACGTGGCTCGGCTCGCTCGCCCCGCTCGCGCAGGCGCTGCCGCTCGATATCGCGAATCCTCGCATGCTGAGGTTGAGCGTCAGGGCCTCTCCCTCGACGCGTCTCACGATCATGCTGCTCGTGTTCGGAACGCGCGGGGCGGACGCGCCGGCGATCGCGACGTCGGGGACGCGCTCGAGCACCGCGCTCTCGAGACGGTCCCGGAGAGAGCCGATGTGCGCCATCTCGCGCGGCAGGTCCCGCTTCGATATCCGCGCGGCCTCGCCGAGGCCGACGATGCCGGGGATGTTTTCCGTGCCCGGCCGCAGACCGCACTCGTGACTTCCCCCCGTCGAAACCGCTTCGATCGCCGTGCCGCGCCTCACGTAGAGGGCGCCGATCCCCTTCGGCCCGTAAAACTTGTGCGCCGAGATCGAAAGGAGATCGACGCCGAGAGCGCCCACGTCGATCGGGATCTTTCCGGCCCCCTGCACGGCGTCGGTATGGAGCGCTATCCCTCGCGGACGTGTGAGCGCCGCGATCTCGCGGAGCGGCTGCACGACGCCCGTTTCGTTGTTCCCCAGCATGATCGTCACGAGCGCGGTTCCGGGCTCGATCGCCCCCTCGAGCAGATCGATCCGGACGACGCCGCTCGAGTCGCACGGCACGTAGGCGACGCGAAACCCCTCGTTCCGCTCGAGATCCTGGCACGTCTTGATGACCGCGGGATGCTCGATCGTGGAGGTGACGATGCGGTCCGCCCCCGATAGGCGGCGCCGCGCCCTCGCGGCTCCCCGGATCGCGAGGTTGTCGGATTCGGTGCCGCCCGAGGTGAAAATGATCTCTTCGGGCTCCGCGCCGAGAAGCGCGGCGACCCGGGAGCGCGACGCGTCGACCGCCTCGCGGTTCTCCTGCCCGAAGAAATGGACGCTCGAAGCGTTTCCGAACCGCTCGCTGAAGAAGGGAAGCATCGCCTCGACGACCTCGCGGCGCACGCTCGTCGTCGCGTTGTGATCGAAGTAGGTTCGCCGTCCGCTTTCGGTTCGTGGAGTCATGCCGATACTATACAGGAGATCTATCCCCGCGGCGACCCTGAAAAAGAGCCTCCCCGTGCGACGGGGAGGCTCCGTTCACCGTACCTCAGGACGCGCGCCCTGCGCCGCGCGGCGCTACTGCTGCTGTTTCTTGAGCTCTTCGCGCTTCTTGAGCGCGACCTGCCGGTCGACCTGCTTGCCGGCGGATTCCGCCCACTGCGGGTCCCTCGTCGCGACGACCTTCTCGAACATTCCGATCGCCTCGTCGTACGCCCCGAGCTTCGAGAGCGCGGCGCCCCACTGGTAGTAGAGGAGCGGCTCCTGTCCCATCTTCGTCTCGAGTCCGCGCTTCACGAGGGCGATCGCCTTCTGATGATCGCCGAGATCGTTGTGAACCTGCGCGAGGATGCCGCAGATGTAGGGGTCGTCCCCCTTGAGCTCGAGCGCCTTCTCGAGGGCTCCGGGGGCCTCTTTCTTGCGTTCCGGCATCTGCGAGAGAATGAGACCGTAGTTCTGCCAGTAGGCGGCCTGATCGGGATAGGTCCGGGTGAGGTCCTCGAACACGGGGAGCGCGTTCGCGAAATCGCGCCGCCTCATGTAGGCCGAGCCGAGCTGCGTTTTGTATTTATAGACATCCGGAGCCGCCTCGGAGGCGCGCTTCAGATACTCGATCTTGCGGTCCTCGTTGCCCATTTTGTCGTAGAGACCCGCGAGCGTGCCGAGCGTCGTCGCGTCGTTCGGCTGCGCGAGGAGCGCCTTTTCGTAATGCTCGATGGCGCGCTCGTTGTTCGCCTTCTTCTGATAGATGAATCCGAGGTGGACGTTGCCGTCGTAGCTCGAGGAATCCTTCTCGAGAATCATCAGGTAGTACTGCTCGGCCTTGTTGTAGTCCTCGAGGTTGAGGTAGTTATAGGCGATCGCCTGGATGATCGGACCGTTGTCGGGCTTGAGGGCGAGCGCCTTCTCATACGCGGCCGTGCTTCCGGTGAAATCCTTCGTCTTCGCGAGCGTGTTGCCGAGATCGCTCCACGCCTCCATATAGTTCGGCTTGATGCTGACGGCGGTCCGGAGCTGGCCGATGGCGTCGGTATAGTTGCCGCCGGCGAGGAACTGCTGCGCGGACTGATAGGCGATCTCGGCGGGGCCGAGTTCCTTGTCGAACCCCCGCCCGTCCTTGACGATATTGCCGGTTTCGCCGACGACTGCCGCGTCCTGCCCGCCGCCGCTCGCGCACCCGAGGATTGCCCCGAGCGCGATCACCGATACGAGAGCGCATGTTCTCCTGATCATAGGATCCTTTCTTGGCGTGTCACCGATGGTTCCGGTTCGGCCGATTCTCGCTACTCACCATATATAATGTGGACAGCTGCGCCCGCCGTGTCAAGTTTGGAGTTCAGCGCCCCCCCTCGGGGACCGGCTCGCCTCCCACCCCGGTCCCGGCGAGCAAGCGCTCGGCGAGCGCGATATTCGCCTCCGCCTGCCGGGCGAGCGGGCTCTCCGGAACGAGCTCGATCACACGCTCCCACTCCGCGAGGGCCTCGCGGAACATGCCGCACTCCCAGAAAAAGACGGCGAGGTAGTGATGCGGCTCGGGATTCCGGGAATCGATCGCGAGCGCGCGGTCGAGATGCTTCCACGCCTCTTCGTGCCGCCCGAGCCCGAGCAACGCCGAGGCCGCGTAGGATCGCGCGAGGGGATCGTCCGGGCGGATCTCGATCGCCTTCTCGAACATGGCGATCGCCTCGAGGGGCCGGCGCAGCCCGTCCCAGAGAACGCCCATGTTGACGTACGCCTTCGAGAGCCCCGGATCGAGATCCAGCGAGCGCCGGTAATGACGCAGCGCCGAATCCGCCTCGCCGCGGTCCTGGAAGGCGACGCCGAGCTGAAAGCGCACCTCGGAGTCCTCGCGCCCGGATGAAACGAGGTGCCGGAGATAGGCGATGCGCGCCTCCGGGGCGAGACCCTCGAGCTCGACCGCGAGAGGAGGGGCGCTCTTCGGATCCTCGCCGGCGGAGCCGGAGGCCGCCGCGACGGAGGCGAGAAGCAGCATAGTGAAAGGCATGCGGAACATTGCGTGAACCCGACGGCCGGAAGCTCTCAGCGTTCGTTCGCGCGCCTCGACCAGGTCTCGGAGGCGCTGACGCTCATGGAAAAACGCAGCACGCGCTCGTCGACGCCGTTGTCGTCGATCGAGCCGATCTGGCCGAACTCGAGCGAGAAATCGATCGCCCCGGGCCCCCCGGGAAGACCGAAACCGCTGCCGAGCGTGAAGAATCGCGAGCGGACCGGACGTCCTGCCGGGTATTCGAAATGCCAGCGGTCCTCGTAGTATCCGGCGCGGAGCGGCATGCGCGCGAAAAATCCGCCGTCGTTCGACCGGCGCCGTTCGATGCCGAAGGACAGGAGCCGCTCATCCCCGATGGATCCCTCGAGCTGAGGATACCCGGCGGGGTCGGGCGCCTCCCGCTGCCAGTAGTACGAGGAAAGCCACCACCGGCCGGTGAGCCCGACCGCGGCTCCGGCCCCCCAGGACATCGGCAGACGAAATTCCCACGCCGCCGAGGAGTCGATCGCCTCGTCCGTGTAGCTGAACGACTCGGAGACGTCGTAGTCGATCTCGCTGTTCCATCCGGCGCCGAGGCTCACCCGAGAGTGGGGCTCGATGAGCACGGAGGCGGACCAGGACGTGCCCGCGTAGCTCCGGTCCCGCCTCGATTCCACATTATCGAAATCCTCTTCGTAGAAGAGTATCGTCGAGACGTCGCTCGTCGATCCGCGCTCGAGATTGAACGAGGCGGCGACGTTCGCCCACGGGGCGGCCTTCCACGCGCCCACGAACGGCACGGTGAAGAGCGATGAGCGGTGTTTGTACCGCTCGATGCAGGAAATATCCCCCTCGACCTCGCGCGGGTAGGAAAACTCGCCTCTCCCTTCGAACCCCTCGCGGTATCCGACGGCACCGACGAGCCCCTTCCCGAAAGGCACCCCGAGCATGACGGTCGGGAGCTGGAAACGGTTGATATCGGCCGAGGAGGAGCCGCTTCGCACGCTGCTCGACGCGAACGACTCGAAGAGCGAAAAGGTGACGCTCCGTATGTCCGCTATGGCTGCGTCGTTGGCGGCTATCGCGTACGCGGAATCCCGGACGGCGTACGACGAAAGGGCGAGCGCGCGGAACCGGGCGCTGCCGGTCGATCGGTGCTCGCCGAGAAAATTGATGCTGAAGATCGATTGGGAGCGCGCCGGCGCCGCGGCGGCGAGCCACACGGCGGCGGCGAGGAACGCGACGAGCTTCGCTTTCATGGCGTCCCTCCGAAATCTGCCGGCAGCGTGTAGTATATCTCTATGTACGGCGCTTCCTCGCCGGACGTGGCGAACGAGAGCCGCTGTATCCTCGTCTCCTCGAGATTGGATTGGAGAACGAGCCCCCGGTTCACGCGAAGCCCGGCGAGCACGTCCGGAATGAAGCCGCGAAGCGGCATCCTGACGACCTGCGAGACGACCGGATCGACCGTCCCCTGGTCGACGCCGGTGCCCTCGAGAAAGTCGGCGGACAGGGTGTCACCGGAGTTCGGCGCGTACAGGTAATGGGAAAAGATATACGTGAGCCCGAGCCCGAGATCACCGGCCGTCGCGCCGAAGCCGAGGTCCCCGCGAGTCTTCAGCACGAGAAACGAGGCGTGCACCATCGCGCGCTCGGGGATCCCGGCGAGATCGAAGGTGAAATGGATGCGCCGAGCGAGGCCGCCGATGCAGTTGAGGCCCGGCTCCCGGAAAACGGCGACCGTGTAATCCGCCTTCGCGCCGAAGACCCCCGTCGTGGTGTCCGAGTAGCTCACGCGGATCGCGCAGGGATCGGTGCCGCGCTCTCGGGCGTTCATCTCGATCGTGCTGTTCGTGTCGGGGGGCTCCGCCCAGACGACCGCGATGCCCGGGAGCGGACGGCGGCCGGAGAGCCACGCGTTGACCGCGGCCGTGTCGAGTCCGAACTCGACCGTCATGAGATCGAGCTGGCGCACCGTGATGCCGAGGGAATCGGGAATCGCCTCGAGCCGGTACGCCGGCACCGCGGTGATCGTGTCCGCGTCGTCGAAGTCCTCCAGCAGCTCGTGAAAGGAGACGAGCACGAAGGCGTTCTCGGGGGAAACCGCCTGAACGGGCAGACGGAGGCGCGCGGAGGCGACGGTCTTGGCCGAATCCCCGGCGGAGCGGGTGAAATCGAACTTGAGCAGGATGGCCCGGTATTCGACGTCGCGCATCGTGCCGAGGGTGAGGAGCCTCGAGGTTCCGACGCCGAGCGGCACGTTCACGGTCGTTCCCTGCGCGGGGATGACGATCCGGCTCGTCTCCCCCGCCTTGACGCCGTAGGTCCCGTCGTCGAGAAACTGCTCCGCGACGGGCCCTTCGGGATCCGAGCTGCAGGAAGGCCCGATCGCGAGGGCGATCGCGGCGAGCGCATATGCGACGATTCTCTTCATAGTGTCGCCGCGAAACTCCTTTGCTCGCGGCCCGCAAGGAATACCACAGCACGAGCGCCGCGTCAAGCCGATTGCCGCCCTACCGCCGTTTTACGGCGATCGAGACCACCGTTCCCGTAAAGATCTCCCCCGCGAGCGGCAGGCGCGCGAGCGGCGCGAGCGCGCGGAACTTCGGAGGTTTCCGCTCCTCGTACACGGGCTCGAGACGCGTCGCTGCCCGCAGGATGCGGCGATACCGCCGGACGGTGATCCGGTTGAGCTCGACATGGTACTCGCGCATGAGCTCTCTCGCCCGTCCCGCGGGATCCGCCTCCCCGCGCGCGGCGAGCGAACGACGGAGCAGCTCCCGTATGAGCCATTCGGGAAACAGGAGATGACACCAGGGGGTCCGGATGTAATCGTACAGATGGGATCCGAGCGGCGAGCCCCAGGGGGTGAAAAAGAGCGCGAGCACGCCCCCCGGCCGGAGCGCCCGGGCGAACTCCCCGAGCGCCACCGCCGGATCGGAAAAGTGTTCGAGGGAGTCGTTCGCGATGATCGCGTCGAAGGAGTCGTCCGCGAACGGCAGGCGCCTCGCGTCGCCGGCGACGAACGACGGCGCGGACGCCGATCCGCCCGGGTCGAACGCGCGGGATCCCGATACGCACTCTTTCGAGATGTCCACCCCGACGACGCACGCGCCCGCCTCGGCGTAGGCGGCCGTTTTGCCGCCGAGGCCGCAGCCGACGTCGAGCACGAGCTTTCCGGCGAGCGGGCCGATGCGGCCGCCGTACTCCTCGAGCAGTCCTTTTCCCGTGCGGTACTCCCAGAGCGAGTATGCCTCGCTCGACTCCCTGCCGCCGACGCGGGCGCGCGGCATGAGACGGTCGAGCGCGAAGACGATCCGGCCTATGAGACGCTTCACGTGTCGGAGGCGCCTTTCTTCGCGTCGAAGTAGAGGTAGAGGCACAGCGCGGCGAAGGCCGCGACGGCGATCACCTCGCCGACGGGCCGCTCGGCGATGCCGGTATTGAGCGCCTCGTTCCAGCCGGGAAGCGCGAGCAGCGCGCTCACGACCCCCATGAGAGCGCCGCCGGCGATGAAGCCGGAAGCGATGAGCGTGCCGCGCTCGCGCCGGCGCGTGTTGACGTCCTCGCTCTTGCTCCTCGTGGCGACGAGATGGGCGATGAAGCCGCCGACGATGAGCGGCGTGTTGAGCTGGATCGGGAGATACATCCCGAGCGCGAAGGGGAGCGGCGCGATCTTGATGAGCTCGAGCGTGAGCGCCATGAAGATGCCCGCGGTATACAGGAGCCAGGGAGCCGACGTATCCGCCATGAGCGCCTTGATGACGGCGGCCATCGCGTTCGCCTGCGGCGCGGCGAGGGCCTTCGGACCCGTGAACCCGTACACCTTGTTCAGCAGCATGAGCACGCCCGTCACGCAGAGCGCGGAAACGAGGATCCCGGCGAACTTGAGGCGCTCCTGGTTGCGCGGGGTCGTTCCGAGCCAGTAGCCGACCTTGAGATCGCTGATAAAGGCGCCCGCCGTCGCGAGGGCCGTGCAGACGACCCCGCCGATGATGAGCGCCGAGAGCATTCCCGCCTCGCCGCGGAGCCCCGCGTTCACGAGGATAACGCTCGAGAGGATGAGCGTCATGAGCGTCATTCCCGAGACGGGATTGACGCCGACGATCGCGATGGCGCGCGCCGCGACGGTCGTGAAGAGGAAGCTGATGATGGCGACGACCACGAGCGCGATCCCCGCGAAACCCCACGTGTCGACGACGCCGAGCCCGAAAAAGAGGAAGATCGCGACGAGTGTGGCGACGATGATGAGGATCACGTTCGACATCTTCATATCGCGGTCGGTGCGCTCGATGGCCTCCGCGTGGCCGGCTGCCTTCTTCGCGAACATCTCCCTGAAACCGACGGAGAAGGCCGAAACGATGATCTTCGAGGACTTGAGAATGCCGATGATTCCGGCCATCGCGATCCCGCCGATGCCGATGTGCCGGACGTAGTTCGTAAAGATGTCCTCGGCCGCCATCTGCGAGATCGGAATGCCGGCGCCGCCGATGGGAACGCCGACGTTGCGCCCGAAATACCAGATCGCCGGAATGAGCACGAGCCACGAAACGAAGCTTCCCGCGACGATGATGGAGGAGTACTTGAGCCCGATGATGTAGCCGAGGCCCGTCACCGCGGCACCGACGTTGATCTTGGCGACGATCTTCGCGCTCTCGGCGATCGAGGCGAGCTGCGGCACGACGCGCGTCGAGACGACCTCGCGCCAGAGCCCGAAGGTCGCCACGCAGAAATCGTAGATGCCGCCGATCGCCGCGGCCTTGACGAGCACCTTCGCCTGCTCGCCGCCACCCTCTCCCGTCACGAGCACCTCGGCGATGGCGGTCCCTTCGGGGAAGGGAAGCAGCCCGTGCTGCTCCCTCACGAAGTAGCGGCGAAGCGGCACGAGATAGACGACGCCGAGGATGCCCCCGAGCAGCGCGGCGAGAAAGGTCTGGTAGAACCGCACGTCGAGCCCGAGGATGAAGAGCCCCGGCAGCGTAAAAATCATGCCGGCGACGATCGTGCCCGACGCGGCGCCGATCGACTGGATGATGACGTTCTCGGAGATCGTGCTCCGGCGCGCGAAAAGGCCGGCCATGCCGACGGCGAGAATCGCGATCGGAATGGCCGCCTCGAAGACCTGGCCGATCTTGAGGCCGAGGTACGCCGCCGCGGCGGTGAAGATGGCCGCCATGACCATCCCGATCGTGACGCTGCGGACCGTCACCTCCGGAATCGTCGAGCTCGACGGAACGTACGGCTGGTACGTTTCGCCCGGCCCGAGCGCCCGGTAGGCGTTCGGCGGCAGCCTGCGCGGACCCTTGCTCTCTTCCATGCCTCCTCCTTGGAAGTGATGTCGTCGGTCGCTCGCAACGCGGAATACGCACCTTCATTTAACGCGAGGAACCGCGCGAATGTCAACTGATGACTGGCGGGTCCGGCGGGGCCTTCACGGCCTCTTCCAGCCGTTCTCGGCGAGCTCGAGCGCGACATCGAGCGTGGCGACGATCTTGAGCCAGTGCATGTTCTTCTCGGCGCGCATCGCGGCGACGAACTCGGGGGCGACGTAACGGCAGACGCGCGATTCCGGAGCGAGCCGCCTCTCGAGCTCGCCCCGGAGAGAGGTCTCGTACCAGCTCGCCCAGTTCTCGAGTCCGGGCCTGCGCTCCCGGCGCGCCGCCGCGCGGAGCTTTGCGGGACCCCTGTGGATGAGGCGCAGAAGATCGTGGCGCCTCTTGCTGCCGCTCGCGAAGGCCGAGAGCGGCATCCCGTGGAGCTTGATCCGGGAAAGCTTCGGATGTCGCGCCATGAGGGAGGTCTGGAGCCGGCTCTCGCGGTAGGTATCGTCGTTGATGAAGCGCCAGAGCTTGAAGACGCTGTATTCGATCTCGCAGGCGAGCCGCACGATGCCCGGATCCACGAAGGGGATTCTGAGAGAGGTGAACTGGTCCGCGATCGAGAGCTCGCCGTTGAAGTAGCGCGGCAGCCCCTCGTAGATCTCGTAGGCGAAATAGCTCTCGACGGGGCCGAAGGGGCCGTAGGTCTCGACCATCCAGCTCATGCCGCGCTCGGCGCACGCGTAGAACTCGTCGAACCGGGGCCCGAAGACCCTCTTCCAGAACGAGGCGTCGATCGAGACGCGGCCCGTCCGGTACGAGCGATCCATGTCGTACGAGAGGCCGTTCGGCGTCGGGACGTGGCCGCGGAAGAGCGCGTCGGCGCCGATCCCGCTCAGCGCGAACGGCCGGCGCGTGCCCCTTTCCGTGACGAGGGGATAGACGTGGGCGAGATAGGCCCTGTTGATGTTCTCGATCCCCCCCGCGAGCCGGACCGTCTCGCGGGCGAGCTCGGGGAGCCGCGCCTCGTACGCCTCGTCGAAGAGGATCTCCCCGTGGCGCAGCCCGAGGGCGCGCGCCACCATTCGCGATTCGGCGATGTCGCCGCTTCCGGCGCGCCCGTACGTATAGGCGAAGAGGTCCCGCTCGCGTTCCGGCGGAACGAAGGCGAGCACGGTGCGAGTGTCGTACCCCCCCGAGAGGGCGTGGGCGAACTCCCCCGTCCCGGCGAAATAGCGGGGCATCCGCTCGTCGAAGACCTCGAACGCGCGCTCGAGGGCCTCGCGCCCCTCGAGAAGCTTCGGCGCCCGCCGGAATCCTGCTCCATAGCGGGAGAACGAAACCCGTCCCGAGCGCAGGTCACATCGCAGCACGCTCGAGGGCGGCATGCGGCGGACGTTCTTCCAGATGCCCGTCGGTCCCACGGGAAAGCTGAACAGCAGATACTGATAGAGCCACTCCGGATTGAACTCGAACTCGCCCACGCGGGGGAACGAGGCGACGGAGGTCGAAACGATCGCGGAGCCATTGTCGATGCAGTAATAAACGGGAAAGAACGAGTAGAGGTCGCTCGCGAGGTAGAGCACGTCCCGCGCCTTGTCGAAAAAGGAGAAGGCAAAAAGCCCGCTCATCTCGGGAAATTCGCCGGGCCCGCCGCCGCGGAGCGCATCGAAGAGCGATTCCCAGGGGATGGCGCCGCCATCCGCGAAGTCTCCGGCGAAGCAGGCCGCGAACTCGCCGCTCTCGTGCCACGCCCCGCCCTCGAGCGGCGTGTTGCGCCGCGCGGAAACGGCGAAGAATCCCCGGCCGGCCGCGAGAATCTTCCGCTCGTCGATGCCGAGAGGGTCGATCGCCGGGAAGAGCGCCGAAGCGCCGGCTCCGGCGAAGCGCTCGCCGAATATGCCCGTGAAACCCGCCATGGCACAGCCGCCCTCCCGCGCGGCGGTACGATCGATGCAAGCAACGCGCCCGTGCCGGGCCGCGCGCATTTTAATTCTTCACAAGAGCGCGGACAAGGGATAGATTGGAGCGGCGCGTCCGGAACGGAATCTATGACGAGAGACAGCAGAGCTAAACTGAACCTCGGGGGCGCGTTTCCGCTCGCCCTGACTGCGCTCTTCGCGATTCTGAGCTTTTTCCCGGGACTCGTTCCCTCCCGCGGCGCCCTCTTCCTCTTCTTCTTCCTCTATCTCGTGATCGTTCCCGGCGCGCTGCTCGCCCGCCGTTTCGCGCCCGCGGCGCGGCCGCCGGTTTTCGCGCTCGCCTCCCTCGCGCTCGGCACGGCGGTGATCTTCGCCGTGCTGTTTGTGCTCGCGCTTTTCAAGCTCGACATCACGCTCGTCCGGATCGTCGTCCCGCCGCTCGTCGTGCTCCTCGCGATCGCGCCGCGGCGAGCGCCCGTTTCGGACCGCCCCAGCGCCGCGGCCGCGGGCGCTCGGGCCGACCGGGCTCCGGCGATCCTCCTCCTCGTTCTCGCCGCGACCTGCTGCGCGCTCATCCTTGGGGCGGGCGATCCGCTCCTCTACACGTCCGACTCGGCCGATCACATCGCTTACATTCGAACCATCGCCCGCACGCACGAGGTCTTCCCGGAGCGCTTCTACTACGCCGATGGCGGGATCCTCACCCGAGACATCCGCAAGGGGCTGGCTCACGCGCTCTGGGGGTCACTCGCCGCTCTCGCGGGCGAGCCCGCGGCGTCCGAGGTCTGGCCGCTCGTTGCGGCGATCGGCTCGACGTTTTTCCTCGTCGCCCTTTTCGCGGCGGGGATACTGATCTTCGGCAGCGCGTGGATAGGGCTTCTCGCGGCCCTCCTCGCCGTGCTCCTCTACGACGGCGGTCTCTCGCGCTACTCGCTCGTCTCCATGGGAACGGGGTATGGCTTCGGAAAGGCGCCGTACGTCGCCGCGCTGGCCTTCGGCCTTTCGTGGCTCTCGTCGGGAAAGCGGAGCATCCTCGCCATCGCCGCCGCCTCGGCCTTCGCCGCCGCGGGAGCGCACATCGCGCACTTCGCGGTTCTGCTGTTCCTGTCGGGCGTGTTCGCGCTCTCCGCGCTGCTCCGGCGGGGCGGCGGAGCGCGGCGCGGGACGTCCTTGAGACGAATCGGCGCGTTCGCGGCCTCGGCGTTCGCGATCTCGGCCCCCTACCTCGCCATGCGGTATCTCCGCGACTACGCTCCGAACAACGCCATTCACACGCACGTCCAAGGGGTGCTCCACTTCACCGGCGCGCTCTACGTGATGAATCCGATCGTCTTCGCCCAGGCGGCGGGGCCGCTCGGATTTCTGTCGCTTCTGGCCCTTGTTGCGCTGTGGCGGCGCGGGCGCGGTGAGGAACGCTATCGCCTGCTCGCGCACGGCATCGGCGCCGTGTATCTCTTGCTCTTCGTTCCCCTCTGGTTCCCCTTCCTGCTGCGGAAGCTCTCCTACCTTCTCATTCGCTTCGAGTTCGCCGTTCCGTCGATGCTCGTCTCGGCGTTCCTCCTCGCGGAGCTCGTTCGGGCGCTGCGCGGCGGCGCGCGATCGAGAGCGGCCGCCTTTGCCGGGCTCGCGCTCTTCGCGGCGGTCGCGGGGCCGCCGCTCGCGCGGACGCTCGGCCGGTTCGCATACTCCGCCGGCTCGATCGCCGCGACCGAGACGGCGAGCTTTCGCGATCTCGCCGACCTCTTCGCCTTCGTCGAAGGGAACGTTCCGCCGGGAAGCGTCATAGCGGCCGATCCCGTCACGAGCTTCGGCATACCGGCCTTTACGGATGGATACGCCATGGTGCCTTTCGATCAGCACGCGACGCCGAACGACTCGACGGCGATCCGGCGCATCGTCGACGCGCGGCGCATGCTGAACCCGTGGACGTCTCCCGAGGAAGTCGCGACTCTGCTCGACGCCTACGGCGCGCGCTGCCTCGTCGTCAACGGCAGGATGCCCGCGAGCGTCGGGACCGCCTACTGGAAGAGCGGAGGCTCCTCGGCGGATTCAGCCGCCGCCGGGCTCCGCAGATGTCCGGCGTTCACGGAGCGTTTCCGCGAGAAATCGCTGTCGCTCTTCGAGTACGACCGGGAGCGGGCGAAGGCGTGCGCGTCCGCCGCGCCGCCCTTCCTCGGCGAAGCCCTCGACGAACGAACCGCCGCGGCCGCCTTCGATTCGCGAATGCCGGGCATCCGCATCGCGCGGGCGGGGACGAGCCTTTCTCGCGCGGCGCGCGGCGACACGCTCTCGGCGCGCGTCGTCTGGGTGGCAACCGGGCCGGTCCCCTTTTCGAGCTACGTCGCGCACCTGCGATTCGAGACCGGCTTTCCGACGGGCCCGCTCTACCGCCCCGCATGGGGCAAACCCTACCGCAAGATCCGCGAGCGGCTCGCGGGGGAGCGGTACCGGTTCCGGATCGATTTTCAGCCGCTCGCGGGGATGTTTCCGCCCAACGAGTGGCCGCCGCTGAGGGAGATCCGCGACCGGGTGACGTTCGCGATTCCCCTCGACGTGGCGCCGGGCATCTACACGATCCACCTCCGGATGGCGGAACGGCCGCAGTATCCGAACTACGCATTGACCGATCTTTTCACCGATGACGATCAGTACCGCGGCGTCGAGGTGGGCCGGATCGAGATCGAATAGAAGGGCGGGCTCATGGCATCGCTCACGAAACGGGCCGTTATTCTCATCATCTGTCGCGTGATGAACTACGGCGTGATGATTCTCTCTCCCATATTTCTCGTGCGCATCTTCGACGTGCACGCTTACGGACAATACCGGGAATTCATCATATACGCGATGCTCCTCTCCGGTCTCGTCGGTTTCGGCGTGAACGCGAATCTCCTCTACTTCATTCCGAAGCGTCCCGACAAGGAACGGCAGAGCGTCACCAATACCGCGATTTTCATTCTTCTCATGTCCATCATCGGCGGCATCGCGGTATTCGCCGCCGGGGACCTCATAAGGGCCCAGACGAGCTACGATTTCGTCCTGCCGCTCATCGCCTATCTCTTTTTCTTCGTCAACCTCGATTTCTACGAGCATTACTGGCTCGGGAAAAAGCGGACCGACTACGTGCTCTACTTCTCATCCGCGCGCGTCGTCGTTCGCACCCTCGCCGTTGTCCTCATCGCGTACGCGACGCGGGACGTCCCGAGCGTTCTCTGGGGTATGGTCGCGGTCGAGGCGGTCAAATGTCTCGTCACGCTCGCGCTCTTCAGACGCATGTTCACGCGCGCGGTCGACGTCGTTCTCATCCGCGAACAACTTCGATTCATCGTTCCGCTCGGTTCGGCCTCGGTCATCTCCCTCGTCAACAACCAGGTCGCGAATTTCGTAATTCGGCTCAAGATGGGGGTCGAGAGTCTCGCGCTCTACTCGATCGGCAGCCAGCAGATCCCGGTCATCAACATCATCCGTTCGAGCATCATGGACGTGCTCTTCCCGGAGATGACGCAGACCGATGACGCGGGGAGACTTGATCTTTGGCGAAGGGCGAACGTAATATTCTGCTTTCTGATTTTCCCCGTCTATGTCGTCTTCTTCTACTTTGCGCGAACGTTCATCGAACTCCTTTTCACGGCCCAATACATTGCGGCCACGCCACTCTTCCGAATCTACATGACCATCCTCGTGATCCAATGCTTCGAGATGGGAACCCCGCTTCGAGCCATAAATCGAAACATCTATTACATCTTCGGCGGCCTGCTGGCCATCTGCATCAACATCGGTTTCATTCTCGCCTTTTTCGGCGCAACCGGATTCGTCTCGCCGGGCATTGCGTTCGTTCTCGCCGAAACTGCGATGGCGCTCTACTTCGCCCGAGGCATTCTGACGATCTACCGTTTGAAAGTGCCGCAGCTATTCCTCTGGGGGAAGATTGTGCGCATCATCTTCGCCACCATCGGGGCCCTGCCGGCACTCTTCGCAAGCCATCTCCTGCACGGGGATGCGATCGCGGAGGCGACCATATGCGCCGTGATGTATGCGGCCCTCTATTTCTTGATTGTGCGATTGCTTCGTATCGAAGAGGTCGAACTGCTCGTTGGGAAACTGACGGCGCTGATCAAGAAAAGAGGCTGAGCGGTGCCTCTCTGCGGCGAACGAGCGCGGCGATTATAAAACGATCTGTTCCAGCTCGAGGCGCACGCCGGTCTTCTCGAACACGGAGTCCCGCACGAACTCGATGAGCGCGACGATGTCGGCGGCGGTCGCCGCACCGGTGTTGACGATGAAATTGGCGTGTCGTTCGCTCACGAGCGCGCCGCCGATGCGCGTCCCCTTGCAACCCGCCGCTTCGATGAGGCGTCCCGCGTAATCACCCGGCGGTCGCTTGAACACGCTTCCGGCGCTCGCCAGGTCCATCGGGTACTTCGCCCACCGGTCGGCAACGAACGCCTCGATCCGCCGTAACGATTCGGCCGCGTCCGCCGGGCTGAGACGAAACTCCGCGCCGAGCACGAGCCAGCCCGGTTCCTGAAAGAGACTGTGGCGGTATCCGAACGATACGTCCTCACGGGCAAGCATCCGGCGCCGGCCTTCGGGATCGACCGCGTCGATCGCGGTGAGGAGAGAGGCTGTCTCCGTCTCGCGCGTCCCGGCGTTCATGACGACGGCGCCGCCGACCGTTCCCGGAATCCCGGCGAGCGGCTCGATACCGCCGAAACCGCGCGAGGCACATGACTCGACGAGCGTCTCAAGGAGAATCCCCGCATCCACCTTCACCCGGAAGTTATCCATGAATTCGATCCGCCCGGATGGTTGCTTCATGTGAAGCACGACTCCGGGAATGCCAACATCGGGGGCTATGACGTTCGAGCCGGCTCCGAGCATCGTGATCGGCGCTCCCGAACGCTGCGCGAAACCGCGGAGCCATTCAGCCTCTTCTCTCGTGGCGGGAGTGACGAAAAGCTCGGCGGGGCCGCCGACGCGATAGGTCGTGTGATGTGAGAGCGGCTCACCACGGAGCATGCCTCCGGGGAGCCTTCTCTCGATCTCTCTCATGAATGGAGCATCCAGCATGGTCAATCCAGTATATGTTTCGCGGCGAAATAATGCAACGCCGCGGAATGGGCGGAGCGCGCCGAGAGCCACGGGGAAATGCTGTTGCCGGAATGCATGCGCAGGGCTATGATGCCTTCGTGCAACGAATTGATCCATATGCCGCAGCGGGAAAGGACACGCCGCCATGATCAAGGAGAAGCTCGCCCAATCGGCCGAAATCCTCGCCGAAGAGGGCATCGACCTCTGGCTCACGTTCGTCCGCGAGAGCGAAGTGAACGGCGATCCCGTGCTCGACCTCATACTCGGGGCTAACTGCACGTGGCATTCGGCCTTCATGATACCGGTGCGCGGCCGGCCCGTCGCGATCGTCGGGAGCCTCGACGAGGCTCGCATCCGCGAGACGGGCGGTTATGACGTTATCGGCTACCAGCAATCTATCAAGGGAGTTCTCATCGAGCAGCTCAATCGGCTCGCTCCGAAGAAGATCGCCCTCAACTATTCGGAAAGCGCCGTCCTGGCCGACGGGCTGAGCCACGGGCTCTTCCTGAGCCTCATCCGCTATCTCGAAGGGACGCCCTACGCGGCACGTTTCATGAGCTCCGAGAGCATCGTCGCGAAGCTTCGGGGGCGAAAGAGCCGCGAAGAGATCCGGCGCATCGGCGCAGCCATCGATGTCACCGAAGAGATCTTCGAACAGGTATCGGCATTCATGAAATCCGGCCGGACCGAGCGCGACATTGCCTCGTTCATTCTCGGCGAGGTGGACCGCAGGGGAGTCGAACCGGCCTGGGAGCGCGAGCTCTGCCCATCGGTGTTCACCGGGCCCGAATCCGCCGGCGCCCACGCCGGGCCGACGGACCGAGCGATCGAGCCCGGGCACATTCTCAACATCGATTTCGGCGTGAAGATCGAGCGCTACGTCTCCGATCTCCAGCGCACGTGGTACTTCCTGCGCCAAAATGAAAAAGAAGCTCCCACTGAGGTCATGCGGGCGTTCGAAACAATCCGCGACGCGATCGCCCTCGCCGCGGATCGGATCCGTCCGGGAATGGAAGGAAGAGCCGTGGATTCGATCGCGAGAAGCTATATCACCGACCGCGGGTACGCCGAGTTTCCCCATGCGCTCGGCCATCAGGTGGGCCGGCACGCGCACGACGGCGCGGGGCTCCTCTGCCCCGAGTGGGAGCGCTATGGAAATCTCCCCTATCTCAAGATCGAAGAGAACCAGGTCTACACGCTCGAACCGCGCATTACCGTTGCGGGGTACGGCGTTGCGACGATGGAAGAGATCATTGTCGTCCGGTCCGACGGAGGAGAATTCCTCTCGCATCCGCAGCGCGAGATCTATCTCGTGTCCTGAAAAGCGTCGCCGCCGGGCCGCGGGGGTATTATTATTGCATTGACCTCAGCAGTGCCATGAAGAACGCCGAATCGATAACTGCGGACGACGAGCGGCTCCGCCGCCGGCGTCCGGTGCTCTCACGGACGGTGCTCGTACTCTTTATCGCGGGCGCCGGCGCGCTGCTCGCCTCCCAGATCGTGCATCCGGCTAAACGCATGATCGAAGCCGTTGCGGGCGCTTTGCTCGTTTACGTCCTCTGGTCCAACTCGACGATCAACGCCCTCTGGATTCTGCTCGTCATTTATCCTTTCCCTTTCGCGATCGTCGTCGGAAACTCGACGTTCGTGTTCGTCATCGCAGTGTTCCTCATATACCTCATTCGCGTTTCTGCCAGAATCGCCACGTTCCGCCTGGACCGGACGTTCAATCTACCGATCGCCCTCTTCATGATGTCGTACATGGTCTCTTTCTACAATCTATCCACGGAACCGTACGCCTTGCGCTTTGCTTTCGTGCACACCGGAAATGTGATCGCCTGCGTGCTCCTGTTCTACATGATCACCAATTTCGTCGACACGGAGAAGCGTCTCGAAACGGCGATGCGCGTCATGATGATAACGGCGACGGCGGTCATCGCCTTCACGATTCTCGAGATGCTCTTCCCAGGAAGGCCGCTCATTCCCGGCTGGCTGTACACGCAGCATAAGGTGCAGCTCGTCATGAAGGATGTCCGGGTCGGCGGACCGTTCCATGATTTCGAGCTCGTCGCCGAGTTCTTCGCGATGAACGTCCCCTTTATTCTGCTGATGTTGATACGATCGACGCGCTCTCTGACGCGGAGTCTCTACACGCTGCTTCTCCTGGCGGATATCGTCATGATGTTTTCGACGATAACGCGCGGGGCGTTCATCAGCCTTTCAGTCGGGCTCGTCTACATGGCGTGGACCTTCCGGCGCGATCTCACCTTCGTGCGGCTCGTATCGCTCCTGTCGTCGTTTCTCGTGCTCGTTCTCGTCGTCGATTTCCTCGTGGCTCGGTATACGATTTCCGGATCCCTCTTCGGCCGAATGATCGAGACGACCTTCGAAGTCGGTGTCATTCCCGAGAACCGCGTTCTCGCCTGGGGCGGCGCGCTCGCACGCGCTCTCGAGCATCCGATCATCGGGCACGGCCCCGGATGGGATTTTTCGAAGGCGTTCGAAACCGCCCTCTGGCCCCACAATCTCTATCTTTTCTACTTCAATATCACGGGGTTGTTCGGACTTTCCACGTTCCTGTTCCTTCTCTGGCGTCTTTGGCGGGCGAGCTCAGTGACGCTCGGAAGTTCGATTCGACGATCGTCTTTCCCGGACGCCCTTCTCATGATATTCAACGTCACGCTCCTGATCTTCATGATCGATCAGATAAAGGTCGATTACCCTCGGAACGACGTTTACATGTATTTCATCTGGATTTTCTTCGGACTCATCGCCGCTGCGCGCAACATCGTCGTGAAACGCAAACGGGCCCGGTTGCAGCCGGGCCCGTCCCTCTGACGGCGATGTCGAAGCGCCTCCGCGACGTTCACTTCACGAGATAATTTCCGTTCTGTATGAGCGTCTTTCGTCCGGCGACGAGCGTCACCTTTTCGACGAGCGCGTCGAAATGGAACTTGCTTTTGCTCTTCCCGAGACCGTAGCTGTCCCCGATGGCGAAATGAACGGTGCCGAAAGCCTTCTCCGCCTCGAGCATGTTCTTGCAGATCTTGGCGCCCTTGTTCGTGCCGATGCCGAACTCTCCGATCATGCGTCCGGTCCGGTCGGAGCCGATCCCCTTCATGATCTCCTCGATCCCCTTCCCGCGCCAGCTTTCGAGAATGCCTTTCTTGAACACCATCTCTCCCCTGCCGACCTTGTCGTCGATGAGGCTGAAGACGATTTTCCCGGTGAAGGTGCTTTCCACCGGCGCGGTGTAACATTCGCCGGCTGGCAGATTGCCGTGTTTTCCCGGCGCGCCGATGTCGCCGTTGTCGTTCTCCCATGTGCGCCCGGCGACGCTGAACGTTATGTCCGTGCCGAGTCTGTTCGTGACGCGCACGGCGGGGCAGTCCTTGATGGTCCGGATGACCTTCCGGGTGAGGGCGTCCATCTTCGAGAAATCGATGTTAACGAGACGTTCCATCATGTCGACCGTGATGCCGGGCATCATGCAGATGCGGCCGAATTTGGCTCCGTTCGCCACCATGAAGCCGCGGAAGGGCTTTTCGGCGACACGGCCCTCGAGCATATACATCGTGACGTTCGCCTGCTCGATCATCGTCTTGAAGATCGACGTCGGAGCGGCGATCGGCCGAAGGGTCTCCGTCATGAGGTAGGTGGTCGTCTCGGCACCCTGCTTATTCGCCCAGAATGCGAGCGCTTCGGCGATCGGCATCTTCTGCTTGTCCGTGACGAGGAGCAGCTTCTCCCCCTTCTTGATCTTGAGCGATCCCACGATCGCTTGTTTGGCCGCGCTGTACAGTCTGTTCATTCCCCGCTCCTTTCGCTGTTCGTTCCGGGAGAGGATCGACTTGCCCGGCCCCCGGCGATCGAACCGGTCACTCGGCGCGGCGTTTCGCCAGCACGTTGATCTCGCTGAACGAAACCCGTTCGATCGCGAGGCACACAAGCCCGATGGCCACGACCGGCACGAACACGCACGCGTGATACACGAGCGAAAAGCTCAACGCTTGCCCGCTGGCGACGCCGAACAGGCCGAGCACGGCGACGCTGACGTATTGGATCGTGCCGATGTATCCGGGGGCCGATGGTATCATAACCCCGATGCAGAGCGCAACCTGCAGAAGAAACGAAATCGCCGCCGGCAGATGAATGCCGAACGAGTAGAGAAGCAGATGGATCATCGCCACGCCCGGCAGCCAGACGAGCGGCGAAATGGCCGCGGCAATCAGGACGTCCGGGCCCGAACCGAGAACGCCGAGCCCCTTCGCGAACGCGCGCGCCGCGCGGTTTATCGTTTCCCGTGCTCGGGCCGGGAGCGGCCGCGCGAGCCGTTCCACAAGCAGCAGGACCGCCTGAGCCCTCAGGAAGAATACCGCGAGGACGACGAGCGCACAGCCGTAAAAGACGATCGCGGCGACGGAGGCTCTTTGGAGCCACGGGGGGAAATCCAGGCCGGCGAGCAAAACGATACCCAGAATGCACAGAAGCGTCAGGCCGTCGAACACGCGCTCGACGACGATCGTGGCGAAAGCGGCGCTCCGGCTGATCGTTTCCTTTTCGCCGATTACGTGCGCCCGGGCGAGCTCACCGATTCGCGCGGGGAGAACGTTGTTGGCCATCAGTCCAATCGACATGGAGCGGAACAGGCTCCCGAAACCGATCCGCTTGACCGGCGCCATCAAATAGCGCCAGCGCAGCGCGCGGAGCCACAGACTCGCGACCATGAGGACGACGGCCGGGATGACCATCTCGTAGCGGGCGCTCCCGAGGGCCGCGCCGAGCTCGTCGAAATTCACTTTTCGGAACGCGAGGAAGACGAAGGTCGCGCTCATGAGAATCCCGACGAGATATTTCCACTTCATCCGTGAACCCCGCTCGATGCGTCGTTCGCCCGACGCGCCGTTACCGCACGAGCACGAGCTTCCGGGTGAACGTTCTCTCCCCCACGGCGAGCCGCGCGAGGTACACCCCCGCCGCGACCGGCCGCCCGCTCGAGGAGCGGGCGCTCCAAGGGGCCGAGTATACGCCCGGCTCGAGCGCCGCGTCGACGAGAACGGCGATCCGTCTGCCCGCGACGTCGAACAGCTCGAGCCGCACCGGCACGGCCGCGCCGGCGGGCGCCTCGTCCGCACCCACGGTAAAGGATAGGGCGGTCGAGGGATTGAAGGGATTCGGGAAGTTCTGCGCGAGCGCGGAGCGGAGCGGCGGCTGCGGCGGCGCGTCCGTGAGGTCGTCGACGACGTGCGTCGCGAGACCGCTCCAGCGGCCCAATTGCCCGTCGGCGTCGATGCCGCGCGCAAGGTAGGCGTACGTTCCGAGCTCCGAGGGCCAGCGGTGATACCACGTCTCCCGAAGGCCGCTCGCGAGGGTCGTGCGTCCGTCGCAGCGGACCGTCGGCGATGTGAGATCGACGTAGAGCCCCTCCTCGTACACGGCGCTGTCCGTCTCGTACGAGAACCGGACGAGGAGGTACCCGTTGCCGCCCGTGAGAAAGCCCGTGAGGTCGAAGGTCGCCGAGGTCCAGCTGCCCGTCTTTCCCGTGATGCCGTTCCCCCTGTTTACGCCGTTCGGATCGGAGTCCGTCGTCCGGTTGCCCGGCACGGTGCTCCACTTCACGCCCTGATCCGCGCTCACCTCGAGATACGCGTAATCGTAGTTGGTCTCGATGTCGTACCAGAGCCAGCACGTGAACGTGGCGGGATAGCCCATCGGGTAGAGATAGGTCATGGAGAGGGTGTTCTTGAGATTGTCTCCGGTCCCCGAGTACCAGCTCGCGGCCCCCACCTTCACGCGCGCCGTCGAGATCGTGAAGCCGTCCGGCGTCCACAGCTCGTCCCCCGCCTCGCAGCTGTCGATCACGCTCCGCAGGTTCCGGTATTCAACGAGGTCGTAGGACAGCGCGGGGTTGGGGTCGTCCCCATCCGGCAGCCACGATATCTCGTAGGCGGGCGGGTTGAGCATCGTGATCGCGTTCATTTCGGGCGCCAGCGGCCCGAGCATGCGCGCCGGATTGTCCGCGTACTCGAGGAACCGCAGGTTGAGCTCGAGCATTTTGTTGAACGTCGGGAGAATGAGCGACTCGGGGGGGCCAAACCCGCCCTCTTCGTAGGTGTTGAGCTCGATCGTGAAACCGAAGACGCGGTTCTTGGAGACGACGTCGCCGTACATCCAGTCGTCGCTGCCTCCGTTCGTGATGTAGATCGCGCCCGTCGCCGAGTTGCCGACGAGATAGTCGTTCCCTTCGGAAAGCGAGTCCCCGAGCGCCGAAAAGAGCTCCTGATCGTCGGGGAAAATCGGCGCGTATCCCCACGGATACAGAATGAGCTCGCCGTAGGAGTGGTACGAGAGATTCACCGTGAACTCGTGCGCCGCGCAGAAATCCCGCACGGCCTGCGTCTCGGGCTCGCTGAAGGGCGCCGTTCCGCGGTAGAGGAGCGACGAAGGAGTCGGCGAGCTCCCGACGTCGTCGTATCCCCACATATAGCCGAAGTTCCGGTTGAGATCGACGCCGTAGCTTCCGTCGAGGTTCAGGCGGCGGTTCTTCCGCCACCAGGTGTAGGACGCGTCGTCGTGGTTCATCTCGACGTAAACGTGTCCGTCGGGGTTGGTCATCGGAACGATCCATACTTCCCGGTTGTCGACGATCTCTGCGACGCGCGGGTCCCCGTAGTGCTCGAGCAGGTACGCGGCGAACCGCAGCGTCACATCCACCGTCATGATCTCCCGCGCGTGGAGGCAGGCGATGATGAGCGCCTCGGGCTCCGCCTCGTCGACCGCGGCGTTGTCAGAAATCTTGATCGCGCGGATGAGCCGGCCCTCGATGCTCGTCCCGAGCGTGTCGATCCGCGTGAGAGCGGGGAATCGCTCCGCCAGCGAGTCGAGGGAGGCCTCCATCTCCGCGTAGGTGTAGTAGGCCCCGAGGTTCGCGTCGATCGCGGCGGTCCCCGCGAGCGCGGTGCGCTCCAGCACGGCCACGGGAACGCCGAAGGAGGAGAGCCAAGCGAGCTGCTCGTCCGTGACGGCGAGGTCGGCGAGCCCGTCGGGCCGGATCAGCAGTATATCGACGTCGTGTTCGACGAGCGCGCGCTGATCGAGCCCCTTGCCGAGCTGGACTCGCACGAGCGCGGTCACCTCTCCGGCCGTCGCCGGCGCGATCGCCGCGATGAGCGCAACCGCGAGGAGAACGAGCGCTGCCACGACGCTTGATCGTTTCATGAAAGCCTCCTGGGATCGATGTTGCTTCCGCGTTGTCCGAAACCGTGAGAACCGGGTTAAAGGTATATTGTAACATAATTCGCGGCAAGAAGATAGTGGCATGAGCGGGCCCGGCGCCCCCGGCACCTTTCCCTTGATTTTTCCGCGTCCGGCGTATACTTTTTCCCGGTGCGGGCCGAGAGGCCCTCTCGAAAGGAAAAGCCGTGGTCACCTATAGATACTCATGCGAGAAGTGCGGGCACGAGTTCGATTTCGATCAACGCATCACGGACCCGCCGCGCCGCCGCTGCCCGAAATGCCGCGGCGGCGTCTATCGCGTCATCCAGCCAGTCGGGCACATTCTCAAGGGAAGCGGCTTCTACACGACCGATTACCGCAAGCAGGATTTCAAGAAACGGGAGACCGAGGAGAAGAGCGGATCCGGCGGCGCCATCGAGCACGATTCCACGAAGACAAAGGATCACAAGAAAAAATAGGCGGCCCGACCGAGCCCCGACATGAAACGGCCCTCCCATCGGGGAGGGCCGTTTTGCCCTCGCCGGGGGGAGGGCATGACTTCGTCTCTCGGGCCGGAGCCCGGCTTTACTCGGTATGCACGGCGCCCGAGGCGTCCCCCGCGCACGCGTGCCCGCGGTATTCCTTGAGAGCCGCCTCGATGATGCCGGCCGCCTTGTCGATCTCTTCCTTCTTCACGTTGAGCGGCGGGCGGAAGCGAATCGTCTTCGTTCCGCACTTGAGAACGAGAAGACCGTGCTTGATGATCGTCGTCAGCAGCGCGTCGCGGCACGCCGCGTCGGGCAGATCGAACGCGCAGAAGAGCCCCTTGCCGCGAGCGTTCGAGATGAGATCCGGCCAGCGCTTCTCGAGATCGACGAGATGCTTCTCGAGCACCGCTCCCATCTTCGCGGCGTTCTCGACGAGATGGTCCTCCTCCATGACCTCGAGTATGCGCTTGGCGCGGTACATGTCGACGAGGTTTCCGCCCCAGGTCGAGTTGATGCGGCTCGAGACCTTGAATACGCTCTCGACCTCATTCAGCCGGTTGCTCGCCATGATGCCGCAAACCTGCGCTTTTTTGCCGAAGGCGAGGATGTCCGGACGGATGCCGAAGTGCTCGTAGCACCACATCTTGCCCGTCGCGCCCATGCCCGTCTGCACCTCGTCGAACACGAGGATAACCTCGCGCTCGTCGGCGATTCTGCGGAGCTCGCGGAAAAACTCTCCGCGGAAATGGTTGTCCCCGCCCTCCCCCTGAATCGGCTCGATGATGATGGCGGCGATATCGTCCTTGTTCTCCGCGATCGCCTTCTCGATCGCCTCGACCGCGCGTTTCTCGGCGGCGACGATCGTGTCGAGATGCCTCTCCATGGGGAAGGCGACCTTCGGGTTCTCGATGCGCGGCCACTTGAACTTCGGGAAGTAGTTCGTCTTCGCCGGGTCGGTGTTGGTGAGGGAGAGCGTGTACCCGGTGCGGCCGTGGAAGGCCTCACGGAAATGGATGACCTGAGTTCCCTTCTCTTCCTTGTAGCCCCGCGCGAAATTCTTGCGGACCTTCCAGTCGAAGGCGGCCTTCAAGGCGTTCTCGACGCCGAGCGCGCCGCCGTCGATGAAGAAGAGATTCGGCAGCTCCGGCGGCACCGCCACGCGGGCGAAGGTCTCGACGAACTCGGCCATTTCGACCGTGTAGAGATCGGAGTTCGACGGTTTCACGATCGCGATCTCGCCGATGCGCTTGTGGAAGCTCTTTTCCATGAGACCGGGATGATTGTGGCCGAGGGCGTTCGAGGCGAAGTAGGTGAAGAAATCGAGGTACTCCTTGCCCGTCGCCTTGTCGACCAAATAGGTCCCGTGGCTTCGATCCATATCGAGGATGAAGGGAAAACCGTCGACGAGCATGTGCTTGGCGAGGCTCTGGTGAACCTCGTTCGGGGCGATCGTTACCCTGCCATGTGACTTGCCGCAGCTCATGAATCACCTCTCCAGTTTAATTGATTTATCAACAATTGGTTGAGAACCAACTCTTGCGCGGCGCCATGAATCCTACGCCGGGCAATATATCAACTATGGCTTGATAATTCAACTATTTTTTCCCCGTACGGAGGCCGCTCAAAAGGACCGGGGGCGAGAGAGAAATATCTCCCCGCCCCCGGTCTCGGGCTGAGATGGGCAGCCCTCACGCACCCCAGCTGCGAAGATACTCAGTACCGCTGTATGGGAAACCTCTCGATCCCCTCGCGCCTCGCCTCGGGGAGAAACGTCCTCGTTTCGACGATCAGCGATGACTCGTCGAATGTGAACTCGAGCCCGAGCTCGTAGTACGTCCACCGCTCGACGACCCGCCCCGCGCACCGCTCGCGGAGCCTATGAACGGGAAATCCGTGCTTTTCGTACACGGCGTGCTTGTCGTTCTCGAGCTGCTCGACGTAGTAGATCGAGCGGGCTAAGTTGCGTCCCCGCTTCCCCTTGCCGACGGTAACCGCCTGGGTGGCGGTGGTTCCGAGCAGGGCTACGAGGGCCATGAGGAGTATGATTCGTTTGACCATTACCCCCACATCCTTTCGCTGTTGCAGACCCTTTGATGCTTCACTTGCCACCCTGCACATCCTTATTGTACCATATGCCGCCTTGTCGTTTCAAGGCGCTCCTCGGCGCTCCGAAAGGTTCCTCATGGCTTCCGAGACCTCGAGCAGGCCCATACCGGCCCCGGCGATGAGGGCGCTCCTCGTGCTGCTCTTCGTGATCTGGTCCAACTCGTTCACCGCCATCAAATATCTCCTCGAGACGTTCGATCCCATGGAGCTCGTACTCGCGCGGTTTCTTCCGGTATCGGTCTTTTGCCTGCTCTTCCTGCTCCTGTCGCCGGCGCGCCGCAGGGACGCGATCTCGATCCTCCGGGCGGCGCCGCTCAAGGTGATCGCGATGGGGCTCACGGGGGTGGCGGGCTACAACTTTTTCCTCTACACCGGCCAGAGCGAGGTCAAACCGGGCGCGGCCTCGCTACTCACGACCCTCGCCCCCCTCTTCATACTCGCCCTCGCGATCCTGTTCCTCAAGGAGCGTGTGCCGCCGCGGCGCGTGCTCGGCATCGCCATCGCTTTCGCCGGACTGTATCTCGTCGTTCGGTGGGGGCGCGTCGGGCTCGGGAGGGTCGCGTCGGTGTCGAACGCGGAGCTGCGCTACGTGCTCATCACGGCGCTCGCGCCGCTCTGCTGGTCGATCTACACGGTCATCGGCAAGGATCTGCTCGGGCGCTCCTCTCCGATCGTCGTCACCTATCTCACGCTCGTCATCGGCACGATCCCCTTCCTCGTGTTCGCCGACGCGGAGTTCTTTCGCGCGATGGGGGCGCTCACGTGGCGGCAATGGGGGGCCCTCGCGCACCTCTCGGTGCTGTGCACGATCGTGGGATTTCTCATCTGGGTAGCGGCGCTCTCGCGGCTTCCGGCGACGGAGGTGGCCTCCTACGTCTACCTCAATCCCCCGCTCGCGGCGCTCTTCGGCTACTGCTTCTTCGAGGAAGAGATCACCGGCCTCTTCGTCCTCGGAAGCGCCGTCGTTCTCTTCGGCCTCTGGCTCGCGCAGGGAGGGCCGAACCGGAGTCGCGCGGCGGAAGAACCCGGATAAACGGGCACGGGGCGGCCGAATAGAGGCGGGCTCGTTGACAGATTCTCAAAACGCGGATATAATGCGTATGGAGGTCCCTGCTGAAACAGTGTTGGCTGATTGTCTTGGAAAAAAATAACCGCGGGCTCAGCTCTTGACTCAAGAGATGCGTCCCAGGACAATCCCCCCACTTTCCAGCGGGGACTTTTTTTGCCCCGGAGCCCGCGCCGCCCGGGCGGCGGCGCAGCCGTCTCTCGAGGAATGACGCCGCGCGGCGCGCCCTACTCTTCCCAGTTCTCGACGATTCCGTCGACGATGTAGATGTAGCGTTTCTTCGTTTTCTGCCGCACGTCCCTGTAGATCCACTGCTCCTGGAGGTTTCCGCCGAGGTCGATGCTGTTCATCTCGTCGGGGTAGCCCCACGAATCGAGCGCCGCGTCCCGCTTCATTCCCTTGAAGAGCTGATGCTCGAAGATGGCCTTGGCGGCCTTCTTGCCGTACTTGCGGAGATTCATGCGGTAGCGATACTCGGGCTTGTGGAACCAAAAGAGCCGGCTCAGCTTCTGCTCGACCGCCTGCATCGTGAGCGGGCGCTCGATTTCGAGCCCGTGGCGAATCCGGCGGCGGCCGGGTCCCTCGACCGTGACTGCGCCGTTCCAGTGGAGATCGAGACTGATGATCTTGACCTGTATGTCGCGGTCGATGACGCCTTCGGGACCGAGGTCGACGAGCAAGGACCTCGTCCAGGCGGTCCTGCCGTCGTAGGTCTCCTCGAGCTGGTCCTTTTCCTCGATGGGAATGTCCTTCTTGACCATCTTGTCGACGGTGCTGCACCCGGAGAAGGCGAACAGGACGAAAAAGGCCAGAATGGATATCCTGGATGTCATTGTCGCGAATCCCTCCTTGACGACCGCGGTTCCTCGTATGCCGAAAAGATAGAGACCTTACGCCGCCAAATCAAGCCATTTTCTACGCGATCCCCTTGAGGTGCCGCAGCACCAGCCCGCCGCCCCCCGGATCGACGTCGAGAGCCACGAGATCGAAGCGATACTCTCCGGCGAGGCGCACCGCGGGAATCGATGCGAGGCACATTCTCGCCGCCCGGCGAAGCCGGCCGAGCTTGCAGGGAGAAACCGCCTCGAGAGCCCCGCCGAAGGAATCGCCGCGCCGCAGCTTTACCTCGACGAACGCGACGCAGGGGCCGTCCCTCACGATGAGATCGACCTCGAGATGCCCGGCGCGAACGTTGCGCCCGAGAATCGCGCACCCGGCGAGCTCGAGATAATCCGCCGCGATCCGCTCGCCGAGCCTCCCTGCCAGAACTCTTCCTTCCGCCACCGCCGCCACCCCTTTCCCGGCCCTCCCCCCGCCTCACCGCCGCGCCGGATCCTCCCCGCCCAAATCGAGGCGCAACTGCTCCCGGACGCGAAAGCTCATCCGGTGGATCTCCGTTCTGCCGTTGCGCCGAATCGCCTCTATGTGCTCCCTCGTGCCGTATCCCTTGTTCTTCGTGAACCCGTACCCCTCGAAGATCGCGGAGCGCTCACGCATGATGCGATCCCTCGTCACCTTTGCCACGATCGAGGCGGCCGCGACGACGAAGCTCTTGCGGTCGCCTCCCGGAATCGCCGTCGCGGGAACTCCCACGGGGGGGAGATGTATCCCGTCGACGAGCAGCAGATCGGGCGCGACCCCGAGCCCCTCGACCGCCATGCGCATCGCCTCGAGCGTCGCCCGCAGTATGTTCATGCGGTCGATCTCGCCGGGCTCGACGACGCCGACTCCATGGGCCGCGCAGCGCTCGAGGATGAGATCGTGAAGCCGTTCGCGCTCTTCCTCGGGGACGAGCTTCGAATCGCGAACGCGCGAGAGCGCATCGCACGGCTCGCAGACCACGGCCGCGGCCACCACGGGGCCCGCGAGCGCCCCCCGCCCCGCCTCGTCGACTCCCGCGAGAACCCCCACGGAGCGCGCGAGGCGCAGCCGGTCGAACCGGATCAGCTCATCGAAGGCGACCCGGCGGGACACGCTCACTCCTCGATTCTCTCCGTCTTCTCTTCGATGCGCGCGGCCTTGCCCATGAGCTGGCGCAGGTAGAAGAGCTTCGCCCTGCGCACCTTGCCCCTGCGGAGCACGCGAATCGCCGCGACGTTCGGCGAATGGAGCGGAAAGATGCGCTCGACGCCGACGCCCTGGCTCACCTTGCGCACGGTGAACGTCTCGCCGAGGCCGGAGCCGCGGCGCTGCACGATGATGCCCTGAAACGCCTGCACGCGCTCCCGCCCCGCCTCGACGACGCGCACGTCGACGCGCACGGTGTCTCCGACGCTGAAGACGGGGACCGATTCCTTCATTCGTTTCGCCGCGATCTGACTGAGAATATCCATGGGGCCTCCTTACTCGTTGCTTCCTTGTAAACGCGCTTTCGCGATGAGATCGGGCCGGTGGCGCTCGGTGCGTTCGCGAGCCGAGCGCTCGCGCCACTCCGCGATGCGGGCGTGGTTCCCCGAGACGAGCACCTCCGGCACCGGCAGGCCGCGGAACTCCGGCGGCCTCGTGTAGTACGCCGCATCGAGAGAGAACTCGCGCTCCGCCGAGAACGAATCGGTGTCGCGCGAACGTTCGTCGCCGATGACGTTCGGGAGACAGCGGATGACGGCGTCCGTCACGACGAGCGCCGCGAGCTCCCCGCCGCTCAGTATATAGTCCCCGATCGAGACGCTCTCCGAAACGACGAGCTCGCGCACCCGCTCGTCGACTCCCTTGTAGCGCCCGCAGATGAAGACGAGCGCCCGTTTCGAGGCGAGCTCGTGGGCCTTCGCCTGCGTGAACGCCTCGCCGCACGGCGAGAGCAGGATGACGGGGGCGTCGCCCCCCTCGCCCGGCGGACGAATCGACTCGACCGCCCGGACGAGCGGCGGCGCCATGAGGATCATCCCCGGACCGCCGCCGTAGGGGTAATCGTCCACCGAGCCGTAGCGGTCCTCGGCGAAATCGCGCAGATTGACGACGTGGTAGCGGACGGCGCCGTTGCGCTCGGCGATGCCGGTCATGCCGGCGGCGAGCGCCTCGCGGAACATCTCGGGAAAGATCGTTATGAAATAGATGTCCATATCCGTCACCACCGCAGATCGAAGAGCCCCGCCGGGGGATCGATCTCGATGACTCCTTCTTCGACCGCCACGCGTTTCACGATGCCGGGGCTCTCCGGCACGAGGAGCCGCTCGCCGTCGCGCTCGACGATGAGGCAATTCTGGGCGGGGCCGAGCAACATATCCACGACGACGCCGAGCACGGACCCGTCCGGAAGCCGGACGTCGAGTCCGATGTACTGGCACGGCAGCAGGCGTCCCGGTCCGGATTCCGGATCGACGCCGCCGAGCTCGAGCACGAGGCTCGAGCCGACGAGCGCTTCCGCCTGCTCGATCGTGCCGACCCCTTCGAGCGTGAGAACGAGCGTCCTCCCCTTCTCGCGCCACCGGGTGACGCGCGCCGTTCCCACGACCGCGCCCTCCGCGACGATGGCGATGCCGTCCGCATCGAGCGCCTCCGGCCAAAAATCGGGAGCGAGAAGCAGCTTCACCTCTCCCCTGAGGCCGACCGTATTCACGATGGTCCCGAGAACGGCCCGTGCGGCCATGTCGCGTGCACCTCCGCCTGACGCTCTACTCGCGGATCTCGAGGAGCACCTTTTCGCCGAGTCGCGTCGCCGACGCGTTGACGAGCGCGCGAAGCGCCTTGGCCGTCTGGCCGCTCCTGCCGATGATTTTGCCGACGTCCGATTTATCGACCGACAGCACGATGATGTGCGTATCGTCCCGCTTCTCGTCCACGAGGACGATCTTGTCGGGGTTGTCGACGAGCATCTCGGAAATCTTCCGGACCATCGTCTTGATCTTCTGAAGGCTCATGCACTTCCTCTGCGTTTGGAACGGGCGGGATCGCGCGCCCCGCGGCGCTCCCCCCCGACCGCTCCCGCCGTTTTACGCGGACTCCCCGCTCTTCGCCTCGGCCTTTTCGGTCGCGGCCTTCGCCGCCTTCGCCGCCTGCTTCTTGTTCGGCCGCTTCTTTTTCACGGCGTCCGCGGCCCGGCGCGGCTGCTTCGCGCGGCGTTCCTCGAGCCTGGCGTCGAGATCGCCTATCGCGACGCCCGACTTGACGAGGCTCCACTTTTCCATGAGACCGATCCTGCGGAACAGCTCGCGGACCTTCTCCGACGGCGTGGCGCCGTTCCTGAGCCACTGATACACCTTGTCGTCGTCCATCTTGATCTCGGGCGGGTTCACCATCGGGTTGTAGAAGCCGATAATGTCGATGAACCTGCCGTCGCGGGCCATGCGGCTGTCGATCGCGACCACGCGGTAGAACGGACGCTTCTTGGTGCCCATTCGCCTCATTCTGAGTTTGACCGACAAATCCTACCTCCGGTTGAGATTCCGCACGTTACTGGGCGGGCAGCTCGAAATTGAACGAACCCGCCATCTTCGAAAAACGCTTCATCATCTTGCGCATTTCCTGAAACCGCCCGAGGAGACGGTTCACGTCCTGCGCACTCGTTCCGCTTCCTGCGGCGATCCGCCTGCGGCGGCTCCCGTCGATGATCTGCGGCGAACGCCGCTCTTCCGGGGTCATCGAGCGGATGATCGCCTCGATCTTCCGAAGCTCCTTTTCGCCGGCGTCGCCCGGCGCGACGCCGCGGAACTTGACGCCGGGGATCATGCCGAGCACCTGCTCGAGCGGGCCCATTTTGCGGAGCCGCTGCAGCTCGCCGAGGAAATCCTCGAGCGTGAACGATTCCTTCCGAAGCTTGCGCTCGAGCGCCTCGGCTTCCTTGACGTCCATCGTCTCCTGGGCCCTCTCGATGAGGGACAGCACGTCCCCCATGCCGAGGATCCGGCTCGCCATGCGGTCCGGATGGAAGGGCTCGAGATCGTCGACCTTTTCCCCCACGCACGCGAAGAGGATCGGCTTGCCGGTGACGCTCGCCACCGACAGCGCGGCGCCGCCGCGCGCGTCGCCGTCGAGCTTCGTGAGAACCGCTCCCGAGTAACCCACCTCGCGCTGGAACTCCCCGGCGACGCGCACCGCTTCCTGGCCGGTCATGCTGTCGAGAACGAGCAGCGTCTCCTCCGGCTCGAGCACCCGCTTCGCCGCGACGAGCTCCGCCATCATTTCGCCGTCGATGTGCAGGCGCCCCGCCGTGTCGACGATGACCGTGTCGCAGAGATCGCGGCGCGCCTGCCGAATGCCGCCCTCGACGATCTCCGTCACGGGAAGGTTCGTTCCCGGGGCGTACACGGGAACGCCGATCTGCCGGGCGAGCACGGAGAGCTGCTCCACCGCGGCGGGCCGGTAAATGTCCGCCGCCACGAGGAGCGGGCGCCGCCCCTTCTTGCGGACGTGCACGGCGAGCTTCGCCGCGAAGCTCGTCTTACCCGATCCCTGCAACCCGACGATCATGACCCCGGCGGGATTGCCCGACAGGTTGAACGCAGCGCTCTTCGCGCCGAGGAGCGACACGAGCTCCTCGTGGACGATCTTCACGATCTGCTGATCGGGCGTGAGGCTGTCGAGCACCTTCTGTCCGAGCGAGCGCTCGCTCACGCGCGCGACGAACTCCCGCGCGACCTTGTAATTGACGTCCGCCTCGAGCAGAGCCCGGCGCACCTCGCGCATCGCGCCCTCGACGTGCGCCGCTCGAACCTTCCCGTGCCCGCGGAGATCCTTGAATACGCGGGCGAACTTATCGCTCAGATCCTGAAACACGACTGCCGTTCCTCCCTGGGAAGTATTGAACGTAGCACCGTCCGGCCCGCTTTCGCAAGCCAAATCACCGTTCCGCTTGACAAAAAATGCAGCGTGCCGTATAAATATATCGATTTATATACGGCATTTGACTCAAGGAGGCCGCCATGGAAACAAAGCTCACCGTGCGCATCGACGACCGGCTCGTCCTCCGGGCCAAGAAGCGGGCGCGCGCGCGTGGGACGTCGCTCTCCCGCCTCATCGCCGATCTCCTGAGCGCGCTCGAGGAAACGCGCCGCGCGAGGACGATCGAGCCGACCCCCCGCGTCTCTGCGCTGCGCGGCGCGCTGCGAGGCCCTCGCCGCGACGCCGCCGGGGAAGCCGCGGAAGGAGGACGGCCGTGATCATTCTCATCGACACGGATACCGTTCTCGACCTGCTCCTCGACCGCGCGCCGTTCTCCGGGGACGCGGTCGAGCTGTTCTCGCGCGTGGAGCGCGGAGACGCCTCCGGGCTCGTGTGCGCCTCGACCGTCACCGCGATTCACCGGCTCGTTGCCGAACCGCCCGGGGCCTCCCGCGCGCGCCGGCACCTGAGAAGGCTCCTCTCCGTCGTGGGGATCGCCCCCGTCACGCGGACGGTCCTCGAGGCGGCCCTCGGCGGAGAGCTTCCCGATTTCGAGAAGGAAATCGTCTCGGAGGCGGCGTATCACGCTGGCGCCCGCGCCATCGTCACCCGCGACGCGCGCGAGTATCAGGGATCGCGCGTACCCGCCTATCTGCCGGTCGAAATACTCGAGATTCTGCGGGCGGGAGAGGCGCTGGGCGGGTGACGTCCCCGGCGGAAGATGGGCGCTAGGCCCGGATGGCGGCCACGGCGGCGGCGTAGTCGCCGCTCCCGAAGATCGCCGTGCCGGCGACGATAATCTGCCCCCCCGCCTCGCGCACGAGCCGCGCGTTCCGCGGGTTCACGCCGCCGTCGACCTCGATCACGAAGCGCAGCCCCCTCTCGCCCCGCAGCCGCGAGGCCTCGACGGCCTTTCCGAGCGCCTCGGCGATGAAGGCCTGGCCGCCGAAGCCGGGAACGACGGTCATGACGAGAAGAAAGTCGATCGCGGGAAGGAGATGCTCGACCGCGGCGAGCGGAGTCGCGGGATTCACGGCGATGCCCGCCTTGCAGCCCAGGGCGCGTATCGCTTCGAGCGCCTCCTCGTGCCCCGCCCCCATGGCCTCCCAGTGAAAGCTCACCGCGTGGCTCCCCGCCTCGACGAAACCCTTCACGTAGCGTTCCGGATGCAGGATCATGAGGTGCGTTATGAGCGGCAGCTTCGTGAGCTTCGCGATGGAGGAAACGACGACCGGACCGAAGGTGATGTTCGGAACGAAGTTGCCGTCCATCACGTCGAGGTGGAGGCAATCTGCCCCCGCCGCCTCGACCGCGCGAATCTCGCTCTCGAGCCGCGAAAAATCCGCCGCGAGCATCGACGGCGCGACGGCGATTCCGCCCTCGTCAATCAGACGCCGAAACAACGAGCTCAATGGTCTCTCCCTCCTGTATCCTCGTTCCCGCCCGGGGGGTCTGCGCGACGATCGCGTTCGGAAACTCTCCCCCCGAGTCCCTCGTCACGCGGTGCGACACGCTGAAGCCGAGCTGCTCGAGCCGCAGCTTGGCGAACGGGAAATCCCTCCCGACGAGATCCGGCATGAGGTACGATCGCGGCTCGCCGCGCATGGCGACGAGGAGATCGATGGTCGAGCCGCGCGGCACGCGCTCGCCCGCCGCCGGGCTCGTGGCGGCGACCGACGGCTGCCCCTCGCCCGGCGCGAAGACGCGGACCGTTCGCCCGCGGGCGAGGGCGGCGCTTTCGAGGGCGAGCTCGGCCTCGCGCGTCGTCTTGCCGGAAAGCTCGGGCACCGTCTCCATCCTCTCGCCGTCGCTCACGACGACCTTGATCGCGCGGCCGTGTTTGAGGCTCGTTCCCTGCCGCGGCGTCTGGACCACGATGAAATCGACCGGCACCTCGTCCGAGTTCCGCCGGCCGGCGACGACGAGATCGAACCGCTGCCTGCGGCAGACCGCCTCCGCCTGTTTGAGGCTCATTCCCTCGACCGACGGCGCGACGGCGACGTCGCGCTTGCCGGTGATCCCCGGCATGATCACGAGATCGAAGATGAGGATGCCGAGGATGAACGCTCCCGCGATGAGCAGCAGGTATTTGACGATCGCCGGGTACTCCCGCCTCGCGGGCGGATTATGATTCGGCGTTTCCTCCAAGGGTCTCTCCTTGCTCGAGCGCGAAGCCCCGGAGAAACTCCGCGGCTCCGAGCGCCTTCCTGCCTTCGGCCTGGAGCTCGAGAATCCTCACCGCTCCGGTGCCGCAGGCGACCAGTATGATATCACCTTTCGCCTCGAGAATGGTACCCCCGGGACGAGAGCGCTCCTCGCCCCGGGCGAGCGCGGCGCGGCGCACCTTAAGGCAGGCGGATCGATGGTACGTGAAGCTTCCCGGCCACGGATTCATGCCGCGGATATGGTCGTGCACCCGGCGCGCCTCGAGCTCCCACGGAACGAGGCCGTCGCGCTTGCGGAGCACCGGAACCTTCGAGATCCCCTCGGCGGGCTGGGGCGAGGGCCGAAGCTCCCCGCGCGAAACGAGCCGGAGCGTCTCGAGCAGCACCGGCGCGCCGAGACGCGCGAGCCGCTCGCTGAGCTCCCCGGCGGTTTCGTCCGGGTCGACGGGCGTTTCCTTCCGGAGATAGATGGGCCCCGCGTCGAGCTCGGCCGCCATCTCCATCGTCGTGACGCCCGTCACGGCGTCGCCGTTCACGATCGCGGCCTGTATGGGGCTCGCGCCGCGGTACGCGGGAAGGAGCGACGCATGGAGATTGACGCACCCCTTGCGAGGGATCGCGAGGACGTCGTCCGGAAAGATCTTCCCGAACGACACGACGACGAAGAAATCGGGGGCGAGCTTCCGAAGGGATTCGACGGCATCGCCGTCCCGGAACCTCTCGAGCGTCATGACGGGGATGCCGCGCCGGGCCGCGAGCTCGCGAACGGGGGTGGAAACGAGCTTTCTACCCCGCCCGGCCGGCCGGTCGGGACGGGTGACGACGAGCGCCGGCTTGAACTCGCTCTCGATGAGCGCCTCGAGGGACGGCAAGGCGAAGGCGGGAGAGCCGAAGAACACCACGCGCTCCATGCTATTTCTCCTTGCCGCCGGCGAGTTTTCTCAGCTTCGGTTTGATGAGAGCGCGCTTGGCGAGTGAAAGGCGGTCGATGAAGAGGACGCCGTTCAGATGATCGAGCTCGTGTTGAACGATTCGCGCGAGGAGACCCTCGGCCCTGAGGCTTCGTTCCACCCCCTTCTCGTCCCGATAGACGACCTCGACCCAGGCGTGCCGCGCCACCTCGCCGCGGATGCCGGGAACGCTCAGACAGCCCTCCTCGATCGTTTCGAGCTCATCGGAGGAGGCGACGATGCGGGGGTTCACCATCTTGAGCAGGGTCGCGTCGTTTCCCGGCTCGGGATTGATGACGGCAATCTGGCGGGAGACGCCGATCTGGGGGGCCGCCAGCCCGACGCCCCCTTCGGCGTACATCGTTTCGACCATGTCCGCGAAGAGCGGCGAGAGCTCTTTGCCGACTGAAGGGATCGCCTCGCCCCTCGCGCGAAGGACCTTGGCCCCGTAGGTGCGCATCTCGAGGCGTTTCGCCATTCCGTACGCTCCTCCACGCCCGCGCCGGCGAGCGTCACTCCTCCCGCTTCTCGACGACGGCGGCGACGGCGTTCTTGACGATCTCGATCTTCACTTCCTCGGCGATCTTGAGGACGATCATGTGATCCTTCACGTCGTGAACGGTTCCGTAGATGCCCGCGTTCGTCACCACGCGGTCGCCTTTGCGGAGCGCGCTCAACATGCTCCGATGCTGCTTCTGCTTCTTCTGCTGCGGCAGGATGAGGAGCAGATAAAAGATGATGAAAATGAGGAGAATCGGAATGAAGCTCACGAGGAGATTGGGACTTCCCCCGCCCGACTGGGGATTGTTGCTGAACGCGAAAAACGGATTCATCGTTCCTCCTTACCGCGCCGGCTCGACGTCGTGCGGTCGATACGCTTCGTAGAAGCCGCGCCGCCATTCGGCGAACCGGCCTTCTCCGATAGCTTGCCTCATACCCGCGGCGAGATGCAAGTAGAAATACACGCTGTGGTACGTCGCGAGCCGTGGTCCGAGCATCTCTCCGGCGTTGAAGAGATGCCGCACGTAGGCCCTGCTGTAGGTGCGGCACACCGCGCAGTCGCAGCGCGGATCGAGCGGCCCCTCGTCCCGCGCGTAGGCGGCGTTCTTCACGACGAGCTTTCCCGCGGACGTGAACACGGTGCCGTTCCGGGCGTTTCGGGTCGGCAGCACGCAATCGAAGAGATCGATCCCCCGCGCGACCCCCTCGACGATATCCTCGGGGAATCCGACCCCCATGAGGTAGCGGGGCTTCGCGGCGGGCAGAAGAGGCGCCGTGCGGGCAAGGACGTCGAAGGTCTCGCTCTTCGGCTCTCCGACGGAGAGGCCGCCGATCGCGTAGCCGGGGAAATCGCACGAGACGAGCTCCGCCGCCGAGCGCTCCCTGAGGTCGGGGTAAACGGAGCCCTGCACGATGCCGAAGAGCACCCGCTCGTAGCCGCCGCGGCTGACGCGCGCCCCGCAGACGTCGAGGCTCCTCCGCGCCCAGAGGGTCGTTCGCGCGACGGCGCGCTCCGCCTCGCCGCGCCCGCACGGCCAGCTCGTGCATTCGTCGAGAACCATCATGATGTCGGAGCCGATGTCGAGCTGCACGGAGACGACCTTCTCGGGCGTGAGGGCGTGCGTCGAGCCGTCGAGGTGCGATTTGAATTCGACGCCGTCGTCCGAGACGCGGCGCAGATCGGCGAGGCTCAGGACCTGATAGCCGCCGCTGTCGGTGAGGATGGGACGCCGCCACGCCATGAAGCGGTGGAGCCCCCCGAGGCCGTTGATGAGCCGCTCGCCCGGCCGCAGATAGAGATGGTACGTGTTGGCGAGAACGATGAGTGCGCCGGCCGATTCGAGGTCGGCCGTGGAGAGGGTCTTCACCGCGCCTTGCGTTCCCACGGGCATGAACGACGGCGTATCGACGGGCCCGTGGTCGGTCTCGATGCGTCCGAGCCGCGCCCCGCTCGGATCGGTCGCGATGAGCTTGAAATCGAAAGGCATGGGGCTCCCGCTTCTCCGCCGGCCGGGCGGAATCACCTGATGAACATCGCGTCGCCGTAGCTGTAGAACCGGAACTTCCGTTCGATCGCCCACCGGTACGTCATGAGGATCGTCTCGCGGCCCGCGAACGCGGAGACGAGGAGAAGCAGGCTCGATCGCGGCAAATGGAGATTCGTGAGAAGGGCGTCGACGGCGCGGAACCGGTATCCCGGGTAGATGAATAGATCGGTCGTGCCCGAGACGTAGGTCTCGCCGTCGATCTCGCGCTCCTCGGCGCCGGCGACGCGCCCCGCCGCGAACGCCTCGAGGGTGCGCGCCGTCGTCGTGCCTACGGAAACGACCCGCCGCCCCGAGCGGCGCGCGTCGGAGACGAGGTCCCAATGCGCCCGCTTGACGAGCACGTGCTCCGGCTCGAGCGTGTTCTCCTCGACCGTGTCCTTGGGGAGCGGGCGAAACGTGCCGGGGCCGACGTGGAGCGTCACGGGCACGATCGTGACGCCGCGGCGTTTGAGGTCGAGCAGTATCTCCTCGGTGAAATGGAGGCCCGCCGTGGGCGCCGCGACGGAGCCGTCGCGCTGGGCGAACACCGTCTGATAGCGTTCGCGATCGTCCGAGACGTCGGAACGTTTGATATAGGGCGGCAGCGGCACGTGTCCGTGGCGCTCGATGAAGTCCCTCTCGTCGAGGCCGGGAGGCAAACTCACGCGCCACTCCCCGGCCCCGACCCTCCCCTCGACGAGGAGCTCGTGGCCGTGCTCGCCGACGAAAACGATCTCGCCGGGCCCCACGCGCTTCGAGGGCCGGATCATCGCGACCCAGTGCCGATTCTCGAGTCTGCGGACGAGAAAGATCTCGATGAGGGCGCCGCCTCGCTTGCGGCCGAACAGGCGCGCCGGTATGACGCGCGTCTCGTTCACGACGAGGATGTCCCCCGCGACGAGGTAGCGGGGAAAGTTGACGAAATGGGTCTCGCGCAGATCGCCCCCAACGCGGTCGAGCACGAGGAGCCGGCTCTCCTCGCGGCGGCTCGCGGGAAATTGCGCGATGAGTTCCTTCGGCAGCTCGTAATCGAAATCGTTCAGATTCATGATCGGCCGGTTCGCGGACGGCGCGTCCGCTAGAGAAGATTCTCCTGCGGACCCCGCCCCCCGGTCTTTTTACCGAGGTGCCGGTAGCCCGCCTCCGTGGCGACGCGCCCGCGCGGGGTGCGCTGCAGAAAACCCTCCTGGATGAGGAAGGGCTCGTAAACGTCCTCGATCGTGTCCGACTCCTCGCAGACCGCCACGGCGAGCGAGTTGATGCCGACGGGGCCTCCGGAGAATTTCTCGACGATGACGGAGAGAATGCGCCGGTCCATCTCGTTGAGGCCCTTCTCGTCGACCTCGAGCTGGGCGAGCGCGTAATCGGCGATGCCCCGGTCGATGCTGCCCGAGCCCTTGATCTCGGCGAAGTCGCGTATGCGCCTGAGCAGGCGGTTCGCGATGCGCGGCGTGCCGCGGGACCGCTCGGCGATCTGCCGCGTGCCGTCCTCGTCGATCTCGATCTCGAGAAGCTTTGCGGAGCGCTTCACGATGCGAACGAGATCGTCCGGTTCGTAGAAATCGAGCCGCGCGGCGACGCCGAAGCGGCTGTGCATCGGCGCCGTTATCATGCCGGCGCGCGTCGTGGCGCCGACGAGCGTGAACGGCTCGAGCGTGATCGAATAGTGCCGCGCGTGCGGGCCCTTGTCGACGATGAGCTCGCAGCGGAACTCCTCCATCGCCGGATAGAGATGCTCCTCGACGACGCGGCTGAGTCGATGGATCTCGTCGATGAAGAGCACCTCCCGCTTGCCGGTCTGCGTGAGGACGCCGAGGAGCTCGGCCGGGCTCTGGAACGCCGGCCCCGACGCGGTCCGGATGGCCACTCCGAGCTCGTGCGCTATGATATGGGCGAGCGTCGTCTTGCCGAGACCGGGAGGCCCCGAGAGGAGCACGTGGTCGAGCGGCTCTTCCCGCCGCTTGGCCGCTTCGATGAATACGGTGAGGTTCTCCTTCACCTTCGCCTGGCCGACGAACTCGGCGAGCGTGCGGGGGCGCAGGCGCGACTCGGATTGTATCTCGTCCGCGATGACCTTCGGATCGGTGACGTAGCTCGACGACACGGATGCGACCTCCCCGTTTCCCGGAGCGCTACAGATTCTTGAGCGCGGCGCGGACGAGATCTCCGACGCCGTATCGCTCGCCGAGACGAGCGACGTCGACGGCCTCGAGGGCCTTGAGGGCGCTCGAGCGCGAGAGTCCGATCGATTCGAGCGCCGTCACCGCTTCCTCGAAGTGCCCCCGCGGAACGAGCGTTCCCGGAGCGGCCGCGCTCGCGTAGCGCTCGACTTCGATCTTGTCCTTGAGCTCGAGCACGATCCGCTCGGCCGTTTTCTTGCCGACGCCCGGGATCGTTTGCAGCGTTTTCGTCTGCTCCCCGGTGATGACGCGGGCGAGCTCTCCGGCGTCCATCGTCGAAAGGACGGCGAGCGCGAGCTTGGGACCCACGCCGCTCACGGCGAGCAGCGTCCGGAAGAGCCGCCGCTCGGACTCCTCCGCAAAGCCGTAGAGCGCGAGCACGTCCTCGCGAACGTGCAGGTACGTATGGAGCCTCACGCGCGCTCCCTCCGCTCCGAGCGAATCGGCGGCGCGCGCGGGCACGAGGAGCTCGAGCCCCACGCCGCCGACCTCGACGACGATGCGGTTTCCCTCGCGCTCCCGGAGGATACCCTCGACTGAGGCGATCATCGCTTCACTCCTCCGGGCGCCCCGCGCCGGCACGCGGCCATCCGCTCGTCCGCCGCCGACCGGGCCGCGTGGCAGAACGCCACGGCGATGGCGTCCGTCTCGTCCTCGGTCTCGGGCTCGCGGTCGATCCGCAGAAGTTTTCCCACCATCGCGGCCACCTGACTCTTGTGCGCGCCGCCGGCGCCGACGACGCTCATTTTAACCTCTCGCGTGGAGTATTCGAAGACCGGAATCTCCGCCTCGGCCGCGGCGAGGAGCACGATCCCGCGCGCCTCCCCCAGGGTCACCGTGCTCTTCGGGTTCTTCGCCATGAACACGTCCTCGACGGCGAGAACCTCCGGATGAAATCGGGCGATGACCTCCGTGAGACCCCGCTTGATCGCGAGGAGCCGCTCCGGCACGGCGGACCGCCCCGGCGGTCTGATGATGCCCGAGCCGACGTACACGATCTCGCGGTCGCGCCGCTCGACGAGCCCCCAGCCCGTGATGCGGCTTCCCGGATCGACTCCGATGACGAGAGACACGCGCATCACTCCTGCGGGTTCCGTTACGAGCCGACTTCTCCCTCGATCGTCTTCAGGATATCCTCGGGAATGTCGAAGTTCGCCGCGACGTTCTGCACGTCGTCGAGATCCTCGAGCTCGTTGACGAGCTTGAGCACCTTCACGGCCCCGTCGCGCTCGAGCCGTATCGTGGTCTTCGGATAGAGCGAAATTTCCGCGAGCTGGCACGGGATCTTCTCGTTCGCGAACGTCGTCCGGATGGCCTCGAACCGGTCGGGAGGACAAACGATCTCGAACTGCCCGCCCTCGGCGCGGACGTCGTCCGCCCCGCTCTCGAGCGCCAGCTCGAACACGCGGTCCTCGCTCGCATGCGACGCCTCGATGACGATGATGCCCTTCTTCTCGAACATGTAGGACACCGATCCCGGCTCGCCGAGATGCCCGCCGTGGCGCGTAAAGAGATGTCGAATCTCCGCGCTCGTGCGGTTGCGGTTGTCGGTGAGCGTGTTGACGAGCATCGCTACGCCACCCGCGGCATACCCCTCGAACGTGGCCGACTCGTAGCTCACGCCGGGGAGCTCACCGGTCCCGCGCTTCACAGCGCGGTCGATATTCTCCTTGGGCATGTTGCTGTCGCGGGCGGTCTGTATGGCGGTGCGGAGACGTATGTTGCTCCCCGAATCGCCGCCTCCCTCGCGCGCCGCGGTGACGAGCTCCCGGATCAGCTTCGTGAACGTTTTCCCGCGCTGGGCATCGACTTTGGCCTTCTGCCGCTTTATGGTCGCCCATTTTGAATGCCCTGACACGCCATGCCTCCTCGATACGGTTTACTCTTCCTCGCCGCTCTTCGTGGCCTCGGCCGCCGCGATGAGTTTCTGGGCCACATCGTGCGGCACTTCCTCGTAGTGCGAAAACGCCTGGCGGAACGATCCCCGTCCCTGCGTCATCGAGCGGAGCGACGTCGAATAGCGGTGGAGCTCCGCGATCGGCACCTGCGCCTTGATCTTCTGCAGCGCCTCCTCCTGCTCCATGCCGAGAATCTTGCCGCGACGCGCCGAAAGATCCCCCATGACGTCTCCCATGAAGTCGCCGGGAACGAGCACCTCGACGTTCATGATCGGCTCGAGAATGACCGGCTTCGCCTTGAGCGCCGCGGCCTTGAAGCCGAGAGAGCCGGCCACCTTGAACGCGTTGTCGGAGGAGTCGACGGCGTGGTACGATCCGTCGAAGATCGCCACACTGACGTCCATGAAGCGGTACCCGGCGAGCACCCCGTCGATCATCGTCTGCTCCACGCCCTTCTGCACCGCCGGGATGTACTTTCCCGGCACGACCCCGCCGACGATCTCGTCGACGAATTCGAATCCGCCGCCGCGCGGGAGCGGCTCGAGACGGAGCCAGCAGTCGCCGTACTGGCCGCGGCCGCCGCTCTGGCGTTTGTACCTGCCCTGCGCCTCGGCCTTGGCCGTGATCGTCTCCCGGTAGGGGATCTTCGGCTGGTGCATCTCGACCTCGACCGAGTTCTTCCTCTTGAGCCGGGTGAGGAGCACGTCGAGATGGAGCTCTCCTTGTCCCGAGAGAACCATCTGTCTCAGCTCGGCGTCGAGATCGAGCTTGAAGGTCGGATCCTCTTCCTTGATCTTGGCGAGCCCCGTGGAGATCTTCTCCTCCTCCCCCTTCACCTTCGCGCTGATCGCCGTGGCGAGCATCGGCTCCGGATAGGGAATGCCGGGCAGCACGATGCTGAGCGCCTTGTCGCAGAGCGTGTGATTGACGCGCGCCGCCTTGAGCTTGACGGCGGCGCCGATATCCCCGGCTTCCACCGAGGGGGCGTCGATCCGGTTCTTGCCCTGAACGTGGTAGAGCTGGCCCGTGCGCTCGGCCGCTTCCGCCGTCGCGTCGTAGAGGTCGGCGCCGACCGTCATTTCACCGCTGAACACGCGGAAGAAGCAGAGATCACCCACACCTTTTTCGGAAAGGTACTTGAAAACGTAGGCTGCGACGGGGGCGTCCGGGCCGGTTTTGATCTTTTTCGGCGCCCGGGCGCCGGCCGAGAGAACGTCCATATCGGCGCGCCATTTCGGAGAGGGCAGCATCGACACGATCGCGTCCATGAGCTGGTGCACGCCGACGTTCTTCGACGAGGACGCGACGTAGAGCGGCACGAGGGTGCCGGCGACGCAGCCGTCGGCGAGCCCCTTGTGAAGCTCCTCGTCGCTCAGCTCGCCGCCGCCGAGAAATTTCTCGAGAAGCGAGTCGTCCGTCTCGGCTGCGAAATCGACGAGCTTCTGCAACCACTCGTCCGCGCTGTCCTTGAGCTCGGCCGGCACGTCCGTCTCCGTGAATTTCCCGTCGCCCGAGTAGAGATACGCCTTCTTCCTGAGGATGTCGATGACGCCCTTGAACGAATCCCCCGCGCCGATCGGGATCTCGAGCGGCATGACCTTCGCCCCGAGCTCCGCCTGGGCGCTCTCGAGCGCCTTCTCGAAGTTCGCGTGATCCTTGTCCATTTTATTGATGCAGACGATGCGCGGGAGGCCGTATCGGTCGAGATACTTCCACGTTTTGACGGTGCCGGCCTCGACTCCCGCTTCGCCGCTCACGACGACGACGGCTCCCTCGACGACGGGAAGCGCGGACAGGGTCTGCCCAACGAAGTCCTCGTAACCGGGGGTATCGATGATCGTGACCTTCGTCTTCGCGATTTCGCAGAAGGCGACGCCGGAGTCGATCGATATGACCTTTGCGATCTCTTCGGGGGAGGAATCCATGACCGTATTTCCGTCCTCGACGCGCCCCATGCGGCTCATAACGCCCGCATTGAAGAGAACCGCCTCGGCGAGCGTCGTCTTGCCCGACGCTTGGTGGCCGACGAGGATCACGTTGCGCAGTTTGTCGATACCGTACTTCTTCAACACTACCTCCTCTGATACCCGCCGCGGATGATCAGCCCATCCCGCCGCCCAGCTTCAAGCTGAGCAGCACGACGATGAAGTGCACGAGCCATACGGGCAGGACCGACCACACGGCCTTCTTCGCCGAGAGCTTGAAAATGGCCCCCACGCCGAGCACGAACACCGCATAGCTCCAGATCTGGAAGATACTGATGCTCTGGAGAAACGCCATGAGGGCCGTTCCTGCGCTCGGCACGAGCGCCGCGGGACCTATGCTCATCATGAGATCGGACATCGATTCGACGCCCTCGATACCCCGGGCGAGAATGATTGCCGTCACGATTATCTGTTCCATCATCGGTATGAGGCCGCAGAAAAAAATGAGCGAAAGGGTTTTCTTGTAGCTGGCGCGCGACGTCATGATGTTGATGACGATATGCGCGAGAAGGGCGACGATGAGGCCCGTGAGGAGCACCGCGAGGACCGGCACGATGGGGGCCGTGGCGATCCCGATCGCGTGGTACTTTTCGGTATCGGCCAGCATTCGTTCCATATCTTCGGGCTTGATGTTTCGCGCACGGAGGCTCAATTCCAACAGCTTCGTGCCGAACACCTTCGCAACGGTCAACTGGAGCACGACGATGACCGCGCACGCGGCGACAAAGGGCTTCCACCAGGAGAGCCCCGCGTCGATGCGCGCGAAGACCTTCGGAGGGTCGGTGAATATCTCGAACAGGGAACGCGCGAATCCGCCCGTCGGCGCGGCTCCGCCGGCCGCCGGCCCGGCTTGCATCGGCTGATTATCGGTCATCGTGCACCATCCTTCGCTCTGACCGCCTACCCCGCATTGCAAGGGAAAACGCGTTTCCCCGGAGGGATCGAATTACAAAACATAGAACACTTTTCGCCTGCTGTCAAAGGATTTGGATGGCATGCGGCGTGCGGCGAAAGAGCGGGGCGGCGGAGCCGTTACTTCGTTTCCCGCGTCTTCAGACGCTCCTCGAGCTCGCGCATCTGCTCCTTGAGCTTGTCGAGCTCCCCGCGGAGCTTTTCCGGATCGTCTTTTCGCAGACGGTAGAGCCTCTCCAAGGCCTCCGAATCGAGCGTTCCCCCTCCCGGGGGAAGCACGCGGAAGGGGGCGTTGCCGCAACCCGGATCGAGCGCGACGGCCAAGGACTTTCGCGCTCCCTTGCGGAGGACGTCGACCGCCACCGTATCTCCCGGCTCGATCGAAGATATCGCCTCGGTGGCCGCAGAGACGTCCCCGACCGGATCGCCGTCCACCGCGACGATCACGTCTCCGCTCTTGACGCCGGCCTCCTCGGCCGGGCTTCCCGGTTCGACCTCGATCACGAGCGCCCCCCCGTCTTTCCCGACGCCGAAATACCCCCCGAGATCGCCGTCGAGATCGTGCAGAAGCACGCCGATGCGGCCGCGCATGAGATAGAGATGCAGCGAATGGCCCTTTCCCGAGACGAGCGCCTTTTCGAAGGACTTGAGCGCTTCTTCGCCCGAGCGCCCGAGCTCCTGAAGGTGCAGGCTGCGGTCGGTCTGGCCGCCGAGCCGCACCTCGATCTTCTTCTCTACGCCCTTGCGGTAACACGTGAGAACGATCTCGTCGCCGGGCCGGCGCGCCTTGACGATGGTCCCGAAATGATCGGCGTCCTCGACGACGACCCCGTCGAACGAGAAGATGATATCGCCCTCCTTGAGACCGCCCCGTTCGGCGGGACTCTCGGGTATGACCATGGAAACGACGATCCCCGTTTCGCGCTCATACCCGGCCTTGCCGGCGTCTCTGCGGGTGACGGTTTCAAAATAGATGCCGAGCCACGCCTTGTCGGCCTTCGATTCGCCCGATTCCTCTTCGATGACGAGGATCGTCTCCTGGCCGTCTCCCGAAAGGACCGTGTCGGACGCGGCTGCGGCCCGGGCCGAAACCGCGAGGACGATTCCGAATATCGCGCCTGCTGTTCTTGCGTTCATCATGGTTTCGGGACGCGTCGCGCGTCCCCCACCTCCCTCGGCGAATGTGTCTCCATATCCGATGCTACGAGATTATATCCACGAGGGGGGGCCGGGGTTTCAATTTTCTTGCCCGCGGGAGCCGCCGGAGCGGCCCCTCCCGCGACCGGCCGCCGCACGGTATATCTCGAGCATTCTCTCGCCCCAGATTTCGAGGCTGTAGCGCTCGAGCACCCGGACCCGGGCCAAACGCCCGAGCTCGAACCGCGCGCGGTCGTCCTCCGCAAGGCTCCCAATCGCGGCCGCCAGGGCTCCTTCGTCGTCCGGCGGGACGAGCAATCCGGCTTCGGCGAGCACGCCGGGCACGCCCCCGACCGCCGTCGCGACGCACGCGACGCCCGACGACATCGCCTCGAGAAGCGCGAGCGGCACCCCTTCGCGCGAGGACGGCAGAGCGAAGATGTCGAGCAACGGGTAGATCTCGGCAAGATCGCCGCGGTGGCCCGGAAGGGAGAGCCGGTCCTCGATCTCGAGCGCGCGAGCGACGGCCTCGATCGTCCCCCGTTCCCGGCCCTCGCCGAAAATCACGAACCGGAGCGAGGGAACCTTCCCCCCATCGCTCCCGCGAGCGAGGCGGGCGGCCGCCCGGACGAGAAGGGGGAAGTTCTTTACCTCCCTGAGACCTCCCACCGATCCCGCGAGCAGAACGCCCGTTGGGTCGGCGCCGGGGAAGAGCGCCGCGAGGAGGGCGTCGCGGCGTCGGCGCCGCTCCGGGGAAGGCACGGGCTGGAACCGGTCGGGATCGACCGCGTTCGGGAGAACCTGAACGATGCCGGGCCGAAAACCCGTCTCGACCGCCTCGCGGGCCGCCTCATCGCTCACCGCAACGCACGAGGCGAAACGCCGCGCGAAGGCGCGGGCCACGAGGGCCCGCGATCCGCGGAATTCGATGCCGGCGCTGTGCCGCGTCGTCAGAACGGGGGCGCTCGAGAGAAACGACGCCAGCCCGGCGACGATCTCCGCGTGGTAGAGATGGCCGTGCACGGCATCGGGGCGCGACGCCGCGAGCACGCGGCGGAGCCCCGACACGAAACGCGGGGCGGCGAGCCGCCCGAGCGAGCCGAGCGGCAGGCGGAACAGGGGGATCCCCTCGCGGATGAACGCCGCCTCGAGCCCGCCTTCGGAGCGGTCGAGCGTGCAGACCGAGGGCTCGTGTCCGGCGCGCGCGAGGTAGCGGCCGAGGCTCAGCAGATGGTTTTCGGCGCCGCCGGCGCCGAGCCCGCTCACGAGAAAGAGAATGCGAAGAGGTTCCATCGAATGGATTCGATCAGGTGATGCGTTCGAGGGTTTCGACGCCCCCCCGGTCCGCCGCCGGGACGCGTTCCTTTCTACCCTCGATGACGTGGAGCCGCGGCGCCCGGAACTCGCCGTCGCCGGACTCGCGCGTCGTCTCCGCCTTCTCCCAGGAAACCATGCGGCTGCCGCGGAGGTACGATGCGATGGCTGCGAGGGAGGCCGCGTTGACCATCACGAAGTAGAAGGGGACGAACAGCATGCACGATTGAATCCCGCCGCGCCGGAGCAGGGCGCCGACGGCGGCGAGCAGGTAGAACACATTCTGGAGAACGAAGAACACCCGGAAAACGGGATTGTCGAGCAGCAGCAGGTTCGCCGTGTAGAGCACCGGAAGCAGCGGTCCTATCCACCACCGCACGAGCTTGCGCGATATGAACTGGAAAATCCGGAACGCCCCGCCGAACTCGCCGTGGAGGGCGCGAAAACCGGTGAGTCCGCGCACGATGATCCGGCGCTTGCGGGCGAACTCCTCGCGAAAGAAATAGGTCGGTCTCTCGTACGCGATCGCATCCCCGTCGTAGACGACGCTGTAGCCCAGGGAAGCCACCGCCGCGGGAATCTGGAAATCGTTCGCAACGTCCTTGAGAAGCGGACGGAACAGCTCGCGGCGGACGGCGAAGATCGTTCCCGTGCCGACGAGCACCGACCCGAGAACGCTCTCGAGCCGGTTGAGCAGCGATTCGTAGCGCCAATAGACGCTCTCGCCCTTGCCGACGTACGAGTGATTCGTGAGATACAGGAGACGGCCGACCACGCAGCCGACCTCTTCGTTCGCCAGGTTGCGCACGAGCTTCCGGATCGCGTCCTCCCGATAGAACGCGTTGGCGTCGGAAAAGACGAGCACGTCCCCCTCGAGGCCGAGCACCGTTTTGTTGAGGGTCGCGCTCTTCCCCTCCCGTCGATCGAACTCCTTGAGGATGACGCCGCGCGATTCGTACTCGCGGACGATGTCGTTCGTCGCATCCACGGAGCCGTCGCTCGCGACGACGATGCGGAGGCGTTCGGAAGGATAATCGAGAGAGAGACTGTTCTCGATCTTCTCGCGGATGACCCGCTCTTCGTTGTGAACGGATACGAGGAGAACGACTCGCGGCGTGAAGGCGTCGTCGCGGACCGGCTTTCTCCCGCGGAAAAGGCCGAGGAGATAGAGGAGGGCCGGATACCCCGCGTACGCGTAGACCGCGAGACCGAGGACTGCGTAGAATACAATCCCAGCCGCTTCGTTCATACAGATTCCTCCGGGCAGAGGCACCTATTCTTATCACAGCCCGGAATCCGCGCAAGCAATTTTTCCGAGGGGGCAAAAAAAACCGCCGACCGCTTTCTCATGGTACCTCTCCCCCTTCCGGGGATTCCATCGACTCACGAGAAACCGGTAGCGATCGTTCGATAGGACTCCTTCTACCTACAGTATAATGAGGCGGTTGACCCTCGTCAAGGGCGAAACCCGCCTCATGCGGGGCCGATCGGGGCGTTATCTGCCGCCGGCGGGAGCGTAACGGGTCATCCCCCCCGCCTGCGTGCCGATCCAGAGAACGCCTCCCGAGTCCTCGCAGAGCGATCGAACGTAGTCGTCCGATAGCCCGTTCGCCGCCGTGAGGCGGATCCACTCCGTCCCGCGATGGACGAGGATTCCGTCCCCCGCCGTGCCGACCCAGAGCTCCCCGCGCGACGATCCGAGCACCGCGGTGGGGCGCAGGCCGCGGAGAGGTCCGGGAAACTCCGTGAGCACGAAGCCGTCCGCGCCGAGGCGAAACACTCCGGCGCCCGTCGCGACGAGGCAGGAGCCGGCGCGATCGAGCCCGAGGCGGTCCCCGCCTTGCGCCGGCGCGTTCCCGGCGCCGCGGCCCACGTCGGGGAGGAAGCGAATCGCGGGATCGTACCCGAGCGAGTCGGCGCCCGCCGCGGGAGCGGCGGAAGCGCCGGCGGGCATACGGAGCGGCACGCGCTCCCACGTTCCATCCGAGAACCTGGCCACTTCTCCGCTCCGCGTCGCTATCCACGGCGTTCCGAAACCGTCCACGATGAGATCGGAAATCTCGTTCGCCGGCAGACCGTTCTCGCGCGTATACGCGGTCCAGGCGCCCGAGCGGTACGAAACGACTCCCTTGTCCGCCGACGCGAACCAGAGCGTTCCACCCGGATCCCTCGCCGCCCGGACGAAATGCTCGGTCGCGAGACCGTTCCTGCGATCGAAGATTTCCCACGTTTTGCCCGACGCCCGCAGGATGCCGAAACGGGTGGCGAGCCAGAGATCGCCGGCATCGAGCGGCAGGAGGTCGGTCATCTCCTCCGCATAGAGCTCCGGCGGCCTCGCCGCCGGGGCGAACGAACCGCGGTTCACGAAAACGCCCGCGCCGGCGATGCACCAGACCGCTCCGCCCGCCGATCGAAGGCGCGCCGTCCGCCGCTCGGAAAACGCCTGCGGAACGCGGATCTCCCGTGCGGCGCCCCGCGAGACGACGACGACGGTGCCGGTGTCGGTGCCGAGGTAGCACGTTCCCTCCGCGTCGTGTCTCATAGAGAGGAAACGGCGCTTGTGCCCTTCGAGACCGCGAAGCTCCTGCTCCGCCCACTCGGTGCCGTCGTAGACGAACACGCCATCGGCGCCCGCGGCCCACATGCGCCGCGTCGAGGGATCGAGAGAAAAGGCGCGCACGTTCGCCCCCGGCGTCCCCGTTCCCGGGCCGAAGGCGCGAACGCGGCCGAAGCTGTAGATCGCCACGCCCTCTCCGGGAATCGAGCAAAAGAGATCGCCCTCCTCGTCGAAAGCGAGGCTCTCCACGGGACCGAGGGGGAGCCTGCTCCCGTATCGCAGCGATTTCCATCCGCTCGTATCGGCGATCATGAGCCCGCTCGCGGTGCCGAAATAGATCGTCTCCGGCGATTGCTCGGCGATCGCGAGCACGCGCCGGTCGACTCCGGCCTCGGCGCTCGAAACGAACGTCGCGGCGTCGCCAGCGACATACCCCATGCCCGCGCCGAACGACCCTATCCAAATCCGTCCCTCGCCGGCGCCGAAACAGCGGACCTGCCGGAACAGGGGGTTCGTATCCGGCGCGTAGTGCCGCCAGCGCCCTTCGCTTCGCGAGCTCACGGAATGATCCCCACCCACCCAGAGCGCGCCCTGCCCGGTCGCGAGGGCCCTGATGGAAGCGGATGCGGGGCCGGCGACGGGCTCGACGACGTCGAGAGCGAGGCTCATCGCGAAGAGCCCTCCCTCGGTGCCGATCCACAGCGTGTCGCCGTCGATGGCGAGGGCGCGGACATCCATCGAGGAGCACAGCCACGAGTACCTGCCCGGAAGCGGCCTCGCGCTCCCCCGCTCGAGCGTGGCGAGGGCCACGCGCCTGCCCGCTTGGTTCCAGGGCGGCGCCTCGCGCGGCTCCGATCGCGGTCCGGAAAAAGAGAGGGAGACGGCGAGGCCGGCGAGAAGCAGGCGTCCGGCGGCGGCGATCGTATTCATACGGCGGCGTGCATGCATCGCGAATCCTTTCCCTGCAGGCGCGTCGAAATTCTCCGTTCGTGGCGGAGCGACTGTACCACCGCCCGGCGGCTTATTCAAGGGTCGAGAGCCGGTTGGCGAGGGCGAGCGGGGAAGGGGTATGGATGAGATCCTCGAGAAAGCGCGAGAGATCGGCGCCACCGAGATCGGTCACGGCGGCGAGGAGCGCTCTCTCGCCGGCGAGGTTCGACCGTCCCGACCTCTCGTGGAGGTACCTGATCACGTCGATGATCCCGCTCTCTCCGTTCGTTTCGACCCGGATGCGCTCGTCGAGCGCCTCCGCGGCGAGATACCCGCCGTCGTAGAGCAGGTTCACCATGTCCTTGTCCCCCAGGTCGCCGTTACCGGCCTCTCCGATGGCGACACGCTCGCGGTACGGATTCGACCGGTACCGGGAGCACACCGAAGCGCGGTGGGCGTCGAGCTGCTTCGGCGAAAGCACGCCGGCCCGTTCGAGGATGTGGTAGGAGCAGTACACGGTGGCTCCCTCCGTGAACCAGAGGAACGACTCGTCCGCTCCGGCGAGAGACTCGCCGTTCCAGTTGTGGAGGAACTCGTGGGCGATGACCGCCATGGGCGCGTCGAGGAGCGCGCTGCGATCGATTCGCGAATCGAGTAGGAGAAGCATGCTTCCGCCGTAATGGACTCCGTAGTGGTCGAAGCGGGCGCCTCCCTGAATGGGATTCTTATCGCATACGAACAGATATCGCGGCTCCGGCGGCGGTCCGAGGAGCGCGAGCTCCTCGGCGACGAGCCGGCAGAGAACGTCGAAGAACTCCTCGTCCCCGAACGACCACGTGTCCGCTATGGCGAGCGAGAGAATCGTCCCCCCCATCGGGCGCTCGAGGCGCCTGAAGGCGCCGGAAGCGACCATCGTTCGCGGAAGATCCTCGATCCCGGGGACGATTATCCTCCCGCGGACCGCCGGAGCGGATGAGGAAAGGCCCTGACCGGCGAACAGGTCGGCGTCGACGAGAACCCCGCTCGCGAAGGGGGCGTCCGGCACGAGAAACACGTCGCGTCCGAGAATCCGGCAGCGGTCGTCCGCCACGAGAGTCAGCATCGACCGGACGTCGTCCGAATAGGGATCCTCGATCGTGAGCACGACGTCGTACGCGAAGGTGAGATCGCTCCCCGCGCCCTCGATGCTCCAGACCGCCTCTCTCTCGCGGATTTTTAGCGCGGCTCCTCTCGCGTCGCTCGCGGAGAGATTGATCGGCTCGAGAGACGGCCCCGATTCGTCCTCGGGAGCGCGCAGGACGAGCCGTTTTTTCCCGAGGCCGTATACGGAGGCCTCGACGTGAAGGACCTTGAGCCGGCGGTCGGCGAGCGTCAGCCGATACATGATGAACGGCTCCGCGGCGGACGGGTCGATCGGCACCGCCGAGCATCCGTCCAGAAAGCAGGCGGCCGCCGAGAGCGCCAGAGCCGCCGGGACGCAGAGAAATCGCGCAACTCGATGGATCACAAACAGTTTCGCCGCGGCTCCCCCTCGCCGGGCATTCCTTCCCGCCGAGGTTCAAGCAAGCGGTGTTCCATAAGGGCAAGAGAGACGGGAAATCGAACGCGGGGGGAAAACTCAGAGTCGAAGGGCGCGGCGAATTCGGGCGACGTCCCTATCGGCGGTCGCCCGCAGATCGGCGAAAGCGCGTTCCTCGCCGGAGGATTTCGCATGACGCACGACCCATTCCCACCAGACCGCCAGAGCCGCGCTCCACACGAGTCCCACGACCGTCGCGATCGCGACGAGAAGAGCGAGCGGTATGCCCGAGGGCTTTTCCGGCAGCGCCGGCGCGTCGACGACCTGCACGACCGGGGTCGACCGGGCCTTTTCGAGGCCCGCCTCCTCGTACCGCTCGAGCAGGTAGGAGTATACTCGCTCGTTGACCTCGAGATCGCGCCGCAGCTCGGCGTACCGCTGGGAGAGGGCGGGAAGACGGCGAAGCGGCACGAAGACGACCCCCGCGCTGTCGCCGTTCATGATCGCTCCGAGCTGCCGGACGAGATTGTCGTGCTCGGAGGTTTTGCGGCGCAGCTCCGTCGCGTCGCGCTGCGTGAACTCGCTCATGAGATCCCGCTCGATCCCGGCGAGGATCGAGCGGACCTTGAGATCGGTCGCCACGTCCATCGCGCCGCGCACCTGCTCGTCGAAATCGACGATGTTGTTTTTTTCCTGAAACTCCGTGATACCCGCGCGGATGGCCCGGAGGCGCTCGTCGTAGAGCTCCATCTGTTTCGCTACGAATCGCCTCGTCTCGTCCGCGCGCGCGTGCTGAAGGGAACGATTGAGCGAGTCGAGCGCGGCGATGTATGTTTCGCCGATCCTTCGGGCGTACTCCGGATCGCGGTCGCGGACGGAGAGGCGAATGAGCCCCGTCTCGGTGACGGCCGTTTTCGTGTTCGCGCGAAGCCTGCGGAGAGCGTCGTCGAAATTATCCGTCCGGTAGTGCTCCCGCAGCGCGAGGGTGTCGATGACCATGCCGCAGAGGCGTCTGCTCTCGAGTATGTCTCCGAGAATCGCGGCGGAGGTCGCCCCCGCGCTCGTGGGCATCATGATCGAGGGGAGGTTGAGCTTCGCCATCCACGCCGTGAGAATTCCCTGCCCCCCCTCTTCCACGGGAGGGAAAAGGAGCGCGCTCGATTCGTACACGTTGCCGCGCACGAGCGCGTAGGCGAGCCCCGCCAGGAAGAAAACGAGCGTGACCCAGCCGATGAACCGGCGCCGCCCGACGAGCGCACCGAGAAAACGAAAGAACATACACCACTCCTCCCCGGCGCTGCCGGGAACGCGACGCGGCCGAGTGTATCGGCGGCGCGCTCCCAAGACAAGGAAAATCGCCTCGCCGAGCCGCCGGTTGACCCGTCCGCGCCGTTCGTCTATACTCCACGGCGGCGCATCGGAACGGCAGAGCAGGTAGAAGAACCCGCGGGGGGAGAATATCGAGTTGCACAGAATTCTGTACGTGGAGGAAGGGCCGGTCGTCGGAGGCTCGACGCACACGCTGCTGCACGCCCTGAAGCGGCTCGACCGCTCGCGGATCGAACCGTTCGTGCTGTTCCGCTACGACGTCCCGGCGCGGGACGCGTTCGCGGCGCTCGGCGTCGAAACGGCGACCTGGGCGGCGATCGGCGCGTCAGGGTCTCCCTCTCCCCCGCCGCCGCTTCCGGCCCGCATCCCTCGGATCAAGCTCACGGCCCCCTACCGGCTCCTGAGAAGCGCGAAGATCTACGCGACGGAGCAGCGGGCGGACGCCTCTCTCCTCTCGCGATGGATCAGAAACCGCGGGTTCTCGCTCGTTCACGCGAACAACGCCGTGCCGTTCAACATCGGCGCGCTCGTCGCGGCGCGCCGGTGCGGCGTTCCCGCGGTGAGCCACCAGCGCGGCTTCTTCCGGCTCACGCCCCTTCACCGGTTCCTCGCGCGCCGCGTCGAGCGGTTCGTCTGCGTCTCGGACGCGGTGCGCTCACGCTGCCTCTCCGAGGGGCTCCCCCCGGACAAGGTCCGTACGATCCACGACGGGATCGACCTCGACGCGTACCGCCCGCGCCCGCGGGCGATATCCGAGGGAACGCTCGTCGGATGGTTCGCGCGCTTCGAGCGATGGAAGGGATGCCTCACGTTCGTGGAGGCCGCCCGAGCCGTGCTCGCCGCCGATCCCCGCTTTCGTTTCGTCATGGCGGGCGCGGGCCCCGAGGAGGAGCTGGTCCGGCGCATGGTCGCGTCCGACCCGGTCTTCGGGGACCGGATCTCCCTGCCCGGATTCCGAAAGGACGCCGCGGAGATCATGTCGCGATGCGACGTCGTCGTGAACTCGTCGATCGAGCCCGAGCCTCTCTCCAACACGGCGCTCGAGGCGCTCGCTCTCGGAATCCCCGCGGTCGTCTCCGACGTCGGCGGCAATCCGGAGATCGTCGAGCACGGCGTGAACGGATTCGTCTTCGAGCACGGCCGGAGCGAGAGCCTCGCCTCCGCGCTCCTGTCCCTCGGCGCCGACTCGGCGCTCCGCGAGCGGTTCGGCGAGGCGGGAAGGCTGCGGGCCGAGCGGCTCTTCGACGCGCGGAGATACGCGGACGATCTCGCCTCGCTTTATATGGAGATTCTCGGGGGATAGGCCGGTCCGCGCGCGGAGCGCCGGGACGGGCCCCTCAATCGATGAGCTTCACGAGTACATACTTCTTCTTGCCGGCGCGCAGGAGCAGGGCGTCGTCCTTCGCTTCGTCGAGGCCGACGGGGGTATCCACCGCGTCGACCCGCCGGTCTTCGATGTAGGCGCCTCCCTGCGCGATGAGACGCCGCGCCTCGCCGCGCGTCTTCGCGAGCCCCGCCTCGGCGAACAGAACAAAGGCCGGTATCCCTTCCGCGAAGCGGCTTCGCGGGATCTCGACCGTCGGGGCGGCACCTTCCGTTCGCGCGCTTCGCGAAGAACTCGCCCGCGCGCCGCCGAAGAGGGATCGCGCGGCGTCCCGCGCCCTCTCGGCCTCGGCCTCGCCGTGGAGGAGCTTCGTCGTCTCGAAGGCGAGCGTCTCCTTCGCCTCGCGGAGCCGTTCCCCGCCGAGAGCGGCGAGCCGTCGCACCTCGTCAGAGGGCAGAAACGTGAAGAACGAGAGAAACCGGCCGACGTCGCGATCGTCCGCGTTGATCCAGTACTGATAGTACTCATAGGGGGACGTGCGCGAGGCGTCGAGCCAGAGCGCGCCTTTCTCCGTCTTTCCCATCTTGGCGCCGGTCGCCGTCACGAGGAGCGGGAAGGTGAGCGCCTCCGCCTCGCCGCCGTCGACGCGCCGGATGAGATCCGCCCCCGCGAGAATGTTGCCCCACTGGTCGTTGCCGCCCATCTGGAGCGTGCACCCGAATCGCCGGTAGAGCACGAGATAGTCGTACGCCTGGAGCAGCATGTAGTTGAACTCGATGAAATTGAGCCCCGTCTCGAGCCGCATGCGGTACGATTCGGCTGCGAGCATGCGGTTCACGCTGAAATGGCGGCCGACGTCGCGCAGGAACTCCAGATAGTTGAGCGGGCGCAGCCACTCGGCGTTGTTGACCATGAGCGCCCTGCCCCCGGAAAAATCGATGAAATGGGCGAGCTGCGCCCGGAGACCATCCGCGTTCGCGTCGATCTCCTCCACGGGCATGATCCGCCGCATCTCGGACTTGTCGCTCGGATCGCCGATCATGGCCGTTCCGCCGCCGACGACGGCGACGACGCGGTGGCCGCAGCGCTGCAGATTCGCGAGCGCCATGATCGGCACGAGGCTGCCCGCGTGGAAGCTCGAGGCGGTCGGATCGAACCCGACGTAGCAGGTCGTCGGCCGCTCGAGCATCGCGCGGACCTTCGCCTCGTCGCTGACCTGCTCGATGAGCCCCCGTTCCTTGAGAACGTCGTACGCGTTCGCCATCCGCATGCCTTCCCCCGGCTTCCGCCGGATCTTCTGGCCCCTATATAAACCACGATCGAGGCCGACGGGCAAGAAAAATCCGCCCGTTTCGCCGCGCGCCCGCGCCGGTGCGCAAACGATTGACACGACGCGCTCCTGTGCTAGAATGCCCCTATTTGCGGCGGAAGGGAACGATGGAAACGGTCGAAAAGGTCTTCGAGGCGTGGGGCAACGCGATCTGGGGCCCCCCCATGATCGTCCTGCTCCTCGGAACGCACGTCTTTCTCACCATCAGGCTCCGGTGCATCCAGCGTTACATCGGCACGGCGATCAAGCTCTCCTTCCACCGCTCGCGCGAGGGCACCGGAGATATCAGCCAGTTCGGAGCCCTGACGACGGCGCTCGCCTCGACCATCGGCACGGGCAACATCGTCGGCGTCGGCACGGCGATCGCGGCGGGAGGCCCGGGGGCCGTGTTCTGGATCTGGATCACGGGGGTCTTCGGCATCGCCACGAAGTACGCCGAGGCGGTGCTCTCGATCAAATACCGCGTCGTCAACAAAGAAGGGTTCATGGCGGGGGGACCGATGTACGTGCTCGAGCGCGGCATGAAGCAGCGCTGGCTCGGGGTCGTCTTCGCCTTTCTCATGTGCATCACCGCCATCGTCATCGGCAACATGGTTCAGGCGAACGCGATCGCGACGATGGCGAAGGAGACCTTCAACGTGCCGCAGTGGGTCACGGGGCTCGCGATCATGACGCTCACCGCGATCGTCATCCTCGGAGGCATCAAGTCGATCGCCGCCTGGTGCGAGCGGCTCGTGCCGCTCATGGCGATCATCTACGTCGGCGGCTGCGCCGCGATCCTCGCCATGAACGCCCGCGAGATGCCGGAGACGCTTCGTCTCATCTTCGACGGCGCCTTCTCCGGGCAAGCGGCCGTCGGGGGATTCCTCGGCGCGGGCGTGAGGGAAACGATCCGTTACGGCATCGCCCGCGGGCTCTTTTCGAACGAATCGGGTCTCGGGAGCGCGCCGATCGTCGCGGCGGCGGCGCAGACGAAAAATCCCGTGCGCCAGGCGCTCGTCTCCTCCACCGGAACGTTCTGGGACACCGTCGTCGTGTGCGCCATGACGGGGCTCGTGCTGGTGAACTCGGGGAGATGGGTCGACGGCGCGCACGGCGCCGCCCTCTCGAAGGCGGCCTTCTCCCAGATACCGGTGCTCGGGCCCCTCGTGCTGACCTTCGGTCTTCTCACCTTCGTTTTCTCGACGATCCTCGGATGGTCGTACTACGGCGAAAAGGCCACGGAGTACCTCTTCGGCATACGGTACGTGCGGTTCTACCGGTGGCTCTGGGTCGTGTGCGTCATGTTCGGATCGCTCGCGACGATCCGCCTCGTCTGGTCGTTCGCCGACATCACGAACGCCCTCATGGCGATTCCCAATCTCATTTCCCTCATCGTCCTCTCCGGCGTCGTCGCCGCGGAGACGAAGAAGTACCTCTGGAATGGAAACATCGAGGGGACGGCCGAGTAGGGGACGCTCCGCGCCCCGACGAAACGGCCGCCATCGAGGAAACGCTATCCGACGTACACCGTCTTCACGTTGACGAACTCCCGGATGCCGAAGGCCGAGAGCTCCCGCCCGTACCCGCTCTCCTTTATCCCTCCGAACGGAAGCCGCGGATCGGACTTCACGAGGGCGTTGACGAAGCACGAGCCCGCTTCCAGACGCTCGGCGGCGATGAGTTCGGCGCGGTCCGGATCTCCCGAGAAGATCGCCGCGCCGAGGCCGAAGCTCGTGTCGTTCGCGGCCGCGATCGCTTCCTCCTCGCCGCGCACGGGGATGATCGCCGCCACGGGCCCGAAGAGCTCCTCGTCGCAGGCGGGCATGCCCTTGGCGACGCCGGAGAGAACGGTGACGGGATAGTACGCGCCGGGACCCGGCGGCACCGCGCCGCCGGCGAGAAGACGGGCCCCCGCGGCGACGCTTTCCTCGACCTGTCGGTGCAGATCGTCGCGCAGGTCGCTCCTCGCGAGCGGTCCCACGTCCGTCGACTCGTCGAGCGGATCCCCCGTGACGCGCGAGAGCATCCTCTCGAGAAAGAGACGGGTGAATTCCTCCGCTATCCGCGCGGGCACGATGAACCTCTTTGCCGCGATGCAGCTCTGGCCCGAGTTCGTGAGCCTGCTCGCCGCGCAGATTTCGGCCGCGGAGGCGAGATCGGCGTCCTCGAGAATGACGTACGGATCGCTTCCCCCGAGTTCGAGAACCGTTTTCTTGAGAAGCGAGCCCGCGCGGGCTGCGACGGCGCCGCCGGCAGGGGCACTCCCCGTGAGCGTGACGGCGCGCACGGCGGGGTGCGCCACGAGCCCATCGACGCCCCCGCTCCCGACGAGCGCCACGCGGAAAACGCCTTCGGGAAATCCCGCGGATGCGAAGACCTCTCCGATCGCGATCGCCGAGCCGCAGACGTTCGAGGCGTGCTTGAGAACGCAGGCGTTCCCCGCCATGAGGGCCGGCGCGGCGAAGCGGAAGACCTGCCAGAAAGGAAAGTTCCACGGCATGACGGCGAGAATGACGCCGAGCGGAGCAAAGGCAACGTAGCTTTTTCGCGCGTCGGTCGGCACCGTCTCGGGGGCGAGGAACCTCGCGGCGCCGTCGGCGTAGTACTCGCACGCGAGGGCGCATTTTTCGACCTCGGCCCTTCCCTGCCTCACCGGCTTGCCCATCTCGAGCGCCATGAGCCGCGCGTGCTCTCCGGCGCGATCGCGGAGCGCCGCCGCGGCGCGCCTCATGAGGCGCGATCTCTCCTCGAACGCGGTCTCCCTCCACCGGGCGAACGCCTCGGCGGCCGCGTCGACCGTCGAGGCGGCCTCGCGGGACGTGAGCTCGGCGTATTCGCCGATCGTCTCGCCCGTCGCCGGATTGATCGAACGAAGCGTCATCCCGCTAGCCTCCCGCGGCGCGCTGCCGCCGGTACAGGTACACGAAGAGGATCGCCGAGACCGCCATGACGATCGACCAGAGCACGGGATTCGTCCTCACGATCTCCGGATAAAGCGCCGTCGCCACCGCGAGCCCGATGACGGCTCCGCCGAGGTGCGCGTCGTGCCCGACGTTTCCCCATCGCCGGCGCATCCCGAAAAAGGAGATGAAGATGAAAAGGACGGCGTAGAGATACGACGGGATGGGAACGGGGATCGGCAGCACCATCACGCTCCCTCCGGGGAAGAGAAAGATCGCGGCGTAGACGACGCCGCAGACGCCCCCGGAGGCCCCAAGCGCGAGATAGCTCTCCCCGCGATGAAGCCACAGCGAGAGGAGGTTTCCCCCCAGTATCGCCGAGAAGTAGATCGCGGCGAGCGCGGCCGCCCCGTACTCCGACTCGAGCGGCCCCCCGAACGAGTAGAGGCTGAACATGTTGACGACGAGATGCCCCACGTCCGCGTGCAGAAGGCCGCTCGACAGGAGGCGGACATGCTCGCCGCCGCGGAGAATGCGCCGCGGATCGAAGACGAACCTGTCGAGGATCGCCGCGGAGCGGAATCCCGCGATCGAGACGAGCGACGTGAGAACGATGATACCGATCGTGACGGGCGAGAAGTGTTCGTTCATGCCTCTTCCCGGAGACGAGCGCCTCGTCCGAAGCGGGCCTACCGCACGATCATGACCTTGCCGCCGCGCGATTCGTTTCCGGCCGCGACCTGGTAGAAGTAGAGCCCCGGAGGATGGGCGCCCGCGTCGAGGGGAAGCGCATGGGAGCCCCCGGCGAGATAGCCGCGATACACCGTATCGATCCGGCGGCCGAGGACGTCGTAGAGCCTGATCTCGACCGCGCACGGCGAGAGAAGATCGAAAGAGATGGTCGATAAACGGCCGGCGGGGTTCGGATGCACGCGCGGCGGCGCGAGCGAGGAATGTCCCGGGGAAACGTCGGCTGTAGACGAGATCTCGACCTCGACGGTCGCGGCCGCCGCCGCGCCGGTCGAGCACACGGCCCTCGCCGTGATGCCGTGGACCCCGATCGGCGCGCCGTTCCACTCCTGCGCGTACGGCGCCGACGCGTCCGCCCCGGCGAGCTCGCCGTTCACGAAGAACTCGACGTAGGCCACGCCTCCGAGCCCCCCGCTCGCCGACGCCTCGATCGTCACCTCCGAGGGGTAGGCGAAGGTCGAGCCGGCCGCCGGCGCCGAGATCGACACGCACGGGAGCCCCCCGGGGGGCGCGAGGGTGAGGTCTTGCGCCGCGTCGAGCAGCGATCCCGGAACCGAAGGGCAACCGAGGATATCGAGACAGATATTCGCCGCCTCTCCGTTCCGGATCGGCTGCGGAAGCGCCGCGTAATCGGGTCTCCCCGAGCCCGGATCGAGACGGGTCGACGGGTTCAGGGCGTAGAGATCGGCGCCGGCGCCGATGCCGGGCCCCCAGAGGTAGAGCGGAACCGTGTAGTTCGCGCTCTCGCTCGCGAGGCTGTGATCGGTGCCGGCGCCGCCGTGATCCGCGGCCACGGCGATCCAGACGCGACCCGCGAGAGCCGGATCCGATTCGACGAGATCGAGCATGACACCGAGGTATCCGTCGATCTCGATGAGAGCGTCGAAGTACTCCTTGCTCTCCCATCCGTACGCATGCCCCGCGGCGTCCGGGCCCGCGAAATGAATGAACGAGTAGTGGGGACGCCGCGACGCCATGTCCGCGAGAAAAGCCCCGAAGAGCGCTCCGCCATCGGCGTTGTATCCGTAGACGTCGATCTTGTCGCGCCCGTCGTCCTCTCCCGTCGAATCGTACGCCCCGGTCGTATCGTTCCAGCTTCGGTCGAAGATGGCGAATTTCGTTTTTCCCGCCCAGCACGCCGTGCGAAGGCCGTTATCGTGCGCGACGTCGAAGGCGCCGGCCACATAGGAGCCGTGCACCTCCTCGATCGTCCTCGGATCGTCCGTGTTGAAGGAGACGCCGTGTCCCTCCGGTCCGAGAACGGGACGGGACACGAGCTCGCAGGCGTGGTTCGGAAGGGTGACGGTATAATCGTAGTCGGTCCGCGCGTTCTCCGTGAAGGAGCCCTCGATGCGCAGGCGGCGGAAATGGGGCGCGGCGGCGCCGAGCCGCTGCACGGCGTCCCAGCGAAGACCGTCGATGCTCACGTGAATGACGTGCCGGGTGGAATCGACCTCCGCCGGCGCGGCCGGAACGTCGGGACACGGCGCGATCGCGATCGAAATCTCGTCCCCGAGCGGCGATACCGGACGGGCGAGAGCCGCGAACGCGAACATGGCGAGCAGCCCCGGAATGACGCGCTGTGTCCTCATGATGCTCCTTTGCGCTCCGGCTGCGCCGCGCGGGGCGCGAGGGCGAACGCCGGACCTTCGCTTCTCGATGCGTCTCGGGCGGCGCCGCGAATGGGCTATCCCGCCTTATAGATAGATTGTATACTGACTGCGCCCGAAATGCCAGCACGATCACCGGCGTCTCGAAAGGAGCACCCGCGATGAAAGGAACCGTCACACTGGCGCTCGCGGCCGCGCTCGTCCTCGCGGCGACGGGCGGCCCGGCGGCCGCCGGGGCGAAGGGAAAAGCGAACGTCGCCGTCACCACGGTCGATTTCGCCGCGCTCGCGGGATTCGCCGCGAACGGCGCGGGACCCCATCTTCTCGCCATGGACGCCGTCCGCAACCGTCTCGTGGCGGCGAATACCCTGAGCTCGTCGGTCTCGATCATCGACTGCGGCGGGCGCCGCGTCGACAACATACCCCTCGGGGGGCGTTCGCTCCAGCATCTCAAGGCGGAGGCCCTCGCCATCCGCCGGAAAACGGGGGATATCTACCTCATCGGAGCGCGGTGCGTCTCGATCGTCCGTCCGGACGACCGGTCCTCAACGACGATGCCGACGCTCGCGCAGTTCGAGTCGATCGCGATCGACGAGGAGACGGGGAACGCCTTCATGACCGGACGCGAAAGCAAGGAGATCGGTTTCTACTCGGCGCGAACGGGCAAGCTCGCGCTCGTGCCGTGGCTCGAAACGCGCGAGGATCTCGGCAATCTCAACGCCACTCCCCCGCCCCCGATCCGCAAGGCGGTCGCCGCGCCGGAGCTCGGAGCGATCGTCGCTGTGGACGGAAACACCTCGACCCTCTTCCTCTTCGACGGCCGCAGCGCGAAACTTTCGAGCTCGCACGGGACGAAGCTCACGAGCGGCGGGAGGTGGCACCTCGCCGGATACGACGAGGCGGGCCACGATCTCTACCTCGTCGTGGAGACGGTCGACCGCCGGGTGATCGAGGCGGCGAAGATCGACGTGACGACGGGGGAATCGGTCGTCGCGGCGCTCCCCGGATTCACCGAGGGCGTCGGCATCCGCTATAACCCCGCGCGGCAGGAGGTCTACATCCCCTACGACAACCATCCATCCGTGCACGTCGTCGACTTCGGGGCCGGAGGCGCGGTGAGCGAGATCCCGATCCCCGCCTACGGAAACGACGCGAGCGCGGTCGACGAGAGAGGCGGCATGCTCTACGTCGGAAGCTGGGCGCACGGCGAGGTGGACGTCGTCGATCTCGCCGCGAGAAAGCTCCTCCGGCGCATCGAGAATCTCGGCATCATTCCGCACCAGTTCGCGATGGCGTTCAATCCGAACGACGGCAAACTCTACTACCCGAAGGGCGCGACCGCCGTCAACGGCACCTTCGGCGCCGCGGTCACGGCGCTCGATCCGGCGACGGGAAAAGCGGAAAAGATCTACACCGCGTGGGCCCCGATCGATCTCGTCGAAATGCCCGCGCGCGGAAGCTTCCTCGTCTTCAACAACGAGGACGAGTTCGCAGAGGTCCGCCCCGACGGACGGGTCGAGCGGCGCCGTCTGCCGGTCGAATACCCCGTCGAGACCGTTCGCAACCGCGAAGGGAACGTGTACCTCTCGTACGGACCGCACCAGTCGTACTGGCCCGTCGTCTACATCTGGGGCGCGCGAAACGGCATCCTCCGCATCGACGAAAAGGATCTCGGATTCTACGACCGGCGCATTCCGCGACAGGCCCACCGCATGGCGCTCGACGCCGCCGGAGCCCTCTATTTCACGCAGAACAACTGGGGCGCCGAGCCGCAGTTCGTGGGAACGATTCCCGACGAGATCCGCCTCTTCGAGATCGGGCAGCGGATCGCCCTCCCCGACACGGTCGACCGGGAGATAACGCAGCGCATCCTCGAGTACGACGCCGCGACCGGCCGTCTCTACCTCGTCCGCCTTCCCGAAAAGGACGCGGACGCGAGCGTCCTCCAGATCGTCGATCCCGCCGCGAAATCGGTCGTTCATCGCATGACGATCGGCCGCACGGCGGCCGATCTCGTCTTCGACGACGGACATATATACGTCGCCAATTTCGACTCGCGAAGCGTCTCCGTGATCGACAAAAACACCTTCGCCGCCGAAGAGATCCGTACGGGAGAGGAGCCGCTCGCGCTCTGCCGCCTCGGCCCCTCGGTGTGGGTGGCCAACCACGCATCGAACAGCGTGCAGGAGGTGCGCGCCGGGGCGAAGGAGCGGCGGCTCCCCTGGCCGGGCCGCCCGGACAACCTGTTCGCGTGGAACGACCGTCTCGTCGTGACGTCGCACGACGGCGGAGCCCTGCGCATAGCGCAGCTCGATCCGCGCACCGGGGAGTTCACGCTGCTCCACCGATCGGAATACCCTTACGGGGACACGCGATTCGATTCGAGGAACGTCTCGTTCTTCGTTCCGGGGCAGTTCGGAGACGCCCTGTTCCGGATCACGAAGGGGAAGGTCGCGTCGGACGGCAGGCTCTGGATATCCGATTTCCTCTCGGGGAGGCTCTTTATTCTCGAGGCCGAATGACGGCGCGGCGGACGATCATCCGCCCGGCACGAACTCGACCCGTATGGATTCGACGATATCGAGGGCCGTCGTGAGCCCGCCGAGGTTCCCCGTCACGCCTCCCGCGGCGCCGGAAGGCTCGCCGTGTCCGATCCTCTCTAGCGCCGCCGAGGAGCGTTCGCCGCCGATGACGATCGTTCCTCCGTAGACGAGCGAGGGCTGCCCCGATCCCATCGACCCTCCGCTCCAACCGGCATCCCCCTCCTTCGCGCCCTCGGAATAGGAGGCGTTGAAATCCTTCGAGTGGTTGATCTCGGCGCGAACGACGTAGCGGCCCGGCTCGATCCCGGGCGGAAGCGTCCACTCCCGCGAGAAGCCCTTCTTCGGCGTCGCTCCGGTCATCGCGTGCAGCAGGGGATCGTCGGAAGCTTTGTTCCGCTGCTTGTGGAGGCCGTGGCACGCGCCGCAGAGCGATTTCGGCTCGACGCCTCCCTCGGCGTGCTTTCTCGCCCACACGGGAAGCGACGAGGGGCGCTCGATGCGATCCCGCTTCTCGCCGAAAGCGGCCCGCCAGTCCTGCAACGCCGTGCGGCGCGTGACGTAGATCGTCGCCACGTACGCGCCGGACGCATCCTCGAGCCATAAGGCCATCTGCGGACGGTTCGTCGTCTTCCCGACGAGCATGATGCGGAAGGAGTGATTCCACTCCTTGCCTTCCTCGACCGTGAGCCTGATCGCGCCCCGAGCCCCGCCGGCCTCGGCGCCGGACGAGTAGAGCAGGAATGCGGCGAGCGCCGCGAAAGAAAAGAGCGGAACAAGGCGTTTCAGTCCTGTCATGGCCCGGCACCTCCGTTTGACAGTTTCCATTCTACCACATCCGCGGCGACGGGCGCCTCGAACAAAGCCGGGCTCGCGTCCCGAACCGCCTCAGAACAAAAACGCCTTGCAGAAATGTGGGGGGTTTTGGTATAAACAGCTGAGCCAAACACATCACGCTCAGCGCAAGGAATGGGGAAAGATCTCAACCAGGAACAAAGGAGGGGTTATGAGAGTCTTCGTGTCCGTTCTCGTTCTCGCGGCCATCGTCCTCTCGGTTTCCTTCGCTCCGGCTTCGGCCGGCTGGAAGGAAAAGGCGGAGGCCCGCCGCGCGCAGCTCATGGATAAGCCCGACAGCAAGGCGCTCTGCGTCATCCTCACTCCGTGGCCGTGGAATTCGAACTGCGCCTGCGCCGACATGGACAGCGACGGCGACGGCGTTTCGGACGGCAAGGATCTGTGCCCGGGCACTCCGGCCGGCGCGATCGTCGACCGGAACGGCTGCCCGCTCGACGGCGACAAAGACGGGGTGCCGGACGGCCTCGACAAGTGTCCGAAATCCGCCGCGGGGGCCAAGGTCGACGCGAAGGGCTGCGACCTCGACTCCGACGGAGACGGAGTGGTCGACGGGCTCGACAAGTGCCCCGGAACTCCGGAAGGCGCCTCGGTCGACGCGGACGGCTGCCCGGCCGACGCGGACAGGGACGGCGTCTACGACGGCATCGACCGCTGCCCGGACACCCCGGCCGGCGCGAAGGTCGACGACAAGGGCTGCCCGAAGGACGGCGACGGCGACGGCGTCTACGACGGCATCGACCGCTGCCCGAACACCCCGGCGGGCGCGAAGGTCGACGAGACCGGATGTTCCGCCGACGTGAAGGCCTTCATCGACACCGGAAAGATCACCTCCCTCAAGATCCTCTTCGAGACGGGCAAGGCGGATCTCAAGCCCGAGTCGAAGCAGGAGCTCGACGCCATCGGCGCGGTGCTCGCCCAGTGCGTCGACATGAAGATCGAAATCGCGGGGCATACCGACTCGCAGGGCTCCGACGCATCGAACCTGAAGCTCTCCGAGGCCCGCGCCGCGACCGTGCGCGAGTACATTCTCAAGAACTTCCCGCAGTGCAAGTCCGAGCTGTACTTCGCGAAAGGTTACGGCGAAACGACGCCCGTGGCGGACAACGCGACCGCCGAGGGAAGGGCCCAGAACCGCCGCGTCGAGTTCACGATCATAAAGTAGCGGCTCCCCCGGGAGCCCTTCGTACGGAAACGGGCCGCTCCGCCGGAGCGGCCCGTTTTTCATGCCCGCTCCGCCGCCCGGGCGGAGATTCAAATTCTCTTGATTTTGGCGGCCGTTCGCATATGCTCGTCCCCGAGGCGCGTGGATCGTCGTCGCTCGCATGGGGCTCTCGAGAACATAGGGGTTTGAAATGGACAACAAGATCACCTTTAATTTCGATCGCTCATCCGGCATCCTCTTCGTCGAGGACCAGTGGGATATCAAGACGAAGGAGGACGTGGACGCATTCTTCGCGGAATACGGCCGGTACATGAAAGGCATCACCGAGAAATTCTGGATGATCGCCCACATCGACAAGCTCGCCATTCACGCCGACGTCGCCGAGTACTACGGCGAGGTCGCGCGAAAGGAAACGGACAAGCTCCTGCTCGGGCTCGCCCGCTGGGGCGAGGACAGCATGGCGCGCATGGCTCTCCGCACGACCGCGATGAAGGCGAAGATGCCCTACTCCATATACGCGAGCCGCGAGGAGGCCGTGCAGGCGATCGAGAAGATGAAGGCCGAACGGTCCCGGAAGAAGGACTAGCGGGATAAGCGCGATGAAGCTCGAGCAGAGTTTCATGGACTTCATGCTCCACCACCAGGAGCGCCACGGGCGGAGCTACAATTTTCTCGTGCTCCTCGAGGCCGTTCAAACCGCCGCCAAGTACATCCAGTACTTCTATCAGACCGGCTCGCTCAAGAACCTCATGGGAGAGGCGGGGCTCGTCAACTGCCAGGACGAGAGCGTGATGGAGATGGACGATGTCGCGAACGCGATCGTCCTTCACTACCTGCGCTGCTCGAACCAGGTGATCTACGCGGTGACCGAGGAGGAAGCGGAGCCCGTCCCCCTCAACGAGAGCGGGGGGCGCTACTTCATCTACTACGATCCGCTCGACGGATCGAGCAACATCAAGCACAATCTCCCCGTCGGCTTCATGTTCGCGATCGCCAAGCGGAACCTCGAAGGGCCCGAGGACGGCCGACTCAGGAAAGGCTCGGAGCTCCGCGCCGCGGGGATATTCCTCATCCCGAGCGGCGTTTTCACGCTCGCGCTCGCCGACGCCGGAGTCTTCCGCTTCCACCTCGACGAAACGATGACGTACGTGATACCGGGCAACTCGGCGCCCCTCGTCATGCCGGCGGACCCGAAGGGCTGGGAGCTTTCTTTCAACGCGGCGAACCGAAAAACCTTTTCGCCGGGCGTTCGGGAATGGATCGACGAGCACGAGCAGCGTTACGCCTTCCGTTACATGGGGGCGCTCGCCGCGGATTTTCACCGCCTGCTTTCGAACGGCGGCATGTTCATGTATCCGGCGATCGTCAACCATCCGAACCCCGAGAAAAACCGGCCGAAGGGAAAGCTCCGCCTCCTCTACGAAGCGAACGTCGCGGCCTTCATCGCTCGAGAGGCCGGCGGGATCGCGGTCGACGAGAGCGGAAACGACATACTCGACATAGCGCCCGAGTCCCTTCATCAGCGAACCGCTCTCTACGTCGGCTCGCCCGCTCTCGTCGAAAGCATCCGGAAGCGGCTTCAGGGAAAGGCGTGAGGAAGGTTTTCCGCCGGCGCGCGATGCCCGCTCGAGGCGCGAAATAGAAAAGGGCCGCTCTTCGAGCGGCCCTTTTAAAAACCGGCGGCGACCTACTCTCCCGAACGGTCGCCCGCTCAGTACCATCGGCGCATGAGGGCTTAACTTCCGTGTTCGGAATGGGAACGGGTGTTTCCCCTCCGCTATCGCCACCGAAAATCTATCAACAAAAGCAGGGCAATACTAGTAGGCATTTTCACGCATGAACGAGAAGAACTGGTTAAGCCGCACGGCTTATTAGTACCGGTCGGCTGAATGCATTGCTGCACTTACACCTCCGGCCTATCAACCTTGTAGTCTCCAAGGAGCCTTTAGGTGGCTTGCGCCACGGGAGATCTAATCTTGGGAGGGGCTTCCCGCTTAGATGCTTTCAGCGGTTATCCCTTCCGAACATAGCTACCCAGCTATGCCTCTGGCGAGACAACTGGTGCACTAGAGGTTCGTTCACTCCGGTCCTCTCGTACGAGGAGCAACTTCCCTCAAATCTCCTGCGCCCGCATCGGATAGGGACCGAACTGTCTCACGACGTTCTAAACCCAGCTCACGTACCGCTTTAATTGGCGAACAGCCAAACCCTTGGGACCTCCTCCAGCCCCAGGATGCGATGAGCCGACATCGAGGTGCCAAACCTCCCCGTCGATGTGAACTCTTGGGGGAGATCAGCCTGTTATCCCCGGCGTACCTTTTATCCGTTGAGCGACGGCCATTCCACGCAGAACCGCCGGATCACTAAGTCCTGCTTTCGCACCTGCTCGACATGTCTGTCTCACAGTCAAGCTCCCTTATGCCTTTACACTCTTCGCGCGATTGCCGACCGCGCTGAGGGAACCTTTGAGCGCCTCCGTTACACTTTAGGAGGCGACCGCCCCAGTCAAACTGCCCACTAAGCACTGTCCCAGCGCCGGCTTCACGGCGCTGGTTAGAATTTCTACTGAACAAGGGTGGTATTTCAAGGTTGGCTCCACGGAGACTAGCGTCCCCGCTTCAAAGCCTCCCACCTATCCTACACATGGCCAGCCAAAACCCAATGCCAAGCTACAGTAAAGGTGCACGGGGTCTTTCCGTCCAGATGCGGGTAACCGGCATCTTCACCGATAATTCAATTTCACCGAGTCGCTTGTAGAGACAGCGCCCAAGTCGTTACACCATTCGTGCAGGTCGGAACTTACCCGACAAGGAATTTCGCTACCTTAGGACCGTTATAGTTACGGCCGCCGTTTACTGGGGCTTCAGTTCAGTGCTTTGGCTCCCGAAGGAGCCTGACACATCCCCTTAACCTTCCAGCACCGGGCAGGTGTCAGTCCCTATACGTCGTCTTTACGACTTAGCAGAGACATGTGTTTTTAGTAAACAGTCGCCCGGGCCGATTCTCTGCGACCCCTCATGGCTTCCTTCCGCGAGGGAATTGGCCACGAAGGGCACCCCTTCTTCCGAAGTTACGGGGTCATTTTGCCTAGTTCCTTTACAAGCGTTCTCTCGAGCACCTTAGGATACTCTCCTCGCCTACCTGTGTCGGTTTGCGGTACGGTCATCTCAAACACTCGCGTAGAGGATTTTCTCGGCAGTATGATTAGGGCCAGTTTGTGGGGCTAAGCCCCTCCCCATCACGCCTCGGAGTTAATGACCACCCGGATTTGCCTGGGCGATCCTCCTACACGTTTAGACCGGCATCCATCAGCCGGCTGACCTTTCACTCCTGCGTCCCCCCTTGGCGTCTTTATCGTATTTGAGACGGTTCCGGAATTTTAACCGGATTCCCAATCACCTACGCCTTTCGACCTCGGCTTAGGGACCGACTTACCCTGAGCGGATTAGCCTTGCTCAGGAAACCTTAGGCTTTCGGTGAACAGGTTTCTCGCCTGTTTTATCGCTACTCATACCGGCATACTCACTTCTATTTCGTCCAGCACACCTCACGATGTACCTTCAACCTACAATAGAACGCTCCCCTACCAGACATCGATCCCGAAGGATCGACGCATCCATAGCTTCGGTACCTGGCTTAGTCCCGGAAATTATCGGCGCGGATTCACTTGACTGGTGAGCTGTTACGCTTTCTTTAAATGATGGCTGCTTCTAAGCCAACATCCCAGTTGTCAGAGCAAGTCCACATCCTTAGTCACTTAGCCAAGATTTGGGGACCTTAGCTGATGGTCTAGGGTTCTTTCCCTCTCGGCAACGAAGCTTATCCCCCGCTGCCTGACTCCCGTGTTAAATTGAACGGCATTCGGAGTTTGATTGGGTTTGGTAGGCTTGTATGCCCCCTAGTCCATTCAGTGCTCTACCTCCGTCAATCATCACACGAGGCTAGCCCTAAAGCTATTTCGGGGAGAACCAGCTATTTCCAAGTTTGATTGGCCTTTCACCCCTATCCACAGCTCATCCGAGAATTTTTCATCATTCTACAGTTCGGACCTCCACACGTTGTTACACGCGCTTCATCCTGGCCATGGATAGATCACATGGTTTCGGGTCTACTCCACGCAACTAAACGCCCGTTTAGGACTCGCTTTCGCTTCGGCTCCGCGGTGTCATCCGCTTAACCTTGCTACGTAGAATAACTCGCCGGTTCATTATGCAAAAGGCACGCTGTTAGACCGCTAACACCCCGAAGGGCGCTAGAAGCCCTCCGACTGCTTGTAGGCAAATGGTTTCAGGTACTATTTCACTCCCCGCCAGGGGTTCTTTTCACCTTTCCCTCACGGTACTAGTTCACTATCGGTCGCCGATGAGTATTTAGCCTTAGGAGGTGGTCCTCCTGGATTCCCACAGGATTTCCCGTGTCCCGTGGTACTTGGGTACCCGATCGAGAGAGATTGCCGCCCTTTCGCCTACCGGACTATCACCGTCTATGGTTCTTCGATTCCAGAAGATTCGGCTAGAGTGCAACTTTGTAACTCTCCGACCCCATATGCACTGGGATCAGACCGGGTCCCGCGACACCGGCCGCACAACGCGTGCATGCTTGACATGCAGCTCGGTTTAGGCTGTTTCCCGTTCGCTCGCCGCTACTGAGGAAATCGAGGTTTCTTTCTGTTCCTGGGGTTACTGAGATGTTTCAGTTCTCCCCGTTAGCTTCCCGGGAACTATGTATTCATCCCCGGGATGATGCGGGTTTACCGCATCGGGTTGCCCCATTCGGAAATCTCCGGATCAAAGCTTGTGTGCAGCTATCCGGAGCTTATCGCAGCTTACCACGTCCTTCATCGCCTATCGGCGCCAAGGCATTCACCATTTGCCCTTAGTAGCTTAACCAGAAACGCGAAGATGCCTGTTCGCATTACCCTGCTTTTGTTGTCAAAGAACGAACTGGAAGGTCCAGATCTCTTATTCGTGGAGATGACCGGATTCGAACCGGCGACCCCCTGCTTGCAAAGCAGGTGCTCTCCCAGCTGAGCTACATCCCCAATTGAGTCGTATTTCTCAACCACTCAATGGTGGGCCTAAGTGGAGTTGAACCACTGACCTCGCGCTTATCAGGCGCGCGCTCTGACCAACTGAGCTATAGGCCCCCGAATATTTAGAAATAGCGTGCGAGCATTGCAGTAGATTCGGTCGACCGAAGTACCCCATCGCGCCGTTACCGGCTCGACAGAGTCTTCTCCTTAAGAAAGGAGGTGATCCAGCCGCACCTTCCGGTACGGCTACCTTGTTACGACTTAGCGCCAGTCACCGGTTTTACCTTAGGCAGCTCCCCCCTTGCGGTTGGGCCACTGACTTCGGGTACCCCCGGCTCCCATCGCTTGACGGGCGGTGTGTACAAGGCCCGGGAACGTATTCACCGCGACCTGCTGATTCGCGATTACTAGCGATTCCGCCTTCATGAAGTCGAGTTGCAGACTTCAATCCGAACTGAGACAGGTTTTCTGGGATTAGCTCCACCTCGCGGCTTTGCAACCCTCTGTACCTGCCATTGTAGCACGTGTGTAGCCCGGGATGTAAGGGCCATGAGGACTTGACGTCATCCCCACCTTCCTCCGGTTTATCACCGGCAGTCTCCCCAGAGTTCCCAGCTTTACCTGATGGCAACTAGGGATAAGGGTTGCGCTCGTTGCGGGACTTAACCCAACATCTCACGACACGAGCTGACGACAGCCATGCAGCACCTGTGCAGGTGCCTCCGAAGAGGAAGCCGTCTTTCAACGACGATCACCTGCATGTCAAACCCCGGTAAGGTTCTTCGCGTATCATCGAATTAAACCACATGCTCCACCGCTTGTGCGGGCCCCCGTCAATTCCTTTGAGTTTCAACCTTGCGGCCGTACTCCCCAGGCGGGGCACTTAATGCGTTAACTGCGGCACGGAAGGGGTCGATACCTCCCACACCTAGTGCCCATCGTTTACGGCTAGGACTACCGGGGTATCTAATCCCGTTCGCTCCCCTAGCTTTCGTTCCTCAGCGTCAGAAACATGCCAGAAAGCCGCCTTCGCCACTGGTGTTCCTCTCGATATCCACGCATTTCACCGCTACACCGAGAATTCCGCTTTCCTCTCATGTCCTCAAGTCGAGCGGTTTCAGAGGCCGTTCAACGGTTAAGCCGTTGGATTTCACCCCTGACCTACTCGACCGCCTACGAACCCTTTACGCCCAGTGAATCCGAATAACGCTCGCTCCCCCCGTATTACCGCGGCTGCTGGCACGGAGTTGGCCGGAGCTTCCTCTTACAGTACTGTCAAGCTGAAAGGCTATTCACCAATCAGCTTTTCATCCCGTATGACAGGGTTTTACATCCCGAAGGACTTCATCACCCACGCGGCGTCGCTCGGTCAGGGTTTCCCCCATTGCCGAAGCCTCTCGACTGCTGCCTCCCGTAGGAGTCTGGACCGTGTCTCAGTTCCAGTGTGGCCGACCACCCTCTCAGGCCGGCTACCCATCGTCGCCTTGGTGGGCCGTTACCTCACCAACTAGCTAATGGGACGCGGGACCATCCTCAAGCGACAGCTTACAAGTAGAGGCCATCTTTGAGAGCAGACCATGCGGTCTGCAATGTTATGCGGTATTAGCAGCCCGTTAGAGCTGTTATTCCACACTCGAGGGCAGGTTTCCCACGCGTTACTCACCCGTTCGCCACTGTACTCGCAATCCGAAGAATGCTTTCTCGTTCGACTTGCATGCCTAATCCACGCCGCCAGCGTTCATTCTGAGCCAGGATCGAACTCTCCGTTGTAAAAAAAACCGAAGAGCCGTAGCTTGCGCTACGCTCGAATTGACGTACTTCCCAACGATCCATTACGGATCTTTGGGCCCGAACCAAACTGGCAAGGGCATCGCACGCTATTTCATTTTCAAAGAACGGAATTCCCTGTATGGAATTTCTCCAAAAGGCCAATATATTCCCTTTGGCCCCTTTTGTCAATCCCTATCTCGAGATTTCCAAAAGTTTTTTGGAGGCCTGCAAAACACTATCGCGCTTTGCGTTAGGCGTGCAGTCTATATAAGCTTCGCTGGAAGGTTTGTCAACTCCTTTTTCTCGAATTCCCTCTTATTCTTGGCTTTCTTCCGGAGCGCGGCGCCGGCGGTCGGCTGAAAAAGGTGGAAAAGCGGCGTCCCTACCGTTACATTTCACCGCAGCCGGCGCTCGCATGGCGCGGCGCCGCGCTGCGAACGGAGACGAAACGAAATGACCTTCAGACCGCTGACGCGCGCGGAGCGCATCCTTCTCTGGAGCCTGGGGCTTTCCTTCGCGTGTCTGCTCGGCATCGCGGCGGGCGCCGCCGTATACTTTTCGCGAGACTTGCCTTCGATGGAACGGCTCGAGATGATCGAGCCCGCGCTCAAGACGCGCATCCTCGCGCGCGACTCCTCCGTGGTGAAGGAGTTCTACGAGGAGAATCGCGTCTTCGTGCCGCTCGACAAGATTCCCACGAGCGTGCGCCGCTCGTTCCTCGCCGTCGAGGACCGGCACTTCTACGAGCACAGCGGCATCGATCTCAGGCGGCTCATCTTCGTCGCCGCGAGAAATCTCTTCAATCTGCGCGGCGCGCGCGGGACGAGCACGATCACCCAACAGCTCTCGCGCGATCTCTTCCTCACGAAGGAGCAAACCTTCGCGCGAAAGATCAAGGAGGTGCTGCTCTCCTTCAAGATCGAGCGCACCTACTCGAAGGACGAGATCCTCGAGATGTACCTCAACCAGATCTACTTCGGCGAGGGCACGTACGGCATCGAAGCCGCATCGAGAAAATACTTCGGAAAGCCGGTGCAGGAGGTCGGGCTGAACCAGATCGCCCTGCTCGCCGGATTGCCGAAAAATCCCGGCGGGTACAACCCCTTCACGAACCGGGAGCGCTCGATGCACCGCATGCAGGTCGTGCTCGGCGAGATGGAGGAGTTCGGCGTCATCACGAAGACGGAGCGCGATTCGCTCCGGGCCGGCTCGCTCGACATCGTGAAGAAGGTCGCCGAGAATCAAGATTTCGCCGGCTACTTCTGCGAGCACATCCGCCAGATACTCGAGGCGAAATACGGCTCGCGATCGATCTATCGGGAGGGGTACACCGTCTACACGACTCTCGACGCCGGCCTCCAGCGCGCGGCCGAACGCAGCCTCGAAGCGCAGATGTTGCAGCTCGAGAGCGAGAAGCGCTTCTCCCAGACGCGAGCGCAGTACGAGCGGGCCACGGCTGGCGGCGAGAAGGTGCGGGCCGAGTACCTCCAGGGGGCTCTCGTCGCGATCGATCCGCGCTCCGGCCACATACTCGCGCTCATCGGCGGACGCAACTTCCGCGAGACTCAGTACAACCGCGCCCTGCAGGCGCCGCGGCAGCCCGGCTCGGCCTTTAAGCCGTTCCTCTACATCGCGGCGCTCGAGAGCGGCTACAGCCCCTCGGACATCCTGATCGACACGCCCTTCGTCGTGGAGCTCCCGAACGGCGACGTCTGGAAGCCGCGCAACTACGACCGCAAGTTTCACGGCGCCGTGTCGCTCCGCGAAGCGCTCGCCCGCTCGCTCAACATTCCCTCGATCAAGCTCATCCAGGCGATCGGCCCGCCGACGGTGATCAACGTCGCGAAGAGAATGGGGATCAAGAGCAGGCTCCAGAACGTGCTCTCGCTCGCTCTCGGCACGAACGAGATCAATCTCCTCGAGCTCACGAACGCCTTCGGCTGCCTCGCCGCGGAAGGGATGCGGGCCGAGCCCATAGCGATACTCCGCATCGAGGACCGAAACGGCAACGCGCTCGAGGAGTACCGCGAGTACCACGAGGAGGTGCTCGGCGCCGACATCTCGTACATCATCACCGATATGCTCACGAGCGTGGTCGACGAAGTGGACGGAACCGGCGCGGCCGCGAGGGCCTACGGCCTCGACATACCGGTGGCCGGCAAAACGGGAACGACGGACGAGTACACCGACGCCTGGTTCATCGGCTACACGCCCGAGATCGTCATCGGCGTATGGACGGGGTTCGACGAACGAAAAACGATGGGCAACGGCATGACCGGCGCCCGCGCCGCCCTGCCCATCTGGGTCGAGACGATGAAGGCGGCCTACCCGACGAACCGCGGCCCCGCGTTCCGCATGCCGGACAACATCGTCGAGGAGCTCATCTGCGAGGAATCGGGCCTCCTCGGCACGCCCTACTGCCCGAAGGTGCACCGAGAGATCTTCGTCGCCGAGAGCGAGCCCGCGCGCCAGTGCGACATCCATCGCGTGAGCCAGTACGATCTGCTCGACAAGGAAAAGGATTTCCGCGAGCTCGATCGAGAGGCGTCTCGGGAGAAGGTCGTACCGCGCTGAGGGCGCCTCCGTTGGTCCGCGCGACGGCGTTCCAAACTCAATCGAGAACGAGAGAGGGCGGCGACACGGGCCGGTCGGAGAAGGCCGCGGCGCGCTCGAGCCTGACGGCGGCCGCCGTCGCGCTTCTTCCGTATGACGTCGATGGCGTTCACGCGAGCTCGTTCCACTCCTTCATGATCTGGACGCTCGCGCTCGTGCCGATCCTCGTCGCTCCCGCGCGCACGAGCTCGAGGGCGAAGGCGGCCGTCCGAATGCCGGCCGACGCCTTGACGCCGAAATCCGGGCCGACCGCGCGGCGCAGGATCTCGACGTCGCGGACGCTCGCTCCCGGCGGGCCGAATCCGGTGGAGGTCTTGACGAAGCCCGCTCCCCCTCCGCGAACGAGGCCGCAGGCGATCATTTTTTCGTCGTCCGTGAGGAGAGCCGCCTCGATGATGACCTTGACGAGCGCTTCGGATCCGCACGCGCGAACGACGCCCGCGATGTCCTCGCGCACGAAATCGAATTCGCCGGACTTGAATGCGCCGACGTTCATCACCATGTCGATCTCCCGCGCCCCGGCGCGCACGGCGCGGCCCGCCTCGAACGCTTTGGTCCCCGAATCGACCGCGCCGAGCGGGAATCCGGCGATCGAGCAGACGACGACCGGCGTGCCGGCGAGCTCGCGGGCCGCGAGCGGAACCCAATGCGTGTTGACGACCGCCGAGAAGAAGCCGTGCTCCGCCGCCTCGCGGCAGAGGCGCCGGACATCCTCCGCCGCGGCCTCTGGCCGCAGCAGCGTGTGATCGATGAGCCCGCCGAGCCGTATGTGCTCCACCGCCGTCTCCCTTCGTGAATTCGGGCCTCGGCTCAACCGAGAGCCGCAAGAAAGCTCTCTCCCGCCGTCGGCGGCACGCCGAGCCATTCGGCGATCGTGGCTGCGAGGTCGCAGAAGGAGCCCCTCGTGCCAAGCGGAGAGCCCCGGCCGGAGCCCGTGATAGTCGCCAGAATCGGCGCGTACTCGCGCGTATGGTCCGAGCCGGGCATCGTCGGATCGCAGCCGTGATCGCTCGTCACCGCGAGAAGCGCGCCCCGCGGGAGATTCGCCGCGAAGCCGGCGAGCCACGAGTCGAAGCGCTCGAGCCCACCGGCGTATCCGGCGGGGTCGCGGCGGTGCCCCCAATTCATGTCGAAATCGATGAAATTCGCGAACAGAAACGAAAAGTCCGCGCCCTCGCGGATCACGCGATCGGTCCCCCGCATGGCCTCCTCGTTTCCACTCGCCTCGACGACGCGCGCGACGCCCCGCCCGGCGAAGAGGTCGTGGATCTTTCCGACGGTCACGACCGAAAGCCCCCGCTCCGAGAGCTCATCGAGCAGCGTCGGTCCGGGCGGGGGAAGCGAGAAATCGCGCCGGCCCTTCGTGCGGACGAAAGCGCCGGGGCGTCCCGTGAAGGGGCGCGCGATCACGCGCGCCACGTGATGAGGCGGAACGAGCATCTCGCGCGCCGCCCGGCACATGCGGTAGAGCTCGCGGGGCGGTATCACGTCCTCGTGGGCCGCCACCTGAAAGACGCTGTCGGCGGAGGTGTACACGATCAAACGGCCCGTGCGCAGGTGCTCCTCCCCGAGATCCTCGATGATGGCGGTTCCCGAAGCGGCCTTGTTGCCGAGGATGGATCGCCCGGCGAGCTCCTCGAACGCGGCGATGATCTCCGGGGGAAAACCCCGCGGAAACAGGGGAAACGGCTCCTCGAGCGGGCGCCCCATGAGCTCCCAGTGCCCCGTCGTCGAATCCTTCCCCGGCGAGATCTCCGCCATCCGCCCGAACGAGGCGCTCGGGTTCGCCGCGGGCTCGACGCCCCGTATGGCCGTGACGCCGCCGAGCCCCATCGCGGCGAGCGCCGGGAGGCGAAGCCCCCCGACGGCGCGCGCCGTGTTCGCGATGGAGTTCGCGCCGCGATCGCCGTAGCGCTCCGCGTCGGGAAGCTCGCCGACGCCGACGCCGTCGATCACGATCGTTATCGCCTGTTTCTTCATGAAACGCTTTTGACGGGTACCGTCCGCTCGCCGGAAGCGCCGAAACCGGAAGCCCGGGGCTCTAGGGGGCGTGTCTGACGCCCAGCAGGGTCTTCATGCTCTCGATGCGGCCCTTCCGCAGATAGATGCGCGCGACGCGCTTGCTGATGCGGCAGAGCACCTCGTAGTTCAGCGTCTCGTCCCAGCGCGCGACGTCATCCACGGTGATCTCCCCCGCTCCCTGTCGCCCGAAGATGACGATCTCTTCCCCGACGCGCGCGTCGGGAAAGGCGGAGAGGTCGAGCATCGTCATGTCCATCGTCACGCGGCCGACGATCGGCACGCGGCACCCGCGGAACAGAACGTGCCCGTTGTTCGAGAGCCGGTGGCTCAGCCCGTGTCCGTAGCCGACCGGCACGACTCCCATGAGAAACGGCTGCTGCGAGACGAACGTCCTCCCGTAGCTGACGCTCGCTCCCGCGGGCATCTCGCGCACGAGCACGAGGCGCGCCTTGAAGCTCATGACCGGCTCGACGTCGACCCGGTCCCGCAGCGATGGGGAAGGGGCGTGCCCGTAGACGAGCAGCCCCGGCCGGACGAGATTGAAATGAGACGAGGGGAAGTTCATGATCGCGGCGCTGTTCGCGCTGTGCACGTGGCGGAACACGACGCCGTCGCGAGCGAGCGCGTCGACGATGTCCGTGAATGCCGCGATCTGGTCCCGCGTGAAGGCGTCGTCGATGTCGGAGACGGGGAAATGCGTGAAGATGCCCTCGAGGCTGACGCCGGGCAGGACGGACATGCGGGCGATCGTTTCGACCGCGGACTCGCGGGCCACCCCGGCGCGCCCCATGCCCGTGTCGATCTCGACGTGTATCGCGCAGCGGACGCCCCGGCGAAGCGCGGCCTCCCCGGCGGCCTCGGCGAACCCGAGGGACGAGGCGGTCACCGCGAGATCGTTCTCGATCGCCCGATCGAGCTCCTGAGGAAGAACGGGGCTCAGCACGAGAATCGGCAGACCGATGCCCGCCCTGCGGAGCTCGCGCCCCTCGTCGAGCGTCGCCACGCCGAGAATGGCCACGCCGCATTCCTCGGCGAGGCGGGAGATCCGCACGGCGCCGTGACCGTACGCGTCCGCTTTGACGACGAAGAGAATCCCCACTCCCGGCGGCAGCATGGCCCGGATGCGCTCGATGTTGCGCCTCGCGGCGTCGAGGTTGATCTCCACCCACGCCGGAAACCGATTCACGAGAGATCTCTCCCCTCCGCGTCCTCGCGCGACCGGTCGCCGCGATAGAGGAAACGATCGAGCAGCTTCACGTACTCGGTCCAGCGCCCGAAACGCCCCGTGTCCTTGTCGAGCACCTGGAGCGCCCCTCTCGCCTGCGCGTCGAGGTTGTCGATGTAATGAAGGAGAATCGCCTCGATGGTCATCGGAACGATCGGAGAGCCGTGGTCGAGCTGGCCGTGATGGCTCAGAATCATGTGCTTGAGCTTCATCGCGAGCTCGGGCGGAAAACCCTCGGCGGCGCGAATGCGCCCTTCGATGAACTCGGTGCCGAGCATGATGTGGCCGAGGAGCCTTCCGGCGTCGCTGTAATCGATCCGGTTCGTGATTTCGAGCTCCTCCACCTTGCCCAGATCGTGCACGAGCACCCCCGCGAGCAGGAGGTCGCGGTCGACCTCCGGGTAGACGTCGGCGACCCGCTGCGCGATGAGAGCCATGTCGCGGACGTGCTGCGCGAGGCCCCCGAGGTAGGAGTGGTGCCAGACCCGAGCCGCCGGCGAGCGGAGAAACCTCGCGGCGAAATCCCCGTCCGTGAAGATGCCGCTCAGGAGCGCCCGCAGGTGCCCGTTTTCCATCGTGGCGATCATACCGACGATCTGCTCGTGCACCTGGTCCGTCCGCTCGACGGAGGCGGGAATGAACTGTGCGGGGTCATACTCGTTCTCGCCGAGCTTCACGATGTTCGCGACGTGGAGCTCGAAGGCGCCCTGATAGGGCTTGAGCTCCCCCTTGATCCGCACGACGTCGTTGACGTTGATATCCCGGTCGATCTCATCGTTCGCCTGCCAGAGCACCCCCTTGAGGGGCCCGTCGCGATCGGTGAACTGAAAGAGGAGAAACCTGCCGTTGACGGATTCCCGCCAGTCCTTGCGAGCGACGACCATGACCCGCTCCACCCGCTCCGCCACCTTGCCCATCGAAACCTCCGCCGGTAAAAGCCGGGCTGAATGCACGATAACCCCATACACGCTATCGCACGGGCGCCGCGCGGTCAAGCCCATTCACCCCTCCCCGGGGGGGACGAAGGAGGAGCGCTCGCGGCCCGCAACAAAAAAGTGCGGCACGACTAGCGTGCCGCACTTTTGCGACCGAACTCGGCGGTTCGCTATCCTACATCGAGATGAGGAGCGCGTTGCCGCCGTAGAGGATGTAGCCGATCTTCACGTTGCCGCCCGAACGGTACCGCTCGCGATACTCGCGCGGCAGATCGGTCGGGGTCGAGATGTAATGCACGCCGCCGGAGAAGGTTTTTCCTTCCTTCGCGATCGCGGAGAGCACGGCGAGCATCGCGTCGTTCGTCTCGTCGACGAAGAAATTGACGCTCTTGAGGCCGATCGAGTAGGCCCAACTGTCGCCGACCTGATTCCACGAAACGCCCGCGCCGTCGACCTTGAACTTCTTGTCCGCGATGTCGCGCAGGTCGCCGAGCGAGGAGGTGAGCTTGGCGGTGTCGATCGCTTCGTACTCGTCGGGAGGAGTGAACTGGGCCGCCGGACGCGTGTTCGGAAGCTGCACGCCGACTTCGCCGACCTGGATCGTGTCGGCTCCGGAGATGATAAAATCGACCATGAAATGGATGTACGGCGTGAAATATTTGCGCGCGTACACCACGAACTTCTTGCCCTCGAGCTGGCCCGTCTTGTCGGCGAGGCCGTCGCCGACGAAGAACTCGATGATGTTTCCTTCGCGGACGAGCGCGACGTTTTTGGCCGCGCCGATGATGCTCGGGGTGTCGAAGCTGTATTTGAAGTTCGGGCTCACGATTTCGCCGCGCGCGGCCTCGTTGAGAGTGGTCGCTACGTAGGTGTCATCGAGCTTGCCGCCGCAGCCGGCGAGAACGCCCGAAAGAAGGACCGCGACTGCGAGGAATTTAAAAAGCTTCGACATACACGGGCTCCTTTGTGACAGGTGGATGCTTCTACGTTGCGCGGGTTGCCTCGCGTCTCGAACGAACGCACGCAGTAAATTAATACTCCCGCGGCGCCTTGTCAACGATAATTTAATTGCATAAATTGCAGCAGGTTAATCGAATCGGCCCGCGCGGCTCCGCTCCGCGTCAGTGCCTCGGGTCCCGCTCCTTCTCGGTGAGCTCGAGACCGTACCGCGCGAAGAGATCTTTCACCGCTTCGTGCACCTCGATCGCATCCTCGAGAGGAATGACGCGCAGCGATCCGTTGACGATCTCGCCCGAGGCCGAGAGAGCAGATCGATCCTTCCGATGTACTGGCCCTCTCCCCCCGTCGCGAGCATGATCGTTTTTCCTTCCTTCTCGAGCTGCTTGAGAGCGGGCTTTCCGTGGCCGACGACGATGAGATCGAAGATGTCCATCCGCCTGGCGAGAGCGATCGAACGCTCGAGACCCATATGGCTCAGAAGAATGAGAAAATCGGCCTTGTCCTCGAGCTCCGGCGCGAGCTTGCGGAGCGTCTCCTCCGCGGGGAGCACGGCGAGCTTCGACACGTCGACGTAGGTCGGAAGCCTGATCCCCTCGTCGATCACGCCGATGATGCCGACGCGGAGCCCTCCGGCGAGCGTGCGCACCGTGTAGGCGTCGCCGAAGATCCGCTCCCCGGTCGCCGCGTCGACGACGTTGGCCGCGATCACGGGCATCGTGAGACGGCCCGCCAGCATCTTGAGGAAGGGAAGGCCGAACACGAAATCCGCCTCTCCCGGCGTGACGGCGTCGAGCCGGCACACGTTCAGCGCGTCGAACGCGAGCTCCGCCTCGACCTGGGAAAACGAGAGATCGGGAGTCATGACGTCGCCCGCGTCCACCGCGATGAGATTCGGGACCGAGGCGCGGACCCGCTCCGTGTACGTCGCGCGCCGCCCGACTCCTCCCATATCCTCGACGGCGCATCCGCAGGAGCGTATCTTGCCGAGAAGGTCGCTCGAAAAAAGCACGGTGAGCTCGTCGGGCCCGGCGGCGCCCCGTTTTTCCCCGGTCCCGCCGCCGCAGGACGCCGCGGCGAGCGCGGAGGCGAGCAGGACCGCGGCGCCGAGCCGCCTCATCAGATGTTCTCGAATCATGTCGCAACCCTTTCCCCCGCCGTTCGCCGCCGGCCGGCGGCGGGAATCGGCGGCGAACCGAATCTCCCGAAAGAACTGTACGCCCCTCCCCCGGGCGCGCACAAGCGCAAATCTGTTGCGCGCGCCATCCTCCGGTCGTATCCTGTGGGGCGCATCGCAACGAGGCATATAACCGATGAACCGGACACGATCAATTGCGTTTTTGCGGAGTGGGTGGATGGCGCTCGCCGTCGTCGTGCTCGCGGCGGCGCTCGTGCTCGCCGGCTGGTACTACTACACCGAGACCCGGCGCAGCCTCGACGGCGAGTTCGGGAGGCGGCTCACGGCGATCGCCGAGCTCGCCGCGGCCCGCGTTTCCGATTCCCCCTCGCCGCCGACGCGGGAGACGTTCACCGACTCCCTCGCGTCGTCGCTGATGCGCGCCGAGTTCGAACTGATCAGGGCCGAGCACGACCTCTTCAACGTCGTCGTTCTCGGCGAGGATTTCGTCACGCTCATGAGCCTCGAGCCCGCGCTCTACCCCGAAGGGATCGAGTATCCCCACTGGCACGCGGACTACCCGGCGCTCTGGCGCGCCTCGAAGGGTGAAGCCGCGGCCACCGACCTCTACACGGTGAGGGGCACCTACCTCAAGGCGGGATACGCGCCCCTTCCGGCCGGCGGAGAGGAAGTCGTGGCGCTCGTGGGGGTCGAAGCGGACGCGGATTTTCTCGACGCGCTCGCCCGGCTGCGACTCATTCTCATCGCCGTGACGGGGATATCGGTCGCCGGAATCGTTCTCTTCACGGTCTTCGCGCTGCGCGCGACTTCCTCCCTCGTCAGGGCGCGCGAGTCGCTCATGCGGGCGGAGACGCTCGCCATCATGGGACGCATGGCCGCGGGCATAGCGCACGAGATACGAAACCCGCTCTTCATCATCAGAAGCGCCGCTGAAAAGCTGGCCGCAAAACATCCCGAGAGCGGGAGCGACATCAGGAGCTATTTCATGGACGAGGTCGACCGTCTGAACGGCATTCTGACCGACTACCTTCTTTTCGCGAAGGACGAGCCGTCGCGCCGCTCTCCGATGGATCTCGTCGAGACGCTCAACCGGTGCGTGCGGAACCTGCGCGAGTCGGCCGCCGAGCCCTACGTCCGGATCGAAACATCCTTCGATCGCGCCGAGGCGCCCTTCATCGGCGAGGAGAGGCGCCTCCAGCAAGCGTTTCTCAACATCTTCATCAACGCCCGGCAGGCGCTCCCGGCCGGCGGCACGATCGCGGTCTCCCTCGCGAACGGGGACGGGCGCTACGTCGTGAGCTTCAGGGACACCGGCGCGGGAATCGCGCCGAGGGATATCGACCGGATCTTCGAGCCGTTCTTCACGACGAAATCCCAGGGAAGCGGGCTCGGGCTCGCCATCACGAGAAAGATCATCGAGGCGCACGGAGGAGAGATCGAGATCGAGAGCGAGCCGGGCGCGGGAACGACGGTGAGCGTCTCATTGCCCGCGCCGGACCGGACGAGCGGAGCCGCCGGCGGCGGCAGCGACGGAGCGTGAGCATGACCCGAATATTGATCATCGACGACGAACGAAAAATCACCGAGCTTCTGGCCGAACGGATCTCGGCCGAGGGAATGGAAGCGACCGCGGCGGGGAGCGCCGAGGAAGCGCTCCCCACGATCGAGCGGGGGGAGATCGACGTCGTTCTCTGCGACCTGCGGCTCTCCGGCATGGACGGTCTCGAGCTCCTGCGCCGCACCAAAAAAGCGGCGCCCGAAACGGACGTCGTCATCATGACCGCGTACGCGAGCGCCGAGACCGCCGTCGAGGCGATGCGCCAGGGCGCGTATGAATATCTCATCAAGCCCTTCCACCTCGACGAGGTGATCCTGCTGCTGCGCCGCATCATCGAACGGCGGGATCTCGTCTCGGAGAACGCGGCGCTCCGCAGCAAGCTTTCGCCGCGCCCGGACGCCGAGCGGATCGTCGGCGATTCGGCGGCGATACGCTCCGTGCGCGATCTCATCGGTCTCGTGGCGCGCGCCGATACGCCCATCCTCATTCTCGGCGAGAGCGGCACGGGCAAGGAGCTCGTCGCCGCCGAGATTCACGCGAAGAGCTCCCGGGCCAAGGGGCCCTTCATCATACTCAACGCGGCGGCGGTTCCCGAAACGCTCCTCGAGGCCGAGCTCTTCGGACACGAGAAGGGCGCGTTCACCGGTGCCGATTCCCGCAGACCCGGGCAGTTCAAGCTCGCCGAGGGCGGCACGCTCTTCATGGACGAAATCGGCGAAATACCGCTCCCCATCCAAGCCAAGCTCCTTCGCGCCATCGAGCTCAAACAGTTCCTCCCGCTCGGCAGCGCGAAGGCCGTCACCGTGGACGTGCGGATCATCGCGGCCACGAATCGCGAGCTCGAGAATCTCGTCCGCGAGGGCCGCTTCCGCGAGGACCTCTTCTACCGGCTCAACGTGTTTCCGATACGGATACCGCCGCTCCGCGACCGCAAGGAGGACATCGTCGTCCTCGCGGAGCATTTTCTGCGCGAATGGAAGGGCGCGGGACGCGGCGGGTCCGGCGGCGGTCCCGAGCTCTCCGCCGACACCGCGGCGAAGCTCAAGGGCTACCCGTGGCCCGGCAACGTCCGGGAGCTGCGGAACGTCCTCGAACGGGCGACCATACTCGCCGGCGGCGGCGCCGTGGCCGCCCAGCACATCATGATCGAAGGGGCCGCGTCCGGCAGGGGCTCCGCCGAGGAGCGTCTGCGATCCCTTCTCGGTGAGATGGAGCTGCCGGAGATCGAGAAACGCCTCGTCGAGCTGGCGCTGCAGGCGGCCGACGGAAACAAGAGCCGCGCCGCCTCGATGCTCGGCATCACGAGGCGCGCCCTCTACGGAAGACTCGAAAAATTCGGGCTTTGCGAGGCAGGAGAAGCGGATGGGATCGGGGAGTGAGTTGTACCCAGAGGGTCATTTTCGGTGCACCGTTCGGTACAAAAGAGGGGGCGCCCTCAGGGGAGCTGAGGCTATAACACTTTTATATACAATGAGATACGATATTTTCTCTTCGTGGCATATGAGTTGCCTCGCCCCAATGCGGCAACATATAGGCGCAAAGGAGCTGAATTGCCATGAACGGTAATAACACGAAAATAAAAGCGATCGGCGCGGCGCTCTTCCTCGCCCTCGCGCTTTTGCCCCTCCGCCCGGTTTCCGTTCCCGCCCAGGGAACCGTGGACGCCCTCGCGGTTCAGGAGGCGCTCGAGCGAACAGACGAGATTATCTTGAGAGCCGGCCAGCTCATCGATGAATCGAGAAGCGAGAAGGCGCGCGTGGCGCTTCGATTCGCCACGGAGCTGCAGGCGCGCGCATGGAACGATTATCGGGGCGCGAGCTACCACGTCGCCCTGAGGCTGACGCTTCAGGCGCGCAAGGAGGCCTGGCACGCGATGTCGCTCGCCCGAAGCGATCTGCGCAGCGAGGAGAGCCTCCAGCGGGTGGCGGAAGAGGCCAGAGAGCGTCTCATCACCGTTCGGGACGAGATGATCGAGGGCGGCGTGCGCGACGAGCACGCCCTCAAGCTCGTCGACGAGGGAAACGGCCTGCTCGACAAATCGCGCATGAACGCCCAGCAGAATCGCTACCAGCTCGCCTTCCGGCTCGCGACGAACGCCCGGCAGGTCGCGATCACGGCCGAAGATCACGTGCGGAACACCCGCAGGCTCAAGGAGTCGGTCGAGCGCCGCGTCATGCTCATGGAGCGCCTCGTTGAGCGCTCGCGCCAGCGGGTGAACGAGAGCGGCGACGAAAAGATCCGCGCCGAGCTTCGCGTGGCCGAACGCAAGCTCGCGCAAGCGCAGGAACTCCTCGCCGCCGGCCGCTACGACGAAGCGCGCCAGGCCTGCGAGACGTGCGAGCAGATGCTCCGCGGCATCGTCCGCAGCGTTCCGCCGGCAGCGGCGGGAAACCCGTCCGCCCGGCTCGAAGAGGGATACCGGCTGCTCGATCGCTCCCGCCAGATGGCCGCCGCGGAAGGGGAAACGCCCGATCCGCTCATGGCCGAAACGATGGAGCGCGTGGGAGAGATGCTCGACCGCGCCGGAGAATCGATCGGCGCCGGCCGCGGCGATGAAGGCATCGCCCTCATCGACCGCGCGATGGAAACGCTGCGAAAGACCGTCCGCGAGGAACACGGCGCGCTCACACGCGAGCGGATCATGACCCGGATCGCGGACGCCGAAGCCCTGCGCGGACAAACGCAAAATCTCGTTGATACTTGCCCCGCACCCGGCGCGAGAGAACTCGCCGCGCGAGCCGATGCGCATCTCGCCCGGGCGCGGGAACACGCCGGCGCGGCCCGATTCGAGTCGGCCGCGGCGGAGATCGCGATCGCCCGGAACATGTACCAGAGGATCGGCGATCTATGCGCGCGTTGATCGCTCTCGCCACGGCGAGCCTCGCGGCGCTCATGCTCATGTCGTGCGCGTCCGGGAGACCCGCTGCCCCTCCGCCCCCCCCCGCTCCCGACAGCCTCGCCGCCGACTCGCTCGGGGCGGCCGCCATCGACGATCTCTTCGCTGAAAAATACGCGACGCTCGCCGCGACGCTCGCCGCGCGCGCGAGCGCGGATCCGCAGCTCGACACCGACGCCCTCGAGGCGCGCTCCCTCGTCGCTGCCGCGGAGGAAATGTACCTGTACGGAAAAACGCTCGTCGCGATTCGTCTGCTCGACGAAGCATCGACGCTCCTGAGGCGAAACAGGTGAAGAAACGGAGCGGGGCCATACGCGCGGCGCGAGCAATCGCCGCGGCGTCCGTGTTCGTCGCCGGCTGGGCCTCGGGTCTCGCGGCCGAGCCGCTCCGTGCCGAATTCTCGAACCGCCTCTCCCTCGGATACGACTCCTTCATCGACCGGTTCACGATCCTCGACGACGACACGGCGGAAACGGTGCACGATTTCTACGCGGGGCTCGCCGACGCCCTGACGCTCACGAAGGGCGCCTCGAGGCTCGGCGTCGCGAATCTCCTGCGATACGGAAACCAGACGATCGACGAAGCGGTCGATCTCGACGCCACGGCGAATCCCGGCGGCTCGTGGCGGGTCGACCTGCGGGGAAACTTCCGGTACAAACATTTTCGCGAGGGGAGCAACTACGCGGCGGCGAACGACTATCTGCAGGGAAACGCCTTCGTCAAGGTGCGCAGGCGCTTCTCGGACGGCTTCCGCGCGGGAGCGCGGGCGCGGTTCGAGCTCGTCGATTTCGAGGAGCGAACCCTGTTCGACTACGACTATACCTACCGCGACGCGGGGCTCGAGATCGAAGCGGGCTCGGATTACGCCAACATGATCCTCCTCTCGGGCAGCTTCGGCAGGCGCGAGGCGCCCGACACGACCGCCCTCGGCTTCGACAGGATCGTCGCTGAGCTCGAGACGCACGGGGCCGCGGGGAACCTGTCCGTGCACGCTGGGCTCTTCGCTGACAGGCGCGATTACCGCGGGGACGCGCGGAGCGATCGCTGGAGCATCTTGTCGAACTTCGAGGCCGCCTTGGGGGAGGCCGGCGGGCGCATCGTTTCGATCAGGGCGGAGACCGACCTGCTGCTGTACGACCGCCCCGATAACGCTTATTTCAACAGCCAGTTCCTTCGAGGGGGGCTTCGCGTGAGTCTTCCTGCCGGCGGGGCCGCGACCCTTTTCATGGAACCGCGGTACGGCCAGATGCTCTGCCGCGATTTCGCCGAAGAGCGCTACCGGGAGGTATCCGTCATTCTCGGCGTCGACGCCTTCGGGGGCGAGCGCTACTGGGTCACCGCCTCTTACGAGCCCGGCTACCGAGACTATACGGAGCCGGAGAATTTACTCTACTCCGATTTCGTCGTAAACCGCATGTCGGTCATGGGAAGTGTAACGTTCGCAAGGAATTTCTCCATTAACCTCTTTCTCAATCACGAGCCGGAGACCCATTCCAGGCGTGAAGACGACTTCTCCATCACCCTCGTATCCGTCGATCTCACGTGGCGCTTCTGACGCGCGCCGCTCGGGAGAAAAAAATCTTGACACCGGCGGGTTCGGCTGTTAATTAGGGGAAGGTTCTCAGCGAAAAGGAGTGTAACAATGCAAAAAACGCCGTATATCGATCCCGATCTCTGCACCGGCTGCGAGCTGTGCACCGAAACCGCTCCCGAAGCGTTCGAAATGGCGGGGGACGTGGCAACGGTGAGGGACACGACGGACTGGAGCGAAGATACCGTGCAGGACGCCATCGAAAACTGCCCGGTCGAGGCGATCACCTGGAGGGAATGATAGGGCCTTTTGACAGAGACGGCGAAAGAGCCGCGTTCGAGTGGACGCGGCTCTTTCGTTTTCCCGGGCGATCGGGATTTCCCGCGCGGCCCGTTCAATCGCCGCAGGCTTCGAGGAGCGCCTCGGCGATGTCGTATGCCTTGATATCCTCCCGGCCGAGACTCTTCAACCCGTCCTCGAACATGGTCAGGCAGAAGGGGCACGCGGTGAACACGCGGTCGACGCCGAGGCCGAGAAGCTCTCTCGTGCGCTCCTCGTTGATCCGGGTGCCGAGATGCTCCTCCATCCACATCCTGCCGCCTCCCGCGCCGCAGCAGAAGCTGCGCTTGCCGCGGCGGGCGAACTCCACGATCTCCGCCGCCTTCGAAAGCACGCGCCTCGGCTCGCGAGTCAGCCCGTTGTACCGCCCCAGGTAGCACGAGTCGTGGAACGCCCCTCGGCGCCGCCCGTCGCGCCGGGGCGAGAGCTTTCCGGCGGCGACGAGCTCGAGCAGCAGCTCTGAGTGGTGCTTCACCGGAACCGAGAGCCCGAACTGCGGGTACTCGGCGCGAAGTGAGTTGTACCCGTGCGGGCACGCCGTGACGATCGTCTTGAACCGGTACTTCTTCAGCGTCTCGATGTTCGCCTGGATGAGCGTCTCGGCGAGATATTCGTTCCCCATGCGCCGGGCGGTCTCGCCGCAGCACTTTTCCTCCGCGCCGAGGATCGCGAAATCGACCCCCGCTCTGGCGAGCAGCGCCGCGAGGGCGCGCGAGACCTTCTGCCCCCGCGCGTCGTACGACCCCGCGCAGCCGACCCAGAGGAGCACGTCGAAGCTCCCCTTCGCCGAGGCGAGCGGCACGTCGAGACCCTCGGCCCACTCGGCCCGCGACGAGTAGCCGATCGCCCACGGGTTGTAGTTGGTCTCCATGTTCCTGAAGACGGGCTGCATCTCCGCGGGGAAGCGGCTCTCCGTCATGACGAGAAACCGCCTGAGATCGACGAGCTTCTGCACGTGCTCGATGAACGGCGGACACTCCTGCATGCACGCGCCGCACGTCGTGCACGACCATATCTCGTCCTCGGCGACGGTGCCGGGGATGATCGGAGCCTTCCGGAGCGCGGCGTCACCGGACGAGAGCAGCGGGCCCTTATCCCTCATGAGCTGCGAGCGCAGCCGATGGACGACGCGGTACGGGGAGAGCGGCTTTCCGGTGCGGTACGCGGGGCAGGCGACCTGGCAGCGTCCGCACTCCGTGCAGGCGTAGAGATCGAGGAGCTGCTTCCACGTGTAGTCGGGCAGCTCGGAAACGCCGAACTTTTCGGCCGATTCGTCCTCGAAGTTCATGCGCCCGAGCGTCCCCGAGGGTCCCAGGTTCCTGAAGAAGACGTTCGGGATCGCCCCGAGGATGTGGATGTGCTTCGAGAACGGAAGGTAGAGGAGAAAGAAAAAGATGATGAGATTGTGAAGCCACGAGAGAACGCCGTAGGCGATGGGAAGGTTCATTCCCCATCCCCCCATGGCCGCCGCGACGGCGGTCGAGACGGGGGCGTTCGCGGCGGTGACGCGCTCCGAACCCATGAGGATCTCCGAGCCGCGCACGCCGTACATGAGCAGGATGAGCGCCGAGATGAGCGCGATGATGAGCCCCGCCTGCATCGGGATCTTCGGGTCGTCGATCTTGAGCCGTTCCGGCTTCAGGACGAAGCGGCGCACCGCCGCGACGGCGAGCGCCGCGAGCACGAGGAGCCCGAAGACGTCCTGGAGAAAGAGGAGCGCCGAGCCGGCCGTTCTGCCGACGAGCCGGTCGAGCGTAAAGCCGGGGAACATCTGCGCGAGCATGTGATCGAGGGTGCCGATCGAGATGAAGACGAAGCCCCAGAAAATGGCGAAGTGTCCGAGGCCCGCCGGCTGCGCGAGCACGCGCAGCTGCGCGCCGACGTACAGAACGACCGCCCAGACGCGGTCGCGCCACCGGTTGAAGCGGTTCTCGGGCCTTCCCGTCTCGAGAACGCGGTAGAGAAACCGCGCGATGAAACCGAAGGCCGTGAACGCCGCCACGAACAGCGCCAGCAGAACGATTCCGCCCGCCGTCATCCGCTCCTCCCCCTAGGCAAGAGCCTTCCGAATTTCCTCGGTGAGCATCGGTACGACCTCGAAGAGGTCGCCCACGATTCCGTACGTCGCCCGCTCGAAGATCGGGGCGTTCGGATCCTTGTTGATCGCGACGATCACCTTCGAGGTCCGCATGCCGGCGAGGTGCTGGATCGCGCCCGAGATGCCGCACGCGATGTAGAGCTTCGGATTGACGATCTTGCCGGTCTGACCGACCTGGATGGCCGCGGAGGCGAATCCCGAGTCGACCGCGGCGCGGGACGCGCCGACCGCCGCGCCGAGCACGTCGGCGAGATCCTCGAGAATCTTGAAGTTCGCCTTTTCCTTCAGCGCGCGGCCGCCCGAAACGATCACGTCCGCCTCCGTCAGATCGGGACGCCCTCCCTCGAGCGCGATGAACTCGGAGACGATCGCGCGGATGGCCTCGCGGGCGACGCGGGCCTCGCTCGCCACGATCGGCGTGAGAGCTCCGGACGGATCGGCCGGGGGAACGTTGTTCGGGCGGATCGTGATGAAGGTCGTCCGCTCGCCGCGGCGCACGAGGTCGACGTAGACCCTGCCCGCGTACACGGGTCGGCGGGCGACGCACGCGCCGTCTTCCATGCGGAGGTCGACGCAGTCGCTGAACATGACGCCGTCCACCTTCGCGGCCGTCCGCGCGGCGAGATCGCGGCCCATCGCCGTCGCGCCGAGCAGCACGTACGAGGGTTTCGCGCGCTTCACGAGATCGGCGAGCGCCGCCGCGTACCCTTCCGTGGAGTAGCTCGCGAGCGTCTCGTTTTCGCAAACCGTGATCTCCCGCAGACCGTATCCCGCGATCCCCTCCGCCGCCGCCCGGGCCCCCTTGCCGATGAGCACGGCGTCCACCGCTCCCCCGCTCTCCTTCGAAATGCGGCGCGCCGCGGTGATGAGCTCCTTCGTGACCTTCTTGAGGGCACCGCCGCGGACCTCGCCGAATATCAGGATGTCGTTCGCCATCGATCTTCTCCTCCGTATCGCCCTGCTAGATGACCTTCGCTTCTTCGCGGAGCAGCTTCACGAGCTCGCGCACCGCGGCTCGCATCTCCTCGGCCTGCACCATCCGGCATCCCGAGCTCTTCGGGGGGGCCGTCCAGCGCACGACGGCGCTGCGGGAGTCCCCCGAGGCGCTCATGCCGAGATCGGCGAGCGTTTTCTTGCGAATCTCCTTCTTCTTCGCCTTCATGATGCCGGGGAGAGAGGCGTACCGGGGCTCGTTGAGCCCCTTTTCGCACGATATGATCGCGGGAAGGCTCGTTTCGATCTTCTCGTCCCCTCCCTCGATGCGGCGCCGCAGCGTCGCGCGGCGGCCGTCGGAGGAAAGCTCGAACCCGGCCACGACGTTGACCTGCGGTATATCGAGCATCTCGGCGAGAATGGAGTGGACCTGTCCCATGTCGTCGTCGATCGCTTGCTTGCCGCAGAATATGATGTCGTAGCCGCCGCCCTTGAGGGCCGCGGCGAGCGCGGCGGCCGTGAGAAACGGGTCGCCGCCGGCGAGCGCCGGATCGCAGATGTGCACCGCGTCGTCGGCGCCCATCGCGAGCGCCGTACGGATGAGCTCCGTCGCTTCCTCCGGTCCGGCGCAGACGGCCGTCACCGTGCCCGCGCCGCCGGTCTTTTCCTTGACCCGCAGCGCCTGCTCGATGCCGTACTCGTCGTAGGTGCTGATGACGTACTTGATCCCCTCATCCTTGATGCCGGTTCCCTCTTGGTTGATGAGGATCCTCGCCTCCGTATCGGGCACCCTCTTCATGAGCGCGATGATCTTCAACTGCCCCTCCTTTCGGCGTCCGCCGCATCATTCCGGAATCGTCCGCTCGAACTCCTCGATGACCGCCCGCGAGATGACGAGCCGCTGAATTTCGCTCGTTCCCTCGTAGAGCTCGGTCACGCGAGCGTCCCGGAAGAGCCGCTCGATGATGAACTCCTGAGTGTATCCCACGCCCCCGTGCATCTGGAGGGCGTCGTAGGCGACCCTGTTGGCCGCGCGGCTCGCGAAGAGCTTGGCCATGGCGGCTTCCTTCGTGTACGGCTCGCCGGCGTCGCGCAGCTTCGCCGCGCGGTAGACGAGAAGCCGCGCCGCCTCTATGTCCGTCGCCCGATCGGCGATATTCCAGCGGGTCGACTGGAAATCGACGATGCGCGAGCCGAACTGCCTTCGCTCCCGGGCGTACCGGATCCCCTCGTCGAGCGCCGCCTGGGCGATGCCGACCGACTGCGCGGCGATGCCGATCCGGCCGCCATCGAGGCCGGCCAGCGCGATCTTCATTCCCTGCCCCTCGCCGCCGAGAAGGTTTCCGGCCGGGACCGGGCAATCCTCGAAAACGAGCTCGACCGTGCTCGACGCGCGCAGGCCGAGCTTCTTCTCGACCTTGCCGATCGAGAAGCCGCGGGACGAAGGGTCGACGACGAACGCGCTGATCCCCTTCGTGCGCTCCCGCGGATCCGTGCGCGCGAAAACGATGACGGCGCCCGCGCGGTCCCCCGTCGAGATGAAAATCTTGGCGCCGTTCAGTATGTATTCGTTCCCCTTCTTGACGGCCGTCATGCGCATGGCGGCGACGTCGCTCCCCGCCTCCGACTCGGTGATCGCGTACGCGCCGAGGATCTCGCCCGCGGCGAGGCGGGGAAGGTATCGCGCCCTCGCCTCCTCGGTTCCGTACTTCAGGATGCACCAGTTGGTGAGCGAGTTGTGCACCGAGAGCGTCACGGCGGTCGACGCGCAGACGGCCGCGATCTCCTCGAGCACGAGCATGAGGCTCATGGTGTCGAGATTGACCCCGCCGTACTCCTCGGGCATCGTGACGCCGAGGAATCCGAGGTCGGCGAGCTTCCGGTAGATCTCCGCGGGGAAGAATCCCTTCTCGTTCGCCTCGAGGGCGACGGGGGCGAGCTCATTCCGCGCGAAATCCCGCGCGGTCGCCTGAATCATCCGTTCCTGCTCGTTCAGCGGGTATTGCATCTGCGCTCCTCGCGGCTCCCCGTGCGGCGGCCGAACCGGCGAAAACGCCCGACGGGCAATTCTTAATTGCGCTTTCTCCGAAAACTTGCGATAAAACCATACCATACAATATGCGCCGGGGGGTGTCAATGCCCTTCACCCCGCCGGTCTGTCCGGCCGTGTTAGCCGGCGCCTGCCATGGGCTTGGACGGTATCGATGTCTGCGGGGGAAGGGAGCTCGGCGACCACCATGAAGCAAAGCAAAAAGGCCGCTCGCGGTCCGGCGGAGAGCAAACCGGCCTGTCCGAGGTGCGTTCCGGCCAAATGCTGCATGTATTTCTCGACGGAGATCGACAAACCGGAAACTCCGTCCGATTTCGACGATTTGCTCTGGATCATCGCGCATCGAAACGTGGAGATCTACACCAAGGGCCGGAGCTGGCACGTTCTGGTGAAAACGCCGTGCCGCTTCTACGATCCCCCGCGCGGCTGTCTCATCTATCCGACGCGCCCCCGCATCTGCCGCGAGCACGACGCGGGAGATTGCGAGTTCGACCAGGAGTACGACTTCGATCTGCACTTCCGGTCGTACGAGGAGCTCGAGCGCCACACGCGAGGGGCGCGAAACAAAAAGCGCGCCGCGCGCGTTCGAAACGCGCGGCGCGCGAAATAGCCTTCGCCGGTCTCGCTCGATCCCGGCCCGCCGCTCGCGTCAGCGGAGCAGGACGAGCTTGCGAACGGACCTCTCCCCCACCGCCTGCAGCTTCGCGAAATAGATGCCGCTCGAAACCTCTCGTCCGCGCTCGTTGCATCCATCCCATCGCGCCTCGTGCCGGCCGCCCGGGAGGGCGCCGCTCACGAGCGTCTTCACGAGGGCCCCGGCCACGTCGTAGACGGCGAGGTGCACCGCGCTGCGGGAATCGACCCCGCCGGGCACCGTGAACGACATCGTCGTCGAGGGGTTGAACGGGTTCGGATGATTCTGGTAGAGATGCGCGCGCGAGACGGGAATCATGATCTCGTCGGTCGTCGCGGAGAGGGCGAGGTCGTCAACGGCCTCGAGCCGGTACCGGTAGACGATCCCCGGCTCGGCGGCGGCGTCGACGAAGCTGATCATTGCCGCCTCCGAACGAAGCCCCTCGGCGATGATCTCGAACGGCTCGTCCCCTCCCTCGCGGAGCAGATTCCACGAAACGCCGTCCGCCGGCACCGACCAATTGAGCTCGATCATCCCGTCGGCGAACCGGTAGACGCACGCGATCTGGCCGACCGCCGTCGCGGCGGCAAAATCCTTCAGCCCGCTGTTGTAGATGTTGGAGCGGAACCCGTTCCACGCGAGAGCCTCCGGCGACCATGCTCCCGGCACGTCCCAGATGTAGACGTTCTGGTCCCAGCAGGAGGTGGCGAGATCGATATCGCCGTCGAAATCGAGATCGGCCGCCACGGGGGTCCCGCGCAGAAAGCTCCCGATCTGGATCGGGAACCCCGCGATGTACTGGCCGGCCTGGTTCCAGGCGCTGAGACGCCCCTCTTCCGAACCGGCAATGATGTCGAGGCTTCCGTCGCCGTCTATGTCGATGACGACCGGCGATGACTCGGATGCGCCCGACGTCGCGTACGGCTGCGGCCATCCGGGGTAGATCGCTCCGTTGTAGCTCCAGATGTAGACTTTGGAATCGAGCGCCGCGACGATGACCTCGAGCCGACCGTCGTCGTTGAGGTCTGCGAGCGCGGTGGACGGGGCTATGGTGTTCGTGTTGAGATAGACCCACTTGTGCCAGCCCGTCATCAGGGTGCCGTCGTGGTTCAGCCCGTCGACCCATCCCGCGGAGCCCGTCACCATGATCTCGAGGCGGCCGTCGCCGTCGACGTCGCCCACGGCCGGGCTCGACGTGACGTTCTGGTCCACGAGCTTCACCGGCCAGCCGGGCACGCGGCTGCCGTTGTAGTTCAAGCAGTATACGCTGTCGTAGGGCGAGCAGATCACGAGCTCGCCGACTCCGTCCGCGTCGATATCGGCGAAGGCCGGCGTGGGAATGTGCCACGTCCCCGGGTTTTTCGTGACGAAGAACGGGCCGTTCGTCGCCGGATTGCCGTCGCCGTCGCGGACCTCGGTTCCGTCGTGATGCCACGCGTACACGATCCCGCCGACGTCGTAGGCGAAGATTTCGAGATCCCCGTTGCCGTCGAAATCCCCCACGACGGGGCTCGCCCAGCACAGATACGACGTCGTCTTCGGCCAGCCGGCGAGCACGCTCCCGTCCTTCTTGAAAATGTAGATCTGCTTCGTGTCCCACGAGGCGCCGATGATTTCGAGGCCCTGCGCGCCGTCGAGGTTCGCGAGCGCTACCGTGGCCGTGAAGTTGCTCCCGAGGGTGTTGAAGATGCCCCACGTGATCGGCTGGCCGTCTCCGTCGCGAACCTCCACGCCGTCGCTGCGCCACGCGTAGACGTAGTTCGAGCCGACGACGACGTCGGGGTGCGTGTCGCCGTTGATGTCGCCTATCTTGACCGAGGAAGCCGTTTCCTTGTCCACCTTGTTCGGCCAGCCGGCGAGCTGCGGCGGATTGGTCGTCGCCCATCGCTCGGCGCTCGGGGGACCTTCGTTGCCGCACGAGTCGACCGCCGTCACCACGTAGTAGTAGCGCGTGCTGGAGGCGAGCCCCAGATCCCGGAAGAGCGTGTAGAGCACGAGATCGGCGCTCACCGCCGAGTACGGCCCGCCCGAGGCGTCGGCCCGGTACACGCGATAGCGATAGCTATCGAGGCCGTCCGGCGCCCGCCAGGTCGCGTGCATCTCGTAGGGGCCGTAGCCCGAGTTCAACACGAGCGTGGAGGGGGCGCCTGGCCTGCGGAGCTCGATCCTCCGGCTGTACGCCCGGCCGTAGGCGTCCGTCAGGGTGAAGGTGAGGTAGTTCGATTCCGCGACGGTCTTCTCTCTGATCACGAATCCCTGGCCGAGCCGCGTGCCGAACGGCTGGACGGGATCGTATGAGGCGGTCCCATCCACGATCGTCACGTCGGGATCGCTCGAGGCGAGCGTGCCGGCGAGACCGTAGGCCTCGCCCGTGCCGAAGTTCTTGACGCCGATCCGAACGAGATAGCTCTCGTTCGCCTCGATGACGCCGTCGTTATCGCCGTAGGGGAGCGTGTCGCTCACCGTGTTGACGAAAAGCTCGAGCGAGGGACCGTGCGCCTCGATCGCGAATCGCTCCGACCAGAGCCCGCCCGTCGAGTCGCGCACCTCGAGCGAGAACTCGAGCGCGTGACCGTCCGCCGACGACGATCCGACGGCGATCCGGAAGGGATCCGTGCCGAAGGCCTTCTGGTAGGGCCCGATATCGGGGTAGACGGCCGTGCTGTCCAGAACCGACGCCAGGGGATCGCGAGAGCGTATCTTCGCGTACAGCTTCGTCGCCCCCGTGAATCCCGTGTTCATGAGCTCGATCTCGAGATCGGCCGTTTCGCCGGCATCGAGCGCGTCATCGCCGTTGCCGACGACGACATCCTCGACCCGTGCCCGGTTGAAGCGCAGATACGCCGGCGTCTGGGCCGCGACCATGATGGAGTCCCGGTAGCGGCAATGGTTGAGGCCGGTGACCGTGAAGTAGATATAGCCGCTCGATTTGACGAGAAAATCGTTGAAGGCGATCATGCCGTTGTCGGCGGCGCCGAACCGGTAGTCGTCGCCCGGCTTGTACACGCAGACGTACGCCGAATCGACCAGGAACCCCCCGCTTCTCACGGAGATGTTGATGTCGTTCGCGCCGTACACGGCCGACGTCGGCTTCGTCACGGCGAAGGTCCGCGCCGCCCCCTGAAACATACAGCTCTCGGGGTCACCGAGGTAGTTGTAGATGAAGTGCGTCCACCGGTCGGCCGTCTCGCCCTCGGCGCTCGCGGTAAAGGGCTCGCGCGACTGCGTGAACACCTTGCCAAGCTGCACGACGTTCTCGCCGTAGAGGAGATGGTAATAGTTGTCGAGGTAGGGACGGGAAGCGCTCGGAAACGCGGAACGCGTCGCTCCCGTCACGGCATACGCCCCGCCGTTCGCATTGAGCAGAAAATACTCGGCGAGACAATCCGTGTCGAAGGCGAGGTTCGTGCAGTTCAGCAGGTACATCGAGAAGAGTTTCGTGCCGTTCGCGAGCGTGCTGGCGTCGTAGTTCAGAATGCTCGCGTCCCCGACCGACATGTTGTACTTGTAGCCGTGGCCGGCGTGGAGGACGTGGTTCGTGCCGGCATCGAGCGAATCGACGGCCACCTCTTTCGTGAGCGGAACGGAGCCGGGGAAGGCCGGATAGTTCTCGTAGAGCCGGGACGTCGTCACGTCCGATCTGCCGGCGAGATGCAAGGTATAAACGCTCTCGACGATCTCCGCGCCGTCGGTGAGGACTTCGCCGGTCGTCTCGTCGAAGAATATCACCTCGCCGAGAAGCAGGGTCTTCCGCTGGTAATCGACGGCGGCGGGGGTTTCGTAGTTCAACGTCTTGTTGACGAGCACCGACGCCTCGGCCGCGCTCGAGGCGGGCATGCGGCCGAGGTACACCTCCGCGTAGAGATCGCACGCGTCGCCCGGCTCGTCGACGCTTTGATACGCCTCTCCCCAGAGGGAGTCGGCGTCGGCGTTCCACGTCCCGTCGAGGCACGCGTAGTACATGTCGGTCGGAATGAGCTCTCCCGTGTAGAAGGTCATGAAAGCGAATCGCACGGGGATGACGTCCGTGTCCCCGCCGAGCAGCACCCATTCCACGCCCCATTTCTCGTAGGCGTCCCGGATGTAGTTCCGCACCGACTCGGCGAGATCGGCGCCCGTCCGCGCGTTCGCGCCGATCCATTCCACCGTCCGCACCACCGCGGGAATGCCCTTGCGCGTCTTCCAGTCGGCGAGCCGCTGGAACGCCGGCGCCATCTCCTCGTTCGTCACGATCAGGTACGCGACCTCGCTCCCCTCCATGCTCGGCTCGTAGCTCGGCAGAAAGGCGGGGCTTTCCGGATCGACGCCGATCTCGTCGAAGAGGTATCCTGCCGCCGCTTCCGGATTCACGACCATCCTCTCCACTTCGCGACGCGACTCCTCGCGGAAGCCCTCGACGAATCTCCTGCGATCCGCGCCTTCCTCCGCGATGGCGGCGCCCGCCGTCTCCACGGTGAGACGAACCTCGCGGGCGACGAGGAGCCCCCCGCTCTCGAGATCGCATCGAACCGGATAGAGGGCGAAGGACGCGACCGCGTACCCGCGGTACCGGCTCGTTCCGAGATGGCGGACGCGCCACTTCGGATAGAGCCCCTCCTCGGTCCGCAGATCCCGGTCGGAGGCGGCGAGACCGGCCGTCGCGCCGTCATCGCGCACCCTGCCCCGGTACACGGCGAGCGGCCCGCCCGGAGCGACGTCGATTTCATCCCGCACTTCGAGGTCGAAGGCGCTTACCGACTCGCCCTGCGGGAGCAGGACGCGCACGATGCGATACGGAAGCGACGGATAACCGAAATATTCGAGCGGCTCATACCCCTCGATCGCGACCTTCACCCCGTCCGGCGAGTCGTCGATCAGGGAAACTCCGGATGGATCGAGCGCGAAGGTGTACGAGAGCGTCGAGGCCGAAACGGCCGTCGCCGCCGGCGCTACGAAGAACGAAAGTGCGAGGATAACGGGAATGAGCCGTCGCATGTAGAATTCCTCCTCGTGATGGGTGCGTTTCACGCCGCGAATCGCGCGGCCCGCCCGCAGCCGGTCGCCGCGCGTACGAGCGATGCGCTCCTACGAAAAAAATCGGGCGGAGTCCTCCGCCCGGATATTCGGAGAACATTCGCTATAGAAAAGCAACCTTTCAAAAACTCCAAATCGCATTTCTATAGCAAATGCTCTCGATGAGTTTCCTCCTGATGTTAGTTAGATAGTACCATATCCGATGGGCCTCTGTCAATTGCAAACGCGGCATGATGCCGCCGCGGGCCGCGATTCGAAGCTCGCGGCCCGTGAAATCGACGAGGCGGGACGAAGCCCTCAGCTCTCCCGAGGCCGTTTCCCGCGACTCCCGGCTCTTTCCGGTTGTTTCCGTTTGCTCCCCTTCGCTCCGCTCAAAACGATCCCGCCCTCCGACCAGTCCGCGGTCACGGCGTCCCCTTCGGAGACCCCGCCCTCGATGACGAGGCGGGCGAGCGGATCGAGGAGCAGCTTTTGCATGAGACGTTTGAGGGGGCGAGCCCCGAACTCGACGCTGTATCCGCGCTCCATGAGCGCTTCGCGCGCCGCCGGAGTGAGCTTGAGCGAGAGTCCCCGCTCGGCGAGCCGGGCGTTGATCGAGACGACCTGAAGATCGACGATCTCGAGAATGTCCTCACGGCCGAGAAAGCGAAACACGATGACCTCGTCCACCCGGTTCAGGAACTCCGGGCGGAAAAAAGCGCGCAGCGCCTCCATCATCTTCCGCGACAGATCCTCCTCGCCGAGCCGTTCGCGCTCCGCGAGCAGATGGCCCCCGAGGTTCGAGGTCATGATCACGATCGCGTTCTTGAAATCGACCGTGCGCCCCTGCGAGTCGGTGAGGCGTCCGTCGTCGAGCAGCTGCAGGAGGATGTTGAACACGTCCGGATGGGCCTTTTCGATCTCGTCGAAGAGGATCACGCAGTACGGATTGCGGCGGACCGCTTCCGTGAGGTATCCCCCCTCCTCGTACCCCACGTAGCCGGGCGGCGCGCCGACGAGGCGCGAAACGGCGTGCTTCTCCATGTACTCGGACATGTCGATCCGCACCATGCTGCTCTCGTCGTCGAAAAGCACCTCGGCGAGCGCCTTCGCCAGCTCGGTCTTCCCCACGCCGGTCGGCCCGAGGAAGATGAACGAGCCGAGCGGCTGATCGGGGTTGTGGAGCCCCGCCCGGGAGCGCCGCACGGCGTTGGCCACGGCGGCTATCGCCTCGCGCTGCCCGACGACGCGTCCGGCGATGCGGTCCTCGAGGTGGAGTATCTTCTCCCGCTCCTCCTCGAGCATGCGGCTGAGCGGAATCCCCGTCCACTTGCTCACGATCTCGGCGATGTCCCCCTCCGTGACCTCTTCGCGCATGAGGCTCCGCCCCGATTCCCGGAGCGCCGCCAGCCGCTCGCGCCCGGCGGCGAGCGAGCGCTCGAGCTCGACGATCACGCCGTACCGGATCTCGGCGACTCGCTCGAGATTGCCCTCGCGCTGGGCGATTTGCTCGTCGGTGCGCGCGCGATCGATCCGCTCCTGAAGAGAGCGTATTCCCGCGACGGCGGCCTTTTCGCTCTCCCAGCGCCCGCGGAGCCCCGCCGCGCTCTCCTCGAGCTCCGCGAGACGATCCTTCACCGAGACCAGCCGCTCCCGGACCTTGTCGGCGTCGCGCTCCTTCTCGAGCGCCCGCCGCTCGATCTCGAGCTGGGTGATCCGGTCCTGTATCTCCGCGAGCTCCCTCGGCATGCTATCCGTCTCGAGTCGCAGGCGGGAAGCCGCCTCGTCCATGAGATCGATCGCCTTGTCGGGCAGAAAGCGGGACGTGATGTACCGGTGCGACAGCTTCGCCGCGGCGACGAGCGCCGCGTCGAGAATGCGCACGCCGTGATGGACCTCGTACTTCTCCTTGAGCCCGCGAAGGATCGCGATCGTGTCGTCCACGCTCGGCTCGCGGACCAGGACGGTCTGGAACCGGCGCTCGAGCGCCGCGTCCTTCTCGATGTGCTTGCGGTACTCGTCGAGGGTCGTCGCCCCGATGCAGCGGAGCTCGCCCCGCGCGAGCGCGGGCTTGATCATGTTCGACGCGTCGACGGCCCCCTCGGCCGCTCCCGCGCCGACGAGCGTATGAAGCTCGTCGATGAAGAGGATGATCCCGCCTTCGGCGTCCGTGATCTCCTTGAGAACGGCCTTGAAACGCTCCTCGAACTCGCCGCGGAACTTCGTCCCGGCGACGATGGAACCCATGTCGAGACCGAGCAGGCGCTTTCCCTTGAGACTCTCGGGCACGTCCCCTGAGGCGATCCGCTGGGCCAGCCCCTCGACGATCGCCGTCTTGCCGACGCCGGGCTCTCCGATGAGAACGGGGTTGTTCTTCGTGCGCCGAGAGAGCACCTGACTCACGCGCCGCACCTCCTCGTCGCGGCCGATGACGGGATCGAGCTTCCCGCGGCGCGCGAGATCGACGAAATCCCGGGTGAACCGCTCGAGAGCGCGATACTTGCTCTCGGGGTTCTGATCGGTGACCCGCTGCGAGCCCCGCACGCCGGCGAGCGCCTTGAGGACGCCGTCGCGGCCGATTCCCAACTCCCTCAGCACGCCCCCCGCCGTCCCTGCGTCGGCGACGACGGCGAGGAACAGGTGCTCGGTGCTCACATACTCGTCGCGAAGGGCGTCCGCCTCTCCGAGGGAGGCGCGCAGAACCTCCTGGAGCTCGAGCGACGAGCGCGCCTCGGCAATGCCCTTTTCGAGACGGGGCAGAGCCGAAAGAGCCCGCTCGAGCGCCTCCCCCATGGAGGCGAGGGAAACGCCCATCTTCTTCAGCACGGCGACCGCAACGCCGTCTTCCTGCTGGAGTAGAGCGGCCAACAGATGAACCGGCGTCATTTCCGTATGATTTCTTTTGAATGCGATCTCCTGCGCCGAGGCGATCGCCTCCTGCGCCTTGACCGTGAAGCGTTCGAAGTTCAACATGCCATATGCTCCTTTTTCAGCGTTTTCCTACCATAGCTGCTTCGCAGCGAGTATGCCATAGCGCCGAGGTCTCAAAATATTCACCTAACATATTGATATTATTAATAATATGACATTTGGATGGGCGAGCGCCGAGCAAGAGTGCCGGGGCAGACAGAAGCTATCTACGCCATATTGGCATTACAATTCGAGCGCGAGCGCCACAATGGCTCATTCTTCGATTACATAGCTATAGTCGAAAATATTGGGGAAACGGTAGAGGCACCGGACTGCGTTGATTTCGTCGGCGGTCGGAACATGCGACTGGGGCATGGTGAGACCGACCATCAAGTGCCCGGCATTTCGGCTATGATCGAACCCTATGACGTGTCCGAGCTCGTGCGCGAACACGAGCTGCGAGTAGGCGAGGATCGGCACGTCGTCGTGCTGCGTATAGATGCGAAGCACCTTGAGGCTCGGCGTTCCGTCGGCGTTGCACTCCTGAATGGAGACGTTATGCTGATAATCCAATATCGTATCGTACATGATCACGAGGTCCGCCTCCTCAGGGGAAGCGACCTCGGTGAATACATCGGCCTCCGCGGAGGATTCCCAGTCATCCATCGCCCCGGATGCCGCGGCCTTGAGATCGAGCCCCTCCCAGACGAACGCCGGGCTGTACACGGCGATGGGCCAGTGATTCCATCCCCGGTACACCGTCGGCAATCCATAGTCTCCCGCGGTTTTCGTGATCCCCTTGTAGAAGAGGAGAAAGCGTCCCAGATAGTAGAGATCCGGCTCCACCGTGCTGACGAGTCCGAACACCCCGATCATCTGAAAATCGAGATGCACGAGCTGCTCGACGGCCGGCATGGGACGCACGATATCATAGTAAGCGCCCGGCTGCCCGCCCACGAGCTCGTCGCGCGCCGAGATCCAAGACGTGTAGGAGGGAACGTTCGAGAGAATATATGAACCGTCCGCGCCGCTCGTATCGCTCATCGTGCTCGCCGATACGATGACTCCCGGAAGACCGGCTCCCGTTTTCGCCTCCACCACGCGGCCGGCGACGTCGATGCCGCGAACGGTCACCTTGACGCAGTTGCCGCGGGGCGACAGGTTCAGAAAGTCGTCGACGGCCCGCATGGTCACGAACACGTCGCTCGCTGAGACGAGGTTCTTGATGGTCATGTGCTCGCTCGCGCCCGCCACCGACGGAACCGGCTCGCCGAGCTTCCCCTCGGCCTCCCGCCAATCCTCTTCGGTCACGATCGGGTAGATCGAGGTCCGCACGATATAGGAAGCCGCGCGCCCCACGTATCCGTCGTCCCCCGGGGCGGTCCACTCGAGCAAAATCGATCCGTCGACATCCCCCGGAGCTCCGGAGAGATCGATGATCGCGCCGGGAAGGAGGGTATCGGGATACCCCGTGACTTCCACGTTCCATGCGATCGTATCCCCCTGCGCGCCGTCCCACGCGATGCCTTCGAGAACGAACGCGCCGCTCTCCATGAAACGCTTAAAGAGATCGGGAGGCCCGGTCTGCAGCACGGTGCCGTCCAGACGGTAGATGTACCGAAGCGAGGAGGGGTAATCGTCCCAAGCCGAGAGATGAAAGGCGAGGGTGTCGCCGACGGCGCAGGCGATCTGCGCCTGCTCCGGGTAGTACCATTCGATGCGGGGCGGATCGTCGTTCAGCCTGGCGACCGTGACGAACCAGTCGTGGGTCGTGCACCTCGTGCCATCGCGCACCTCGGCCCTGATGGCGTATTCGCCCGAATTCACTGCATGAAAGGTGACGGCTTCGCTCGAACCGAGGAGCGAGTCGCCCATGAGCCAGCGGAAGCGAACTTCGTCCCCGTCCGGATCGGACGCGGCGAGCCAGAAGCTGCACGAATCCGGCACCGTGAGATTGAAGAAAGTGATATCGGGCGCGTACGATAGTATGACCGGCGGCTGGTTGGGAACGAGGGGGTCGTTTTGGAAGAAGCAGGACGTCGACGTGAGCGCCGCGACCAGCGATCCAGCGAGCAGCACCTTCATCCTCATCATCCCACCTCCATGCTCCTTGCCCCTTCCATAACATAATAACTCCGCAATGCGAGCGAAAGCGATTTTGTGCGCGGGACGGCTCGAGGCGCAAAATTCCGGGGCTCACTCCGAGCGGGCCGGGTCGATCGGCAGGCCGCGGGCGCTCTCGCCCCCGGCCGTGGCGGCGAGACGCCGCCGCAGCGCGCTGTCGAGCGCGAAGCAGAAGCTCTCGCGAGAGGATACCCTGATGTCCGAAGAGCGGTCCTCGCCGAGGGAGACGATGAAGAGATCGCGAAGCGGCGAGACGGTGATCGAAAAATCCGCGGCGTCCCGGAACGTGATGTCGAACGGCGCAACCTCCGTCCGCATCGAATCCGAAAACCGCGACACCTCGCGGCAGAACGCCGCGAACAGGCGGCGAGGCTCCGGCGCCGCGATCCGCCTACCGAGGACGAGGATCGCCGCCGCTCCCGCGGAAGAGCTATTCGTTGACCGCACCGGCGCTCCTCCTTCGGCGCGAGCCGAGCCGTTGCACGAGGAACGCGGCGAGCTCGCCGAACCATGGCGACTCGGGAGGCGAGCGGCGATGGGACGTCCGAGCGAGATCATCCGGAAGGACGAAACGCTCGTCCGCCCAGAGGGGGCGGGGAGCGGCGGCGCGCCCCAGAAACAGGAGCAGGGCTTCGGGCTGCCTTGCCCGAAGGACTTCCGCCATCTCCCGCTCGCGCATCCCCGCTTCCTCCCCCGAGGCGACGAGGATCGCATCGGGCCTCGCGGGGCCCTCGCGCGCCCGCAAGGAGAACGCCCCGAGGAAGGACTCGAGGACCTCCGAGAGGCGCGAAACCGATCCCCCGGCGGCCGTCGCCGCCGCGACGACGACGTGCGGCCGTTCCCGCTGCGGCTCGACCCCGCCGTAGGAGGCGAGCGACGCCCCCGTCGGAGAGGAGGCGAAGCGCACGGAGCCGTTCCACGTCCCGGTCACGAGCGCCTTTCGATCGATGGCGGTGGCGAGATAGTCGGCCGGCTCGAGACCGAAATAGTATCCGACGTTGGGGAGATTGCCGGAGAGCTCGCACACCGATACGGCCGTGTTCTGCCGGGCGAGAGCCGCCGCGGCACCCGCGGCGAGATGCGCCCGGTTCGCCGACCTGCCGGCGGCCACGATCCACACGATCCCCTCCGCCCGGGCCCGCCCGCGCTCCGCCGCGTCCGCTCCCGACGACAGGAAGAGATGGGAGACCTGCTGCAGCGTGCGGGGTTGGCGTCGCGTTGCCATAGGACTACACGATGAGGAGCGAGTTTTCCTGGCCGAACTCGTTCAGGACCGAATCGGTGTTGTCGGGATCCTTGATCCAGACGCCGTCGAGGATAAAGCGGTACTCGTACTCTCCGGGCTCGAGGTGCAACACGGCCTTCCAGAGCCCGGCGCGCTCGTCCTTCTCCATCCGGATCCCCTCGCTCGACCAGTTGGTGAACTCGCCGGTGAGATAGACGTTGCGGGCGTTCGGAGCGTTCAGCACGAAGAGGATGCCCTCGGCGACGCGGCGGGGTCCGTGGAGGCGCACCATCCACTCGTCGAGGTTCTTCACCGCGAGCGTCGCGCCCCGGGACTCGAGCTCTCCGGCGAGCGCGAGAAACTCCTCGCGGAGCTGATCGACGTGCTTCATGCCGAAGATTGGCATGCCGCGATAGGCCGCCTCCTTGTACCGCACGGAGTGGCTGACGATGGTCCTCAGCATGACCGATCCGTACTCGCGCTCGACCTCGGCGAGGATCTCGCGGCTGAAGGCCGTCCGGCGCTCGACGTTGCTCATGAGGACGTGCACGGTCATCGAGTGCTTCGTCTCGCGCTCGAGGAGCGCGAGCGTCTCGCTCAGCTTTTCGAGCCCTTGAACGGAAAAGTAGCTCGGATCGACCGGGATCACGACCTCGCCGGAGGCCATGAGGGCGTTGAAGGTCAAAAGCCCTATGCTCGGCGGAGAATCGATGACGATGTAATCGTAGTCGCCGGGATTGCGGGAGAGCTTCGCCAGCAGCCGGCTCTCGCGCCCCGGCTTGCCCGCGAGCTCCTGCTCGAAGGCGCTCAGAACCGGCGAGGAGGGGACGATGAAGAGACCCCCGTCGACTTTCGCCGCCACGTCCGCGATCTTGACGCGGGGATCGGTGAGAAGGTCGTAGGTCGTCGTCTCCACTTCGTCGGCCGTGACGTTCAGGGCGAGCGAAGCGTGCGCCTGCGGATCGAGATCGACGAGGAGCACCTTCCGCCCGAGCTCCCGGAATGCGGCCGCGAGGTTGACGGCGACGGTTGTTTTACCGCATCCCCCCTTCTGGTTTATGATAGCGATGACTCTCATGTCGGCCGGAACCTCCCCGGGCGCCTGAGCGCGGCGCCCCCGGAAACAAAAAAGGCCACATCATCCCCGATGATCTGGCCGGGCCTCACGAACAGAACTGCGGGCAAGCACATTCATCGGCGTGATTCTGGCCACCTCGGCGGCGGGCTGTCAAGCATTTTTTCGGCGGCCCGGCGCGGTCGCGCCGCCTCCGGCGCCCGAGACCTCAGTACATGACGAGCACGACGAGAACGCCGACGGCAACCCCCGCGATGACCTCGATCCAGGTGTGTCCGATGAGCTCGCGCAGCTCTTCGGGAGCGACGTGGTGCGTGTGGCTCACCGTGAGCCGCTCCACGATCTCGTTCAGGACCCGCGCCTGATTGCCGACCTCCTGCCGGAGCCCCGTCGCCTCGAAGACGAAGTAGAGGCCCATGACGAGCGAAACGGCGAAAAGCGGCGAGGCGACTCCCTGATAGACGGCGACGCCGACCGTGAGCGCCGTGACGACCGCCGAATGCGAGCTCGGCATGCCGCCGGTGTCCAGCACGCGCAGCGGATTGAAGCGTTTCGTGCGGAGCGCGTCCACGAAGGGCTTGAGCAACTGGGCGGCGAGCCCGGCGACGAGCGCCGCGAGTCCTATCCGGTGTATCATCTGTTCCGCCGGCCGGCCGCGGTTCGAGCCGCGCGCCGGCGCGCCGTTCACTCCTTCCCGTCCTCTGCCCGCCAGTCCTGCAGGTAGTGATACATGCTGATCGCGTCCGGATTCACGACCGTGATCCGCCGGTGAACGACGTTCCGCGCGCGGACGACGTTGAGAAACGTGTACGGCTGGTCGTCGTAAATGAGCTGCTGGGCGCGGAAAAAGAGCGGCTTCGCCTTGTCGAAATCGAGCAGCTCCGTCGCGGCGGCGTTGAGGCTGTCGACGGCGGCATTGCAGTAGCCGACGCGGTTGTAACCCCGGCGGGACTCGCAGCTCCAGATCGGGGCGAGGTCGGCCTTCGTTCCGACCCGCCACGAGTTGATCTGGGCGTCGAAATCCCCCTGCTTGATCCGCTCGAGAAAAGCCGTCCATTCGAGAGCGACGGGATTCGCCTTGATCCCCACTCTCCGGAGCATCTCCTGAATCATGACCTGCATGTCCGCGCGCATCTGGTTGCCGTGATTCGTTATGAGATCGAACTCGAAACGCCTTCCGTCCCGGTCGAGCCAGCCGTCGCCGTCGCGATCGCGAAAACCCGCCGCCTCGAGCGACGAGAGAGCCGCGGCGGTGTCGAAGGGGAGCGGCTCGATCTCCGGGTTGTACGCCCAGATGATCGGAGGAAAGGGGCTCGTGCACTCATCCGCGAAGCCGTAGTAGATATTCTCGTTGATGAGGCGGCGGTCGATCGCCATCGTGAGCGCGCGCCGGACGCGGAAGTCGTCGAAAGGGGGTCGGACGCCGTTCCAGGCGACGTAGTTGTAGGCGCGCGTGGGAAAATCGTACACGACGAGCTCCGGGTGATTCTTCTGGAGATCGTTCATCTCGCCGGGCGGCGCCATCTCCATGCAGTCGATCTCTCCGCCCTTGAGCTGAGTCACGAGCGTCACGGGATCGGGAATTATCTTGAAAACGACCCTTTCGAGGTACGGCTTTCCGTCCTCGTAGTAGCGCTCGTTCGCGACGAGCGTCAGCGCCTGCCCCCTGACCCAGCTCTCGAGCTTGAAGGGGCCGTTCGAGGGCAGCCGTTCGATGCCGAGCGCGCCGATCTCCTCCGGACGGAGAGTCTCGAGAATATGCTTCGGCATGATGACGCCGTCGTTCGCGTCCATGAGTTGGTAGGGGTAAACCGCGTTGAAATGATAGACGACGGTCCATTCGTCGACCGCCGTGACGCTGTCGATGTGATCCTTGAGATGGAGGCTCGCCCAGGCGGTCGCGGTGTCCTTCTGCGCGCGGAACGTCGCCGCGACGTCCGCGGAGGTCAGGGGCACGCCGTCCGTCCAGACGACGTCGCGCCGCAGATGAAACGTGAGCCGGCGGCGGTCCCCGGAGAACTCCCACGACTCGGCGAGGCGCGGGCCGAAGGTCAGGAGATCGGAACGCTCATCGAGGAGGCTGAGGAACATGAGGTTGTAGACATCCCGGGCGTGCGCGTCGGTCGTGCCCATGGGATTGAGGGATTCGTAGTCGTTGATCTCTCCGATGACGAGGGTGCCGCCGCGTCCGTGGCGGTCGTGCCGCGCGCAGCCGGGCGCGAACCCGGCGAAGACGGCGAGCGCGAGGAGCAAGGAACGTCCCCAGAAACCCTTTGCCGGCATGATCCAGCCTCCGTTGAAGAGAGTTCGAACCGGGTTCGCCCGCGAGCGGTGAAGCGAGCGAAGATGCAGGAGGATAGTATAGCGAAGGCAGGAAACTTGCAACAGCCGATGGGGCGCGCGGCCCGGCCGGCGCGGCCCGGGGCGAAAGATTTGGCTGCAAGAGCTGCAACTCGCTCATAAAACAATAGATAGACAAACAAGGAGGTTCGAAATGAATCACTCCGCGACGCGCACGCTGGCTGCAATCCTTGCAACGCTGGCGGCGCTTTTCCTTGCAGCGTGCTCGAGCGACGACAGCACGTCCGACGCCGAGCCCGACGTAACTCCTCCGACGGTGCTCGCTTCCTTCCCGGATAGCGGCGCCGTCAACGTCACCCGCAGCGGACCGTACTGGATCGCGTTCAGCGAGTCGATGAACGAGGAGTCCGTCGACACCGCCATCGCCTTCTCGCCCGGCCCGGTGTACTACAACACGAGCTGGAACGGCGACACGCTCGTCATCACGCCCACCGAGCTCCTCGGGCTCTCGACGGGCTACACGATAACGGTCGGCGCCGAGGCGGAGGACGAGAACGGCAACCTGCTCGGATCCGACTACGTCATCGGTTTCACGACGACCGCAATCGACGACAACACGCCGCCGACGGTCGTATCGACGTCGCCGGCGGACGAAGCGGTGGCGGTCCCCGGCACCCAGACGATCGAGGTCGTCTGGAGCGAGCCGATGGATCAGACCGTCGACATGCAGGCCGCGATCACGATGGCGCCGGAACCCGAGGATTGGTGGGTCGAATGGGATGCGGTGACGATGGAGATCCACCATACGGCGTTTCCCGCCGACCAGATCGTTTCCGTGACGATCGGCACGACGATGCGGGATCTCGCCGGCAACAACCTCGCCGTCCCGTACGAGTTCGTTTTCACGACGATGAGCGACGATGCCCGCCCCTATCTCGCGAGCGCCAGCCCGGCGAATGGGCAGACGGGGGTATCGGTGGGGCTCTCCCAGGTGGTCCTCACCTTCAGCGAGCCGATGGATCCGTATTCATTCGATATCGCCAACAGCGACATGGACGCCCGCTTCAACCAGCTGGTGGGCGAGGAACCGACGTGGAGCACGGATTACTCTGTCGTCACCGTGCCGGCGACGTCGCAGCTGCTTTCCGGCTGCACGTACTGGGTACTGTTCCGGAACGTGACGGACGCGGCAGGCAACATCATCGATCCGAGCCCGACGGAGTACGAGTTCACCACCGCCGGGACACAGACCCTCTACCCCATCGACAACGGCTACCTGTGGAACTTCATCGATCCGAGCCATAACGTCCGAACGCGCGCCATCGAGGACTACTCGGTCTCGACCGGCGAGTTCAACGAAGTGTTCCGCGATGAATCGGCCGTGACGCAGGAAGTCGTTCGTCTGCGGAAAAGCGCGTCCGACATATTCCATCTCGGCCGGGACGAGTACCAGAGCGGCGTGTACCAGTTCTCGATGATCTGGGACGACCCGCTCCTCTACATCAGGCTCCCGCTCGAGAACTACCTCGGAGACACGTGGACCTTCTCGACCGCCGCGACGATCTCCCCGGATATGACGATGACGCTCTCCGGCCGGATCGAGATAGAGGCCAACAAGGTCGACCTCTTGTCGAGCGAGCTCTACGGCACCTTCCGCGGATGCTACGTGCACCATCTCTACGCCGACTGGATCATGTACGAGAACGGGAATCCGGTTGACGAGGGCGGGACACATCAAATACTGTATTTCGCGCCGGGTGTCGGTCCGGTTCTCCGCATCTCGAACGACAGCGGTGGCTACACCGATACCCTGAGGATTTACGACTGGAACCTCTGAGTGCGCTGTCAGGCCGGGGCGGGCGCCCGGATCCCGCCCCGGCCCATCATGGTGACCGTGGTCGAAACCGGCTGCGACATCGGCGTTCGCGAATCGAGCGGATTTCTCGCGGGTAAGCACGCCGGTCTTCTCGTCAACCCCGCATCCGTGACCGCCTCCCTCCGGCCCACGGTCGACGCCCTCCTCGACCGCGGCGTACGGATCGAGCGCATCTTCGGCCCGCAACACGGGCTCTTCGGCGACACGCAGGCGAACATGATCGAATGGGAGGGGTTTCCCCATCCGCGCCTCGGCATTCCCGTGCACTCGCTCTACGGCGAACGGCGGGAGCCGTCCGCCGGAATGCTCGCGGGCCTCGACACGGTCGTGATCGACCTCCCTGACGTCGGCGCGCGCCCCTACACCTACCTCTGGACGGCCCTCCTCATGCTCCGCTCGTGCGCGCGCGAAGGCCTCCGCCTCATCGTGCTCGACCGGCCGAATCCCATCGGCGGAGCGGCGGTCGAGGGCCCGATTCTCGACATGGCATACCGGTCCTTCGTCGGGCTCGCGCCCATCCCGATGCGGCACGGCCTCACCTTCGGCGAGGCGCTCGCCTGGATGAACGCGCGCGAAGATTCCCCATGCGATTTGCGGGTCGTGGGCATGCGCGGTTGGCGGCGCGGCATGCTTTTCGCCGATACGGGCCTCCCCTGGGTGCTCCCCTCCCCGAACATGCCGACCCCCGACACGGCGCTCGCGTATCCGGGCATGGTGATGCTCGAGGGGACGAACGTATCGGAGGGCCGCGGCACGACGCGGCCGTTCGAGATCATCGGCGCTCCCTGGATCGAGCCCGAGGCGTACGCGAGGGAGCTCGAGGCCTTCGCGATCCCGGGAGTCTCGTACCGGCCGCTCCGCTTCGTCCCGACGTGGGACAAGTACGCGGGCAAGGCGTGCGGCGGAGTCCAGATCCACGTCGTCGACCCGCGACTCTTCACGCCGGTCCGCTGCGGCGCCGCCGCGATCGCCGCGGCGCGGCGCGTCGGCCCCCGGGAGTTCGCCTGGAAAAAGCCTCCGTACGAGTACGAACGAAACCTCCCGCCCATCGACATCATATCGGGAAGCTCCGCGCTTCGCGAGGCGGTCGACCGGGACGAAGATCTCAACGGCCTTTTCGCCTCCTGGGAGCGCGACGAAACGCGCTTCAGCGGCGAGCGCGAGGCGTGCCTACTCTATGAATGAGAACCGGCGCACGATCGCGGGGATCATTCTCGCGGCGGGGTACGGGGAGAGGATGCTCCCCCTCACCCGGACCGTTCCGAAACCGCTCATCCCCGTGCTCGGGATTCCGCTCCTCGAAATCGTCGCCGGGAAGCTGCAGCGCGCCGGCGCGCGATCGATCCACGCGAATCTGCACCACCTAGCCGGAGAGATAGAGCGGTTCTCCTCGGGCCGAGACCTCCCCGTCTCGTTCCATCGCGAGGAGACGATCCTCGGCACGGGAGGAGGCATCGGCGGCATGGCGCCCGCCGTCGCGGGCGCGGACTGCGTGCTGCTCCACAACGGGGACACCGTGGCGGACATCGATTTCGCGCCGGCGCTCGCGTTTCACGAGGAGCGGCGAGCACTCGTCACGCTCATTCTCGCCCCGTCCGGGCCTCCCGCGAACGTCGCCGTCACGGAGGCCGGCGAGGTGATCTCGATCGGCGGGCCCGCGCGCGAGGGCGGCGGGCGCCTCGGATACACAGGCATGGCGATCCTCTCCCCGGACTCCCTAGACCTGTTTCCGCGGGGAAAGAAGGCGGGGCTCGTCGAGATCCTCGCCGGAATGATCGCGCGCCGCCCGGGATCGGTCGCCGGCTGGAACGCGGGCGCAGGCGGCGGAACGTGCGCCTGGGCGGACTGCGGATCCCCCTCCTCCTATCTCGGGATTCACCGGAGGATACTGATCGAGAAAACGTTCTTCGATCCGCGGCTCGCTCCTCCCGCCGGACCGGTCCACGAAGGGGAAGAATCCGTCGTCGAGCCCGGCGCCCGGATATCGGGATTTTGCGAGATCGGACGGCGCGCGACGATCGAGAGGGGCGCCGAGGTGGAAGACTGCGTTCTGCTCGAGGGCGCGCGAGTCGCCGGCGGCGAGAGACGGCGCGGCGAAATCGTTTTTTCCGGGGGCTCCCTCAAGGGGTGACGACGGCTCATGAACGCCGGTGACGAATCGATCCGCGCGGCGTCGCGGCCGCTTCTCGAGAGAGCCGGGCTTCGCGCCCTCGCCGCGGATGCGGTTTTCACGCCGCTCGAGGGAGGCTCGGATCGCAGCTTCACGAGGATCGGCGGGGCCGGTTCGAGCGCCGTCCTGCTCTCCCAGGATCCCGGCTGGGAAATCGATTCGTACATAGAGATCGGGCGTTTTCTGTCGGAGTGCGGCGTGGCCGTGCCGGAGATACTCGCATGCGATCCGGGGCAGGGTCTCGTTCTCATGGAGGACGTCGGCGACCTGCATCTCGAGGACGCGCTCGCGGGCGCGCCGGAGGAAACGGTCCTGCGCCGCTATCGCGAGGCGGCGTCGATCCTCGTCTCTCTCCAGACCGGCGTCACCGGGGAGATGAAGCGCCGCGGGCTCCTCGCGGAGCGGGTGTTCGACGAGCGCGCCCTGCTCGGGGAAACGGATTACTTCGTGCGCGAGTTCATACACGGCTTCTGCCGCGTCGACGTGCCGTCCTCGTGGGAGAAGGAGCGCGGGCGGCTCGCCGCCTCGCTCGCCGCCGAGCCGCTCGTGTTCATGCACCGGGATTTTCAGAGCCGAAACTTGATGATCGCGGGCGACCGGCTCCGGCTCGTCGATTTCCAGACCGCGCATCGCGGGCCGGGGCTCTACGACTCGGCTTCGCTCCTCAAGGACCCCTACCATCCCCTCCCGCCCCCCATCCGCCGCGCGCTCGCCGAGGAGCTGCACGGGGGCTTGAGGGAACGCGGCTCGCGGCCAGGCGAGCGTTTCGAGAAATTCTACGGGACATTCGTCCTCGCCGGCATCCAGCGGAACCTTCAGGCGCTCGCGGCCTTCGCCAAGCTCGGACTCAGAAAGGGCAAGCGCAAATTTCTGGACTCGATCCCCCCGGGGCTCGATCTTCTCGAGGAAGGGATCGCCGAAAGCGGAGACCTCGAGGCCCTTCCGGCCATGATGAAGGCGATCCGCTCGCGTATCGACGGCGGACTCATGAAAGGACTGTGACCCATGTGGAAGGTTTTCTTTACGACGTTCGGGGTGATGTTCCTCGCCGAGCTCGGCGACAAGACTCAGCTCGCGGTAATCTCCTGCTCGTCGCGATTCAGGTCGCCCTGGACCGTGTTTTTGGGGGCGGCGCTCGCCATGGTGCTCGCCACGGCGATCGGCACGGTCGTCGGGAGCTTTCTGCCCGCCGTTCTCGGGGAGCGGGCCATACGATTCGTCTCGGGAGGGCTCTTTATTCTCTTTGGAATCCTGATACTCGCCGGAAAGTAGGCGTCAGCCCTCGACGACCTTGAAGACCACGTCTCCCGCCCGCACGCGATCGGGAACCTTGATGCCGACGGAAGCGCCGGCCCCCGCCTCGCTCACCTGCGCGTGCTCCACCTGAAGCGATTCGACCGGCATGTTGAAATCGGTCGTATGCCCCTTGATGTGAAGGCGGTCGCCGATCTTGACGCCTTCCGCCGTGATGGCGAGCGCGGCGACGCCGATCCGGGCGAAGTAGTCCTGCACCACTCCGACCTCGATCTCTTTCATGGGTTCTCCCCCTTTCGAGCGGCCCGTCCCCGCAGCGCCGCTCCCGACGGCGAGTGTATGGCACGGGGGAGGAATTGACAAGCTCGAAGAGCGGGGCTCCCGCGGCGCGGGGTGAGGCGTCAGGCGCCGAGACGGAGCACGCGGGCGCCGGCGCTTTCGTAGGCCGGATCGCACGTGAAGAGGATGACCTGATGGGAGCCCGCGAACTCGCGGACGAGGTCGAGGGCTCGCTCCCGCCGGACGGGATCGAGATGGACGAAGGGATCGTCGAGAAAGAGCGGCTGGAGATCGTCCCCTCCGATGAGATCGACGAGGGCGAGGCGAACGGCGAGGTACGCGAGATCGCGCGCCCCTTGGCTCAGCGCGTCGAGATCGATCCGCTCGGGCGGCGGAAGCGCGTGCGCTCCCCGCTCGCCGTCGGTCGCCGCGGGCTCCGCCGTGACGACCAGCGTTCGGGGATCGAAGAACAGCTTCTCGTACCGGCCGCCCGTGAGTCGCGAGAGGTGCCGGGCGGCGAGCGGCGGAAGCCGCTCGGCCAGCGTGCCCGAGACGCCGCGCCTCGCTTCGTCGAGGGCCTCGGCGACGAGCGCGAGCACGCTCGCTCTCCGTTTCGCGCGCCCGAGATTTTCCTCCGCCGCCGCGGCGCGCTCGGCGAGCGCCGGAACGTCGGAGACGGAAACGGCGGCGCGCTCGCGCTCGGCCTCCTCGATCTCGGCGCGAAGCTTTTCCCGAAGGGCGCCCTTTTCCCCGATCTCGCGCTCGATGGCGAGGAGACGTTGCGCGTCGACCGAAAAGGCCTCGAGCGCCGCGCTCTGCTCCTCGATGGCGCGGGCTTCCAAGGCCGCCCCGCCGTATGCCGCGTCGAGTCGCTCGATGATCTCCGCCGGAGCTCCGGGCGCGCCCTCGGAGGCCTCCTCGATGCGGCCGTGAAGATCGCGGAGAGCCGCGCCGAGCCGGGCTCTTTCCTCGATCATTGATCGGGCCTCCTCCGGCGATGCGCCGGCCGACCAAGCGGCGCGGGCCCCGCGCAGTCTCTCGAGATCCTCGAGGTCCGTGCTCGAAGCCGCCGAAGCGGCGTGAACGCGGCGGCGGTGGGCGTACCACGCGACGAGGCAGACTCCCGCCGCCGCCGCGCCAAAGAACGCTCGATGCCAGAGGAGCCCCAGCACCGCCCCCGCCGCGACGAGCGCCAATCCCGCCCAGATGAGCCACCGAGCCGGCTCGGAAGATGCGACGCGAGGCCGCCCGCGCTCGCGACCGAGGACCGACTCCCTCTCGAGGGCGGCGCGAAGTTCGCCGAGACGCCCCTCCTCGGCGACCCGCAGCGGCTCCGGCAGCCGCCCGAGCGACGCGGAGGTCTCCTCGCGCCGCGCCGAGAGATCCCGCATGCGCTCGATCTTCTTTCGCAGCTCGTCGGCCCGCGCCCTCGCTCCGGCCGCCCGGGCGGCGAGATCGCGGCGGCGGACCGCCCGGTCCCGGGTCTCGACGAGATCCGTGAGAGCGCGCGCGGTTTCCTCGAACGCCCCGCGCCGGGCCGCTATCCTCCGCGAGAGGGCCTCGCGCCGTCGGGAGGCCTCTCGCGCTTCGGAGAGCGCCGCGCCCGCCGCGGAGAGCTCCTCGGAGAATCTCTTGACGGACCCCCAGTTCTCCTCTTTCGCCGGATGCTCGATGCCCCGCATGAGATCCTTGCGTTTCCCTTCGACGGCCTTCGCCACGAGGGCGGGGGTCGAGCGGCCGCCCGTGCCCGCGAGCATCTCTTCGAGCTGCTCTCCGATGTTCGAATCCCCGTTCCCCACGCGGGCGAGCTCCTCGTGGCGCACGGCGCAGACGCGGAGAAAGAGATCCCGGTCGGCTATCGGGAGGCGCTCCGCGAGAAACGCATCGACCGCCTTCCCCCGCGCGATCGGCTTGCTCTCCCCCTCGAGACCAATCTCCTGCTGTTTCGCGCTGAAATCCCGAGCGAGGCGGTAGCGAAGGCCGCCGAGCTCGAGCGAGATCTCGAGCCGGAAGAGCTCCCGGCTTCCCCACCGGGCGAGGGACTTCACGCCGGCGCTGCGCGCATCGGCGCCGGTGAAGAGCGCCGTCACGATGGCGCCGAGGAGGCTGCTTTTTCCCCCTTCGTTCGGGGCCAGCACGACGTTGAAGCCGCGATCGAAGCCCACCGAGAGCTCACGGAACGCGAGAAAATTCTCGATCGCGATACGCTCTATCCACACGCTGATTCGTCCGTTTCCCGCCGGCCGGGCGGCCGTCGTCACATCAAATCTCTTCCTCTCAGAAGCTGGACGCCGATCTGGAGCGCTTCCTCGAGGATCGCGCGCTCCGAGGCCGCCGCCTCGTCGATCCTACGGAGCATGATCCGCGCGAACCGGCCGGCGACCGTGTCCTCCGGCGCGGCGAGCAGGTCCTCCCGGCCGATCGCCCGCGAGGGGCCCTCGCCGGCGAGACGCACCGAGAAATACCGCTCCGCGAGCGCCGCCGCGGCGGCCTCGGCGTCCGTCGCGGCGTCGAGATCGATGTACCCCGAGAGCGCGAGCTCGACGATGAGGTCGGCGTCCGGCTTCGCCGCGCCGGCGACCGCCTTCACGAGATCCTCGGTGGTTCCGATCCCTGTGCAGTCGACCTCCACGCGCTCGATGCGCCGCCGGCCGACCTCCAGGTTCTCGACCCGGACTCCGGCCCGCGAGAGCTCCACGGAGATGATCGATCCGGCGCCGCGCTGATCGCGGGCGACGATCTCGGGAGAGCCGCTGTAGTGCGCCGCGGGCTTCCCGGCACTCACGGCGCGCCGCGAGTGCCAGTGGCCGAGCGCGACGTAATCGAATCCGCGGGCGAGCTCTTCGAGCCGGAGGGGTTCCTCGCGCGCGTCGAACTGCGCCCCCGCGGATGCGACCGATCCGTGGGCGAGGCAGACGTTGAAGCGGCACTCCGGGACCGGGGCCAGGGACGAGAGCGCTCCGGGGGCGGGAGACGGGGAGACGAGCGGCGCCCCGTGCACGGCGAGGGAGATATCGGGAAAGACGACGAAGGATCGCCCCGGCGTCAGGATGTGAACGGTCCCGCACGCCTCGAAACGCGCCCGCTCGCGCTCGAAAACGGAGCCGGGCGCGTAGCAATCGTGGCCTCCGGGGAGAATCACGACGCGGCACGACGGGCCCGCGGCCGCGAGACAAAGAGCCGCGAACGCCACGTCGCTCTCGCGCGCGTCGAACGCGCCGTCGAAGAGATCCCCCGCGATGACGATCGCGTGGCAGGACCGCTCGCGGGCGATCGCGACCGTCCGCTCGAGGGCGTCGCGCAGCGCCCGGCGCTGCTCCTCCCCCTTCGAGCCGAGAAAGAGAAACGGGGCCCCGAGGTGGACATCCGATGTGTGGAGTATGCGCACTTCCTCCGTCATCGAGCCGCCCTCCGCCCCTCCCCCGGGGTTATTCCGAGTGATTCGAGATACGCCCTCCCCGCGCGGGCGCGCGCGATGTCGACCTCGAGCGTCATGAGCGGGGCCTCCGCGGCCCCGGCGAGCAGCGATGCGAGCGCCGGAAAATCAAAGATCCCGGCTCCCGGCGGCAGGTGATCGTCCGAGAGCCCGTCGTTGTCGTGCAGATGAAGGGCGACGACGCGGTCGCCGAGACGCCTCCACCACCTTTCGACCGGCAGCCGCGAAAAGGCGGCGAGGTGCCCGGTGTCGAGACAGACGAAGACGGCTTCTCTCGGAAGCGCGTCGAGAAGACGCTCGAGCTCCTCCGGCGTGCGCTCCCAGACGTTTTCGAGCGCCAGGCTCACGCCGAGCGAGCGCGCCGTCTCGATCACGGGCAGCATGCGTTCGCTCCAGTTGCGCATCCACTCGCGGAGCCCCGCCCGGGAGAAAAAGGGAGAATAGTTCGTATGGATGACCATGACGGAGCCCCCGAGCGCGGCCGTCGCCTCGATGCCGCGATCGAGGCATTCGGCGCTGTAACGCGCGATGTGGCCGTTGAGGCTCGCGATGTCGAGTCCGAGGTAGGGACCGTGGGAGAAGGTGCGAAAACCGCGTTCGTCGCGCAGGTCGCGCAGGCGGGAGAGCGAGGCGGCGTCGAGGAGACGCAGGTGCTCCACGTTCGCCATCCGCACCTCGGGCCGAAACCCCCCGCGGAGCGCCTCGTCGACGCGCCCCTCGAGCGTATCGAGCGTGATGCTGACGTGGAATTGCATATCGTCCCCGGCGCGCCTCCGGAGCACAACCGGTCTTGACCGTCGCGCACGCGCTCTGTATGCTTCAGCCGATCCGCCGGAGGACACGACACCGGCGGGCGTGAACGTACCATACCTGTCGTCCGCAGCGCAAGAACGACTCTTCGGCCGCGAGGTGATGCACGGAATGAAACTCGTCGAATGCGTTCCGAATTTCAGCGAAGGACGCGACGCCGCGAAGATAGAGCGGATCGCGGCCGTTATCCGCGAAAGCGAGGGCGTGAAGCTCCTCGACGTCGACCCCGGCAAGGATACGAACCGCACCGTCGTGACCTTCATCGGCGAGCCCGAGGCGGTTCTCGAGGCGGCCTTTCGGGCCATCGCCGCGGCCGCCGAGATCATCGACATGCGATCGCACGCGGGCGCGCACGCGCGGCTCGGCGCCACGGACGTCTGTCCCTTCGTGCCGGTGTCCGGAACCACGATGGACGAATGCGCGGAGCTCGCGCGCAGGCTCGGAGCGCGCGTCGGCGCCGAGCTCGGCATTCCCGTGTATCTCTACGAGGAGGCCGCCTCCGACCCCTCGCGCCGCAACCTCGCCGACATCCGCGCGGGGGAGTACGAGGGACTCGCCGAAAAGCTCAAGGATCCGAAATGGAAGCCGGATTTCGGCCCCGCCGCGTTCAATCCCCGGACCGGAGCGACCGTCATCGGGGCGCGCGAGTTTCTCATCGCCTTCAACGTCAACCTCAACACCCGCGACGTTCGCATCGCGCGGGAGATCGCCTTCGACCTCCGGGAAAAGGACGCGCGAAGCGCGACGCCACCGGCTCCGTCTGCAAGGACGATTGCGGCAACACGATCTTCACGCCGGGAAGGTTCAAGGCCTGCAAGGCGGTCGGCTGGTACCTCGAGGGCTTCGGCCGCGCTCAGATCTCGATGAACCTCGTGAACTACAAGGTGACCCCGCCTCACGCCGCCTTCGACGAGGCGTGCGCTCTCGCCGCGAAGCTCGGCGCGCGAGTGACGGGGAGCGAGCTCGTCGGGCTCATTCCGCTCGAGGCGCTGCTCCAGACCGGCCGGCATTACCTGAAAAAACAGGGACGGACGACGGCGGTCCCCGAGAGCGAGCTCATCCACATCGCCGTTCTCTCGATGGGTCTCGGAGAGCTCTATCCCTTCGAACCGGACAAGAAGATCATCGAGTACCAGTTCCGGACGACGGGCGTCCTCGCCGGGATGACGGTGAACAGGTTCGTCGACGTCCTTTCGACCGACGCGCCCGCGCCGGGCGGCGGAAGCGTGGCGGCTCTCTGCGGAGCCCTCAGCGGCGCGCTCTCGTCGATGGTCGCCGCGCTCACGCACGGCAAGAAGGGGTACGAGAGCGCCTTCGCCGAGATGGAGCGCGTCGGGCTCCGCGCCCAGGAGATCGCCGTCGAGTTCGTCGCCGACGTCGACCGCGACACGGACGCCTTCAACCGGGTGATGGACGCGATGCGGCTGCCGAAGGCGACGGACGACGATAAGCGCGCCCGCGAGGCGGCGATTCAGGAAGCGACGAAGGGCGCCACGCTCGTTCCCCTCGGGGTGCTCCGGCGTTGCCGCGAGGCGGCCTCGCTCGCCGACGCCGTCGTCCGGCACGGCAACAGGAATTCGGCGAGCGACGGCGGGGTCGCGGCCTCGGCCGCCCGCACGGCCGCCGAGGGGGCGTACCTCAACGTGAAGATCAATCTCCCCGGCATCACGGACGCCGCGTTCAGGAGCGAGGCCATCGAGGAGGCGCGCGCGCTGCGCGACGAGATCGTCCGCGCCGCCGAGGAGACCGTGCGGCTCTGCGAGGAGATGATGGACGCGGCGAAGTGAGTGCCGCGGGGCCCTCGACCGGGAAGGAAGCGTCATGCTCTCGCTCGACCTCTCACGAGTGACACCATCGCTCGCCGCCGGCGAGCTCGACGGGGCCCTTCCGCGCGCGCTCGAAACGCTCGCCTCCCTCGCTCGCCGGGAGGTGCCCGGGGCCGGCATGCTCGGGTGGCTCGACCTTCCCGGCGCCGGAGAACGGGACGTCCTCCGGATCGCCGATTGGGGCAAGCGAGTCCAAGATGAAAGCGACTGCCTCGTCGTAATCGGCATCGGCGGCTCCTATCTCGGCGCCCGCGCGGCGATCGACGCCCTTCCCGGCGAGGCCCGGTTTCCCGTTCTCTTCGCGGGCACGAACCTCTCCCCCGAGTATCACGCGCGGGTTCTCCAGTCGCTCGCCGGAAAGCGCTTTTCCGTCTGCGTCATCTCGAAGTCGGGCTCCACGATCGAGCCCGCCCTCGCGCTGCGCCTCGTGCGAAAGGCCCTCGCCTCCTCCGTCGGAGCGCGGGAGGCGTCGAGGCGGATCACCGCCGTCACCGACGGGGAAACGGGCGTTCTCCGCGCGATGGCCGCGCGGGAAGGCTGGCGGACCTTCGAGATCCCGCGAGGCGTCGGAGGGCGGTGGAGCGTTCTCTCTCCCGTCGGGCTCCTCCCCTGCGCCGCCTCGGGCATTCCCGTCGCCGACCTGCTCGCCGGGGGCCGGGCCGCGCTCGAACGTGCGCTTCGGATCGACGCCGCAAACGGCGCCGTGCGGTACGCACTCGCGCGCCGTCTCCTCCACGAGAAAGGCGCGGCGGTCGAGGTCCTCTCGACGTTTCACCCGGAGCTCGCCTCCTTCGCCGAATGGTGGAAGCAGCTCGCCGGCGAGTCGGAAGGGAAGGCGGGCCGGGGGCTTTTCCCCGCTTCGGCGGTCATGACGACGGACCTCCACTCGCTCGGACAGTATCTCCAGGAAGGCTCCCGCAACCTCCTCGAGACCTTTCTCGTCGCCGCCGCCCCCCGAACGGACGTCGCGCTCGAACGCGCGCCGGACGACGACGACGGCCTCGATTATCTCGCCGGACGCAGCCTCGGCTGGGTGAACCGCCGCGCGTTCGAGGGAACTCGCGAGGCGCACGCCGCGGGCGGAATACCCGTCGCCGCGATCGAGGTTCCGTCGATCACGCCTGACTCGATCGGCGAGCTTTTCGTATTCTTCGAGGTCGCGATCGCCCTCTCGGCGCTCCTGCTCGGCGTCAATCCCTTCGACCAGCCGGGTGTCGAGGAGTACAAGAAACGGATGTGCCGGCTGCTCGGAAAGCCGTCGCCATGAGCCTCCCGCGGTCAGTCGTTCCGGTCATTCTCGCCGCCGCCCTCGCGGCGCCGCAGATCTCCTGCGCACGCCGCGAGATGCACACCTCCGAAACCTTCGTCATGGGCACGATGGCGTGGGTGACCGTCGCCGGCGCGGGGGAAGCCGAGGCGGAAGACGCGGCCGAGGCGGTTTTCAGGGAGTTCCGCCGCATCGAGGGTGTCATGAGCACGTGGAAGAGCTCGAGCGAGCTCTCGCGTCTCAACGACGGATCGCGCGGCGAACCGGTCTCGGTGTCGCCCGAGCTCTACGCCCTCGTCGACAGCTCGCTTCGCTATTCGCGCTCGACGGGCGGCGCCTTCGACGTGACGGTCCGGCCGCTCGTTCTCCTCTGGGGCTTCCAGGGAGGGGTCCCGAGGCTCCCGGCGCCGGCGGCGATCGACTCGGCGCTCTCGCTCGTCGGCTACGGCGGGATCGCGCTCGATCCCGATTCCTCGGCCGTCACGCTCCCTCCCGGAGCCGGGATCGACTTCGCCGGCATCGCCAAGGGATACGCCGTCGACCGCGGCGCCGCGATCCTCGAGCGGCGCGGCATCCGCGCGGCGCTCGTCAATCTCGGGGGCAACATGTACGCCATCGGAAGCCCGCCGGGAGGCCGCGGCTGGCGCATCGGCGTCCGCGACCCCCGCGGCGGTCTCGAAACGGTCGGAACGATCCTCCTCGCCGACGCGGCGATCGCCACATCCGGCAACTACGAGAACTTCGTCGAGATCGACGGCCGCCGGTACGGACATCTCATCGATCCGCGCACGGGACGCCCCGTCGAAAACGTGCTGAGCGTCACCGTCGTCGCGCCGACGGCGCTCGCCGCGGACGCCCTCTCGACGGGTCTCTTCGTCCTCGGTCCCGCGGATGGCGCGAAGGCCGTCGAGCCCCTCGCGGGGATCGCGGCTCTGTTTGCGTTGCCGGCGGGAGATGGGATAGAATACCGGACTATCGGGATCTTTGGAGACCGGCTCGCCCTCGACGCGAACGCGGAAGGGCGCTGACCGCCTCTCCGGATCGGAAGGGAGGGCTTTCATGAAACATCACGCCTCTCGCGCCCCGCTCGTTCTCGCGGCGGCGCTGCTCTGCTCGTTCCTCGCGGTCGCGCCCGTCGAACGGGCCGCGGCCGAGCGGCCCGCGGCGTCCGCCGACTCTCTCCGCGCCGCGCTCGCCGCGCGCGCGGCGGCGATCTTCAAGCGCAGCTGCGCCACCGCCGGCTGCCACGCGGGAGCGTATCCCAAGGCGCGTCTTGCCCTCGAACCCGAAAAGATGACGGCCGCCGTCGCGAACGCGCCGAGCCGGCAGGTCGACACGCTCATGCTCGTCGACACGAAAGCGCCGCAGCGCAGCTACCTCCTCATGAAGCTCCGCGGGACCCCGGGGATCAGGGGAAAAATCATGCCGATCGGCGCTCCCCCGCTCAAGGCCGCGGATATCGAGACGATCGGGCTCTGGGCGGCGGGCCTCGCGGCGCCCGAACCCCCCGCGGCGCCTCCCGCACCCTCCGGCGGCGCGGAAAAGAGGTGACGCCCGATGAAAGCGAATCCGCTCGCTCCGCCGATCGCGGCGACAGCGATCCTCTCGCTCGGCGGATTGCTGCTGCACCTGCGCATCCACCCGGTGTCCTTCGATCCGGCGGATCCGTCGAATCCCGCGTTCATCGTGCCGCTCGCGTCGGGAATCCTCTCCGTCGCCGTCGCGCCGTTTCTCCTCGCGTTCCCCCGGACGTTCGTCGCCGGCTATCTATGGAACGGCATGAGCGCCGTCGCGGGAACGATCGCGATGGCGGCGCTCAGCGTCTCGCTGCCTCCCTCGCCCCCGTCTGCGGGGAATATCCTCCTCGGCACGACGCTCGCGAGCATCCTGCTCCTGCTGCCGAAGCTCTTTCTCGGACAGATCGTACTCCGCCATTACCATCCCGGCGGAATGGGGAGACTCTTCACGGCGTGGTGGTGGGTCAGACACTTCGTCTACCTGGGCGCGGTCTTCTCGCTCGGGCGGCTCGCGGGGAGGTAGAGACGTGAAGCACTTTCTGAGGGGACGTCCCGGCTGGTGGATACTGCACGTCGCCGCCGCGGCGCTCGTGCTCTTTCTCGGGACCGTCGTCCGCTTCTAGCGGCCGGTTTCCTCGAGCGCTTTCACCCGCTCCGCGGCGTCGGACCACCCGGCGAAGATCGCGCAGCTCGCGCAATCGTGCTCCTTGCGGAAAGCCGGGGTGCGCCCCGCGCGGCGCGCGAGCATGATCTCGACGCGGTTCATCGCGCCGAGCATCGTGCCGAGAAGGATGAAGGCGCCGGGCGGCAGGATGAGCAGCAGGAACGGCACGTAGGAAGGTCCCATGACCGCCGCTCCGAACACCGTCCCGTTCCCGAGAAGCTCGCGAATCGACGCGATCACGACGAGCGAGATCGTGAATCCGATTCCCATCCCGAGGCCGTCGAGCAGCGAGTAGAGAACGCCGTTCTTCGACGCGAAGGCCTCGGCCCTCCCCATGATGATGCAGTTCACCACGATGAGCGGAATGAAGATGCCGAGCGCCTTGTGCAGCGGATTGAAGTAGGCGTTCATCACGAGATCCACGACCGTGACGAAGGTCGCGATGAGCACGATGTAGGCGGGGATGCGGATCTTCTTCGGGATGAAGTTCCTGAGCATCGAAATGATGACGTTCGAGCACACGAGGACGAAGGTCGCGGCGATTCCCATGCCGACGCCGTTCTGCGCGGCCGTCGTGACGGCGAGCGTCGGGCAGAGCCCGAGCACCACGCGGAAGATGGGGTTCTCGCTCCAGAGCCCCTTCATGAACTCCTTGCCGGCTCCCATCACTTCCCTCCCCCCGCGGCTGCGTCCTTCCCGCTCCCGCCGCTCTCCGCCCCGAGGATCCGCGCCTTGTGCGCTTCGAAGAACTCGAGGGAGGCGGCCACGGCCGAGGTTACGGCGCGCGACGAGATCGTCGCGCCGGTGATCTGCTTGAAGACGCCGCCGTCCTTCGCCACCGCCCACGTCTCCGGATCCCGGAGGCTCTTCTCGAGGAACTGACCGCGGAACTCGGGCGTCTCGATCTTGCTGCCGAGCCCCGGGGTCTCGAGGTGCTTCAGGATCTCGAGCCCCGTCACGACTCCCGCCGTGTCGACGCCGACGAGCATCTCGATGCTTCCCGAATAGCCGTTCGGGGTCGTGACGCCGAAGGCGGCCCCGACGACGGTCCCGCCCTTTCTTCCCCGGTAGAAGACGACGTCCCGCGTGCCGTCGTTCAGCACGAGCGTATCGGAGGCGACGTCGTTGTCCGACGGCGGCAGCACACCGCTCACCGCGTCGAGCTTCGATCCGCCGGCGTTCTTCTCGATCGGCTCTTTCGTTTTTCCGTCCACGAAGGCCATGAGGGCGGCGCACGCGGCTCCGATCGCCGTGAGAACGAAGCACAGTCTGAGCGTTTCCTTCATCGCGTCCTTCCCCGCCGCTACGCGGCGGCCTTCGCCTTGCGCGCACCGAACACGGCCGGTTTGAACGCCCGGTCGATGAGCGGTGTGAAGGCGTTCATGAGGAGTATTGCGAAGCTCACGCCCTCCGGGTACGCGCCGAAGAGCCGGATCACCACGGTGATGACGCCGCAGCCGACGCCGAACACGAGCTTGCCGGCCGCCGTGAGCGGGGTCGTCACGTAATCGGTCGCCATGAAAATGGCTCCGAGGAACAGGCCTCCCGTCATCACGTGAAACGTCGGATCGGCGTACCGCGCGGGATCGGCGAGATGAAAGACCCCCGCCATCGCCCAGACGCTCGCGATAAAAGCGACGGGGGCGTGCCAGGTGATGATCCGCTTGGCGACGAGGAATATCCCGCCGATGAGGAGCAGCACGACCGACACCTCGCCGAGCGATCCGGCCCGGTTGCCGATGAGGAGATCGAGCACATCCTGCCGCGTGAAGGCGACGTCGATGCGCCCCGTCGAAAGGAGCGCTTCCCGCGCTCGTCCGAGCGGCGTCGCCGTCGTCACGGCGTCCATCCCCCACGCCGACGGCGCGATCCAGCGCGCGGTCATGTGCACGGGGAAAGCGATGAGCAGCACGACGCGGCCGACGAGGGCGGGATTGAAAATGTTGTATCCGATGCCGCCGTAGAACTGCTTCGCGACGACGACGGCGAAGAGGTTGCCGATGAGAATCATCCACCACGGGCTCGTGGCGGGAAGGTTGAGGGCGAGCAGCAACCCCGTGAGCACGGCGCTTCCGTCCCCCGCCGTCACGGGTTTGCGAACCGCTTTCTGCCAGAGCCACTCGAATCCGACGGCCGAGGCGACGGAGACGAGCATGGTGACGAGGGCCGGCAGCCCGAACACGTACACCGAAAAAACGCTCGCGGGAAGCAGCGCCGCGATGACGAGCATCATGATGTTCCGGACCCGGCTCCCCTCGTGCACGTGGGGCGAAGAGCTCACGAGAAAACGCGCGAGAGGCTCGGGGGCTCCCGCTTTCGGCTCCGCCGGCTTCGGTTCCTTGCCCGTTGTATCTTCTTCCACGAATATCTCCCGTCGCGAGCGGCGGCCAGCGGCCGCCCGTCAGACCGCCTGTGCCTTCTTCTTCCTGATCTCCGCCTTCGCCCGACGGAAATGGTGCACCATCGGCCGGCGGGACGGACACACGTACGCGCAGCATCCGCACTCGATGCAATCGAGAACGCCGAGCCCCGCCGTCTCGTCGAAGCGCAGACGCTCGGCGTAGACGCTGAGCACGGACGGATTCAGCAGCATGGGGCACGCCCGCAGACAACGCCCGCAGCGAATGCAGGGATCGCCCGCGTATTGGACCGCTTCGCGCTTCGCGAGCACGACGATGCCGCTCGTACCCTTCGTCACGGGCGCCTCGAGCGAATACTGCGCCACTCCCATCATCGGGCCGCCGCCGATTACCTTGCCCGCGTCCTCGCGGAGCCCGCCGCAGCAGGCGATCGCGTCGCCGAAGGTGGTCCCGATTCTGAGACGGAGGTTCTTCGGCTCCGCCACACCGCGCCCCGTCACGCACACGACCCGCTCGGTGAGCGGCCGATTCAACCGGACCGCCTCGAACGCGGCGAACGACGTTCCGACGTTCTGCACGAGCGCGCCGACGTCCATCGGGAGCCCGCCGGCGGGCACGCGCCTGCCGGTGAGCGCGAAGACGAGCTGCCGCTCGGCGCCCTGCGGATAGACCACGTCGAGCGCGCGAACCGAGTAGCCGCGCGCCTCGGCCTCCGGACGGAGGGCCGCGATCGCGTCGGGCTTGTTCTTCTCGACGGCGACGACCACGCGGGAGACGCCGAGCACACGAGCGAGAAACGACGCTCCCTCGAGAATCTCCGCGGGTTTCTCGAGCATGAGCCGGTGATCGGCCGTGAGGTACGGCTCGCATTCGGCGCCGTTCAGTATCAAAAGGTCGATCGGTTTATCTTGGGGCGGCGAGAGCTTCACGTGCGTGGGAAACGCGGCGCCCCCCATGCCGACGATGCCCGCATCCCGCACGATGTCGCGAATCGCTCCCGCGTCCAGACCGTCGGCGGAGCGCTCCCGGTCGAGATCGGGGGCCCATTCGTCCTTGCCGTCCGGAACGATCACGACGGCGGGCAGATCGGCCCCCACGGGATGCGGAAACACGTCTATCGCCTGCACGACCCCCGAGGTCGGAGCGTGGAGCGGCACGGAAACGAAGCCCTGCGGCTCGGCGATGACCTGCCCCCGTTTCACCGCGTCCCCCTTTTTCACGAGGGGTTTCGGGGCCGCGCCGAGATTTTGGGCGAGCGGAACGACGAGGCGCTCGGGAAGGGGCATCGACTCCACCGCCCGCCCGCTCGCGAGCTCCTTATCGTACCGGGGATGAATCCCGCCGAAAAACCTTCCGCCTCTCACGACGCCTCCCCTTCCGCCGCGCGAGCCTCCACGCAGGAGGAGCCGCAGCCTCCCTCCTCGAACACGCGTATCGTCCTCATCGGGCACGAGGCCGCGGCCGACTCCGGAATCTCCGCTGCGTAGGTCGCGACCGCGAGGTTGTCCTGCATGACGATCGCCCCCTCGGGGGCCTCCTTGACGCACTTCGTGCACGCGATGCAGCCTATGCCGCAGACCTTGCGGACCTTTCCACCCTTGTCGTGCGACGAGCAGAGGATGTGCACCCGCCGGTCGGCGGGCACGAGGCGTATGATCTTCTTGGGGCACGCGACCACGCACTTGTTGCACGAGGTGCACTTCGCCGGATCGACGACGGGAAGCCCGAGCGGCGACATCTCGATCGCCCCGAAGGGGCACAACCCGGCGCACGTGCCGAGGCCGAGGCAGCCGTACCCGCACGCCTTGTCCCCACCGAAAAGAATCGCCGCGGAGACGCAATCCTTGATTCCGTTGTAGTGGAACCGCCTGCGGGCGGTTTCGTCGTCTCCGGCGCAGAGAACGAGCGCGACCTTCCGCGCGCCGCCTCCGGCGAACGCGACGCCCATGATGCGCGAGATGCTTCGCGCGACGCTTTCGCCCCCGACCGGGCAGGCGTCGATGTCCGCCTTCCCCTCGGCGATCCGCCGCGCGAGCTCAGAGCAGCCCGGCAGGCCGCAGCCGCCGCAGTTCGCCCCGGGGAGCGCCCCCTCGATCTCCTCGACTTTGGGGTTCACGGGCACCGCGAAAGCACGGGCCACGAGCGCGAGCACGAAGCTGCACACGAGCGCGAGGGCGGAGAGAGCGATGACGGCCGTTATCATGGGACGACCACTCCGTTCAAATCTTCACGAGCCCGGTGAATCCCCAGAAGGCGAGAGCCAGAAGCCCCGCCGTCACGAGGCCGATCGCCGTTCCCTTGAACGGCACCGGCGTGTCGCACAGCTCGATCCGCTCGCGTATGCCCGAAAAGATGAGCATGGCGAATCCGAATCCGACCGCCGCCCCGAACCCGAATACCGTCGTCTCGAGTAGGTTGTATTCCTTCTGGATATTGAGCACCGCGACGCCGAGCACCGCGCAGTTCGTGGTGATGAGCGGCAGGTAGATTCCGAGCGCCTTGTAGAGGGCCGGGCTGAACTTGAGCAGCACCGTCTCGACGACCTGCACGAGCGCCGCGATGACGAGGATGAAAGTGACGGTCTGGAGGTAAACGAGATCGAAGGGCACGAGCAGGTACTCGTAGGCGAGCCAGGTGGCGGCGGAGGCCATCGTCATGACGAAAACGACGGCGGCGCTCATGCCGAGCGCGGTGTTGACCCGTTTCGAGACGCCGAGAAAGGGACAGATGCCGAGGAACCGGTTGAGAACGAAGTTGTTGACGAACACCGCGCTCACGATGATGAGAACGAGAGATTTCATTGCCCACCCTCGACGTTTCGAACGGCTCCGCGGCCGGCCTCGCCGCGTTCGCGCCAACCGGAAAAATCCGGCAAAAGCTACTATATTCAAGCGGCGAAATCAATATTAAACTGTCATCGAGCGCCCGCTTCCGCGCGGGGTTCCATCCGCCCGTTTTGACCGCAGGAAAGGAAGGAACGATCCATGAGACGATTGCTCGGCGCGTTCATCGCCGTTCTCGCGTTCGGAACGACCCCGCTCTCCTCCGCTCCGGGCGGCGCCGCGGAGAGCGCCCCGGTGCCGCTATCCCTCGAGGAGTGCGTCCGGCTCGCCGTCGCCCGCGGCCCGCTGCTGCTCGCGGCCCGCGAGCGGGCGAGCGAGGCCGGCGGCAGGGCGAGCGAGATGCGAACCGCCTTTTTCCCGCAGATCGCCGGAAGCGCGGCGTACACGCGGCTCGACGTCGCTCCCTATCTGCCGGCCGCGATCATCGGCCAGATGACGGGCGGCTCGCTCCCCCCGGGCGCCCTTCCGGACAAGATCGAGATCGGCCGCAGGGACAACTATTCGGCCTCCCTCAGAATCGAGCAGCCGCTCTTCGCGGGCGGGAGGATCAGAAACGGGTACGACGGAGCCCGCTTCGCGGCGGACGCCGCCGAGGCGGAGCTCGAGGGGGCCTCGCACGACGTCGTCTTCGAGGCGACGCGCGCGTACCTCGCGTGCGTGCAGGCCGAGGAGCGCACTCGTCTCGCCGAGACGGCCCTGCGGCGGATCGAGGCTCAGCTCGCCGACGTCGAAGGGATGCGGGTGGCCGGCCTCGCGGCGCGAAACGACGTTCTCAAGACGAAGGTCTACCATGCCGAATCGAGAATCGCGCTGCTCCGCGCCCGCAACGCCGCGCGCCTCGCCGGGGACCGCCTCTGCTCCCTCATCGACCTGCCGTTCGGAACCGGTCTTCTCCTCCTCTCCCGGGCCGACACCGTCTCCCCGGACACGATCGATCTCGACGCGGCGGTCCGGGCCGCCCTCTCGGGGCGCCCGGAGCTGCGCGAGATCGAATGCCGCCGGCGCATCGCCGAGGGGGAGATACGGGTTCATCGCAACGGCTACCTCCCCGACCTCTCCCTCTTCGCCGATCTCTCGTGGCGCAATCCGGATCGCGAGTACGAACCGGAGTTCTACTCGACCTGGTCGATAGGAGTCGCGGCGCGGATGAACGTGTTCGACTGGGGACGCGCCGTCCACAGAACGCGCCAAGCGCGAAGCCGTCTCGAGCAGATCGGACACGCCCGAACGGCGCTCGAGGACGCCGTCGAGCTCGAGGTCACGCGCGCCCACCTCGCCTGCGGCGAGGCGTGGAGCGAGATAGACGTCTCGCGCGAGGCGATCGAGGCGGCACGGGAGAATTTCCGCGTGACGAACGAGCGCCTCAAGGAGGGGCTCTCGACGAACACCGAGCTTCTCGACGCCCAGACGCTGCTCGCGCAGGCCGAAACGGCGCTCGCCGGAGCGAAAATCGATTACCTCGTCGCGCGGGCGGATCGCGCCCGGGCGATGGGAACGATCGCGCGCTGAGGGGGTTCGCCCGGCGGCGGCGCCGCGCCGTTACCGCCGGGCTACCCCGTAATATCTCAATGAATGGAACTTCCGGCGACTCGCCCGTAATAATTCCATGGCATAATGATTACAATCTGGTGTATAAATACATTATGATGCCAACGAGCGCAGCGATCGCGTCCCCCCTCAACCGCCGCGGATCCGTGCTCCGTCCGTCATGATATTCGGAACGGGCATAGATACGGTATCGATCGCGCGATTCGAAAGAATCATCGCGATGCGGGGAGAACGGTTTCTCCGGAGAGTCTTCTCCGCCGGCGAGATCGGGGAGAGCGCGCGGCGGGGACGCCGCGCGGTCTTTCTCGCGGCTCGCTTCGCCGCCCGCGAGGCCTTCGTCAAGGCCTTCGGAACGGGATTCGTTCCCGGCGTCAATCTCCGCGACATCACGGTGAGAACCGGAGAGCGGGGAAAGCCCGAGCTCGAGTTCTCGAGCCGGCTCGGGGAGATGCTGAAGGCGAACGGCGTGGCGCGATGCCACCTCAGCCTCGCGCACGACGGCGACAACGCTCAAGCGATCGTGATTCTCGAAACCGTCTCCGGCGCGCCGGAGCGAGGGAAAGGAGCCTCCTCATGAAAGAGATTCCGAAGAACATGATAGGTCTCAGCGGAAAATACTTCGTGCAGTCGATGCTGATCCGCGAGGGACTGCCGACCGCCGCCGGAAAGGAAGGCATCGACCTCGTCGTCAGGCTCAAGAAGCCGCGCCGCGAATTCTACCTCTTCGTCGTCTCCAACCTGCAGCCGAAACGCGCGGGCGGAAAGGGCAAGGAGGCGCTCGATTGGTGGGTGCCCGTCAAGACGGAGGCCGACGTCATCGCGTGCGTCGATCTCAGCACGCTTCGCGTCTATCTCTTCGAGCGCGAAGAGCTCGCGCGGTTCGCCCAGCAGCGCACCTCCGCGAAGCACCACCTCTACATGTACACCGACAAGGCGGTGGCCCTTCGCGGCAAGAAGAGCATGAAGTTCGACTACGAGTTCGAAACCTTCAAGCTCGAGAACCGCGTGCATCGCGGCATTTTCGACAAGAGGACGAGACACGCCGCGGTGAAGGCCGCGCGGCCCGGCCGGAAGCGCCGCGCGAAACCCGCCCGCACGAAACGGGCCGGCGCCCGCGCTCGGCGAGGACGCGGGAAAACCGCGAGAAAGGCCTGAGGCCCCGGTCGCATGGGATTCGCGAACCGCTTCGGCTGGTCGCTCTCACGCGAAGCGGCGTTCGACGCCTGCGCGCGCAGGTATTACTTCCACTACTACCTCAGCTGGGGAGGATGGCGCGCGGGAGCTCCCGCGCTCGTGCGCGAGGCCTTCCTCCTGAAACGTCTCGTCTCCCTCCCGCTCTGGCGCGGGCAGCTCGTGCATTACGTCGCGTCCCTCGTTCTCCGGTCGATGCGGGCCAAGGGGCGCATCCCCGAGCGGGACGCGGTCACCCGATACGCTCTCGAGCGATTCGACGCGCAGCTGCGTTTCTCGAGCGGGAAGCAGTATCTCTCCACGCCGAAAAAGACCGGCAACCTGCTCAACATCGACTGGCTCGCCCTCTTCGACCACGAGTACGGGCGTCCCCCGTCGGACGCGGCGCTCGGCCGGACGAGGACCGAGTGCGTCTCGGCGATCGAAGGGCTCCTCGAAAGCCCGATGCTGCGGGAGATACTAGCGACGGATCGCGGCGGATGGGAGATCGAGAACCTCGACGCCGCGGAGTTCGCCCAGACCTTCGAATTCGACGGCGCCACGGTGTACGTGAAGACCGATTTCATGTTCCGCGGCGCCGCCGGAGAGCTCTGCATCGTCGACTGGAAGACGACGAAGCCCGTCGAAACGGCTCCCGACTCCTCGTCGGATGAGGGGCGCGACGCGGCCGCGCAGCTCGGCGTCTACGGATACTACGCTTCGCGCGTGCTCGGCGTGCCGGTCGAATCGGTGCGTCTCTACGAGGTGCGACTCCTCGAGCGCGGCGCGGCGACGGCGCACGCCGCGAACAGCGAGACGATCGCGGCGGCCGAGCGCCGCATCGCGGGAGGCATCGCAAAGCTCATTGCCGTGCTCGAGGGGGGCGACACCGCGCGGAACGAGGCGCTCGCGCCGCGACACTTCCCCGCGATCGAAAGCGGGCTCTGCCGCTTCTGCAATTTCTTCAGGATCTGCAAGGACGAGCGAAATCCCCATCGGCTCTAGCGGATCTTCGAGGCGGGCGGCGGCGAGCGAATGCCTTCACCGCCGGAGCCGCGGCATTTCCCGCACGGCTCCGACGAGCGGCCCGGCGCCGAAACGAACGGGATCGGCGGCGGGGAGCCCCGTTTCCCGGGAGGCGCTCTCCACCGCCGAGCGGGCGGAATTCTCGTCGAGATCGAACGTGTTGAGCGCCACGCCGACGACCCGAATCCTTCTCATCCCCGCGACAGCGCCCTCGTACAGCCGGACGAGCTCGCCGAGCGGCGGGATGGGAACATCGTAGCCGCGGACCGCCGTCCTCGTGGTCTGATGACAGAGCACGTATGCGTCCGGCAGGGCTCCCGCGATCATTCCGACGGTGACCCCCGCGTAGCCCGGGTGGAGAATGGAGCCCTGCCCCTCGAGGATCACGACCTCGTTCCCCTGCGCGGTCTCGCGGACGAGCCTTTCGGCCGCTCCTCCGATGAAATCGGCGACGACCCGGTCGACGGCGACGCCCGCCCCCACAATCATGATTCCCGTCTGCCCCGACGCCGCGAACCCCGACCGGATCCCGGCGCGGAGGAGCCCGAGATGTATCTCCATGGCGGCGGTCATTTTGCCGGTGTTGCAGTCCGATCCGACCGTGAGAACGACGGGACAGCCGGGACAGCCGAGGCCCGAGGATACGCCGAGCCCCCCGGGGGGGCGCCGCGCGTCCCAGAGAACGACTCCCCGGAGCCGCGCAAGGGCGGCGAGCTCTTCGTCGTCGGCGAGAAACTCGTGCATCCCGCTCGCCACGTGGAGCCCCGCTCGGATCGCCCCTTTGACGGCGTCTCGATCCCCGGGGGCCATCCGCCCGCCGCGCGGCGCGGCGCCGAGAACGAGCGTGTCGGGCCCGCGCCCGAGCGCCTCCGCCAGCGAGGCGACGACCGGGATGTCGCTTCCGAAACCGAGCGCCCGTTCGGCCGTCGAAGGCGCGAGCGTGGAATCGATGACGGCGACGACCTCGCCCGGGACGTACCGGACGAGACACGCGGCCGTCTTCGCCCCGAGCGGCGAGAAGCATCCCTCGGCGAGAATCGCCATGCGTCTTCGACCGAGGGGCACGGGCAGGGGGTACGCCGCGCGCGCGCTCCCCACATCGCCCTCCTGCATGGCATTCCTTCCCGCGCGCGCTCTCGCGGAGGCGCGGCGCTACAGCTCGCCGAACGAAGCGTCCTGATATTCGTTGTAGATGTCGCCCACGATGCTCTCGAGGATGTTCTCCAGCGTCACGATGCCGCGCGCCTCCCCGCCGTCGCCGGCGACGACCGCCATGTGCATCGCCTCGTCCTTCATGAGCACGAGCAGGCGCTCGGCCGTTTCGTTCTCCCGGGTGAAGAGCGGCCGGTGCATGACGGCGTCGAGCTTCTCCCCGCCGTCGAGCCCGAGGAGATCGAAGAGCGACACGATCCCCACGACGCGCCGGCCGCCGGACGAGACGATCGGAAATCGCGAAAAGGTGTGCTGGTTCGCCTCCGCGATCACCTCGTCGACCGAGGCCGTCACGGGGAACGAAACAACCCGTTCCATGGGCACCATGAGATCCCGCACCGTGACCTGGCCGAATCGGAACACGCGATCGATGATGAGCCCCTCCCGCCTCTCGAGGGCCCCCTCCGTCTTGCCCGTTCGATACAGGAACGCGAGCTCCTCGCGGGTCGAGAGAATGTTGAACCGCCTCGAGCTCATGCCCGCGGCGCGCATGAGGCCCCTTACGAGCAGCGTGGAGGGGGTCACGAGCGGCCAGAGAAGAATGCCGAGGACTTTCAGTCCGGGGGCCACCGCTATCGCCACGCGGTCCGCGTGGTAGAGAAACACCGCCTTCGGGATCACCTCGCCGAAAATGAGAAAGACGGGCACCATGACCGCCGTCGCCACCATGGCCCCCCGGTCGCCGAAGTAGGTCACGGCGAGGCCCGTCGCCGCGGCGGTGCAGGCGATCACCGAGATGTTCGTCGCGACGAGCACGATGGCGAAGAAACGCTCCGGCGACCCGATGAGATCCTCGAGCAGGCGCGCCCGGCGCGAACCCGCCCGGACTTTCGCGTTGAGCCGCACCTTGCTGCAGGAGACGACCGCCGTCTCCGAGCCCGAAGCGAACGCGGCCATCAGCACCGTGACGACGATGACGACGATCGACTGAAGCGGGCTCATCGCTCCTCGACCTCCGTGATCCGTTCGATCTTGAGCTTCGATACGCGCACCGGCTCCGCGGAAATCACGAGGAATCGAATGCCGTCGATCTCGAACGCCTCTCCCTCGCGCGGGATCCGGCCGATCCGTTCGACGAGATACCCCGCCACGGTCTCGACCTCGAGCGATTCGAGCGCCGTACCGAGGAGCGCGTTGAGGTCGCGGATGCTCATCGACCCCTCCGCGACGACGCGGCGATCGTCGAGGCGGAGATACTCGTCGACGCGCGGCTCGCGCCGGTCCCGGATCTCGCCGAATATTTCCTCGAGAATGTCCTCGAGGCTCAGAATCCCCGTGAAGGAGCCGTGCTCGTCCACGACGACGACGATATTCTGCCGTGAGGCGATGAGCTCTCCGAAGAGGTCCCGGATGCGCTTGCTCTCCGGCGTGAAGATCGCGGGGCGCATGATCTCGCGCAGCGTCACGCGATCGTCGCGCGAGAACCGGAGCAGATCCTTCGCGAAGAGCATGCCGGCGATCGACTCGCCCTCCCCTGAGACGAGAGGCACGCGGCTGAATCCGCGGCGACGCACGCCGGCGACGGCCTCGCCGAGCGGCGTGTCGGCGTCGAGCGTGAACACGTCGCGGCGCGGCGTCTGCACCTCGCGCGCCGTGATCTCGGAGAAGAGGAAGAGATTCGTGAGCACTTGTTTCTCGAACGCGCCGAACAGCCCGTCGCGGTGTCCGAGCTCGACGGCGGTGGCGAGCTCGCGGGCGCCGTACTCCGCGCGGCTTTCGCCGATGAGACGCCGGCTCCCCTCGACCGTTCCCGACGCGATGGCCCCGAGCACGAGCCGAACCGGGGTGAAGACGATCATGAAGACGTCGAGCAGCGGCGCCGCGGCCACGGCGAAAGCCCCGGCGCGCTTCATGACGAGACTCTTCGGCGAGATCTCCCCCACGAGGAGGATGAGGACCGTCATGACCAGCGCGGCGATGCCGACTCCCTCCTCGCCGTACAGTCCGATCGCGAACGCCGTTACGGCGCTCGTCGCGCCGATGTTGACGAGGAGGTTGCAGAAAAGGATCGTGACGAGCAGCATGCGCGGGTCGCGCAGGAGCTCGGCGGCCATCCGTTCGCGGCGCCTGCCCTTTTCGAGCTCGAGCACGGCCGAACGCGACAGCGAGAAATACGCGGTCTCGGACGCCGAGAAGAACGCGGAGAGGCCGAGCAGCGCCAGAATGACGGCGGCAAGCGGCAGGTGGAAGGCGATGGCGGCGTTTTCACTCATACGCGGGGGAATCCGGCCTCCCGGAGGGCGCCGGAGGCGGGAAACGCCTCACTGCTGAAGAATGGATTCGAATCGCTCCGCGGCGGCCGCGGCCTCGCTCGATCGGGGATACTCGGCGACGAGCCGCCGGACGACGCCCGCCGCGAGCTCGAGCTGCCCCATGCCCTCGTACGAGATCGCCATTCTCAGGAGCGCCCCCGGGGCCCGTTTGCCTCCCGGATACCGTTGGAGCAGGGTCGAGAACTCCTTGAGCGCGTCGAGGCTCCGTCCGAGCTCGACGAGGCTCTGTCCCTTGAGGTAGAGAATCTCCTGCACGAGCGGATCGTCGGGGTACTCCGCGAGAAAGGCGTCCGATTCATCGAGCGCGAGCTGGTACTCGCGCCTGCTGTAATCGAGGTATATCTGGCGGTAGAGCTCCTCGGGCGGCGGGGCTGGACCGGCCCCGGCCGACGCCGTATCGCCGCCCGGGTTCCCGGCGGCGACGAGACTGTCGCTCGCGGGAATCGGCGGGGCCCCGCCGGAGGCGTCGGCGGACGCCCCGGAGGCCGCGGCCGGGGCGCCGCCCTGAACGGGCGGCGCCTCCGATCGGGTTTTCGTCGTATCGGGGAGCGGCGTCCGGCGCCGCTCGACGGGTTTGAAGGCCGGCGTTTCCTGCGCCTCGCGGAGCATCTCGGTGATCGAGTTCAGCTGATCCTTGAGCTCCTCGAGATCGATCTTGTGCTGGGCGTTCGCCCCCCGCTCGCGGTCATCCTGCCGTCTCATCGACTCCTCGATGATCGCGATGCGCTCTTGCAGCAGCGCGTTCTCGCGGAGCAGCGAGTCGACCTTGGACGAGGTCGCGAGCGTCTCCATCGGCGCGCGGAAGAACGCGCGCCCCCAGCATCCGCTCTGCGCCGCAGCGGCCATCGCCACGAGGGCCGCGGCGACGATCCGCAACCGCCAGCGTTTCATCGCCCGTCTCACTGGAGGATCATGTGAGCCCGGCGGTTCTGGGTCCATGACGTCTCGTCATGCCCGGTGGCGAAGGGTTTTTCCTCGCCGTAGCTGATCCACGTGATGCGATCCGCCGAGACGCCGTAGCTCGTATAGAAATCGACGGCCGCCTTGGCCCTCTTCTCGCCGAGCGCCATATTGTATTCGTTCGTGCCGCGCTCGTCGCAATGCCCCTGCACGAAAATCCGCTTCCCCGTGTTGGCCATGAGGAGCTCCGCGTTGCGGGTCAGGATACCCTTGTATTCGTCCTTGACACTGTATTTGTCGAAATCGAAATAAACGTCCTCGAGAACGATCACGGCCTCCTCGACGACGGGCGGAGGGGGCGGCGGCACGATCGGCGTCGTTTCCTGCTCGACGACGGGAGCCGGCGCCGGCGGTTCCTCGACCGGCGTTGTCTGCTTTTTCGCGCAGGCGGAGAGCGCCAGCGCCAGAACGAGAACGATCAACAGCCATTTGGAGCGGGCCATCATGCGACCTCCTTGTTCAAACCGCGTCGTAAACTCCCCGTTGATTCGAAGTCCGGATGCTCGGGCGCGATCCCCCCTCGCCGCCCGTTCCCGGCCTTCGTGAAAGATAGTACACGGATCGCGGGGAACTGAACACATTTTTTTCGTTCCGGGGCTTTCGATCAGCGGCCGAGGAGCTCCGTGCGCGGCTCAGGCGGGAGCGGCGACCAATCGGGGAGATCCCCCTGCGCGAGACGGCGCTTCTCCTTCGTGTCGATGTCGATGACGACGATCCAGGATTTTCCGCCCTCGCGCGCCGTCGCCGCGAGGTGCCGGCCGTCGGGCGCCCACACCGGATCCTCGTAGCTCGAACCATCCTCAAAGAGCGTCTCCTCGACGAGCCCGTCGGGCGAGATGAGACGGAGACGATAGACGCCGCCCTCGCGCGAGCAGTAGGCGATGATGTCCCCGCGCGGAGACCACGCGGGAGACTGGTTGTATGAGCCCGAGCGCGAGAGCCGCCTCACGTTGGCGCCGAAGCTGTCCATGATGTAGATCTGCGGCGTGCCTCCCCTGTCGCTCACGAACGCGATCTCGGCGCCGTTCGGCGACCAGCTCGGCGAGATGTCGATCGCGCGGTTTCGCGTGAGCCGGCGCAGAACCTTTCCCGTCGAGTCGAGGAGATAGATCTCGTGGTTGCCGTCGACGCTGAGCGTCATGGCGATCTCGTCGCGCGGCGCGAAGTAGCTTCCCGCGATGTTGATCCCGCGCCACTGCGTGATGAGATACTTCGATCCCTTTCGCAGATCGACGAGGTAGCAATCCCAGTTGCCCCGGCGATCGGACGAGTAACAGACCCGCGTCCCGTCGAGCCAGAGGGGCGAGGTGACGAGCTCGCCCTGAGTGAGCCGCCGCTCGCCGAAGCCGTCGTAGTCGATAACGTACAGATCCTTCGAATCCTTTTGGGGACGGCGGAAGAGAAGCCTGGTCGTCGCGATGCCGCGTTCGCCCACGAGGAAGTACACGATTTCGTCGCTCACGGTATGGGCCACGTGGCGCCGGGCGTCGGCGCCGAACCGGTAGCGCTTGCTGAAGATCGTTTCGCGGCTCGTGTAATCGAGGAGCCGGGCCTCGAGCGCGAGCGAGCCGCCCTCCGCCGAGAGCGATCCCTCGAAGATCGCGCCCGCCGTCCTCCCCGCGTCCGCCTCGCCGCCCTCCTCGGCTCGGAGCACCTCGACGAGTCCCGAGAACCCGAGATCCGCCCGGATGACGTTCGTGAGAAGCGTCGCGCCTTCGCGTTCGCGCCCGGTCATCGCCGAGATGTCCTTGACGATGATCGGCACCTTGCCCCTCCCCGCCCGTTCCGTCCGGAGGTAGATGTCCGTTTGCGCCCGGGCCGCCCCCGCGGCACAGCAGGCGGCGATCACGATACCGATAACTCGTCGCATGTTCATTCCTTCTGCACGAACGTGAAGTGGATGCCGAGATACTGATCCGGAAACGCCCGCGGCAGGGGCGGAAACGGGCTCGAACTCCTCACGGCCTTCAGAGCCGCGCGGTCGAAATAGGCGTTGCTCGAGCTCGTCTCGATCCGCGCGTCCTCCACGCTCCCGTCCCGCCGCAGCCTGAAATATACGACGCAGTTCATGCCGACCGTGCCACCGGAAACCGCCGAGAACCAGTTGGCCGAAACCTTCCGCTCGATGGCGGCGAGGTAGTACGAGAAGGGAAAGACGGGGGCGTCGACCGCGATCCCCGTGCCCTGCTCCCCCGCGACGCCGACGTCGATCGGCTTCTCCTGAGGCTTCGCCGGCTCTTCCTTCGACTCCTTCCCCTCCTTCGGGGTCTCCGGCTTCTTGGGGACGGGGATCTTCTCCTCCTTTTTCGGAGGCTCCTTCTTCGGCGTCTCGGGAGCCGGCTTCTCGGCCGCGGCCGGAGCGCGCAAGAGCGGCTGGAGGATCTTCACCGAGTAGACCCGTTCGGGGAGGTTCATTCGGGGAACGGCGTTGAAGAGGAACAACGCCGCGGTGAATACCGAGACGTGCGCGACGACCGAAATGCCGAGAGACGATTTCATCCGGCGCCACCCCGCCCCGTCACCGTTTCTTCTCTTCCTGTTCCGCGATGAGCCCGAGATCGTCGACGCCGAGCATCTTGACGCGCGCGATCACTCGCAGGACGCTCTCATACCGCACGTCCTTGTCGGCGCGCAGGAACACCCGCGGCTCCGTGCCCTCGAGAGCGCGGCGGAGATCGGCGGCGAACTCGTTCCATTCCGTGCGCCGCTCGTCGATGAAGATGCGGCCCTCTTCGTCGATCGAGACCGTGACGCCCTCCTGCTCCTCGATCGATTTGGCCTCCGCTTTCGGAAGCCTGAGCTTGACCCCCGCCTGGAGGAACGGCGCGGTCAGCATGAAAATGATGAGCAGAACCATCGTCACGTCGACGAGGTTCGTGATGTTGATCTCGGCGAGCGGCGCGTAACGCGAGCGCCTCATGCCGCGCCACCTCCCGGGGCCATCCCATCGCTCCCGCGGAGCTCGACGTACACGCGCTCGACGATGCGGTTCCGCAACCGCCCGGCGAAGGCCTCGATCTCTTCCTCGCGCCCGCGGTTCGTGCGGATGATGAAGTTGTAGCCGACGACGGCCGGAATCGCGGCGCCGAGCCCGAACACCGTCGTGATGAGGGCGACGGCGATACCCGGGCCCACGACGAAGAGGCTCGCCGAGCCCTGCGCCCCCATGCTGAGAAAGGAGCTCATGATACCCCAGACCGTTCCGAAGAGTCCGAGCAGCGGCGAAATCGAGGCGGTCGTCGCGAGAAACTGCACGTACGATTCGAAGCCGGACATGATGGAGACGATCTCGTTCTCGATGAGCTTGTCGAGCGCGGAAGTGCTCCTCACCTCGCCCCCTTCGAGCTCGGCGGCGATGCGCGAGGCGAGGGCGGCCTCGGGGCTCGCCGGAAACGACGAGGCCTGCCCCGCGAGAGAGCGAAGGGAATGCTCTTTCCCGAAGAGATCGAGGAACCGCAGGGTTTGCCGGCGCGAGAGCCTGAAGTAGCGGGCCTTTTCTATCATGACCGTCCACGAGATGACGGACAGCACGGTCAGCGTGAGGAGAATCCCGTTCCCGACCCAACCCCCGTGAAATATGACGTCGGATAGCTTTCCGGAGATTTGAAGAAAGACCGGCGTGCCGACGAGAACCATGCTGAGCCTCCTTTGCGTGCGCTTTGGGGCAACTTACTATAGTACTCCGCGACGGTCAAGAACGTTTCGGTAATTCGGCGGGATACTATTGTCAATATGCACAGCCAGTTAGCGGAGAAGACGATGCCGCCTTCGACTCGGGCAGGAGGAGCCGGACGCCCCCGCCCGTCGCGTGCGAACCCGGGTGAAACCGGCGGAGCATGCCGCCGGAGGAGGCGCATGCCGCTTGTAAAAGCGGCCATTGACGATTATAATAATGAGGGATCGTCGGCGCGGGGCTCGTCCCGCGCGGGAACCCCCGCCGGAACATCATGACGGGAACAATTCTCCCCTGCTAAGGAGTGAGTGACATGAAGCGTCCGATACGGCTCATCCTTCTCGCCGTTCCGCTCGGCGCACTGCTCTGTACGCCGCTCCTCGCGGTCGATCTCAAGAAAGGTTCCGCCGACGCTCCGGTGGCCGCCGGGGGTCTCGCCGTCACCGTCGAGCTCTCCGGCGAGCGCGGAGCCGTGTACGATCCGGGGGAAGGGATAGAAATTTCCTTCAGCGCGTCCCGCGACGCGTACGTGATCGTGTACAACGTGGACACCGAGGGGTACGTCCACCTGCTCTTCCCCGCCGACGGGCGCCCCGTGCGCGTGGAGGGCCGAGAGATCCACGTCCTTCCGGAACCCGGCTCGGGCACCTACTGGGAAACCGGCGGGAAAACGGGGATCGAGTACATCCACGCGCTGGCCGTCGACGATCCGGGCCGGCTCGACGAGGACGAGCTCTACTTCCTCGCGAAGAGCGAGCGGCTATCCGAGAAGAAACGCCTGCGCGTCGACAGCGATCCGTTCCTCGCCTTCAACATGATCGACGAGGAGATCGTGCGCCGAGCCGACCGAGAGCCGCCGGCGACGGATTACACTTACTTTTACATCAATCGCCGCGTCGACTACCCGCGCTATCTGTGCGCGAAATGCCACGGTCCGGAGACGACGGCCGACCCCTACTCCGATGAATGCCCGGAAGCGACAATCGAGCGGATCGCGTACGATGAAGAGCCCGTGTATCCCTATCCGCCGATGTACAACATACAATACGCCGCCGGGAGCGACGACGACGAGGACCGGGGCCAGCCCTACCCGGACGGCGAGTACGACGGCGACGACACGAAGATATATCTCTCCTTCACCTACGGATCCGCCTATCCGTGGTATTCGCCCTGGTCCTACTACGGCGGCTCTTTCATCGGATGGGGATTGTATCCTGCCTGGGATCCGTTCTGGAGCAGCTACTACTGGAACATCTGGTGGAATGATTACTACTGGCCGTATTACTCCTGGTGGTATCCGTCGTACCGGTACCCCTACGGCTACCCGTACGCGTGCTGGTCGTGCGACGATTACTATTACTCGGGAACCGCGGCGTCCTACCGGCCGCTTTACGGCGATCGAACCGCGACGAAGCGCTACATCGATTATGCGACGACCTACACGTCGCTCGGCCGCGAGAAATCGCTCGTCGACTCGCGTCTCGTGAGCTCGAAGCGGCGCGCGGCGGACGAGAGACTCGAGCGCTCGGATCTCCGCCGCAGGACGGTCGACCCGAGTGGCGGAGCGATCGAACGCGGCGGCCCGGGGCGCGACCGCCCGGCGGTGCGCGCCGTCCCTCGCCGGCCGGGAACGAAAACCGGGCGCGACCCGTCGATCGAGCGCCGGACGCAGCCTTTGAAACGCGACGACGACCGCGGCGATAGAATCAAGCCGGAGCGATCCGGATTCGGAGAGGAACGGCGGCGCTCCACGGCCGGAGAGGAACGGCGACGCTCTTCCGCCGGAGAGGAGCGGCGGCGCTCCTCCGTCGGAGAGAATCAGCGCGGCTCCGATAGGCGCGCGACCCCGGCGACCTCGACGCGAAGCTCCCCGCCGCCCGCGCGGAGCACGACGAAGAGCTCCGCGACCCCCTATCGGGGAGGCTCGAGCGGCACGAGATCGGATTCCGGCAAGAAGCGAAGCGGCTGATCACCGCTCGTACGGATCGAGCAGAAAACGGTAGCGAGCCCCTCCCGCGGTGTTGACGACGACGACACGCGAGGAGGGGCTTATCGTTCCCTCCCTCGCGAGACGTTTGAATCCCGCGTACGCCGCGGCCCCCTCCGGGGAGACGAAGAGCCCGAGAGAGAGCGAAAGCTCGCGGACGGCGGCGACGATCTCGTCGTCGCTCACCGTCGTCGCCGCGCCGCCGCTCTCGCGGATCGCGCGGAGGATGAGAGCGTCGGCGCGCGAGCCCGGAACCCGGATTCCGGAGGCGATCGTCACGGGAACGCGCCAGGGAGCGGCCCGCTCGAGCCCCTTCCGCCAGGCCTCGACGAGCGGCGCGCATCCCTCCGATTGAACGACCGCGAGGCGCGGCATCGGACGCCGCAGCAGGCCGAGCGCGTCGAGCTCCTCGTACGCCTTCCGGAACGCGACCACTCCCGTGCCGCCCCCCGTCGGAAACACGATCCAGTCGGGGGAGGTCTCCTCCTCGATCTCGAAAGCCATCGTCTTTTTCCCCTCGACGCGGCACGGCTCGCGGAAGGTGCTCACGACCCCCGCGCGATCGACGCCGACGAGGGCATCGAGCGCCCCGGCCGCGTCGGGAAGAATCCCCGGCACGACGGTGACCTCGGCCCCGTAGAGGCGGCATTCCGCGGCGACTCCCGAGGGCGTCTCCGAGGGAATGAATATGCGGCACTCGATGCCCGCAGCGGCGCAGTACGCCGCGAGCGCCAGCCCCGCGTTTCCGGCCGAGGGCGCGTACGCCCGCTTCACGCCGAGATCGACGAGACGCGAAACGGCCGCGGCCATGCCCCGGGACTTGAAGGAGCCGGTCGGGTTCGCGGATTCGTCCTTGATGAAGAGACCGGGAACGCCCAGGGATCGCCCGAGGTCGCGCGAGGCGAGGAGCGGCGTGCGCCCCTCGCCGAGGCTCACCCGGCGCGCGAAAGGAGGCAGGAGATTCGCGTAGCGCCAGATGCCCGGACCCTCGCCGGCGAGCAGGGAAGCGGGATCCCGTGCGCTCCGGCGCATGAGACCGAAATCGTACACGGCGAGGAGCGGCCCGGCGCAGGACTGACATTCGGCCGCGGCGGAACCCGCGGGAACCTCTCTGCCGCATGACGAGCACCGGTAGCCTTCGAAATAATTCATACGCCTCCTCCGACGCCTCTTGCAAAGATCACCCGATAGGGTATCCTCATCCGGTCGCTCGCTGTCAAGAGGGCAAACGATGGAATGGGTCTCCGTCAACGGACTTCGCATCGGACGCTTTCCCGCCCTGGGGATCATGGCGAGCGAGCTCCATCTGTTCGTGACGACGCGCCCGGGCGGCGTGAGCCCGCCGCCATTCGACTCGCTCAACCTCGGCGGCGCGCTCGGCGATCCTCCCGCGAACATTCGCGAGAACAGGCGCCGGCTGCTGGCGGCGCTCGACATACCGCCCCGGCGTCTCGCCCGGACGGGGCAGGTCCACGGCGCCGATATCGCCGTGGTCGAACGGGGCGGCCAGTACCGGGGCTTCGACGGCTTCGCGACCGATACCCCGAATCTCGCGCTCGCGATCAGCACCGCCGATTGCTACTCGGTCGTCATCTACTCCCCGCCGGAACGCGCCGTCGCCGCCCTCCATGTCGGCCGGATGGGCGCGCGTGGCGGCATCATCGAGCGCGCGATCGACGTGCTCCGCGACCGCTTTCTCATCGAACCGTCGTACGCGGTCGCGGCGATCGGCCCCGGCATCTGCGCGCGGTGCTACACCGTCGACCGGGAAGAGGCGATGCGCTTTCCGCGCGCCGTTCGACGATCGGCCGGGAAGGTCTGGCGCCTCGACCTCGAGGCGTTCATCGTGCGCTCGCTCCTCGACGGGGGGCTCGAGCGAAACCGCATTCTCTCCTCGGGTCTCTGCACCTCCTGCAGCCCGGAGCTCTTCTTTTCCCATCGCCGCGACCGCGGCGTCACCGGCAGGCACTGGACGGTGGCCGTCATCCGCCCGGCGGGGCCGCGCCCCGAACGATGTCGTTGACGCGCGGGACTCCGGACGATATGTTGTAAGTACATGAGCGCGAGCCGCACCAGAAAGCCACGCAAGCCCGCCGCGCGCCCCGCGCGCCGCACCGCCGTACGGCGCGACGCCCCGCCCGCCGGGAACACCGGCGGGGGCCTCATCCGCCCGTTCATCGTCATGGAGGTCCTCGAGCACGCTCTCGAGCTCGAGCGCGAGGGGCGATCGATCGTGCACCTCGAGATCGGCGAACCGGATTTTCCGACGCCCCCCCGCATCGTGCGAGCGGCCGAAGAAGCCCTTCGGCGCGGCGATACGCACTATACCGACAGCCGGGGCGCAGCGGCGCTTCGCGCCGCGATCGCCCGTCACTACGAGGCCTCCTACGGGGCGAACGTCTCCCCCGGCCGGGTCATCGTGACCATGGGAACCTCGCCGGCGCTTCTCCTCGTCCTGTCGCTCCTCATCGAGGAGCCGGGGGACGAAATCATCATCGGCGACCCGGGATACCCCTGCTATCCGAATTTCATACGATACCTGAGGGGCGTTCCGCGCCGCGTGGCCACGGACGAACGGGCGGGCTTTCAGCTCGACCCGGCCGCGGTACGCCGCGCGATCGGTCCCCGCACGAAGGCGGTTATCGTCAACTCGCCGTCGAACCCGGCCGGAACGCTCATCCCGGCGAACGCGCTCAGTGAGATCTGCGATCTCGGCATCCCCGTGATCAGCGACGAGATCTATCACGGCCTCGTCTACGGAGAACGGGAGCATTCGGCTCTCGAGTACGCTCCCGGGGCGTTCATCCTCAACGGCTTCTCGAAACGGTACGCCATGACGGGGTGGCGGCTCGGCTGGGTGATCGCCCCGGAACGGCACATCCGCCGGCTCCAGATACTCCAGCAGAATTTCTTCATCTGCGCGAACTCCTTCGTCCAGCAGGCGGGGATCGCCGCTCTCGCCGAAACGCATCCCGAGATCGAGGAGATGAGGCTCGAGTACGACGCGCGGCGCCGCTACCTCGCGGAGGAGCTCCCCAAGCTCGGGCTGCGCTTCGCCGTCGAGCCTCGAGGCGCGTTCTATTTTCTCGTGGATGCGCGCCACAGGGACGGCGATTCCATGCGACTCGCCTTCGACATGCTCGATCGCTGCGGCGTGGCGGTGGCGCCGGGCGTCGATTTCGGGGAGAACGCCGAAGGATATCTGCGCATATCGTACGCGAACTCGATCGAACGCATCGCCGAAGGCATTCGGCGGCTCGGACACTACCTCGACGGACGATCCCGCTGAGATCGCGGGACGGGACAGGGAGGAGACATGAGGAACGCCGCTCGGCTGTTCATCGTCATGGCGGCGGTCGTCGCTGCCGCGGGAGGGGGCGCCGCTGCTTTTCCGCTCGGAATCTCCGCCGGCGGCGGCATAGGTCTCGGCTACTATTCGATGGGCGCGCTCAACGAGCATATCGGGATCGTCGCGCAGGAAAACGCCATAACCATCGATCCACTCAATAACGGCATCAATTTCCGCGCCGAGGGCAGGATCTGGTACGGACGGATCGCGGCCCTCGTCGGCGGATACGAGCACCTCTGGGCGGAAACGGAAACCCTCGAGGCCACATCCTCCATAACCTACCTCGCGCCGGCCGACGTCTACACGCTCGGCCTCGTCGCCGCCCTCTTCCGATTCGAGAACGCGATCGATCTCGGCGTCGGCGTGAACCGCTGCTGGGTCGACGTCACGTACGGCACGAACGAAATCACCGGCCGCCGGCTCGCCGAGTACGACGGCGAGGATGCCGGCTACGAGGCGTACGCCGAGATACGCACGAATTTCCTCAATCCGATCGAGGTCGGTCTCCAGATCGGCTACCGGGGGCTCAAAGTCGAAACGTTGAGCGACCTGTACGGAGAGCGCGGCTACTTCGAGCCCGGCTTCCCCATCGAGGTCGATTACAGCGGCGTTTTCTTCTCGCTCATGACCTCGATCCGCATCAACTGACCGCGAAAAAGGGGCGGGGCGCCGAAGCGCCCCGCCTGTTCGGTGGGTTCGCCGCTCCGTGCCCACGGAGCGACGGGAGCCTCTTTCGAGCGGACGCCGGGTCGCCTACCGGCGCTCCGCGGGCATACGCTCCTTCCATTCCATGATCCTGCAATCTTCCGAGCACCGGTGCGCGGTCCTCTTGCCCCGGGGGCGGAACATGCGCGATTCCCAGTTTCCTTTGTGCATCGAGCACGAACCGTCGCACGAGCGGTCCCGGCCGGCGCGGCGCATCGTGCAGATGTGCCCCTCGCGCGGCGCGCAGCAGGCGCCCGGCGCCGATCCCTCCCGGTGCATCATCATGCCGCAGGATCCCGGATCGCATCCCGCCTTCATCTCGCGACCGCGCGCTTTCATACGATCGAGGCGCCCGCCCCCGCATCCCGGAGGCATCCCGGCGCCGTCGCGATCCTTGAAACGCATGATGCGAACTTCCCGCTCGCCGGGCTCGTCCCCCTCCTCGGCCTCGGCCTCGATCCACGTCATATCGCGATCGCCGAATCCCCGCCGCATGTGCGCCATGCAATCGTCCCCGAGGAGCTTCCGCATGGCGAGCCGGTGCTCGATGCGGCTCATCTGGATCCGTTCCCTGACGGAGGACATCTTCTTCAGAGTCGCCTCGACGGCGCCCATGTTCGGCTCGGGCTTGTCCGTCTCGCGCTTGAGCTCGACGCCCAGCTTCGTGAGATCGGCGCGAAGCTCGACGGCGCGAAGCCGATGCTCCTCGCGGAGCTTCTCGACCTTCTCCATTTGCTCGGGAGTGAGCTCTTTCGCCGCCGCGCACGCCGACGGCCCGCCTTCCCCGGCCGTCACGACGACCTTTACTTCCTTCTCCTGAGCGGAGAGCGTGGCGGAGGCCGTTGTCATGAGCGCCGCGAGCGCCAGCACGACCGTGATACGTTTTACCATCTCGGAACCTCGCTTTCTTTCCGTTGTCCGGCGGGTGTGAGAGGCACGCCGGCGTCGCGCATCATGCACTCGTGCCGGATGAGGCGCATGAACCGTGCGCGCTCCTCGGGCGTGAGGACGTCCCTCGCGCCGAGGAGCCGTGCGACGACCCGCTTCTCGAAATCTCCCTGGAGCCGCGAAATCTCGTCGACTTTCGCCATGATCGCCGCCTCGTCCGGCTCGTTCGCCTCGATGAGCGCGATGAGATCCGCGCGCGAACGCTGCAGGGCTCCGCGGATCTCCGCCGTCTCGCCGGAGCTGTCCGACATGACCCCGATGAACCGCATCGTCCGCTCGTCGGGCACGCCGATGCGGCGGGCGATCCGCTTGCCGTGCCACTCGAAAGGCTCCGAGCGCGCGCGGCCCGCTTCCGGACAGAACCCCTGAGGCGACGGCTTTCTCGCGAGACCGTACGCGAACGCGCCGATGACGGCGGCGTTGAACACGAGGGAAACGACGAGCGCGATTTTGACCGCATCCCGCTTCATTCTTCCCCTCCCTCGTAGGAAACCGTGACGATATTGCCGAACGATCCGGGCGGGCTGTCGCCGAGATACTCGAGATCGAGTCCCATGGCGCCGCTCGCCACCGTGGAAACGCCTTCTCCGCCGAAGCGCTCGTGCATGAGGCTGCCGACCCAGAAACCCAAGACAAATACGGCCGCGGCCGCGGCGGGCACCGCGAACCGGAGCCACCCGCCGATCCGCGGGGATCTCCGGGCCGCTCCGGCCTCGGCGAGGATGGAAGCGACGAGCCGAGGGCTCGGATCCCTTTCGGGACCCGACCGGTGAATCGACGCCGCCTCGCGGATGAGCTCGCGAAAGGCCGCGCAGCGGGCGCAGCGCTCGACGTGCCGCTCGAGCCCGCCGCGGTCGGCGCCGTCGAGCTCGCCGTCGAGCTCGCGGGATACGAGTGCTCTCCACTTCCGGCAATCCATTCGGGTTCCTCCTGTCACTATGTTAGAACGCGGCCGAAGGAAAAAACCTGCGCCTCATATTCTCCTCCGCGCCGTTTCCCCTCCCCCCCGCTAACCGTCTTCGCGTTTCCAGCCGCCTTCCCTCATCTCTTCCGCGATACGCTCGCGCGCGCGCACGAGGATCGACTCGACGGCGGGGACGCTCTTGCCCATCGCGGCGGCGATTTCGCCGTACGAGAGCTCCCGCCCGCACGCGGAGCTCGAGCGCGATGCGCCAATCGGCCGGGAGCCGCGCGAGGGCCCCCTCGTACCGCCGCCGCATCTCCCGCTCCTCGAACGATTGCTCGGGGTGGTCGTCGTGCCGGCTCGTCGCCGTCTCGAAGCCGCTCTCGGCGAGCTCGTCGAGGGACTGCGCGGGGCGCGCCGCACGCCGGCGCAGGTGGCTCGCCGCGAGGTTGGAGGCGATGCGATAGAGGTACGAGGTGAACGGAGCTTCGGGGCGGTAGCGGCCCGCCGCCCGATAGAGGGCGAGAAACAGCTCTTGCGTCAGATCCTCGGCGTCCTCGACGCTGCGCACGAGACGGAGAAAGAAGGTATGCGCGCTCCTGCCGTGGCGCTCGACGAGAGCGCGAAAGGCGTCCTCGTCGCCGGCGGCCGTCCGCTTCATGAGATCGGCGTCATTCAGCATACGTCGCGTCAATCCGAGAGATTCACGATCTCGTCGAGCGCGAAGCCGTCCGCGCCGCTTCGGCGGACCGTCGCGGCGGCGATCTCGGGATCGTGTTCGAAGAAGAGTGTCCAGCCCTCGTCCGCCGCGCGGCCGAGGAGGCGTTTCTTCTCCTCGAGCGTGCGCAGCGGAAAATGATCGTAGGCCATGATGTACGGAAGGTTCACGTGGGAGGCGAGCGGAATGAGATCCCCGCAGTAGAGAAGCGTTCCGGAGTCCGTCGACACGAGCACGACCTGATGCCCCGGCGTGTGTCCTTCGGCCGGCAGCAGAGCGACTCCGGGGAATATTTCCCGTTCGCCGTCGACGAGATCGAGCAATCCCGCCTTCTCGATCGGCAGCAGATACTCCATGAAGAAGCTCGCGCGATCCTTTTCGTTCGGCCGAAGCGCCGCCTCCCATTGCCGCCGCTGCACGTGATGGACGGCGTTCGGCAGGGAGAGCCGGATCGCATCTCCGTCGCGGTAGCAGTAGCCCCCCGCGTGGTCGAAATGCAGGTGCGTCGCCACGGCGTCAGTCACCGCGAGGGGATCGACGGAGGCAGCCTCGAGGGCGGCGCGAAGCCCCGCCGTCTCGATCTCGTAGTTTCGCTCCATTTTCCCGCCGAGGTTCGTGCCGGCGCCGCCGTCGACGACGAGCCGGCGGCCGGCGCCCTCGAGGTAGAGGAGGCGCATCGCCATCTTGATTCTGTTGTTTTCGTCCGCCGGGTTCGTTCGGCTCCAGAGCACCTTCGGCACGACCCCGAACATCGCCCCGCCGTCGAGACGGAACGCTCCCGTCTCGATCGCGCGCGCCTCGAACGGTCCGAGCCTCACCGCTCGTCCTCCACGACGACCGCCGTTCCATACGCGAGGAGCTCCGCCGCGTGCTCCATCACCTGCGCCGTCGAGAACCGCATGCCGACGACGGCGTTGGCCCCGAGCCCCTCGGCGTGTGAGATCATGCGATCGAGCGCCTGCTCGCGCGACTCGGCCAGGAGCTTCGTATATTCGACGATCTCGCCGCCGACGACGTTTCGCAGCGCCGCCACGAAGTCGCGCCCGAAGTTCCGCGCCCGGATCGTATTGCCCTTCGCGAGACCGATCACCCTGACGATCCGCTTGCCCGGCAGGGTCTCGCATGTAGTAACGATCATCGACAGTCCGCCTTTCCGCCGAATTCGATGTCAGCGTTTCACGTCCCGGTACGGATCGGATTTGTACTGATGGCACCGCTCGCGGATGAGGGAGACGAGCAGGAGCACGAATCCCGCCGCGAAGAGGAGCACGGCGATCTTTTCGAACGTGATCCAGCGAAGCGACCTCACCGCCTGCTGAACGGCGAACACGGCGATCATGACGGCGCCGGAAAGCATGAGCACCCAGGCCGTCTTGCGTTCCACTCGCCGGTAGACGCTCCGCCAGTAGCGTTCCCAGAATGCATCGGTGGGATCGACCATCTTCACCCTCCCCGTCAATGCGTCGAGCTTCGTGAACGAGGCGAGCTCGCGGCGGCACGAGTCGCATTCGGCGCAGTGCCGCTCGAACGCGGCGCGCTCGTCGCCGCTCATCTCGTTATCGATGTACCGCATGCCGTCGCCGTCGAAACGCGGGCACAGCGTCATGATGCGTCCTCCTTCAGGGCGTCGATCCCCGGAAGCGCCTCGAGCGCCTCGCGGAGCGCCCGCCGCGCGTAGAAGAGTCTCGACATCACCGTTCCCTCCGGGATATCGAGCGTGCCGGCGATCTCGCGGTACGAGAGCTCCTGAAAGGACCGGAGCACGATGATTTCGCGATGCTCCGGAGCGATGGCGAAAAGCCCCTTCCAGACGAGCTCGGCCGTCTCCCTCCGCTCGCGGGTCCGTTCGGGCCCGCATCCCGGATCGTTCCGTTCGGCCACGACGTCGAGAGACACCTCGGGACGGCGGGCGCGCTTTTCGAGCGCATTGAGGCAGCGATTCCGCAGGATGCGATAGAACCACGGAAAGAACGGCCGCTCGACGTCGAACCTGCTTCGGGCGGCGTGCGCCGCGACATACGCCTCCTGCGACAGGTCCCTCGCGTCCTCGGCGTTCCCGAGGAAGCCGAGAGCGACCGCGTAGGCCCTTCTCATCGTGGCCTTTACGATCACGGCGAACGCGCTTTCGCTCCCGCCGATCCAGGCGGCGAGCACGTCTCTCGGAATGTCGTCGCCCGCGTATGGCTGCGTCATAGGGTAGTACCAACGGCGGCCGTCATCTATTCGACCGATCCTCGATCTTTCCGTTCACCGTGGACAGACGAAGGACGATTCGCCCGGGAACCCGGATCCGGTAGCGGATCCGGATCGCGGTGATATCCCCTCCTCCGATGCCGAAGGAGACATGCCGCGCGCGGGGCGTATCGGCCCGGAGCGCGACGGTGCCGCCGCGCTCCTCCAAGCGGAAGACCACGGCGTCATGAAGCGCGCGGGCCGACGACGCGCCCGGGGCCTTGACGCGAAGCGACGCCTCGACGTCGATCGAGTCGCGCTCCCACCGCTCATAGGCGATGTTTCCGCTCTCGTTTTTCACGACGAGAGTGTCGGTCCCCGCCGCGGGGAAACCCCAGCGCCGCGCCGATTCGACGCGATGGGCTCCGGCGTCCCGCCCCGACGCGACGGCGAGCGCGGCAACGCCGACGAGAAACGCCCGTTTCCTCATGCTTCCTCTCCGCGGCGGCATGAAATCGAATGACCCTCCGCATTCTACACACCGGGATTCAGGATTCAAGGATGATTTCGAGGAGACCGACCGAGGTTTCGACCCGTGCGGCGCCGCTCTACGGCTTCGAACCGATCGAGATGAGTATTTCGAGCGATTTCTTGTCCAGGAGCCCGAGATGCTGAAACGCGTTTCCGCGGTTCACGGCGATCTCGAGGTATCCCCAGCTGTTGATGAGCGCCATGAGATATCCTTGCTGACCCTGCTCGTAGTACCGGCGAATGCCCCGGATCGTCCGGCCGGACAGATGGACGATGAGATCGTCGCGCGGCGGCTCGCCGGGGAACACTCTCTTCAGACACTCCTCATCGACGTTGGTTATGATGTTGCCGAAAGGATCGACGTACACGGCGCGTCCGAGGAGCTCGCCCCGCTCGTTCATCGCCGGCCGGATCGCCGGCACCGTGCACACCGATTTGATCTCCTCGCCCATTTCCTCGGGAGCCACGCCGAGGGAGAGATGCGCGGCAAGGGGGGCGAAAACGTCGCGCCCGTGGAACGTCGCCCCGACCACCCCCAGCGTGTACTTTCCGGGGAACACCTGAAAGACCCGCTCGACCGAGGCCTTTTCGAATATCGAGCTCACGATGCCGTTGTCGGGGGCGACGAAGAAATGCTCCGTGGTCTTGACGACGATGTTCCGGCGATCGCTCCCCACACCCGGGTCGACCACCGCCACGAAGACGGTGCCGCGCGGAAAATACGTGAAGCTGTTCCCGAGAATAAAGCTCCCCTCGCGCACGTCCTGGCCCGAGATGTTGTGGCACAAATCGACGACGTTCGCATCCGGATTGATACCCGCGATGACGCCCTTCATGACGCCGACGTACCAGTTGTGCCAGCTGAAATCGGTGAGAAGCGCTATCGTCCTCTTCACTGGCCGCTCCTTCGAGGAGCGCGCGCCCCGGCCCGCGAACGGCCGTCGGGCGGCGCGATCCCCCCACCCGACTCGCGAGCGTACGGCTCGTCGCATACGCTGTCAAAGCGAATTTTCGGGGGTAAGAAGCACACCGCCGTCGCGGGTTCAGCGCGCCGACGCGGCGCCGGCCGAGCGAAGCCACGCGAGGCGCTCGCGGGCGAACGAGGCGCCCTGTCCGTCGATGAGGGCCATCTTCTCGTACGCCTCGGCGGCCTCGTCGTACCGGCGCATCCGCTCGCAGGCGAGCCCGAGATTCTGGTAATAGAGGGGATTCTCCTCGATCTCGACCGCCTTGGCGAAGCAGGCGAAGGCCTCGTCGAAGCGGCTGAGACGCGCATGGTGGCAGCCGAGGGCGTTGTAGGCGAAGCCGGACCGCTCGCCGCTCTCCATCGCGCGCGCGAAACATCGTTCCGCCTCGTCGGCGTGCCCCAGCTTGTCGAAGACGATGCCGAGGTTGACCTCGATCTGCGTGTCCGACGGTTTGTGCCGCAGCGCCTCCCGGAACACCGAGAGCGCCTCGGTGAACCGCGCCTGCCGGTCGAAGATACATCCGAGGCTCGAGAGCGCTTCGGCGTGATCGGATCGAGCCGCGAGCGCGCGCCGGTACATCGAGACGGCGCGCTCGTCGTCCCCCCCGAGCTCGGCTATCTTTCCGGAAAGGTAGAGCAGGTCGTCGCGCCCCGGAAACGCCTCGACCGCCCTCCCGGCCATGGCGTCAGCCTCTTCGATCCGTTTCATGCGGATCGAGAGCTGGATCGCCTTGAGGTAGACCTTGAACGGCGTGTCCGGCAGAAAGCGCATGCCCGCGAGAACGCGCGCGGCGCCGTCGGCGTCGCCGGTCCGAAGCAGAATATCCGCCTGGATCGCGTGCGAGTGGGCCGCGAACGGATCGATCGCGAGCGACCGCTCGATGAAATCCCCGGCGCCATCGATCTCCCCGGCGAGAACGGACGCGGCGGCGGCGTTCCGGAGGATGTCCGGGTTGTCTCCCTCGAGAGCGGCGGCGCGCTCGAACCACAGCAAGGCCTCGGCGCTCTCGCCGCTCTCCAGAAGAGCGGCGCCCATGTTGTTGCAGACCTCGGCGTTTTCGCCGGCGCAGCGGAGAGCCCTTCTGAAGCAGGATACGGCCCGCTCGCGTTCCCCCTTACGAAGGCGCGCGAGCCCCATCGTGTTCCAGAGCTGCCAGCTGCCCGCCTCGGACGCGAGGGCCATCTCGGCGTGCCGGACGGCGGCATCGAGATCCCCGTACGCGAGAAACTGGGCGGCGAGCTCATACAGATACCGCGGATGCGCCGGGTAGGCGTCGAGCGCCTCGCGCCCGAGCTCGCGCCAGAGGGCCGCCTTGCGGGATACCCGGCCGTCGTCGCGAAGCCTGCCGTAGTGGTGGATGGCGACGCCGCTCTCTCGCACGGGGACGCCCGCCGAGAGGAGCGACTCGTCGAGGTTCTCGTGAATCTCGCAGGCGTAGCGGATGAAGCGCTTGTTTCCGAAGAGCCGAACCTGCCGGTCGGTGAAATAGGCCGCCGCGCCGCGGCTCATCCCGTCGCCGGGGCCGGGAACGCAGGCGAAGCCGTCGTCCGCGCGAAGGTACGTTCGCTGCTCGAGGAGATATGCACAGGGCGTCTCCTCGCGCACGAGCTCGCGGATCCTCTCGTGATCGGCCGCCGAGATGCATTCGTCGGCGTCGAGAACGAGAATCCACCGGCACCGGGCTCTCGAGAGGGCGATGTTGCGCGCCGCGCTGAAATCGTTCGTCCACGGCGCCGCGATGACGCGAGCCCCGAGGCGTCTCGCCTCGGACGCGGTGAGGTCGGTCGAGCCTGTATCGACAACGATCATCTCATCGGCCAGATCCTTGACACTGGCGAGCGCCTCGCCGATATGGGCCTCCTCGTCCCGCGCGATCATACAGACGGATATCGAACCACGATTTTTATTGATAAATTCTGTTATATCAACGAGTTTGGTGTTCGCATCGAGAGCCATCGTCCGCCTTCCCGGTGAGGTTGGGTAAAGAGCCGCCCTTGCCGAAAAGGGGACGAGATCAAGAGCCATGCCATAGAGGGGAGCGGACGCCGCGAGAAAACCGTTCCCGCCTCCTCCCCGCCGTGTATACTGATGCCTAACGCCGGGTTCGCCGCGGAGACATTCGGGGCGCGCCTCTCGCGCGCGCCGCGGGACGGAAAGGAGCGCCATGAGAATCGCGGTCATGAGCGACACGCACGATAACATCGAGAACGTCGAAAGGGCCGTCGCCGGAATCAACGCCCTCGGCGTGGCCTCGCTCCTCCACTGCGGCGACCTCTGCTCCCCCTTCGTCGTCGAGCGTCTCGCCGGGTTCGCCGGACCCGTGCACGTCGTCTTCGGAAACAACGAGGGGGATCGCTACGCGATCGGAGGCGCATCGAAAAAGTTCCCGAACATCACGCTGCACGGCGAATTCGGATTCGTCGAAACGGAGAACGGGGAGATCGCCCTCACGCACCGCCCCGAGTTCGCGCGCGGATTCGCCTGCACGCGCTCGTACGCCGCCGTCTTCTACGGCCACACGCATCGCATGAAGGTGGAGCGGATAGGAGACACCTGGCTCGTCAATCCCGGCGATCTCATCGGGCTTCACGAGCCGGCGGGATGGATCGACTTCGATCTCGCGACGGGGGATCTGCGCCGCCACACCCTTCCCTGAGCGCCGGCGCGCTCAGAGCGGATCCCGCACGGGGAAGACGAGCCGGGGACGCTCGCGGGCGAGAAAGGCGATCGCCTCGTCCCTCGTGGGAATTCCCGCGCGGCCACCGATGCGCCGGCATTTGAGCGCGGCGACGGCGTTCGAAAAGACGCAGCACCGCTCGACGTCCCATCCCTGAAGAACCGCGAACAGAAAGGCCCCGTGGAAAACGTCGCCGGCCCCCGTCGTATCGACGGCGTCCACGGCGAATCCGGGCGCCTCGATGGTCGCGCCCTCCGAAAGAACCACGCAGCCGCGTTCGCCGAGCGTCACGCCGCACGCCTTCGGGCCGAAGGAATCGAGCGTCGCCAGCGCCGCGCGCGGATCGGAGCTTCCCGAGATCTGCTCCGCGAAGCGTTCCCCCGCGAGTATGTAGTCACAGTGGGGCAGCAGATCCCGGACTCCCTCGCGCAGAGAGCCGGCGTCGATGAGAACCGGAATCCCCCGCGCCCGGGCGTGCCGCGCGGCGACGAGCGCGGCCGCGGGCTCGAGGTCGTCGACGAGAAGCCCCTTCGCCGACCCGACGAGGTCGAGATCCACCTCGTCGGGCCTCAGGCGGGAGACGGTGCCCCGAGTCCAGAGAATCGTCCGCGTGGCGTTCGACGGATTCACCATGACGAAGGCGAACTGCGACGTCGCCCCGCGCTCGACGACGACCGCCGAGGCGTCGACCGCCTCCGCGGCGAGTCCGTCGAGCATGCCGCGGCCGAAATGGTCGTCGCCGATCTTGGCGATGAGCGCCGAGCTCGCCCCGAGCCTGCGGGAGGCGACCATGGCCGTCGCGGCCGGGCCCCCTCCCTGTATCGTGAAATCGCCGATTTCGAGCTTCGAATCCTCGGCCGGAAGCCGCGGAACGACGCCGAGATAATCGAACGCCGTGTAGCCGAGACCGACGATGTCGAACGTTCGCTTCATGCCCTCGCCTCTCCTCCCGGCGCATCGCCCCGCGCACATGCTAGCGAAGGGCCCGCGCCCCCGCAAGGACAACTTCGGCTCCCACTTGACGCTTGCGGGAAGGGGCCGGCGCTCGTATCCTCGATGCGGAGGTCGAAACACCGTGACGCAGAGCGCCAAGCTCTACTGCCCGTATTGCGGGAAAACCCTCGAGCACCGGGAATCGGAGGGGAGAACGCGTCTCTATTGCGGGGACGAGCGCCGCTTCATCTACGAGAATCCCATCCCGGCCGCCACCGCGATCGTCACGGAGGATGCGGGGCGCATCCTCCTCATCCTGCGGAGCCGCGAGCCGGGTCGCGGGCGCTGGGCGCTGCCCGGTGGATTCATCGAAACGGGCGAAGGCCCGGCGGAAGCGGCGAGGCGCGAGCTCGAGGAGGAATGCGGGATACGGGCGAGCGATCCCTCCCTCGTCGACATCATCTATCAGGAGAGCCGGTTCTACGGCACCTCGATCCTTCTCATCGGCTATTCCTTCGCCGGCTTCACCGGGGAACCGCGTCCCGGCGACGACGCCGCCGACCTCGCGTTCTCCGATCCGGCGAGCCTTCCCGACCTGGCCTTCGAGTCGCACGAGCGCATGATCAGGCGTTTTCTCGAGCGACGCGAGGAGCTGCGGCGACTCTGGACGGAAGAAATCTGAGAGCGGGTTTCGTCTAGATGCGGGTCCGTTCGACGAGCTCCTCGGCGACGGGGGAGGCCTCGCACCGGCGCTCTTCGCTCCCCCGCCGTGCGGCGACCCTTGTGCGCGGCTCGCCCTTCGCGTCGCCGTAACGCGCGACGAATCCGGCGGCGAGTGCGAGCTCGTCCTCCGACGCCTCTCCCTGAACGAGCACGGTCGGCCCCGGCACGTCGACGGGGCTCGCGAGCCACCAGCCGCTCCACGCGCGCTCGAGGTACTCGTTCTCGACCTCGCGGCGGCCGACGACGATCTTCACCGAAGGCGACAGCCGGAAATGCCTTCCGACCGAGAAGAGGAGCGTCTCCTCGTGCGTCAGCGGCCGGTCGCCCGCGTGTCGCATCCAGTCGCGGACCTTGCGCGCGTAGTTCGCGTCGGTGAGAAGGCATCCTCCCGCGGGCGACTCGTACCCCGCGATGCCGAGCTCGGCGGCGAGCGCCATCTGTCGCCTGCGCGAGCGCCCTTCGATATCGAGGAGGCGGGCGCGATCGATGAGATCGTCGCGCTCCGGAAACGTCGGGGCGAGAAGCCTCGCGCTCAGGGGGCGGAGCAGCAGGCCATCGAGCCCGCTCTCGCGCTCGATGAGCTCGAGCGCCGGGAGATTCTGGGACATCGGACGCTGTCCGAGCACTTCCCCGGTGAACACGAACCGCGCCCCCTCTTTCTCCATGATCTTCTTCGCCTCGCGGATCATGAACAGGTGGCAGTCGATGCACGGGTTCACGTTCGCACCGTACCCGTGACGCGGATGCAGCAGGATGTCGAAGTACTCCGTCGAGCGGTCGATGACGAGCACACGCGTCCCGAAGCCCTCGGACATCCGCCGTGACTCCTCCTCGAGCAGCGAGGCGAGGGCTTCTCCGGCTATCTCCCGCCGCATGACGCCCGCCGAGTAACCTATGGCGACGTGGAGGCCGACGACCTCGATCCCCTCCCGCCTCATGAGGGCGACGGCGAGCGCGCTGTCGAGCCCTCCCGACACGAGACCGACGGCTTTGATCGACCCTGTCATGCGGGAGATTCTAGCGGCATCAATCGTTCCTGGCAAGCTTCCTGCGGAGCCCCTCGCCGGCGTAGTGGAACGCGAGGCAGGTGACGAAGATCATGAAACCGGGCGCGATCGCCGCCGCAGGCGCCTCCCGGATGAAGAGGTGGGCGTTCTGCAGCATGTTCCCCCACGTCGGCGCCGGGGGCTGGACGCCGAAACCGAGGAAGCTCAGCGCCGATTCGGCGATCATCGCCTGGGCGAATCCCGTCGTCGAGGCGACGATCACGGCGGGCACCGTTCCGGGCAGCAGATGCCGCGCGAGCAGGCTCATCCGCCCCGCCCCGATCGCCCGAGCGGCCTCGACGAAACCGCGCTCCCGAAGCGAGAGAACGAGCGAGCGGACCACCCTCGCCGTCTCGACCCACGAGGTGGCCCCGATGATGACGGGGACGAGCCAGAGGCGTCCGCCCCCGGCTGACGCGGCCACGAGCAGCACGAGGAACACCGGCACGGAAAGAAAGAGATCGGCCACGAGCATGACGAAGGCGTCGACCGCCCCGCCGAAGAACCCCGCCGCCGCGCCGGCCAGCATCCCCGCGGCGGAGGCGATCGCGACCGCCGCGAACGCGACGAGGAGGCTGTAACGCCCCGCATAGAGCAGCCGGGCGAGCGTATCCCGCCCGAGCTCGTCGGTGCCGAGGGGATGCTCGGCGGAGGGAGCGGCGAGAACGTTCTCGAGATCGATCGCGTCCCTCCCGTGCGCGACGAAGAGCGGCGCCCCGATCGAGACGACGAGCACGATCGCGAGAAGGACGATCGAATAGACGGCGGGGCGGTAGGCGAGGAGCCGCGCGTTTCCCGATTCGACGTTCATGCCCCCTCCTCCGGCGCTCGCGGCGCGGGCGCGCCCGGCTCGGACCGGCGCGGGGCCGCGGCGGCGCCGCTCGCGCGCTCGAGCGAGATTCTCGGATCGACGGCCGCGCTCAAAATGTCGCCGAGGAGGTTCGCGAGAATAACGAGAAACGAGGATACGACGACGACGCCGAGCACGCGCGGATAATCGTGGCGCGCGAGCCCCTCGTAGAACAGCCTTCCCATTCCCGGCCAGGAAAAGACGGTCTCCGTGATCACCGCGCCGGTGAAGAGCGCCGGCAGATGGAGCACCATCACGGTGAGAACGGGCAGCAGGGACGGCCGCAGCGCGTGCTTCCAGATCACGGTCCCTTCGCCGAGCCCCTTCGCGCGCGCCGTGCGAACGAACTCGCTCTGCATGGTCTCGACGAGCTGCGAGCGCACGTAGCGGCTCCACGAGGCGGCGAAGCCGGCGGAGAGAACGAGCGCCGGGAGGACGAGATGCCGCAGATGGTCGGCGGCGCCCGACGCGCCGATCGTCTCTCGCCCCCCGCTCGGAAGAACGCCGAGGCGCAGGGAAAAGACATAGATCGCGACGATCCCGAGCCAGAAGACGGGCATCGATAGACCGGCCGCGGAGAGCACGGAGAGAATCTGGTCGGCGAGCCTGTCCCGCCGGACGGCCGAAAGGGCTCCCCCCAGAAAGGCGAAGAGGGCGGCGAGAACGAAGGAAGCGCCCATGAGCTCGAGCGTCGCCCCCGCCCGATCGAGAATCATACGCGAGACGGGCTCTCCCGTCGCGTAGCTCCTCCCGAAATCGAAACCGAAGAAGACCCGCCGGAGCCAGCCGAGGTACTGAACGGGAAGGGGCTTGTCGAGTCCGAGGCCGCGTTCGATCCGCGCGAGATCCGCCTCGGAGACGCTCCGGTTTCCCGCCATGATGGCGGCGGGCCCTCCGGGCGAGAGATGGAGCAGCGTGAAGGTGACGATCGACACGAGAAGCACGATCGGAATCACGCGCAGGAGACGCCGGCAGACGTATCGCTTCATCGGGCCACCCGCCTACGAGCCGCGCACGGGGACGAGCTCGCGAATCGCTCCGCGCCCGGGCGCCTCGACATCGAGACCGAGCGTCCGCCGGATCGATTCCGCCAGCGCTTCCGCGCGGCTTTCATCGCCGTGGACGAGAAACACTTTTCGCGCGCCGCGCACCCCCGCGATCCAGCGCACGAGCCCCGTTGCGTCGGCGTGCCCCGAAAAGGCGGAAGACGCCGTCACGGAGAGGACCGGGGCGATCCAGTCATCGAGATTCTCGTTCCCCTCCCGGTGCCGTATGAGAACGGGGCTCTCCCCGCCGAGGAGTCGCGCCCCCGGGGAGCCGGGGGACTGCCAGCCGATGATGCAGAGGAGATTCTCGCGGCGCCCGAACATCCGCATGAGGTGGCGCGGCGAGTTGGCGTGGGCGAGGTCGCCGCTCGAGGAGACGAAGACGGCCGGAGCGTGGCGGCGATCGTGAACCTTCATCGACGTGCGGCTTCTCACCTCCCTCAGCGACGGGAACCTGAGCGGCTCGCCCGGATACTGATCCCGCGCGGCGTCGGAGAGCTCGTCCCGGAGCTCGCGATACACGTTCGTTATCCTGTGCGCCGTCGGACTGTCGACGTAGATTTCGGATTCGGCTGGGATGACGCCGGCGCGCTGATACCGGTCGATGACCGCCATGATCTCCTGCGTCCGTCCGAGGGTGAACGCCGGAATGAGCACGTCGCCTCCATCCCGCAGCGCCTTCCCGACGGCCCGCGCGAACTCCTCGTGCCCCGCCCCCGGATCGCCGCCCTCCGGATCGCGGACGACCCCCCCGTACGTCGACTCCATAACGACGTAATCCGCCCGCTCCGGCGTTTCGAGCGGCGGGACGAGGGGGCAGTTGCCGCCGCCGATGTCGCCCGAGACGACGAGCAGCACCGTGTCGTCTCCGGCCGGCAGCCAGAGCTCGACGGACGCCGCTCCGAGGAGATGCTCCGCGCGCCGGAAGCGCAGCCGCACTCCTCCGTGCTCGACCGTCATCCCGAACGGCACGCCGCGCAAACCGGAGACCGTCCGGTCGAAAACGTCCCGCCCGACGGCGGCGCGGGACAATCCCTGCATCATGCCGAGCATGATGGGCGCGATCTCCGCCGTCGCCCGCGTGCAGTACACGGGGCCTTCGAAACCGGCCTTGAAAAGCTCGGGCAGGAGTCCGCAGTGATCGGTGTGGGCGTGCGTCAGAACGACGAAGGAAAGGGAATCGGGCAGATCCGGGATCTCGCCTCCCCCTTCCTCCCCGAGGGCTCCGCAATCGACGGCGAACCTGATGTCCCCCGCGGTCACGACGAGGCACGACCCCCCGACGCTGCGGGCGGCTCCGCGAAATTCGATCCGAGGCGCGGCGGCGCCGCCCCGCGTCGACCGGCCGAGACCGAGCTGCATGAGAGCGAGCACGGCCGCGACGAGCACCGCGACGGGCACCAGCGCCCGGGCCTTCATCGCGCGCCCCCCTCAGACGCCACTCGTTCGCGTTCCAGGTATCCCCCGATTGCGTCGGATTCGGGCGGTAGCCCTCGAGCGATGCCGGCATGCAGTCGAGCTGCGTCACCCAGAGGAGCGGAATGACGGGCACCTCTTCGGCGAGGACGGCGGCGATCTCGTCGTAGATCGGCTTGCGCTCGGCGAAAGCGACCGTGCGCGATCCCGCCGCGAGGAGCCTCGTGAGGACTTCGCTCCTGATGCGCGTGAAATTCTGCCCCGAGGGAGGAATGAACGCCTCCGAATACGACCCGTCCTTCGTCGACGGGTCGGGGGGAGTGAGGAACGCATAGAGCGCGATATCGAAGGTTCCCCGGCGCAGCACCCCGCCTTCGTCCCAGCTCGCGTAGAGCTCGGCGGGATGGTAGTTGCGTATCTCGAGCTCGACGCCGATGCGCGCGTACTGCTCGCGGAGCACGAGCTCCGTGCGTTCCCGGTTGAGGTTGCCCGTCGTCGTCGATATCGCGAGGCGGAGCGGCTTGCCGTCCCGCTCGCGGATTCCGTCGCCGTCGCGGTCGACCCAGCCGGCGGAGGAGAGGAGCCCCTTCGCCCGCGCGAGGTCGAAGGCCCAGAGTCGCTCGACGGCCGGATGGTAGTAGGCCGAACGCGGATGATCGTCGCCGTGCGCGGGGATCCATACCCCGTCGTAAATCTTTTCGGAGAGCTCCCGGCGATCGGTCGCGAGCGCGAGCGCGCGGCGCACCCGCGCGTCGCTCAGAATCGGATGCTCGCAGTTGAGATCGAGATGCTCGTTGAAGAGCGCCGGATTTCGATAGAGACGCACCCCGCCGAGGCGCTCCACGACTCCGAGGAGCGAGTTCGGCGCGTTATCGATCCCCTGAATCTCGCCCGTCTCGAGCTGCATGACGAGCGCGTTCCCGTCGGGAATGAACTTGATCACGATCTCCTCGAGATAGGGACCCGGTCCGTAGTAGTCGCGGTTCGCCACGAGGACGATGTGCGATCCGGGCACCCACGCCTTGAAGACGAAGGGACCCGATCCGACGGGGCGGCGGTGGAACGAGGCCGTCTGAAAGCCGCTTCCGAGCTCGCCCGCGAGGAGATGCCGCGGCAGCACCGACTCGTCGTAGAAACAATCCCCGGCGAAGTTCGCGTATATCTCGCGGAGGTGAAAAACGACGGTGTGCGAGTCCGGCGTTTCCACCCGACGGACGACGTCCCAGCCCTGGCGCGTTTCGACGTTGATGTCAGGATGCACCATGACCTCCCAGCTGAACTTCGCGTCGTAGGAGGTGACGGGAACGCCGTCGTGCCAGCGAGCGTTCTTCCTGATGCGATAGGTATAGGCGAGATGATCGGGCGAGATGCCGCCGTTCTCCACCGTCGGAATCTCCTCGATGAGATCGGGAACGAGATCGAGCCGGTCGTTGTACTTCACGAACTTGCTGAAGATGAGGTTGCAGACGTAGACGGACGCGACCATGGAGTTTACGGCTTCGTTCAGGATCTCGGGCTCCTGCTGCATGCCGATGACGAGGCGGCCGCCCTGAGCGGCCGGCCCGCCGGGGTCGGCCCTCCCTCCGGAGCTCGAGCCCTCGCCCCCGCCGGGACCGCATCCCGGGACGCAGAAAACGGCCGCTCCGAGTGCGAGGAGAGCTGCGATTCGATAACCGGTTCTCATGTATGAGCCTTGCGCGGGAACGTTCCATCCCGCCGCGAGAGCAAGCATCCCGCATGCCAGGGCCGGAGCGTTCACCCGGGAAAGGGCCCGGAAATCTCGGGTTGCGGCGGCTGACCGCGGTTGCTATCTTCCGGGAGAGGAGCTACGCGCCACGTCACTTCCCTTGGGGCGACCCGCCCGGACGGCTATGCGGTTTCCATCATGCATCCACCGCGCCTTCTGCGTCAAACGCAATTCATTCTGTAAAATAGCCCTGTCGGCGTGGCTCGCCTTCTCGATCCACGCCTCCCCCGCCGTGCGCGAAGCCAATGCCCAGACGCCGGGTTGGCAGGCCGAGACGCGGCTCACCTTCGATGCCGGCACCTCCAGCACGGCCCCGAACAACGCAAAGTATCTCGCCGTGGACTCCGACGGACGTCTGCACATCGTCTGGCGCGACGACCGGGACCGCAACTTCGAGATCTATCACCGGGCGAGAATAGGCGGCATCTGGGGCTCCGAGGAACGGCTCACCTTCGACGAGGGAGAATCGGCCCGCCCGAACCTCGCCGCCGACGGCTCGGGCGTCGTGCATCTCGCGTGGAACGACGACCGGATCGGAAACATGGAGATCTATCACCGGTTCTGGGCCTTCGGGGCATGGTCGAAGGAGACGCGCGTCACCAGCACGTCGGGCGATTCCTACGCGTCCGCCCTGGTCGGCGTCGGCGACACGCTCCATATGGTTTACATGGAGACCATCGGACTCGCCACGCAGATCATGTACCGCGCCTTTAGGAGCATGGCGTGGTCCGCGGCGACGGCGCTCACGGCCGTGGAGACGGGGAACCGCCTCGTGCCGGCGATCGACCGGGGGCCGGACGGCTCGCTGCACGTCGCTTGGGCGGATACGCGCACCGACGCATGGGGCGACAACGGCAAGATCTATTACCGCCGCAAAACCGGAGGCGTCTGGCTCGCCGAGGAGCTCGTCACCGATCCCGCGATGAACGCCATGCGGCCCACGATCGCGGTCGACGACAGCGGCTACGTTCACGTCGCCTGGATCGACGCGCGCGGCACCTTCGAACAGATCTACTACCGGCGCCGCGGGCCGGGAGGATGGGAGGGCGAGATCGCCGTCACGAACGAGCCGTGCACGCATTACCATCCGAGCATCGACATCGCCGGCGGCGACGTGGTGCTCGCGTACTGGGACACGCACGTCTCCGATTTCAACTCGGAGATATTCTTCAGGCGAAAATCGGCCGGCGTCTGGTGGAGTCCAACGAGGATCTCCGACGGAGACGCCGCGAGCGATCTGTGCTGTCTCATTGCCGGACCGAACGCCGACCTGCATGTCGCGTGGGTCGACCTGCGCGACGGAAACCGCGAAATCTACTATCGCGAGTATCTCGACCCGGAGAACGGCGTCGGCGGCGACGGCGGCGAAACGCCGGACGCGCCGACGCCCTTCTCCCTCGGAGTCTGTCCGAATCCCTTCCGCGAATCGACGCGCGTGCTCGTTTCCGTGGAGGAGGCGTGCGCCGCTTCCATCGATCTCTACGCCGTCGACGGACGCCGGGTGCGCTCCCTCGGCAGGATGACCCTTCCGGCGGGCACCCATGAGGTCGTCTGGGACGGCAGGGACGACGACGGAGCGCCCCTCGCTCCGGGCCTCTACTTCGCCGTCGTCAAAGCGGACAAGAAGAGAGAAACGACGAAGGTCTTGCTCCTTCGATGATTCCGGCCGGCGCGTCAAACGTAGGCGTGGAGCCCGCCGAGGAAGAGATTTCCCAGAAAAGAAACGAGCGCGAGCGCGAAACCTACGATCGCCGCGACGGCGAGCGCCTTGCCGCGCCAGCGGCCTCGAACGTTCTGGTGAAGAACGAGCGTGTAGTAGAGCCAGATGACGAGCGAGCCCGTCTCCTTCGGGTCCCAGCTCCAGAACGACCCCCACGCATACTGCGCCCAGATGGCTCCGGCGAACATCGCGCCGATCGTAAAGACCGGATAGCCGAAGCGGATGGCCCGCGCGACGACCTCCTCGACGAGATCGGCTTCCGGGGAGGATCCCTTTCCCTTCGATCCTTTGCGGCGCGCGAGGTATACGATGCCGGCCGCCGCCGCCACGACGAACGCGCCCTCCGAGAGCGCGGCGAGCGTGACGTGGATGTAGAACCAGTAGCTCTGGAGCGCGGGCATGAGCTGCTGCGAAGCCTCCTTCGGCAGCAGCGAAGCGATGACGAGCACGAGAATGAGAAGCGGCGAGACGGCGACGCCGAGCGACGCCCGCCTGAACCGGGCCAGGATGACGATGAACGTCGCGGCTATCGCCCACGACATCGTGACCGCGTACTCGTACATCGTCGAGAAGGGGGGGTGGGTCGTGGCGATCCAGCGGGCCGCGAGAGCGCCCGTATGACAGGCGAACGCCGCGACGAAGACGACCGAGGCCGCCGCGCCGAGCCGCCGCCCCTTGAGGGCCGCGAAAATCGAATAGAGAACGAACGAGGCGAGATACGTCCAGAACGAATACCAGAAGAGCATCGTGTCCGCGTACCGCACGTCCGTCACCCGCTTTCGTCGAATTCCCCGCGTATCGCCTCGAGGATCCCGGCGAACTCGCGCTCGAAGCTCGCCTTCCAGCGGAAAGCGACTCCCGCGATGAGCAGCCCTTCCCTCGTCGCGATCCCCTTGATGACCCGGGGATTGCAGAAATACATGAGCATGAGGCCGAGGGTCGCGGCGGCGAACCCCGCGAAGAGAAACGGAACGCCCGGGTTCGAGGCGATCTCGAGCCCCGTGTAGTAGACCGGCTCGACCCCCTCGAGAGCGAGATCGGCGACCGCGCCGAAGCGCCGGTCGAACTCGCCATGACGCAGGAAGAGCCATCCCCTCTCCGCGACGCCGGATGAGGACACCTCGACCTCGAGCGCCGGATTCTCCGGATACGGGCTCGCCGAGAACGCCCCCTCCGGCCCCCTTCGAAAGTCGGGGATGAATCGAACGGCCGAAACGGCGGCGACGCTGTCGCCGAGAACGGTCGCGACGCCGGGCTCGAGATCCACCTCGCGGGGCGCGGCCTCCCCGCGCAGCCGGTACGACAGCCGCGCCCAGGAGTATTCCCCCTCGCCCACGGTGTACGAGCTCTGGTAGATCCTCACGCCGCCCCACTCGAAGGGGCGGTTGACCTCGATCGAGCCCGCGCCGAGCGTATCCCCCCGCGCCCCGACGATCGTGATCGTCGAAACGTAGTCCCGGATCTCGCCGTGAGCGGTCGTTACGATGTGGAAATCGTCGACGCGGAGCGCGGCCGTGCTGTCGGGCGGAAGCGGCGCCGACTCGCCTTCCTTGAGATACACCATCTCCCGCCGCCCGAGCATGCTTCCGATGAGCCCTCCGAGGGTGATGGCGACGATGCCGGCGTGGAAGAGAAGCGCTCCGGGAGATCGGAATCTTCCGGAGGAGGCGGCGAACCGGATGGAATCGCCGTCGCGCAGGGACTCGACGCGCAGCCCCCGCCGCCGCAGAAGAGAGGCGACGCGAGCGAAAAGGCCTTCGAGCGCCTGCGGGGCGACCGCTTCGCCCCTCCCGTAGCGCTCGCCGTGCCAGGCCAGCACATCCGCGGCGCCCCGCGCCCCGGCGGCGAGGGAACGCCAGGAGACGTCGAGGGAGAGCGAGCGACCTCGAAGCTCCCCGGGGGCGGCCGGCGGCTCAGCGCGAAGGGACCGCAGGGCGATCCGGCGGAAGCGCGTGACGCTGCAGGCGACGAGAACGGCGAAGAAGAGCGCGAGAACGGATCGGTACCAGAAAGAGTGGAACGGATCGTACAGCCGGAGCAGATCGACGATCCGGGCGCCCCCCGGATTCCACGACTCCTCGTAGACCGGCCGCCGCCCGGGAAAATCGGGCGGCACGAGCTCTTGGACGATCCAGCCGGCGAGGCTCGCGAGGAAGAGTGCGGCGATCACGGCCACCGCGAAGCGGTGCGATATGAATCCCTCGCCCGATTTCTGCCAGCGATTCGCCATGCTTCCTCCGGCGCGTCCCGATGAGGACCGCCGGCCCACAGTATACCCGCCCTTCCCCGCGACGCTCAAGCCATAACGACGAAAGCTGTTTACTCCCGCCCGTCGAGCCGGTATATAGCATGATGCGGGGGCGCGTTGAACGGAGCCGCGTCCCCCGGAAGGCCGCCATGAGCGTGAAACGACATCTTTCTCTCGTCCTCACGATCGTCCTCGTCCTTGCTTCTCAGCACGGCTGCGGAGGCGGAAAAACGAGGGACGAGGGAAGCTCGTACCGCCGCCTCGCCGCGGAGGCCGTGCGCCTCTATGTGGAGATCCATCCGCTTCGCTCCTCCCGTCTCGGGTTCGCCGGCGCCGATTCGCTTCTCTTCGTCTACGGCGAGGATGGAGATCGCCGCCGCCGTGAAGAGTCTCGCGCGTCTCGACCGGCGGCTCTCGGAGCTCAGCGCGGCCGGGCTCTCGGAGCGCGACGTCGACGAGGCTCGCGTGATGATCCATTGGGCGCGGGGCGAGCGGTTCGCGCTCGAGACGCTCGCCATCCAGCGGACGAGCCCCCTCCTCTACGTATGCGCCGCGGAGGAGGCGCTCGGGGAGATGCCCTCGCGGCTCGGGCCCGCGCGGCCGGGAGAGGCGGAGGCGTACCGCCGGCGCGTGCTCGCAATCGCGGAGCTCTGCTCGAACGCGACGCGGTCGCTCCGCAACCCCGCCGAGGCGCACACGCGTTTCGCCGTCATGAGGCTCGACGAGCTCGACTCGCGCATCGACGACATCGGCCGGCTCGCCGAGGCGCGATACGGAAGGCCCTTCGACGGCGAGCTGGAGTCGGCTCGCGGGGCTCTCTCTCTCTTGAAAAATCATCTCGCCGGCCCGCTTCTCGCAACCGCCCGCGGCGGGCTCATCCTCGGGGCGGAAAATCTCTCGATGGTGTTCCTCCACGACGAGCTCCTCGACGCCGATCCGAACATGCTCGTCGCGGAAGCCGAACGGAGAATCACGAGGCTCGCCGCCGATCGCGCCTCGGCGGCGAAGCGGCTCGAGGCGGAAAAAGGCCGCGCGGAGGCCGCGGGCGGCGCCCCCCGCGCGCGCTTTTTCAGAATGCCGGCCGTGGGCGCCTCCGAATCGCCCGGGGCGTTCGCCTCGCGCGCCATCGACACGCTGTGGACCTCGGGCGGCCGGGGCGTTTCCTTCGGCGTCTCGCGCGGCCCGGCGCCGTCGATCCGCGCCCCGGCGGACACGCGCTTCGCCGCGGCGGCGCCGAAAAGTCCCTACTTCTCCCTTCCGATCCTCGAAGCTCCCGCGGTGATCGCCGGCGTCACGCCCCTCGGTTCCGGCTCGTGCCGCCCCTTCGTTCTCCTCTCAGGCTACGCCCCGCGACTCGACGACGGGGCGCTCCGCTACGCCCTGCTCGCGGCCGCTCCGGCCCTCCTCGAGGCGGACCGCCTCGTCTGCGAGTCGGCGGACACGGTTGCCGTGGTCTTCGCGAGCGAAACGTGGCGCGAGGGGCTCGCCCACCTCGCGCTCGCCGATATCGCCGAAAATCTGCGAAAGAACGATCCGGAGCTCTACCTGCGTCTCATCGACGACTGGACCCTGCGCCTCGCGAGGACGGTCGTCGTTCTTCGCATCCACACCGGCACGCTCACGACCGAAAGGGCGGCGGGCTATTTCGTGGAGACGGCTCGTCTCGAGCGGGAGGACGGCGAGCGCGAGGCGCTTGCCGGCGCGGTTTCTCCGTCGGTCGCCTGGCCGGGCATTTCCATGATTCTCGTCGAGCGCATGGTCGAGCGGATGACGGAGCCGGACGTCTCCGGCAGACCGCGGCAGAAGGCTCGCGCCCTCCTCGCGCGGGAGCGGGGGCTGCCCCTTCCGGTCATCGAACGCAAGATTCAGTGAAGCGGAAAATCGCCGGCCCGGTGAACGATCTCGCCACCGAGAATCGTCGCGAGCACGCGGATTCGCGGTATGTCGGAGGCCTCCGCCGCGAATATATCGTCCGAGAGCACGACGAAGTCGGCGAGCTTGCCCGGAGAGAGGTCGCCGGCTATATCCTCCCGGTGAGCCGCCCACGCCGCATCGACCGTGAAGGCCTTCACCGCCTCGTACACGGTGAGGCGCTCCCCCGGATGCCAGCCGCCCCGGGGATTTCCATCGAGATCGGCTCTCGTCGCCGCGGCGTGGATGCCGAGCAAGGGGTCGATCGATTCGATGGGAAAATCGCTGCCTCCGGGGATCCTCCCGGCCGAATCGATGATCGAGCGCCAAGCGTAGGCGCCCGTCTCGCGTGCGGGGCCGATCCGTGAGCGCACCCAGGGCATGTCGGAGGTGCAATGCGTGAACTGCATCGAGGGAACGACGCCGAGAGAGGCCAGTCGCGGAATGTCGGCGCGGGAAATCAGCTGAACGTGCTCGATCCGGTGTCGCCGGTCCGGCGCGGGGCGAAGATTGAGCGTCCTTTCGTACTGGTCGAGCACGGCGCGGACGGCCGCGTCGCCGATCGCGTGCACCGCGATCTGAAAACCGCGATCATGGCAGCGAAGCATCCGCGCGGAGAGGGTGTCCGGCTCGGTGACCATAATGCCGCGGTTCCCCGGATCGTCATCGTAGTCTTCGAGGAGCGCGGCGCTGCGCGCGCCGAGCGATCCGTCGGCGTAGAACTTCACGCCGACGATCGAGAATCGATCGCGCGCCCCCCGGTCCAGACGGCCCGGCCTCGAGGAGGCTCTCGAGTCCGGGATCGCTTCCCTCGAGGTAAGCGGTGACGCGGAAGGGAAGCTCTCCCGCGGCGTAGAGCTCTTCGTACAGCGAGACCGCGTCCGGACCGATGCCCATCTCGTGCACGCCGACGAGTCCCGCGGCGAGACACCGCTTCGCGGCCTCGCGGAGCAGCCGCTTCTTCTCGGCCGCATCGAAGGACGGAATGTGCCTCGAAACGAGATCCATGGCGTTGTCGAAGAGAATCCCCGTGGGCTCGCCGGAGGCGTCGCGCGCGATCCTGCCTCCCGGGGGATCGGGAGTGCGCGCGTCGATGCCGGCGAGGCGCAGAGCCGCGGTATTGACCCAGGCCGCGTGCCCGCACACGCGAACGAGGTAGGCGGGGCCCCGGACGGCGCCGTCGATCCCGTCCCGGCGGGGATAGACGGCCTCCGGCCAATCGTTCTGATCCCATCCCCTTCCGAGCGCCCACCCGTCGCCCGTCCGGTGCGCGTGACCCGCGACTCGGGCGAGCGCACCCTCCGATGAGCGGGTGCCGCGAAGATCCGCCCACGCCGCCTTCTCGGCGTAGCTCAGAAAATGAGCGTGCGCGTCCGTGAGCCCCGGAATGACGGCGCGGCCGCCGAGATCGATCCGCGCGGCGCCGGACGGACACCCCGCGAGCAGATCCGCCGAGCTTCCGAGCCCGACGATCCTGCCGCCGCCGACCGCGACGGCCTCGACGACGGACCGGGAGGCGTCCATCGTGTATATCGTCCCGTTGTAAAATACGGCTTCCACCGCGGGAGCCTCCCCGGCCACAAGCGCCCCTTCCGCCCCCCGGGCTCCCGAGAGGATCCCGTGCGGCGGGTCGAGCAGCGCGGCCAGAAAGGCCGCGCGCAGGAACGCTCTCGCCTGCCTTCGCGTCACGAGGCGATGATCGCCGAACGCGCGCGGACGCGCAATGATTTTCGAGCGGTGCCCCTCGCGGCCGCGCGGCCCGCTCGCCGGATTCGATTCGAAAATAGTGGCCATCGGCGGTTGCCCCCGCGGGGTCGATACGGTATTATGACGGCAACGGCACCGTTCGAGAGAGGATGCACCGCATGTCCTACTATAGAAAATACTCGTCGAATCCGATCGTCGCCTTCCTCACGGAAAGCGTCGTCAACCAGATCATCATCGTCAACGCCGTCATCTTCGTCCTCGAGCTCATGCTCCGCAACACCGCGTTCATCGATTTTTTCGGGCTCCTGCCGCGCCTCGTCGTCACGAAGGGCTTCGTCTGGCAGCTCGTGACCTACATGTTCCTCCATGGAGGCTTCTGGCACCTCCTTCTCAACATGTTCATCATCTACATGTTCGGAAGCCCGCTCGAGGGGGTCTGGGGCAGCCAGCGCTTTCTGCGATACTACTTCGTGTGCGGCCTCGGCGGCGCGCTCGGGAGCTTCATCTTCTCATTCAACACGACGGTTATCGGCGCCTCGGGCGCCGGGTACGGCATACTGCTGGCCTATGCGATGCTCTTCCCGTACAACGAGGTGTATGTCTGGGGGATCCTGCCCGTCCGCGCGCGCACGCTCGTCATCTTCGTCGTGATCATCGAGTTCGTGAGCGGCTTCACCGGAGGGGACGGCATAGCCCACTTCGCGCACCTCGGCGGCATGGCGGCGGGATTTATCTACGTGAAATCGATGTACCGGACCTGGCGGGGCCGCCGCTAGAGCGCCCCCGCTCCCCGAGCCGATCAGGAATCGCCCGCGGAGAGGGACCTGACGGCGAATTCGTAGGCCTCTTTTTCCTCGTCGCTCAGCTTCCGCGAAGGCTTCCCGTTGGTCACATCGAGGGCGTATCCGCGCGTGGAGGTGCGTCCGACGAGATTCGTGAGAATGCAGCCGTTTTTCTCGCGCGTGAGAAGGCAGAGGGAATAGCTCTGCATGCCGCCGATATCCTCGAAGGCGTTGTACTTGACGAGCCCCATCCCGGCGTAGCTCACGGCCAGCAGCCGGAGAATCCGGCGGATCTCCTCCGAGTGCGTCCGCAGAAACTCGCGGTTCTCGTCGATTCCCTTGAGAAGCTCGCCGAGGGCCTGTTCGGTCCCCTGCTTCTCGTAGACCTCCGCCATGCCGCGGAAGGGGCGTTTGAGGCGGCGCAGGTCGACGATGGCGAGGACGGCGATCACGAGCGCCGCGACGGCGGCGACGAGCGCCGCGAGCGTCAGCGGCCCTGCGTACGATTCGAGAAATCGATCCATCCCCTCGCCCTTCTCCTCGCCAACGCCTCTGATAGAAAAACGGGGCCGGTTCTCGTGCCCCGTATAGTTCTCATGCCGGGGGCGGGATTTGAACCCGCATGGGTCGCCCCACTACCCCCTCAAAGTAGCGTGTCTACCAATTCCACCACCCCGGCATAAAGCTTGTATCGTCCGGTTACTCGCCGCCCTGTTGAGCCGGCTCGGCAGCGCCGCCCTGTTCCTCGCCCTCGGCCGGCTGCGGCACGTTACCCATGACGTCGCTCACGGCCTTCTGCTCCTCGGGCACGACGGTTCCCCACTGCTCGCGCGCCGCCTTCTTGAGGACGCTCGACTCTCCGCCCTGGCCACGCCCCGCCGATAGAAAGGCGAGCGCGAGCGAGGTGACGAAAAAGCCGATGGCGAGCCACGTCGTCGCCTTCCCGAGGAAGGTAGCCGCCTCGCGGCCGCCGAAGATTTGTCCGCCGCTTCCGCCGAACGCCGCAGAGAGCGCCGCCCCCCGGGACGACTGCAGCAATACGACGATCGTCAGCAGCACGCAGACAAGTACATGTAGGATGAGCGCAACAGTGAACATTATCCGATCACCAGCCTTTTCAAAGGTAGTAGTTTAATGAAATCCCCCTATGCAGTCAAATGATTTATCGGGGGATGATCGCCAGGAAGGAACCGGCCGAGAGCGACGCGCCCCCGACGAGCAATCCGTCGATCTCGCCGTTGGAGAGCAGACCGGGAGCGCTCTCGGGCTTGACGCTGCCGCCGTAGAGAATCGGGGTCGATTCGGCCGCCTGAGCGCCGAAGAGGGCGCCGACGAGCCGCCGAATCGCGCCGTGCATGTCGGAGGCGTCCCGCGGGGTCGCCGTCTTGCCGGTTCCGATCGCCCAGACCGGCTCGTAGGCGATGACGACGCGGGAAAACTCCTCGGGCGAGAGCCCTTCGCATCCCTCGCGGATCTGCCGCTCGACGACCGCGCCGGCGGCGCCGGACTCGCGCTCGTCGAGAAGCTCTCCGACGCAGTAGATGGGAACGAGGCCGCTTCTCAGCGCCGCGCGGAGCTTCCTCGAGAGGAGCCCCGCCCCCTCGCCGATGACGTGGCGGCGCTCGGAGTGTCCGACGAGAGCGTACGCGCACCCCAAGGCGCGGAGCATCCGCCCGGAAACCTCTCCGGTAAAGGCGCCTTCGTCCTCGGCCGAGATATCCTGCGCGCCCACCTTCGCCACCGAGCCGCGCATCGCCTCGATCACGGCGGGAAGGCTCGTGAAGGGCGGGATGAGAACGACCTCGCAGGACGGCGCGGCGCCGGCCAGCCCCGCGGCGATGTCGCGCGAGAGAGAGGCTCCCTCGACGTGATCCTTGTTCATTTTCCAGTTGCCGGCGATGATCGTTTTTCTCATGCGATCGATCCTCAGCGGTCCGAGAGGGCTTCCACTCCCGGGAGCTTCTTGCCCTCGAGGAGCTCGAGGGACGCGCCGCCGCCGGTCGACACGTGGCTCACCCTGTTTCCGAGGCCCGCCTGGTTGAGCGCGGCGACGCTGTCCCCGCCGCCCACGACGGTCTTCGCGCCATTCCTCGTGATGTCCGCCATGATGCGGGCGATCTTCTTCGTTCCGCCCGCGAACTGCGGGATCTCGAACACCCCCATGGGGCCGTTCCAGAAAACGGTTTTCGCGGCGGAGAGCTCCTCCCGGAACAGATCCACCGTCCGATCCCCGATGTCGACTCCGGCCATGTCCTCCGGAATGTCGCCCGTCGAGACGAGGGACGCCTCGGACGAGGCGTTCACCTCTTTCGCGACGAGGCAGTCGACCGGCAGGAGGATGCGCTTCTTCCCGGTCCGTTCGATCTCCTCCATGAGCGATCGGCACATCGGCACGAGCGAGTCGTCGACGAGCGACGTGCCGATCTCGAGACCGGCCGCCCGGAAGAAGGTGAAGGCCATGCCGCCGCCGATGAGCACCCGGTCGACCCGGGCGAGGAGGTTTCGTATGAGATCGAGCTTGCCGGAGACCTTGGCGCCGCCCATGACGGCGACGAAGGGCCGCGCCGGGCTCCCGAGCAGCCCCTCGAGCGCGTCGATCTCCTTCTCCATGAGGAAACCCGCGACGTTCTCCCTAAAGAACCGCGTCACCCCTTCCGTCGACGCGTGGGCGCGATGCGCCGTTCCGAAGGCGTCGTTCGCGAAGAGGTCCCCGTGGGAAGCGAGCGCCTTCGCGAAGGCGGGGTCGTTCGCTTCCTCGTCGGGATAGAAACGCAGGTTCTCGAGGAGCGCAATCTCTCCGCTCGCGAGCTTTCCCACGATCTTCTCGACGTCGGGGCCGACGCAGTCCTCGACGAACTTCACCGGGTAGTCCACGAGACCGCCGAGACAGTCGGCCACCGGCCGGAGGGTGTACGCCTTGTTTCTCGTCCCTTTCGGCCGCCCGAGGTGCGAGACGAGAACGACGGATCCGCCCTGCTCCATGATGTGGTTGATGCTCGGGAGCGACGCGCGCACGCGCGTGTCGTCGGTGATATCCCCCTGCTTCGAGAGGGGAACGTTGAAATCGACCCGCATGAGAATCCGGCGGCCCCCGAGATTCACGTCACGAAGCGTCTTCTTTCTCACAGGCGTCTCCTCCTTGCCGCGGCGCCGCACGTGTCAGCGCGCGATGAGATTCATCATGTCGACCATGCGCCTCGCGTAGCCGAACTCGTTGTCGTACCACGAAAACACCTTGAACACGCGCGGCGTGATGCTCATCGTGGAGAGCGCGTCGAAGATCGAGGAGTGGGGATTGCCGATGATGTCGCACGATACGATCGGGTCCTCGCAGTACTCGACGATCCCCTTGAACGGTCCGGCCGCCGCCTTCCGTACGGCCGCGTTGACCGCCTCGACCGTCGCGTCTTTCTCGAAGGTCGCGACGAGATCGACGAGCGAGCCGTTGACGACGGGCACCCGCACGGAGGTCCCGTTGAGCTTTCCGTTGAGCTCGGGGAGCACCTTGCCGACCGCGCTCGCCGCTCCCGTCGTGGTCGGGATCATCGAGACGGCGGCGGCCCGTGCGCGGCGCAGATCCTTGTGCGGAAAATCGAGGATGACCTGGTCGTTCGTGTACGAATGTATCGTCGTCATGAGCCCGTTCGCGATGCCGAACGAGTCGTTGAGAATCTTGGCGATCGGCGCGAGGCAGTTCGTCGTGCACGAGGCGGTCGAGATGATGTGGTGTGTGTCGTTGCGGTAGAGCGAGTCGTTCACCCCCATGACGATCATGATGTCGGGATCGGAGCTCGGAGCGGAGATGATGACCTTGCGGGCCCCCGCCTCGAGATGAAGCGAGGCGTCCTTGCGCTTGCGAAACTTGCCCGTCGACTCGATCACGACGTCCACGCCGAGCTTCTTCCAGGGGAGGGCCGCCGGATTCTTTTCCGCGAAAACCTCTATCCGCTTCCCGTCGACGGCGAGGTATTTTCCGTCCTGCGCCGACACCGAGCCGCGGTAGGCGCCGTGCACCGAATCGTACTTCACGAGATGCGCGAGCGTGGCCGCGTCCGTGAGATCGTTCACGGCGACGATCTCGAAATCCTCGTCCTTCATGGCTTCGCGAAACACGAGCCGTCCGATGCGCCCGAATCCGTTGATGGCAACCTTGATCGCCATGAGAGCCTCCTTTGCCGGTGTCTCGAAAACGTTACTTCGCTTTTCCCTCGCTCCTGAAGAGCCGCATCTTTTCCTTCACGACCTCCCGGATCGCGTCGCGGCCCGGCCCGAGGATCTTCCGCGGATCGATCTCCTCTGGCTTCTCGGCGAGCGCCTTGCGGACGTACGCCGTAAAGGCGATCCGCATGTCGGTGTCTATGTTCACCTTGGAGATGCCCCGGCGGATCGCCTCGACGATGGCCACGTCGGGAACGCCCTTCGCCCCCTTGAGAGCAGCGCCGAACCGGTTCGCGATCTCGACGTTCTCCTGCTTCACGCCCGAGGCCCCGTGGAGCACGAGGAGGCACGACACGCGCGCCGCGATCTCGCTGATGCGCTCGAGCGCGAGGTTCGACTCCCCCTTGAACTTGTACGCGCCGTGCGAGGTGCCGACCGCGATCGCGAGCGCGTCGACGCCGGTTCTCCGAACGAACTCCTCCGCCTGCGCCGGATCGGTCAGAGCCGCGTCCCGCTCCGCGACGGAGACGTTATCCTCGATGCCGGCGAGCTTGCCGAGCTCTCCCTCGACCGATACGCCCTTCGGCCTCGCCATCTCGACGACCTTTTTCGTCACGGCGACGTTCTCCTCGAACGGGAGCGCCGAGCCGTCGATCATCACGGAGGTGAAGCCTCCCTCGACGCACTTCGCGATCGTCTCGAGGTCCTTGCCGTGATCGAGATGGAGCGAGATCGGGACAGCGCGCTCCTTCGCGGCCAGGTGCACCATGCTCACGACGTTCTTGAAGCCGGCGTACTTGATGGCCCCTTCGGATATCGCGATGATGACCGGGCTCGAGAGCTCCTCGGCCGCTCCCGTTATCGCCTGAAGGAACTCCATGTTATTTATGTTGAACGCGCCGACCCCATAGGTTCCGTCGCGGGCGGCCTTGAGCAGATCCCTGTTCGTCGAGAGCACGGTTTCCTCCCTTGCTTGGCGTTGATTCGAATCGCGCAGGGGCAATGCTGGCATATCGCTTCTCCCCTGTCAAGCACGAGTCCCGGACCCTGCCGGCGGCGAGAACGGCGGACGACGCGGGGGACGCGGCGAGGATGGTCTCGAGACACGCCCGGGCAGTCTCGCCCGTGGTGACGAGATCATCCACCAGTATAATATGACGCCCGGCAACGAGTTCGCGCCCCTCGAGCCGGAAGGCCCCGCGCACGTTCGCGGCCCGGGCGCCTTCCTCGAGTTTCGACTGGCTCGCCGTATTCTTCGAGCGAACGATCGTATCGGGCTCCACGCGAAGACCGAGCCATCGACCGACCCCCTCGGCGAGAAGGAGGGCCTGGTTGTACCCCCTCTCCCGAAGCCGCCGCGGGTGCAGGGGAACGGGCACGAGGAGGGTCCTCCCGCGCTCGCCCCCGCGCTCCCGCTCGAGAAGCTCGAGCAACGACGCGGCCATCCACCACGCGAGCGGGGGCGCGGCGGACCTCCCTCCCCCGAACTTGAGAAAGCGCACGAGCGAGAGGAGCGCGTCGTTCGTATAGAAGGGCGAAACGAGCGGAACGGACGCGGCGGAGACGCCGAGGGTCGAGCGCCCCGGCGGGCGCTCGAGGAGCCCCCAGCACTCGCGGCAGAGCACCCGCGCCGGCATCCGGATGCCGGCGACGGGCTCGAAGGTGATGCGGCCCGGATCATAGACGCCCCCCGGCCCGATCCATCCCTCAGCCGGACGGGGCTCCTCGGCCGCGCTGATGTCGCGCCCGCAGACGAGGCAGGAAACGGGGAGAAGCGAATCGACGAGAAATGAGAGAAAACCCCGCACCGCACCACACCGCCCCGGTCTCCGTCATTCGCGCGGGCCGCGCCTCCTCGGCAGAATCACGAGCAGCAGGGCTCCCGCCGCGACGAGAGCGAGACTCGACGCCTGGCTCACCGAGAGAACGCTTCCGAAACGCGAGGACGGTTCGTAATACCGCAGAAGATCGATCGCGAATCTCCCGGCCCCGTAGAGAACGCACAGGAGCGCGAAGGTGAATCCGGTGTACGCCCGACGCCGCTCGAGCGCGACGAGGGTTGCGGCGAGGGCGAGCCCGAACGCCGCCGAGTAGAGCTGCGCGGGGTGCAGGGCGACGCCCGGAGAGTGGTATCCCGCCGGGCATCCCGGCGGAAAGACGACGCCGAGCGGGGAGCCGGTCGGCACGCCGAAACAGCAGCCGCTCAGAAAGCAGCCGATCCGCGTGAAGAAATCTCCGAGCGCTATGGATGGGGCGCAAATGTCCGCGACGAGGAGAAAGGGGAGCTTCGCGCGCCGGAGATAGACGACGGCGAGCGCGAGCGCGAGAAAGAATCCGCCGTAGAAGGTCGCCCCGCCCTGCCAGAGCGCGACGACGTCGAGGAAGCTGTGGTAATCGTCCCGGTGCGTGAGGATGTAGAAAAGACGCGAACCGACGACGGAAGCGAGGATGAGAACGATGCTGAGATCGTAGATGCGATCGGGATCGACGCCCCGGCGGCGTGCTCGCCGCGCGGCGAGCACGATGCCGACCCAGAAGCTCAGGGCCAGCATGAATCCGTACGAGTAGATCCGCAACCGTCCGATTTCGACGAGCACAGGATGCATCGGTCGCCTCCCGTCAGTATTCGTAGAACCGCATGCTGAAATTGAGCAGCACGCCGAGGAGAAAACAGCTCACGACCATCGAGGACCCTCCGTAGCTCATGAAGGGAAGCGGCAGCCCCGTCACGGGCGTGAGACCGGTCGTCATCCCGATGTTGATGATCACGTGAAAGGCGAAATACGCGCAAATGCCGATCGCCGTGATCGAGGCGAACCGGTTCTTTACCTTGGTGGCGAGGTAGAGGCTCCGCACGATGATGACGGTAAAAAGGGCCAGCACGGTGAGGCCGCCGAGAAAGCCGAGCTCTTCTGAGATGACCGAGTAGATGAAATCGCTGTGGCGCTCGGGCAGAAAGGCGAGCAGCTTGTGCGTGCCGTGGAGGAACTTCTTCCCCATGAACCCGCCCGAGCCGATCGCGAGCTTCGATTGGTACACCTGCCATCCCGATCCGAGAATATCCGACTCGGGCCGCAGGAACGTGAGAATGCGCTGCTGCTGGTAGGGCTGCAACCGGCTCCAGGCAATCGGCACGAGGAGCATGACGCCGAGGTTCGTCGCGATGAGGGTGACGCTCCGCGCGAGGTCCCGCCGCCGGTACGCGTAGACGAGGAGCACGATGAAGAAGAGGAGCAGGAGGAGCGGATACCCTCCCTGCTCCATCGCGGTGGCGCTGTAGATGGTGAGGAAGGCGCTCACGAGCGGCGTCATGAACATGATGAGCAGGCTCTCGTTGAGCCCGCGCCAGTAGAGAATGGGAAACAGCAGGGCGAGGTAGACGAGCGCCGATCCGAGATCGGGCTCCTTGATGACGAGCAGAAACGGAACGAGCGTTATGATTCCCGATATGGCCAGCACGCGAACGTCGGCGGCGCGGTTGCGCTTCTCGGCGAGAAACCGCGCGAGGAGAAAGATGATCGCCACCTTCATGAACTCGCTCGGCTGGAGGTTGAAGGCCCCGAGATTGATCCAGCGATGCGAGCCCTTGATGGCGGGCATGAAAAGGACGGCGATGAGGAGCAGGATGCCGACGCCGTAGATGACGACGGCCATCCCCTCGAAGTACCGGTAGGGAATGAAGCAGGCGACGGCCATCGCGCCGAGGCCGGCGGCGATCCAGAGGAGCTGGCGGCCGAACGCGCCCGTCTGTTCCGGCTGGACCGTGTCGCGAAACTCGCTCGGGACGTGCTCGATCGAATAGAGCGTGAGGAGCCCGAGGCCCATGATGAGTACCGCCGAGAGGAGCACGAGCCAGTCGAAGTCATGAAAGTACCGGTCGCCCATGCGACGTCATCCTCCCCCGCCGAGCGCGACGTTCGCCGGAGCCGGCGGTCCCTCCGGAGGCGCGAAATAAGCAGCGAGCACCTGCCGGGCGACCGGGGCCGCCATCGAGCCTCCGTGCCCGGCGTTCTCCATGACGATCGCGATGCAGATCGTCGGATCCTCCGCGGGCGCATAGGCGACGAAGAGCGCGTGATCCTCGCCGTGAGGATTCTGCGCCGTTCCCGTCTTGCCGGCGACGCTGATGCCGGGAACGGCCGCGGCGCGCCCCGTTCCCCGCTCGTTCGCCACGACGCCGCGCAGCGCCTCGCGGATGATGTCGAGCGCCCGCCGGTCGACGGCCGGTTCAGACCCGCCCTGCCGATGGAACCGGTACACGACCTTTCCGTCGGGGTCGACGATCTCCTTCACGACGTGCGGCTGGATCGGCTTGCCGCCGTTCGCGATACGCGACGTGAGCGCGCAGAGCTGGACGGGAGTCGTCAGAATCTCTCCCTGCCCGATCGAGAAATTGAGCATGAGGCCCTTCGTCCATCCGCGCTTGCCGAACCGCCGGTCGAGATACGCCCGATCCGGAACCACGCCCGACACCTCGCTCGGCAGGTCGACGCCGGTCTTCCGGCCGAGGCCGAAGAGACGGGCGGAAGTCGAGAGCTCGTCGACCTCGAGCTTCTCGCCGAGCTGGTAGAAGTACGTATCGCATGACTGGATGATCGCACCCTCGAGAGCGAGAGAACCGTGGCCTTTCGCCTGCCAGCACCGGAAGTACCGGTTGCCGAACCGAAAGCCGCCGAAGCACGGATGCTGCAGCGTATGCTCGCCGATCCGGCCGTTCACGAGCGCCGAGTAGGCGGTGACGGACTTGAACACGGAGCCCGGCGGATAGGCGGCCTGCACCGTGCGGTTGAACATCGGCCGCGCCACGTCGTCGAAAAGCTCACGCCAGCGCTCCCCGCTCACGCCCTCGATGAACATGTTCGGATCGTAGGTGGGGCGGCTCACCATGGCGAGGATATCGCCGGTGCGCGGGTCCATGGCGACGAGCGCGCCCCGTTCCCACTGAAACGCGGCCTCCGCCGCGCGCTGCGCCGCGAGATCGATCGTGAGAATGACGTCGCAGCCGGGGACGCTCGGGCGAGCCCCGCCGAGCCGCTCGATCTCGTCGCCGCCCATGAGCCCGCTGATCTCCCCCACCTGCGTGCCCTCGACGCTGATACCGATGATGCGGATGCCGTCCGTTCCCCTGAGGTAGCGCTCGTACGACGACTCGAGCCCCGTGCGCCCGATGATGTCCCCTCGCTCGAGATCGCCGGGACCCACGATCTCCTCGTCCGTCACCTCGCCGACGTAGCCGAACAGGTGCGCGGCGAGCTTCCCCTCGGGAAAGTAGCGCCGCGGCCGCATCGCGAGCTTGAAGAACGAAAGGAGGACCCGGTTTTCCCGCAGCACCGAGATCTGCTCCTTGTTCGCCGCCTGAACGACCACCATCTCCCGTCCGTCGGAGTAGCGCTTCATCCACGCGTCGAGATCGCTCTCGACCGCCTTCGGATCGATCCCGAGCCACTCGCAGGCGAGGGCGAGAAGCTCGCGCTTGCGGGCGGCCCGGTTCGGCAGGATGCTGATCTGGTACACGGGCATGTTGACAACGAGCTTTTCGCCGTAGCGCGCGCGGATGATCCCGCGCGGGGCGGGAATCCTCTCCCGCTGGAGCTGATTCGAATAGGAGAGCTTCGCGAAATGCTCGTGGCGCACGACCTGCAGCCAGAAGAGGCGGATGGCGAGGATCGCCATGACGCACATGAGGATCGTCGACAGGGTTCGGCGCCTCGGGTCGAGCACCGACACGTCTCTCGCGTCAAGCGCTCCCATTGGAACGCACCACCCTCCTCCCGAAGAGCTCGAGAAACGCGAAGATGGCGACGCCGAGAAGCGCTGAGTACAGGGCGGACAGGATCGAGTGCCGGAAAAACGACACGATGATGTCGCCCGGCGAGAAGGACGAGGTCACGGCGAGCGTTATGAGATCGTTCACGAGACACGCGGCGAGAATGACGATCCCCCGGTAGAGGATGTGCTCGGGCAGAACGCCGCCGAGCCGGGTCATCCCGTACGCGAGGATCGACTTCGCGATGACGCCGAGCCCGAGGAACGACGCGTTTCCGAGATCGCTCAGGAAGCCGATGAGCGCGCCGGCGACGACGGCGAAAACGGGGCCGCGCCCGAGCGCGATCGCCGCGAGCAGGATGACGAGGAGATCCGGAGCGGCTCCGGCGACCCGCATCCGCTGGGCGATCGTGAGCTGGAGCACGAAGACGATCGCCGCGACGAGTATCATCCGGGCCGGTTTCATGCTATCGCCTCCGCCCTCCGCGGGCCTCGAGCTTTTCGAGCTCGTCGTAGAGCCGGTCGTCGCGCCATCCGCGCGTGCCCGTCACGATGAAGAGCTCCTCGAGCGCGTTCAGGTTCGCGAGACTCGCCACGCGCACGCGCTTCGCGATGCCGCTCCGCTCATCGGCGACCTGGAACACCGTCCCGACGAGAAAGCCGCGCGGAAAGAGCCCGCCGTAGCCGCTCGTCAGCAGCGTATCCCCCGCCGTCACGTCCTCTTCCTTGCCCACGTATTCGAGCCGGAAGAGGTTGGAACGGTCCCATTCGAGTATGCCGACGACGCGGCTGCGCCGATTGACGCAGCTCACCGATATCGATTTGTTGCTGATAAGGAGCACCTCGGCCGCGCGGGGAAACACCTGCGAAACGCGCCCGACGAGCCCGCGGTAACCGACGACCGCCATGCCGACCCGCACGCTGTCCGCCTCGCCGCGGTCGATCGTCACCGACTGGATGAAGGGGCTCGGAGAGCGGCTCGTCACCTCGCACGCCACGAACGTGTGGAAGGGATCCTCGCGCAGATCCATGAGAGCCCGCAGACGCTCCCGCTCGTCGCGGAACTGCAGCAGACGCTCCCGTTCCTGGTAGAGGGTGGCGACCATCGCCCGGAGCTTCTCGTTCTCGGATTCGAGCGATTCGACGGAGGCGAAATACGAAGCGGCGCGGTGCACCGGGTAGAGCAGCACCGCGGTCACCCGCCGCGCCTCCCTGATCTGCGTCTCCTCGCCGAGCGACAGGAGCACGACACCCGCGGCGACGGCGATCACGAGGACCGTTTTGTCGAGGTGCCGGTCGAACAGAAAGGAAAAGATGTGCATTCCTAAAACCGGGAGCTCTTGAGAATGATCCGTTCGTACTGGTGCAGGTTCGACAGAACCTTGCCGCATCCGAGAACGACGCAGGTCAGGGGATCCTCGACGACGTTGATCGGGAGATTCGTCTCCTCCTTGAGGAGCACGTCGAGCCCCCGGAGCAGCGATCCGCCCCCCGTCATCACGATTCCCCGGTCGACGATATCCGCGGCGAGCTCGGGCGGCGTCTGCTCGAGCGCCTGCTTGACGGCCGCGACCATCTGGGCCAGCGGCTCCGCGAGCGCCTCGCGAACCTCGGCGCTCGAAATCCTGAGGGTTTTCGGAATCCCCGAGACGAGATCCCGCCCCTTGACTTCCATCTCCTCCTCTTTCTTGAGCTTCGTGGCCGAGCCGATCACCATCTTCACGTGCTCGGCGGTTTGATCGCCGATGAGGAGGTTGTACGCCTTCTTGATGTGGACGACGATCGCCTCGTCCATCTCGTCGCCGGCAACCCTGATCGACATATCGGTGACGATCCCGTTCAGGGCGATGACGGCGATCTCGGTCGTGCCGCCTCCGATGTCGATCACCATGTTTCCCGAAGGCTTGTCGACGGGAAGCCCCACCCCGATCGCCGAGGCGACGGGCTCCGCGATGAGGTAGACCTCGCGGGCGCCGGCGTTCTGCGCCGAGTCGGTCACCGCGCGGCGCTCCACCTCGGTTATCCCCGAAGGCACGGCGATGACGATCCGGGGACGGATGAAGAAGCGCTTCTTCTGCGCCTTGCGGATGAACTCGCGAAGCATTACTTCCGTGATCTCGAAATCGGCGATGACCCCGTCCTTGAGCGGCCGGATGGCGACGATGTGGTCGGGGGTCTTGCCGAGCATCGCCTTCGCCTCGGCGCCGACCGCGTAGACCTTCCTCGTCTTCTGGTCGATCGCGACCACGGAAGGTTCGTTGAGAACGATCCCGTTTCCCTTGATGTAAACGAGCGTGTTCGCCGTTCCGAGATCGATCGCGATATCGTTCGAGAAATAGTTCGCCAGCCGGTCCAACACCTCGTGCCCTTCCTTTCAGCCCCCGAGGACGCCTCTCTCGCGCATGCTCACCCAGCGCGAGCCGCCGATGACGATGTGGTCGACGAGCTCGATGCCGAGCAGCTCTCCGCACCGCGCGAAGCGCGTCGTGAGCTCCGTATCCTCGGCGCTCGGCTCCGGATTGCCCGTCGGATGGTTGTGGACGAGAATGACCCCCGCGGCGCTCGCTGCGACGGCGGCCTTGAAAAGCTCCCGCGGGTGGACGAGTGCTGCGTTGAGCGAGCCGACGGCGACCGTCACGATTCGGAGAATTCCGTTCTTCGTGTTGAGGAGAATGGCCTTGAAATGCTCGCGATCGAGATCGCTCATCTCGGGAATCATGAGCGCGGCGACGTCCCCAGGCGAGCGCGCGGTTCGAACGGCCCGCTCGCGAAAGACCGTCACGGTGCGCCGCCCGAGCTCGAAGGCGGCTTTGATCCGAAGGGACGCCGCGCGTCCCACGCCATCGAAGAACATATACTCCTCGGCGGCGGCGCTTCCCACCCCCGGCAGATCACCGAAGTGATCGATGAGCTCCCGGGCGATCGTTTCGCCGCCGCGTCCACGCGACTCGCCGATGACGAGCGCGAGCAGCTCACTGTCGCTCGCAGCATCGAGACCGCGCAAGAATCCCCGCGATCTCAGCAGCTCGAGTGACGACCTCCCGGAACCCACATCCTCACCGCCCCGCACCGACGCTGAAACCTAACAGAAGCCCATCCGCGCCGCAAGCATTTTGGCATATCCGCTGCGGCGTTGTACATCATTTCTTGCGATCCGAAGCCCCGGTCCGGACCTTGCGGGCGAGCTCCGCGCGGGCGAAGTCCGCCCAGGCGTCCGAGGCGTACTCGGTCGCGAGCCGCCGGTAGCACGAGATCGCCTCCTCCGGCTCGTCGAGACACCGGTCGTGAATTCCCGCCATCCGGAGCAGCACGAACGCCGCGTTGCCCGAGACGGGGTATTCCCAGAGATAGTGCTCGTAGGCGGCGAGCGCCGACCGGTACTTGAGGGTGCGCTCCATGCCGCACGCGATGTCGAGATGCAGCTTCTCGCTCAGGGCGAAGAGCGGCAGATGCCGCGACGCCTCGTCGAAGAGCCGCTCGGCCCGGTCACGCTCGCCTCTCTCCATGCTCGCCTTGACGGCCTCGGCGTAGCTCGAGCTCGCCAGAATCCTGTCCCCGGCGCAGATTTGGGCCCGGGCGAGCTCCGCGCGGGCCTCCGAGTCCCCGGGATGAGAGGCGAGGTACTCGACGTACTCCGCCTGGGCGCCGAACCATTCCGCTTTCTCGAAATGGCGGCGCGCCTTGACGAGCGAGCTCTCGGCCCGCGCCTCCCGCGACGATCGCATGGCGAACGCGAGGATGACACCCGCGGCGAAACCGCCGATGTGCTCGCCGTAGGCGATGTGCGCCCCCCCCATCCCGAACTGAACGAGGGCGCGGACGGCCTGAAGACCGAACCAGAAAAGCACGGCGAACACGACCGGAACGAAGGTTCTCCCCGTCTTGTTCACGCCCTGGAGCGGCATAAAGACCCAATACGCCACGCGGACCCTGCTCCAGTAGAGCCGGACGAAGTAGGCGCCGAGGATGCCCGAGGTCGCCCCTGAGGCCCCGATGACCCCGTACTCGAGGTACCTCGGCGAGGCGATCGCCGTGAGAACGGTATGGAGAAACGCCCCGACGGCGGCGGCGATCATGAAAACGGCGTAGAACCGCAGGGGTCCGATCCTCGACTCGAGCGCGCGCCCGAAGAGCACGAGGTAAACCATGTTCCCGGCAAGATGCAACCAGCCGCCATGGAGAAAGGCGTGCGTGAAAGCGGTACCGAGCGTCGGATAGCCGGGCTGGAAGATGAGGAGCGTAAAGTCCCACCAGGCGCCGATCGGTCTGTATCTATATAAAATGAATAGAGTTACACATACGGCGAACAGGAACCAGGTAACGAAAGGCCGCCGTTTCACGGGCGCGTCGAGCCCGACCGGAACATAGTAGAAGAAATACACCGCTCCCCCTCGATCAGTGAATCAAGGGGGAGCTTGCAAGGAACGGGCCGGACATAAAAAAAGGGGGCTTTGGAAAGCCCCCTTTTCTCTGCCTTGAGCGAGCCGGCTTAGAAGCCGTACGTCGCGGTCAGCATGAACATCGGCAGCTCTTCGTAATCCTCAGGCTGATAGCCCGTCAGCCAGTAGCCGAGATGCATCGGCATTTCGTTGTTGAGCAGAGCGTCGATGTCGAAATCGCCCACGTGGAAGCCGAGGCCCATGTAGAAGTCGAACGGGGCGTCCGTCGATTCCCACGTTTGCTTGCTCGCGCCTTCAACTTCGTCGGTTTCCGAATACTTTACGAGCTCCTTCGCGACGCCCGCGCGGAACGTGAGCCAATCCTTGACGTCGCTCTCGAGACCGAGATAGAAGCGCGGCATCACCGTCATGGTGTACTCGTATGACTCGCCGGACGCCGGATTGGACGGCTCCCACTTGGCGTAGGAGTACGGCTCGATGGCGAAGAGCAGCAGGTTGTCCTCGTTGACCTTGACGTTGGCGCCGAGGCCGAAGTCGAGCATCATGCCCTTGTCGCCGGTGTAGTCATACGCATCCGACTGCAGACAGAAATCGAAGGTGCGGAAGTTGAAGTAGGGCACCCAGGTGATCGTCTCGTTCCATTCGTAGAACATACGAGCCCGGAAGCCGTACATCTTGTTGGCGTCCTCGCTGATGTCGTCGTAGCCGGTTTCCTCGTACTTGTAGGAAGCGAGGCTCATATCCGCCGCGACGTCCATGTACGCCTTCTCGCCGAGGTCGAAGCGAAGGCCAACACCGAAGGTCGAGTAGGCATAGTTGCTCTCGTAGAGGTACTCCGGGTCGACTTCCTGCTCATACTTGTACATGTAGTCGGCGCGATCGAAGTAGAGACCGAACGAGAGCTTCTCCATCGAGTAGCCGTACATCACGCTGAACTTGCTCGGCAGCCCGTCGCTGAACGTGCCCCAGCCGAACGGGTTGAGACCCATGGCGTAGTCATAGTAGAACATGGCGAGGGTTCCGTACTTGCCCTCTTCGCCGAGGCCGTACGAGGCGCCCATGTAATAGAACATCTCGTCGCCCTCGTCCCATTCGAGATCCTGCATGCCGATCCAGACCATGTTGCTGTAGGACGGCAGCGTCCCATACCACGTGAAGATGTTGTAGTCGTCTTCGAGATAGTTGCCGGCGAACGCGAGGGAAGCGACGCGGGCATCGGTAGCCGACGCCGGAGCGGCCGCGGCAAACACGAAGAGACCGGCAAGAAGGACCGTGAAGAACTTACTCATTCTAACCCCCCTGTTAAAGTATCCCTCTCGGGAACGACCCTTACAGGATTCCTGCTTCTATATAACCGCAAACCAAAAGCGGATGAACTTCCTGGTTTCTTGTGCATCGTGCGCCTTACGAAGCGCCTTGTGCGTCTTGTGCTCGTCCCCCCTTTCCCGACGGAGACTCACAACCTTTGGAGCCTGCGGCTATCGCTGCAAGCCCGCTCGTCAAGAACAGTCCGCTACGCGCGTTACTGAAATCTTTCCTGAATGACCCCCTCTCACTGAACCTCAAAACCCCCTCTTATTTTTTGGGGCATACCTTACGGCACATGAAAAATAATTGTCAACAATTTTTTAACAATTTTTTCAATTTCGTGAAAATCGACCTCCTCTCCCTCCGCGGTCGGCGGAAGTTCGTCACGAGATAATCGACCGGCCGAAGAGAAAAATACCGGCGAATTTTTCCTCGTAGCGCTCGTCGCCCGGCGCGAGGCTCGTGAGCCTCACCTCGCCGTGCGCATGGATGAACGTCCCCGCTCCGACGTGAATCGCCACGTGGGAAACGGCGCCTCCCTCGCCGAAAAAGAGCAGATCCCCCGGCGCCGCGCGGTCCGCCTCGCCGCGGGGAATGAGCGAGCCGACGAGCGCCTGCTGGTCGCTGTCGCGCGGCAGAGGCACTCCCTCCATCGCGTACACCCGCTTCACGAGCCCCGAGCAGTCGAACCCCTTCGCGCTCGTTCCTCCCCAGAGATACGGTATGCCGAGAAAGCGCCGGGCGCGCTCCACGAGACGCGCTCTATCGGGAGGCCCGGCCGGGGGCGGCGCGAGATCCCCCTCGCGCATGAAGCCGCTCCGCCCGCCGGGCAGCGAAACCCGGCGGAACCCGCGCACCGATCCTCCCGCCTCGAGCCGCACTCCCGCGACGACGTCCGCCACGGGAACGCTCCGCTCGTCGGGCTCGGAGTACGCGTAGCCGACGTTGGCGGCGACGACGGCGTTCGCCGAGGAGCCGTATGCGTCGACCGCCGATCCTTCCGTATCGCGGACGTACCAGGAGCGGATCCAGCCGTGGTAATCGTCGGCGAGGCGGACGAGGTGCCAATCGCCCTGCGTCTTGAGCGCTCGCGCCGTCTCTCCCATGATGAGCTGCGTGAGGAGCTCGGCCGAATGCGCGGCCTCGCGCCGGACGTCCGCGACGCTCGAGGTCGCCCAGAGGAACCGCCCCCGCTCCGCGCCGAGAAGCCGCAGCCGAACCGAGAGCCCCGAGACGTCGAGCGCGGCCTCCCTCCCTCCGGAGGATTCGAGCGCGGCGCGGCCGCCGAGGCTTTCGGCGACCGAGCGCAGCACTTCCTCGCGGCTCAGCTCGATCTCCACGGAGCCGAAGGACGAGGGCGCGACCCTCGAGTAGCTCGATCTCGAGTCCAGCCCGAGCCGCTGCTCCTCCGCGGCGACGAGCCCGGCGATGCTTTTCAGGGCTTCTTCCATTCATCGGCTCCCGTCGACGGAGGCGAGACGCGGGCTCAGCGCGTCGCGCAGTCCGTCCCCGACGAGGTTCAGCGCGCACACGGTGAGCGTCAGCACGAGACCGGGAAACATCGTGAGCCACGGCGCCGTTCGCATGAAAACGATGCCGCCGGAGATCATTCCGCCCCAGCTCGGGGCCGGCGGCTGCACCCCGAGACCGAGAAAGCTGAGGGACGCCTCGGCCATGATCGTCATGCCGAGCCCCATCGTGTAGACGATGAGAACGGGCGCGAGACACGCGGGCAGGATATGCCGGATGAGCAGCGCCGCGTGCCCGGCGCCCGCAGCCCGGGCCGCCTGCACGTACTCCCGCTCCTTCACCGAAAGCACCTGCGCCCGGACGAGGCGCGCGACGGAGGCCCACCCCACCACCCCGAGCGTCACGAAAAGCGATACGATCCCCGGCGACACGACGGCGATGATCGCGATGAGCAGGAGCAGCGCCGGGTACGCGAAGGTGATGTCGGCGAGCCGCATGATCGCCGAGTCGAGCTTGCCGCCGAAGTACCCCGCGAGCGCGCCCAGAAAGAGCCCGAGAGCGAGCGATATCGTGCGCGCGAGGAATCCGACACCGAGCGAGATCCTCGCGCCGTGGAGAACGCGGGCCAGCACGTCCCGGCCGAACGGATCCGTGCCGAACGGATGCGCCGCCGAAGGGGGGCGGAGCGACGCGTCGAGGTCGATGAGATCGTGGGAAACGGGGGCTATGACGCCGGCGAAAAGCGCCCCCCCCACGACGACGACGAGGATCGCGAGCCCCGCCGCGGCGGCGGGCATGCGGAGGAGCCGGCGAACGAGCCCGGCGGCGCCGATCATCGCTCGCCACCCCCCGAGCGTATTCGCGGGTCGATGAGGCCGTAGCTGAGATCCACCGCGAGGTTCACGAGCACGAAGAGAACGGCCATGAAAAGAATGGTCCCCTGAATGACCGGAAAATCGCGTTTCAGGATCGCCTGCACGACGAGGCGGCCGAGCCCGGGCCAGCCGAACACGGATTCGGTGAGCACCGAGCCGCTGAGGTAGCTCCCGAAATCGGTTCCGACGATCGTCACGACGGGAACGAGCGCGTTGCGGAGGACGTGTTTCGCGAGCACGGCGCGCTCTCCGAGCCCCTTCGCGCGCGCCGTCCGGACGTAATCCTCGCCGAGCGCGTCGAGGAATCCCGAACGGGTCACGCGGGCGATCGTCGCCATCGACGCGAAGGAAAGCGTGATGGCGGGCAGCACGAGGTGCGCGGGAGATCCGCCGCCGTATCCCGAAGGGGGAAGGATTCGCAGCTCGATGGCGAAAAGGTAGATGAGCAGGAGGCCGAGCCAGAACACCGGCATCGAGACGCCGACCAGGGAGACTCCCATGAGCGTTTTCGCGAGAAGCGGCGCTTTTCCCCACGCGGCGAGGGCGCCGATCGCGACGCCGCCCGCGACCGCGATGAGCATGGCGCTTCCGGCGAGCAGCGCGGTGCGCGGAAATCGCTCGCGGATGGCGTCAGCCACCGGGCGCCTGGTGACGAACGAGCGGCCGAGGTCGAACCGCGCGGTGCGCCCGAGGAAGTCGACGTACCGCACGAGGAGCGGACGGTCGAGCCCGAGCTCGTGCCGCATTATTTCTATCGTCGCTTCGTCGTACCGCTCTCCCGCGATCGCCCGGACGGGGTCGCCGGGAACGACGTACATGAGGATAAAGGTGAGCGTCGCCACGCCGAGCAGTATCGGAACGAGAAGAGCGAGCCGACGCAACGCATACCGGTACACCGCCCCACCTCCTACCGAAGCCGCACGTCGAGATACCGCTGGGCGTTGAAGATGAGCGGGATCTCGTACCCCGAAACGCGGGGGGACGTCATCTCGAACCGCTCGGGAAACCACAGGAAGAGCCACGGCGCGTCTCGGTACACGATCTCCTCGACCGAGCGCTGGCACGCCGCCCGCCGCTCCTCGTCCATGAGCGTCGCCGCGGCGTCGAGCAGCGAATCGACCCGCGCGTCCCGATACCCCGTGCGGTTTCCGCCCCCGCCGGCGTTCGCGGAATGAAAGAGAGGCGCGAGAAAATTCTCCGCGTCGGGATAATCGGCGATCCAGTCGAGGTAGAACGCGTCGGGCGTTCCGAGATCGATCGCTTCCTTGAGGGCGCTCCACTCCCGCGTCACGAGCCTCGCCTCGACCCCGACTCGGGCGAGATACGCCTGCACCGCCTCGAGGATGCGCCCCGCCTCGGGGTTCTCGCGCTGCCAGATCTCCAGCTGGAATCCTTCCGCGAGACCGGCTTCGACGAGAAGGCGCCGCGCCTCGGCCGGATCGTACGGGTAGCGCTCGGCCGGCTCCTCCCACCGCCGCAACCCCGGTGGAACGACGCCGCGCGAGCGACGCCCCGCTCCGAAAAGAACCTGCGCGATGATCTTCTCGACGTCGACGGCGTGGTTCAGAGCCCGTCTCACGCGCGGATCGTCGAGCGGCGGACGCCTCGTGTTGAGCCCGATGTACACGACGCGCAGCTCGTCGCGGGAGCGCAGCTCCATGCCGGCCGCCCTCCAGTGCTCGAGCTCGGCGCGGGGCACTTCGATGAGATCGAGCGAGCCCACCTCGAACTCCGCGATCTGGGTCATCTGCTCGGGAATGATGCGGAAGGAAATGGCGGCGATCCCGGGGCGCTTGCCGTCCCAGCCGGGATTCGGCACGAGGGCGATCTCGTCCCCCTCGCGCCAGGAGGCGAGGCTCCACGGCCCGCTCCCGGCGGGCCGGCGCCCGTAGAGGGGTCCGAGACGCTCGACCTCCTCGCGGCACACGACGCCGGCCGACGGCATGGCCAGCAGCCCGAGGAAATGAGGCGCCGGCGCCTCGAGACGGATGACGACGGTCGAATCGTCGGCGACCCTCGCCGTCTCGTCGCTCCACGAGCCGCCCCCGTGAAACGCCGCCGCCCCCTTCGCCGGCCGCAGCAGCCACCAGCGCGGGGAGGCCGTCGACGGATCGAGCAAGCGGCGGAAGGAATACACGACGTCGGCGGCGGCGATGCGCCGGCCATTCGAGAAACGATCCGTGCCGAGATGAAAGGTGTACTCGCGCCCCTCATCCCCGATCTCCCACCGCCGCGCGAGACCGGGAACGACACGGGCGTCGTTATCGAACGACACGAGCGTCGCGTGAACGAGGGAGGATACGGCGCCGGACGACACGTCGACGCAGAAAGCCGGATCGAGGGTGCTCGGCTCGGTCTGGAGCGAGAGGCGCAGCGTGTCCTCCCCGCCCTGTCGCGCGCAGGAGGCGGCGACCGCCGCGGCGAGGACGAGCGCCGGGATGCCGACAAGACGCCGTCGCGCCCTCGGAACGGTCATATCAGCCTCGTCGCGACCAACCGGAAATCGTCGCTTCCGATCGCGTCCTCGAAGATGTACACAACGCCTTTCCTCGTGTAGAACCAGAGCTCGTAGGTCTGGGCGCCCGCCTCGGAGCGGCTCTCGATCCGGTCGGGCGGGCCGTTTTCGATATAGATCCTGCCGCGATCGGTCCGAAAGCCGGGCTCCCTGCGGGAGTAGCTCTCGAGAACGTGCCGCAGCCGCTCGAGAAACTCCCCGAACGCCTCGTTCGCCCTCGTCTGGGGCGTGGGGTCGCGTTTGCGCCAGAACTCCCCCCAGGCGCGCAGGCGCTCGCCTGGGGGGGCATCCGTCACCCCCGCCGCCTCGTCCTTATCCGCGACCATGGAAAGGAGCGTCGCGCAATCCGCGATATGCTTCCCGAGGAGCCCTCCGTTGAAGAGGATGAGAAACCGGCCTCCCGCCTCCTGCCGCTGGCCCGCGGCGGGCGATTCGACGACGTTCTCGATCGTGTAGTATCCGATCCGCCAGTCGTCGATGCGGAGGTCGAGACAGAGCGCCTCGGCGCCCGGCCGGCGATCCGAGAGGACGGCGCGGTGGTAGCGGACGACCGCGCCGGAGGCGCCGCGGATGCGCGTCGAAAACACGATCCGCCGCCCCGCCTCCCCCTCCGGCACGAAGAGATCGTATCTGACGCGGGCGGAGACGCCCGGCTGCTCGAAAACCGAGGCCTGCGAGGCGCCCGCGATCGCGGCGCTGTCCCTCCCGCAGAGCGAGAACCCGATCGCGTCCGCGGTCGGTCCGGCCGCGAGGGAATCCGGAGCGCCCGCGTAGAACGACGGATTCGAGAGCTCGAGACGCCCCCCCGTTCCCCCCACGATCCGCGCCGTCTCTTCCCGCGTGAACCGCCTCGAGGTGTCGACGATCTCGACCGTCGCCTTGGCGCGGTATTTCCCCGGGGCGGCGGGGAACCGGCGCGAGGAGCGGGCCAGCGAGGCGCTGGAGGTGGTTTCCGAAAAGCTCCCCGCCGACACCGTTTCTTCCCACACCTCGCCCCGCAGCAGCTTTCCGCTTTCGTCCTTGAGCTCGAGGTACACGCGGTAGCGGGCCTCGTACCGCCCTTCCCGCAGGAAAAAGACGAGACGGCGATACGGGATCGCCACCCCGGCCACGAGAACGCTTTCCGCGCCCTCTCCGTAATCCTGGTTGAGAAAAAGCTCGAAGCCCCCCTCGCGGGTCCGCTCAGGACCCGGCTGGGCGAGGGAAACCCCGGCGCTCGCGACGATGCACCAGGCGACGAGCGACGCCGTCGCCGCCGCGGCTCTGCCGGTCATGCGCATACCGTATGCGCCCACGGCGCGGAAACGCTCCGCGACGGGGGCCTCCTTGCGGGGGAGTATATCGGGGGGAGGCGGACGGTGGCAAGCACTTCCGCCCCGATCGACGCCGATAGGATCACTCGCGGCGCAGCGCCTCGATCGGATCCATCTTCGCGGCGCGGTTCGCCGGATACATGCCGAATACGATGCCGACCCCGGCCGAGAAAACGAACGCCACGACGATCCAGAGCACGGGAACGCTGTAGGGGAAGCGGATGAGCCGCGTGACGCCGCGCGCGATGGCGAGCCCAAGCACGATGCCGATAATCCCGCCCGTGCCGGTCAGCGTCGCCGCCTCGATGAGAAACTGCTGGAGCACGTCGGAACGCCGCGCCCCGAGCGCCATGCGGACGCCGATCTCCCGGGTGCGCTCCGTCACGGAGATGAGCATGATGTTCATCACGCCGATCCCGCCGACCATGAGACCGATCGACGAAATGACGATGAGCACGAGGCCGATATACCCCGTGATGCGGGCGACCATGTCGCGGAACGACTCGGAGGTCGTAACGTGAAAATCGTTCTCGGCGCCGGGAGCGACCTTCCTGCGGGCGCGGAGCAGCGCCGTGATCTCCTCCTTCGCCTCCTCGAGGGTGTATTCGGGTTTGACGGAGAGGACGATTTCGTAGTCGTCGTGCTCGCTCGAGAGATCCTTCTCGAAGCTCGTGTAGGGCACGACGCCGAAGTTGTCGCTGATGCTGCCGATGAAGTGGCGCCGCGACTGGAGCGTGCCGATAACCTCGTATTCGACGCTCCCGATGCGGATCCACTTGCCGATCGGATCCCGGTTCGGGAAGAGATCCTTCGCGGGACCGCTGCCGAGCACCACGACCCGCCGGTTTCGCTTGATGTCGTACTCGGTGAAAAACCTGCCCTCATCGATCAGAATGCTGAGGAGATAGGGAAAGTTCTCCGACACGCCGACGATCTGGACGAGATTCGTGCGTTCTCCCTGGTACCGGAGCACCCGCATGCCCTCGCCCGGCGTCACCTCGAAATCGACTCTCTCCGCGCTGTGCGTTTCCTCCGCGATCGCGGCGGCGTCGCGGGGAGTGAGCTTCTCGCGGCGAAAGCGGTCGAGGTAATTCTCGTTGCCGGCCATGGGATCGTTTCGCGCGATGTGGAGAAACGGCCGGTTCGAGGACATGATATCCTCCTGGATCCGCTTGCCGAGCCCCGAGAGCACCGTCACCATGCCGAGCACCGTCATGACCCCGATGGCGACGCCGAGTATGAGGAGCCCCGATCGCATCCGGTGCGTCCGGATGACGAGAAGGGCCTGCGCGAAGTTCTCCCGCCAGACCTCCGCTGCGTGCCGTTCGTTTTTCATGCCGCCGCCGTCCATCGAGCCCGCCTATTCGTAATGAAGCGCCACGACCGGATCGAGCCTCGCCGCCTTGTTCGCCGGATACGTGCCGAACACGACCCCGATGACGAAGGTCACCGCGAGTCCGGCGAAGATCGACCACGGCGCGACGAGGTACGGAAGCGGCGATACGAGCGATATGATCGCCGCGAGCGTGAAACCGAGGACGATTCCGATCACGCCGCCGACGATCGAAAGCGTGACCGACTCGACGATGAACTGCCACACGATGTTCGCCCGGCGGGCGCCGAGGGCCTTTCGAACGCCGATCTCGCGCGTCCGCTCGGTGACCGAAACGAGCATGACGTTCATGAGAACGATGCCGCCGACGACGAGCGAGATCGACACGACGAAGATGAGCGCGTTGAAGATCGCCTGCGAAATCTTCTCCCAGAGCGAGATGAGCTGCTGCGACGTCGAGATGCTGAAATCGTTGTTTTCGAGCGGCCGGAGCCGGTGCCGGATCCGCATCGCCATCGTCGCCTCGTCGATCGCCTGCTCCATGAGGCGGATGTCGGCGGCCCGCACCTTGACGCTGATCGAGCGGTGCGAACCGTACTCCTTGAGGAAGGTCGTCACGGGAACGAACACGAACTGGTTCCGCGACTGCCCGAGGACGGTGCCGAGATCCTTGACGACCCCGACCACCGTGTAATGCCGTTTCCCGATCTTGACCTTGCGGCCGATCGGGTCGCGCCCCTTGAAAACGCGCTCGTACACCTCCCACCCGAGCACCGCGACGGCGCGGCTGCGCTCGACCTCGAGGTGCGAGAGGTGCGCCCCCAGGGCGAGCTCGGCGTTCTCGATCGCCGGATAGTCCGCGGACCGGCCGCGGATCGACACGCCCTCGAGCCATTCGTTGCCGAAGACGACACGGTCGTTCGCGTTCACGGCGGCGCCGATGAAGGAGGCCGAGGGAATCGCGGACTTGAGGTAGGCGACGTCCTCGAGCGTGATCTCCTTGTTTCTCGCCACGGCCTCGAGAAAAGCGTCGAGATCGGTGATCGCCTCGAAGTAATTGATCCGCTCGATGTCGAACACGTTGCTCCCCTGCTCGGCGACCTCCTCGCTCACGTAATGGTCGACGCCGCTGATGAGCGAAACGACGGCGATGACCGACATCGTTCCGACGATGTTGCCGAGGAGCGTCAAAACCGTGCGGAGCTTGTTGTCCCAGAGCGCGCGAAGCGCTATGCGGATTCCCTCGAGTATGAGCATGGCGACGGCGGCCGCCGCGGGCGCGCGGCCGCGCTCTCCCCCCGCGGCGGACTACTTCGAGTCCTTCTCGGTCTTGCCCGTGATCTTGACGCGCTGTCCGTCCCGGAGCTCGCGAATGGCCTTGAAGTTGCCGGTGACGACCATCTCGCCGGGCTCGAGACCGGCGGTCACTTCGAAATGCTTCTGGCTCGAGATGCCGACCGTGACGGGGCGAAACTCCGCGCGGCCGTCCTTCACGACGAACACGCCCTCGATCTCGGTGTCCGGATCGTCCGCCGCCGTTCCCCCACCGCCCTCGGCCTCGGCCGCGGCGGTATCCGCCTTCGCGGTGTCGGCCGGCTCGCTCCGCGTCTCGAGGTCGCGCGAGCGGCGCGCGGTGAGGCTCTGGATGGGTATCGCGGGGACGCCCTTCGCCTCGGCGACGGAGATCTCGGCGTCCGCCGAGAGCCCGGGACGCACGCTCGGAACGGAGCTCTCGATCGTGAGAATGACCTTGAAATCGACGCCCTGCTGCGCGGCGCTCGCGCCGGAGATGATGGGGCTGTTGCCGATCTCGGTGACCGTCGCGGAGAACGAGGTGTCGGGAAAGGCGTCGAGCGTTATCTTTCCGCGGTCGCCGAGCGATATGTTCGTTACCTCCGTCTCGTCGACCTCGACTTCGGCCTCGATCGTCGAGAGATCGGCGATGGTGAGCAGCACCGTGCCCGGATTGTTGAGGGTGCCCATGATCGCGATTTCCCCCTCCTCGACGTTCCGCCGCGTGACGATGCCGGACATGGGAGAGGTGATCGTGACCTCTTTGAGGCTGTGCCGCGCCGCCTCGAGGTTTGCGCGCACCTGCGCGATCTCGTGTTTCAGCGACTCGAGCCTCGAAACGGCCACGTTGTAGTTCGTCCGGGCGGCGTCCGCCTCCTCCTTCGTCCGGTACCCGCCGGCGAGGAGGGTTTTCGTGCGCTCGTGCTCGATCTTCGCCTGCGCCTCCTGCGCGGCGGCCTGCTTCTCGTTCGCGCGGGAGGCCTCGAGCATCGCCGCGAGCCGCGCGACGGTCGACTCGAGCTCGACGGGATCAATCTGGATGAGGAACTGGCCCTCTTCGACCGTTTCCCCCTCCCGCACGGCGACCCGCGTCACCTTGCCGATGGTGCTCGCGCTGATGTCGACCTGCCGTTTCGGCCGTATGCTGCCCGAGGCCGAGATCACCATGGTGAGATCCCGCGCGGCGACGGCCTCGGCCTGCACGGGAAAGGCCCGTTCTCGCCTCGCCCGGAGATTCACGACGACGAGGACGGCGACGAGCACGGCGATCCCGATGAACACGAAATGCTTTTTCTTCATGGCACCCCCCTGCGAACCGGAACGCGAACGGCGCGCCGCCTCCCGGCGGCGCGCGGCCGTTCACGAAAACTGCTTCGAGTGGTTTCGGACGTCCGTGGCGATGCGGCCATCGAGGAGCCGGACGATGCGCTGTGTATGATTCGCTATGTATTCTTCGTGCGTCACGATGATGATCGTGTTTCCCGCCTCGTGGATCCCCCGAAAAATGCTCATGATCTCCTCGCCGGTGTGGCTGTCGAGATTTCCCGTCGGTTCATCGGCGAGAATGATGGATGGACGGTTCACGAGGGCGCGCGCGATCGCCACGCGCTGCCGCTGGCCGCCGGAGAGCTCGTTCGGCCGGTGCGCGGCCCGATCGATGAGCCCCACCTCGCGCAGCGCCTCCATCGCCCGCTGGCGCCGCTGGCGCGAAGGCACGCCGCCGTAGATGAGGGGAAGCTCGACGTTCTGGAGCGCCGTGGCGCGCGGCAGGAGGTTGAAGGTCTGAAACACGAATCCGATCTCGCGATTGCGGATGCGCGCGAGCTCGTCGTCGTCGAGGTTGCTCACGAGCTGGCCGTTCAGGTAATACTCGCCTTCCGTCGGCGTGTCGAGGCACCCGAGTATGTTCATGAAGGTCGATTTTCCCGACCCGGAGGGTCCCATGATCGCGACGTACTCGTTCGGCTCGATCGAGAGGTCCACGCCGGCCACGGCCTCGATCCGGTTGACGCCGACCTCGTACACCTTCCGCACGCCCTGGGCACGTATGAGCACACCCGCTCCTTCCCGAACGCCGTTACTCGCCGGCGCTGCGCCCCGTCGCGACGGCGAGGTCCGCCTCCGCAATGAGGTAATCGCACTCAGCCTGAATGACGTCGGCCTTGGCCTGCACGAGCGCGACCTGCGCATCGATGGTCTCGAGCATCGTTCCCGCGCCGACGCGGTAGCGCTCCTCGGCGAGCCGGAGATCCTCGCGGGCCTGCTCGACCGTCTCGCTCGCGACCGCGAATCGCTCCTTCCCCTGAACCATCGTCAGCACGAGCTGCCTGATCTGCTTTTCCGCCTCGAGCTTCGCCTTGTCGTACGTATGCTGCGCGATGCGATGATTCGCCTTGGCCGTTCTCACGTTCGAGGTCGTGAGAAACCGGTCGAAGACGTCGAGCGTGACGTAGGCCGTCACGCTCCACGCGTACTCGCTCTCGAAGAAATTGAGGTTCTCGGCCATCGTGCGGTCGTTCCAGTTGTAGTAGAACGAGGCCCCGAGGGAGGGAAGCCAGCCGCTCCGCGCGGCCGCGATCCCCGCTCCGGCGGATTCGATGCCGTGGGCGAGGCCCCTGAGGTCGGGGCGGTGAACCCTGGCGTACGCTATCTCCGCCGAGGCGTCCGGCGATTTGAACTCGAACGCCAGCGCGGTATCGACCTCGATCGACTGGACGTCCTCGAGCCTGAGCAACGCGCCGAGCTCCTCGCGCGACAGCTCGAGGGCGTTCGTCGACTCGATGACGCTGAGCCGCGTGTTGGAGTGCCTGACGCGCGCCTTGAGGACGTCCGCCTTCGTCGCGGAGCCGACCTCGAGCAGCGCCTCCGTGCGCTCGAGGTTCCGCTTCGCGAGATCGGCGCTCTCGCCGGCGACGGTCCGCAGCATCCGGTAGCGGACGACGTTGTAGTAGGCCCGGATGACCATCGCCTCGATGTACGCGCGGCGGTACTTGAGATCCTCGCGCGCCGCGTCGCGGCCCGCGCGCGCCGCCCGAATGCCGTTCAGGGTCCCGCCGCCGTCGAAGAGCTGGATATCGGACGACATGCGGAAGGTGAAATCCTCGTAATCGAATCCGTCCTGAACGACGGGGCGGCCTGAGGCGTCGAACTGAACCGACGAGGGGCCGTAGTAGCGGTGGCCCGTGTAGAAGCCGAGCGAGAATCCCGGCAGCAGACCGCCGTAGCTCGCGAGCAGGCCGCTCTCCGCCTTCTTGAAGGTTTCGCCCGCGACCGCGATGTCGGGGTTGTTTTGTTTGGCGAGCGCGATGCACTCCTCGAGGCTGAGCGCCCGCGTCTCCGCGGCGAACGACCACGCCGGCGCGATCGCCGCGCCGGCGACGAGCACGAGGACGGCGGCGCCGCAGACGGCGCGATGACTCGTTCTGTTCATGACCGGTGGCTCCTCTCGCAAACCATTACCGCTTGAAGCGAATATATATTCATTTCTACGCCGGAATCGGCGCCGGGTTGCGCCGAAATCGACGACCGTTCCGCCGAAATCGACGCCGGGGCTCGTCGCCGCCGATTGTGGCACGATTCGCCCCCGCGCTCCAGCGGTAAAATGCGGGGCGGTACAACAGAACATGCCCGGCTTCGGGCCGGGCATGTTTCGCACGAATCTAGCTCGATGCCGCGGATCAGCCGCCGTGCAGCTTGAACCGGATCGGGATCGCCATGCGAGCCTTGACGGGCACGGTTCGCTGCTTCGCCGGCTTGAAGATGAACTGCCTCGCCGCCTCGATCGCCGCCTTGTCCATCGCCGGGGTGACGTCCGATTGGAGCACGGCGACGGCGACCACCTTGCCGTTGTCGCTCACGAGCACGTTCAGGAGAACCGTCCCCTCGATCCCCGCCTGACGGGCAAGATCGGGGTACTTGGGGTTCACGAACTTGATGAGGACCGGGGGTTCGTCGAACGCGTAGAACTCCGACGCCTGCTCGGAGGGAGGAGGCGGAGGAGGCGGAACGTCCTCGATGCGCTCGAAACTCGTCGGGGCGATGTCCGCCTCTTCGTCGACCTCCTCGCCCTCGGCCGCTTCGATCGGCACGGCGGGCGCGGTGATCTCCTTCGGCGGCGGCGGGAGCTCGAACTGCTCGGGAAGCTCGATCGCCTCGAAATACTCCTCGCGCAGCACGTACGGCTTGAACTTGAAAGTGGGCGTCATGTAGAAGAGAATGACGTGAATCGCGAGAGTCACGTAGAGCGCGTTGCGAATATAGCGGTTGTATCCGAGCTTGAATTTCTGGTTTTCTGCGAGAACGAGGGCCACGCTCGTACCCCTTTGCGCTTAATCCGACTCGTACAGTGACGTAAAGGTCACGTTGATGGCGTTCGCTTCTTTGAGCTGCTCCATGATATCGGAAACGAGCTTGTACTTCGTGCGGCCGTCGACGTTGAAGGCGACGATGATGCTGCGATCCTCCTCGAGACGGCTCGCCATGATCCCCTGAATGTGCTCGATGCGCACGAGCTTGTCGTTGATGCTGATCCGGCTGAAGCGATCGGCCCAGATGTGGACGATCTGCTGCCGCTGCGTGTCGGCGCCCGATTTCGCGCGCGGGAGCTGGATGGGCAGCCCTTCCTCCATCTTGAAGATGCTCGTTACCATGAAAAGAGGAGCAGGTTGAAGATGATATCGGCCATCGAGGCGGTCGGTATCTCGTTCTTGACCCGTATGCGTCTCTTTATCTTCACCGAGGAGGCCTCCTCTACGTTCCCGGCTGCGTCGTCCGCAGCGAGATGCGCGTGGCCTTTGCGAGCCGCAGCTCGTCGAGGACGTCTATCATCACGCCGTAATTGGCGTCGGGGTGCGTCTCAATGACGATGACGAGCTTGTCGTTGAGACCGAGCTTGTCCTCGATGAGCGGTTTTACGCGCCCGATCCCGATCGGGCCGATGTCCTTTATGATGATCTGCCCGTCGGAGGTGATCTTGATGTTGAACACCGACTCCTGCTTGAGCTTCACGGTCTTCGACTGCTTGCCGGGGAGCGACATCGGCAGCCCCTTCTCGACCGACATCGTCGTCGTGACGAGGAAGAAAATGAGAAGCAGGAAGATAATGTCCGACAGCGATGCCGCAGGAATCGTCGGCTCCAACTTTGTTTTCTTGATTGCCATGGCAATCCTCTCGTTCGCGGCTACTTCTTGCCGAGTTCGACGAGCTCGTTCACGAGATTGGCGGAGGCCTCTTCCATCTCGAGCACGAACCGCTCGATCTGGGAAACGAAATAGGCGTGCCCGACGCTCGCCGGAATGGCGATCGTGAGGCCCGCGATCGTCGTAATAAGCGCCTCCTCGATACCAGAGGCGACGATCTTCGCGCTCACCTGCTCCGCCGCAGCGATGGCGGCGAAGGCGCTCATCATACCCGACACCGTTCCGAGGAACCCGAGCATCGGCGCGACGGTCGAAACGGTCGCGAGGACCACGAGACCGCGCTCGAGGAAGGAGGTTTCGATCGAACCGGCCGTCTCGATCGCTTCCTTCACCGCCTCGGGACCCTGTCCCGACCGGAGGAGGCCCGAGTGAATAACGGCGGCGATGGGGCCGCGAGTCGACTCGCAGACCTTGAGCGCCGCGTCGACCCCTTCGGCGCGGAGCGCCTGGGTCACGCGGGTCATGAGGGATTTCACGTCGACGCGCGCGCGCGACAGAGTAAAGAGGCGCTCGAGAATGAACACGAGCGCGATGATCGAGCACGCGAGCAGCGGCCACATGAAAACGCCGCCGCGCACGAAGAAATCGCCGAGCCCGCTGTAGCGGATGTTGTAGAACCATCCGAGACGCTTATGCTCGGCCATGTTCTCGATCTTCTTCACGATTGTGAGCGAGTCCGCCTTGGACATCGCGAGCTCGTCCTGCCCACCCTGCGCCGCCGCTTCGGTCGTCGCCGGCGCCGCTCCCGTTTCCTGGGCGTACGCGGCCGACAGATAGATCCCGCCGATCGCGATGAGGGCCACCGCAGCGAGCACTGCGAGCTTCGAAAGGTTCTTTGCTACCATACCACGCGCTCCTCCTGCTTCTCCTGTGTGTGGCGGCTTGGTAATTGATTCCTCATTGAAGGGATCACCCGCGAGCGACGAAAAACAACGGCTCAATACAGAGCGGGAATGACCCTCGGTGCTCCCAACCCACGTTCAGCCAAGTCTTTAATGTGTGCAAAATAATCGATGGCCCCCCCCTTGTCAATGGAAAATTCCTCCCGCCACGAGCGGCGCACCGGCCCGGCCGGGCGAGCCTCGCGGGATGCCGTCTACATATCCTCCGACGTGCCGACGAGACGGTAATCTCCGTATCCGTCGCTATCGAGAAACAGGAAACGGAGCCCCGATTTGATGGTCATCCCCGAATCGCCGGAGAACAGGGGCGCGCCCTTCATATTGTACGCCCAGATCTCGAACGATCCCGCGTCTCCCCCGACGTCTCCCCGCGTGGCCCTCTGCCGCTCGGGAGAGACGACTCTCGGTTGAATGTCCCTCATCAGGGCCTCCCGCTCGCTCTGGGAGCCCTCGAGAACGATCTCGTAATCGTCCCCGACCTTGTTCATGCCCGAGAGCAGATCCGCCCGGTCCTTGGGAACCGGCCGGACGATGATTTCGTCGGGCTGGCCCAGCCGTACGTACACCCTGCCCCGGTCGGAGTTGACGCCCCTCTGAAACACGCCGAAGTGGGAGTCGGCGTATCGAACCCGCGCGAGGAAGGTCGCGTACGCCTCGTTCACCGCGGTGTGCGGCGTCGGATCGATCGCCTTCCACACGCTCTTGAGGCGCGCTTCCTGTTCCCCGAGCGTCATGCGCCTGAACCGCCCGTACTCCTCTTCGTTGAACATGAAACCCGCCTCGATGAGTATGTCGCGCGCCGGCCGCTGCCAGTTGAGAAGCTCCCAGGCGACGGTGAAATCCTTCCCCGCGGAAGCGAAACGCCCGTCCCCCGCCTCCGCCTCGATGAGAACGCGATAGTCTCCGGCGGAATAGGTGGCGAGGTCGAAGGACTCGACGAAAACGCTCCTCCCGTCGCGCAGCGGCACAGCGATGCGCTTCTCGTCGATGGCCTCCCCTTCGCCCTTCGTGAGCGAGAGCCGGATCCGGAGCGAGTCGGCGTAGGCCGGAGGCGGCAGGGCGACGTTCGCGAGCACGGTCAGCGTGTCCTTGCGCAACCCGTAAATCTGCATGGGGTTGGGCATGACGCCGCCGCGCGAGTCGATCGACCACACGAGGATGGGATCGCCGACGACGAGGGCCCCCGCCGGCGAAGCGGTCACCTCGACGGGGACTTCATCGACGATCGAGACGGCATATGACTTGCGCATCCATCCGAGCAGCGTTTGCTTGCGGCGCTGGAGATCCTCCACCTTCACGGTGAGGGTATAGTTCCCGGGCGCTACCGAGCACGAATCGATATGGCAGAGAAACGAGGAGAGGTCTTTCACCGCCGGGGGGTTGGAGCGCGAGTCGCGGAGCTCCACGGCTTTTCGGAAAACGCTCTCGTCCCCGGCGCGAATATCGTAGGTGACGCGGATCTCGGCCCGGAAGAGGCCGTCTTGTTCCGCGTACCGCAGCTCCCTGGTCGGCACGGCGACCTGCAGAAGCTGTATCGCGTCTCCGGTTCCCGTGGGGAGAGAGGCGACGTCGACGTAGAAATCAAAATCGCCCTGACCGACGAGCGAGGCGGCGAGCGCGCCACCTCCGGCCGCGAGCGCGACGAGCACCGGGAGGATGGCTCCGAGGAGGTTGATTCGCGATCCCTTGCGGTGCCAGTCGCGCATATGCGGCGACCTCACGTCAGTAGCTGAAATTCAGGCTGAACCGGTGGGTCGTTCCGAGACTTCCGAGATCCTCCCACGCGTAATCGAGCCCGATATCGGAGGTTTGGCTCGTGTCGAGGCGGAATCCTGCGCCCCCCGCGAGGCCCTGGGTATCGTATCCGATGTTGTACCCGCCGCGCAGCATGAAGAACTGGTTGAACGCGTACTCCATGCCGACGTTCATGCGCTCTTTGTTGTCGACCGGGTGCTGGAACTCTCCGGTCGCCAGCAGGGCGTGCGCGCCGCTGCGGTAAGCGTCGACGCTGAGCCCCACCTTGAAGAGAGTCGGGAGCTTCGACGAACGGTCGTCGAAATCGACCTCGCCGCCGAGGCTCTGCACGATCATACCGAGACGCATGCCCTGAATGCCGATCCGGTACAGGAGGCCGAAATCGAAGGCGAGCGATTCGACGCTCTTGTCGGCGAGACCCATGTGGAGGAAATGGGCCGTGAAACCGGCGGAAAAGCGGTCGGTGAAATACGTGGCGTAGGTGAGCCCGAAGGACATATCGCCCGCGTCGAAGTACCGCCGCGTGCCCTCCGGCATGTAAATGGTGCGCTCCTCCTGCGGATCCATCGTGAGTGCGCGCGCGCTGACGCCGAAGGTGCCGGGCAGGTACGGCGTGCTGAAAACGGCCGCGGCGAAGTAGATGTCGATGTCGGCCGGATAGATGACGTTGTTGAGCGTCACCTGCGTCCGCGTCTGCTCGACGATGCCGGCGGGGTTCCAGTAGATCGACGTGGCGTCGTTCGCGACCGCCGTGAAAGCGCCTCCCATGCCCACCGCGCGGGCCGACGGGCCGATCTTGAGGAATTGGGCCGCATAGGTCCCAACCTTCTCGAACGGCTTCGTCGCCGCCGCGACGATCGCCCGGGATCATCACGATCGCCAGCGCCGCCAGAAGAATCCTGCGTTTCATCTCTGCAACCTCCTCGGATTGAATCCAGTCATTGTGTATCGTTCGTTTCGTCATCTGATCACGACGAACTTGCCGATCGTCCGGTCGAACGAGTCGTCCTACGCTCTCCACGACGAAGAGATACATGCCGCTCGTCACGTCCTGTCCGTTCCGCGACACGAGATCCCACGGTGGCTCCCGTTTCCGCCGGCGCCGTCGTGATAGAGCACCTCGACGAGATCCCCGGCGAGCGTGTAGATGCGTATCGTGCTCGGCAATTCGGCAGGTTCCGGAACTCGACCTTGAGGCCGGTCGGATCGGCGTTGTTCGGAAAGAGCTGCCACGGAGAGAGCGACTCGCGCGTCGCCGGATTCGGAACGACGTACACCTCTTCCACGTGATAGGCGGCGGATTGCTCCGCGCCGTCGAGAGCGGTGTCGATGTACTGGAAGTTCGACGCGGGTCGCCGAAGTAACCGACGCGACCGGCAGGCCGTCCGTGATGACGTGGTCGAACGAGTCACGCGTAGAAGTAATGCATGCCGTTGTGAACCGACCGTCGACGTACTGGTAGTACTGGAGCCCGCCCTCGAAACCGAGATTGTAACGGGCGAGAGCCTCGATCGTGTCGCACTCGAGCTCGCTCAGTCCCGGCGGGCAGGGAACGTCGTCCACGGATACTAGTAGATGCTCTGCTCGAAGTACTCGACGATATCGTTCCTGTCCGATCGCCGAGGGCGAGGAGCGGCTCGTATTCCCATCCGTTGTTACGAAAACGGTTTCTTGAACTCGAGATCCGGCACACGCCCGTTCACGAGATCCCTCTCCTCGAGGAGCTGCCAGAGGTCGCGCGAAGGGCCCGGTGAGAATCGAGGTGCCGAACGGACGCGTCCCAGCCGTCCGCCCGCCAGATCCGGTACCCCTCGAAATCGTACTCGAGCGTGCTCGCGTCGGGAGTGACCTCGCTGCGGTTGTCCCAGAGAAGGGTGACCTTCGATCCTCGGGGATGAGCGCATGACGGGCGGGCGGCGGCGCGGATCCGACGAGCCAGATTGACCTGCCTTTCCCTGCCGTTCACGCCCGTCTGGAACTCCGCGAACGACGTGTTTCCCTGGGGGCAGCTCCGATCGATAAAGAGCTCGATTTCCCGGCGGCAATCGGCGTTGATCCAGATGACCTCGTCTCTCGCGGCCGACAGCGTCTCGGTGTTCTCCGTCGCAGGAATCGGGCTCGACGCTCGATGCGGGGCCGTAGACCGGCGTCTCACGGCGTCCTTTCCCGTGAGGGCGTTTCCGTCGATGTCGAACCAGTTGCCCGAGAACGTGAGCGCGGCGCTCGCCGCGGCCGTCTTCATGCCTTCCTCGACCGTCAGCCGCAGCAGAACGCGACCTGCAGGCATCGAGCTGGCTGTCCGGCGCGAGCTCGCCGAAGGTCCCGTACGCGAGCAGCATCCGGTAATCGAGGGGCACTTCCTGCGTGCGATCCCGCGTTGTCTTGCTCAGCAGCTCATATGCTGAAAGTCGTTGTTCGGGTCGCCGCCGTTCCTCGTACGGCTGATCCCGCGCGAAGTTCTGGTATGAGGTGATGGCGACGCGTCTTCGGAGCGTTTTCCCGAGCGGGTCGGTGCTGTGGCCGAGGAAGAGGACGCCGAGATAGCCCCGGTGGCCCCCTCGTCGCCGTCCTTGTCCAGAAATAGGCGCAGCTCACGCGGATCGGCACGATGTTGTCGCCGCGCTCGGCGCAAACGATACCCTCGCCAGTATCCCGTGCAGTCGTCGAGCCGGTACGCTCCTCGGGTGCGCGGGCCCGCGTCGCCGTCGGCGAAGAATCCGATATAGAGGTCTTCGATGCTCTCCGTTCCGACGTTCTTGATCTTGTACTCGAGACCGACGAAGTTGTAGAACTTTTCCTCCTCCCACTGGTAGCTCTCCTGGCGGACCAAGAGATTGAGCGGCGTATGCTCGGGGTTCGCCTGGATGGAGGACGGATCGAAGTCGGTGAACCAGCACGCGAACATCTGCTTGCCGATCGCCGCGAAGTCCTCGTCGATCTTGCCGTCGCCGTCGTCGTCGGATCCGTTCAGCCAGTCCTCGTTGATCTGGCCGTCCTTGTCGTCGTCGGGCGGGCTCGGATAGCGGGCGCCGCCAGCGGCGCCCTCGAACGAGCGGTATATCCTCGCGAGGGGATCGATCGGATCCGGCCGGAACTCGATGTCGTACGCGGCGGTCGACACGACGGGGATCCCGTTTTTCTTCGCGCCGACCCAGAGCCCCGCGATGTAGAGGTACTCGACGCCGGAGTTGGCGGGCCACTGGGCGGACGGCGCCTCCCCCGTGGGAAACGTCGACCCCGGATACGAACCGATCGCGCCCCAGTTCGTCACGTGCATCTGCAGATTCCCGACGTTGTGCACCGACGAGCCGTCGAGGACCCAGACGGGGCTGGCGGGATCCTTGACCTTCTCGATCCACGTGCTGGTGTCCCTCGCGTACGAGGCGGTCGCGATCGGCAGCGCCACGGCCAGTGCCGCCGCCAGCTTGAACGCCTTGCGATTCATTCGCACATCCTCCTCTTGTCGCGCACCCTTAGAATTCGAATCCGAATCCGATGCGCCACGCCTTGCGATCGCCCCACACGGTGGGATCGTTCACCGGCGTGAAGTCGTCGATTCCGTCCTCATTAAGATCCTGGAGATAGGCGCCCCCGAACCGTCCGGTTTCGCTCAGATAGGAGCCGCCGTCCATGGTCGCGTTGATCATGCCGGGGAAAGCGCCCGGGGCCGTCGAAAGAATGATATCCTCGTTCAGGAGGTTGCGCCCTTCGAAGAACAGCGTCAGCTCCTGGCCGTAGATGTTGAACATCTTGCGTCCCTGCAGGTTCACGGTATGGGTCGCCGGCAGGCGCTCCGAGTTCTCCCAGAGCGGATCCTGCCGCCGCGCGAAGCGGTCGACCGGAGTCCACGGGAGCCCGCTCCCGAACTGGTACACGATCGTCGCTCCCCACTTGTTCTGATCCTGCAGGCTGAGCGTGACGTTCAGCGTGTGCCGCTGATCCCAGTCGAGCGGCATCTCCTGCGTCGGCAAGTGGGTGAGCCCCTCCGCGGAGACGCCGAAGAACGCGTCGGAGGCGACGCCGTCGGCGTAGGAGAACGTATACGAGATCTCTCCGCCGACGTAGTGGCTGCGCTGCTTCTCGATGCTCACCTCGAAGCCGCGGGAGCTCGCGTACGTGCGGTTGATGAACCGGTACGACTGCACCCCGAGCTCCTCGTCGAGCACGCGCGTCGTCGAGATGAGGCCGAAGATGTCCTTCGTGAACACCACGAAGTGCGTGGCGACCGTTTCGGTGAACTGATGGGACACACCCGCCTGGTAGGAGACGGTGAGCTCCTCGTCGAGATCGGGATTGCCGATGACGCCGACGCCGTTCAGCACGTCCTGCGACTGGAACAGGAAGTTGCGGTTCGGCCACTGGGTGAACCGTCCGTAGTGGAAGTGGAACTTGTCGCGGTCGGTGATCGGAAACGCGAAACCGAGACGCGGGCTGATCTGGAACTTGTACTTGTCGACGTTCGGGTCGATCTGGGAGCTGTTGATGCGGATCTCGGTGTTGTTGCCCGGAGAGAAGAAGTCGACGCGAACGCCGCTGTTCACGACCATCCCCTGGTACTGCCATTTGTCCTGCACGTAGTAGGAGGCCTCGGGGTTGAAGTTGTGAAAGACGTTCTGGCTGAGGCCCTGCATGTACGTGCCGTCGCCGAGCGGACGTATCCGTCCCGGAAAGTTCCGGAACTCCTCGTCGAGATCGTTATAGATGAACTGAACTCCCGTTTTGAACTGGTGATTCTGCCACTTCTTCGAGGTCAAATCCGCCTTGAGGTTGTAGGTCTTGCTGAGACGGTTCGTGTACTGCGGATAATCGTAGCAGGTTACGAAGTACGGATAGTCGGGATCCGTATAGAAGTTCTGGTCGCTCACGCCGCTGTAGCGCCACGAGCCGCTCGGGAGGGTCGCCGGAAGACCGGCCGTGTTATACTCGTCCGGAAGCTTGCCGTCCACCGTCGTGAGCAGCTTGAACTGGAGACGCGACAGGCTCACCGTGTAGAGCACGTCGTCCGAGATGTTGTGGTTGACGGCGACCTTGAGGTTGAGATCGTCCGATTCGTTCGTCGAGACGCGCTCGGCCGAGTTGAAATAGACGTAGCTCGAATCGTCGCGGAAGTAGCTGAACTTGCTCTCCGGATTCTGGAAGCCCTCGAAGAGCTGCTTGCTCTGGTAGTAGCCGGTGCGCACGCCGTTCCCGTCGACGATCGCCTCGTCCCAGATGACCTCGGTTTCCTCGCCGAACACGTTGGTGAGCATGCGCGCGTAGAAGCTGTCGTACCGCACGAGGAACGCGGGGCGGTTCGGATCGTTCGGATCGCGCACCTTCGCGAAGACGATGATCGGGTACACGACGCGTCGGCGCTCGTCCTCGGAGCCGGGGTAGTATTCGACGCGCGTGACTTCCTGATCGATCCACGGCCCGTGGTAGATGCTCGTGTACGCTCCGAAGGAACGCGCCTCGTCGGCCACCACGTCGCGGCTCGGACGCAGCGTGAGGAAGCGGTAGACCTTCTGGACGTACCCGTCGATGTTCCAGTTGTGGATGTAGCGATCGCTCACGCCGTGCGAGTAGATCGCCTCGCCGATGACCTTCAGGCGCGGGTTGAGCTGCCAGGCGACTTTGCCCTGAACGTTGTAATCGATGTACTGGCGGCCGGAGTACTTGACGAGCCCGCCGAGAAGCTTCGTCTCGTCCCGGTCGGCGATCGTCCAGTTCTCGCCGTCCGAGAAAGTCGCCTCGCCCGACATGTAGTACGTGAGGTTCCGTATGGGGGTCGGACCGCCGAAGCCGACGCCGAGGCGGTCGTAGTTCGTATAGGTCTTGTCCCTGCGGCCGAAATCGTCCGTCATGTAGCGGACCTGGCCCTCGAAGTTCTTGCCGCCCTCTCGGGTGCTGACGTTGATGATGGCCGACTGGGCGTTTCCGTACTCGGCGTCCATGCCTCCCGTGATGACCTCGCTCTGGTCGGTGCCGAGAAGCCCCACGGAGATCTGTCCTGTGCCGAGCGGATCGTCGACCGGAACGCCGTCGATCTGGAACTGCACCTCGCCGCCCCGGCCGCCGCGCACGTGAAGCTCGTCGCCGGTCTTGACGATGCCGCTCTTGAGCGCGATCGCCTCGGCGACGTCGTCGACGGGGAGCTCCTTGAGCTGGTCGCTCGACACGCGCTGGCGCTGGTCGCTCGATTTCACGTCGATCTGCGGGATCTCGGCCTCCACGAGGATCTCCTGCGTCCTGCCGACGATCGCCTCTTTGAGCCGGAAGTTGACCTCGGTCGGCACCCCTGCATCGACCCGGACGCCGGCCTTGTCGGAAGCCTGGTACCCCATCATCATCGCCCGCACCGTGTACGTGCCGACGGGAACGCCGCTGATCGTGAACGTGCCGTCGTTCAGCGTCATCGCGCCCATCGTCGTCCCCACGGCGATCACGTTCGCAAAGGCGAGCGGCTCGCCCGTTGCCTCGTCGACCACCTTGCCTGTGACCCGTCCCGATTGGGCGAACGCGATGGAGGAGGCAACAAGAATCATGAGCGACGCCGTCAGCACGAACGCACCCGCTCGGGCGCCAGTGCGACCCTTCATCGTTCCACTCCTTGCCAAAAGGTCCATAAAATGCCTTGGATACTACTCCCCCCTGCGATCACGAAACGGACCGGGAGGAAATAGATAAGGTGTGGGTCTCTATATCACTTTGGAGCTATTTTCCGTCTCCGTGAAAAATATAAAATGCCCCCCGGGCAAAGTCAATATAAATGGCTTGCGGGAAAGCGGGTTGCCCGTGGGCGCGGGATGGCCGTCATACGGCCTGGCCCCGCTCCTTGACCATGTCCTTTATCTTCATGAGGCGTATCTGGTTGGAGCGTTCCTGCTCGCCGAGCTTGTCCTCGATGCTCCGAATGGCCGACTCGAGGTCGGGCAGGAGCACGTACTCGAGGGCGTTCACCCTGCGCCGCGTCTTCTCGAGCTCCTCGGCCATGTGGAAAAGGGCGTTCTCCCTGCCGACGAGCGAGAGGAGTCCGGGGAAGGTCTCCATGAGCATCCGAAACGCCGTGTCGAGCTCGGCGGAGGTCCCGACGAGCCGGTACGCGGGATCGCCGGCCGGCATGGCGAAGGTGAACTCGGGGCTCGTGACGTTCATCTCGTGCCTCAGCTCGACCGAGAGCTCCCCCGCCTTCGACGTGAGCTCGAGCGCGTCCTCGAGGGCTTGATGATCCGTCGCGGAGCGCGCGTCGAGGTAGTGGGCGCTCGTCTCGAGAAGGCCGCGCTCGACTCTCTCCCGCAGCTCCGTCGTTTCGCGGACGAGCGCGAAGAAATTCTGCATGAGCTTCTCCTGCTTGTTTTTGAGGAGACGGTGCCCCCGGCGCGCAAGATCGAGGCGCCGCCGCAGGCGGATCAGCATCATGCGATTGGGATTGACCTTGATTCTCACCGCGCCGTCTCCCGCCCCTTCGCCGCCGGCTCGGCCTTCCTCGGAAGGTACCGGTCGACGAACTCGTCCTTGATGCGCTTGATCTCGTTGCGCGGAATGTTGGCCAGAAGCTCCCACCCGATCGAGAGGGTCTGCTCGATCGAGCGGTTCTCGTGAATGTCCTGGCGCACGAACCGTCGCTCGAACTGCTCGCCGAAGACCATGAAGGCCCTATCCGAATCGGTGAGAGCGGCCTCGCCGAGCACGACCGCGAGCTCCTCGACCTCCTTGCTGCGGGCATAGGAGGAGAAGAGCTGGTTGGCGACCTGCGCGTGATCCTCGCGCGTGCGCTTCGCGCCGATCCCCTTGTCGCGGAGGCGGGAGAGGCTCGGCAGCACGTTGATCGGCGGATAGATGCCCTTGCGATGCAGCGAGCGGTCGAGGATGATCTGTCCCTCGGTGATGTAGCCGGTGAGATCCGGGATCGGGTGCGTCTTGTCGTCGTCCGGCATCGAAAGGACCGGAATCTGGGTAATGGAGCCCTTCAGCACCTCCCCCTCTTTCGCCCCTTTGAGGAGCCCCGCGCGCTCGTAGATCGTCGCGAGATCGGTGTAGAGGTAGCCGGGGTAGCCGCGCCGCCCGGGAATCTCCTTGCGCGCGACCGAAACCTCCCGGAGCGCCTCGCAGTAGTTCGTCATGTCCGTCATGATCACGAGCACGTGCATGCCGCGCTCGAAGGCGAGGTACTCGGCCGCCGTGAGCGCCGCGCGCGGCGTGGCGATGCGCTCGATGGTGGGGTCGTTCGCGAGGTTGATGAAGAGAACGACCCGCTCCATCGCGCCCGTCTCCTGAAAATCGCGGATGAAGTAGTTCGCCTCTTCGAAGGTGATGCCCATGGCGGCGAACACGATGGCGAAGCTCTCCTCCGCGCCGAGCACGGTCGCCTGGCGCGCGATCTGCGCCGCGAGCTCGGAGTGCGGCAGCCCGAAGCCGGAGAAAATCGGGAGCTTCTGCCCCCGCACGAGCGTGTTGAGCCCGTCGATCGCCGATATCCCGGTCTGGATGAACTCCTTCGGGTAAACGCGGGCGTACGGGTTGATCGGGCTCCCGTTGATGTCGAGCGTGCGCTCGGCGATGAGCCGCGGACCGTCGTCGATCGGTGCGCCGAGGCCGTTGAAGATGCGCCCGAGAATATCGGGAGAGACGGCGAGCTCGAGTCCGCGCCCGAGGAAACGAACGCGGGTTTTCGCCATATCGACGCCCCGCGTGCCCTCGAAGAGCTGGATGAGGACGCGGTCGCGGTCGACCTCGAGCACCTTCCCCCGGCGCAGCTCGCCGTCGGCGAGCTCCACCTCGACGAGCTCCTCGTACGTCGCGTGTTCGACCCTGTCGAGCAGAACGAGCGGGCCAGCGATTTCACCGATGGTCGTGTATTCCGTCACCATGACATCTCACTCCTCGCCGGTACGGTTTTCCTTGAGGCAGCCCGCGAGCTGCTCTTCCATTTCCCGAACGATCGCGTCGAACTGCGCGAGATCCTTCTCGGCGATGTAACGCATTCGGGAGATGCGCTCCCGGACCGGCAGATCGAGGAGCTTGCGCAGGGGGCACCGCTTTTCGACCGCCTCGATGCTCCGGCGGTGGAGCTCGAGAATGGTCTGGAGCATCCGGTACTGCTTTTCGAGGCGCGTGTAGGCGTCTTCGGGATCGAACGCCGACTGGTGCAGAAAATCTTCGCGGATCATTTTCGTCGTCTCGAGGATGACGCGATCCTGCGGCGAGAGCGCGTCGACGCCGACGAGACGGACGAGCTCCTTGAGCTCGGACTCCTTCTGGAGGAGCTCCATCGTCTCCGTGCGCATGCGCCCCCAGTCGTCGGCCACCTCCGCGTGGAAATGATCGCGCAGGGCGTCGTGGTACAGGCTGTAGCTCGTGAGCCAGCTGATCGCCGGGAAATGGCGCTCGAAGGCGAGCTGGTCCTCGAGGCTCCAGAACACCTTGACGACCTTGAGCGTCGCCTGCACGACCGGATCGGAGAGATCGCCTCCGGGAGGAGATACGGCGCCGATGACGGACAGGGTGCCCGTTCTCCCCTCGCGTCCGAGGCAGATCGTCCTGCCCGAGCGCTCGTAAAACTCCGCGATGCGCGAGGGAAGGTACGCCGGATACCCCTCCTCGCCGGGCATCTCCTCGAGGCGCCCCGACATCTCGCGCATCGCCTCGGCCCACCGGGAGGTCGAATCGGCCATGACCGCGACGTCGTAACCCATGTCGCGGAAGTACTCGGCGATCGTGATCCCCGTGTACACGGACGCCTCGCGCGCGGCGACCGGCATGTTCGAGGTGTTCGCGATGAGGACGGTGCGCTCCATGAGGGGGCGCCCCGACGCGGGATCGGTGAGCTCGGGAAATTCCTGGAGCACGTCGGTCATCTCGTTGCCGCGCTCGCCGCAGCCGATGTAGACGATGATCTGCGCGTCGGACCATTTGGCGAGCTGGTGCTGGATGACGGTCTTGCCGGCCCCGAAGGGCCCCGGCACGCACGCCGTGCCTCCCTGGCTGATCGGAAAGAGCGCGTCGATCACGCGCTGGCCCGTGACGAGCGGTTTCTGCGGAACGAGCTTCTTCACGATGGGACGCGGGGTGCGCACGGGCCAACGGTGCATGAGAGCGACCTTCCGCACCCCTTCCGCCGTCTCGATCTCGGCGATCGTGTCGTCGATCGCGTACGCTCCCCGCTCGGGCGCCTTGACGAGCTTTCCGGCGCCGATCGTCGGAGGCACGAGCACGCGGTGCACGACGAGCTCGGTCTCGCGGATCTCGCCGAGGAGGTCCCCCGGCCCGACCGGCTCGCCCGCCTTGAGGCTTCCGTTCGGCGTGAACTCCCATCGCCGCTTGTGATCGAGCCCCGGAACGTTGATGCCGCGCGCGATGTAGTGGCCCGCCTTGCGGTACACGACGTCGAGGGGGCGCTGGATGCCGTCGTAAATCGACTGCAGCAGGCCCGGGCCGAGCTCGATCGACAGCGGCATCCCCGTCGACTCGACCGTCTCTCCGGGGCCGAGCCCCGCCGTGTCCTCGTAGACCTGGATGTACGCCTCGTCGCCGTGCAGCTCGATGATCTCGCCGAGGAGGCGCTTCTCGCTGACGCGAGCGACCTCGAACATCTTCGCTTCCCGCATCCCCTCAGCGACGATGAGGGGTCCCGACACCTTGACGATCCTGCCCGTGCTCATACCGTTACCGATTCCTCCAATCACGCCCCGCGGCGGCGGCGCCCGCGGGGGTCACTTCGGCGCGATGTCCTGTCCGACCGCCTTCACGACCGCCGTCCGGAGCTCCTCGAAGGCGACGCCCCCGGGGCGCGGCCCTTCCTTCGTCCAGACGGCCCCGCGCACGTCGGGGATGATGCTCACGACGGGAAACATCCGGAGCGTGCGCCGGCGGATGAGATCCCGGTACTGGTGAAATACTTCCTCGGTGACGAGAATGATCTTGAAGCGCCGCTTCACGACCTCGTCGAACTGCTCCTGCGTGAGGACGCCGCCGCGCGTCTCGTACGTCTCGCACCCGAGCAGGCGAAAATATTCTATCGAATCCGTGTTTCCGATGACCGCGATGTTCTTCGCCATGGCCGTTCCGTCCCCCCGCTACGCCGCGAGCAGCGCCTCGACGCGCTCGAGAAGCGCGTCCTCGCTCATGCGGTTCACCTTTCCCGCCATGACGCGGCGAAGAATCTCTTCGTTCCGCTCCCGGAGCTCGAGATGGTAGAGCACCGGTGAAATGTCGAAATGCCGGTACCGGCTCTCGCCGAGCAGCTCCATGGTCGCGCGGCGGACGGCGGCGTCCACCCGCCAGAGGGGAGCGTCCTTCGCGAGCCCGGCCGCCTGGAGAGAGCGATACGAGGTCGTCGCGAGAAACGCGAAGAACTCCTCGACGGGCTCGCCGGCGAGACTCTCGAAGCGGGCGGGCTCGATCTCCCCCCCGGGCACCACGCCGTCGCCGAGCCCTCGATCCTCACCGGCTCGCGCCGGAGCCGGACGAAGGTCTTGATGTTCGCGAGGTCGACCTTCAAACGGAGGTATTCGATCGAGCGCGCGTCCGGCGCCGTTTCGAACAGGAATCGCCATTTCGCCGACTCGCCGGCGCGTTCCGAGGCCGCGAGGCTTCGAGAGGCCTCGTAGACGGACTCGAGCGTCTCGACGAGCCGCTCGAGATGCGGCGGGAGCCCCCGCGAAGCCTTCCCCGCGAAGACCTCCTCCACCGCCGCCGCCGGCACGAGACCGAAGGCCGTGAGGCCGGTCGCCGTCCGCCCGAGCTTCGCCGCCTTCCAGGCGTGGCGGACGTTGTCAAAGTCGTATCCGGCCCGCAGCAGCAGCCGCGGCCGCTCCCCGGCGAGAAGCGAGGTGACGAGCTCGAGCGCCTCCAGCCGCAGAGCGGCGAGCGGCAGCTCGAACTCCAGCAGCGAGCCGACCCCCTCGAAGGCGCTGTAGTGCTCGCGGAGCGATCCGAGAATATTCTCCTCGGGGGCGCGCGCGAGCCGCTCGAACCAGGCCTTTTCGGGAAGCGCCGCCTCGACGGCCCGGAGGCGAGCCACGATATAGGTGTAGTCCTCCGCCACGCTTCCTCTCATTCGGCGAAGAGCGCCGCCGCGACCCGCGATTCGATGCGCGCGGCGAACTGCTCGAATATGACCCCGATCGTGAGATCCACCCGGCGCTGCCCCTCGCGGAGCACGACTCCCCACGGAAAGTCCCCCGCCTCGTCCGCGACGCGGAGCGAGGCTCCGGGGCGCTCCCGGTTGAGCTCCTCGACGAAGGCCGGGGTGAAAAGCCCCCGCTGCGACGATGGAACGACGATCTCCTCCCGCCCCGAGAGCGCGTGCCGCAGAACGAGCGCCTTGACGATCTCGAGGTACCGGTCCTCGGGAAGGGCCTCGATCCGCCTGCGCGCCTCGCGACAAACCTCGGCGAGGAGCTCGCGCTTGCGCTCGAGGATCTTCTTGCGCAGGTCAAGCTCCGCGGCCACGATGAGCCGCCGCTCCTCGTTCGCCGCCTTCGCGCGGATGCGTTCCTCGAGCTCCCCGCGGAGCGCGGCGCAGCGCTCCTCGTGCTCTCCTCGGATCGCCTCCGAACTCTCCTCGGCGGCGCGAGTGATCTCGTCCACGCGCGATCGCGTCTCGTCCTCTATCCGTTGCAGTATGTTCTCTATCGACATGCCGCTTCCCTTGCGCCCGCCGGCTCAGCCGACCGTGATGCGCTGGAGAAGAAGGATGGTCGCCAACAGCCCGAGCACGGCGTACGTTTCGATGACGACGCCGAACACGAGCCCCTTGCCGACCTCTCCCGGACGTTTCGCGACGAGACTGCAAGCCGCCGCGCACACCTTGCCCTGGTACAGCCCCGAAACGAGCCCCGTGAGACCGACCGGGAGCGCCGTACCGATGATCTCGAGACCCGTCTTCACGGTCACCGCCGAGGGCTCGATCCCCCAGCTCGCGAACTTGTTGATGATCATAAAAAGCGCGACGAGCCCGTAGATACCCTGCGTCCCCGGGAGGGCCTGGAGCAGCAGCAGGCGGCCGAACTTGTTCGGATCCTCGCTCACGACCCCGCTCGCCGCCATGCCGACGACGCCGCACCCGAGCGCGGAACCGCACCCGGCGAGCCCCGCCGCGAGCGCCGCGCCTATGACGAGCAACGCGAAACCGAGCATACGACACTCCTTCCCTGAAACATGTTCACGATTCGTTCGTTTCCCGCAAGACCGTGTATCGCCGTTCGCTGCGGAAGGGGCGGAACTCCCGTCCCCCGCCGGCGAAAAACTTGTTGAAGAACTCGAGGTACTGAAGCCGGGCCGAGTGCACAAAGGCGCCGAGGATGTTGATGGTCAGGTTGAACGCGTGCCCGAGAAGGAGCACGAGCGCCGCCGCGATATATCCCGTGAAGGCGGGGAGCCCCGTCACCATCTGCGCGATCCCGTTGATGGCGATCGCGATGGCGCCCCCCGCGAGGCCGAGCGCCAGCAGTCGCGCGTAGGAGAGGACGTCTCCGAAGTAGCCGGTGATGCTGTAGAACCGGAGGATGCTCTTGAAAATCCCGAGGAACCGGTTCCGCTCCTTCCGGATGCCCGTGACGAAGAGCACCGCCGCGATGGCGAGCGCCGCGCGAGAGGCGTAGAACATGACGGGCGCGGGGACCGATCCGCCGAGAATCCCCGCGTAGCCGAGCGGCACGAGCACGATGATGAGCAGCATCCAGCCGAGATCGTCGAAGACGGCGTCCATCCAGAGCCCCGCCCTGAAGTCGATCACCATCTTGACGCCCATGCCGAAGAGGATATGAACGATGCCGACGAGGAAGGAGACGTTGAGCATTTTCATCGGATCGTTGAGCGGATCGATGACGACGAGGCGCTGCATGAACCGGGGAAGCGCCTCCGTCGGGATCCCGAAATAGCCGCCCGTGAGGATGCCGACGACGATGGTGAGGGAGCCCCCCGCGAGGAGGAGCTGCGCGAGGCTCCGCGTGCCGCCTCGCACCCGCAGCTTGAAGAGCAGCAGGGCGCTCAGGGCGACGAGAACCGTTCCGTACCCCGCGTCCCCCATGCAGAGGGAGAAGCAGAGAACGAAGAACGGCGCCAAGAGAGGCGTCGGATCCACCTCGCCGTAGAGCGGCCGTCCGTACAGCGTCAGGACGAACTCGAAGGGCCGGATCCGCCGGCTGTTCTCCAGCGCGACCGGGGGATCCTCCCCCTCGATCGGCTCGCGCGAGACTATTTCGACCTCGCTCCAGCGCCGCGCCGTCTCCTTTTCGAACCGGCGGCGGTCGACGGCGCGGATCCACCCCTCGATGAGAACGGTCCGCTCCGTGTGGTGAATATGGCGCTCGACCTCGACGAGCGAGCGGCGCTCGCGATAGTGATCGGCCAGGGCGAGCAGCCGCCCTCGGACTGCGGAGAGCTCGCGACCCTCGGCGTCCGCTCGCTCCGCCGCGGCTTCGAGCTCGTCCATGCGCGCTCTCTCGCGCTCGATGATGCCGGCGGGCGTTCCGCGGAGCCTCTCGTGGGCGAAACGAACCCCGGACGCTTGCTTGAGCTCTTCGCCGAGCTCGGCCGCTTCCTCCCGGAGCGCGATCGCGGCGAGGTACGTCCTCCCGCCCGAGCGGGACACGATCTCGCGGTGAGCCGCCGGACGGCGCTCGAAGGCGGCGGACGCGGTCTCCGCGAGCGCCGCGTCCGGAAAGCTCCAGAGCTGGCACTCGCACCGCTCCGTCGCGAGAGATTCGAGGGGGCGCTCGATCGCCGTCCAGTGAGCGAGCTCCCGTACGAGATCCGCCGCCCAGGCGCGCTCGTCGCGGCAGCGGCGAAGCTCCCCTTCGAGCTCCTGACAGCGGCCCGCTATCTTCTCGACGTCGAGCTCGCCGGCCATCCGCTCGATCCCTGCCGCCGTCACCTCGACGGGGCCTCCGGAAAGCCTTTCGGCGAGCGTCGGTTTGGGAACGTACCGCTCGAGATAGGCGCCGGCCGCCTCCGCCCGCTCGACGAGCCGCCCGAGCCGCTCCGTCTCCTGCCCGGGAGGCGCGCCGGCGAACCCCTCGACCGCGGCGTCGGTGATCTCGATCACGCCCGCTTCCCTGAGATACGCCTTGAACGCGTCCTCTATGGAGGCGTGGGCGAGGATCCGTATCTTGAGCATGCGGCTGACGGACATGGGATCCCCCGCTCCGGCGGCGCGAGGCCGCCGGGTGGGCCCGGACCTCAGGCGCCCGGACCGAATTCCTTCACGATCATCTCGACGGCGCGCTCCTCGTTCTTGCGCGCGAGGACGGCGAGCGCCGCGAGCCGCTTCGCGTTCTCCGCGCGCAGCGTCGAGATGCTCTCGCCCGCGGAGCGCCGCGCCGCGGCGAGGATCGAGCGCTCCCGCTCGACCGCCTCGGCCCGCGCCTCGTCGATGCGCACCTCCCCCTCCCGCCGCGCGCGATCGAGGATCTCCGCCGCGCGGACCTCGGCGCCAGCGACGGCCTCCCGCGCGCGCTCCTCCGCCGCCCGGATGCGATCGAGATGCTGCTCAATCATCGACGAACTCCTCGAGAAAAATGTGCTCGTATGCCGTTTCGACTATGCGCGATCACGTGCTATGGCGAAGCGTTCCCATGCGCGGATGGGCAATGAAAACACCGTACTATAACGGTTCGCAAAGGCGTCTGACAACAGAAAAAGGGAGAGCCGCCCCTCCCCCCGCGCCGTCACGCGGAGACGGGGTACAGCCAGCATCGAACGCTCCGGCCCTCCCCGCGCGAGGCGAGCGCCGGCGGCTCGACGCGGCACCGGTCCATGACGCGCGGACAACGCGGATGGAACGCGCAACCGGGAGGCACGTTCGCGGGGCTCGGCACGTCTCCCGGGATGGCGGCGCGGGCGGAGCGGCCGGCCGGGTCCGCCACGGGGGCGGATGCGATGAGCCCCGCCGTGTACGGATGCAGCGGCTCCCGGAAGAGCGCCTCCGACGGCGAGAGCTCGACGATCTTTCCGCAGTACATCACGGCGACCGAGTCGCTCACGTGCTCGACGATCCCGAGGTCGTGCGCGATGAAGAGGTAGGTGAGGCCGAAATCCGCCTGGAGGTCCTTGAGCAGGTTGATGATCTGGGCGCGTATCGACACGTCGAGCGCGGACACCGGTTCATCGGCGACGATGATCTCGGGTTCGACGGCGAGCGCCCGAGCGATCCCCACGCGCTGGCGCTGCCCTCCCGAGAACTCGTGCGGATACTTCGAGGCCGCCTCGCTCCCGAGCCCGACCTTTTCGAGGAGCGCGGCCACGCGATCCCTCGCCGCCCTCCCGCGGGCGAGCCGGTGTATGCGGATGCCCTCCCCGATCGTGCTCCCGACGGTGAGCCGCGGGTTGAGCGAGGAGTAGGGATCCTGGAAGATCATCTGGATGCGCCGGCGGGCCCTGCGGAGATCGCCGCCGCGCAGAGCGAGAAAATCGTCCGCCCCGAGCCGGATCGATCCCTCCGTCGGCTCCTCGAGGCGGATGAGGACCCGGGCGAGCGTGCTCTTGCCGCAGCCCGACTCCCCCACGAGTCCCACGGTCGAGCCGCGCGGCAGGACGAGATCGACCCCGTCCACGGCCCTCACGAGGGGCCCCGACCTCAGGAACGATCCCCCCGAGCCACGGTAATGCTTTCGTATGCCGAGCGCCGCGAGAGCGACGGCGCCGTCACGCGCCTCGGACGGCACTGCTCTCACCCCCTCCCGCGCCCTCCCGCAGCCAGCAGCGCGCTCGATGCCCATCCGCCACGGCGAAGAGCGGGGGCTCCGCCGCCGAGCAGCGCTCGAAGCGCCGAGCGCAGCGGTCGCCGAAGCGGCAGCCCCGCGGAAGACGCAGCGGGTCGGGGACGTTCCCCGGAATCGCCGCGAGGCGTCCGCCGCGGCGGTCGACTCTCGCGAGCGATCCGATGAGCCCCTCCGTGTACGGATGGGAGGGGCGCGCGAAAAGCTCGCCCACCGGCGCCTCCTCGACGACGGCCCCCGCGTACATCACGATGACGCGATCCACCATCTCGGCGACGACCGCGAGATCGTGTGTGATGAGGAGCACCGCCATGCGGAGCCGTCCCTGAAGCTCGCGGAGGAGCTCGATGATCTGTCCCTGCACGGAGACGTCGAGCGCGCTCGTCGGCTCGTCCGCGATGACGAGGGACGGCTCGCAGGAGAGCGCCATCGCGATCATGACGCGCTGGCGCATGCCGCCGCTCATCTGATGCGGGTAGGCGTGATAGCGCTTCTCGGGCTCCGGGATCCGCACGAGGCGGAGCATCTCGATCGCGCGCTCCTTCGAGGCCGCGCGGCCGAGGCGGCGGTGGAGCGCGATCGCCTCGCGCACCTGCTCGCCGCACGTAAAGACGGGATTGAGACTCGTGAGCGGCTCCTGAAACACGATCGATATCTTGTTGCCGCGCACCGCCCGCATCTCCTTGTCGGGGAGGCGGACGAGGTCGCGCCCCTCGAAGAGGATCGAGCCCGAGGCGATCCTCCCGATCGGCTCGGGCAGAAGCCGCATGATCGAGAGCGCCGTCATCGTCTTGCCGCAGCCCGACTCGCCGACGAGGCCGAGGGTCTCGGCGGGGGCGATCCGGAAGCTCACCCCGTCGACAGCCCGGGCCTCGCCGCGCTCGGTATCGAGGACGGTCACGAGATTTTCCACGGCGAGAAGCGTCTCCATGATCTCTCCGTTCGGCGCGCGGGCGCCCCGCGAGGCCGTCACTCGGACTGCCGCGGGTCGAACGCCTCCTTGAGCGCGTCCCCGAACATGTTGAACCCGATTACTGTAACAGCAATCGCGAGTCCCGGAAAGGTGGAAAGCCACCATGCTTCGAGCAGGACCTCGCGCCCCTCGAACACCATGTTCCCCCAGCTCGGCGTCGGCGCGCTCACGCCGAGCCCGAGGAAGCTGAGGGACGCCTCCGTCAGGATGACTCCTCCGATGCGCAGCGTCGCCGCCACGATGATCACCGTGAGCGTGTTCGGCAGGAGGTGCCGCCAGATGATCGCCCCTCCCCGCGCCCCGAGCGCCTCGGCCGCCTTCACGTAATCGAGCGAGCGGATCGCGAGCACCTGTCCTCTCACGAGCCGCGCGACGGCCATCCATCCCGTGGCGCCGAGCAGCACGACGATGAGCGCCGTCGAGCCCGAGAAGAGCGCCACGCACGTGAGCATGAGAAAGAGCCGCGGAATGGCGAGGAGCGCGTCGACGATCCGCATGAGAACGGCGTCGATCGCGCCCCCGAAGTATCCGGCCGCGGCGCCGACGAGAGCGCCGAGCACGACCGAGATCAGGACGGCGAGAAACCCGATCGTGAGCGATATGCGGGAGCCGTAAACGATCCTCGAAAACACGTCGCGCCCGAACTTGTCGGTGCCGAGCGGGTGCTCCTTGCAGGGAGCGACGAACCTCATCCGCGGCACGTCCCCCTGCTCGACGGGATCGTAGGGCGTAAGGACCGGCGCGATGATAGCCGCCAGATAGAGCGCGAGGACGATCGCCGCGCCGGTCATGCCGTAGCGGCTCCGCCTGAAGCGCGTCCAGCCCTGAGACCAGAGACCGGCCGAGGCCTTGCCGGCGATGCGATCTCCGATCATGTCCGTCATGACGCGCTCCGCCGCGCGGAGCTCACCGCCTTTCCCCGCCCCGGGTATACGTGATCCGGGGATCGAGCAGCCCGTACGCGGTATCGGCGAGCAGGTTTCCGGCGATAACCATCGCCGCCACAACGAAATTCACGGCGAGAACCACCGGGTAGTCTCGCGCGTGGATCGCGTCGACGGCGAGCCTCCCCATCCCCGGCCACGAGAAGATCGTCTCCGTGACGACGGCGCCGCCGAAGAGGAACGGCAGGCTGAGACCCGTGATCGTCACGAGCGGCGCGGCGGCGTTCCGGAACGCGTGCTTCCAGAGGACGCGCGACTCGGGAAGCCCTTTCGCGCGCGCCGTCCGTATGTAATCCTCGCGCAGTACGTCCATCATGCTTCCGCGCAGATACCGGGCGGTGCTCGCCGCCGACGCGAGGCCGAGCACGATCGCGGGGAGCACGAGGTGGCGCAGGCGGTCGGCCGCGAGCGCCGCCCCCGAGAGACCCGTCGCCCCGAGCGACTCCATGTGCGATGAGGGGAGCACCCCGAGCTTGAGCGAGAGGAGGAGTATCAGCATGAGGGCCAGCCAGAACGACGGTATCGAATAGACGAAGACGGCGGCGATCGTGTTGGCGCGGTCGAGCGCGGTGCGGCGCTTGGCCGCAGACAGCATGCCGAGCAGGACGCCGGCGGCCACGTGCAGCGCGAGCGCCGTCCCGGTGAGAATGAGCGTATTCGGGATCGCCTCGGCGAGGAGCTCTCGCACGGGGCGCAGGTACCGCAGACTCACCCCGAAATCCCCGCGGAGAAAGCTTCCCATCCAGCGCAGGTACTGCTCGAGGAGCGGCCGGTCGAGGCCGAGCGCGCGCCGCATCCGCTCGGCCGCCTCGGGGCTGATGTCGGGATGGTAGTAGCGGGCGAGCGGGTCGCCGGGAGCGAGATGGAGGAGCGCGAAGGTGATGGTGAGCACGATGAGGAGGAGCACGATCGATTGCGCGAGCCGCCGGAGGAAGAAACCGCTCATGGCGAAACGACCTCCCCGCGGAGAACGAAGTCGAGCTCCGCCCGCTTCGCCCTCGCCCTCGCCTCGACCGTCTCGCGTTCGGGCGGCCCGAGCGCGAGCGGTTCCCAGTCGACGCCGAAACTGGTCCGGAAGGCCCCGGCGACGGCCTCCCGCAGCTCGGCTGCGCCGACGTCGCGGCCGAGCTCGTCGCGCACGTTCGTGATGCGGTCCCCGAGCGCCCCCCGCGATCCGGGGACGTACCGCTCGATGCGCTCGCTGCCGGGGGCGAGCAGTATCGAACCGTGCTGGATGAACGCGGAGGCCGTCGTGCGCTGGGAGCTTCCCGCGATCTTTCTGCCGCGGACCGAGAGCTCCCATCTCGTCACCGAGGACAGACAGGGCTTCGCGGCGCCGAACGCTCCCGCCTCCCGCCCGCCGCGGGAAACCGAGGCGTCGACCCCGAGGGAGCGAAGCGCGAGCGCGAGCGCCTCCGAAATCCTTAGATAGCTCTCCGCCGTCCCCCGGCCGAACCGTCCCTCGCGCAGGCCCGCCGCGACGCAGTAGGTGAGCTCCCCCGCGTGCAGCAGCGCCCTCCCTCCCGTCACGCGGCGCACGACGTCGATCCCGTCGGCGCGGACGGCTTCGAGATCGAGCGCGCGGGCGGGATCCTGGTGGGCGCCGATCGTTATCGCCGGCGGATCGAACGAATAGATGCGCAGCGCCGGCGCCGAGCCGCTCTCGGCGCGTTCGAGGAGCGCCTCGTCGAGGGCCATGTTCTCGGCCCCCGGCGCGGCGGGGCTCACGAGCAGAAACCAGCGATCCATCTCAATCCGGGTCCCCGGGGCAGCAGAGGTCCGGGCACCGGGCCGCGTTCGCCTCGTCGAGCCGGCGCACCGGCGTGGTGACCGGCGCCTCGTGCAGCTTCTCCGGACATTTCTCGGCCTCCCCGGCGATCGCGGCGAGCGCGTCGGCGAGGCGGTCGAGCGTTTCCTTGCTCTCGGTCTCCACGGGCTCGATCATGAGCGCCTCCTCGACGATGAGCGGAAAATACACGGTCGGCGCGTGCAGACCGTAATCGAGGAGCCGTTTCACGACGTCCGTCGCGCGCACGTCGTAGCGCTTGAGGTTCCGCGCGGAGAGGACGAACTCGTGCATGCACGGGCCCGGATACTTGAGGTCGTAGTGCGCGCGAAGACGGGCGAGGAGATAGTTGGCGTTGATGATCGCGTTGCGGGAGACCTCGCGCACGCCCTCGCCGCCGATCGCGCGGATATAGGCGTAGGCCTTGACGAACACGTTGAAGTTGCCGTTGTACGGATGCACGCGGCCGATCGATTTCGGACCGCCGGCGCTCAGGCGATACCCCCCCGCCGCTTCCGTCACGCGCGGCCCGGGAAGGTACGGAACGAGCCGCTCCGCGACTCCGACGGGGCCCGACCCGGGGCCGCCGCCGCCGTGCGGGGTCGAGAAGGTCTTGTGCAGATTGACGTGCATGACGTCGACGCCGATGTCCCCCGGGCGCACGATCCCCATGAGCGCGTTGAGGTTCGCCCCGTCCATGTAGACGAGCGCTCCCTTCGCGTGCACGATGCGGACGACCTCCATGATGTCGCGTTCGAAGAGGCCGAGCGTGTTCGGCAGCGTCAGCATGAGCACGGCCGTCTCGCCCGTGATCTCCTTCTCGAGCGTCGCCGGATCGATGAGCCCGCGCTCGTTCGACGGCACGGTCTTCGGCTTGAAACCGCAGATGGCCACGCTCGCCGGATTCGTCCCGTGCGCGGAGTCGGGGATGAGAACGGTCGCGCGCTTCTCTCCCCGGTCGAGGAAATACGCGCGGGCCAGCATGATGCCGGTGAGCTCCCCGTGCGCTCCGGCGGCGGGCTGCAGCGTGAAGGCGGCCATCCCCGTGATCTCGCGGAGCGACCGCTCGAGGCGGAACATGAGCTCGAGCGCGCCTTGCGCCTCCCCGTCGTCCTGGGCCGGGTGGAGCCCCGCGAATCCCTCGAGCCGGGCCGCCTCCTCGTTCACGAGGGGGTTGTACTTCATCGTGCAGCTGCCGAGGGGATAGATCCCCTTGTCGACGTGGTAGTTCTTGGCGGCGAGCTCCATGTAGTGCCGGACCGCGTCCTGCTCCCCCACTTCGGGAAGCCCCGGAGGGACCCGGCGCGGGTTCGGGAGATCGATTCGTTCGGCGGGGCAATCGCTCTCGGGAATGCGGAAGCCGCGGCGCCCCGGTTTCGATTTTTCGAAAATGGTCGCGCTCATCTCCCCGCCTCCTTTCCCGCCAGCAGATCCCGGTAGCGTTCGAGCTCGCTCCTCGTGCGTTTCTCGGTGACGGCCACGAGCATCGCCCTCTCTCCGAGCTCGGGAAAATCCGCGCCGAGCGCGATCCCCGGAAGAATGCCTTTCGAGGCGGCCTTCGCCGCGAACTCCCTCGCCGGCATCGGCAGCTCGAGAACGAACTCCTGGAAGAACGGGCCGCCGAAAACGATCCGCGCGCCCCGCGCCCCCGCCAGCATGCGGGCGAGCGCGTGGCTCTTCGCGTAGCTCTGCTCGGCGACCTCGCGGAACCCCCGCTCCCCGATCGAGACGAGATACACGGCCGCCGAGAGGGCGCAGAGCGCCTCGTTCGTACAGATGTTCGAGGTCGCCTTCTCGCGCCGGATGTGCTGCTCGCGGGTCTGCAGCGTCATGACGTAGCCCCGCTTCCCCTCGATATCGACCGTTCCGCTGATGAGGCGCCCCGGCATCTTCCGGACGAACTCCTCCTTCGTCGCCATGAACCCGAGAAGCGGCCCGCCGTAGCTCTGCGGAAGACCGAGCGATTGCCCCTCGCCGACGCAGATGTCGGCGTCGTACTCCCCGGGAGGCGCGATGAGGGCGCACGAGACGGGATCGACGCAGGCGATGACCGCCGCTCCCTTCGCGTGAGCGAGCGCCACGAGCTCGCGGGCGTTCTCGACGACGCCGAAATAGTTCGGCTGCGCGATGACGATCGCCGCCGTTTTCTCGGCGAGCTCCGCCTCGAGGCGCTCGGCGTCGAGAAGACCCTCGCCGGTGCAGGGAATCTCGACGATCGCCACGCGCCGGGCCGCCGCGTAGGAGGCGAGCACCGCCCGGTAGCGCGGCGAGAGGGCGCGCGGAACGAGGATGCGCGCCGCGTTCTTGATGCCGGCGGCCATGAGCATCGCCTCGGCGAGCGCGGTCGCGCCGTCGTACATCGAGGCGTTCGCGACGTCCATGCCGGTGATGCGGCAGACGAGGCTCTGGTATTCGTAGATCGCCTGAAGCGTGCCCTGGCTCACCTCGGCCTGATATGGCGTGTACGAGGTGTAGAACTCGCTTCTCGACGCGACGTACCGCACGAGGGCCGGGATGTGCCGGTCGTAGATGCCTCCCCCGAGAAAGCTCGCGAGAGAGGACGCGGGGAGGTTCTTCGCGGCGAGCCCGGCGAGATGGGCCGCGAGCGCGGGCTCGGCGAGCGGCGCGTCGAGATCGAGCGTGCGAGCGAGGCGCAGCGCCTCCGGAATCGGCTCGAGGAGCTCGTCGAATGACCGCACCCCGATGGCTCCCAGCATCTCCGCGCGGTCGGCGTCGGTGTTTTGAATGTAGCTCATTTACCTGTCCTCTGAATCGTCTTCCTCTTTTGTCGCTCCCTCGTCGCCGAGGAAATCTCGATACTCGTCGTAGTTGAAGAGCACTTCGAGGTCTCCCGGATCGTCCATGCGGATCTTGATGAACCATCCGTCCTCGTACGGGCTCTTGTTCACGATCTCGGGCTTCGCGACGGCCTTCTCGTTCACCTCGATCACCTCGCCGCTCACCGGAGAGTAGAGATCGGCCACCGTCTTTACCGCCTCGATCGAGCCGATCGGATCCATCTGGGTGACCTTGTGCCCGACGACCGGCAGCTCGATGTAGACGATGTCGCCGAGCTCGCCCGCGGCGTAGTCGCTGATGCCGATGATCGCGGTGTCACCGTCCTCGATGTAGACCCACTCGTGCTCCTTCGTGAATTTGCATTCCTCCGGGTTCATCTGCCACCTTCCTTCCTGCTGACGTTCATGAACCGTCGATCGATGTTTTTGCTTTCTCCCGAGCCCCCGGACGGACGGGGGCCGCGCGGGACGGGCCGCGGGTCACTTCGCCGCGCGGCTCGGATAGAACGGCGCCGGCACGATCTTCGCCTCGGCCGCCTTGCCCCGCACGTCCACCGTGTACGGCCCCGCCCCTTCCTCGCTGTCGCTCCGGACGAGCGCGAGCGCGAGGCTGCGTTGCAGGGTCGGCGCGAAGGTGCCCGAGGTCACCTTTCCGACCGCCTTTCCGTTCTGGAGCACGGGGAAGCCCTGCCGGGCGATCTGGCGCCCGAAAAGCTCGAGGCCGACGAGCTTGCGCGCGGGACCCCGCTCTTTTTCGCGGAGCAGCGCCTCCCGGCCGATGAATTTTTCCTTGCCGAGCTTGACGAGCCACGAAAGGCCGGCCTCCAGCGGGCTCGTTTCCTCGTCGAGCTCGTGCCCGTAGAGACAGAAGCACGGCTCGAAGCGGAGCGTATCGCGGGCGCCGAGGCCGATCGGTCCGACGCCGAGATCGTCGCCCGCCTCGAGGAGCTCGCTCCACACCGCCGGCGCGAGCCGGGCGGGCAGATAGATCTCGTAGCCGTGCTCGCCCGTGTATCCCGTCCGCGACACGACGATCTCCTCGCCGCCGATCTCGAACGGGAAGAACCAGTAGTACGGGAGCTCCGCGATCCGGCGGCGCGCCGCCGCGAAGAATCCCGTGCGCAGCATGAGCTCGCTCGAGCGGGGCCCCTGCACGGCGATCTGCCCGATCTCCGCCGTGCGGTTCCGGATGTCGACGAGCCGGGGCGAGAGGGAGACGAGATGGCGGAATATCTTGTCCACGTTGACGGCGTTGACGACGAGGAGGACGCGCTCCGCCGAGTAGCGGTAAACGAGGAGATCGTCGAGCACCGTCCCCCGCTCGTTGCAGGCCACCGTATAGCAGATCTGGCCGTCGCTGAGCTTCGCGACGCTGTTCGAGACGACCTCGTCGGCGAATGCGGCCGCGCGGGGCCCATCGAGCGTGATCTCGCCCATGTGGCTCACGTCGAAGAGTCCGACCGCGGAGCGGACGCGCGCGTGCTCGGCGACGATCCCCTCGAACTGGACCGGCAGATGAAATCCGGCGAAGGGAACGATCTTGCCGCCGGCGGCGACATGTGCTTCGTAGAGCGGCGTTTTCAATAGTTCCATATTCAACCCCTTTGATTAACCTTTTCCCCGGGCCAGGTCAATAGCATTTTCCCGCCCCTCGGGACGCTCCGGGACGGAGGAACTTCGCGAGCATCCTGCCCGTGTAAGAGCCCTCGCAATCCACGATGTCGCGCGGCGCCCCCGCGAAGACGACGCCGCCCCCCTCTTCCCCGCCCTCCGGTCCGAGATCGATGATGTGGTCGGCGAGTCTGATGATTTCGGGATTGTGCTCGATCACGAGCACCGTGTTCCCTTTTTCGACGAGCGCGTCGAGCACCGCCATGAGCAGCTTCACGTCCTCGAAATGGAGCCCCGTGCTCGGCTCGTCGAGGATGTAGAGGGTGTTGCCGGTGCCCGTTCTCGAGAGCTCGGCCGCGAGCTTCACCCGCTGCGCCTCCCCCCCCGACAGCGTCGTCGCCGGCTGCCCGAGCCTGAGGTAACCGAGACCGACGCTCGCGAGCACCTCGAGCTTCCGCGCGATCTGCGGGACGTTCTCGAAGAACGCGTGCGCCTCCTCGACCGTCATGTCGAGCACCTCGGCTATGTTCCGGCCCTTGAAGGACACCTCGAGCGTCTCCCGGCCGTAGCGGCGGCCCTTGCACTCCTGGCAGTGCACGTAGACGTCCGGGAGAAAATGCATCTCGACCTTGATCATCCCCTCGCCGCGACAGTTTTCGCAGCGCCCGCCGCGGACGTTGAAGCTGAATCTCCCCGGCTGATAGCCGCGCATGCGAGCGTCGGGGAGCCGCGCGAAAAGGTCGCGGATCGGCCCGAACACGCCCGTGTAGGTCGCCGGGTTCGAGCGCGGGGTGCGTCCGATCGGCGACTGATCGATGTCGATGACCTTGTCGAGATGCTCGACGCCCTCGATGCGGTCGTGCGCCCCCGGAAGCTCGGCGGACCGGTAAAAATGCATCCCGAGCGCGCGGTAGAGAATGTCGTTCACGAGCGTGCTCTTGCCCGATCCCGACACGCCGGTCACGACGACGAGCTTGCCGAGGGGGATCTCGACGTCGATGTTCTTGAGGTTGTTGGCCCGCGCACCGCGCACCACGAGCGACCGGCCCGAGCCCCGCTCGGTGCCCCTCCGGAGGTCGAACCATCGCTCCTCCTCGAGATAGCGCCCGGTGAGGCTCTCGGGACAGGCGGTGATCTCCGCGGGGGTGCCCTCGCAGACGACGTAGCCGCCCCTCTCCCCGGCGCCCGGCCCGAGATCGATCACGTAGTCGGCGGCGAGGATCGTTTCGCGGTCGTGCTCGATGACGATCACCGTGTTCCCCGCGTCCCGCAGCTCCTTGAGGGTGTCGATGAGGCGGACGTTGTCGCGGTGGTGGAGGCCGATCGAGGGCTCGTCGAGTATATACAGCACGCCGACGAGCTTCGATCCGATCTGGGTCGCGAGCCGGATGCGCTGCGCCTCGCCCCCGGCGAGCGTCGCCGCCGACCGGTCGAGCGCGAGATAGGAAAGCCCGACGTTCGCGAGAAAACCGAGGCGCGCGGTGATCTCCCGCAGCAGCGGCTCGCCGATGATCTTCGCGTTTCCGGCGAGCGGCAGCGACGAGAAGAACTCGAGGGAACGGACGATCGTGAGGGAAGAGACCTCGGCGATGTTGCGTCCGGCGAGCGTGACGGCGAGGCTCTCCCGGCGAAGCCGCGTTCCGCCGCACGCCGGGCACGGGCTCTGAGTCATGAACGTCTCGATCCAGCGGCGGATCGCCTCCGACTTCGTCTGGTGGTAGCGCCGCCGGAGGTTCGGAATGACGCCCTCCCAGGAGGTGCAGTATTCGCCCTTGCCTCGCTCGAAATCGTACCGGACGACGATCTCCCCCTCGGCGCCGTTGAGCACGGCTTCCTGCGCCTCTCGGGAAAGGCGCCGGAAGGGCGTTGCGAGCGAGAAGCCGAGCCGTTCGGCGAGCGCCTCGAGCCGCGCGCGATACCAGTTCGCCTTCGCCGGATCGATCGGCGCGAGCGCGCCCTCCGCGATGCTCCGCGAAGCGTCGGGGACGACGAGCTCCCGCGCGAAATCGTTCCGCGTCCCGAGGCCGTGGCACTCGGCGCACGCCCCGTACGGCGAGTTGAAGGAGAACATGCGCGGCGAAACCTCCCCGAGGCTTCCGCCGCAGTACGGGCACGAGTACTCGAGGCTGTAGAGCGACTCGACGCCGTTCTGGACGACGATGATGACGCCCCCGCCCGCGGCGGCGGCCGTCTCGGCCGAATCAGCCAGCCGGCGCTCGACGCCGGCCTTGACGCGCAGCCGGTCCACGACGACCTCGACGGTGTGCCGCTTCGTTTTCTCGAGGGCGAGCCCCGGCGCGAGCTCCCGCTCGACGCCGTCGGCGCGCACCCTCGTGAACCCCTCGCTCGCGAGCTTCGCGAGGGCCGCGCGGTGCTCCCCCTTTTTCCCGCGTATCACGGGCGCGAGTATCTCGAGGCGCGTGCCGTCGGGGGCGCCCCGGAGCCGGTCCACGACCTGCGCCACGGTCTGGCGGGCGATGGGGCGGCCGCAGCCGGGGCAATGCGGTTCGCCGGCGCGCGCGAAGAGCACGCGGAGATAATCGTAGATCTCGGTGATGGTGCCGACCGTGGAGCGGGGATTCCGCGAGGAGGTCTTCTGGTCGATGGAAATCGCCGGGGAGAGCCCCTCGATGCTGTCGACGTCCGGCTTCTCCATCTGCTCGAGAAACTGGCGCGCGTAGCTCGAGAGCGATTCCACGTAGCGCCTCTGCCCCTCGGCGTAGATCGTGTCGAAGGCGAGCGACGACTTGCCGGAACCGCTCAACCCCGTGATCACGACGAAGGCGTTCCGCGGAATGGTGACGGTGACGTTCTTGAGGTTGTGCTCCCGCGCACCCCGGACGACCAGGTTCTCGCGAGCCATGTTCGGTCTAATCCTTTTTGTCCGGCGCGCTGGACGGCGCTCCGCCCCCCGCCCGTCTCTCCTCGACGCGTTTGATTCCTTCGGAGGCGACGCGTCCCCAGTCCGAGGCCGCGCCGTGCGCGGCAAGCACGCCGTCGTATATCGTTTTCGCCTGGGCGAGGTCGCCGACGAGCTCGTAGCACGAGGCCGCCTCGAGCTTCGCCGTCACGCCCCACATCCCTCCCGTGCGCAGGTATGGCACGCGGAGAAACTCGCGGATCGCCTCATCGAAGCGCCGCAGGGATTTGAGGCTCATTCCCGCCCAGTAATGGGCGCGCCCCTGCTGCTCCTCGTCCGTCGCGACGTCGGGAATCCGGCTGTAAACGTCGTAGGCGAGCTCGTTGCGGCCCGCCTGGCCGTACGCGAATCCGAGATCGAACAGAACCTCGACGATGCCGTCCCGCTCGGGATAGTCCTCGACGAGCTTCTGCCACGTCGACGCGGCGTCGTTCCACTGCTCGAGCTGCTGATAGACCCGGCCGAGATTCTTTCGCGCCGCGAACTCGAGCTCGGAATCCTTCGTCGCTTCGCCGGCGAGCGCGTAGTTCTGCGCGGCGAGGTTCAGGTTCCCGGCCCCGTACTGCGCCGAAGCGAGCTTGAAGTATGCCTCCGGCAGTATGGGCGAACGCGGGGAGCCCTGGATGAACCTCGCGAGCTTGTCGGCGGCCTCCCCGTAGCCGCCGCGTTTGAGGTCGCAGAGGGCGAGATAGAAATACGCCTCGCCGCTCTCGCTCGAACCCTGGTGGTTTTTCTGAAGCTCGTCGAGGGTTCTGGCGGCGTTCTCGCAACGCCCCGCCTCGGCCTCCATGCGCCCCTTCTCGAGAAGTATGCCGGCGAGCTCTCCCCCCGGGCCGCATCGGGCCGCGAGCCTCCGCGCGTCGGCGTCGTACGCTCCGGCGTCGCCGAGGCGCAGGTACGCCTTCGCCCTGCCCGCGACGACGCGGCACGTGTCCGCGCCGGAGAGCCGGAGGGCTTCCGTGAAACCCTTCTCCGCGGCGCGGTAATCGCCGACGCCGAGCGCCGCTTCCGCGGCGAGGGCGGCGTTCGCGGAGGTCCGCTCCACGGCGACGAGCTCGTCGAGAAGCGGCCGCGCCTTCGCGTAGTCCCGCCGTCCGGCGTACCGCGTCCCGAGCCACGCGAGCGCCCTCGCCCGAGCCGGCGCGGCGGCGGCGCTCCTCGCGGCGAGCGAGGCGACGAGCTCCTCGGCCCGCCGGTCGTCCCCCTGCTTCTCGAGGGCGAACGCGGCCCGGAGGGTCGCTTCGCCGGCGAGATCGCTTCCCGGGAAGCTCGCGGCGAAGGCGGAGAACGCCTCGGCCGATTCGGCGAACTTGCCCTGATAAAAGAGACAGTCTCCCTTTCGGATCGCGCACCGCTCGGCGAGCGCCCGGCCGGGGGCTCGGGAGACGCATCGATCGTATGCCGCCGCGGCGCCGGCGTGGTCGCCGAGAGCCAGCAGCGATTCCCCGAGATCGTAGAGCATCGCCGTGACGCGAGGATCATCGGGATACGCGGATATGAACTCCTCGTAGGCGCGGACCGCCTCGGCGCGGCCGCGCCGGGCTCCGAGGAACGTGGCCGCGAGGTAGGCGGCCTGCTTCTTCTCGGCCGGCGGCGCGTCCCCCGCCTTGACGGCGAGGGAGGCGGCGAGAGCCCCGTTCGCGGCGGCGGTGTCTCCCGCCGAGGCCCGTTCGCCGAGCATCTCCGCCTTCTTCACGAGCGCCCACCATCTGCCGGAGCTTCTCCCGTGGACGGCGAGATACTCGTCGAGCCTCGCCAATCTTTCGGCGCCCGTCGCCGCCGAGACGTCCCCCTCGATCCAGGCCCGGTGCGCCCGCTCCGTCCACGGGCCGCCCGCCTGCATCCGCATCGTCTCCCGCAGGAGATCGAGACCCTTCGCGCGCTCCGGAGATCCGCCCGCGCCCCGCGCATCCATGAGCGAAGCCCGCATGAGACGCGCGCGGCCGAGATAGTAGCTTCCCTTTGCGCGAAGCGAATCGGGAAGCGCTCCCGCGAGCGAGCGCTCGAGGAGCGGGATCGCGGCCTCGGCGTCGCGGGCGTCCGCGACGAGAACGGAGCCCGTCTCGAGAGCGCGGTAGACGGCGGGGGCGTCCCATGCGGCTATCCGCGCGAGGGCGCGCGAGACCGCCTCCGTGCACCGCGGCCGCGCCGAGACCCATTCGAGGCGCTGGCGGGCCTCCCGCTCGCGCGCTCCGCCGGGAAACCGCGCGAGGATATCCTCGTAACCCCGAGCGGCGCGGTCGAGATCGCCGGTCCGCTCGCGGAGCACGCTCCCCTGAAAGAGAGCCTCCTCGGCCGCGCTCCCCCCCTTGTCCTCATTCGCCACGATCGCGTGGTAGCGAATCGCCGAAAGCGTATCGCCGAGCTTCGAGGCGGAGAGCTCGGCGAGCTTAGCGCAGAGCCTCACCCGCTCCTCGGCGTCGACGGCGCCCATGAGGGCGAGGTTGTAGAGCCGGGCGGCCTCGAGCGGGGAACCCGACCGGTCGCGGATGTCGCCCTCGAGCACGAGAGCGTCCTTCGCGAGCGGCGAGGCCGGGAACCGCCGCCGCATCTCTCCGAGGCGCGCGAGCGATTCGTCCGTCCTGCCCTTGTCGAGCAATATGCGGCTTCCGATGAGGAGCAGCTCTCCGGAGGTGTCCGCGGCCGCCGAGGCGCCGAGCGAATCGATAAGCACGAGCGCCCGATCGTGCTTCTTGAGCTTCCATGCCGCGTCGACCGCCCCCCGCATGACGCGCGGCCTGCTGTCGGAGGCGCGGTACGCCTTGAGAAAACGCTCCGACTCGGCGAGGACTCCCTCGACGTTTCCGCGCTTCGCGTGAATGTCGATGATGCCGATCGTCGCCTTCTCCGGGAGCGGGGCCTCCTCGAACTCCTTTTCGACCGTCCGGTAATGCCCCTCGGCGCGCGAGTAGTCGCCCCTGGCGACCGCTCTCCGGCCGAGCTCGAGAAGGGCGAGCGCCCGAACGGGGGAGCGGGGATACATCGAGACGACCTCGCCGAGAACGGTCTCTGCCTCGAGATCGCGCCCGGTGTTCGTCAGCGCGACGGCCAGCGTGTAGCGGGCCCTCGCGGCGAGCTCGCTATCCTTGCGCTCGCCGATGAGGCGCCGGAGCACCTTCGCGGCGCCCTCGGAGTCGCCGAGCGAGATGAGACAGTCCCCCGCTTCGAGCAGGGCCTGATCGTACGAGGGGCAGGCGGGATTCTCCTCGGGGATCAGAAGAAACTCTTCGGCTCCCTCGCGGTAGCGCTTGAGCGCCTTGAAAACGCGTCCGCGCTGAAGCCTCGCGAGGCAGGCCCGCTCGTCCCGCGGATACTGCTCGATGAACTTTTCGTAGGCGCCGAGGGCGTCCGCCGCCTTGCCCGCCTGAAGATACGACTCCCCGGCGCTGAAAAGCGCTTCCGGCCGGAGAGCGCTCTGCGGGTATTTTTCGGTGAAGCGCAGGAACTCCTCGGCGGCCGCGACGTGCATGCCGTCTCTACGGAGCTTCTTGGCGAAGTTGAGATCCTCGTTCTCGCCCGCGAAGGCGCCGACGGCCGGCAGGGCGAGGCCTCCGAGCGCCGCGGCGACGAGGCAGCCGCGCAGCAATCGCTTCTTCAGCATGTCCTCAAGAATCCTCCTTGAAGCAAGGGAGCGGATGCGCACGAAAAAGATATTGTAAGCTAGCAAATGACCGGCGCCAAATCAACATCGATTCGGCCCCGGGGCGCGCGCGGAGCGCCGGACGGCGGGGGGAAAACGAGAAGGGCCGGCGCACGCGCCGGCCCTTCGAAGGCGATAACGGAAAAATGATCCTTCTCAGCGGTACATCGATTTGATCGCGCCCCAGGACGAGGGCTCCGTGCCGATCGGAATGCAGTAGATCTTGGCCTGGATGCAGCACGCGTCGAAGTACTCGCCGGCGGTCGCGTCGCACAGGAACGCCGGATAGTTCGCGGGCTGGTTCAGCATACCCGTCTGCCAGACGAGCATGGCGTTCGCGATCGCGTACTCGATGGAGCAGGTCGGGCAGATGTCGAAGCCGCCGGTGAAGAAGACGTTCGAGGTGGCCCCGACTATCGCGTTGTTGACGTACGTCACCCTCGTGCTCACGTTGTAGTAGGTGATGAAGCCGGTGAATCCCTCCGCGGGGCCTCCCCACGGTCCCGATCCGGCGAGCCAGAAGAGCCCGCCGTCGTAGTTCGTATTGTAGTCGATCCAGCCGGTGCCGCCCGCGTCGAGGAAGCGCGCGGTCTCGACCGGGCCGACCTCGTCGATCGCCATTCCCCACGCATGCCACTGCGTGCCGAGAGCGGCGCCGTTCCATGATTCGGCGTTTTCAGTGTTGCCGGGCACTCCCGGGCGCTGGAGCGTGCACCATGCCTCCGATACGCGCCCCGAAAGCAGGGTGCCCGCGTAGGTCGAGTACGTGCCGTCGGTCGGCAGAATCTCGCATATGGAATAGGCCGCCGACGCGAGAAGCGTCACGAGCGCGGCCGCGAGCGCCATGGTTTTCATTTTGGTCATGCTTACCCCTCCAGTAAAGACTGAGCCCGGTATCGCTGTGGAAACGATTGCGAGAGAGTCGATAGCTTTTTTTATTTCCCCGGCCACCTCCTTCGACAAGCGCACGCGGCTCCAGTGAAACGCGCCCCCTAGATCGCCCCTTGCTCATTTGTACGATTAAGCGCTCCCATTGTACTCCCAACCGCCGCCCTTTTCAAGCTAAAAATTATGGTGCCTTTTACCTAAGGACGCCCGCGGGAACGATCGAGGACGGCGGCCGCATGATGCCATGTATTTTATTATTTATAAATAGGTTGGCGATTCTAGCGAGATGGGGCGAATGGAAACGGGCCGGCTCGACGCCGGCCCGTTCGAAGCGGTTCCGATCTCCCGTGGTCGAGGCCTAAAAGAGGCTCTTGATCGCCCCCCAGCTCGTGTTCTCCACCGCTATCCCGCCGTCCCAGTTGAGATAGAGGTGCGTGTAGCGCTTCACGGGCTCGATCGGGGTGCCGAGCTCGCAGGTCGATACGTGGTACTCGGATGGAACGACGGTCGGGTGCTCCACGATCATGATCTGGTTGGGATTCACGCTGAAGAGATAACACGTCAGGCGGTGCGAGTAGGTCCAGTCCGTCATGCAGTTGCCGTTCCAGGCGATCGTGATCCCCGAGGCGAGGGTGCCCATCACGAAAAGATCCGTCGGGTTCAGTGTAGTGAGCGCGATAATCATATCCGACATCGACGTCGGATAGGTGAGGGCGAACTCGGCGCCGGTAATCCCGCGGACGCTCGGGAGCCACCAAATGTACGCGTAAAACAGGGTCGGCGCCGGCGGCACCGCCGTATAGTCGACTCGCCAGATGCTGTGGTTGACGTCGCTGAATACACCGACGTAAGACGAATCCGGCTGCGCCAACGCCCCGCTCGCGCTGAAGGCGAGCACGAGGAGAATCAATATCGCTCGTTTCATTCCGCTACCTCCTTCATACGACGAATCCACGGGGATCCTCGCCGCCGGCGCGGCCGTCGCGCACGGGATCCCCGTCCCCGGAGCCGACCTTACTACCGGGCTTCGATTCCTGCATAGCAAAATCTTCGCCCCCGCCCGCTACGGCGAGAGCCGGTTCAGGAGCCGCGGGTAGGGAATGGTCTCGCGCACGTGCTGAAGCCCGCACACGTACGAGAGGGTCCGCTCGATGCCGAGCCCGAAACCGGCGTGCCGGAACGTGCCGTAGCGCCGGAGGTCGAGATACCACTCGAACGCCTTTTTCGGCAGACCGTGCTCCTCGATCCTCTTTTCGAGGAGCGCGAGATCGTGAATGCGCTCCCCTCCGCCGATGATCTCGCCGTACCCTTCCGAGGCGAGGAGGTCGACGGAGAGGCTGAGGGAAGGATCGACGGGATCGGGAGCCATGTAGAACGCCTTGATCGCCGAGGGGAACCGGTGCACGAAGAGCGGCCGGTCGTACTCTTCGGAGATGAGCGTCTCGTCCGTGCCGCCGAAGTCGCTCCCGCGCTCGAAGGCGGCCCCCTTGCGCTTCAAAATCGCGGCGGCTTCGTCGTACGATATGCGGGGAAACGGTTTCTGCACGCGCTCGAGCTTCGCGACGTCGCGCTCGAGGACCCCGGCGAGGAGCGGCCGGTAGCTCTCGAGGCAGCGGCCGACGACCTCGACGATGAGGTCCTCGGCGAGATCGATGATGTCGTCGAGCCCCGCGAAGGCGACCTCGGGCTCCACCATCCAGAACTCGATGAGATGGCGGCGCGTTTTCGATTTTTCGGCGCGGAAGGTGGGTCCGAAGCAGTACACCTTCCGGAACGCCGCGGCGTTCGCCTCGTTGTAGAGCTGGCCGCTCTGCGTGAGGTACGCCTTGTCGCCGAAGTAGTCGGTCTCGAAGAGGGTCGTCGTCCCCTCGCAGGCGTTCGGAGTGAAGACGGGGGCGTCGATGCAGAGAAAGCCGCGGTTGTCGAAGAAATCCCGCACGAAGCGGATGAGACCGGCGCGCACGGTCATGATGGCGTGCTGCCGCTGGCTGCGGAGCCACAGGTGCCGGTTGTCCATGAGAAAATCGGTCCCGTGCTCCTTCGGGGTGATCGGATAGCCTTCGGCGATCTGAATCACCCGGAGCCCCGTGACGCGCATCTCCCACCCGCCCGGGGCGCGCTTGTCGGAGCGCACGGTCCCCGAGATCTCGACGGACGATTCCTGCGTGAGGCGCGAGGCCTCCTCGAAGAGATTTCCGCCGGCCGCCTTCTCGACGACGCACTGTATCGTGCCGGTGCCGTCCCGAAGCAATATGAAGAGGATCTTGCCGCTCGACCGGATATTGTACACCCACCCCGAGAGCAGCGCCTCCCGTCCGTCGAACTCGCCTATCGCCCGCACCTCGGTCGCCTGCATGGAGCCTCCCTTCATCGTCGCATCGAAAGTATGTACCACCTCGCGTGGACCGTGTAAATATAGAAAAGCGAAGCGAAAAGTCCACGGCACGATTCTTGCCGTTTGTCGCGTGCGGTTACATCGCGGAGGCAAAGGCGGGGCGCCCGCGCCCCCGTTGACATAGTGAAACTAACAACCGGGCAAAAGGTTATGACGCGTCGAGTGATCATCGTTTTTTTGGCCCTGTGGGGTCTCGTCGCATTCTGCATGGACTCCATGGCGAAAACAATTGAACTGATACAAAGCGAACAGGTTAGAGACTACAGCCGGGACGAGTTCGAACGGGGCGCGCCCGCGCTCCCGGTCACTTCCAAGATTCTCCACCGCGAGGCGCTCGAGGATCTCGCCGGCGGACGCCGGGACGAGGCCATCGAGAAGCTCCATCTCGCGGCGGCCCTCTCGGGAGACAACGCCGCGCCTCTTTTCACGCTCGCGAGAGTCGAGCTCCTCTCCGGCCATCCCGAAGGCGTCATGCTCTTCATCGAGGGGCTGCGGCGGTCCTTTACCGGCTTTCCCGGCGCCGGCATCGCGGCGCTCAACTGGGGCGCCCTCGCGGCGCTCGCCCTCGCCGGCGCGCTCTTCACGCTGCTCGTGTCCTTTCTCGCCCGGTACTGGGGATTCATCGACCATACGATCGCCGAAAACCGCTCGCTGCGGTTCCGGAAGCTGCCGGCGGCGTGGATTCTTCCGCTCGCCGTGCTCGCCCTCGCCTTTTTGAGGCTCGGGCTCGGAATATACATCGCGGCCCTCATAGTCGCGCTCTGGGCGTTCCTCGGAAAGCGCGAGCGGATACTCGTCTTCTCGCTCGCGGCGATCCTTTCGGCCGCCTCATTCGCGTCGTCTCTGTCGAACCGCTTCGCTCCCGCCGCGGATCCCGGCTCGGCGGCGCGGTGTCTCTCGCTCGTGAACGAGCGTTCCGTGAGCTCCCGGCGGCTCGTCGAGATCCGCGCGATCGACGAGAACCGGTACCGGGCCGAGCGCGACTACGCCGTGGGCACCATGATGTACCGGCTCGGACTCCACGGCGAGGCGCGCGAATACCTCCTCGAGGCCGTGTCGGCAGACCCGGGCTTCGCGCCCGCGTTCGTCAACCTCGGCAACGTCTACTTCATGCAGGGGGACTACGACAAGGCTCTGGCGGGATACCGAAGCGCCGTCGAGCTCGATTCGACGAACGCCGTCGTTCATTACAACATCGGGCAGGCGTACATCAAAAAGATGCTCTTCGCCCAATCGGGCGTCTGGCTGGAGCGGGCCAGCACCCTCGGCATCGAGGCCTACCGCGCGGCGCACCCCGCCCTCGAGATGCGAAGCGCCGTCGTGTACGAGCAGGGCTTTCCGCCGAAGGACCTCTGGCGGATCGCCGCCGCCGAGGGAAGCTCCCGAGATCGGGTGATCCTGAGCGAGATGCTCCAGCCGTTCTTCCTCGTTCCGTTCCACCGGCTGTGGATGCTCCTCGCCCCGGCCCTCGCCGCCGCGTTCATCGTCGCGCGCAGAATCCCGAAGGACCGGCGCGTCGAGCGGTGCGACAACTGCGGTCTGCCGTCGTGTTCGCGCTGCCGAGAAACGATACACGATATCACGCTCTGCAAGGAATGCTGCAAGGCCGTCCAGGGGATCGCGAGCGCCAAGGTCATGGAGGTGCTGCTGAGATCGCGGCGCCAGAAGGTGGCCGACGCGCGCGTCAGCGCGCGCCGCTGGCGCACGGCCCTCCTCCCCGGCATGGCCCATGCGTATCACGGGAAAACGTTCGCCGGTTTTCTCATCGCCTTCGCCGCCTCCGCCGCAACTGGGGCGCTCTACTGGCGCGGCCTGTGCTTCAAGGATCCGCTCACGACGAACACCGGGGGAGCCGCGTGGGAAACGATTCTTCCCGCGGCGATGCTGGCGGGAGCGTACGCGCTCGCGCTGTTCGCGAAGAGCCCGGCGGAGTCGCGGAGCTACCACATCTTCTCCCCGGAAACCCGCTCGCAGGAGCGCGAGCCGGCGCAGGCGAAAAGGGAAGACCATTCCGGTCTCTGGCTCTCTCCCGATTCGGCGTCGCCCGCGCGCAAGAGGCAGCCCGTCGAGCCCCCCGCGCCGCCGCCGAGAACGGCCGAGCCCCCGAGAAAAGCCCCGCCGCCCGAGGCGATGTGGGGCGTCGACCCGCCGCCCGCCCCGCCGCGGCGCGGCGCCGCGGGCGACCCGGCGAAGGGCCCCGCCGCCGCGCCGAAGGCCGCCGCGCCGAGCCGGCCCGGTCCGGCCGTCGCGACCGATGATTTTCTCGCCGAGATCAAGAAAGGGTCGTCATGGCGCTAGAGGGAAACGTAAAGGACTTCGGCCTGAGCGAGATCTTGCAGCTCGTCGCGCTCCAGAAAAAGACGGGAATGCTGGCGATCGACGGCGAGAAGACGATCGTGATCTACTTCAGCGAAGGGCTCATCGTCTCGATGCGCGATCGCCGGAGAATAGCGCCCGATCCGCTCCGGGAATACATCGTCCGCTACGGCCTTCTCAGCGGCGAGGAGATGACGAGGCTCGACCGCATCCAGGAAGAGACGAAGTTGGACCTCACCGACATTCTCCTCTCGGAGAAGAAATTCTCGGAGGACGAGCTGCGCGAGCTCTTCGCCGAGCAGATTCAGGAGTCGATTCAGGAGATTCTCACCTGGCCGAAGAGCGAGTACAAGTTCATCATCGGCAGCCAGACGCTCCAGGGGGTGCGCACCTTCGGCGGGATGAAAGTCGAGGGGCTGCTCATGGAGAGCATGCGCCGTATCGACGAGTATCCCGAGCTCCTGCGCCTGTTTCCCTCCGACGACACGATCCTCAAGCGAGTCGTCCCGGCCGAAGGGAAACGTCCCGAGCTCGATCAGACGGAAGAGGAGATCTACGAGCTGCTCGCCTCCTCGATGACGCTCGGCGGGCTCGTGCCGAAGGCGCGGATAGCCCGCTTCTGCGCGCTCGAGTACCTCAAACAGCTTCTCGAGAAGGGGCTCCTGCAGGTGACGCCGGTCGAAAAGCCGGAGCCCGTGGCCGAAACGAGGGGCGAGGAAAAGAGCTTCGATCGCGCCCCGTCCTACCGCGCGCCGGTCGCCCTGGCCGCCGCGGGGGCGCTCGCGCTCTCGCTCGCGCTCGGCGAGCTGGCGGTGCCCCGGTTGCTGCCGCCCGGATGGGGTTTCCTGCGGGGCCAAACGGCGCCCGCTGGCTCGGCGCTCCGGGCCGGAGTGATCTTCCCCGGCATCTCCGGGATCAAGGAGCGTCTGCTCGAGCGGACGATACACGACGAGCTCGAGGAGCACCTCGCGCTCACGGGCGTCTATCCGCCGAGCCTCGAGTCGCTGGCCGAGAAGGGACTTCTCACCGAAAAGACGCTCGCCTCCGCGAAGGCCCTCGGGTGGAGCTACCGCCTCGATCGCGGCGGGAAAAACTACTCGCTCGAGCGAGCGCGCCCTTGACGAGCGGCGTGAGAACGGCCGCCGCGTTGATCATTCTCCCCTTCAGCTCTTCGACCGCCCCCCCCGGCCCCGAGCCGAGCTTGCGCCGCACGCACCCCGCCGTATCGATCACGTACACGGCCTCGCGCCGCAGCTCGAACGCGTCGCCGTCCGGGCGTCCGCGCCGCGGATAGAGCGTGAACGCCGCCCGGTAGCCCGCTTCGACCGCCCCCGAGCGCACCGCGTCGTCGAGCCGCCCGAAGGGGTACGAGAGGCTCCGCACCGCCGCGCCGAGCCGGTCCTCCATCTCGACGCGCGAGCGCAGCATCTCCTCGCGCGCCTCCTCGATCGGAATCCGCGTGAGGTCGCGGTGCGTGCGCGTGTGCGAGCCGAAGGCGAACCCCCGCCGGGCGAGGGCGGCGCATTCGTCCCAGGCGAGGTGGCGGAACCGCCTGCCCGGAAGATCGAGCTCCCAGCGGTTCCGGAGCCCCGCGTATGCGCTCACGAGAAAGACGAGAGCCGGGACGCCCCGCGCCTCGAGCGCGTCCGCGGCTTCGAGGACGTTGCGATACCCGTCGTCGAAGGTGAGGAGAATCTCGTTCGAAGCCGCTTCCCGGCGACCCTCGAGCGATTCGAGGAACGCCTCCTCGCCGACGAAGCGGTGGCCGGCCGCGAGGAGCGAATCGATCTGGGCGGCGAAACGCCGCAGGGGCATCCATGTGCCGCCGAGCTCGAACGAGGCGATCTTGTGATACGCGAGAACCCGGGGTAGAACGGCCCTGCGAACCGCCACTCTGCATCCTCCGCGGGGCAGGACGGAAGGGGGTCCGCCCTTAGCCCGTATGCCCGAATCCGCCCGCGCCGCGTTCCGTCTCATCGAGGGTGTCGTCCTCGACGAGATCGACGAGCGGCAGCCGCGAGAAGACGATCTGCGCGACGCGATCCCCCCGCCGGACGGTGAACTCCCGATCCCCGAAGTTGTAGAGTATGACGCCGACCTCGCCGCGATAGTCGCTGTCGATCGTTCCGGGGCTGTTGAGGAGCCCGATCCGGTGCCGCAGGGCGAGCCCGCTCCGCGGCCGGACCTGCGCCTCGTACCCCTCCGGCAGGGACAGGACGAAGCCGGCCGGCACGAGCGCGGCCGATCCGGGCTGTATGACGATCTCGTCTACGCACGCGGCGTGGACGTCCCGTCCGCTCGCGCCCTCAGTCATGGGCGCGAGGGCCGGAAGGCCCCGGTGGTTGTCGAGGTAGCGGATCCGCACGGAAACCGGTTCGTCGTTTCTCGGGAGCGATCCCATGGCCGCCCCTCAGCGAACGAGCCCCGCGAGGGGAATCGGCCCGCACGCCGTGTAGGTGAGCCCGCCGTCGCCGAGATAGCGCTCGGCCGCCTCGGTCACGGAGCGGCGATTCACGCGCTCGATCGATCGCAGGTGCTCGGCGCTCGTCACGTAGCGCCCGTGGTAGATGTCGCTCTGGAGCAGGTGGAACAGCCGGTTCTCGGGGCTCTCGATTCCGAAGACGACGCCGCCCTTGACCTGCGCCTTCGCGCTCTCGATCTCCTCCTCCCTCACGCCTCCCCGCCTGATGTCGTCGAGCTCGGCGTGAAAGAGATCGAGCGCGCGCTTGAGATTCCTCGAGTCGACGGAGAAAAAGTTGCAGATCGCCCCGGTCTCCTTCCAGAAGCTCACGTGCGTGTAAGCCGCGTAGACGAGCCCCGTGCGCTCGCGGAGGCTCTGGAAGAGGCGCGAGGTCGTTCCCCCGCCGAGAATGTTCGAGAGGATCACGAGCGAGTGCCGGTCGGAATGCTTCGCGGGCACTCCCCTCGCCCCGATGCACACGTGCGCCTGGGCCCAGTCGCCGCGTTTCGCCGACCGGATCACGGCCTTGTTCTCCTGCAGCCGCCAGGCGCGCGCGCGGCGGCGGCGGCGCGGAAAGCGAAACCGCTCCTCGACGAGCGCGGCGACGCGGGAGACCGGGACGTTCCCGATGAAACCGATCGTCGTGTCCTCGGCCGTGTAGGTCTTCCGGTGGAATGAGACGAGATCGTCGCGGCGGTAACCGGCGACGTCCTTGAGATATCCCGTCACCGGGTGGCCGAGCGGATGCCCTTTGAAGAGGGCGACGTAGAAGAGCTCGTGCGCGAACTCCTCGGGAGTGTCGTTGACGCTGCGGATCTCCTCCTGGACGACCCGCTTCTCGACCATCATCAGCTTCTCGGGAATCGTCGGCCGGCAAACGAGGTCGGCGAAGACGTCGACGAGCTTCTCGAAGTTCTCCTCGAGCACCTTCGCGTGGTAGCAGGTCGACTCTTTCCCGGTGAAGGCGTCGTACTGGCCGCCGATCGACTCGAGCTCGAACGCGATCTTCAGCGCGTCCCGATGCTCCGTTCCGCGGAACACGACGTGCTCGAGCAGGTGCGAGAGCCCGCGCTCGTCCTTTTCCTCGGTGCCGGAACCCCCGTCGATCCAGACGCCGAAGGCGATCGTCGGAGAAAAGGGGTTGCGCTGATAGAGAAGCCTCGCCCCCGAGGGGAGAAGCACCTTCTTCGGACGCGGAAGAGCGAGCATCGCGGCCACGCTAGAGCAGCGCCTTGCGGCTAAGCTTGATCTTTCCGTCCTTGTCGACCCCGATGATCTTGACTTCGATCTCGTCGCCGAGCTTGAGCACGTCCTCGACCCTCTCGACGCGCTTGCGGTCGATCTCGGAGACGTGCAGGAGGCCGTCGCGCCCCGGCAGGATCTGGACGAAGGCCCCGTACGGCATGATGCCGCGCACGGTCCCCTTGTAGACCTTGCCGATCTCCGGCTCCTCGGTGAGCGCCTTGATCATGTCGAGCGCCTTCTCGCCGGCGGCCTGATCGACCGCGGCGATGAGCACCGTTCCGTCGTCCTCGATGTCGATCTTGGCCCCGGAGGTATCCTGGATGTGGCGGATCATCTTGCCTCCCGGACCGATGACTTCGCGGATCTTGTCGACGGGGATCTTGATCTGGACGATCTTCGGCGCGAACGGCGAGAGCTCCTTGCGAGGCTCCAGGAGCGTCCGGCTCATGATGTCGAGAATCTCGAGACGCGCCCGCCGGGCCTGCTCGAGCGCGGGCTCCATGACGGCCCGGGTGATGCCGGCGATCTTGACGTCCATCTGGAACGCCGTAATCCCGTCTTTCGTGCCCGCGACCTTGAAGTCCATATCCCCGAGGTGATCCTCGAGACCGAGGATGTCGGTGAGAATGCTGATGTCGTTCCCTTCCTTCACGAGACCCATCGCCACGCCGGCGACCGGCTTGCGGATGGGCACGCCCGCGTCCATGAGGGCGAGGCTCCCGCCGCAGACCGTCGCCATCGAGCTCGAGCCGTTCGACTCGAGGATGTCGGAAACGAGGCGGATCGTGTAGGGGAACTGTTCGTCGGACGGGATGATGGGCTGGATCGCCCGCTCGGCGAGCATGCCGTGCCCGATCTCCCGGCGCCCCGGCCCGCTAAACCGGCCGGTTTCGCCGACGCTGAAGGGCGGGAAGTTATAGTGGAGCATGAAGCTCTTGAACGACTCGCCGATGAGCTCGTCGATCCGCTGCTCGTCCTGCGAGGTTCCGAGCGTCGTCGCGACGAGGCTCTGCGTTTCGCCCCGCGTGAAGAGCGCGCTCCCGTGCGCGCGCGGAAGCACGCCGACCTCGCACCGGATGGGGCGGACGTCGGTGAGGGAGCGGCCGTCGGAGCGGAGCTTTTCCTTGACGATCTGGCCGCGCACGATCTCCCGCTCGAGCTCCTCCATGATGTGCTCGAACTGCTTCTCGCCGTCGGGATACTCCGCCGCGTACTTCTCGACCGCCCGCGCGTGGATTTCCGAGAGGGCGCGGGCGCGGGCGAGCTTTCCGTCGATGCGGTTGACCCGGGCGATCTCGCCGAGGTAGTCCGCGCGGAGCTTCGCCTCGAGCGCCTTGTCGACCTCGAACGTCTTGAAGGGGCGCTTCGCCCTCGGCTCGCACTGCGCGAGGAACTCGCGCTGGAAGGCGATGATCTGCTTGATGTGCGCGTGCCCGAACTCGAGGGCCTCGATGAGGACCGACTCGCTCACTTCCTTCGCGCCGCCCTCGACCATGATGATCGCGTCGTCCGAACCGGCGATCGCGATATCCATGAGCCCCTCTTCGAGCTCGCTGAAGAGCGGGTTGATAATGAAGTTGTTGTCCTTGAGCCCGACGCGGACCCCGCTCAGGAGGGCGCCGAACGGAATGTCGGAGAGGGCCAGCGCAAGCGAGGCGCCCGTGATGCCGAGCACGTCGGAGGGCTGGCGCTGGTCGCTCGAGAGCACCGTGCACGCGACCTGCACCTCGTAGCGGAAGGTTTCGGGAAAGAGCGGCCGGATGGGGCGGTCGATGAGACGCGCGCCGAGGGTTTCCTTTTCACCAGGCCGTCCCTCTCGTCTGAAGAAGCCGCCCGGTATCTTGCCGGCGGCGTAGAATTTCTCGCGGTACTCGACGGTGAGGGGAAAGAAATCCTGCGAGGTTTCCTTGTCCTTCGCGGCGACCGCCGTCACGAGGACGACCGTCGAGTCGATGCCTACGAGCACGGAGCCGTCGGCCTGTCGGGCGATCCGCCCCGTCTCGAAAAAGATATTTTTGCCGTCGAGCGGCCAACTCTTCCTGATCATTCGAGCATGAGCCTCCATTCGAACGGTGAATACACTACGCCGCCGCCGGGATCCGTTCGATGGCCCCGCCGGCGCGCGCGCACCGGAGCTACTTGCGGAGATTGAGCTCCTTGATGATTGCGCGGTACGTATCGATCCGATTGTTCCTGAGGTAGTCGAGAAGCTTGCGCCGCTGGCTCACGAGCTTCAAGAGTCCGCGACGCGACGCGAAATCCTTCTTGTGCACCTGAAAATGCTTGGCAAGCTGATTGATGCGTTCGGTGAGAAGCGCTACCTGAACCTCAGGGGAACCCGAGTCCGTTTCATGAAGCCGGTACTTGGTAATAACGTCCTTCTTAACTTCCTTCTGCAGTGCCATCGTTCATGCACCTCCTTAACCCTGTGATGAGATATCACGATGGCAGCAGAACGGGCGAACGTCGCCCGATCCGCCTAAAAACTGCTCTGATTGCCGTTTCCCTTCTTTATGAACACTACAAGATACACGAACACCGAATGTTGTCAATATTTCTTTTCCAGAAGGCCGCGTACCGTCCGCTCGTCTTGCATCAACTGTGCCCGGAGCTCTTCCGCGCCCGCGAAACGCCTCTCCTCCCGCACAAAGGCGAGACAGTGCGTCCGCAGCCTTTCTCCGGCGACGTCTCCGGAGAAATCGAGCAGATGCACCTCGATCCTGTCCCTCCCGTCGGCGCGCATCGTCGGCGCCCGGCCGACGTTCATCATCCCTCCGTAACGCCCCGACGCGGCCTCGACCAGCACGGCGTATACCCCGCGGGGAGGAAGGAGCTTGCCCGGGTCCTCCACCGAGAGATTCGCCGTCGGAAAGCCGAGCGTCCGCCCGATTCCCTCGCCCGGCACCACCCGGGCCTCGAAGAAATGGGGACGCCCGAGGGAGCGAGCCGCGTGCTCGAAGCGACGCTCCATGATGTCGCGGCGGATCTTCGTGCTCGAAACGACGCTCCCCTGCAGCACGACCGGGGGGACGATGGTGACGCCGAACCCGAGCCGGCGGCCCTCCGCGGCGAGGCGCTCCTGCGAGCCCTCGCGTCCCCGTCCGAGATGGAAATCGTACCCGACGACGAGATGGCGCATGCCGAGCTCCCCGGCGAGACGCCCGGCGAGGTAGGTCGAGTAATCGATCCCCGCCGTCTCGCGCGTGAACCGCTCGACGACGGCGACGTCGACGCCGAGCCGCCCGAGCACGTGCAGCTTTTCCTCGAGCGTCGTAAGGAGCGGCGGCGCCATCTCGGGATGCGTGACGCAGAGCGGATGGCGGTCGAAGGTCACGAGCACGGAGGCGGCATGCCCCCCCGCGGCGGCGATCTCCCTCAACCGGCGGAGCACCTCGGAGTGGCCCCGGTGGACGCCGTCGAAGACGCCGATCGTGACGGCGGTGTTCTCGAACCGCCGCGCCGCGATCGCTTCCGTGTTCCTGATGATCTCCATGCCGATCGTGGGGGCGCTACGCCCCCGCGCCCGCCTCCCGGAACACCCGCCGGAGCTGCACGAGCCCGGCGGGGCCCATTTCGGCGATCGCGCCGAGCCTGCCGTCGGGACGCTCGAGCCTGACGAGGCTCCCCGCCGGCGGCAGGGAGCCCGGCCGCGCCTGCGCGAGGCGAGGAACGACGCCCATATCGAGTCCGCGCGATTGCTCCGCGGACAGCGGCACGGCGGGAAAATGCCGCAGCGCGTCGCTCAACGACTGCCCCGGCGATTCCATCTCGAGCAGACGCTCCAGGGCGTCGTCGCTCACCGCGTCCTCGAGATCGAAGTGCCCGATCCGCACGCGGACGAGGTTGCTGAGGTGCGCGGGCACTCCGAGCGCGTCGCCGATCTCCTCGGCGAGCACCCGCAGGTAGAGCCCCCTCGCGCAGAACACCTCGATGCGCGCGACCGGAGGTTCGAACGCCGCGAGCGTTATCTCGTAGGTTTCGATCTCGCGGGGGGAACGATCGATTAGCTCGCCGCGGCGGGCGAGGAGGTAGAGCGGCTGCCCCTTGTGTTTGAGGGCCGAGTACATGGGCGGCGTCTGGAGCCGCTTGCCGAGAAAACGGGGGATGACGTTCCGGATCATCTCCTCCGTCACGTGCTCCCACTCGCCGCTCCTGGTGACGGCGCCGCTCCGGTCCTGGCTGTCCGTGGCCTCGCCGAGCTTCACGTCGGCGACGTAGCGTTTCGGAAGGTCCATGAGGTAGTTCGAGAGCTTCGTCGCCTCGCCGGTGAGGATGAGGATGAGCCCCCGGGCCTCGGGATCGAGGCTTCCCGCGTGCCCGATCTTGTCGAGCGTCACGAGGCGCTTGATGCGGCGGACGCAATCGTAGGTGGAGTTGCCCACCGATTTGCCCACCGGAATGACCCTGTCGGTGAGCCTCGCCTTCGATTCGGGGTCCCTCATGCCGCCCCCCCGCCGCGTTTCTCTCCGGCGAGCATCTCCTCGAAGGAGCGCAGGATGAGCCTTTTGGCGGCGTCGAGACGGTCATGGATCGTGAGGCCCGCGGCGTTGCGGTGCCCGCCGCCGCCGTGCCGCTCGGCGAGAGCGGCGACGTTGAAGTCGTTGCGCGAGCGCAGGCTCACCCTGATCTCGGCGGGGGCGAGCTCCCGGAACAGCGCCGCGAGCTCGACGTCGTCGATCGAAGCCGCGTAATCGACGAATCCCTCCGTGTCGCTCATGACGCCCTCGGCCTCCTCGAGCATCCGCTGCGAGACGTGCATGAGCCCGATGCGTCCGCCGGCGTGCACCTCGAGCGATCCGAGGGAAAGGGAGAGCAGCCTCAGCGTCGCGAGCTTCTTCACGTAGAGAAAATCGTGCGCGAGCTGGTGAGGGTGAGCCCCGAGCTCGGCGAACCTCGCGGCGGCCGCGAGGGCCTCGGCGTTCGTGTTCCGGAAACGGAACCCCCCCGTGTCCATGAGCACTCCGATGTAGAGATAGTCGGCCGTTTCCGGGGTGAGGGCCGCCGGCGCGGCGTGCGAGAGGAACCGGTAGACGAGGATCGCCGTGGCGCTCACCGACTCGTCGACCACGTTGATGTCGCCGTAGCGCTCGTTCGTCGGATGGTGGTCGATGTTCACGACGGGAACGCCGCCCCCCCGCCGGATCAGATTGGCCGTGCGCGCCGTGGTCGGGGAATCGAGGGCGAACACGAGATCGGGATCGAGAGAGGCGAGCCGCTCCTCGGGAACGAAAAGACGCGAGAGGGGAAGACCGCGGTAGAGATCGGCCATCTCGCCCGGGGCGAAGCAAACGGCCTCGCGGCCGAGGTCGCCGAGGTACCGCGCCAGGGCGAGCATCGATCCGATGCAGTCGCCGTCGGGATCGACGTGGCCGAGAACGAGCGGGCGCTCGCGGGACGAGGCGAGTCCGGCGATCGCGTCGAACTCCCGGGCGAAGGGCTCCTCACGCATCGCCGTCGACCTCCCCGGCCGGCGGTTTCCCGCTCTCCTCCTCCTCGCGGTGTATCTGCTCGATCAGCTCCTCGATCTTCATGGCGCGGTCGAGCGAGGTGTCGTACCGGAAGATGAGCTCGGGAACGACCCGCAGCCGCAGCCGCCGCGCTATCTGGGAGCGCATGTACTTCCGGGAGCTCTCGAGCCCGCGCTGCACCTCGTTGAGATCCGCCGCGCCGCCGACGACGTTGTAGAGAATCTTCGCCGTCGAGTAGTCCCGCGAGGCCTCGACGTGCGTGAGGGAAACCCCCGCGACGCGCGGATCCTTGACGCGCCGGAGCAGCAGCTCCGACACGAGCGCCCGGATCTCGTCCTCGACTCGAGCTTTCTGTTTGTCGTTCATCGCACCGCTCCATGCTCAGTAGAAGTTCCGCTCGTGCTCGCAGAGCACGATGCGCGGCTCCCGTTCGAGAAATTCCATGACCTGATCCGTGACCGTCCGGGCGCCGCGCATGTCCGTCGTCGCCGCGGCCACGGCGAGCTCGCTCCGCTGCCATGTATCGTGAAAATCGTTCTCGCAGACGGAGACGTTGAACCGGTTCCGGAGCCGCGTCTTGAGGCTCGCGAGAACGTATCGTTTCTGCTTGAGAGAGGCGCACCCGGGCAGAAAAATCCGGACCCGGAGGCTCGCGACGATCACGGGGCGACCTCCCTCGGGCTACTCGATCTTCTTGCTCTGGGCCTCTTCCACGAACGCCTCGAGCCTGTCGCCCTCGCGGAAATCGTTGAATCCGCTCACCCCGATCCCGCACTCGAACCCCGCCTGGACCTCTCGGGCGTCGTCCTTGAACCGCTTCAGGGAAGAGATCGCTCCTTGGTGGATGACCTCTCCGCCGCGGCGCACGCGCGCCTTGCCGTTGCGCGTGATCGTTCCCGAGAGGACGTAGCACCCCGCCACGGCGCCGACCTTCGACACGCTGAACACCTGCCGGACCTCGGCCTCGCCCATCTCCCGCTCGACGATGACCGGCTCGAGGAGCCCCGCCATGGCCGATTTGATGTCGTCGATCGCCCGGTAGATGATGTCGTAGTAGCGGACGTCGACCTTCTCGGTCTTCGCGAGCTGCTGCGCCCGCGGCGTGGTGGTCGAATGGAACCCGATGATGACGGCGTTCGAAGCGCTCGCCAGAAGGACGTCGCTCTCGTTGATGACGCCGACGCCCCGGTGAATGATGTTGATCTTGACCTCGGCGTTGTCGATCGAGGAGAGGCTGTCGATGAGCGCGCCGATGGAGCCGTCCATGTCCGCCTTGATGATGAGCGGCAGCTCCTTGACGGCTCCTTCCTTGATCTGCTTGTAGAGATCGTCGAGGGTGATGCGCTGCACGACGCGGCGGTCCTTCTCGCGCTGGTACTGCTGCCGCTTGAAAGCGATCTCGCGCGCCGTGCGGTCGTCCTCGACCTGCACGAAGTTCTCGCCGGCGTTCGGCAGCCCGGCGGATCCGAGCACGACGACCGGCGTCGACGGCGGCGCGGCGTCGATCTTCTTGTTTCGCTCGTTGAGAAGCGCCCTCGCGTGTCCGTAGTTGTTGCCGGCGATGAACACGTCCCCGAGGCGGAGCGTTCCCTGCTGGATGAGGACGGTGACGACGTTCCCGCGCCCCTCCTCCTTGCGCGCCTCGAGCACGACGCCGCGGACCGGCGCGTCGGCGTCCGCCTTGAGATCCATGAGCTCGGACTGGAAGAGGATCATCTCGAGCAGCCGGTCGATGTTCTTGCCGAGCTTCGCGGAGATCTCGACCCCCTGCACGTTGCCGCCGTATTCCTCGAGAACGATGTTCTGCTTGAGCAGCTCGCGCTTCACGCGTTCGACGTTCGCCTGCGGAAGATCGACCTTGTTGATCGCGATGATGAGCGGAACGTCCGCCGCGCGGGCGTGGTTGATGGCTTCGATCGTCTGGGGCATGATACCGTCATCCGCGGCGACGACGAGAATCACGATATCGGTGACCTGCGCGCCTCGCGCGCGCATGGCGGTGAACGCCTCGTGGCCCGGCGTGTCGATGAAGGTGATGAGCCCGCGGCCCGTGTCGACCTCGTACGCGCCGATGTGCTGAGTGATGCCGCCCTTCTCGCCGGCGATGATCTTGCTCTTGCGGATCGCGTCGAGGAGGGAGGTTTTGCCGTGGTCGACGTGCCCCATGATCGTCACGACCGGGGGGCGCGTCGCCAGCTGTTCCGGTTTCGCCCGGCGTTTCTCGCGGAGCAACTCGTGGCCGTAGCTCTCGGCGAACTCGACTCGGAAGTCGTAATCGTCGGCGATCATGGTGATCGCGTCCGCGCTCAGCCGCTGATTGATCGTCACCATGAGGCCGAGACCGAGGCATTTCTGGATGATCTCGGACGGATCGATCTTGATCTGCTCGGCGAGCTCGGCCACCGTCGCGAACTCGGGGATCCGGATGACGTTCTCTTCCTCGGCGACCGCGACCGTATCCTCGCGGTGCTTGCGGCGGCGGGTCTTGCGGGTGATGTCGAGCTTCGCCAGCGTGCGCTTGACGCTCTCTTTGACCGCGCGCTGATCGGCCTCTTTGCGCTTCTCGGGCTTGCGCTCCTTGCGTCCTCTCGGGGGATGCGGGGGATGCGGGGTATGCGGGGGCTTCGGCGGCTTTTTCTTAAGGTCGACCTTTTTCTTGACTTCCTTCTTCGTCGCGGCCTTGACCCGGATCAGGTGCTGCTCAATGAGAATCTCGACGCGGTCCTCGACCGTGCTCATGTGGCTCTTGACCGCGATGCCCTCCTTGACGAGGATCTTGATGAGGGCGTCGCTCGAGATGTTGTATTTACGCGACAGCTCATATACGCGAATCTTAGCCACGCGAATGATTCTCCCTTCCGTGCCTACCGTGCGGGTTCGTCATCGGACGCGCCCTTTGACTCGCCGTCCGAGTCCCGTGCATCGATCTCGCCGGATTCGGCCTCGCCGGATTCGTCGCCGCCGTCTTCGCTCTCGCCGGCTTCGCCGCTCTCCGCCTCGTCCTTATCGGCTTCGTCCGTGTCTTCATCGTCGGCTTCGTCGGCAGCCGCTTCGTCGCCGCCGTCTTCCTCCGCGCCGTCCCCGGACGGCTCTTCGAGGAGCGCCCCTTCCTCGCCGGGCTCTTCATCCTCGTCGCCGCCCTCCTCCTGCTCCTCCGCCGCGGATTCGTCGCCGAGATCCTTGAAGATATCCGCCTCGGTGAGAGTCGTCTTCGACTTCTGTTCCTTCCCGTCGGGACCGAAGACCGCCTCGTCGAAGAGCGGCTTGCCCTCTTGGACCTCCTGTTGCTCCTTCTCGAGAAGCTCCTGGAGCGCCTTGTTGAGCTCTTCCATCGTCTCGGCGGCGGTGTTCTTGAGCTTCTCGGCGGTCTTCTCGCCGATCCCCTCGATCTCGAGGAGCTGATCGAGCGGCGTCTTGTGCAGCTTCTGGACCGTGAGGATGCCGATGCTCTTGAGCTTCTGCGACATCTTCGGCGTGACGCCGTACATCTCGGAAATATCCATCTGAAGCTTCTGGTCGAGCTTGTCGCGGCGCTCGATCTCCTTGTTCGTGATGAGATCGATTTTCCAGCCGGTGAGCTTGGCCGCGAGACGGACGTTCTGGCCCTCTTTGCCGATCGCGAGCGAGAGCTGGTCGTCCTCGACGATCGCGAGCACCGAACGCTCCGACTCGTTGAAACGCAGCGATGAGACCCGCGCCGGGGCGAGCGCCTTGGCGACGAACTCGTTCTGGCCCTCGTTCCAGCTCACGATGTCGATCTTCTCCCCGTGGAGCTCGTTCACGACGGCCTGGACGCGGGAGCCCTTCATGCCGACGCACGAGCCCACGGCGTCGACCTTGTCGTTGCGCGAATGGACGGCGATCTTCGACCTGCCGCCCGGCTCGCGCGCCATGCTCCTGATCTCGACGTCGCCGTCGAATATCTCGGGCACCTCCTGCTCGAACAGCTTGCGGAGGAACAGCTCGCTCGTTCGGGAGAGGGTGACCTGCGGACCCTTCGCGTTCTTGTCCACCTCGATAATGATGGCCCTGATCGTGTCTCCCTGATTGTAGCGCTCCTTGCGAATCTGCTCGCGGAGCGGGAGGTACGCCTCGGCCCGGCCGAGGTTCACGAGAATGTTCCCGCGATCGACCTGGCGCACGGTGCCGGACACGATGACGCCCACCTTGTCCTTGTATTCGTCATAGATGCGATCGCGCTCGGCCTCGCGAACCTTCTGCATGAGAACTTGCTTGGCGGTCTGCACGGCGTTGCGTCCGAACTCGTCGAGGGAGATATACACCTCGATCTCGCCCCCCGTCTTCGCCGATTTGTCGATCTTTTTCGCCTCGGCGAGCGTCAGCTCCGCCGCGGCCTCGACGACCTCATCGACGATCCGGTAGGTCCGATAGATCTCGAGCATTCCCTTCGATTCGTCGAGGACGACGCGGAATTCGGCGTTCTGGCCGTACTTGCGCTTGCCCGCCGAAACGAGGCTCGATTTGATCATTTCGACGAGCGTGCTTTTCTCGACTTTTTTCTCGCGTATGATCTGCGCGAATGCTTCCACGAAGCCGCCGTTCATCGCATCCTTCTCCCTTGTCGGCTAATCAACGCATTGTAGGGCAGCGCACCGCCAAAGTCAAAACGTTTATCCCCGCCGTCCCGGCCGCCGGCCGCGGCGCGGTCCCCGGGGCTCTTCCCTCGAGCCGTCGTCCGGCTGGAGGTTCGCGCGGAGAATCCTGTCGTACGAAATCGTCCGCTCGCCGTCATCGGCGCGGATCGTGACCGCCGCCTCTTCCGCCCCCGCGATCGTTCCGATCGCCGTCGTGCGCTTGCCCGCCTCGTCGAGGTACGAAATCCTCGCCCGTTCGCCGGCGAAGCGCGCGTAGTGGGCGGCCTTCGCGAGGGGCCGGTACGACCCCGGCGACGAGACCTCGAGACGGTACGGTCCCGGCAGCGTCGGGAGGCCGTCGAGCGCGAGCCCGACCGATTTCGTCACGCGCACGCAATCGTCGATCGTGATCACCGCGCCCTCGCGGTCGATGAAAATACGCAGAGTGCCCCGCCCTCCCGAAAACGAGTCCTCGATCTTGACGAGCTCGTATCCGAGCGTCTCGACCTCACGGGTGACGAGCTCCTCGACGGCGCGATCGATCGTCATGCGGATCCCCCCGCTGCGGCGATAAAACAAAGTGGGGCGCCCGCGCCCCACACACGCTGTAATAGGTAGCGGAAACCCCGGGTGAAAGCAAGGAAAATCTTGCGGAGGCACCCCGGAACGCCGGCTCTACCGCCCGCCCCAGAGAAACCGGACGAGCACGCGGCCGACCGCGTCGAGACTTCGGGCGTCGCACTTGTCCGGCGTGTCGGCCAGCGTATGCCAGTGCGGATACTCGAAATCGATGATGTCCACCGCGGCGAGCCCGGCCTGGATGAAGGGCAGATGATCGTCGATGATCGCCGGGCCGCGCCGCCGATCGAACGCCTCGATGCCGAGATCGCGGGCGATGCCCCAGATGCGCGCCGCGAGCCCCGGGGAGGCGGCCTCCGAGAACCCCTCGACCGGGAATCGCGCCCCCCGCTCGCCGACCATGTCCACGACGATGACGGCCTCCGGGCGACGGTCCCCGAGACGCGAGGCGTAGTGCTTCGAGCCGAGCAGGTAATCCTCCGTCCGGCCCTCCTCGCCGTAATCCTCGCCGTCGAAGAGGACGATGTCGACGCCGACGGGCGGCTGTCGCTCGCCGAGGAGCCGGGCGATCTCGAGGAGCACGGCGACGCCGCTCGCTCCGTCGTTCGCGCCGGGTATCGGAGTCCCGCGGTTCTCCTCGAGGGGATCGCGCTCGGCCCGGGGCCGCGTGTCGTAGTGGGCGCCGAGGAGAACGCGCCGTCTCTCCCCGGGACGGTACGATCCGACGATGTTCACGAGCGCGAGCGTGTCGCCGGTCGAGAGCACGGCCTCGAACGGCTGCTGCGAGACGACCGCGCCGAACTCACGCAGGCGGCGGACGAGGTATTCCCGCGCGGCGAGGTGCCCCGCCGAGCCCGGATGACGCGGCCCGATCGCGCACTGCTCCTCGAGAAAGCCGTACGCGCGCCCGGCGTCGAAGACCGGCTCTCCGCCCGCGGAGCAGGCGGCGAGCGCGGCAGCCGCGGCGAGAGACGCGAGAACGCGCCCGCGTCTCGCGCCGGCCTTCCGGCGCTCGTCAGAACTTGAAATCCGCTTCGACGCGGACGCCGAGCTGCTGGTAAACGTAGCCGTATTGCCCTCCCCAGTTGCGGTTGTAGGTGATGCCGAGCGATCCCGTGATACTGTTGCTGAAGCGGTACGACATGGTCGGCGTGACCCCGATCGAGCTCCCGCGCGGCCGGTTGAACGCGATGCTGCTGGCGTACACGAGACCGACGTTCGTCGCGAGCGTGCTCTTGAAGTTGAACTTTTTATTCCTGATGAACGGCAGCGGCAGCCCGAGCCCCTTGTTTCCCTCGACGTCGTACTTGAGATTCAGGCTGACGCTGTAGCTCGACTCCCAGCTTTCCCGCTCGTTCCGCACCGTCGTGGACTTCTTGTAGGTGAAGCTGAGGTTGCTCGTGAGGCGGTTCTTCCACTCGAGATTCCAGTTCGGCGCGAGCGAGTACGTCACCTGGTTGCCCACGGCGTCCTGCGTGGTGCGCCGGTCGAATCCGAAGCCGATGTCGCTCCGCTTCGCGTACCTCCCGATGAGCCCTATCTTCTCCATCCCGCGCCAGTTGACGTTGACGCTCGGCCAGACGTTCTGCGTGTTCGTCGACTTCTTTCCCTGGCGGTCGGAATCGATCACGTTGAACCTCGCCTTCACGTCAATTCCGATGTCCTGCGTGACCGACATCCGGGAGCTCAGATCCACCGCGACGTTGTTGCGGGCCTCGAGCGGCTCCGACTCGCTCTCCCCGTTCGGGCCGGCCGCGCCCGCCTCGTCCGTGAGACCGAGCTGATAGAACGCCGACGAGCGGTGGTAGAGCCGGTCGTACCTGCTCAAGTGGTTCATCGTTATGTTCGTTCTCACGGGCTCGATGGCGCCGAGCAGCTTGAAGAGCTTCTTCATCGGCAGGAGCGGATCCGGAGCGCGCGTCTTCGAGGTGTCGGGCGCGGCCGAGACGGAATCGGCCGCCCCCGCGGCTCCCGTCGTGTCGCCCGCCGCCGCGAGCGCGCCCCCTCCCCCGCGCGGCTTCGCGACGCCGAGATCCTTCAGCCCGCCTTTTTTCTCCTCCGCGGCCGCCGGGGGCGGCGTCACGGGAGCCTCGGTCTTTCCCGCCGGCGCGCCTCCCTCCTCCTCGACCGCGACGACCTTGCCGGCGTTCTCCTTCCGCAGCTCGTCCCGCTGCCGCTGCTCTTCGAGCCGACCCTGAAACGTCCCCGCCCCCGTCGGCCGGGAGGGAACCGATCCCGCGCGGGGAAGGTGCCGGGTGTCCCGCTTCTCGGCGAGACCGAGGGCCTGACCGAGGCGGTTCAGGTAGAGTCCCACGTCGAAATCGAGCGTGATGGCGATGTCGCGCGAGGCGTTGACTCCGCGCGTCCCGGCGGGATCGGTCACGAGGACGTCGACGAACGACGTGTCGGGAGGTTCGCCGTCGGGATAGGTGACGACCGTATCCCTTCGCGTCCAGGTTCGCCGGAGATTCGGATTCAGATCCTCGCCGTAGCGGCTCCGGTACTCGAAGCGCGGGTTCAGCTCGGAGAGGATGAAGATGTTCCTGCCCGGCTGGTAGTTGAGGTTGAAGGAGTGGCCCCAGCCGCTTTCGAATCCGATCGGGATGCCGTGAAACTCGTTGTTCGAAGCGAGGTCGCGTCTCTCGGTCAGCCCGAAATTGATCTTCACCGACTCGAAGGGCTCGTAGAGCGTCGTGACGCCGTTCGTCCAGCTGCCGACTCTCCCCGTCGGACGCTTGACGAGCTCGCCCCCCGTTATCGTGTAGTTCTCCGAGTAGGTGGTGCCCGCGCTCCCCTCGTAGCTCAGGCTCGAGAGCCAGTACCGCCATTTGACTCCGCGGAAGAGCGTGAGCTCCCTCGCCGTGCCGAACCGGAGCTGGTAACCGACGCTTCCGTTCATCGTCGTCGTCGTGTCGCGGACCGCGGGGGTGGCGAGACGCCTGCGCGAATATCCGAAGTTCGCCCGGAGATTGTCGAACAGGTTCCGCATGATGAAGTTCGTCGACCCCCGGCGATTGAGTCCGACGGTGAAGCCGAACACCTCGTTCCGGGTCCGGAGGCTGTCCCGCACGGCCGCCTCGGCGATCTCGATGTCGCTGTTCGGAACGTACTTGGGAAGCGAGCTGGCGTTGAGGAAATTGAAGGTGACGGGCAGATTGAAGCGCGCCGTGGGAATGAAGTGATTGATCTCCGTCTTGCCGTTCAGGGAGAAGTTGGTCGTCGTGTATCCCTCGCCGCGGCTCTGCCGCAGCGAGCGGAACTCGGCTCCCGTCCGCTGCCATCCGCCGACGAGCTGCAGGATGCCGGCGAAATCGGCGCTGAGGCTCAAGCGCTCCGCGTGATCGATGTCGCGCCGCACGCCGCCGACCCTGATGTCGTTGAACCAGATCTCGCCGCGCTCGATCGCTCCGCCCGACCGGTTGCGGAGCCCGGCGTAGAGATAGCGGACGCGGAAGAGGCTTGGATTCCCCTCGACGCGGGCGGCGTACGCGATCGACGGATCGGCGCTGTCCCGGATGAGATCCTCCACGCTCTCGCCGCCTCCGGCGATCTTGAGATTCGTGAGGTCGGCGAACCGCACGTTCACCCATCGCCAGCTCCCCTGATTCTCCGGGGCGACGGGCACCTCGATCTCGTAGTAGTTTTTCTCGTCGGTCGCGAGCTGCAGGTAGAAGTGGACCGAGTCGTCGCAGGCGTACGGAAACAGGAAGAACTGGAAGTCCTCGTATTGCTGGTAATCCTGCCCCTCGCCGAAGAACGGTTTCACGATCCGGAAGGCCGTCGTATCGGCGAAGTTCTCGTACGTGAGCGTGAGCGACTGCTCCCGGTTCGTGATCCCCTCCTCCGCGACGACGGCGTACGGCGGCACGTAGCGCGTGGGGTCGTCCTTGTTGTTGATCGTGCCGATGACGAGCTTCTGCCCCGCCGCGATCGAATCGACGGGGATCTCCTCGCCGGCGAAATCGCGTATGCCGTCGTACTGCCAGCGGCTGCCGACGAACTGAAACTCCGCGAACTCCATGAGCCGGGCCTTCGAGAACGCCACAAGCGAGTCGGGATTCTCGATCCAGATGCGGGCGTACTGGATCGCTTCGAGCGGCGGCGCCTCGAACACCGAGGCGATCTTCGAGAGGTCGATCCGGTACTTGCGCCACGCCTTGCGGGGATTGAGATTCTTCTCGCTCCAGTAATCGTCCCAGCGGCCGAGCGGGTCGTCCGGGGGAAAATCGCGGCGAATGTCGATGAGGGCCGAATCGACGAGATTGAAGGAGACGGTGTAGTACGCGCTCTCCCGGTCGAGGATGAGGTTGCCGTTGAGGTCCTCCGTGTCGCGGAGCTGATTCCCCTTCCGGCAGTTGATCCCGTCATAGACGTAGAAGCTGTCGATCCAGGTTCCTTCGTCGAACGTCGTCGGATAGGAGCACTTCGAGTCATCGTCGTCGAATCCGACGTCCTCCACGATCGTCCAGGGGTATTCCGTCTTCTTCTCGTCGTTGGGGAATCTGCTGTCCGGATCGGGCTTGTAGAAATCCTCGTCGATGCTCCCGAAATCGATGTGCACCCTTCCCCCGCGCGCGGAGGGGTCCGTCTGGAAATCGTTCACCCAAATCTCGACGTACTGCGCGGTCGAGAGATCCAGGCTCGCCGGAAAGGCAGCCATGACGCCGGCCCATTGTCCCGGCGTCGCGGCGCCGGGATAGACCGCGTCGAAAAAGAGCGTCGTGACGGTTGCGTTCTCCCGCGGGTCGAGATCGGGGTTGAGATCGCGCCGGCTCGTGATGAAATACTCCTGCTGGGGGGTGCGCGCCGCGTTGTAGTAGAAGAACTGCTCCACGCGGTTCGAGTCGGGTCGCTGCGCGCCGGTCGAGTCGTACGGAAGGCTCGCCGGAAACCACGAGCGCCTCAGCATGCTCACCTGGTTGCTCTCCGACACCCCCTCCATGTCGTCGATGATCGCCTCTCCCTTCACGTTCGGGTTGGGGAAGCTCATCGCCACCTCGCCCCCCAGGTTGAGCGTGCTCTTGGCGTCCGTGTCGACCCGCGGAAGGAGGTTGGCGAGGCCGGTCATCCATCCCGGCGTGAAGAGGAACGAGCCGTTGAGGTCCCCCACCATCGTCCGCGAAGGCTCCTCGCCGACGCGCGGCGCGTACTTGGGGGCGCCCATCGAGCTGTAGAGAAACGTGCCGCTCAGCCGCGAGTTCTGCGAGAAGTTGAGGTTCGCGCCGACGCCGAGCAGCGAGTTCTTTCCACCGCCGAAGAGCGGCTTGTACTGGTAATCGACGCTGATGCGCGAGTCGGGCGGTATGTCCGCCTTGATGGTGACCTCGCCGCTCAGGTAATCGATGTCGTAGTCGGTGCCGCGCGCGAGCCGCGAGCCGTTCACCGAGACGACCTCGCTTCCCTCGATGATGTCGTACGCGGCGAGCTGGATGCTCCGCCGCCCGCTCGAGGCCTGAAGGACGATGTCGTACTGGTGGTTCCGGTCGAGATCCGTCCCCGTGAGCACCCTCTGGTAGAGCTCGGCGTCCCGGTCGAGCGTTCCGTAGACGAAGCCCGCCTCGAGCTCGTCGGCCGGATCGAGGAAGGAGGCGATGAACGCCGAATCGGGATCGAACGGCCGGTACCACGGAATCATGAGAAATCCGGTCGAGCGGTCGAGAACTCCCGGAACCGCCGCGTCGAAACGGCCGTCGCTCACGCGTTCGCCGATTTGATTGTATTGATCGAGCCCGAACAGGCGCAGGTACGGAACGCCGGACTCGAGGTGGATGTAGCGGTTGTCCCGGTTGTCGAGATCCTGGATCTGGAGGTCGATCGTCGCCTCCGAGCTCAGCCTTCCGACCGAGTACACGTTCCGCATCATGAGGTGCCACGTCTCGTCGGTCCCGACGGAGTTGTTGGCGTCGCGGCAGAGAATCTCCGCCTTGAACGGCGTCTCGGCCCACTGCCCGTAATCTCCGACGACGAACGCCTCTTCCCCGCTCAGATTCTGCGCCTTGTAGCGCACGAGCAGGTTCCTGCCGGAGTCGAGCGGCCGCGAAAGCCGGATCGCCACGTACTTCGGATTTCCCTCGAGCCCGTACACCTGTATGAGCTCGTAATCGGTCCCCTCGTAGAGCTGCCGGCACGGAACCGCCTCGAAGACGATCTCGTCGTCGCCGATGCCGTTATTGAGCGCGTCGATGTATCCGGTGACCCGGTACTGATCCGGCCCGTTCACGTATTCGTCGCCGACGAGCGACACGAACACCTCGAGCGAGTCACCGGAGGTCCCGCCGACGACGGGGAAGAGCGGATCGGTCGATCCGTACACGCCGTAGACGCCGAGAAAGCCGGGCCGAGGATCGGAGAGATCCGGTCCGGGGTTCTCGAAGTAGAAGAACTGACGCTTGATGAAATCGATGTCCTGAATCCTGATCGTCGTGCTCTGCCCGCCCGACTGCGCGTAATGCCCCGAGACCGACTCCCCTTCCTCCTTGCTCGCGATGACGGTGAGATCGAGCGGCCCCGCCTGCGCCATCGCCTTGACGCCGAAAAGCCCCTTCGCCGCTCCGGAGTAGCTCACGAGCTGCGAACCCTGGAGGCTCAACTCGGTGTCGCCCATCTCGATGAGCTTGATGATGTCGTCGTCGAAGCCGCGGTAGTTGATGCGCACGCGGTTCGTCGAGGGCACGCCCTCCCCCACGCTGCTGTGCTGTATCTCCACGTTGATCTTCTCGCCGATCGTGCCGCGGAGACTCACGCTGAGCTGCTGGTCGAGATCGAGGTCCGGAAACTTCTCCTGATTCGGCTGCCCCTCGGTGCGGGGGCAGTTCGAGCACCAGTTCGACGTGCCCGATATCGCGATGCGCTCGCTGCCCTGCACGGTGAGATTGGTCTCCTCGCCCCTGCCGATGATGCGCTCGATCGATTTCGGGAGGGCGATGGGAATGTCGAGGGAGAGAAGCCCCTTGCCCGATTTCTCGAGGCGTTCGCGCCGGAGGCCGTAGCGGACCTCCTCGAGCCAGGCCGCCCGCGCGGAGGAGGCGCGGGTCCGCCGGAGAATCTCGTCGATTCCCTCGATCGACACGGAGAGACCGGGGATATCGAGATCGCGGGGCTCCAGAAAATAGAAAAGGTCGCTCCGCCCCTCTTTCCGCAGGAAACGATACTCGCCCGGAACGCGGAATCGGAAGACGAGCCCCATCTCGTCGTCGAACTCGACGACGTCGCGGCGATGTTCGAAATCGGCTTCGAGGAAGCCGGGCCGAAGGCCAACGTCGCCGAGGAGGATGTACCCGGGAGGGAGCTCGCCGTGCTCGGCGATGTAGTACCGCAGACCCATGAGAGAGGACATCCGCTCGAGATCGACGTCGAGGGTCTGCGCGGATGCCGCGCCGGAGACGGCGCACGAGAGAAGGATAAGGGCACGGAGAATTCGCCCGGGGGCAGGGTGTGTGCGGTAATGCCGAGCGCGTCCCGTGGTCGTCACGTTCATCCACCTGCGGGGCGAAAAGCCGTTTTCCCCGGGGACCGCGGGGAGGGAGAAAAGGCTGCCATCCCTGAATCAATATATGCTACAGTCGCCATGCTTCACAACCGTTGCGGGATGTTCGCCGGACACGATCCGTCCCGGCGGTGTCCCGGAAAAAAGACAGAAATGGCCGCTATCGTCCATAAAAAGATACACTGCGCCTCTTCTCCTCTTTCCTCTTCCGAAAAGGTCTTGGAAGGAGGATGTGCGCCCGGTATCTTCTATCCCGAGGTTCCGCGGAGGGGATTCGAGCCGGCGCGGCCGGCTCCCCGGCGCGGGGCATTATTCTTGCACGACGCCCGGCGGTGATACGACCGTAAGCGTATGAAAACAAAAATTCTCGACCGCTACATACTTTCGAGCCACGTCGGTCCCTACTTCTTCGCGCTCTCCGTCATCACCTTCGTATTCGTCATGGATTTCATCATCCGCTGGATCGGCAAATTCATCGCGAACGGGGTCAGGCTGCCGATCGTTCTGGAGTTCTTCGTGCTCAGTCTCGGCCATATGTTCGCATTAATTATACCAATGGCCGTGATGCCGGCGACGCTCATGGCGTTCGGACAGCTCGCCGCCGAGAACGAGATCATCGCGATGAAATCGAGCGGCATTTCTCTCTACCGGATGCTCCGGCCGGTGATCGCGGCCTCCGCCGTCATGGGGATCGGCATGATCTTCTACAACGACATGCTCCTGCCCGAGAGCAACCACCGGCTCGCGAACCTCATGATCGACATCGGCCGCATGAAGCCGACGCTCGAGATCAGGGAGAATATCTTCAGCGACGCCGTCGACGGCTACACGATACTCGTGCGCGAGAAGAACGACCGCTCGGGAACGATCGGCGGCGTGCAGATCTACGACCGCAAGGGCCCCGCGCCGAGGACGATCATCGCGACGAGCGGACGGATGAGCTACAGCGAGGAGGACATGGTCCTCCGGTTCGAGCTCGACGACGGCGAGATCCACGAAATGCCCGATCCCGCGGACATCAAGACCTACCGTCTCACGCGATTCAAGCACTTCACGGTGAATCTGCAGGACGCGGGAAGGGATCTCCGGCGCACGGACAGAACCTACCGCAGCGACCGGGAGATGAGCGCGGGCATGATGCGCGAGCGCGCCCGCGAATACGACGGAACCGCCGCGGCGGCGCGCGCCCAAATGCACCGCGTGGCCCGCGATCACGTCGTCTCCGTCCTCGCGCGGGTCGCGCCGGCAGCCTCGGAGCTCGCGCCGAAATCCGAGCCGGCGAGGGCCGCGACGCAGGACGACGAGAGGCCGCGCGCCATCCCCCGCGCGGCGAGCGAGGCGGAGCGAATACTCCAGATGCTCACCGTGAAAACGTACGAGGTCGACGGCATCCTCGACCAGATCAACCGCTACGGGGTCGAGATTCACAAGAAGTACGCCATCCCCATGAGCTGCATCATCTTCATACTGCTCGGCGCCCCCCTCGCGATACGCTCGGGACGCCGGGGCATGACGGTGGCGATCGGCTTCAGTATCTTCTTTTTCCTCGTCTACTACGTGTTTCTCATCAGCGGCGAGAAGCTCGCCGACCGCCGGTACGTCGAGCCGTGGCTTTCGATGTGGATGGCCAACATCATTCTCTTCGCCGTCGCCGTCGTCCTCATCCGGCGCACGAACCGCGAGTTCACGGCGATCGCCTGGGAACGATACAATCCGCTGAGACGGTGGCATCGTGCGCATTCATGACCGTTACCTCCTCGTCGACTTCTGGCGCAACCTCGCGATCGGGCTCATCGCCTTCGCGGCGATCTACATCACGGTCGACGTGAACGAGCAGATCGACGACTACATCGATTTCCACGCGCGGGTCATGGACGTCATCCTCCTCTACGCGTACATGGTCCCCTGGATCCTCGTCCTCGTCATGCCGGTGGCCGTTCTGCTCGCGGCGGTGTTCTCCCTCGGGAGGCTCTCGCGGCTCGGCGAGCTCACGGCGTTCATCGCCTCCGGCACGCCGCTCACGCGCGTCGCCTCGCCGATCATCGTCTCGTCCGTCGTCATCAGCCTCGGCGTCCTCACGTACGGCGAGTTTCTCCTGCCCCAGGCGAACCGGAAGAGCGAGGAGATCAAGGAGGTGCGGATCAAGGGGGAGAAGCGGCGCGAGAACGAGCGCTACCGTGACAACGTCCACTATCAGGGGGAGCAGGGACGCACGTACTACGCGCAGCGATACGACGTCGTTCTCAAGTCGCTCGCGAACGTGATCGTGCACGAGTACCGCGAGGGAACGCTTTCGCGGAGGATCGACGCGAAGAAGGCCTCCTGGGACGGAGCCCAGTGGGTATTCATCGACGGAGCGACGCGCACGTTCTCGGCGGACGGAGAGCGGGTGGCGACCTTCTCGAAGCTCGAGGTCAGGGACCTCGTCGAGCGCCCCGAGGATTTCATGCGCGAGGAGATCTCCCCGGACGAGATGAACGCGAGGGAGCTGCGCCGCTACATCGACCGGCTCCGGCGGAGCGGCGGCCCCGTTGACAAGTACCTCGTCGATCTCTATTTTAAATTCAGCTTTCCGTTCACGAACCTCATATTCGCGGTGATCGGCGCGGCGCTCGCCTCGGCGAAGAGGAAACCGTCCATGGCGACAGGATTCGGACTCACGCTCTTCATCAGCTTCACCTACTACGGAATCATCCGCATCGGCCAGGCGCTCGGCCACAGCGGCGTCATCCCGCCGTTCGCGAGCGCGTGGCTCGGGAACGTCGTCTTCCTCGTCATCGGAGGAGTGCTGCTCCACAGGGCGAATCAGTGATGCGAAGAACGGCCGTCATCGTGGCGCTCGCCCTCGCGGCGCTTCCCCTCCCCGCGCGCGGGGCGAAGGAGGCGTTCAAGGGCGAGCTCGCCCGCATCCGCGCCATCGGGGCCGAGGAGCGCCTCGCCTATTTCGGCCTCGGATACTTTCTCAACGGACATCAGAAGAGGCAGTACCTCGGGCTCCCCACGGCGCGGGAGCGCGAGAGCTGGATGGAGGGGTTCTGGATCGACCGCGACCCGACCCCGGCCACGGCGGAGAACGAGCGCCGGATCGAGCACGAAAAACGCGTCGCCCTCGCGCGGAAGCTCTTCGGCATGAAGAAGCCCCCGGGGTGGGACCGGCGCGGCGAGGCGCTCATCCGGTGGGGCATGCCGACCGATCGCACCGAGGTGCACGGAACGGTCGGGTTCTACGAGTTCACGCCGCCCGGCGAGGTGTGGTACTACCGCTCGTTCGACATGATCGTGCAGTTCTCGAACTTCAACCTCAAGGGGGAGTTCTTCTTCGCGAGCGACCCCGTCGGCCGCTCGTCCCGCCGCGAGCTCGATCGCATACAGAATATCAGCGCCATCGCCAAATACGGCGTTCTCCAGCGCCTCTACCCCATCGAGTACATGAGCCCCGACGAGGTGAAGGATCTCGCCGATTGGAATCCGGACGAGATCGACTACGTCGCGGACCAGGACCTGCGCATGGCGGCGTCGACCTTCAGGGATCTCATCGCCGAGTGGGAGGAGGAGAAGGTCCGGCGCTCCGTCAACAACTTCTATACCTACCTCGAGGAGCATCCGGCCGTCTACTCGTTCGAGATGAACCGCGAGAGCCTCCCGCTCTACTTCGACGTCGCGGGGTTCCGGGGCGGCGAGGGAACCGTGAGGACGGAGGTGAGCTTCGAAGTCCCCGCGAGCGAGGTGCGCTTCGTCCGGCGCGAGGGGACGCTCGAGGCGGACGTCGCGTTCAAGGTGCTCGTGCGAGATTTCGAGAACCGCGTCGTCGCGGCGGATTCCGATCTCGTGCAGCCGCGCCTCGCCGCCGACGCCTCCGTCGGGACGAGCCTCATTCCCGGACAGGTGGTGCTCGCCCTCGAGCCCGGGTACTACCGGATCGGCATCGAGGCGGTCGATCGAGGGGGCTCGCGCCGGGCCGCGTACCGCACGAATCTCGAGCTCGGGCCGTACGACGGGTCCCCTTCGACGAGCGACATCCAGTTCGCGAGCGGCATCACGGAGAGCGAGGAGGGCGGGCGGTTCCGGAAGGGCGCCCTGCGGGTCGTGCCGCATCCGCTCCGCGCCTACCGCATACCGTTTCCCATCTCGATCTACTTCGAGATCTACGGGCTCGACACGTCCGACGAAGGGATGGCGTACTACCGGGTCGAGTACCGGATCGTACCCCTCGACAAACGGCGCGCCGGGCCGGTGCTGGAAGAGATCCCTCCGCCCATCAGCTCGTCCTTCGAAACGAGCGGCTTCGGCGCCGTGCAGCCCCAGCGCCTGTCGATCGCCACGGAGAATCTCTGGGAGGGGCGTTTCCGCCTCACGGTGACGGTCACGGACCGGCGGACGTTCCGCACGACCACCCGCGCCGAGGAATTCTCGATACTGAAATGAGGGGCGGGCCTCAGGTTCCCTCTTCCCAGCTCGCGAGGTAACGCCTCTGCTGCTCGGTGAGCTCGTCGATCCGGACTCCCATGGACGCGAGCTTGAGCGAGGCGACCATGCTGTCGATCGCCCGCGGAACCGCGTAGACCTTTTTCTCGAGCTTCTCGACGCCCTTGACGATGTGCTCGACGGAGAGGAGCTGGTCGGCGAAGCTCATGTCCATGACCATCGCCGGATGACCCTCGGCGGCGGCGAGATTGATGAGGCGTCCCTCCCCGAGCAGGTTGATCTTCCGGCCGTCCCGGAGGACGTACTGCGCGACGTTTTCGCGCGGCGCGCTCTTGCCGACGGCGAGCCGCTCGAGCGCGGGAATGTCGATCTCGACGTTGAAGTGGCCGGAGTTCGCGACGATCGCTCCGCTCTTCATCCGTTCGAAATGCTCCTGGCGCACAATCGCCGTATCGCCCGTGACGGTGAGGAACACATCGCCGATCGAGGCCGCCTCGAGCGACGGCAGCACGGTGTACCCGTCCATCACGGCCTCGAGCGCCTTGAGCGGATCGACCTCGCAGATGATCACGTTCGCCCCCATGCCCTTCGCCCTGGCCGCGGTGCCGCGCCCGCACCAGCCGTAGCCGAAGACGACGACCCGCGAGCCCGCGAAGAGCATGTTCGTCGCTCGCAGGATACCGTCGATCGTGCTCTGGCCGGTGCCGTAGCGGTTGTCGAAGAGGTGCTTCGTCTCGGCGTCGTTGATGGCGATGATGGGATAGGCGAGAACGCCGTTGCGCTCCATGCTCCGGAGCCTGATGACCCCCGTCGTCGTCTCCTCGGTGCCTCCCCTGATCGCTCCGAGGAGCTCGCGGCGCTCCTTGTGGAGCATGCTCACGAGATCCGCCCCGTCGTCCATCGTGACCACGGGCTTCGTGTCGAGCACGGCCTTGATATGTCCGTAGTAACGATCCCCGTCCTCCCCCTTCACGGCGAAGGTGGGAATCTCCTCGTGCTTCACGAGCGAGGCGACGACGTCGTCCTGCGTGCTGAGGGGATTCGAGGCGCAGAGCGCCACCTCCGCCCCTCCCGCCTTGAGGGCCGCGGCGAGGTTCGCCGTCTCGGTCGTCACGTGGAGGCACGCGGCGATCCGCACCCCGGCGAGGGGCTTTTCCTTTTCGAAGCGCGAGCGGATCATGCCGCAGACGGGCATGTTCTCCCAGGCCCATTCGATCCGCTTCCGACCCGCCTCAGCGAGCCCCATATCCTTGCAGTCGTACCGCATGTCCCGTTTCCTTTCCCTTCTCCGCCGCGCGGCCGCGCGGCGCTATACTCTCGCCCTGACGGCGTCCACCATGTCGAGCGCCTCCCACGAGAACTCGGGCTCGGTGCGGCCGAAGTGCCCGTACGCGGCCGTCGATCGATAGATGCCCCGGCGGAGCTTCAGCCGGTCGATGATGCCGCGAGGCGTGAGGTCGAACACGTCGCGAACGATGCTCGTGAGCCTCTCGTCCGGTAGCTTCCCCGTTCCGAGGGTGTCGACCATGACGGATATCGGCTCCGCGACGCCGATCGCGTACGCGACCTGCACCTGGCACTCCTTCGCGAGGCCCGCGGCGACGATGTTCTTGGCGACGTGGCGCGCCGCGTAGGAGCCGGAGCGATCGACCTTCGTCGGGTCCTTTCCCGAGAAGGCGCCCCCGCCGTGGCTCGCGTACCCGCCGTACGTGTCGACGATGATCTTGCGTCCGGTGAGGCCCGTATCGGCGGCAGGTCCGCCCTTGACGAACCGGCCGGTGGGATTCACGAGAATCCGGTAATCCGAGGCGTCGATCTTCATTTCGGCGACGACGGGTCGGATAATCTCCCTCGCGAGGTCCTCGCGCAGCTGCTCGATCGTCACGTCCTCGGCGTGCTGCGCCGAAACGAGCACCGTATGGAACTTCTTCGGCATATGGTCTTCGTACTCGATCGTGACCTGCGACTTGCCGTCCGGTTTGAGATAGGGCAAGAGCCCGCTCCGGCGCGCCTCGGAGAGCCGCCTCGCGAGCCGGTGGGCCACGACGATCGGCATCGGCATGAGAACGTCCGTCTGCGTGCAGGCGTAGCCGAACATCATCCCCTGGTCGCCCGCCCCCCCCGTGTCGACGCCGAGCGCGATGTCGCCCGACTGCTCGTCGATGGAGCTCAGAACCGCCGCCGTCTCGAAATCGAAGCCGAGGTGGGGCTCGACGTATCCGATGTCGCGGATGACGCCCCGCACGGTGGAGGGGATGTCGACGTACGTCTCCGTATGAATCTCGCCGGCGACGAACACGAGGCCGGTCGTCACGAGGCATTCGCACGCGACGCGTCCGAGCGGGTCCCGCGAGAGGATCGCGTCGACGACGCTGTCCGATATCTGGTCCGCTATCTTGTCGGGATGCCCCTCGGTGACCGACTCGGACGTGAAGAGATGCTTTTCCGTCATGTATCTACTCCTTGGAACGATTTCGTGTCGAACGTAGAGAAGAAAGCTAGTCGAGCCGGGGAGCCGGGTCAAGCGGAAACGAAAAGCTCACCGGTAGTCGATCTGGGAGTAATCGCTCACGTTGACGCTGCCCTTCCGCCCCGTGACCTCGGCGAAGGCTCCGACGACCGATCCCTCGAGGATCACGTTTTCGATGCTCGATCCCTCGTTGAGAATCGAGTTCTCGATGATGGAGCCGCGGATCTCGCACCCTTTCGCGACCGATACGTGCGGCCCGATGATCGAGTTCGTGATGCGGCTCTCCGCGTCGATGAAGCACGGCGGTATGACGATGCACCCGTCGCGTTTCGCGGTCGTCTTGGCGTCCGCGAGCAGGATCCGATTCGTCTCGAGGAGGGTCTCCACCTTGCCGCAATCGTACCAGCCGTCGATGTGATAGGGGCGGAACTCCGCGCCCCGGTCGATCATGAGCTGAAGCGCGTCGGTGATCTGATACTCCCCCTTGGTCATGATGCCTTGCTCGATCACCTCGGCGCAGGCGGCGAACAGCGGCGACGAATCGAGAAAGTAGTAGAGCCCGATGAGCGCGAGATTGCCCGCGGGATGCTCGGGCTTCTCGACGATGCGCCTGATGATCCCGCCCTCGACCTCGCAGATCCCGAAGCGGCTCGGATCCTGCACCTCGCGGACCCCGAGCACGTTGCTTCCCGCGGCCGGTATGCGCCGGAAGTCGGTTTTGATGATCGTATCCCCGAGGATGATGATGATCTCCGATCCGTCCGCGTGCCGACGGGCGAGGGAGACGGCGTGGGCGATCCCCTTTTGCTCCGTCTGCTCGACGAAGGTCGTGGGGACGCGGTAGGCGGTCGAGAGATATTCCCGGATGAGCTCCCCCTTGTAGCCGACGACGGGGACGAGCTCCTTGACGCCCATGGAGAGGAGGCTGTCGACGATGTGGCCGAGGATCGGCTTGCCCGCGACGTTGAGGAGCGCCTTCGGGATGTTGAGCGTATGGGGGCGCAGCCGCTTCCCGATGCCGGCGACCGGGATGATCGCTTTCATCATTCCTCCAATCTCAGCTCGTCCTTCAACCGGTCTATCATCTCGATGGGTGTCGGGTCCTTGCCGTATTCGACGGCGAGAAAGACGCTCGTGAAATCGCCGAAGAGAACGACGGAGAGGAGCCGGGCGAGGCGGCCGGCGCGCCCCCGATCCCCTTCGCTCTCGATGAGAACGGAGCCGCTCGCGAGCGGTTCCAGCATCCGGTAGGCGGCCTCCATGCCGCGCTGCACCCGGGGATGATCCTCGGCGTCGCGCAGCATGACGAGAAAGTAATCGCTCCGCAAACGCTCCGGCGCCGTCCACCCCATGATCTCGTTGTGTCCGAGCTCGGGGAAATGGTTGGCGAACGCCATGCTCTTCGCGTTCTCGTTCAGCTGGCATTTCCACCGGTAGGCGGCGGAGGCGAGCAGCCCGTCCCCCGCGTATACGAGGGGGGTCTTTCCGTAGAGGCGCTTGGCGAGCTGGAGCCCCCGGCTCCCCGCCGCGTCCCCCTCGATCGAATGCATCTCCACGAGCTTGCGGCACCGCCGCACGGCGGCGTCGATGTCGTCGTCGGTCGCGGCGTACCACCCCCACCTCGACACGAGGGCGAGGAGCGGGATGAACAGATAGCCGAGCGCCGCGCGCGGCGGCATTCCCGCGGGAACGAGGATCGCGGGAATCCCGGCGCGATCGGCCTCCGCGGCGAGGGCTCCGCCGGAGCAGAGGGCGATCGTCGGGCAGCCGCGCATGAGGGCGTTATGGAGGCAGCTCAGGACCTCTTCCGTGTTGCCGCTGTAGCTCACGCAGACGACGGGCGTCCCCTTGCCGGCGAAGGCCGGCAGGGCGTACGTCGATTCGAGCACCACGGGCACGGAAGATTCCTGCCGGACGAGGTCGCGGAGCAGCATGCCGCCGATCGCCGACCCCCCCATCCCGCAGATGATGACGGGCCCCTTGCCGCGCGGCGCGGGCGACTTGAACGATTTCATCATCTGCCAGGCCTGCTCGATCTGGTCGGGGAGCTGGACGACGCGATCGAGCATCCGGCCCGCGTCGACGCGGTAGTGCCGCAGGAGATCTTCCTGACTCATGAAGGCGCCTCCGGGAGAAATTCCCTGAGCTCGGGCCGTTTTTCGTGGATGTAGCGCTCGATGTGCTCGCGGACCTCGCGCGCGGTGCCCATGCCGAGCGCCTTGCGGGCGAGCGAGCGCGTTTCGTCGTACGTCACGGACCGCACGATCTTCTTGATCGTGGGAATGAGGTAGGGCGCGGCGCTGAACTCGTCGAGCCCGAGGCCGAGCAGCATGAGGGAGCCCTGAATGCTGCCCGGCATCTCGCCGCAGACGCCGACCCAGATCTTGTGCTTGTGGGCCGCGGCGACCGTGTCGCGCAGGAGCCGCAGGATGCCGGGATGGAGGGTGTCGTACAGGTACGACACCTTCGTGTTGCCGCGATCGACGGCGAGGGCGTACTGAACGAGATCGTTCGTTCCGATGCTGAAGAAATCGACCTCGCGGGCGAGATGATCGGCGATCGCGACGGCGGCGGGCGTCTCTATCATGACCCCGATCTCGGCCTTCTCGCCGATCTGATACCGCTTCCGCTTGAGATCCTCCTTGACCTCCTCACAGATCTCCTTGGCGGCGTGGACCTCTTCGAGCACGGAGACCATCGGGAACATGATCTTCACGTTGCCGTGCGCCGCCGCCCGGAAGATGGCGCGGAGCTGCGTTCGCAGAATGTCCTTGCGCGCGAGCGTGAAGCGGATGCCCCGCCAGCCCATGAACGGGTTCGCCTCCTTGAGATCGCCGACCCAGCGCGCGATCTTGTCTCCTCCGACGTCGAGGGTGCGGAAGATGACCGGATCGGACGGCATGCGCTTGACGACGCTCGCGTAGTAGCGATACTGCTCCTCCTCGCCGGGGAGCGTGTTGCGCGTGATGAAGAAGTACTCCGTGCGGAAGAGACCGACCCCCCGCGCGCCGTGGCTCACCGCCTCCTCCGCCTCGTCCGGAACCTCGATGTTCGCCGAGAGCTCGATCGTGTGGCCGTCGAGCGTCACGGCGGGATAATCGCGCAGCGTCAGCAGCTCGCGGTCGAGCTCCCGATAGCGCGCCTGCACCTCGCGATACAGGTCGATCGATTCGGCGCTCGGATTGAGAATTACCGTTCCCGTGATCCCGTCGACGATGAGCTGATCGTACGGCTTCGCGTGCCGGGAGAGATCGCCGAGGCCGACGACGGCGGGAATCCCCGCCGAGCGGGCCAGAATCGCCGCGTGCGAGGTGCTCCCGCCCGAGTCCGTCACGAAGGCGAGACAGTACTTCCGGTTGATGCTGGCCGTGTCGGACGGGGTGAGATCGCGCGCCACGACGACCGCCTTCTTCCGGAGCACGGAGAGGCCCTCGACCTTCTGGCCGATGAGATTGCGCAGGACGCGCCGCCGCACGTCGCGGATATCCTCGGCGCGCTCGCGCAGAAACTCGTCCTTGATGCTCGCGAAGGTCGTGAGCACCTTTTCGATGGTGAGATGGAGCGCGTAGGCGGCCGTGACCTTGCGCTCGCGGATGGCCCGTATCGTGTCGCCCCTCATGATCTCGTCGGCGATGATCATGCGGTGCGTGTCGAGGATCTTCCCGTGCTCCTCGCCCATCTCGTCCTCGAGCGCCTTGTGGAGGTTGCGGAGCTCCGTCTCCGTTTCGGCGAGCGCCGCCATGAACTTGTCGATCTCGGCGTCGACGTCCCCCGCGGAGATGTGCTCCTCGGTGATCGGCTGGTCCTCGACGTTCACGACGAACGCCTCCCCGAACGCGATGCCGGGGGACGCGGGGATCCCGTTGAACGTCATTTCCTTTTTTTCGATCTTCGCCTCGTCCACCTAGTTGGTCTCCCGCGCGAATTCGTTCTCCACGAGCGATACGAGATACTCGATGGCCGCGCCCTCGTCGACGCCCTCGGCGCGGAACTCGAGCTCGGCGCCGAACTCCGCGCCGAGTCCCGCCACGCCGAGAATGCTCTTGGCGTCCACCTCCTGGCCGTCCTTCGCGACGGTCACGTGGGCGTGAAACCTCGTGGCCGCCTTGACGAGCTCGCCCGCGAGGCGCAGGTGGATGCCGTTCTTGTTCTTGACATTGGCGATCCCGGTAACCATTCCGTCCGCCCCGCCTCCGAAATCCCGACCGTCAGAGCGACCTCAGGGCGATGAACGACGTCGCGACGAGAAACGCGGCCAGAGCGGCGGCCGCGAGACACGCCGTGACGATCGCCGAAAACTTCCGTCCAAGGACCGCGGCGCCCCCCATCGCGGCGGCGCCCGCCGCCACGAACGGAGCTCCGCCCGTCTCCGCCGCCCTCACGAACAACAGCGCGGCGAACACGCCCGACGCGAACGCCGCGAGTCCCTCGAGGACGCGCGTCTCCCGGTACAGCCGGGCGACGAACGCGCCGCCGACGCTCTCGCCCAGCTCGACTCCCCGTCCGTAACCGCCGATCCTCGATTGGAAATGATAAATATTGTACAACACGAGGAAGATCGCGGGGCCCGCGTACGAGCCATAGATAGCAAATATCGCCGCGATTGTCAATCCGAGCGGAATGAGGAGCGCGTCGAAGAACTGGTTGGCCCGCGCGGCGAGAACGGACGAGAGCGCCGCCTTGATCCGCTCGACCTCCGCCGGAGGGATTTCCTCTCCGGCCGCGCGCCGTTTTTCCAGATTCACGACGACCCCGGCGACGACGGGAGCGAGGTACACGCCCGCGTTGCAGTAGCCGAGATGCCGGAGAGCCGTCTCCCTCGCGTCCCGGAGACGGGCGCGATCCTTTCCGAGCCCCCCCGCGAACACGGAGAAGAATCCCGGAGCGTCCATGAGGCGCTCGCTGCGGGAAGAGCTCATGAAGAGGAGGCGCCAGAGCGCTCCCGCCCGGCCGCGCGCGCGCGGGCTCCGGCGTGTCCGGCGGCTCTCTCCGTCGCCCTCGATCCAGATTCCCTGTTCCCGCTCTTCGGATGCCACGCGTTATCCCTTGAAAAAGAGCACGAGCGTCACGCAGGCGAAGCCCGCGAGAAACCAGAACAGCCTCGTTCTCGCGAGATTCGCGGCCGCCAGCGTCCCGGCCCCGATGAAGGGAAGAAGCGTTCCGAGCGACCCGAGCGGCTCGCTCCAGCTCCCCGCGACCGACCTGCCCGCCGCCGAAACGAGCGGAACGAGAGCGGCCGTCGCCGCCCCCGCGACCGCGAAACCGAACGCAAAATGCAAGGCGAGCGTCGAGAAATGGATCGCGGAGGCCGCCCACCAGCGATCCTTCTCGACGTTGCGCCGGGCCGCCTCGGCGAACGCGTCGGACCGGTCTTCCCACCATCGCGTCGCGAAGCGCCCCGCGGCGGCGGCGGCGAGTCCGGCCATGATCGAGCAGGCGAGCGCGAAGCCGCGCGCCCCCGCGTCGCCGTCCATCCCCCGCTGCGCGAGGATATAGAGCGCCGAGGCGATCACCCCGCCGAGCGGCAGATCGGGAAGCCGCGCGCCGCGCACGGGGACCGCCCCGAGAAACATCGTCTGGAGGATCGCGCCGGCGAGAAACCCCGCCCGCCAGTCGCCGAGAACGATTCCCGTGACGAGGCCGCCGCAGATCGGCTGCGAGATCAGCAGCCGCACGTGCGCGCGGTCGTCGAGCGCGAGCGCTCCGCCGACGAGGGACACGGAGAGGATCGTTTCGGTCGATACCGTCATATCACACCACGAGCGCGTTGAGGGTCGACGCGGGGCTGCCGGGAACGGCCCGGCCGTCGAGCGTCACGCCCCGCTTGACGAGCTCCCGGAGAATCCCCCGCTCCTCGGCGTCGACATAGACCCCTTCGGCGAGCTTCTCCCGGCCCTCCCGGAAATGCAGCCCGCCGACGTTCACCGCGGTCACGGGCAGCCCGTGCTCCATGAGGGCGATCACTCCCCGCGGATTCCGCACGAGGAGGATGACGCGTTCCCGGTCGAAGACGCCGCCCGCTATCTGCTTCGCGGCGTCGGCGAACGACACGATCGAGATGCGGACGTCGGGCCACCCCTGCGCGTAGAGACCCCTCTCCCACTCGTTCGAGGCGACCTCGTCGTCCGCGAGCACGATACGGTCCGGCTTGAGGACCGTTCCCCAGCCGAGAACGACCTGTCCGTGAATGAGCCGGTCGTCGATCCGAACGAGCGATATCACGCGAACCCGCCTTGCACGCCGGGGCGCCCGCGCCGGGGCGCCGGAACGGCCTATAGATCGATCAACTTCACGCTTTCCCGCCCCCGCCGGATCAGGTGATCGACGAGGCCTTCATACGGCATCGTTCCCCGCTTCGTGATGAAGCTCAGGAGGACGGGGAGATTGACGCCGCTCAAGACCTTGACCCCCGCCTCCCCTTCCACCGCGCGAACGCTGTTGATGCAGCATGAGCCGCCGAAATAGTCGACGAACACGAGCACCGGCCGTCCGCCGCGGCCCCCGATGACGTCGCGAATCTTGCGGACGACGTCCTCGTCGCAGAGATCCGAGCCCGATATGGCGTGGAGGTCGCTCTGCGCGCCCACGATGAGCTCCGCCGTCCGCACGAGCTCCTCGGCGAGTCTCCCGTGCGTGACGACGATTCCCGTGATGCCGGCGACCGGCGTTTCTCCGTTCATTCCGTGTCGTACTTGAGGTAGCGCCGCGTCTTCCGGTCGCTCTCCATCATGTCGATGAGCTGCGTGTTGAAACGCTTCGCGGCGTCGATGCCGTAGACCTTGAGCATGTGATTGAGCGAGATGCTCTCCGCGATCACCGTGATGTTCTTTCCCGGATAGATGGGAATGATGACCTGGCGTATCTTCGTGCCGAGGATATCGACGTGCTTTTCGTCGAGACCGAGGCGGTCCCACTCCTTCTTCGGATCCCAGACCTCGAGACGAACCTCGACCTCGATGCGTTTCTGGATGCGGACGGAGCGGATGCCGAAGATATCCATCACGTTGATGATGCCGATGCCTCTGATCTCCATGAAATGCCGCAGATGCTCGCTCCCGCGTCCGATGAGAACGTCGCCGCGCCGGATGATCTCGACGACGTCGTCGGCGACGAGGCGGTGGCCCCGCTCGACGAGATCGAGCGCGATCTCGCTCTTGCCGATGCCGCTCTGCCCGGAAAAGAGAAGGCCGACGCCGTACACGTCGACGAGCGAGCCGTGCACGGTCGTCCGAGCGGCGAACACGTCCTCGAGATGGTCGGCGAGCATGTGAAGGAACGGCGTCGTGAGGAGCGGCGTGCGGAGCACCGGCACGCCGTGCTCGGTCGCGAGCGGCACGAGATCGGGCACCGGCTCGAGCCCCTTGGCGACGATGATGCAGCAGAGCGGCTTCGTGAAGAGCCGCTGGATCGCCTCCCGCTGCCGGGGAGGATCGAGGGAACGCAGGTAGACGATCTCCGTCTCGCCGATCACCTGGATCCGCTCGTTGAGATAGAACGCCATGAAGCCCGAGAGCGCGAACGCAGGCCGGTGCACGTCGGGAACCGTTATCGGAATGGAGCTCGAGAGGCTCGGCGTGAGCGCCTCGAACCGGAACTCGTCCTTGCATTCGGCATAGAACTGCTCGACCGGGTACACGTAGCGAAGATTGTCCTCCATACTCACCGCCTGGCGAGCCCGTCTCGCCTAGAATTTTTCGATCAGGCCGTAGTCTCCGTCCGCTCGCCGGTAAACGATGTTCAGTTTACCCGATTCGCGGTTGTTGAACAGCAGAAAGTTGCGCCCGCCGTCCTCCATGAGCACGATCGCCTCTTCGACGCCGAGGTCGCGGACCTCGTGCGGAACCTCCTCCGCGATCGCAAGCCCCGTGGAGGATCCGACGCTCGCCGATCCGATGATCCTCTCGCTCGCCTGCGGCGCGGCGCCGCCGCGACGGTGCTTGTGGGCGTTCGTGACGAGCTTGCCCTTGAACTTCTTCATCTGCCGCTCGAGGTCCTTGGCCGTACGGTCGATCGAGGTCCGCATGTCGTCCGACTCCTCCTTGGCCGAGAAATCGTGCCCGTTCACGTGAACCTTGACCTCGGCTATATGGCGGAATTTCTCGACGGACATGATCACGTCGACGTTCAGGATATGGTCCCAGAAACGCTTCAGCTTCCGCATCCGGCCGTCGATGTACTCGACGAGCTCGGGGGTCGAATCAAAATGCCGGGCCGTTGTCGTGAGCTTCATACTCGTGCCTCCTCCGTTATGTTGTTCCCGTGAAACTCGCCGGTCCGTCGTTCGACGCGATTTTCCCGGTACGAGCTTCGCACGAGGGGCCCCGAGGCCACCTCGCGGAAACCCATGCCGAGCGCCTCTTCCCCGACGGCATCGAAGCGCTCGGGCGGCAGGTACTCCCGGACCGGGACCTGATCCAGCCCCGGTCGAAGGTACTGGCCGACCGCCAGGTAATCGCAATCGCGGAGCCTCAGATCGCGGAAGGTTTCCCGCACCTCCTCCTCCGTCTCGCCCAGACCGAGCATGAGCGCCGACTTCGTCATTACCTCCCCTCGGATCCGCTTCGCGTCCGCGAGCAACCGCAAGGATCTCTCGTAATCGGCGCCGCTTCGCACCTCGGGATAGAGGCGCCGGACCGTTTCGACGTTGTGGGACAGTATATCGGGACCCGCCTCGAGCACGGCGGCGAGCGCCTCCGGGCTCCCCTTGAAATCGGGGACGAGCACCTCCACCGCCGGCGCCGGCCCGAGCGATCTCAGGGCGCGCACGGCGGCGGCGAACTGGCCCGCCCCCCCGTCGGGAAGGTCGTCGCGCGTGACGGAGGTCACGACCACGTACCGCAATCCGAGCTCCCCGACCGCGCGGGCGAGGCGTTCCGGCTCTCCCGGATCGACCGGCCCCGGCTCCCCCCGCGACACGGAGCAGAACCGGCAGCCTCTCGTGCAGGTGTCTCCGAGGATGATGAAGGTAGCCTTGCGCCGGGAGTAGCATTCGGCCCGGTTCGGGCAGAGCGCCTCGCGGCAAACGGTATGGAGATCGTGCCTGCGGACGGCGCCTTCGACGGGGCTACACTCCTCGAGGAGCGGGATCCGCCTCTGGAGCCAGCGGGGAAGGCTCTTCGACCGACGCGAGCGAGTCGAGACTGTCATGTATCTATACCCTGCTCCACGTTCAACCGGAACTGGCAGGGAACGGTGCCGCTGTTCGATCGCACACGGGAAAACCGCGCGAACATCCGGCGCGAACCGTCCGGGCGCCGATCAGTACTGCTTCCGGTGCCTCGCCGGAAGGACGCCGAGCTGCTCCCGGTACTTCGCCACCGTTCTCCGCGCGATGATGAGACCATCCTTCTTCAGTATATCCGCAATCTTCTGATCGCTCAAGGGCCTTCGAGCGTCTTCCTTCTCGATGATGCCGCGGATCTTCAACTTGGCGCTCTTGGCCGACACCTCGTCCCCATCCTCCGTGCTGAGCGCCGAGCTGAAAAAATACTTGAGCTCGTACACGCCCCGGGGGGTTTGAACGTACTTGCTCGTCGTCACCCGGCTCACCGTCGATTCGTGCATCCCGATCTTGCTCGCGACCTGCTGGAGCGTGAGCGGCCTGAGGAATGCGCCGCCCCGGTCGAAGAACGCCCGTTGCTCCTCGACGATCGCCTCCATGACCTTGATCATCGTTCGCCGGCGCTGCTCGATCGTCTGAATGAGCCATTTCGCGTTCTTGAGACGCCCCTGTATGAAATCGCGCGCTTTCTCGTCGAGCTCGATGTTCTGCGACAGCTCGTCGCGGTACGACTGGCTGATGCGCAGCCGCGGCACGTTGTGGTCGTTGAGCGAAACGACGTAGCGGTCGCCCACCCGGTCGACCATGAGATCGGGGATCACGTACTTCGGCTCGTCGACGAGAATGTCGAGGCCGGGCTTGGGGTTGAGGCTCCCGATGATCTGCGCCTGCTCCTGGATCTCGCGCAGCGGCGCGCGGAGCGCCCGGCTGAGATCGAGGTATTTCTTCTGCTTGAACTCCTCGAAGTAGTCGCGAACGATGCGGGCCGCGAAGCTCTCGCCGAGCCCTCTCGCCTCGAGCTGGATGAGGAGGCATTCCTTGAGATTTCGGGCGCCGATGCCGATCGGATCGAAACCTTGGATGATCTTGAGAACGCGCTCGATCTCCTCGATCCGTTTCTGCTTGTCTTCGTCGCTTCCCGGGTCGCCGTCGCGGAAGGTCTCGGCCACCTCGTCGAGCGTACAGGTGAGGTACCCCGAATCGTCGAGGCTGCCGATGAGATACTCCCCGATGTCGCGTGTCCGCTGGTCGTCGGTCACGAGCCGGAGCTGGCTCAGGAGAAACTCGGAAAAGCTCTGTTTGGCGACGGGAACCCGTTCGACGAAATCCTCCCGCCCCTCCTCGTTCGCGAAGCCGTCGCCGGCGCCGAAGCTCGACTCGAAGTAATCGTCGAAATCGATCTGCTCCTTCTTGGTCTCCTCCGAGGCCCCTTCCGCCTCGACCTCCTTCGCCTTCGCCTCCTGCTCCTCGCTCTGGGCGCTCTCCTCGGGAGCCTCCCGGGGCTCTTCCTCCTCCATCTCGAGATCCTGATCCTCGATCTCCTCGAGAAGGGGGTTCTGGAGCATTTCCTGTTTGAGGACCTGCTGGAGCTCGATCGTCGGCATCTGGAGCAGCTTCAGCGCCTGTTGCAGCTTCGGCGTCATCACGAGACGCTGCTGAAGCCCCATGTGGAGTCCGATCTTCATGTCCATGGCAGCGGTTCCTCTCTTGATTTAGAGTCTGAAGGCCTCGCCCAGATATATCTCTCGAATATCGGGATCGTTCGCGAGCTCGTCGGCCGTGCCCGACCGGAGGATCTTCCCCTCGTAGAGGATGTAAGCGCGATCCGTGATCGAAAGCGTCTCGCGAACGTTGTGATCGGTGATGAGCACGCCGAGCCCGCGCTCCTTGAGCTTGCGCACGATCCCCTGGAGGTCCTGAACCGTGATGGGATCGATGCCCGCGAACGGCTCGTCGAGAAGCATGAACGCCGGCTCGGTGACGAGCGAGCGGGTGATCTCGACGCGGCGGCGCTCCCCGCCCGAGAGCTGGTAGCCGTAGCTGCGGCGCAGATGCTCCGTGCCGAGCTCGGCGAGGAGCGATTCGAGCCGGAGGCGCCGCTCCGCCTTGTCGATGCCGATGGTCTCGAGGATCGCCATGACGTTGTCCTCGACGGAGAGCCGCCGGAAGATCGAGGCCTCCTGAGGCAGGTAGCCGATCCCCTTGCGCGCGCGCTTGTACATCGGAAGCTTCGTGATCTCCTCGCCGCCGAGCAGCACTCTGCCCTCCTCGGGGCGGATCATCCCGACGAGCATGTAGAAGCAGGTCGTTTTGCCGGCGCCGTTCGGCCCGAGCAGCCCGACGATCTCGCCGCGGCGGACCTCGATGGAAACCTCGTTGACGACGCGCCGCTTTCCGTACACCTTGACGAGCCGCTCGCAGGAGAGGCCCGTGCCTTCCGCCGACGGCGCGAGGCCGCCGGCGCTCTCGCCGCGAACCGCTTCCATGCTAACGCCCCCCGCTTCCGGCATCCCCTTCGAACTCCTGTCTCAGAATCCCCTCGTCGTCGCGGAGATAGGCCTTGACGTCGCGCTGGATCTCCACGTTCCGGAGCTCAGGATCGCCCCGAAGCCCGTACCCCGTGAGCACGTCCCTGCCCCGCGTGAAGGTGACGAAATTCTCGGAGTGGATTTCATTCAGCTCGTTGACCCAAACGAGGCTCTCGGTCTCGAGCACGTACCCATCCTGCGAGGTGATGACGACGTGCCCGAGCGCCGTGAGGTCGTGCGTAACCTGGTTGTACTCGCCCTTATCCGCCGTGAGCACGGAGGTGAGCATTCCTGTTTCGTCGTAGAACTCGATATGGGGCTCGTCCGCGGCCAGCAGATTGCGGGCGTTGTAGAGCCGCGCGACGGGCGCGATGAGCCGCCAGCGGACGCGCCCCGAATCGCTCTCGACCGTCGTGAAATCGGAGAACTCCTGATCCGGCACATCCGTCGTGGCGACGGTGCCGCTCTCCGAATCCCCCCGCTGGCAGGACGGGGCGAGCGCGACGAGCGCGACGAGCGCGCAGGCGAGCGGCAGCAGGCCGCTCTCGAGGACCGTTCGACGCTTACGCGGCACAATTCCCTCCCTCGGAGCGGTTCCCCGCGTGCGCGGCCCCGGACGGGCGCGATCTGCGCCAGCGGTCGTGGAACCACACCCATTGCTGCGGATACATCCGGATGAGCCGCTCGATGGCCGCCGAGCAGCGCCCGGTGAGCTCGTCCACCGCGTCCCCTTCCGAAAGCGCGGATCCGGGCCGCTCGAGCGGCGGCAGGAAGGTGATGCGATGGCGGCCGTCCGGCAGCAGATGAATGGCGACGGGCACGACCGGCGCGCCGCTGCGAAGGGCGAACGCGGCCGCGCCCCGCGGCGTATGCGCCGGAACGCCGAAGAACGGCAGAAGCACGCCGTCGACGTCGATATCCTGATCGATGAGCATGGCGAGGATTTCGCCGCGCTTGAGGGCCTTGAACGCCGAGACGGCGCCCGCTCCCCGGGGGATCGAGGCGATCCCGTGGCGGCGCCGCATGCCGACGAGCATGTCCTCGAGGCGCTTGTCCCGCATCTCCCGGTACACCACGCTCACCGCGTATCCCTTTCCCGCGAAATATGCCGCGAGAAGCTCCCAGCAGCCGATGTGCCCCGTCAGGGCGACGACCCCGTTGCCCCCGCGGGAGGCCTCGGAAAGGTGCTCCTCGCCTTCAACGTCGCAGAGCTCGAGCACCTGCTCCCTCGAAAGATGCACGAGTCGAAAAGCGTCGTACGCGCTGCGCGCGACGGCGACGAACGATCCCTTCGCCATCGCCGAGACGACGAGCGGATCGCTTCCGGGAAACGCGAGAGCGATGTTGGCGAGAGCGCGCTCCCGGTCCCGGCGGTAGAGCCGAAACGCCGCTCCGCCGAGGAACGAGAAAAACGAGAGCCCCGCGCGCCGCGGCATGACCCTCGTGGCAGAGATGAGCGCATTCACGAGCAGATACGCGCCCCATCTTCTTATCTTCTTCCTCAAGCGGAAAAGGCCCGATTCCTCTTTGTCCTCGATGACGCAACCGGCTGTTGAATAACGTTCTGATGCGTCTCTCACGAGGTATATATCATAGAACTCCGAATACGTCAAGCAACATTTATGCCAACATCTGGTAACAACTCGGAACCATAGGTAATTACACGAAACTATAAGGAATTACGCGCAATAATCGGCTCGTTTTGGGGATAATCGGCGATTTCGCGCGGATCGGCGGCCTCGACGGCCGGCGCGAAGGGGAAACGAGCGCCCCGGCCGCGCTATCTCAGGCCCTCGCGGATGATGTCGTGGATGTGAATGAGGCCGACGGGCCGGCCGGCTTCGTCCAGCACAAAGAGCTGAGTCACGGGGCCCCGCGGGTCCATTTCCATCTGGGAGAGCGCGTCGACGGCGAGCTCCTCCGCGCGCGTGGTCCGCGGGGATTTCGTCATGACGGAGGCGACCGTCGCGTCGAGGCCGCGCGGATCGCGGATGAGAATGCGTTTGAGATCGCCGTCGGTAATGATGCCGGCGAGCCGGCTCTCCGCGTCGAGGATACCCGTGCATCCGAGCCGCTTGTTCGCGATCTCGAAGAGCGCCTCGCGCAGCGTCGCGTCCATGCCGACGGCGGGCATCGCCGCGCCCTTGTGCATGATCTCACCCACGGTGAGGGTCAGGCGCTTGCCGAGAATTCCGCTCGGGTGCAGCCGCGCGAAATCCTCGCGGCCGAAGTCCCGGCTCTGGAGCGCGGCGACGGCTATCGCATCGCCGAGCACGATCGCCGCCGTCGTGCTCGTCGTCGGCACGATGTCCATCGGACAGGCCTCCTTGAGCGCGTTCGTGGAGAGCGCGACGTCGCTCTCCGACGCGAGGGCCGAGCCCGACGAGGCCGTGATGGCGATCATCTTGACCCCGAGCGCCTTGAGGAAGGGTATGAGCTTGGCGAGCTCGTCGTTGCTCCCGCTCTTGCTCACGGCGAGGAAGACGTCCTCCTTCGCGATCATGCCCATGTCGCCGTGGACGGCGTCGCCGGGATGGAGGTAGACGGCGGGCGTGCCGGTGCTGCTGAGGGTCGCCGCGATCTTGCGGGCGGCGATCCCCGATTTGCCTATCCCGCACACGATCACCTTGCCGCAGCACTCGAGCAGGAGCGAGACGGCGTCGCGGAATCCGGGCCCGATCGAGCGGCGAAGCTCCTCGAGCCCCCGGATCTCGGAGGCGATCACCTCGCGGCCTATCTCTTCGACGTCGCGGGGTTTCCGGGAGGCGGGGGATCCGCCGGCGCCCGTTTTTCCCGACGCGCGTTTCGCGCCTTTCGTCATGATCGTTCGCTCCGGGCTTCGAAGCTCCTCGTGAGCCGGACGAGGCTCGCGAGCTCCGCGAGCAGCCGGGGAAGCCGGTCGAGGGGAAGCATCGCCTCGGCGTCGCACCGGCATTCGAGCGGGGCGAAATGGGTCTCGATGAAGAACCCGTCGCACCCGGCGGCGGCGGCCGCGCGGGCGAGCGTGGCGGCGTACTCGGGGCGACCCCCCGACTTTGTCCCGAGCCCCCCCGGAAGCTGCAGCGAGTGCGTCGCGTCGAAGATGAGGGGCGCGCCGAAGGAGCGCATCCGCGGAAACGCCGTGAAATCGACGACGAGGTTGTTGTACCCGAACATGGTGCCGCGCTCGGTGATCATCGCTCCGGCGCCGCCCGAGGCGCGGACCTTTTCGACGGCGTTTCCCATCTCCTCGGGGGAGAGCATCTGGCTCTTCTTGAGGTTCACGATCTTCCCCGTCCGGGCCGCGGCCGCGACGAGGCGCGTCTGGCGGACGAGAAAAGCGGGGATCTGGATGACGTCGACGACCGAGGCTGCCTTCGGGATCTCCTCGCGGCAATGAACGTCGGTGAGAAGCGGCGCTCCCGTCTTGGCCCCGATGGTGGCGAGCATCTCGAGCCCCCGTTCGATCCCGGGCCCCGCGTAGGAATCGATGGATGAGCGGTTATCCTTGAGATAGCTCGACTTGAAAATGTAGAAGAAGCCCTCCCGCGCGGCCGCCTCGGAGCACTCCTGGGCGACGCGCAGGGCGTCCTCCTGCCGTTCGAGGACGCAAGGGCCGGCTATGAGAAGGGGGGTCGCGAGCGGATCGACGGTGCGCCCCGCTATCCGCAGCTCGTTCACCGCTGCCACCTCAGTCGTCCCCGCGGGCCGCGGCCGGGGCGCTCTGGCAATCGGCGTGCTCGCGCTTGTAATCCCGCGCGGCGCCGACGAGCCCCCTGAAGAGCGGGTGCGCGCGGTTCGGCCGGGATTTGAGCTCGGGGTGGAACTGACATCCGATGAAATAGGGGTGCGTCGGAAGCTCGATCATCTCGACGAGCTCGCCGTCGGGAGAGGTCCCCGAGACGGCCAGACCCGCCCCCTCGAGGACCTTGCGATAGTCGTTGTTGACCTCGAAGCGGTGGCGATGGCGCTCGGAGATGTCGAGGATGCCGTAGAGCCGGTGCGCGAGCGAGCCCTCGGCGATGCGGCACGGATAGGCGCCGAGGCGCATCGTGCCCCCCATCATCGTGCGGCTCCGCTGCTCGAGCATGAGGTCGATCACCGGATGCGGCGTGTCCTGATTGAACTCGGAGCTGTTCGCGCCCTCGAGCCCGCAGGCGTCGCGGGCGAACTCGATGACGGCCACCTGGAGGCCGAGGCAGATCCCGAGGAACGGAATGCGGTTCTCGCGCGCGTATCGTATCGCGGCGATCTTGCCCTCGATCCCCCGGTCGCCGAACCCTCCCGGCACGAGAACGCCGTGCACGCCGGCGAGGTGCGCCTCGGGGCCGTCCGTCTCGATCTTCTCCGTGTCGACCCACTTGACCCTCACGTCGACGCCGTTCGCCACGCCCGCGTGGATGAACGACTCGACGATGCTCTTGTAGGCGTCGTGCAGATGCACGTATTTGCCGCACATCGCGATCTCGACGCTCTCCGTCATCGAGTAGATCCTCTCCACCATCCGCTCCCACTCGGCGATGTCGGGGGGCGGACACGAGAGCCCGAGCTTCTCGCAGATGATGTCGTCGAGCCCCTCCTTGCGGAAGATGAGCGGCACCTGGTAGATCGAGGGCACATCCCGCGCCTCGATCACCTCGCTCTCGGCGACGTTGCAGAACAGCGCGATCTTGCCGCGGATGTCGTGGGAGAGCGGCCGCTCGGTGCGGCAGATGAGGATATCCGGCTGGATCCCGATCGAGAGGAGCTGCTTCACGCTGTGCTGCGTCGGCTTCGTCTTGAGCTCGCGCGCCGCCTTGATGTAGGGCACGAGCGTCAGGTGAACGTAGATGCAGTTCTCCCTGCCCACGTCGAGGCGGAACTGCCGGATCGCCTCGAGGAACGGCAGGCCCTCGATGTCGCCCGTGGTTCCGCCGATCTCGGTGATGACGACGTCCACGCCGTCGCCGTTCTCCGCGGCCTGCCGGATGCGCGCCTTGATCTCGTTCGTGACGTGCGGAACGACCTGGACGGTTCGTCCGAGGTAGCCTCCCTCGCGCTCGCGGTTGATGACCGCCTCGTATATCTGGCCGGTCGTCACGTTGGAGCGCTGGCTCAGGTTCCGGTCGATGAACCGCTCGTAATGCCCGAGGTCGAGATCCGTCTCGGCGCCGTCGTCGGTGACGTAGACCTCGCCGTGCTGGAACGGGCTCATCGTGCCGGGATCGACGTTGAGATAGGGGTCGAATTTCTGGAGAACGACGTTGAGCCCGCGCTGTTTGAGGAGAAGCCCGATCGAGGAGCTCGCGATGCCTTTCCCGAGAGACGACACCACCCCACCCGTCACGAAGATGTATTTCGTCTTCTCGCCCACGCCTACCTCGGGAGTTGATTCGCGCGACGGAGAATTGTCCGGAACACCGGGCAACACTCTAGCGGGTTCGATTTTGTTTTTCAACTTTTTTCGCGGGAATATTTTTCCGCGGCCTCGGCCCTACCTCGGGCGCCGCGCGCCGGGCCGAGAGCGGAGCACCTGCTCGATCTTCCGAAGATCCTCGGGGCGATCGACGCCGATCGACTCCGAGCGGCAGACCACGACCCGGATGCGGTACCCGTTCTCGAGGGCCCGGAGCTGCTCGAGCGATTCGAGGCGCTCGAGGGGGCCGGCCGCGAGGCGCCGCAACATCATGAGGAGCTCGCGCCGGAAGGCGTACACCCCGATGTGCCGCAGGAGCCCCCTCCCCGCCGGGGGCGGATCGGGCGGCGCGGGCTGTTGGGTCGCGGCGCCTCCCGGCTGGAAACCGGGGTACGGAATCGGGGAACGCGAGAAATAGAGGGCGTTTCCGTCGTGGTCGCAGACGACTTTCACGACGTCGGGCCGGGCGAACTCCTCGAGGTCGTCGAGCGGCGCGGCGAGCGTGCTCATCATGAGGCTCCGGTCCGCGCGCATGGCGTCGATGAGCCGCTCGACGGCGGTCACCGGCAGAAGGGGCTCGTCCCCCTGGACGTTGACCACGATGCCATGGGTGAATTTCGCCGCCACCTCCCGGACGCGGGAGGTTCCCGTCGAGTGCTCGGATGAGGTCATGATCGCCGTGCCGCCGGCGTCGTCGACGATCGCCTTGATGCGGGGGTCGTCCGTGGCCACGACGACGGTGTCGGCGTTGCGGATCTTCGACGCGCGGCGAAAGACGTGCACGATCATCGGCACGCCCTGAATGACGGCGAGCGGCTTCCCGGCGAACCGGGTGGAGCCGTAGCGCGCCGGGATGACGACGATCACCCGGTCCGCCGAATGGAGCGACTCGCGAGCCGGAGCGCGCTGCTCGCCCCTCGGAGTTTCACGTCTTCGACTCATCGCGCATACTGCTTCTGGCCGTCGCGGTAGATGTTGCCGCCGTACCGGTCCTGCGCCACGATCACGGGGAAATTCTCGACCCGAAGCTTCGAAATGGATTCGGCGCCGAGCTCGGGATACGCGATCACCTGGGCGGCCTTGATCCGCTTCGAGAGAAGCGCCGCGGCGCCGCCCGTCGCGGCGAAGTAAACGCATCCGTGCTTCTGCATCGCCTCGACGACCCCCGGCGAGCGCTCTCCCTTTCCGATCATGCCGCGGAGCCCCCGCTCGATGAGGATCGGCGCGTAGGGATCCATGCGCCCGCTCGTCGTGGGGCCCGCCGATCCGATCGGCTTCCCCGGCGGCGTGGGAGAAGGTCCGACGTAATAGATGACCTGTCCATCGAGCGGCATCGGCAAGGGCTTCCCCTCCTTGATGAGATCGACGAGCCGCTTGTGGGCGGCGTCACGGGCCGTGTAGATGTCGCCGGTGAGGCTCACGGTGTCCCCCGCGCGCAGCGCGTCCACGTCCTCGGGCCGGAGCGGCGTCTTCATCGAATATTCCGCCATGGCGTGTTCTCCTCCTATGAGAGCTCGGCCACCTTGTGGCGAGCGGCGTGGCAGTTCAGATTGACCGCGACGGGGAGCGACGCGATGTGGCACGGGGCCGCCTCGATATGAACGGCGAGCGCCGTGACCCGTCCGCCGAGCCCCTGGGGGCCGATCCCGAGATCGTTCACCTTCCGCAGGAGCTCCGCCTCGAGCTCGGCGTAAAATGGATCGGCGTGAACGCTGCCGACCTCGCGCAGCAGAGCGCGCTTCGCGTTCAACGCGCATTGCTCGAACGAGCCGCCGACGCCGACGCCGACGATGATGGGCGGACAGGGGTCGGCCGAGGCGATCTTCACGGCCTCGAGAACGAACTTCTTGACGCCCTCGACCCCGTCGGCGGGCTTCAGCATCGCGATCCTGCTCTTGTTCTCGCTTCCGCCGCCCTTGGGGACGATCCACAGGCGAAGCTTGCGCCCCGGCACGATCCGCGTATGGATCACGGCCGGGGTGTTGTCCTTCGTGTTGACGCGGCGGAGCGGATCGCCGAGAACCGATTTTCGGAGATACCCCTCCGTATAGCCGCGCCGCACTCCTTCGTGAATCGCTTCCTCGAGGCCTCCGCCGGCGACGTGCACGTCCTGGCCGATTTCGACGAACACGATCGCGAGACCGGTGTCCTGGCAGATCGGGAGCCGCTCGGCGCGCGCGATCGCGGCGTTCTCGAGGATCTGGCCGATGATTTCCTTGCCGACCGGCGATTCCTCGGCGCGGAGGCCGCGCGAGAGGGCCCGCTCGACGTCCCCCTCGAGCTCGAAGTTCGCCTCCATCGAGAGACGCGCGACGACGTCCGCGATCCTGCCCGCCTCGATCGACTTGAGTCCCGGGGGCGTCGGCGTGCGTTTCGCCGCCGGCCGCCGGACCGCCGCCTTGCCAGCGCGTTTCGGCGGGAGCGCCTTCTTCGCGGGACGGGTCTTCGCGGCGCCCTTCCTCGGCGAAGCCTTTTTCGCCCGAGTGGGCCGCGCCTTCGCCGGTCTCCTCGCTTTCGCCATCTTCAACCTCTCTTGCAGCGGTGTCCTCGGTGACTAATTCGCCGGATCGAGGACGACGACCGTCGTCTTCGCCGGGAGCTTTTCCTTCTTGATCTCGATCTCGCTCGCGCCCGCCTTCTCGACCCGCTCCATGAGCTTCGTGAAGTCCTCCACCGGCCGGATCGGAAAGTCGGCCTTCGGCGTCTTGTAGTGCATCGGGATCACGATCTTCGGGGAGAACGTTTTCACGATTGACGCCGCTTCGGCGGCATCGATCGTGAAATGGCCCCCGACGGGTATCATCATGACGTCCACGCCCACGAGCCCCGGGCACTCCTCCGCCGTTATTGCATGGCCGAGGTCCCCGAGGTGCGCCACCCTCAGCCCTTCGCACTCGACGATCGAAACGAGGTTCGCTCCGCGCTTCGAGCCCTTCGACTCGTCATGGAAGGTCGCGATCGACTCGACGACGATGCCGCCGAAGGTCGCTTTCCCCGCCTGCGTCACCTTGTTCTTCGAGCGGGCGAGGACCTCCTTCGAGGTATGGTCCGCGTGGTCGTGGCTCGTGACGGCGACGTCGTACTTCCCCTCGATCGCCCCGTAATCGAGCGTCCCGAAGGCGCCCGCCGTGTAGGGGTCGAAGACGATCCTCGCGCCGCCCGCGGTCGCGAGCTCGAACGCCGCGTGGCCGAGATATTTGATTTTCATGGCCGATTCCCCCGCGAATGAGATTCCCGGGACGAGGAGCGCCGCCGCGACGCAGGCGGCCCGGGCCGCTTTCACGCCCATGATTTCCTCCCGGCAAAAAAAATGGAGAACACGCTGGAACAGGTCCTGTTCCCGGTTCTCCATAGTATACGCCCCGCCCGGAGAAAAAGCTATTTTCCGTATACGCTCACGCGCTTCTTCGAACGTCCGAACCGCTCGAAGGTGACGACCCCGTCGACGAGCGCGAAGAGCGTGTCGTCCTTGCCCTTGCCGACGTTCGTGCCCGGATGGATCCGGGTGCCGCGCTGGCGTATGATGATTGTCCCGGCGTTGATCGTCTGGCCGGAATACCGCTTCACACCGAGCCGCTGGCCGTTGCTGTCGCGGCCGTTCTTGGAGCTTCCGACTCCTTTTTTATGCGCCATGGTGGCTCAACTCCTCGGATAGGCGGCCGTCAGGCCGAGATTTCCTTGATCCTGATGCGCGTGTATTCCTGAACGTGTCCCTGGGTTCTGCGATACCCTTTGCGCCGCCGCATCTTGTACATGAGAATTTTGTCGGCGCGCCGATGTCCGAGCACCTCGCCGACCACCTTGATGCCCTCGAGCCGCGGCCGACCCACCCGGACCTCCGTGCCGTCGGAGTACGCCAGGACCTCGTCGCAGCGTATGAGACTTCCGGCCTCGACATCGAGACGCGGCACGTCCACGACCTCGTCGGGCCTCGCCATAATTTGTTTTCCCGCAACGCGAACGACCGCGTACATGAGCATCCTCCTCGTAGGTTCCAAAAGAGATATATTGATAGCAAACGGCGGATGCCAAGTCAAGGGCAAAAACCCTCATTGCGGCAACCGGTTAGACCGCCGCCGCGGCGGCTCATGCGGGCTCTCGGCCCTCCGAGCCCCCCGCGCCCCCGGGCTCCTCCCCCCGGCGCTCCAGTATATCCCCCGGCTGGCAACCGAGCTCCCGGCAAATCGCATCGAGGGTCGAGAACCGAATCGCGCGCGCGTGCCCCTGTTTGAGGATCGAGAGGTTCGCGATCGTGATGCCGACCCGTTCGGCGAGGTCGGTGAGCTTCATCTTTCGTTTCGCGAGCTCCACGTCGAGATTCACTATGATTGGCATGGCCACCTCAAACCGTGAGACTCTGCTCTTCCTGGAGAGCGTTGCCGTGACGAAACACCTCGGAGACGGCGAGCACGACCAATCCGCCGAAAATGAACCCGAGATTGGGGTCCCCGGCGGCGAGCAGGCGCCACGACAGCCGCGCTCCCGGTATCATGACGTCGTCGTAAAAGACGACGGTCGACACGACCATGAACAGGATCTTGAAAATGCCGCCCCCGGCCATGCAGAGGCCGACGACGCGCAGCCGCCGCGCGTTCTCGCGAACGAACGGTTTGCCCGCGCCCACGTCCTCGAAAACGTTCGCGAGCTCCCGCACGCCGATGAAGAAGAGCAGCCACAGGATGAACAGCTGGAAGTAAACGGCGAAAACGATCTTCCGCGGCATGTTGAGCCACGTGAACGCCGCGTGGATCTCCTGGAGACGGAACCTCACCGCGCCGGTTCCGGACTCGAAGACTCTTTCGCCGATCCGCTCCTCGAACGCCGGCATCCGGTACACGTTCGTCGCGATGTCGACGCCGAGATCGCCGGCGTGCGTGAGAGCGTACACGAACGTCCCGGCGATATAGAGTAGCGCGACGATGCTCAAGGCAAAGGCGAGGTAGATCCCCGCCCGCACGACTCCCGTCACGGGACGAAGGCCTCCGGGCTTCATGACAACCTCCTTGGGCCGCCCACCGGGGGCTGGGGCGGTCGCCGCCATTTCGTTGCTGGTTTCGGAGCCCCGCGGTTTCGGGCGAAACCCCCGCGGCGACTGCCGTCACTCATGGAGAGTATGCCATGAAAGATATCGCTTGTCAAATATTATTTATTGATAATCGATATATTATTATCGATAAAATGACAACTTCAACACCTGCCAAAAGATTGGCGAAAGGGGTGTAAAACCGAGGCTCTCCTGCCGGCCCGCGGCCGGTCCGGCGCCTACTCGAACTGCGCCTTCAGGTTCCGGTCTCCATCGAGCGAGAAGATCTCGTACTCCTCGCGGTGGAGGCGCGGGTCGTCGACGATCTCGACGCGCAGGCGGTAGGTGTTGGCGAGCTCGGTGAGATTGTCGGCGCGCTCTTCGCGGAGGTAGAGCCCGATGACGGGATTGAGCTTGAAGAGTATCCCGCGCTCTTTTTTCCGGGCGCCGATGCGGCGGATCCACTGCTCGATCTTCATCGCCATCGACTCGAGGCTCAGCACCTTGCCCCTGCCCGTGCAGTACGGGCATTCCTCGCTGAAGTAGTGGAGCAGGCTCGGGCGCACGCGCTTGCGGCTCACCTCGATGATGCCGAGATCGCTCATCGGGTAGACGCGCACGCGCGAGCGGTCCTTCCGAAGGAGGTTGCGGAACTCGTTGTAGACCTTGCGCCGGTTCTCCTCCACCTCCATGTCGATGAAATCGACGACGATGATCCCGCCGATGTCGCGAAGCCGGAGCTGGCGCGCGATCTCCTTCGCGGCGAGGAGGTTGGTCTCGAGAATCGTCTCCTCCTGATCGCGCTTGCCGACGAAACGGCCCGTGTTGACGTCGATCGTGACGAGCGCCTCGGTGTGCTCGATCACGATGTAGCCGCCCTTCTTGAGCCAGATCTTGCTTTCGAGGATCTTCTCGATGTCGCTTTCGATGTCGTAGAAATCGAATATCGGCGTCTTTTCTTCGTACATCCGCATGCGGTTCGCCACGTCGGGCGCGAAGGTGCGCAGATATCCGCGCAGCCGCTCGAACTCCACCTGGTTGTCGACGATGATCGACTCGACCTCTTCGGTGAGGATGTCGCGAAGGGCGAAGATGGTGAGATCGACGTCCTCGTGGATGATCGAGGGGGGCGTGGCCTTCTCGACCTTTTCCTTGAGCTCCGCCGCGAGCTTCTCGAGGTACTTGATGTCGTCGCGGAGCTGCTCTTCGCTCGCGCCCTCTCCCGCCGTGCGGACGATGATCGCCGCCCCCTCGGGGCGGTATTTTTTCACGATCTGCTTGAGACGCGATCTCTCGCGCCGGTCGTCGATGCGCTTGCTCACGCCGATGTGGTCGAGCCCGGGCATGAGGACGGCGTAGCGGCCGGGGAGCGAGATCTCGCTCGAGATGCGGGGCCCCTTCGTGCCGATCGCTTCCTTGCGGACCTGGACGAGGATGTCCTGGCCCTTTTTGAGGAGATTCTCGATCGGCGGCAGCTCGCCGCGCTTCTGCGTGTCGCGATCGTCCTCGTCGAGGAACTCCGGATCGATCGCCCCGGTCGTCACGTCGCTCACGTGGAGGAACGCCGCCTTCTCCTGGCCGATGTCGACGAACGCGGCCTGAATGCCGGGGATGACGGCCGTGACGCGGCCGAGATACACGTCCCCGACGGTCCGGCGGCTGTCCTCGCGCTCGATGAGAAACTCGACGAGCTCGCGATCCTCCATGATCGCGATTCTGACCTCGCGGGGCGTAAAGTTGATGAGAATCTGCGTCTTCATCGCGCGCCGGGCTTCCTTGCTGGAAACCGACGCGTCGGCCGCCTCTCGCGGCCTCCTATGCCGTCTCGATCGTGGTCTCATGCGTATTGAACCAACTCCAGTGGGCTTTTCCAGCCCGAATCGGTCTGGTATTGTATCTCGAGCCTCCGAATCATCGCGAGTGAAGCGAGATTCTTCGGCAACAACGCCATTAAGAGATCCTGCGGGCGCACTCCGCCTTCGCCGCCCGGGAGCACGAGCTCGAGCGCCCCGGGACCGGCGGTCCGCACCGAGCAATCGCGGCAGCGGCGCTCCGCGCCCTTCTCCGTCGCGAGGGCGGCTCCTTCCTCGAACATGCGCCCCCAGAGGGCCTCGAACGCGGCCGCCGGATCGACCGGCGCTCCGTCTTCGAAGAGGCCGGGCACGCCGGCGACCGCGAGCTCGCTCCCGAGAAAATACCACATACGCTCGTCGCCGCACAATATTTCCGTCGACTCCGCCGAGGGCGCGGGCGGCGCCGCGCCCGCCGCCGCGAGAAGCCTCCGGAGCACGGCGAAGTCGACGAGGAACCGGAACCGCACCGAGGAGGGCAGCTTGCCGCCCCCTTTCGTGAACGGACCGGCGCACGCGATGACGCGCATACCCTCGGGGAGGCCTCGTCCGAGCGCCTCGCTCTCGCAGCGCGCCGGCGAGGAGAGTTCGACGTCCAGAAACTCGCCGAGCCCCTCCATGCCGACGGCGAGCGAAGGCCCCGCGGATATCCGCGGATGCGGGTGGAACCCCTCGCTGAAGGCCACGGGAAGACCCGAGCGCCTCAGCGCGCGCTGGAGGACGTTGAGCGTCTCGATGTGCGAGAGAAAACGCACGCGCCCCGTCTTCTCGTAGAGAAACCGGTAACGGAAATGCGGCCCGGCCCGGGGGACGGAAACCGGCATGCGGATCTCGAATCGCGCGCCGGGGCGCGGCGGGGCGCCCGCCCCCAGGTCTCCCTTTCCGCCCTCCGTCCCGTCCGCCGGCGCGCATGAGCCCGCGGCGAACGCCAGATCCCGCTCCTTACGGAGCATGCCCTTCGTGCCGTGCAGCTCGAGAAAATCCCACGGCAGAGGCTCGTCGACCGGACGCGCCGCGGCGAGCTCCTCGAGCGAGAGCCCCACCTCGCCGAGAGCGCGCTCCCAGAGGTCGAACCGCAGCCGGTCCCCCCAGCCGTCGAAGCGGCAGCCGAGCTCGAACGCGCGCCGCAGCGCCGGCCAGAGGCGGCCGTCGCCGCGCGCGAGCGCGCCCTCGAGGGCGCTCACCTCGGGGGCGCGCTGCGAGAGGCTCACGAATCTGCCCTTGACGCGCGAGGCGAGATACCGCTGCTTCGCCCGGATCTCCTCCATCGTGCACTGGCGCTCCCACTGGAAGGGCGTGTGCGCCTTCGGCACGAAGGGAGAGATCGAAACGCCGAGACTGAACCGGCCGCGGCTTCGCGGCAGAGCCAGTATCGCCTCGACGAGATCCGCGACGCCGTCGAGATCGCGCTCCGTCTCGGTCGGGAGCCCGATCATGAAGTAGAGCTTGAGGCTCTGCCAGCCCGCGGCGAGAATCGTGCGCGCCCCCTCGACGATCTCCCCGTCGCTGAAATCCTTCCGGACGACGCGCCGCAGCCTCTCCGTCCCCGCCTCCGGCGCGATCGTGAATCCGGAGCGCCCCACGACGCCCGACGCCGAGACGATTTCGTCCGTGATCGTCTCGGGGCGAAGGCTCGGCAGGGCGAGCGACACCCTCCGCCGCTCGAGCTCCGGCACGAGGCGCGCGAGGAGCTCGCCGAGCCGCGAGTAGTCCGAGGTCGAAAGCGACAGCAGCGACACCTCGTCCCAGCCCGTCGCGTCGAGGCCCTCGCGAACGGCCTCCACGATTTCGTCCACCGTCCGCTCGCGGCACGGCCGGTAGAACATTCCCGCGTGGCAGAAGCGGCACCCCCGCGCGCAGCCCCGCATGATCTCGATCGAGAGGCGCTGATGCACGATGTCGGATACGGGAACGATGGGGCGCCGCGGGAGATCGTCCGGCTCGAAGCGGTGGGTGCGCGTCTTCACCGGGGCGGAGGCGCCGCGGACGGCCACGCCCGCGATCCCGGCGAGCGCCTCGATCCGGTCCGCTCGCGCCGCCCCGGCCGCGGCGAGGGGAACGAGCGCCCCGACCGCCTCGGCGAGGGAATCCTCCGCGTCGCCGAGAAACACGGCGTCGACGGCGGGAAAGAACGGCAGCGGGTTCGTGCAGCAGGCCCCGCCCGCCACGACGATCGGATCCCGCCCGCCGCGCCGCGAGGCCTCGAGATCGAGCCCGGCGAGGTCGAGCATCGCGAGGATGTTGGTGTAATGGAGCTCGTACATGACGGAGAAACCGATGAGATCGAACCGCCGCGCCGGCGTGAGGGTCGCGAGCGAGCGGAGCGGCTCCCCCGTGGCCCGCATGAGCCGCTCGGCGTCGGGCCAGGGCGCGAACGCGAACTCGACTCCCACCCCCGGCATCGCCGCGAGCCGGTGGTAGAGGAAACGGATTCCCTGATGGGAGGCGCCGATCTCGTAGGCGTCGGGGAAAACGAGGAGCACGTTGAAGCGGCCCTCGCCCCAGCCCGGGCTCGAGAGGTTGAGCTCGCAATCCGAGTAGCGCGACGGACGCTCGACGAGCGGATGGAGGGCGCGCGACGCGAACGAATCGGCGAGAGTCCCGGCGCTATGATCCGCGTTCGACATCCGTCTCCCCGGGAACCCTCTCTACGCGTCCTCGAAGCCGTCGCCGCACCCGCTCCGCCGCTCGAACACAGTTTTGTTCGTACCTTCCGACGGATCGATCGGGTAGTCGCCCGTGAAGCAGGCGACGCAGTAGTTGTCCGGATCCTCGACGCACGAGAGCAGCCCCTCGGTGGAAAGATAGTGAAGGCTTTCGACGCCGAGGTACGAGCGGATATCCTCGACCGAGTGGCTCGATGCGATGAGCTCGCCGCGCGTCGGCGTGTCGATGCCGTAGAAGCACGAATGAGTGATGGGCGGAGAGCCGATGCGCAGGTGAATCTCGGAGGCGCCGCCCTGCCGAATGATGGATACGAGCTTGCGCATCGTCGAGCCGCGCACGATCGAGTCGTCGACCACGACGACCCGCCTGCCCTTGAGCACGCCCCTGACGGGGTTGAACTTGATCCGCACGTCCCAGTCCCGCAGCACCTGCCGCGGCTGGATGAAGGTGCGCCCGACGTAGTGGTTGCGGATGAGGCCGAGCTCGAACGGCAACCGCGAAGCCTCGGCGTATCCGAGCGCGATCGTGTTGCTCGAGTCGGGCACCGCGATCACGATGTCCGCGTCGACGGACGACTCGGCGGCGAGACGGCGCCCGAGCTTGCGGCGGACCTTGTCGACGTTCTCCCCGAACACGCGGCTGTCGGGGCGAGAGAAGTAGATGAACTCGAAAATGCACCGGTTGAGCTTCCTCGCCGGCTCGCTCCACCGCAGGAACTGCGGACCGCCGTCCCCGAGGACGCAGAGCTCGCCCGGGGCCACCTCGCGCTGGTACGCTGCGCCGATGATGTCGAAGGCGCAGCTCTCGGACGCCACGACGTGCGCGTCGCCGAGACGGCCGAGACAGAGCGGACGGAAGCCGTGCGGGTCGCGCGCGGCGATCACCCGGTCCTTCGTGAGAAAAACGAGCGAGAAGGCCCCCGGACCCGCGAGAGCGCGTCCGCGATCATCTCCTCGAGGGAGGAGCGGCGGCTCCGGGCGATGAGATGGAGGACGACTTCGCTGTCCGTGGTGCTCCGGAAGATCGATCCGTCGAGCTCCATCTCGCGCCGGAGCTCGACGGCGTTGACGATGTTGCCGTTGTGCGCGACGGCGATCGGGCCGATCTTGCAGTCGACGAGCATCGGTTGCATGTTGGCCTCGCTCGTGAGACCCGTCGTCGAGTAGCGGTTGTGTCCGATGCTCATGTGCCCCCGCAAGCCGGCGAGCGTCTCGGCGGTGTACACCTTCGAGACGAGACCGAGATCGCGATGCTCGTAGATCCGCGAGCCGTCGGACGTGATGATGCCGGTGCTCTCCTGTCCGCGGTGCTGGAGCGCGTAGAGCCCGAGGTACGCGATCGAGGCCGCCTCGGCCGTCCCGTGGCATCCGAACACCGCGCATTCTTCCTTGAGCTTCACTGCGTGTCTCGTCCTTTCCGCCGCCGCGAACCCTCCCGAGGGGGGAGCGCTCCGGGACGGCGTTCGCCCGTCACAGCCGCCTCGTTCCGATAACCTCGTACCGCTGGTAGTGCGGATTGAGGAGCAATCCCTCGCGCCGAGAGCGGCTCACGAGCATCCGTTCCGCCTCCGCGAGAGCCGAGCTCTCCGACGGCTCGCTCACGACGATCCGCCAGACCTCGCCGTGCCTCATGTTCGACACCGCCGCCCCGCGGAGCCTCGCGCCGAGCCGCGCCTCATACCCGGCCTCGCGGTCGGAGCGGCGCTCGCGCACGAGGCAATCGACGGCGAAGAGCCCCGCCGTCCCGCCCTCGACCGGATAGTCGCGCTCGAGGGCGAGATCGCCGCGCGGCGGTTCCGCGCCGGCGGCGAGCCGGTAGACGTGCTTGTTCGGATTCGTGAAGGCGCTGTCGAGACGGATCGCGCGATCGATTTCGTCGAGAACCTCGCGCGCCCGATCCCCCTCGGCGTCCATCGCCCAGTACCAGTAGTGCTGAAGCCCGCGGAGCCGCCCGCCGAAATCGAGCTTGTCCGTGAGCGTGATGCGCGCCGTCTGCGCCACGAGGTCGATGACCCGCAGCCGGACCCAGAGCTCCACGGCGAGCTTCATCGCGAGCCTCCCTTCGCTCCGCCGAGAGCGGCGAAGAACCGGCGCCCCGGCCCCTCTTCCTCGAGCCGTCCGGGGGAGCCCGCGGCGGCGCGGCGGCGCTTGGCCCATCCGTCGCCGAGATCCTCGGGGACCTGCCGCAGCCACGTCGCGCGCTCGGGGTGCGGCATGAGGGCCAGCACGTTCCCCTCGCGGTTGCAGACGCCGGCGATCGACTCCACGGAGCCGTTCGGGTTCGCGGGGAACGAATCGGCGACGGCGCCGGAGGCGTCGCAGTATCGCAGCGCCACCTGCCCCCCGCGCTTCATCTCCTCGAGCACGCCCGCGTCCTCGGTCGTGAAGCGCCCCTCGGCGTGCGCGACGGGCACGGGAATGACTTCGTCGTCGCGGTAGAGCCCCGTCCAGAAACAGCTCGATCTCTCGCGGCGCAGGTACACCCAATTGCAGTAGTACCCCTCGCGGTCGGCCATGACGTTCGGGGCGAGCGCGAGGTCGACCTTCTCCCAGTGAATGCCCGGGATGAGCCCCGCCTCGACGAGCACCTGGGCGCCGTTGCAGATCCCGAGCACCGGCTTCCCGCCGCGCGCCAGCGCGCTCACCGCGTCCATGACGCGGTCCTTCGCCGCGACGACCCCCGCGCGGATACGGTCCTGATAGGAAAAGCCGCCGGGGAGAACGATGCCGATGGAGTCTTCGAGCGCCGCGGGGCTCTCGTTCCAGCGGAAGATCTCCGCCCCGAGGCCGACCGAGCGCACGGCGGCGGCGCTCTCGTATTCGCAGTTCACGCCGGGAAACTGAATGACCGCGACGGCGCCCCTGAAGGACTTGGCCACCTATGCTCCTTTCCTCTTGTCTTCGACGCCGAATATCGGGCGGCAGGCCTCGAGGTACGCGTCGCGAAGCTCATCGAGCTTCCAGCGCGCCATCGTCTCCCCCCGGCCACGACCTCGAGCCGCGGCGCCTCCCGCACCTCCCCGAGCCTGAAGAGCTTCACGCGGTTTCTCGCGCAGAGGGCGAGCATCTCGCGCTCGATGCCGGGCGGCGTTTCGACGAGATACGCGCCCGTCTCCGCGAAGAGGAGCTTCTCGGGCCGAAGTCCGAGCGGCGCGAGCGCGTCGAGGTCGAGCGTGAAACCGAGCGTTCCCGCGCCGCGCCCTCCGAGCGCCATCTCGGCGAGCGCCGTGAGGAGTCCGCCCTGCCCCACGTCGTGGCACGCGCGCACCACTCCGAGCCGGTGCATCTCGATGACGGTGCCGGCGAGCGCGCGCTCGCGCAGAAAATCCGCCTTCGGCACGTTGGCGCCGAGCGCGCCGTAGATCACGCGGTAGTACTCGCTCCCGCCGAGCTCGTCGAGTATCTCGCCGAGGAGGTAGAGCGCGCTCCCTTCCTCCTTGAGCTGGATCGACCGGCAACGCGAGTAATCGTCGACGACGCCGGCGCAGCAGACGACGGGGGAAGGAGGGACCGGCTTGCCCGCCTCGTTCTGGTTGTAGAAGCTCACGTTTCCCGACACGATCGGCAGCGGCGCCCCCTCGTGCGAGAGGTGCCCGATGCCGCGGCAGGCGTCGCCGATGCCGCGCACCCCCTCGACGAATTCCCAGAACACCTCCTCGACCTCCGGGTTGCCGTAGTTGAGGCAGTCGGTGATCGTCGCGGGCACGCCCCCCACCGAGGCGACGTTCCGGACGCTCTCGCAGACGGCGAGCGCCCCTCCCTGGTAGGGATCGATGAGACCGTAGAACGGGTTGCCGTCGACGGAGAAGGCGAGACCGACCCGCTCGCCCGGAAGGGGGGCGATGACGGCGGCGTCCGCCTCCCCCGGCCGCAGCACGGCCCGTCCCTGCACCTCCGAGTCGTAGCGGCGGAAAACGTGGTTCTTCGATGCGATGTTGGGCGAGGAGAGGAGCGCGAGAAAATCCTCCCGGAGCGATCTCCGGGGATCGAGCGCCGGCTCCTCGAAGCGCCGCAAACGCGGTTTCCCCGTCCGGTCGTAGGCGATTCCCGTCGTGATCACCCCGACGGGGGCCGCGCAGACGAGGCCCTCCGCGGTCTCGATCGAGTAGTTGGGCTCGAGCGTGATCTCGCCGATGACCGAGGCGCCCGCGCCGTGATAGATGCGCGGGAGCTCGAAATCCTCGTTGTAGATTCTGAGCACCTCGTCGGCGAACTCGCGCGGCACCGCCATGGCGTACCGCTCCTGCGTCTCGCTGCACGAGACCACGGCCGGCGGGAAATGTCCGAGCGCCGTCCTGACCTTGTCGAGATCGAGCTTCACGCCGAAGCCGCCGGCGTCCGCCATTTCGGATGTGGCGCAGGCGATGCCGCCGGCGCCGAGATCCTTGAAACCGATCGCGACCCCGCGCGCGCGAGCCGCCTCGACGACCTTCTTCGTCGCCTCGGCGAGCACGCGCTTGAGGAACGGATCGGGCACCTGCACGGCGCCCCGGTTGGCTTTCTCCTCGCCGGCGAGGTCCTCCGAGGCGAAGGCCGCTCCGCCGAACCCCGAATCGTCCGTGGGCTTGCCGATGAGGATCATGACGTAGGGCGTCCGCCGCGCCTCGTCGGGAACGCGGCTGCGGATGATGCGCGACTCGAGCACGATCCCCGCCGCGACGACGTTCACGAGGCAGTTGTCGTCGTAGCCGCGGTCGAAGACGATGTCGCCGCCGAGGTTCGGCACCCCGAGCGCGTTGCCGTACTGTGCGATCCCCTCGACGACCCCCCGCGCGATCGCGACCGCCTGCTGACCCTTCGGCCCCGCCGGATCGCCGAACCGGAGCGGATCGAGCACGCCGACGACGTCCGCGCCCATGCAGTAGACGTCGCGCACGATGCCGCCGATGCCCGTCGCGGCCCCCTCGACGGGAACGACCTGCGAGGGGTGGTTGTGGCTCTCGTGCCCGATGACGAGACACCACCAATCCCCGTCCCCGGCCGGGGCGAAGCGCACGATCCCGGCGTCCTCCCCCGGTCCGAGCACGACGTTCGGCGCCTCGACGGGGAGGTGCTCCTTGAGAATCCGGCGGCTGCTCTTGTAGCTGCAGTGCTCGCTCCACATCGTGTTGAATATCGTGAGCTCCACCGCGGTCGGATCGCGGCCGAGCAGCTCGGTCACGCGCCGGGCCTCGCCCGGCGTGATGTTGAAGCCGTTCCGCGAGAGCGTTTCGGCGATTCGTTCGTCCGTCAATCCCCGTATCGAAACGACACCCGTGAGAGGAGCGCCCATGCGTGCCATCCTGTCTCGTTACCGGTGATGAACCGGGACGCCGGCATGCGGCCAAAGGAGCGGGAACCCGCCCCTCACCGCCCGAGCGTCCGCTTGAAAATAAAATCGATCTTCTTGAAATGCGCGTCGAGATCGAAGAGATCCGCGATCTCCTCCGCGGAGAGGAGCGAGCGAGCGCGCCGGTCGCCCGCGAGGAGCTCACGGAAGCTCCGGCCCGTCCGCATGCTCTCCATCGCCGCGTCCTGCACGATCGAGTACGCCTCCTCGCGGGGGATGCCCCGGTCGACGAGGCGGAGCAGCACGTGCTCGGAGAACACGAGCCCTCCCGTGCGCTCGAGGTTCTCGCGCATCCGCTTCTTGTTCACGCCGAGATCCGACAGGATCCACGTGAACTTCTCGATCATGTACGCGAGCAGCATCGTCGAATCGGGCAGGATGACCCGCTCGACCGAGGAGTGGCTGATGTCGCGCTCGTGCCAGAGCGCGACGTTCTCCTGCGCCGCGAGCGAGTTCGCCCGGATGATGCGCGCCATGCCGCAGATGCGCTCGCAGAGGATCGGATTGCGCTTGTGCGGCATCGCGCTCGAGCCTTTTTGCCCGCGCGTAAAGGGTTCCTCCGCCTCGCTGATGTCGGAGCGCTGGAGCGAGCGTATCTCGACCGCCATTTTCTCGAGCGACGCGGCGGCGAGAGCGAGCGAGGTGACGAACGCGGCGTGCCGATCCCGCTGGATGATTTGGGTCGTCGCCTTCGCCGTCGCGAGGCCGAGCCGCTTCATGACGAACCGCTCGACGCGGTGGTCGATGTGCGTCTGCGTGCCGACGGCCCCGGTCATCTTGCCGACGCGCACCTCCTCGATCGCGGCCTCGAGGCGATCGATCCCCCGTCCGATCTCCTCGTGCCACACGAGCAGCTTGAGCCCGAACGTGATGGGCTCCGCGTGCATTCCGTGCGTGCGGCCGATCATCGGCGTGCGCCGGTGCCGGATCGCCTGACGGCGGAGAACGGTCCTGAGCTTCCCGAGACGCGCCGCGATCTCGCGCCCCGCGGCCGTCATCTGGCACGCGAGCGCCGTATCGAGCAGATCGGAGCTCGTCATGCCGAGGTGGAGATACCGTCCCGAAGGCCCGATCCGGCTCGACATGTCGGTGAGGAAGGCGATCACGTCGTGCCGGACGCGCTCCTCGATCTTCTCGATTCGCTTGACGTCGAAGCCCGCCCGGGCGCGGATCTCGCGCGCGGCGCGCTTCGGGATGATCCCGTACGCGGCCATGCCCTCGCAGTAGAGCACTTCGATTTCGCGCCAGAGATCGAAGCGGTACTCGTCCGACCAGATCCGCGTGAGCTCGGGAACGGAATACCGTGGAATCAATCGAATCCTCCTCTCGGCCGGGGGCGCGTTAGGCGCCGCGCGGCCGCTCGCCGAGTCTGAGCCTGAGCGTCTCCTCTTTCCCGCCGCGGCGGACGACGATCTCGGTCTCGTCCCCCACCTTGAGACCGAATATCGCCCGCGTGGACTGCTGCTGCGTGCGGACGTTCATCCCGTTCACCATGAGAATGACGTCCCCGCGCCGGATGCCGGCCTCCGCCCCCGGCTGCCCCGGATCGACCCGATCCACGTAGAGCCCGTGGTCGACGTCGAGCCGGCGGCGACGGGCCTCCTCGGAAGTGAGCTCGATCACCGCGATGCCGGTCCACGTGGACCGCACGCGCCCGTAATGATTGATTTCGTCGATCACCATTTTCGCCGTGTTGATCGGGATGGCGAAGCTCATGCCCGGAATCGAGCCCTCCTGCGTGGAGAATATGAAGGTATTGACGCCGACGACCTCCCCCGCGCTCGACACGAGCGGACCGCCGCTGTTGCCCGGATTGATCGCGGCGTCCGTCTGGATCATGTTGTTGAAAATGGTGTTCGGCGCGCGCACGTCGCGGTGCAGCGCGCTCACGACCCCGACCGTCACGCTCGGCTGCGGATCGTCGAGCAGGTAGCCGAACGGATTGCCGATGGCGATCACCCATTCGCCGATGGCGAGACGGTCGGAATCGCCGAGCCGCGCGTACGGAAGGTTTTTCCCGTCGATCTTGAGGAGCGCGAGATCGTAGGCGGCCGCCGCGCCGATGAGCCTCGCCTCGGTCTGCGTTCCGTCGTTCATCGTGACGAATATCCGCTCCGCGTCCCGGATGACGTGCTCGTTCGTGAGAACGTACCCCTCGGGGGCGAGCACGACGCCCGAACCGAAGCTCGAATACTCTATGACCGGGCGGCCGTCGCGCATCCGCGCTTGAAAGGACGGGTTGAAGTAGTACTGCTGGAGGTACTGGTAGTAGAGGTAGGGGTTGGAGGTCACGTCCTTCGTGAGGAGCGCCGTGACCGACACGACCGCCGGGCTCGCGAGCCGCGTCGCCTCGACGATCGCCGCCGAGCGCTCCTCGCCGGCCGTCGGGGGCGCCACGCTGCCGCGCCCGAGCGTCCACGAGAGCCCCCGCTCCTCGGCCCGCTTGAACATGACGATGGAGACGACGAGCAGTGCAGCGCACACTCCGAAGAGGGCCCCGATGAGGATAGGGGCGAGCCGTTCCCATTTCGAATCGAAGGGTTTCATGGCCGATTCTCCCGCCCGGCGATCCGCCGGGGACGACGCGCCCGGGCGGCGGGAGCGTCCGCGGCGCGAGCCGGATCGCGGCTACTTCTTCTGCACTTTCTCCCAATCGGCGAGGAAGCTCTTGATGCCGGCGTCCGTGAGCGGGTGCTTGAAGAGTTGCTCGAGCACCTTGAACGGGATCGTCGCCACGTCCGCGCCGCACAGCGCCGATTCGTAGACGTGCTGCGGATGGCGCACGCTCGAGACGATGACCTGCGTCGAAAACGCGTAGTTCTGATAGATCTGCACGATCTCTCGGATGAGATCCATGCCCGGGTTGCCGACGTCGTCGATCCTGCCGACGAAGGGGCTCACGAACGTCGCGCCCGCCTTGGCGACGAGAAGCCCCTGATTCGCCGAGAAGCAGAGCGTCGCGTTCGTCTGTATGCCCTCTCTCTTGAACATCCCGAGAGCCTTGACCCCCTCGCGGATGCAGGGAACCTTTATAATGATGTTATCGGCTATCTTGCAGAGCTCTTTCCCCTCCTTCACCATCCCGTCCGCGTCGAGCGAAACGACCTCCGCGCTCACCGGCCCCTCGATGATCGTGCAGATCTCGGCGAGGATCTCCTTGTAGGAGCCCTTCTCCTTCGAGAGGAGCGTCGGATTCGTCGTGCATCCGTCGATGATGCCGAGGGACGCGGCTTCTCGTATTTCCGAGAGATTCGCCGTGTCGATGAAAAATTTCATAACGCCTCCGTTTCTCGAGGTGATTCCGTATGCAATTCCAGAGCGGGTCGTCGGAAAAGGGGATTATACATGCTCGGCCCCGGGCGGACAACCCCTTTCCCGGGAAAAGGGGCCTCCCGGCGCCGTTCACGGGCAACTTGTTGCCAAAAATCGTGTTACCGGCCGGGCGGGAGGGCGGCCGCGGCGGACCGCGAAGGCGCCGGCCGCGTCAATACTCGACCTTCATGAGATAGAGGGCGTGCGGGGGAAGGGCCGGCCCGGCGCGGGAGGGGTCGCGCGCCTCGATGATCTCCGCCGCGCTCCAGGGTTTGCCGTAACCGATCTCGAGCACGGTTCCGGCTATGAGCCTCATCATCTTGTGCAGGAAACGGTCGGCGGTGACGGCGATCGCCACGAGAGGCGGCGACTCGAGGAGCTCGGCCGATATGACGCGGCAGCGGCTGGCCGCTTCCCTCCCCTCGGCGGTCGTGAAGCTCGCGAAATCGCGCTCGCCGACGAGATCCCCGAGCGAGCGGCGCATCGCGGGGAGGTCGAGCGCGCCCTCGACGAGGTGATAATGCCCGCGCCACAGCGCGGTCGGGCGGCGGATCAGGCAATACCGGTAGCTCCGGCTCCGCGCGTCGAAGCGCGCGTTGAAATCCCGCGGCGCCTCCTCCACGGCTGAGACGCGGACGTCGGCGGGAAGGCGCGCGTTGAGCGCACGGCGCACGGTCGCCGGATCGAGACGCGTCGCCGAGAGGAAGCTCGCGACCTGGGCGGTCGCGTGAACCCCCGCGTCGGTCCGGCCGGCGCCCGTCACCGCGCTCCGCTCGCCCGTCACTTCCTCGATCGCCCGCATGAGCTCCCCCTGAACGGTGCGGAGCCCGGGCTGCACCTGCCAACCGTGGAAGCCGAATCCGTCGTATTCGAGAACGGCCTTAAAATTGCGCATAGACACCCGCGAGAAAAACGCAGAGAAACGCCCCCGCGACGGCCCAATCCGACGCCGAGAGCCCCCCGCCCCGCAGAGCGCTCCGCGGAGCGCCGAGACGAAAGGCGCGGGCGCGCAGCGCGAGATCGATCTCGTCGGCGCGGCGCAGCACCCCGGCGACGAGCGGCGCGATGAGCGGCACGGCCGAGCGAAGCGCGGCGGGGCCGCGCCCCGGAAAACCGCATCGCGCGGCCCGCGCGAGCTCGAGGCGCCGCGCCTCCTCGATCATGAGCGGCGCGAAGCTCGCCACGAGCATCACCATGAGCGAGAGCTCCCCCGCGCGGACCCCCGCGCGCTCGAGCGGCCGGAGCGCCCGGAAGAGCGCGTCCGACAGGTCGACCGGATCGGTGACCGCGAGAAAAAGATCCGCGACGAGGATCGTCGCGACGACGCGCGCGCTCTGCACGAGCCCGGCCGCGGGGCCGTTCCACCAGGGGCCCGGATGCTTCACGAGCAGGGCGCTCGCGAGAACGATGATGGCGACGAACACCGGGAGCGTCCTGAGCGTCGAAAGGAGCCTCGAGGGACCGGCTCCGCTGGAGCACTGCAGGAGGGCCGCGGCGGCGGCGAGAGCGGCGGGCACGTGCCACGGCCCGAAGAGGAACGCCGCGCAGCACGCGAGCGTTGCCGCGAGCAGCTTCACGAGCGGATGGAGACGCTCGAGGATCGTGCCTTCCCTCCTGCGGTTCGCCGAAACGCTCCGCGCGCGGCGCCGGCGCCTCGAAAAAACCGCTCCGGCGCCGCCGCGGTTCCATAGTATAGTACAGCCGGAACTTCACAGGGAGGAAATCATGAGGCGCACTCTTCTCACGGCCGCCGCGGCCCTCGCGATAGCCGCGGCGCTGTCCTCGGCGATCGTCGGCGCGGAAAAGAGCCGGTACGACGCTCTGCTGAAACGCCCGGCCGGGCAGCGCAAGCTCGCCGCGCTCGCGGAGATGGAACACGCCGCGAGAATAGACCGCCCCGCGTTCGAGAAGCTCATGGCCGACAAGGACGCGCTCGTGCGGGTGCGATGCGCCGAGGTTCTCGGACGCGTCGGCGATCCGTCCGGCGTGCACGTTCTCGCGCGGCTCGCCGCCGACAAGGATCTGCGCGTCGCCGAGACCGCCGTCTATTCGCTCGGCCTTCTCCGCGACACGACGGCGATCGCCCCTCTCGCCCGCGTGCTCGCCGGAGGGAACGAGAACCTGAGGCTTCGCGCGCTCGAGGCTCTCGGGATAACGGGGAAAAAGCAGGCCGCGCTGGCCATTCTTCCCTATCTCCGTCACTTCAAGAGCGAGGTGCGCGCCCAGGCCGCGATTGCCCTCGCCTTCGCCGGCGATTCGACCGCGGCCTTCGATTGCCAAGCGGCGATCCAAGACGACGATCCGCGCGTCGCCGCGAGCGCCGCGTACGCCATGGGACGCCTCGGATACAAGGCGGGCAGGGATCTCATCGAGGAGCTCCTCGCGAGCGGCGACGCCGGGGCAAGGCTTCGCGCCGTCGAGGCGCTCGGGCGCCTCAAGACCAAGTCCTCCGTACCGCTCATCGCCGCGCTCCTGCAGGACGCCGATCGATGGGTCGCGATCAAGGCCGCCGAGGCGCTGCGGCGGATCGAGAGCGGCGGCGGCGCCGACGCGCTCGCGGCGCTCCTGTCCTCGAACGACGTTTATATCAAGACCGCCGCGCTCGAAGCCCTCGCCGCCACGGCGGGAAAAGGCCAGTATCCCTTCATCGAGCCCCTGCTCGCCGACGCCTCTCCCATGGTGCGCCGGACGGCGCTCGGAGCGGCGGCCAAAGCGGATCCGGACGCGGCGAGAGCGCGCCTCCTCGAGGCGATCGAGAAGGGCTCGCCCCCGGAACGGAGCACGGCGCTCGAGCTTCTCGGCTCGCTCGGCGAGAAAGAGGATCTCCCGCTCCTCTGCGGCAAGCTCCTCTCCCGCGAGAGCGGATATCTCCTCGCCGAAGGGGCGGCGGCGGGCCTCGGCCGCTGGGAAAAAACGAAGGATCTCGACAAACCGTGCGGAGATCCCGACGCGGCGAACGGCGGGATGACGCCCCTCGCCGCGCTCCTCGCCGCCGCGAAGGGGGAAGACTGGGTCGTCGCGAGCATCGCGATCGAATCGCTCGGCAAGGTCGCTTCCCCGGACATCATCCCCGATCTCGCCGCGATCTACGCCGGGCGCCCCTCCCGCATCGAGGGCGACCGGCGGCTCGCTGCGGTGGAGGCCATCCGCTCGCTCTCGACGAAGCTCGACGAGGAACGGATCGCCGCCCTCGGCCTGCCCGCCTTTCTCGCCAAGGCGCACGGAGACACGGACGCGCGGGTCGCGGCGGCCGCGAAGACCGCCGCCGCCGCGCTCGCCTCCCGCGTGGCGATTCCGCTACCCGCCCGCTCCGGGGCCGCGGGGGATCGCGGCGCCTACCCGTGGGGAGCTCCGTCGACGCCCATCGGCAACCGGAGAATCCTCGTCACGACGGCGCGGGGGGAGATCGAGATTCTCCTCTACGGCGACGACGCGCCGAACGGCGTGCGCAGCATCCTGACGCTCGCCGGACGTGGATTCTACAAGGGACAGGTCTTCCACCGGATCGTGCCCGGATTCGTCATACAGGGAGGATGCCCGCGCGGGGACGGCTGGGCGGACGCGGGATACTATCTCCGCAACGAGGTCAATCTCTTCCACTACCGGCGGGGGGCCGTCGGTCTCGCCGACTCCGGCAAGGATACGGCGGGAAGCCAGTTCTTCATCATGCACACGGAGCATCCGCATCTCGACGGCCGCTATACGATCGTCGGGCGTGTCACGCGCGGAATGAACGTCGTGGATAGCATCGAGGAAGGGGACGCCTTCGACATCAAGGTTCTCGAGTGAGAGAGCGTCAGATCGTCTCCGCGATCTCCCTGAGCGCCTTCCGGTGAGCCTCGAACGCTATCGGCGGGAGCGAATCGAGCGGAAAGAACCGGGCTTCCTCGGCGTCGTCGCCGGCCGCGAGCGCCCCGCCGGTCCGCCGTCCCCGAAACAGCACGAGGATCGCGTCCCCCCGCGGATCGTCGAAGCACGTCTCGACCGACAGCAGCCCCTCGATCGAAACCTCGAGCCCCGTCTCCTCGCGCGCCTCGCGAGCGGCCGTCTCGCGGACGTCCTCCCCACCTTCGACGAATCCCGACGGAAGCGTCCAAAGGCCGCGGTACGGATCGTGGCGCCTCTTGACGAGGAGCACCGCGCCGTTCTCGACGAGCGCGACGCCGGCCGCGGGGGCGGGATTGCGATAGTGAACGAATCCGCATGCGGCGCAGGTCATCCGGGTTCGATCCCCGTCCCGCGCCTCCGCGAGGCGGGTGGCGCAGAGCGGGCAGAAGACGAATGAGGCGCTCATACCTTCGGCTGGTACCGGAGCACCCAGAGGCGCCACTCCCGGTCCATCTCCTCGAACTCCCTGCCGTAGACCGATTTGAAGCGTACCCTGAACGACGCGGCGTCCTCGACCTCGTTCGTTCCGACGTACAGCTTCATGAAGGAGTCGATGCCGTGGCGATCGATCAGCCACATGCTGAACGACGCCCAGCCGGGGACGGAGACAATGAGACCGGTGTCGTTCATCGCCTTCTGCGAGACGATGTGATAGAGCGCGGGAAGCCGCTTCCCGACCAGAAGCTCCTTGGCCATCATGTGGACGTTGCGCCCTCCCTCCCACGACCCGATGGCGTGGAAGACGGCGCCTTCGGCGAGACCGAACGGCGGATAACCCAGCGGCTCGAGGAGGAGGTGGACGATCTCGTGCTCGTCGTACGACCTCGTCGTATGCAGCTCGTGGGAGGAGACGATCATCCGGCTGTGCGTCGGTCCCATCTCCCCACCCTTGATCTCCTCGAACTTCTCTTCGGACGGATAGTAGTAGTAGCTGATTCGCTCCTCGGCCTGCGGGTCGAGCGCGAGCTTCTTCACCGCCTTCTCGACGTACTTCGCCTCCCGCTCGACCGCGCCTTCGGGGAAGGGATGCTCCTCGAAGAAAAAGAAATCGACGTATTTCGTTTCGACCTTTTGCCAGGGAAGGGGCTCTTCGAGCATGAGCTCGATGTCGTCGAAAAAGGCCCATCCCGTCATCTGGCAGACGAGGCCGATTTCGACCGTCCGCGCCTCCTTCGGAACGTCGACGCGGCGGCTCCGCTTCCGCCAATCGGTCGTGCCGGTGAGGTACCGGGTCTGTCCGTCGGCCCAGCGGCTCTCGTTCACGCGCTTGCCGTCTTGGTCGAAGAAACGTATGTAGATGTTCGCTCGCGTCTCTTGCCCGCGGCTCTTCTTGATATCCTTCGATTTCATCTCGCCCCCGTACCGCAGCCGGTATCCCGGAAGGACGGGATGGCGCTGCGTGAGGGCTATCCATTTGTCGACGTTGTAGAAGCCGCGCAGGTAGAACGAGTACGATCCGCTCCGCTTCTCCTCGGACGATTGCCCGTACATGTTCGGCCGCTTGCCGCCGCCCTCTATGAACTCGAGCTTCCAGCCCATCGGCACGGTGCCGTTCCAGGCCTCGAAGGAGGGATTCTTGACGAGATTGACGTTCACGGGAACCGAGGCGGGCGTCGCCGCTTCCTGCTGCTTCTTGCCGCACCCCGCGGCGAGCGCCGCGGCCGCCGCGAGGGCCGCCGCCGCAACGAGCAATCGAATTTTCATGTTGATCTCCTCATCGCCCGGACGCCCGCGGGCGCCTCGCCGGAGCTCTTCGAACGCCTTTCCGTTTGCCCGCGGGCCTTCGGCTCTTGTCTCCCGCTTTTTCCTTTTTCGCGCCGCGGCCCTTTTCGTAATCGTTCCACAGCCGGGCCATCTCGGCGAGACGGTCCTGCACGATGCGATGCACCGTTTTCTTGGGGTAAACGCCTTCCGAGGACGGCTTGCCGGCCGGGATTCCCGTGAGAATCGCGATCCCCTCGTCGACCGAGCTCACCGGATAGACGTGAAACTTCCGCCGCGAGACCGCTTCCACGATCTCCTCGTCGAGCATCAGATCGCCGACGTTCTGCTCGGGGATGATCACACCTTCGGTGCCGGCGAGCCCCCGAGCCTTGCACACGCGGAAGAATCCCTCGATCTTCTCGTTCACGCCCCCGATGGGCTGAATCTCGCCCTTCTGGTTGATCGATCCCGTCACCGCGATATCCTGCCGCAGCGGCAGCTCGCTGATGCTCGACAGAATCGCGTAGAGCTCCGTCGAGGAGGCGCTGTCGCCGTCGACGCCGCCGTAGCTCTGCTCGAAACAGAGGCTCGCGCTCATCGCGAGCGGCTGCCGGCGGCCGTACGTGCCGCGGAGATAGCCGCCGAGTATGAGAACGCCCTTGTTGTGCGTTCGGCCGCTGAGATCGGCCTCGCGTTCGATATTGATGACCCCCGCGTTGCCGAGCGAGGTGCGCGCGGTGATGCGCGAGGGGCGGCCGAACATGTAGTCGCCGAGGTCGTACACGGAAAGCCCGTTGACCTGGCCGACGACCGAGCCGGCGGTGTCGATCATGAGCGTCCCATCGTCGATACGCTCCTGGATCTTGTCCTCGATGAGGTTCACGCGCTCGTTGCGAAGCCGTATCGCCGCGCGGACGTCCGTGTCCCTGACGCTGCCGTTGCCGTTCTCCCGCGCTCTGTAGTCGGCCTCGCGGATGACGTCCGCGATCTCGCTGAACCGCGTCGAGAGCCGGTTCTGGCGCCCCGCGAGCCGCATGCCGTATTCGACGAGGGCGCAGACCCCGCGGCGGTCGAAGGGCTTGAGGCGCTCCTTCTCGGCGAGCGCCCGGATGAAGCCCGCGTACTGCTTGATCACGGCGGCGCTGCACTTCACCTCGTGGTCGAACTCGGCTTTGATCTTGAAGATTTTGCGGAAATCCTCGTCGAGCTGGTAGAGGAGGTAGTAGAGGTAGTCGTCGCCGATGAGGACGATCTTCACCTTGAGCATCATCGGCTCCGGCTTGAGCGTGGACGATCCCATGAGGCTCCATGGATCGTAGCTCTGGATGACGGCCTCGCTGCTCTTGAGCGTGCGCTTGAGGCTCTGCCACACGCCGGGCTCGATGAGCACGTCGAGCGCGTTCAGAACGAGATGCCCGCCGTTCGCGCGGTGGAACGACCCGGCGCGGATATTCATGTGATCCGTCCGCGAAACGCCGCCGAGGACGATGTCCCGCTCGATCGCGCCGAAAAGATTTCTGAAGTTCGGAAAATTCTCGATGACGACCGGCGGCGCCTTCGTCTCGGAGTTGTCGACGACCACGTTCACGCGGAACTCGCGGAACGGATCCTCCCGCTCGCCCGTCTCGGCCGCCGCAGGCTGCTGTCCCTCTTCCTCCGACGAGCGGAAGAGGTCGAGCTTGCGCATGAGCGCCGACTCGACGTCCTCGAGCTCGCGCGACAGCTCTTCGTTCCGGTACTTGCGGTCGATCTCCTGGATGAGGTCGTGCAGCACCGGCTGGAGGGTCTCCCGATCGAGCTTCTCGAGCAGCCGGTTCGCCTCGCGCTCGAGGTCCTTCACCTTCGAGTAGACCTGCTGCATGCGCTCGGAGAGCTTCTCCGCCGATTCCTCGTACGTCTTGACCTTCTCCTTCGGGAGCTTTCCCTCCTCGACGAGCTTCTCGAGCTGCGGCAGCTGCACGGGATTGCCGTCAACGAGGGGCACGAGCTCGGGCTTGATGATGGGGCCGATCTGCATCCGCACCATCGTGAAGCCCTCGCCGGCGAGCTCCTTCTCGAAGCCGCCGACGATGTCCTTCTGCCTCGCCTGAAACTCCTCGACGAGCCTCTTCCGTCGCCCCTTGTAGTAGTCGCTCTGAAACACGGCGGGGATCTTCGTCAGGAGCTCGGCGACGAGACGGTTCATGTCGGCGTCGAGCTCGTTCCCCTGCCCCGCCGGAAGCTCGATGCACCGCGGCATCATGCCGTTGCGGAAATTGTTCATGTAGCAGACGTCCGGCGGGATCGGCCCTTTCTTCTCGAGCCGCTCGAGGAGGTGCTTGATCGTCGTCGTGCGCCCCGTGCCCGCGAGCCCCGTAATGAAGATGTTGTATCCGCGGTGCTCGAGCTTGAGCCCCGTCTTGATGGCGGAGAGCGCTCTATCCTGGCCGATGATATCCTGGCACGGCTTGATGTCGGCGGTCGTCCGAAAATCGAAGTTCTTCGATTCGCACCGCCGGCGCAGCTTCGACACCGGAAGCTCGCGCGCGCGCACCGCATTCTTCATGTCGCATCCTCCGTCGGCCGGACGGCCGCCGCGTCAAGGGTACCCGGGTCGCGTCATGACCGGGGCGGACACAAACAACCCGGCATGCGCCGGACTCTCCGTAAGCATAGCTTTTCCGCGCCCCTGCGTCAAGGCGGCGCGGAGTCGCGGATCCCGCCCCCGTGGACGGAGCCTCGCGGGCCTGCTATACTGGCGGCGGCGATTCGCAGCGCACAGGAGGTCCCATGGCGGAGAAACGATCCGTGCTTTTCATCTGCACCGGCAACATCGCGCGGAGCCAGATGGCCGAAGCGCTCCTTCGCGCCCGTGCCGGAGACCGCTTCGACGTCCGAAGCGCCGGCTCGCGCCCGGGTCGAGCCGTGAGGCCGCTCGTCGTCGAGGCCCTGCGCGAGCTCGGCATCGACGTCTCGGGCGCCGCGCCGAAGGGGTTCGCGGAGCTCGCCGGCGCGCGCTTCGATTACGTGATCACCCTCTGCGACAGCGCGCGCGACGAATGCCCGATCTTCCCTGGACATCCCGTCGCCGAGCACTGGAGCATCGAAGATCCCGCCACTCTCGCCGGCGCCGAGGCCGAGCAGCTCGCCGGGACGCGCCGCATCAGGGATGACATCTCGCGGAGAATCGACGAGTTCGTCGCCCGCGCCCTTTGAGCGCGGACGCCCCTCCCCAGTGCGGGCATCGCGGAAATCAAGTTCGAGCAGAAGAGCGTCGCGGAGCTACTTGAGTCTCTTCACGACGACGGCCGTCGCGTCGTCGCGCCATTTTTCGTTCGCCCCGTAGTGGTAGGTCCGGATGAAGATCTCGTCGACGATGGCGAGCGCGGGGCGGTCCTTGAACTCCTTCACCGTATCGATGAGACGCTGCTTGTCGAACGGCTCGCCCGAGGCATCCTCGCGCTCCACGAGCCCGTCCGTGTACATGACCATGATGTCGCCCCGCTCCAAGAACGCGAATCCGCGTCTGAAGGAGGCGTCCGGCACGGGGCCGAGGATGGTGCCCCCCGTCGTGAGCTCCTCGACGCGGCCCTCCTTGAGAAGAATCGGCGGGTTGTGCCCCGCGTTCACGTAGACGAAGGTGCCGTTTCGCTCGAGCTCGCCGAACACGAGCGATATGAACCGCGTCGACAGCGTGCTCGCGTTGATGACGCGGTTCAGCTTGGCCACGAGCCCCGATATCTTGAACTCGCGCTCGGCGCCCATGCGGAGCCCCGTCAACACGTCTCGGGCGAGCAGCGCGGCGGGCAGCCCGTGGCCGGAGGCGTCCCCGATCGCGATTCCGAGAACGTCCCCGTCGTAGGAGAGGTAATCGTAGAGATCGCCGCCGACGAGCTCGGCCGGGAGGGAGCGCCCCGCGATGTCGTACCCCTCGAAAACGGGATCGTTCTTCGGCAGGAGGCTCTTCTGGATCTCCTGCGCTTCCTGGAACACCGCGCCCACGCGGCGGGAGGTGCGGATGTAGTTGATCGTGTTCCGGATCGAGTTGAGCGAAAGCTCGAGGATCTCCCTCTCCCACCCGCTCTCGAGCCGGAAGGCCATGAGGAACTGGTTCTCCTCGCCGATGACGACCCCGACGCTGCTCGATCCCCAGGGCGGCACGACTGCGTCGGAGAATATATAGCTCTTGTGTTGAATGACGAGCTGCACCGCCTCGTCGGACCGCCGGAATGAATCCGGCCAGCTGTCCTCCTGCACGCCGACGGGACCCTTCACTTTGTGGTAGCTCCCGCCCTTGAGCCGGTAGAGGGATCCGCTCGCGATCTTGAGGTAGGGAGCGAACCGCGTCATGATCTCGTCGAGAACGAGAACGTTGAGGTCCTTGGCGCCCGTCCGGCCGATTTCGGAGAGGAGCGCGTCGAACTTCCTGTAGAACGCTTTCGGCTGGAATTCCTTCGCATCCATGGCGTACAACCTTGCGGGAGTGTCCTTTCCGGAGGGGAAGATACGCGATGCTCCGCGCACTGTCCATGAATGATTTCAATTGCGCCGCATCGAGCGCCCCCGTCCTCAGGGCGGTCGGGCCCGCGGGATACCGCATCGTCACGGGCGCTCCGGCGCGCGGCGAGAAATTTCCTTCACCGGCGCCGGCGCGGCCTGTATAATCGCTTCGGGCGCCTGGTGCTCGTGCTCGAACGCTCCGCATCGCGAAAGGGCGGTGCCTCGCATGCTCGATAGACGCCGTTTCATCCTCACCCTCGCGGCGGGAGCCGCGGGCATGCTCGTCCCGAAACGACACTCCCCGGCGTTCGCGGCCCCGAAGGAAAACCGGCCGACGATCGCGACTCCGGCCCCGGGGAGCGGGATGGCGGTCGTGCGCGGCGCCGATCCCGGGCTCGCCGTCCGAAAGGCGGTCGAGCTCGTCGGCGGCATGCCGTCGTTCGTTTCGCGCGGCGACGTCGTTCTCGTGAAGCCGAACATCGGTTGGGACCGCACTCCCGAGCAGGCGGCGACGACGAACCCCGCCGTCGTCGCGGCGCTCGTCGCGATGGCGCTCGAATCGGGCGCCAAAAAGGTGATCGTCGCCGACAACACCTGCAATGACGCGCGGCGCTCCTACGCGCGGAGCGGCATCAGCGAGGCCGCGAAGGCCGCCGGCGCGGACGTCCTCTTCATGGAAGACCGCCATTTCGTCAAGGCGAACCTCAAGGGCGAGGTGCTCAAGGACTGGCTCTGCTACCGCCAGGCGCTCGAGGCGGACCTCATCATCAACGTGCCGATCGCGAAGCATCACGGCCTCTCGCGCGCCACCCTGTCGATGAAGAACCTCATGGGGATCGTCGGCGGTGCCCGGAACCTGCTCCACCAGCGTCTCGCCGAGAGCGTCGTCGATCTCGCCGCATTCTTCAAGCCGCGGCTCACCGTGCTCGACGCGGTGCGCATTCTCAAGGCGAACGGACCGCAGGGCGGTAGCCAGAAGGACGTCGAGCGGCTCGACACCGTCGCGGCGAGCGCCGATCCGGTTCGGATCGACGCCTTCGGCGCCTCGCTCTTCGGCATCCGGCCGGAGGATTTTCCGGCGATCGTCCTCGGCGAGAAGCGGGGCCTCGGCACCGCGGCGTTCAGGGGCGCGGGCTTCGTCGAGGTCAACCTCGGATAGGGGATGATGAAGAACCTCCGCAGAGCGTCGCAGATCCTTTTCTTCCTCGTCTTCGTCTACCTCTTCGTGCAGACCGAGTACAAGGGGCGTAACGAGCTCGGCCTCCCCGTCCGCCTCTTTCTCGATTTCGACCCGCTCGTGGCCCTCAGCGCGCTGCTCGCCTCGCATGCCGTGCGCGCCGTTTTTCTCCTCTCGCTCGTGACGATCGCGCTGACGGCGTTTCTCGGCCGCTTCTTCTGCGGGTGGGTGTGCCCGCTCGGAACGATCCATACCGCGATCGGCGCTCTCAGGATGCGGGGGCTCTCCCCCGGACGCGCCGAGGGCCGCTACCAGCGGCTTCGGCCCGTAAAATACTTCATTCTCGTCTTCGTTCTCGCCGCCGCGGCCCTCGGATGGAACGCGGCGGGCTTCCTCGACCCCATTTCCCTCACGATCCGCTCGCTCGCGATCGGGTACAATCCCGCGATCAACGCGGCGGCTCGTTCGGTCTTCGAGTTCGTATACGGGCTCGGCGTCCCGTACGCGAGCCCCGCCGCCGACGCCCTCTACTCGGCGATGGTCGGCACCGTCCTCGCGTTCGAGCAGCCGGTCTTCCGGCAGGCGCTCTTCATCGGGCTCCTTTTCACCGCGATCCTCGGGCTCAATCTGCTCGCGCCGAGATTCTGGTGCCGGTATCTCTGCCCGCTCGGCGCGCTCCTCGGCCTCGTCGGGACGAAGCAGATATGCGCGCGGGTCGCGAACGACGGCTCGAAATGCGTCTCGTGCCGCAAATGCGTCGTCGCCTGCCAGGGAGACGCGACGCCGTTCCCCTCGGGGAAATGGGCGAGCCGGGAATGCCTCGCGTGCTGGAACTGCCGCGAGATCTGCCCCGCGGAGGCGATATCGATCCGGCGGACGACGGCCCGCACCGGCGGCGGCAACGTCGATCTCGAGCGCCGGTGGCTGCTCGCGAGCGGCGCCGGGGCGCTCGTCGTCGTTCCCGCGCTCGCCGCGGGGGTTCACCGCAAGCGCACCGATCCGCTCCTCATCAGGCCGCCCGGCGCGCTTCCCGAATCAGACTTCGTCCGGCGCTGCGTGAAGTGCGGAGAATGCATGAAGGTGTGTCTCACGAACGGGCTCCATCCCACCTTCGCCGAGGCGGGGCTCGAGGGGCTCTGGACTCCGATCCTCGTCCCGCGGCTCGGCTACTGCGAGTACGGCTGCAACCTCTGCTCGCAGGTCTGCCCGACGGGAGCCATCCGCCCCGTCGGCGTCGAGGAAAAGCAGGAGATACACATCGGGCTCGCCTTCGTCGACACGACCCGGTGCATTCCCTACGCTTTCGGGCGAAGCTGCATCGTCTGCGAGGAGCACTGCCCGACGCCGGAAAAGGCGATCACGTTCGTCGAGGAGAAGGCGATCGATGAGCGGGGCGAGGAGTTTATCCTCAAGAAGCCCGTCGTGAAGCCCGAGCTCTGCATCGGCTGCGGCATCTGCGAGAACAAATGCCCCGTCGCCGACCTGCCCGCGATCCGGGTGACGGCCGTGAACGAGAGCCGCTCCGAGGAGCGGCGGCTGTTTCTCGACTTTTAGAGCAGCGCCTTGACGTGCTCTTCGACCGAATCGGCGAGCGCGGCGAGGGCGTACCCCCCCTCGAGCATCGAGACGATCTTTCCCCCGCAGTGGCGCTCGGCGCACTCCCGAAGCAGCGTCGTCATCCGCCCGAAGACCGGGGTCGTGAGGAGCGTGCCGGAGAGCGGATCCTCCGCGTGTCCGTCGAAGCCCGCCGAGACGAGGATGAAGCCCGGCGCGAACTCGTCGAGGGCCGGGATGACGCGGTCGCGAAAGGCGAGGAGATACTCCCGGTCGCCCGCCCCCGCGCCCATGGGAAGGTTGAGGGTATACCCGGCCCCGCGGCCCGATCCGACGGTGTCGGCGCTCCCCGTGCCCGGGTAGTGCGGATACTGATGCAGACTGACGTAGAACACGCGGTCGTCCTCGAGAAAGATGCTCTCGGTGCCGTTCCCATGGTGCACGTCCCAATCGACGACGGCGACGCGCGCGACCGACGCCTTTTCGACGAGGTACGCCGCCGCGACGGCGACGTTGTTGAAGATGCAGAATCCCATGGCGCGGTTGCGCTCGGCGTGATGACCCGGCGGCCTGACGCAGCAGAACGCCGAATCGAGCGACCCCTCGAGCACGAGGCGCGCGGCCTGGACGCCGGCCCCCGCGGCGTGGAGCGCCGCGCTCGGGGAGGCCTTCGTCGCGACCGTGTCTCCCCAGTCGAGAACGACCGCCTCGTCGATCTCGAGCGACAGGATGCCCTTCACGTACGCGGGATCGTGCACGAGCGCGAGCCATTCCTCGGTCGCGGGCTCCGCCTCGATGAAGGAGAGCCGCGGGGCGAAGGAGCTCCCCCGCAGCCGCCGCATGATCGCCTCGAAGCGCCCCGGGCTCTCGGGGTGGGTGTACCCGGCCAGATGCTCGCCGAAGAGAGCGTGGTGGAGAATGCCGACCGTCATGGTTCCTCCTGGACGCGGCCCGTCATCGGCACGAACCGCACGCCGATGAGCTCCCGCCGCTCGATCCGATCCCCCCGCCGCGTCAGGAGCGCGAGCGTTTGCTCGAACGTGCCGACCGGCACGATCATCCGCCCGCCGTCCGCGAGCTGGGCGGCGAGCGCGTCGGGCACGCGGCCGGGAGCGGCGGTGATCATGATCGCGTCGAACGGCGCCGCCTCGCTCCAGCCGAGCGAGCCGTCTCCGATCCGGAATCGTATTGTGGCGTACCCCTGCTCGCGGAGCTTCGCTTCGGCCCCCCGCGCGAGCTCCTCGACGATCTCCATCGTGCAGACCTCGGCGGCGAGCTCGGCGAGCACGGCCGTCTGATAACCGCTCCCCGTGCCCACCTCGAGCACGCGATCCTTCGGCTTGATCGCGAGCATCTCGGTCATGTACGCCACGATGTAGGGCTGCGATATCGTCTGGCCGCATCCGATGCCGAGTGGCCCGTCGTAAAAGGCGCTCTCGCGATCCGCCGGCGCGACGTAGAGCTCGCGCGGCACCTTCCGCATCGCCTCGAGCACCCGCTCGTCGCGGACGCCGCGGCGCGCGATCTGCGTTCGCACCATTTCCTCGCGCTTTCGCCGGTTGCTTTCGAGGGGTTTCCAGATCATGACGCTCTCCCCGCCGGACGCCGGCGCCTCGCTACGCGCCGAGGGCCTCCCGCGCGAGCCGCTCCGCCTCGTCGAGGGCCTCGCCCACCCGCGATCCATCCCCCCCGCCCCCCCGGGCGAAATCCTTCCCCCCGCCGCCGCGCGCGCCGATGACGGCGGCGCAGGATTTCATGATCTCCCCCATGTCGAGCGGGACCCCGGGGGAGCATCCGAAGACGAGCGCCGGAGGCGGCCCCGCGGTGCCGAGCAGAACGATCGTACGCTCCGTCCGCCGGATGCTCGACGCCGTTTCGCCGAGCGACGACGCGTCGCTCCCCTCGAGAATCCGCTTCACGACGGCGTATCCTCCCGCCGAGCCGGTCGGCGAGGCGAGCTCGGCGGCGCGCAGCCGCGCGAGATCGCGGCCGAGCTCCTCCGCTCTCTTGCGCAGATCCCGCGCTTCCTCGCCGAGCTTGGCCGCCACGCGCGGCACCTCGCGCCAGTCCGTCGTGAGCGCCCCGGCGAGGGAGACGAGCAGCCGGTGCTTCGCCGCGTAATCGCGGACCGCCCGGCCGCCGCAGATGAACTCGACGCGGGCGAGCCCTTTCGCCCGCTCCATGCCGAGAATCTTGACGATCCCGATTTCACCCGTCGAGCGCACGTGCGTGCCGCAGCAGGTGGAGCGATCGCGCCCCTCGATTTCGACGATCCGCACCCGCTCGACCCCCTCGGGGAGCCGCGATCGCAGCACCTCGCCGGCGCCCTCGCGGCCCGCCCCCGGCCCGCCGGCCGCGGGGCCCTCGATGCCGCCGAGCTCCTCCGCGCCGACGACGCGATGCCGGATCGGCGCGTTCGCGAAAACCGCCTCGTTCGCCCGCGCCTCGACGGCGTCGAGAGTCTCCGGCGAGGGGGTCATTCCCTCGAGATCGATCGTGCAGGTCTCCTCGCCGAGATGAAAGGAAACGGTGCGAAGGCTCTTCGCCTCGAGGAAGACCCGCGAGAGGAGGTGCTGTCCCGAGTGCTGCTGCATGTGGTCGAAGCGGCGCGGCCAATCGATCGCCCCCTCGACCTCCGCGCCGGGAGCGAGCGTTCCCTCGACGATGTGGCGCACGCCGCGCGTCTCCTCGACGACCGCGGCGACGCGCATGCCGCCGAGAACGCCCCTGTCGTCGGGCTGGCCTCCGGACTCCGGGTAGAAATAGGTGCGATCGAGAAAGACCGCCGAAAGACCCTCCCCCGCGGGCTCGACCGCTCGAACCCGGGACGAGAACTCGGTCCGATAGGGATCGTCGAGGTATGCCTGCTCGTCGACGTTCATGCGGACTCCCCCCCGGCGCGCGTCAGCCTCTTGAGCCCTCGACGCGGCGCGCGAGCGAGCCGGCGAGGACGATCGAGGCGAGCGCCATGACGAAGAAGACGGCGTCGCCGTGTTTCGTGTAGAACGATCGCGAAGCGGTCCTCCGGGGATCGCCGAGTATCATTCCCTCGGTGAAGAGCTCGACGCGATCCGGGATCCTTCCGGCCGGATCGACGATCATCGACACGCCCGTGTAGGCGGCCCGAACGAGCGTCACGCGGTTCTCGACGGCGCGCAGAATCGCCATTTCGGCGTGCTGCCGCGGGCCGGGCCCCGGGCCGAACCACCCGTCGTTCGTAATGTTCACGAGAAAATCGGCGCCGGAGAGGACGTACCTTCGCGTGTAACCGGCGAAAGCCGCCTCGTAGCAGATGAGAACGCCGAATCTCCCCGCTTCCGACTCGAAGATCCTCTGCTCGGTGCCCGCGACGAAGTTCGCCTGGCCGAACTCGAGCTTGCTGAGGGCGGGGATGTACTGGCTCCACGGCATCTTTTCGCCGAAGGGGAGCAGATTCACCTTGTAGTAGTTGCCCGCCGGAAGACCGTCGCGCCCGATGAGCATCGCGGCGTTGTGCGAGCGCCACTCGCCCGAGCGGTGCGTATGGTCGACGTAGCCCGTGAGAACGCCGATACCTCCCTCGCGCGCCGCGTACTCGAGCCGTCCGAGGTATTCGGGAGACACCTTGAACGACACGGGGGCCGCCGTCTCGGGAAACACGACGAGCCGGGCCCCGCCGCGCGCCGCGAGCGCGATGTAGCGCTCCATCTGGCGAAAGATCGGATCGCGGTACGCCTCCTCCCATTTGAGGGCGAGATCGACGTTCGGCTGCACGACGGCGATCGACCGCGGAGACTCGAGCGCCGTCTCCGTCCGGTCGAGGCGGGCGATCTCGGCCCTGCCCCAGAAGAGGTGCCCCGCTGCGATCGCGGCGAACGCCGCGACGGCCGCGATGCGCGTCCGCGCCCCGCGCGAGAAGAAGGCGAGCGCGGCGAGGACGTTCAGCGCCACGAGAACGAACGAGAGGCCGAAGGAGCCGTACACGGAGAGACCCTGTATGGCGACCGGATGGGTCGCGAGCGAGTTCGCGAGCACGCCCCAGGAGAAGGCGAGCTCCCCGTGCGAGCGCCCGTACTCGACGAGCGTCCAGAGAGCGGGCGCCGCCCAGAGGGCCGCCGCTCCGAGCCGGTACCTGAGCCACGAGAGTCCGAGCCCGAAGAGCGCCGTGTAGCAGGAGAGATAGCCCACGAGGAGCATGAGCGCGGGGAGCAGAATCCACCGCGTGACGATGCCCGAGGCGGGGATGAGATTCAGTATCCAGTAGAGGAGCGTGGCGAAAAACGCGACGCCGAGCGCGTAGCCCGCGACGAACCCGCGCTTGAGGTACGCCCGACGGAGCGATTGTTCTCCGCTTTCCGGCGGCCGCGCCGCGGCGAGCTCCGCCGCGCGAGCCGGAAGCCGCACGAGCGCGTACCGGAGAAACGGGACGAGAGCGACCGCGGCGAGAAACCTCGTCGGAAAGGGCGGAAAGCAGAGCGCGAGGAGCAATCCGCTCGCGCCCCCCGCGAGCAGCTCCTCGCCCCACCGCCGTATGAACGACAAAGATCTCACCGCGCGCTCCTCCATGCGAACGCGACGCAGTATAGTCGACCGCGGGAGCGAGGGGCAAATGGAAAGAACGCGCGCGCCGGGCTCACTCGTACCGCAGGGCCTCGACGGGGTTGAGGGAGGCGGCCTTTCGGGCGGGATACCAACCGAAGAAAACGCCGACGCCGACGCAGACGAAGCAGACGAGAACCACCGTGCCCGGATTGATGATCATGTTGAGCGAGCTGAACCGATTCACGAAGAAGGAGGCGGCGAACGAGAGAACGATGCCGATCATGCCGCCGGCGAGGCTCAGCACGACGGCCTCGGTGACGAACTGCGTGAGCACGTCGACCCCGCGCGCGCCGATGGAAAGCCTGATGCCGATCTCGCGCGTCCGCTCGGTCACCGAGACGAGCATGATGTTCATGATGCCGATGCCTCCGACGAGGAGCGAGACGCCGGCGATGGCTCCGAGAAGCATCGTCAGCATTTTCGCCGTCGCCGAGGCCGTTTCGATGAGATCGGCCTGCGTGCGGACGTTGAAGTTGTCCGCGTCGCCGTCCTCAAGGCGGCGCATCTCGCGAAGGATGCTCCGGAGCTGCTCTCGCGCGACGTCCACCTCATCGGCCGAACGCGCGCTCGCGACGAGGAAATCGACGTGCGGGTCCCCCTGCAATCGATACATCACGGTGTTGGTCGGAGCGATGATGACGTCGTCCTGATCCTGTCCCATCGAGTTCTGCCCCTTCGACTCGAGCACCCCGATCACGACGAACGGAACGTTTCGGATACGGATGCGCTCCCCGACGGCGTTGCCGCCCGGAAAGAGCGCGTCGGCCACCGTCTTGCCGAGAATGGCGACCTTCTTGCGGTTGACGACGTCCCGCTCGCTGAAGATCTCGCCGATCGAGACGTTCCAGTTCCGCACCGTGAAGTAATCGGGATCGACGCCGAACGTCGACGTGCTCCAGTTCTGTCCCCCGCCGATCACCTGGCCGCCTGCGCGCACGACGGGAGAGAGAGCCCTGAGAGAGGTCGCGCGCTCCCGGATCTCCTCGACCTCGCTGAAGGTGAAGGGGCTCCAGCTCCCGGCCCCCCTGCTCACGCCGCCGAACCGGCTCGCCCCCGGGAATATCATCATGACGTCGGTGCCGAGCGAGGCGATCTCTCCCTGAATCCGCTTCTGCGCCCCCTCGCCGATGCCCACCATCACGATCACGGCGGCGACGCCGATGATGATGCCGAGGGAGGTGAGAAAGCTCCGCAGCCGGTTTTTCATGATGCTCCGGAAGGCGGTCTTCGTCAGGTTTCGGAATTCGAACGTTCCCATCATGACGCCGCCTCCGCGCCGCTTCCCGTTCGCCGGAACGCGGCCAAGTTCCGTTTCGCGTCCCAGCGGTCCCGCACGAGGATATCGCCGACGATGAGGCCGTCGCGCATCTCGATGACGCGCTTGGCGTACTGCGCGATGTCGTGCTCGTGCGTCACGAGGATAATGGTGATCCCCTGACCGTTCAGCTCCTGAAATATCTCCATGATCTCGATCGACGTGCGGCTGTCGAGGTTGCCCGTCGGCTCGTCCGCGAGAACGAGCGAGGGCCGGTTCACGAGAGCCCGCGCGATGGCGACGCGCTGCTGCTCGCCGCCGGAGAGCTGGTTCGGCTCGTGTTCGAACCGGTCCCCGAGCCCCACCCGCTCGAGCGCCTCGCGGGCGGCCCGCAGCGGGCTCGCGATACGGCGCGAGCGATCGTAGAGCAGCGGCAGCTCGACGTTTTCGAGCGCGGAGGTGCGGGCGAGGAGGTTGAATCCCTGAAACACGAATCCTATTTTCTGGTTCCGAATGTCGGCGTACTCGTTCCGGCCGAGCGCCCCGACCGCCTGCCCGTCGAGCCAGTAATCGCCCGAGGTCGGCTCGTCGAGGCAGCCGAGAAGATTCATGAGCGTCGATTTGCCCGAGCCCGACGCCCCCATGATGGCCATGAACTCGCCGGGCTGGACGAGGAGATCGATCCCCCTCAGCGCCGCGAGCTCGATGTCGCCCATCCGGTACACCTTGGCGAGCCGTTTCGTTTCTATGATGCCCGGCATAGCTAGAGCAGCCTCGGCGGTCCGAACGACTGAGAGCCTCGAGCCTTTTTCTTGTCGGGATTGTCGGGGGCGTAGCCGAGGATCACCTGCATGCCCTCCTTGAGATCGCGGCTCCGGAGAACTTCGGTGAATTTCCCGTCGGTGGCTCCCTTTCTGAACAGGGCCGCCGCGTACTTGCCGTCGACGTCGACGTACCACACGCGCCCCATGTCCGCCATCGAACCGCCGCCCGCGGTTCCTCCCGAACCGGCGGCGCTTCCTCCCGCGGCGCCCGCGAGGCCGCCGCTCCCCCCTCGCTCGCTCCGCGCAGCGAAGCGCGCCTTGATCGAATCAGGCGCCGACGCGAGACGCTTCTCCATTTGCTTGCGCGCTTCCTCCTGCATCTCGGCCGTCGCCTGAAACTGCAGGGCCGCGTTCGGCACGAGGAGAACGTTCTCGCGCTGCTCGACGAGAAAATCCACCGTCGCCGTCATTCCCGGCAGCAGAAGCCCGTCCGTGTTGGCGGCGTCGACGATGACCGTGTAGTTCACCACGTTCTGCTCGACCGTGGGCTGCAGCCGTATCTGCTTCACCGTTCCGTCGAAAAGCTTATCCGGGTAAGCGGGCACCTCGAACCGGACCGAGAGATCGTTCCGTATCTGGCCGATGTCGCTCTCGTCCACCTCGGCGTGTATTTCGACGCGCGAGAGATTCTCCGCGATGAGAAAGAGCTTCGGCGTGTTGAAGCTCGCCGCCACGGTCTGCCCCCGCTCGACGGTGCGCTCGATGACCGTCCCGCTGATCGGCGACCGGATGAGCGCGTTCGCGAAGTTGAACTCCGCGCGATCGAGCGCGGCCCGCGCCGACTGCACGGACGCTTCCTGCGTCGGAACGGCGATCTTCATGGTCATGAACTCCGATTCCGAGACGAGCCCTCTCTCGTAGAGCGGCAGGTTCTGCCGGTAATCGTACGCCGCTTTTTCGAGCTGCGCCTCCGCCCTTTTGAGGCTCGCCTGCGCGTCGAGCACCGACGCCCTGAGCGGAACGGTATCGAGAACGGCCAGAAGCTGCCCGGCGCGGACCTGATCGTTGAAATCGACGCAAATCCTCGAGATCGCCCCGGACACCTGCGTGCCGATCTCCACCGTGCCGACGGCCTCGATGACGCCGGTGCTCGAAACGACGTTCTCGAGGTTTCCGCGCGTTATTTCCTGAAGCTGGAACTGCGACTGCACCGAGCGGCCGCGCCCCTTGAGGACCGCCGTGACGGCGGCCGCGGCGGCGATCGCCGCGACGACGAGAACGATCACGAGCCACTTGCCGCCGAATCTCTTTCGATTCCGTGCCTCTGCCATTGCGACTCCCTGTTTCATGCCGGTCGTAAGCCTCTCACGACAGTATCGCCGGCCGAAGCGATTCCCTGCGTCTTCGGGCGGGTGGGAAGGCGTCGGCCCGCGGCCCCCCGGCTCACCTCAACATACTATATCTCTTGAGCTTTTTCAAAAGCCCTTGGCGGGTGATCCCGAGCTCCTCGGACGCCCTCGTCCGATTCCCGCCTGCGCGGGCGAGCGCCTCGCGGATCATCCCGCGCTCCAGCCGCTCGACCGTCTCAGGGATAGTCGACGCGCGCCCCTCCACGGTTACAGCCCCGCCGCCCGCGCGGTCGACGTGCGGCGAGAGCATCGCCGCGCCGATGGCGCGCTCCCGCCCGTTGAGGGCGAACGCGCGCTCCATTTCGTTCTTGAGCTCGCGGACGTTTCCCGGCCAATCGTACGCGACGAGCCGCCGCACGGCGGAGGCCGAGAGGGCGGGAGGCTCGACCCCGGCCTGCGCGGCGCAGGTTCCGAGAAAATGCTCGGCGAGGGGGACGACGTCCTCCCGGCGAACCCTGAGCGGCGGCACGCGCACTCGCATGACGGCGATCCTGAAGTACAGATCCTTGCGGAACCTTCCCCGCCGCACGAGGTCATCGAGATCGCGGTTGGTGGCGAACACGAATCGCGCGTCCACGCGGCGCCGGCGACTCTCGCCGATGCGCCGCACTTCCTTCTCCTGAAGAACGCGGAGCAGCGTCGCCTGGAGCGGCAGCGGAAGCTCCCCGACCTCGTCGAGAAAGAACGTGCCCCCGGCGGCGCTCTCGATGAGCCCGATCCGGTCGCGGCTCGCGCCCGTGAAAGCCCCCTCGACGTGGCCAAAAAGCTCGCTCTGCAGCAGCGACGGGGGCACCTCCATCGCGCTCGTTATAACGAGGGGCCGCGCGCGCCGCGGGCTCAGCCGGTGGACGTTCTTCGCGACGGCCTCTTTCCCCGTTCCGCTCTCCCCCTCGATGAGAACGGAGAGGCCGCTCGAGGCGATCGGGTAAAGATCGCGCTTGAGATCGATCATGGCCGGCGACCGGCCGACGATCGGCGGATCGAATCCGGCGCCGGCGAGCCGCGGCCGCGCCGGCGCCGGAGAGGTGAAACCGCGCCCCTCGATGATCGACTCGAAGAGCTCGAGGAGCGAGGCCGCGCGCACCATCCGCTCGTTCGCGAACGCCGCGCCCGCGCCGTCGAGCGAGAGATCGATGTCGAGCCCGTCCGTGCTTCTTCGCAGGCTCCACTCCCATCCGGCCGCGGCGTTCCCCCGAGCGAGCGGCTCAACCGCCGGCTCGCCGAAGATGCAGGGCGCATCGTCCTCTCCCGGCTCGAGCTCGTCTCCCGCCCGATGCGGCGGCTCGAGCAGTTCGATCTGGCGCCCCGCCGGAGCGAGGAACGGCCCCGCCGCTCGGCGCGAGAACCGCTCGTCGAGCAGGCAGACCGGCCGGGCTCCGTCGCCCGCGAGGATGCGCAGGTGCGATCTCTCGGCGCCGCACAGGTCGCACGCGAGGCGGAGAAATGTCCGAACGAGACGCTTCATGACGTCTTCGGACGGCAAGCGCCGTGCCCGCCGCGCGGCTCAGCGCCGATCGCTCGTTCCGGCAACCGGTTGGCCGCTTCCCGGGCCTGCTTCGCGCGGCTTCGGGGCGTCGAGTTCCCGACGGTATCATTTGCTTGACTTGCATTTCGGGCGAGGACTACCATGCCGCTCATATCGTTACGGCGTCGAGTTTTCGACGCCCGAGGGACATTGTGCGCATGAAGGAGGTCTCGAATGGCCGACAAGCCGTTCCAGCCCTATGTTCCAGCGGGAACCAGCATGAAGGAGTTCACGCTGCCGGCGCTCATCGTCGGCGCCGTTCTCTCCATCGTGCTGGGAGCGGCCAACGCTTATCTCGGTCTCGTCGCGGGAATGACGGTCGCGGCAACGTTTCCGGCGGCGGTCATGGCGATGGCGGCGCTCCGCGGAATCAAGGGCACCGTCCTCGAGGAAAACACCTGCCGAACCACGGCGGCGGTGGGTGAGGCCCTCGTCGCGGGGGCCATTTTCACGATCCCCGCGTTCCTCATCGCCAAGGATCCGGCTTCGGGGCTGCCGCTCTGGGACAACATCCATTACTGGCAGAGCACCGCGCTCATGCTCGTGGGCGGCATCCTCGGCGTACTCTTCGTGATTTTCCTGCGCCGCGTGCTCATCGAGGACACGAGCCTGCCGTTCCCCGAGAGCGTGGCGTGCGCCGAGATCGTCAAGGCGGGACAGGGCGGAGCGACCGGCGCCAAATACGTGTTCGGCGCGATCGGCCTCTCCGCGATCATCGAGCTCTTCCGCAACGACTTCGGCCTCAAGCTCGTCACGGACTACGTGCAGAAGTTCTGGGCGATTCCGATGAGCAACTTCCCGCTTCGGACGACGCGCCTCGTGGAGCTCGGCGCGACGACGAATCCGACCGGCGCCATCTTCACCGAGACGCCGGCCACCTCCCCCGCCATGCTCGGCGTGGGATACATCATCGGTCCGAAGCTCGCCGCGTTCGTGTTCGCCGGCGGCGTCATCGGCCACATGATGCTCGCGCCGCTCTTCATCTTCGTGAACGGCGGGTTCGACCAGCTCCTGACCGAATCGACGAGCTGGCTCAACATCGAGAACGCCGTGTGGAACTCCTACGTGCGGCCGTTCGCCGTGGGAACGATGATCGTATCGGCCATCTTCACGCTCTTCAGGATGCGCAAGTCGCTGTCGGCCGGCGTGGCCCGCGCCTTCAAGGATCTGAGCCAGATCGGCAAGGGCGGATCGGGCGAAACGACGAGCCGCATCGACAAGGACATTCCCTACTCCATCACGATCATCGGCATCATCGCCCTCGTCGTTCCGATCGCGGTTCTCTACTACTACTTCAGCCACAGCCTCGTCGGCGCGATCGTCGCGGCGATCGTCATGACCATCGCGGGGTTCCTCTTCGCCGCGGTCGCCGGGTTCCTCGTCGGAACGATCGGCTCGAGCAACAACCCGATCTCGGGACTCACGCTCTCGACGCTCATCATCGCGGCTCTCCTCATGGTCGCCGTCGGCGTCAAGGGAGCCTTCGGCATCGCGGCGGTGCTCGGCGTCGCGGCGGTCGTCTGCTGCTCGAGCGGCGTCGCCGGCGACATCATGCAGGATCTCAAGGTAGGACACCTCCTCGGCGGCACGCCGAAAGCGATGGAGATGGGGTGCATGGTCGGCGTCATCGCGTCGGCGTTCGTCATGGCGCTCGTGCTGCAGCTTCTCCACGTGGGGTACGCGGCGACGGGCGGCATCGGAGGCGAGTCGCTCCCCGCGCCCCAGGCGGGCCTCATGGCGATGATGAGCCAGGGCATCATCACGGGCAGCATGGCCTGGGCTCTCGTCATCATGGGCGCGCTCTTCGCGATCGGGCTCATCCTCATCGGCATCAAGTCGCCGATGCTCGTCGCGGTGGGCATGTACCTTCCGTTCCACACGACCTTCGCCATCTTCGTCGGCGGCATCATCAAGTGGATCGTCGACATGATCACGGCGAAGCGGAGTCTCAACAAGGAGAAGCTCGAGAACACGGGCATTCTCCTCGCCTCTGGACTCATCGCGGGCGAGGCGCTCATGGGCATCATCATCGCGGCCACCGTCGTCGCGGGCGGCGGCAAGGCGATTCTTCCGACGATCATCGAGGACGGGAGTCCGCTCCTCTCGGTGCTCGTTTTCGCCATCCTCGCGTACGTGCTCATCAGGATCCCGATCCAGAACGCGAAGACGAAGGTGTAACTCGTCCACCACGACCTCCCCGGGCGCCCTCGCGGCGCCCGGGGATTTCTTTTTGGGAGGCGGCCATGGGCAAGAAGACGGACCGGCGACGCGAGGCGAACCTGCTCGACCTCGTCCCGCAGCGCGTGGGCGAGTACGAAACGGGCGAGGACGGCTTCGTCACGCTGCTCATGCCCCGCTTTCAGAACCGGCTTCTGCGGCGGTTCGTCGAGCCGCGCCTCTACGCGGGGCGACGCAAGTTCAAGCTCAAGCTCGACGACATCGGAACCGCGGTCTGGCTGCTGATCGACGGAAAGCGCAGCGTGCGCGAGATCGCCGGGCACCTCAGGGAGCGCTTCGGCGAACGGATGGAGAACCAGTGCTACGAGCGGCTCGGCATGTTCTTCCAGCAGCTCGAGCGCGGCCGCTTCGTCTCCTACCTGAATATCGAGGAATGCCTCAAGGCGAGCGAATGAGGGAGCCCGGCGGCAGCAGCACGCCGTAGCTCTCGACCGCGAGCGGAATCTCCCGCCCCCCTTCCCGGGCGGATCGCGTCTCCCCGGCGACCCATACCTTATATCCCGCGAACGGAGCGAGGGCCTTCGCGAGAGGCCCCTCGAGACGGTACGCTCCGCCGCGCTCCGCTTCCACGAGACACAGGACGCCGTCGCGCCGCTCGAGCGAGCCGACGACCGGAGGGTGCCCGTCGATCGGCAGGAGCTCGTATCGGTCGACGAGAAACTCCGGCACGCCGTCCACCTTGCCCCCGAGACGCCCCGTGACTCGCGCGCCGAGGCCGGCGAGACTCCGCAGCTCGACGTCGTTGCGGCCGCCGTCGAGGCGGCAGATGATCCCGCCCGCGTCCGAGAGGATGATCTCCCGCTCGACCGGGTTCGAGCCGAAGAACGCGATTTCTCCCTCGATCGTGACGACCGGCTCGAGCACCGGCACGATGGTTTGACGCGGCGCGCACGAGGCGGCGAGCGCGACGGAGCAGACGAGGAGGCGGCTAGCGGAGACGGACAACGGCCGCATTGAACCTCCCATACGGATCCCCGCCGATCTCGAAGCCGAGCGCGCCCGACGCCGGCACGGTGTAGAGAATGTACTCGGGCGCCATCGATTTGACGTACCCGTCCATTCCCGCGGGCGAAACGACTCCCGCGGCGACGGCCGGCGGCCCGAAATCCGTCTGGAGATCGATCGACGTGTAGTTGAACCGCGGATCGTCGGTGATGCCGAGGCCGCTCAGATACAGCGCGGCGCTCCAATCGGCGAAGAGCTCCTTGAAGTACTCGCCCGTCACCGTCCCCACGTTCGCCGTCCCGCTCTCCTTCGTCTGGACGAGCGACCTGAAGGCCTCTTCTCCGTACCGGTCGCCGATGAGCCGCAGGAACAGGAACGAGGCGCCGCGCTCTTCGAGACCGTCCCCGCCGTAGATGAGCGACACGCTGCCCGGATCGTCGAGAAAGAGCTTCGCCCGCGCGATGTTGCTGCCCGTGTAGCCGTTCACGTCCTCGGCGATGTGGGCGAGCCCCTCCTCGAGCCACAGATCCTCGTAATATTCCGTGCTCGTTCCGCCTCCGAAGACGAGCACGCGGTAGTTGAACAGGATCATATGAAGGAACTCGTGCGCGAGCACGCCCTCGATGATGGGAAGCACCTTGTCCTTGGTGAACACGTTTCCCCATTCGCCCGTCGGGTCGGGAACGATCGTATAAAAGATCTCCATGGCGTTCGTCGCGCCGGCCGGAACGAAATTGGGCAAGAGGTCGCTCGGAAGAAAATAGCCGGCGATGAATCCCTCCGTGGAGGCCGTCCCCGGATCCGTCAGCTCGTTCACGGCCGGGCTCATGAGAATCGCGACCTTGCCGTCGCCGTTGATGTCCGACTCGACTCCGAACGCGGCCCGGTTATGCGCATAGATGTTGTCGTCGAAGGCGAGACCGAGGTCCTGGGCCTCGTCGTTGGTGAGATCGTCCGGCGGGGTGTTCGCGTCGACGTAGAGAAGCGTGTGCTCTCCGTCGAACTTGAGGTTTGCCGTGACGATCTCGTAGCTATCGGGATCGTTGAGCGGCAAGGAGATGTCCTTGAGGACCTTGAAATACTCGGTCGGGGCGTACGAGCCGGCGGCGAGGCTCGGCCGGGGCGTCTCGCCGGACGAACGGGCCCCCGCGCCCGCCCGCTCGATGATCTCCCGTATCTGCTCGTCGACGCGGCGCTCGAACTCGCGTGGGCGGGAGCCGTTCACGAGAAGAGCCGTGGCGGCGAGGCCGGCGTTTTCCGCGTCCTTTCCGGCGGCGGGATCGATGCCGCCGCTCGAGCCCGAGGCCCCGCTCGCCGCGAGGGCGGTCTGGTTCAGTGCCGTGATGGAATAGTTGTAGTTCCAGACGCTGCTCGGCGCCACCGCGTCGCTGAAGAGGACCACGAGATACTCCGCGATGGAGGAGCCGGCCGAGGCCGAGAACTCATACCCCGTTCCCGAAAAGAAGGCCTTGCCGACCTCCCCCTCCGAGAGCCGGACGGCGAGCGCGGCCTCGTTCGAGGGAAGATCCGGCTGCGGGACGTTGATGGTGAACGCCGCAAGCGGCGCGAGGTCCTCGACCCTGGCCGTTCCCGTGAAGGCGCCGTCCGGGACGATGCCGCGAAGCTCCGTCGTCGAGCCCGCGAAGGGAACGATGACCCGGCGCGCGGCCGGCTCGTCGAACTGCCCCTGCGAGATGACGATCCGGTTCTCGGACAGAACGGAGTTGAAACCGGACCCGGAGACGGTGAGGGTGTCGCCGAATCCGACCGTCAAAGGATCGAGGCCCTCGACAACGGGCGGCTCCTTTGTGATGATCGCCGTATCGTTTCCGCAGCCCGCGGCCATTATCGAGACGAGCGCCAGCCAGAGCGCCATGCGGTGTTCGAATCTTGACACGTTTCAATCTCCTTTTTTGGGGCGTTAAGACGCCGAACCATCCGTTGCTTCAAGCATAGCAAATCGCCGGACTTTGTTCAAATGCTCGCCTTCGAGGCATGCATTTTGCTCGTTATATCGAGGATTACCCTAACCCGAATCATAAGAGGACGGACCGGCACGACATGGCGACGCTTTTTCTCGCGGTTATCGAGGCCGAACCCGAGGCCCGCGAACGCCTCGCGAAGCTGAGCGAGGAGCGCGGGTGGAAGACCGGGCGATACGATTCCATCGCGACGTTCGCGGCGGCGGAAGAGGAGAACACACCCCATTTGCTTCTTCTCTCCGTGCCGGGGCTCCCCGCGGACGGCGGGGACTTCGACGGTCTCGGCGACCTCCGCGCGTGGCGCGAGAAAAATCCCCAGACGCAGATCGTGCTCCTCCTGCCGGCGAGCTATCCTTCCGGCGACCGGCTCGCGCTCATCCTGGGAGCGCGCCACATCCTCCATGCGCCCTTCCGCGCGGAGGATCTCTCGCAGATCCTCGCGATGGCGGCTCAGGGCATCGGCAAGCGGACGCGGCGCAGCGCCGTCGAGAAGCGAGCCCGGGAGAACGGCGGCTTCGAGGAAATCATCGGCGTGAGCGAGCGCATTCTCGAAGTGCTCGCGCTCGCCCGCAAGGTGGCGGCGAGCGACATGACCTCGATCATGATCACCGGCGAATGCGGAACGGGAAAGGGCGCGCTCGCGCGCGCGATGCACGTCGCTAGCCCGCGGAACGACGGCCCCTTCATCGAGGTGAACTGCGCGGCGATACCGCGCAACCTGCTCGAGAGCGAGTTTTTCGGCTATGAGCCGGGGGCCTTCACCGATGCGCGCACCGAGAAGATGGGACTTTTCGAGTGCGCCAACGGCGGCACGATCTTTCTCGACGAGGTCGGCGAGATCGACTACGCCCTCCAGGCGAAGCTGCTGAAGTTTCTCGATTCGCGCGTGATACGCCGGTTGAGCGGCACGCGGTTCCTGCCCGTCGACGTGCGGGTCATATCGGCGTCGAACCACGACCTGAAACGGGCGGCGTCCGAGCGCCGCTTCCGCGAGGATCTCTTTTACCGGCTGAACGTGGTCGAAATCAACATTCCACCGCTCCGCGAGCGCCGGGCCGATATCCGCCCCATAGCGGCCGAGTACGCGAGGCGTTTCGCCGCCCGCATGGGCAAGGGCGAGCTCGGGCTGACGGAGGAGGCCTTCGAGGCCCTCGAACGGTACTCCTGGCCCGGCAACATTCGCGAGCTCATCAACGCGGTTGAGCGCGCCGTGCTCCTCAACAGCACGGGAAGGATCGGGCCGGCGGACTTTCCGTTCTCCGGGGAAGTGCGGGGAACGACGCTCCCCATCAGGGAAGAAGGGGAACGGATCGTCATCGATCTTCCACCCGGGGGGGTATCGCTCGAGGCCGCCGAGCGCGCTCTCGTGGAGGCCGCCATGGCCCGCGCCGGGGGGAATATCACCCGCGCGGCGGCACTTCTTAGGGTGGGAAGAGGAACTCTGAGGTACAAGCTTAGAAAATTCGGAATCGACCCCGCCTCGACAAAGGAAAATCTCCGATGTGGCTCATCTGAACCGGCGAATGCAATCGACGAATTGATAAGCAAATAGAGCCGGAACCTCCGTTTCGCCCCTCATTGACCCCCATCGCTTAAGGAAAACTCCCCGCCGCGAGTGCGGCGCCGGCACGCGAGCTGGAGGAATCGCACCGATTCATGGGCTTTTTGATCGGCTGGTGGCGCCGATCCGGGCTGCTCGTAACTTCATGTTGAAATAAGAATTAGGCGGTTGAGCGCCCTTGACGGAGGGGGCATTTTGGCCCTTTTCGGGGCCGGCCCGCGCCCGCTCGACCCCCGAGCGAGACCCCGTGGCACCCCGGTTGCCTTTATACCCCCTCGGATGGACAAGAAGTTTTGATTCCCCGAGGAGGTGGGTAGAATGCATGGTCGAAAGGAAAAAGCCCTCAGAGCCCTACTGAAGGCGATCTCCTCCCTCAGCTTACTGGCAGCCCTTGGGTGCGGGACCTACTCTCCTGTCGCCCCCTCGAACGACTCCCTCCTCATGCCCGGTGTTGAAGACCCCACTTTCGCCATGCTTCTATCCGCCTCCGAGGATTCTGAAGTCCTCATGCGAAGCTCCGCCGCCTCGGCCGTGATTTCAGCGGCAAATGGCGGCGTTATAAGCAATGGCTACTTCACCCTCACCTTCGCCCCCGGCGCCCTCGAGCAGGATACCGAAATCACGATCGAGATGCCCGAGTTCCCGGCGGCCATGGTTCGCCTCGAGCCGCACGGCATCCAGTTCAAGGCCGATGTCATACTGTCGCTGCCGATAGACCTCGTTGAGGCGGGCGAAGAAATCGATCACGACATCCTATGGCACAATGAATTAACCGGCCTTTGGGAAAGCATCGGAAGCTTCATTGAAGACGGTAACGTGAAGTCGAAGCTGGAGCACTTCAGTGAATATGGAGATGATGAGCAAATCATTGAGTAACAGAATCTAAATAGGAGATAACGCCCATCAATAAAAACCCTCTCCCCCGAGAGGGTTTTTTATTGGCATCTCATTGAGCCCCGTTTACCATCCACCACATGGTGGCTATCGCAGGGCTTACCGTCGAGATACAGAATTGAAACGCCTCATCGGCGAAGGCGGCTTCGGAAGGGTCTACCGCGTTTTCGACTCGCAGCTCGACCGCATTCTTGCGCTCAAGGTGATATCCCAGGAATCCGCCGCTATCCGAGCCTCCCTCATGAAGGAGTTCAAGGTCCTTTCTCATCTCCAGCACCCGAACCTCGTCCGCGTTTTCGATTTCGGGACTCTGGAATCCCGCCTCTTCTACTTCACGATGGAGTATATCGAAGGCCAGAGCCTTCGATCACATTTTAGGAACGTGGACAATCTCCGGGCGGTTCCCTCGATCATGGACCAGCTCTTTGACGCTCTCGGCTATCTCCACAAGAGCGGAGTCGTTCACGGAGACATCAAGCCCGACAACATTATGATCACGGGCGAGGGATTAGCCAAACTCCTGGACTTCGGTCTCATATCTTCCGGAAACGCGAAGCGAGGAGATAGAATGAGCGGCACCGCGCGCTTTCTCGCACCCGAAATCCTGCGGGAGGGCGCGCACAAGAGTGCATCTACCGATTTTTTCGCTCTCGGCGCCGCTCTCGTCGAGTCCATCGAGGATAGGGATTTCCCCGCGATATTGGAGCTATCGGAGGCACAGATAAAAGTGCGTCGCGCCGGCGTGCACCAGGCTCTCGAGGGTGCGGGCGTTAAGAACCCCTCTTCCATCGCTTCATTCATACTCGATCTGTGCGACACCGATCCGCTCCAGCGCCCCTCGAGCATGGCTCTCTACTCCGATCATGAAAGAGAGATGGCGTTCCATCCTGTTTTCACGGGCAGGAAACAGGAGCTTGACGAGATAGCCCGCTTTCTTACGTCCCTCGCAGACAACGCAAAAGGTGCTCGTGCTTCGCGGACCACGAGGCATCGGCAAGAAGTCCATCATCCGCAAGGCGATGCAGGCAGAGCAACTCAAACAGCGGCTCTGTATCGATCTCTCCTCGATGCCGTATGATTATTTCTCTGCAGACGAGCTAGTTAATTGCGTGGCCTCTCAGGTGGGATCAGCCGAGAGAGAAATCTTGACCGGCAAGATCTCGGCAATATCGTCGAGCGCGAAAACGCTCAAGAAAGCAACCGAGACGCACACCATAGGGCAGAGATCCCTCGTCCTTTTCAATCACATCATCGATGGGCTTCAAGAGATTGCATCCTGACGGCCCATCATCCTCAGCCTTCCGGATATCGATCGCTTGGGACAAGAATATCTCAGATTCCTGA
>CAWFAD010000006.1:0-101718 GCA_963813815.1 uncultured bacterium | reverse complement strand
CCCTCGGCGACGAGGCTCTCGACCCCGAGCTCGCTCTCGACGCGGCCGCGGATGACGAAGGGGCCGGAGGCGCGAAAGAGCTCGCGCGCCGCGCGGCGGTAGGCCGCGGGGAAAAACGTCGCCTCGAAGCGTCCCCACTCGTCCGAGAAGGTGACGAAGATCATCTCCTCGGCGCTGCTCGATGTCCGCGCCGACTTCCACGCCACCTTCCAGCCGACGAGCTCGACCTCGCTCCCGACGCGGCTCGCGAGATCGCACGAGCGGACGATCGGCCGCTCCCGCGCGAGCGCCTCGAGGCGTCCCGCGAACATCGCGAGCGGATGGGCGCTCACGGCGAGATCGAGCGTCTCGAGCTCGCGCTCGACGCTTCGCGGCAGGTCGTAGTCGTCGATCCGGGGGAGCGACGGGATGAGATCGCGCGCCGCGGGCTTTCCGCTCTCGAGGAGCCGAAGCTCCCAGAGGAGCTGCGGCCTCGTGCGGCCGAGACACCGGAAGGCCCCGCACGCGACGAGCGCCTCGACCTCGTCGCGCGAGGGGCGCACGCGCTCGACGAGCTCCCCGAGCGAGCGGTACGGCCGATCCCGCACGATGCGCTCCGCCGTGCCGGACGAGAGCCCCTTCACCTGCATGAGGCCGAGCCGGAGCTCGCGGCCGCGCCCGCGGTGGCGGATCGCGCTCTCGTTCACGCACGGCGGGAGGATCGCGATTCCCATTCGCCGCGCCTCCTCGAGATACTCCTCCTGCGAGTAGTAGCCCGCCGCCGTTCGAGAGGATCGCCGCCATGAACTCGGCCGGGTAGTGCGCCTTCCAGTAGGCGCTCTCGAACGACTCGAGGGCGAAGGAGGCCGAGTGCGCCTTGCAGAAGGCGTACCCGGCGAAGGAGGCGATCTGCCGGAAGATCTCGGCCGCCGTCTCCTCCGGAACGCCGCGCTCGATCGCCCCGCGCATGAAGGAGCCGCGGTAATCGCTCATCGTCTCGTCGTCGATGTTCTTGAACGCCATGCATCGCCGCAGCCCGTCCGCCTCGCCGAGGCTCATCCCGGCGACCTCGACCGCGGCGCGTATCACCTGCTCCTGATAGATGAGGCAGCCGTAGGTGTCGCGGAGCGCGGGCTCGAGCGAGGGATGGAGGAGCGTCACGGGCTCGAGGCCGAGATGGCGGTGGAGGTACTGCCGCTTGCCCCCGTAGCTCGACACGCCCGGCCGTATGATGGAGGAGAGCGCCGTCAGCACCTCGAAATCCTCGCAGCGCGCCTGCCGGATGAGCTGGATCATCCCCGGCGACTCGATGTAGAAGCACCCCTCGGTGCGCCCCTCGCGGATGAGCCGCCTCGCCTGGGGATCGTTCGTGTAATCGATCCGCTCCGGGTGGAGCGGGCGCCCTTCGTTCTCCTCCGCCATCCGCGCGGCCTCTTTGATGACGGCGAGCCCCTTCTGGCCGATGACGTCGATCTTGAGGAGCCCCGCCGCCTCGACCTCGTGCATCGACCACTGCGTGATCTCGTACCCTTTCTCGCCGCGCTGGAGCGGCATGAAATCCGTGATCGGCGAGGGGCAGATGACGAGCCCGCACGGGTGCGTCGCCATGTGCCGGGGAAACTCCCCGATCGCGAGGGCGAGGCGCATGAGCGTGCGGAGCGGCTCGCGGTCGAAGGGGATGCCGATCGATGCGGGCGATATGGCGCAGATCTCCTCGAGCCGATCGACGGAGGTGAAATACGGCAGCCGCTCGACGAAGGGCGCGACCTCCCCCTCCGGGATGCCGAGCGCCTTGGCCGTCTCGCGGAGCGCCGCGCGCGCCTTGAGCGTCGAGTAGGTGCCGATCATCGCGACGCGCTCCTTGCCGTAGCGGCGGAAGATGTAGCGGAGCACCTCCTCGCGGTCGTCCGTCCCGAAGTCGATGTCGAAGTCCGGCAGGTGCTCGCGCTCGGGGTTGAGAAAGCGCTCGAAGAAGAGGTTGTGGCGGAGCGGATTCACGTGCGTCACCCCGAGCGCGTACGAGACGATGCTGTTCCCGGCCGACCCCCGCCCGAGGGAGGGCATCCCGCGCCCGCGCGCGAACCGCACGACGTCCCAGCAGATGAGAAAATAGTCGGCGAGCCCCTTCGCCTCTATCACGGCGAGCTCGCGCTCGAGCGTTTCGAGCGCCTCCCGCCACTCGCCGGGCGGAACGCTCCCGAGACGGTCGCGAAGGCCTTGGAGCGCGATCCTCCGGAGCGACGCGGAGGCCTCCTCCCCGCGGGGCGTCCTGAAACGCGGGAGCTTTCGCGTCGAGAGATCGAGATCGAACCGGCACTCCTCCGCGATCTCGAGCGCCGCCTCGACTGAGGCGGGGTCGTCGTGGAAGGCGCGGCGCACGTCCTCGGGAGAGTGGAAAAACGCCGACACCGGCGCCGCCGCTCCCTCGGGGAGCGTGCCGACCGTCGTGCGCGTGCGTATCGCCGTGAGAACGCGGTGCGTGAAATGCTCCCGCGGCTCCATGAAGAAAACGTCCCCCGCCGCGACCGTTCGCAGCCCGAGGTGCGAAGCGAGCCGCCGAAGGCGCCAGCGGCGCTCCGCCGCCTCGCGTCCGATCGAAACGGGGAGCGCGGCGAACGCGCGCCGCCGTCCCGCGAGGCGCCCGAGCACGCGGGTGTCCTCGGCGAGGACGACGACGTTCTCCGAGACGGCGTCGAGCGCGGCGGCGAGGGAGAAATTTTCGTCGAGGCGCCGGCGCGTCGTGAGGCGGCAGAGCTCGGTGTACCCCTCGCGCGTTCGCGCGAGAAACGTGGCGCGCGCCGCGCCTTCGACGGCCGCCGCCGCGCTCCGTGATCTCGACGCCGTAAAGGGGCTCCACGCCCGCCTCGGCGCACGCGCGCTGGAACGGCACGACGGCGTGCATCCCGTCCGTGTCGGCGAGGGCGATAGCCGGCATCCCGGCCGCCGCGGCGGCGCGGACGAGATCCTCGACCCGCCTCGTCCCGGCGAGCATCGAGAAGCACGAGTGGACGCGAAGATGCGCGAAGCTCATGCGAGCGACCTCCCGAATGCCGGCGCCGCGCGTCCCGGGTGGACGGCCCGCAGCCGGTCGAGCGCGCCGTAGAGCCGCCCGGCGCGCTCCGCCGCCGCCTCGCGCTCCCCGGCGAAAAGATCGCGCTGGAGCGGCATGGGCTCGATCCGACGCCCCGCGAGCGAGAGTGTGCGCACCCGCACGCGCCGCGCGTAGACGCGCGCGAAAACCGCGCGCGCCGCCTCGAAGATCGCGCGGTCGTCAGCCGCGGGCTCCCCGGCCGCCCGGCCCCCCGCGCCGCGAGACCGTCCGCGTACCGCACCTCGAGCTCGACCGCGCCCGCGAGCGAGCGCTCGGCGCGCAGCCGCTCGCCGAGGCGCTCGGCGAGCCGGTAGAGCGCGCCCTCGAGAAGGCGCGTGTCGACCCTATCGGGCTCGAGCGTCTCCTCGACCGCGAATCGCTCGTCGGGCGCGGGATGCGTCCGCACGGGCGCGGGATCCTCCCCGAGCGCGCCGCGGTGGAGGCGCTCCCCCCACGGGCCGAAGCACGCGGCGAGGATCTCCCGCGCGAAGAGCGAGAACGTCGCCGACCGAGCCGATCCCGAGCTCGCGGAGCGCCGGCGCCCGCCTCTCGCCGACGAGCGGAAACCGCTCGATCGGAACCGGCGCGAGAAACGATCTCTCGTACCCGCGATAGACGTCGACGAGGTTCGCGCATTTGGCGGAGCGCGAGGCGACGTGGCTCACGAGCTTGTTCGAGGCGATCCCGAGCGAGACCTCGAGCCCCGTCTCGCGAATGATCTCGCCCTTGATGCGCCTCCCGGCGTCGGGAGCCGGTCCGAAGAGGCGATCGCATCCGGTGTAGTCGATATACCCCTCGTCGAGCGAGGAAGTCTCGACGGCGGGGCTGTAGCGCCCGAGCACCGCGAAGACGGCCGCCGACGCCCGCCGAAAGAGCCCCCAGTCGGGCGGCACGAAAACGGCCCGGCCCGCGAGGCGCCGCGCCGCGGTCGCGGTCATGCCGCGCGAGACGCCGTCGCGGCGCGCCTCGTAGGAGGCCGAAAAGACGACGCCTCGCGACGAGGCGCCCGCCACGACCACCGCCTTCCCGCGAAGCGTGGCGTCGCGGAGCCGCAGCACCGACGCGTAGAAATCGTCCGTGTTGACGTGGAGAATCTCCCGTTCCACCGCGCTCCCCCCGCGCGCCGCAGGATCAGAGCTTTCGCTTGATGCCGATCACCACCCCCACCACCTCCGCCCCGTCGCACCCGTCCCCCCGGCGCAGAAACTCGGCGCCGCCGCGCTTCACGAGCGCGAGCTCGCCGGGGCCGGGCCGCCGGCCGAGCTCGAGAAGAAGACAATCCCCTTCCCTCACCTCGCCGCCGCCGCCCGAGAGAAGCACGTCGACCTTCCGATACGTGATAGCCATACCGCGGCGGCGCCGCGCCGCGCCGCGCCCGTCACCCCTCCCCGCGAGCGTCCGTCAGACCCGCCGGTACCGCCGCACGAGACCCGTGACGACGCCGAGCACCTCGACCTCGGCCGCTGGAACGACGATCTCCTCCATCGCGGGGTTCGAAGGCCGGAGCCTCACCGTGTTCCCCGTCCTGGTAAAACCGCTTCACCGTCGCCTCGCCGCCCCGAAGGAGCACGACCGCGAGCGAGCCGTTCTCGACGCGCCGCCGCTTCTCGACGACGATGAGATCTCCGTCGAGAATGCCGTCCCCCGTCATCGACTCTCCCTTGACGCGGAGCGCGAAGCTCTCGCCGCGGCCCGCGAGGTCGGGCGGAATCGCCACGCTCCCGGGCGTCTCGATCGCCTCGATCGGCGAGCCCGCCGCGACCGCGCCGGCGAGCGGCACCTCGCGCGCGTCGCGCGAGGCGAGCGGCTCGATCGAGCGCGCCCTGTTCCAGCCGCGGCGCAGCACGCCCTTCCGGCTCATGTTCGCGAGGTGCTCGTGCACCGTGCTCACGGCCGAGAGCTTGAAATGCGCCGCGATCTCCTCGAGGGAGGGGGCGTACCCCTTCGCCGCCTGAAAAGACCGCACGAACTCGAGTATTTCCCGTTGTCGTTTCGTGAGATAGCTCATCGTTCCCTCCGTCGCGCCGAGCTGCCCCCCGGCCGCCGCGCCGCCATCGAGCGGCGTCATTCATCACTATACCGAACAAAAACCGAAAGTCAAGATGAAAAATGACAGCCCGCCGCTCCCGTGGTACACTGCGGTCTCAACGCGAACCGAAGGAGCCATACCCGTGAAAAAGCGCATTTCCTTCGCCGCCGTCGCGGCGCTCGCCGCGTTCGCGTCGGTCGTCCTCACGGCCCGCGCGGCGTCCCCCGTTCCCGCGCTCTGGACGAAGGCCGTCGCGATCTACGAGGCGAACGAAGAACCTCGTCCCCGGCTCGATGACGCAGACGATGGAAGAGCTCGACGGCGACGGCGCGGTCAAATCGCGCACCGTCTCCGAGCTCCGCTTCGCCTCCGACCCGGCGGCCGAGAAGGGCGTGAGAACCGAGATCGTGTCGGTCGTCGAGGACGGAAAAGACGTGACCGCCGAGCACCGCAAGGAGTTCGACAAGCAGCGCGCGAAGGAAAAGAAGAAAAAGAGCGGCGAGGACGACGAGAGCTCTCAGTCGGTCTCGTCGAGCGACAGCCCCTTCAATCCCGACGTTCAGACCGGCATCGTCGTCACCGAAACGGGCGGGCGCGAGACCATCGGCGATCGAAGCTGCCTCGCCTTCGGCTTTTCGTACGCGGCCGACGACAAGGAGAATCCGAAGGCGAAGCCGTACACGGTGAAGGGCACGGCCTGGCTCGACGAGGAAACGGGCGCCCCGCTCAAGGTCGAATCGACGCGCGATCCGCTCCCCCGCGGCGCGAAGCGCATGAGCTCGACCTTTCTTTACGAGACGCGGCCGGACGGCTCGTGGATCCTCAAGGAGATGCGGTTCGAGGGAGCGGGCGGATTTCTCTTCATCAAGAAGAGCTTTCGCATGAAGGCGTCATTCGCCGACCACTGGCTCTACGTGGAGCCCGGGAAATAGCTCGAAACCACCAACAAGGAAGGTGACCATGCGGAGATCTTCGAGAATCGCTTTCGTATGCGCCCTCGCGGCGTCCACGCTTTTCGCCGCCGCGATGGACGGCGAATGCAAGAAGTCGCTCGGCGCAAGAACGCTCGTGCCGCCCTGCCCCGTTTGGGTCATCGGCTCGTACGACTCCGTGGGAACGCCCAATATGATGACGGCCTCCTGGGTCGGCATCTGCTGCTCCGATCCCCCCTCGGTCACGGTATCCCTCACGAAATCCCGCCATTCCTACGGGAACATCATCGCCTCGAAAGCTTTCACGGTGAATATCCCGTCAGAGACCTATGCGCGGGAGACAGCCTTCTTCGGGAGCGTCTCAGGGAGGGAGATCGACAAGCTCGCTGCGACGGGGCTCACGCCGGCAAGAAGCGATCTCGTCAACGCGCCCTACCTCGCCGAGTTCCCCCTCGTCGTCGAGTGCCGGCTCGTCAAGACGGTCGAAATCGGCACGCACACGATGTTCATCGGGGAGATCGTCGACATCAAGGCGGACGAAAGCGTCCTCGGCGAGAAAGACGCGCCCGATCCCGCGAAGCTCGGGGCATTTCTATTCTATCCCGGTAGCGGGAATTTCTACTCGACGGGCGGCCTCATCGGGAGCATTCGGGACCTGCAGGCGGAGATAAAGCGCTAGGTTCCGACCGCGCAGGCCGTCATCCCTGCAGCCCGCGGTAGAGCTCCCGATATATGCCTTCCCTCTCGAGAAGCTCGAGATGCCGTCCCCGATCGACGACGCGGCCCTCGTGCAGCACCAGTATGACGTCGGCCTTTTGGACGGTGGAGAGGCGATGCGCGATGATGATGGTCGTTCTCCCCTGCATGAATTTCTCGAGCGCTTCCTGAATCAGCCGCTCCGACTCGTTGTCCACCTGAGAGGTCGCCTCGTCCAGTATGAGTATCTTGGGATCCTTTAGGATCGCCCGGGCGATCGATATCCTGCTGACGCTGCCCGCCGGAGAGGGTGGAGCCCCGCTCGCCTATCCGCGAGAGATACCCGTCCGGCATTTCCATGATGAACTCGTGGGCGTGCGCCATCTTCGCCGCGCGCTCGATCTCCTCGTCCGACGCGCCCGGCCGGCCGAAACGGATGTTCTCCCGCACGGTGTCGGAGAAGAGAAACGAATCCTGCGCCACGAGCCCCACTTGGCTTCGCAGCGACTTGAGCGCCATCTCGCCGATGTCCCGGCCGTCTACGAGAATGCGGCCCGGCGACGGCCGGTAGAAATTGAAGAGCAAGGACGCGAGCGTGGTCTTGCCCGCGCCGGAGCGGCCGACGAGGGCGGCGGTGCGTCCCGGCGGAATCTCGAAGGAAATGTCATCCAGCACCGGCTCGTCTTCGCCGTACGCGAACGACACTCTTTCGTACGTCACGGCTTCCCTGCCGGATTTCGAAGTCGGTCTCGGCGTCCTTCTCCGGCTCGACGTCCAGAATTTCGAAAACCCGTCTCCACCGCGGCGAGCGAGCGCTGCACCTGCACGTTCAGGCTGTAGAGAATGCCGATCGGACCGAAGAGATATCCGATGAAAGCGCTGAAGGCGAGCAATCCGCCGACCGTCAGATTTCCCCTCATGATCTCGCCGCAGCCGTACCAGATAAGCGCCACCGGCCCGATGGCCGAAATCATCCCCGAGCTGATGGAAGCGAGCGTGGCGGTGATATCGAGCCTCACTTCGGCGCGGATGGCCTTCTTGAGACCGGACAAAAGCCGCATGGTCGCCCGCCCCTCGGCGGTGAAGGCCTTGATCAACGAGATGCCCGAGAGGAGCTCCTGCAGATCCTTCTGAACGAGCGCGAAACTTTCGCGCGTCTCCGTGCTCAGCGACCTGATCCTCTTGTTGAAAACGGCGATCGATATCGCATAGAGGGGCAAGACGCCAAAGCAGATGAGGGCGAGCTTCGGATGGATGTATATCGTGCAGACGATGCCGGCGACGAACGTGAGGACGTTCTGACCCGCCGTCACGAGGGTCTCGGCCAACAGTCCCTGCACCGCGTTGACGTCGTCCGACAGGCGGGACATGAGGTAGCCGGTCTGCTTGCTCTGAAAGAACGAGAGCGACGCCCGTTGAACCCGCTCGAAGAGCTTCATGCGTATGTCGAACAGCACGCGGCCCCGGAAGGTGGCAAGGAGGTAGCTCTGGAGAAAATTCGAGGCGGCATGAACGATCAAGAATCCGACGAGTGCGAGCCCTATGAGATTGAGGAGCTTAAAGGATTTTATCGCGATGACTTCATCGACGAGGTATTTGGTCAGAAACGGCATCGGCAGCTGCAGCCCGACCGAAAGGAGCATGAATAAAAAGGCCCAGGCCCCCTTTTTCCAATAGGGCCTGAGGAATTTCAGAAACCGTACGGTGGCTGCCATCGATAAATCATCGCCCGCGGCGACACGTCCTCCAGCTTCATAGTATCACGATTGCCCGCCGCGGGCTACTTGTCGCACCGGATGATGGTTCGGTCCGCGTCTTCGGTCTCTTCGCCCGGCTCGAACGTCAGGTGCTCCAGGGCCAGAGTGAAATAAGCGCAGTTTTTCGGATCGGGCATGTTGTAGTCTCCCCAGACCTCGTAGGCCGTCGCCGGACACCCTCCCTTGCAGTATACGAAATGCTTGCAGTCCCGGCAGAAGGTCAAATCCTTCAAGGAAGAGGTTCGGAGCATGTTTAAAAACGGGTGGTCCGAATTCCATATTTCGCCGAGGCTCTGCTCATGTATGTTCCCGAGCTTGGCGCCGGGCGCATTCAAATCCAAGCAGGCGTAGACGTCCCCGCTCGAACGCAGGCGCAGGAAGTGAGACCCGCCGAACACCTGTGCGACATTCGAGATTCGGCTTCGCCGGCACCTTAAAAGTGGAGAGGCTATGGCGGCGTGTGTCTCCTCGATGTACCGGTGAACCTTTATCAGCTCCCGATAGTGCTCGATGATACGTCGAGCTGATACGCCATGCCCTCCTCGACCGCCCGTCCCTTCGCGTGCTGGTGAGAGAGCCCGGGCACAATGTCCCATTTCTTGCAGAAATCGACTAGATCCAGCAGCTCGCTCATATTCAAGACGATTGACGACCGTGGCGACATCGACGCTTATCCCTTCGCGCCGCAACGCCTCGATCGCGCTGACAGCCGGCTTTCTGTGCTCCCTTCATGCCGCGAAGGGCGTCGTGCGTTTCGGTCTTCGCCCCGTCGAGGCTGATCTGCACTTCTTTTATATTGTATTGACTCAGCTTCTTCGCCGTTTCGTCGGTTATCAGGGTTCCATTCGAGAGAATGGTGACGAAGAGCGGCTGTGAAGACGCATATTCGACTATCTCCAATATATCTTTCCTGACGAACGGCTCTCCTCCGGATATGGCGAGGTGCTCGCCTCCGACATCGGAATACTGATCCAGCACCCTCTTGACGTCGCTCGAGCGGCAGATCGCGCCTCGCATCGATATCGCCCAAATAGCAATGGATGCACTTCAAATTGCATGCGTTCGTCACTTCCATGAACATGCTCATGAGGGGCTGTGTTCCGTGGGGTTGCTTCGGGATGATCCGGCGGCGTTTGCCCTCGACCGGCTCATTCAAAAGCTCGATGACCCCCTGATCTCGCAGCGTGCATAGAAGCGATTCGAGACGCGACAGCATCGTCTCCGGCGCCGTCTTGTCGAAAACCGCGGCCAGCTTGAGCGCAATCTCCCGCACTGAGCTACCGCCGTCGCATTCCTCACCACCCTCTCGGAGGCCTCGTTGAGATCGATCTCCTTGCCGTCGATAGCGGCCAATTTGGATCGTACTTCTCGTCCTTCTTGATCTGCCTGAAGATGATTCTGGGGCTTAATAGAGGATACAGATGTTCCATATTCGTTCGTTGTTGAGCGCACTCTATCGCTTCTACATAGCGTGCGGCGGCGCGCAAATGCTCTACGAAGGAAACTGGGCTACTAGTCCGCAACGGAGTGCAGGCTAGTAGCCCGTCTCAAATTATTAAGGATCTATTGCGCAGGAGCTCCCACAGACGCTTACAAAATAGTTGTACACCATTTTCTTGGGTGCGGATTTGCCCGGCGCCCCTTTAATGACCATGATTTCGGGAATGAACTCCATGGCGCTATCCTCCTATTTTGCCTCATCATCGATCATAGCAGAAGTAGCACATCTTCGTTTTGTAGTGAACCGGGTACCTGTCGGATGAGCTCAAAATGTCGTCCTTCAGGCTCTCCGTCACCATCAGCTCAGGTATGAATTCCATATATATTTTCACCCCCTCTCGAGCCGAGGCCGAATTCTCTCACATCACTGCTACTTATGTCAATACAATAATATACAGCGATGCTGGCGCCGCTGAAAAGACTTGCGCGGGCGCGTTCATTATTATCTAAAAATGTTTATGAAATAAGCGCGGGAAGGCCCCGCGGAGCCTTCCCGCGCGACAAACCGTTCATCCGATCGCCGGCCCGGCCGGCCGGCGGCCGCTCAGAGCGCGAACGCGAGCGAGAAGCGGTGCACGCTTCCGAGCGCCTCGATGTCCTGCCACGCGTAGTCAACGGCGACGTTGCTGATCTTGATCCCGGCCCCGAAGCGGAACTCCATGAACCGGTCGAGCGCGTCGTCGCCCGATATCGCCGGGTCCTCGACCCCGCTTCGGTCCATGTCCATGAAGAAACCGCCCCGAACGAAGAACATCTCGTCATAGGCGAACTCCGCGCCCGCGTGGATCCGCTCGGCGAGATCGTTCGGATGGCTGTAGTCGAGCCCGCCGGTGACGCGGATCTTCTCCGCCGTGTACAGATCGTCGGCGATCCCCACCTGGAGCGATATCGGCAGCGCGTAGTACCCGAAATCCTCCGGCACGGTGACCTGCCAGATGCTCGAGATGTACGTGTTGGTGTACCTGCCGTTGAACCGCATGTCGGGCCCGAAGTTCGTGACCGCCATGCCGATGCGGAAGTTCCGCCATCCGCTGCGGTAGAGCGTGCCGACGTCGAACCCGACCGTCTGGCTGTAGTAATCCGCCGCGTCGGTGCGGATGAACTTCGCTCCTCCGCCGATCGAGAAGCGGTCCGTGAACTTGCGCGCGTACGTGACGCCGATCGCGAGCTCGTTCCACGAGAACGACTCTCCTGTCTCCGAGCCGTCGATGTCGGTCGCGGTGGTCATCGTCATGTCGCCGGACAGGAATCCGGTGTAGTGGACGGCGATCCGCCCGCCGACCGCCTCCGGCAGCGGAAAGGAGTAGGCGCCGGCCACGACGCGCGTGTCGAGCAGATACTCGGCCTCGGCGATGAAAAACTGCTGCCCATCGAGAAACGCCACGGCCGAGGGATTGAGAAAGAGGCCGCTGATGTCGTCGGCGATCCCGACGTAGGTGTTCCCGAGAGCCGCCGCCCGCGGGCTCATGCCGAGCTTGAGAAAGAGAGCGCCGGTGCTCCCGGCCCGGTCGCTCGTCTGCGCCCCGGCGAACTGCGGGAGCGCGACGAGGAGCAGGGCGAACGCTATGAAAATCCTTTTCATGATCCTTCCTCCCCTGCCTGCGCGCAGGCTACCGCTGCCCCTTGATGACGGCGAACTTTCCAGTTGCCTCTCCGCCGCCATCCGCCTTGACGCGATAGAAGTACAGGCCCGACGCGATCGATTCGCCCGACAGCGTCGTCATGTCCCAGAACTCCGAGCCCGAGGCGGCGTCGTGAGGAATGATGGCGACCACGTTCCCGAGCATCGTGTAGATGTAGATCGTGCATCGCTCGGGGAGGTTATGGAAGCCGAGAAGCGTCTCGTACGGCAGAAGCTCCGCCTCGTTCGATCCGATGTAGGGATTCGGAGCGACCGTCACGAGATCGAGGCCGCTCTGGGCCGCCGTGTTGCCGATGACGCTCGTGATCGTGCCGTTGTTGGCCCGCAGCACCCCGTCCTCGTCAGTCGTGTAGAGGCGGCTCTGGAGCGCGTACGGGTTGCTCCCGACGCCGCCGTCCGCGTCGTAGGCCTCGACCCAGATGTACGTGTAAAAGCCCGGAATGAGCTTCACCGTGGCATCGAGCGTCGTCTGGTCGAACGCGGCGACCCGCGTCCAGGGGCCGAGCTTGCTCGTCGTGCTCGTGTACACGAAGAAGCTGTCCGCGGCCGCGCCTCCGGGAAGGTCCGCGTACGGAGCCCAGTGCACGAGAATCTCGTCGGCCTCGACGTCCGCCGCGAGGTCGGGCGCGAGATCGGGCGTCTGCGGCGGGAAGCTCTCGGCCGGTATGACCATGCCGCCCTCGAAAAACGCCTGCGCCGCGTCGACGTGGTCGACGACCGTGCCGAGGTCGAAGGTGGCGTGCGAATCCTCGTCGTACCCTTCGCCGAGGACGTACGCCATCCAGAACTCCGCCACGTCCCCCGCCGTGACATCGTATGGACCGACGCCGTTCAGGATTCGGTAGTCGAAATCGTCCGCCGGAGGGAATGGATTCACCCAGGCGCCCGCGAGCCGGTCATAGCAGTCCTGAGCGCCCGAGACGTCGTTGTTCCAGTCCCAGTAGTTCTTCGACACCCACTTCTGCGCGGGATCGGGCGCCGCGGTGACGAGCCCGCCGGCGGGAGGTGCGGCGAGGAGCACCTGCGCGACCACGTTGGGCGAGAGCCACAGGCTGTCGGCCGTGCTCGCCGCCTCGAGCTGCCCCGGCAGCGGATCGTAATCCCAGTCCCGCATGTAGCAGAATTTCCGGGACTCGTCCCAGCCCGCGTAATCGTCGAAATAGACGTCGGCGAGATTGACGTCGCCGCAGTCGCAGTCGCTCATCCATCCCCAGTAGAAATCGTCGATCGGCTTCGTGAACTCGATCGTCACGTGAACGAACACCCAGTGGTCGTACCCCGGCACTCCCCACTGGTGCCACTCGTAGGTCACGTTTATGCCGAGGTCCCCGTCGACCTCTTCCCCGCCGCTCTCGAGGATGGGCTTGAGCGCCGTGTTGACCCGGATCGTCATCCGGCGGTAGGGATACGGCAGCGCGAAATCGGCCTCGGTCTCGACGACCGCCTCCTCATCGAGCGCGTCGTACTGGGGCGGATCGCCGTCCGAGCCGTCCGAGCCGAGGTAGCGCCACGCGTTCGACCTGCCCTCGACGTATCCCCCGGCCCACATCCCCGCCTGCCAGACGATCGACTGATCGCCCCCTCCCGGATAGAACGCGCTGATATCCGAGTATCCGACGTACCCCCTGTTCGAGACCGCGGGAAACCAGAGGGCGCCGATGTGGAGATCGTTCAGGAACATATCCTCCACGGTCTGCAGCGGACTCGCCTCCGGCCGCGCGCGTCCGAGCGAGATGAGTTTGTCCTTTCGCAGGGGATTGATTTTCGCCGCGCACTCCCCGGCGATGCATATGACGAGGATGGCGGCGATGCAGAACCATAATGCCCGTTTCATGGCTCCGAACCTCCTTCGCTCCTAGAAGCTCACCTTGACGCCGCCCAGTATGCTTCGCGGCTCTCCGTAGATCGTGTAGTCGCCGAAGGGTCCGAGATAGCTGCCGTCGGTCGCGACGTACCAGTTTCTGAAGTCCTGATCGGTGTCGTCCCACGCGATGATGTTGCGCTGATTGAACACGTTCGAGGCGCGGAGGAAAACGTCGCTATCGAGGCCGAAAATCTCGAACAGCTTGTGAAGCTCCACGTCCACGTTGTTGATCGAGGGGAAGCGCGCGTTGTTTCGCGTGGGCTTTCTCGTCAGCGTGGTGGGATCGGTGAAGGGGGCGCCGGTGGCATAGTTGAGCGCCACGTCGACGCTCCAGTTCTTCGGCAGGCTGTAGCCGCCCGTGAGCAGGAAGTTGTGCCGCCGGTCCCAGTCGAGGTAGAACTGCTGCGTCGGGTACTCCTCGCTGTCGAACCGCCGCAGGTTGCCCTCGTTGACGTTCGAGCTGAGGCCCTTCGCGACCATGAACGTGTACGCGCCGTGATAGTGCCAGTTGTTGATGTGGCGCCTCACGAGGTTGATTTCGAACCCGCGGACGTTGCCGTAGCCGACGTTGTCGAACAGGACGTAGTTGGTGCGGCCCTGCGGATTCGAAATGGCGGTCGGTCCGACCACGATCCCCTCGGTCATGTCCGTGATGTCCTTGTAGAAGAACGTGACGTCGACCGCGACGTTCGTGCTGAGAAGGTGGTTGACGCCGATCTCGTACGCGACCGTCTTCTCGGCCTCGAGATCCGGATTGCCCTTGATCATCCAGCGCCCGCGCGTGTGGAAGGTCGCGTTTTCGTACAGGTAGTCGAACGAGGGCATCTGGAAGAAGTGGCCGTACTGAAGGTGCAGATAGCTGTCGTCCGTGATCGGATACGAGACGCCGAGACGCGGGCTCAGCTTCCACTTGACCGTCGCGTCCTCGAGGCCGCCCCCGAGGTAGTTTCCCTCCTCGTCGTACCGCTCGAGCTCGATCGGCGCGTTGTCCTGATCGGGCCCGTGCCAGAGCGAGTCAGGCGCGGTCAGATCGTAGGGTTGGTTCCAGTCCTTCGGCACCTGCGCGTTCGGGTCGAAGAAGTCGAGCCGGAGCCCCGCGTTCATGATGAGGCCCTCGAACTCGAGCTTGTCCTGCGTGTAAAAGGCTCCGGCGCGCGGTTGCACGTCGTATTCATAGATGTAGTAGTTCTGCGTCGACGCGAACACGTCGATCTCCTGCACGTCATAGACGTTGAGATCGAATCCGGATTTGACCTCGTTCCGGGACTGCTGGTGGGTGTAGCTCCCGCGGAAGGTGTAGATGCGGTTCTTCTGATAATCGTAGTACGGGTTGTCGCCGCTCGCGATGAAGTTGTTCTCGTCGCGCCTGATGTCGAGGTCCCAGTCGTAGAGGTCCTGATTCTCCTGATAGCTGAGGGCCGGATCCCACTTCATGCCGGGCTGCGCGATCTCGAGCTCGCCGTCGAGGACGCTCATACTGAGCGAGGCGAACGATTTCTCGGAGAACATATGGCTCACGTTGAGCGCGCCGCGGTAGGTGTCGTTCTGCGTGTGGCGCCAGGTTTCGGGAACGTATATCCGCTCGTAGAGCCGGGACGCGTCGTAGCTCGACACGTGGGTGTCGTTGTTGATGTTGAGAACGCCCTTGATCTTCGTGTTGCCCCGGCGGAAGGTCAGCACGCCGTCGTAGATGCGCTGCTTTCCCGGGCGATCGAGCGCCTCGACCCTCGGCTGCCAATCGTCCCAATCGCTCGCCTCGATGGCGAGGGCGTACTTGAAATCCATCTGCGGCCGCTTGACGATGGGTCCCGACACGTAGAAGCGGGAACGCATCTCCCCCGTGTCGAGCGGATCCGGGCCGTCGAACTTCGTCCAGAACATCTGGATGGGGAGATACATCCGGTACTCGATCGCTCCCTCGAAAGTGTCGCTCCCCTCGCTCGTGATGATGTTGACGATGCCGGAGCTCGCGTTGCCGTACTCGGCGTTGAACCCGCCCGTGTAAATGATCATCTCGTTCACGGCCTGGTTCGAAACGTTGATGAGGGCGTTGTTCGCGATGGGATCCTGGACGGGAGCGTCGTCGATGTAGTACCCGACCTCGGTCGCGCGCCCGCCTCGAATGTGCGTCCCGGTCGCGTCGACGCTCGAGCCGGCGATGTAGTTGATGATCTGCACGGGATTGTCGACGGGCAGCGCCTGTATCTCGTCGGCGAGCAGCATCTTTCGCGTCGAGGTGACGTCGACCTGCACGAGCGGTTTCTCCGCCTCGACGATGATGGGCTCGAGCGTGCCGACGACGGTTTCCTCGAGCGCGAAATCGACGTTTCTCGTCAGATCGGGCTCGACCACGAGGTTGCGCACCACCACCGTTTTGTATCCCATGTACGACGCCCGCACCTCGTACGTTCCCGGGGTGACGTTCAGAATCGTATAGGTGCCGTCCGTGAGCGACATCGCGCCCCGCGGCGTCCCGACGAGCACGATGTTCGCGTAGACGAGCGGTCTCCCCGTCGCCTTGTCGGTCACCGTACCCACGATCTTTCCCACGTCGCCCGCCGAACAAAGTGCGGGAATGAGTATTGACGCGAGAAAGACCGTTGCTACGAGAGCGTAAACCCCTCGCATAACGCGCCTCCTCTCTCGCTCGGCGGCCCTTCGCGACCGCTCGGAGAGCGTCTCTCCGTCGCGCTCGCTGCTCGAGGGCCGAACCAGTCGAACCGCTCCCCCGGTGTCGGCCGCGGGGAACTGGATTTAAGCGAGGATGTCGTCTCTATAGTGGTGTCGAGCAAGCTCTAGTGAGATATGGAATACCTACCACCTATATTTGATTCTTGCAAGAAAAAATGCAGTCGCCAATGAAGCATAAAATGCGGAATATCTCACCGCTAGCGGGAATAAAATAGCGGCCGTCCGGCCTCAGCGATCATCCTTCCATCCATTTACTTGAACATTGCCTTTATTTCGCCCCAACTCGTTCGCTCCGTGGATACCGTCTCGCAGCCGACCGGATATCTTCCGATAAGGCCGCAATCGAAGCCGTCAGGATGGTTCCCGGGGGCGCAGGGCGAATCAGACTGCAGATAGAAATTGCCCGAGATATCCGGGCTCACACCGCAAAACTGCGGGTCCAGAGAAATATTGCCGCTCGTTCCCGTCGGATCCGGGAAAAACAGCAGGCCGTAGTTGAATTCCTCATTCCCCCACACATTGTTGCAGTCGAGATGCACGGTGGTTGAAATGCTCCGTATGCCCTGCCGATTATTGACAATAATGTTGTTGCTAATCCAATAGCTCCCAGCGTCCAGCGAGATGGCCGGGCCATACGAATTAAAGGCGATGACATTGTGGTGTATGGTAATCTCCATTGCATAGTCCCCGCAGCTTATTCCGGAGCCGCTGGAGTAAATGAGATTGTTGAATATTTCGCTCGAAGCGCTTGCCTCGACCTTAATAGAGGATGATTCGCAGAAGATGTTGTTCGCTATAATCGATGAACCGATGCCAACCAATATTAGGGAATAATTCAAAAACTTCATTCTCTTTATTGTTATGTTTGAAGAATGTTCAACCCGCAAATATTTGTAATCGGTCGTTGCACTTATTGTCGCGGAGCCCTCCGGCTCTTCCCCAAGTATCGTTAGATCATCTTTTGCGCCGCAGATGAGCCAATCTTCAACCTCGTGTGTCCCGGATCCCACGAGGACCGTATCGCCAGCCTGCGCGCTGTCGAGAGCGGCCTGAATCGTCGGGGCATCCCCTGTTCCGTCTGTTCGAACGTACCATGTTCGGGAGTACGCGTCGGACGCATAGAGAAGCGAAAACATGAGGGCAAACATAAAGAGTCGCATGCCGCAAACCTCCGCGCTGGTTTTCACAATGTAGATTGATTACATATGTTTTATGCCGCTTTCCCGCCGGCGTCAACGATAGGAATATTGAGGCCGGGGCTATCCCGAGCACTCGATCCTGAGCTTCAGAACCGCGCTCTCTATTTAAACAATTGCTTAATCGTTGACCAGCTGGCCGTTTCCGAAGCCGTGGTCTCGCAACCGACCAGCTCACACCCAATCAAACCGCATGGATGATTCCCGGGTGCACACGGAGAATCGCTCTGCAGATAGTAGTTGTTATATGCAACCGGATCGATCGAGCAGAATTGCGGGTCGACGGAAATGTTTCCATCTAGTCCCGTTGGATCAGGATAATCCAGTATGGCGTAGTTCTCCCCATTATTGAAAACATCGTTGCAGCCGAGGAAAAGGTTAAAAGCGAAGCCGATGATTCCATAGCTGCTACCCTCAATTATCGAATGCGTTATGCTGCAATTTATTACGCCGTTCATCAGATCTATCGCAACACCCGCGTTTGCTAAGAGGGTATTATTGCGCATCACTACATCGCTATCCATCTCATAATAAGATATGCCTGCTGCGTTTCCGCTTATATTGCTATCGTGCACGTCAATGCCATGGCACCAATCAAAGAGGATCGCAGAATTGCCATTGTTGAAGAAGCCGCAATTCGAGATGGCGATTTGTGATGACATATAAAATGATATTGCACGGCTCTGGCTGTCCCTGAATGTGATACCATCTACGGACAATAAGGTGCAGTTGGCAACGCTCATAAATGCGGGCGCTTCACTGAGGGAGAGTATGGTGCTGTCGGGGCCAGCCTCGCTATTGATAAAGAGATTGGTCTTCGAATAGCACCTTATGATCGACTGCCCCGTGAATATCCCCTTTGCCAAGGTGATCGTATCTCCCGCGGCGGCGCTATCAATAGCAGCTTGAATTGTAGGGACATCGCCAGTTCCGTCATTGCGTACGTACCACACCCTCGCAAAAGCGTACCCCGACCACGAACAAATCATGATCATAAGGGAGAGGAGACAATTGCGCCCCGACATCCTTATGCGCATATGCACCTGCCTATCAGACAATTCATTTGATAAAGAAGCATGTTCTCAACCTGGTGAATCCCGGATCCCACGAGGACCGTATCGCCAGCCTGCGCGCTGTCGAGAGCCGCCTGAATCGTCGGAGCATCCCCGGTTCCGTCGGTTCGAACGTACCATGTTCGTGGGTATGCGTCGGATGCATAGAGAAACGAAAACATGACGGCAAACATAAAGAGTCGCATGCCGCAAACCTCCCCGCTGGTTCTCACAATGTAGATTGATTATACGTACGCATTTTACGCCGCCCCTGCCGCGGCGTCAAGGATCCATTCCTCCTGTGCCAATTCACGATCTCGGTTGACCGTTTCAGCGAGATTCCAGGTTGTGCCGAGGAGGTCGCAAATTCGCACAAAACAACTCCAAAATGGGCTATGCTTATAGGAGCGGTTTATGCTGTTTCACTCATGAAGACGAAGGCTCAACTCTGCGGAGCATCAAGCCTCATGGCATCGCTGCAATGGCGTGTTTCCCTGATGGTCATGCTGACCTCGCTTATTGCCTCTCCGGATCTGCGAGCGGATTGGATCGAGGACGGCGTGCCGGTGTGCCCTTCGCTGGGAGATCAGTGGTACGCCTACATTGCGAGCGACGGAGCCGGCGGGGCATTTATCGCATGGTACGAAGTGCGCTCGGGGATTGCGTATGACTTTGATATCTACGCCCAGCGCATCGGCGGGGACGGCGATATCCTGTGGGCACAGGAGGGCGTGCCCATATCCATAGCGCCCGGCGCTCAAGCAGACCCGCAAATAGTCGCGGACGGTGAAGGTGGAGCCATCATTGCATGGCGCGATGAGCGGAGCGGCACTTTTGACATATATGTGCAGCGGGTCAACGCCGCCGGCGAGGTGCAGTGGACGCCGGACGGCGTACCGATCGTTACGGAGAGATACGGGCAGTATGGGCCTTCCATAGTTCCGGACGGCCGTGGCAACTTCATCATCGCCTGGCGGGATGATCGAAGCGGCGTGGGGCAGATCTATTGCCAGAAGCTCGACGGCGACGGCAATGCCCTGTGGACTGTGAACGGCATTCCCGTATGTCCCACCGTCTGGTGGCAGAATCTTCCTCAAGCGACCACGGATGGGGCCGGGGGCGTCATCATCGCCTGGGAGGACAACCGCTACAGCCTCGTGTATTCCTTCGTTTATGCCCAGCGCATCGATGGGAGCGGAAACAAGCTGTGGGCGACGGACGGGGTGCGCGTCTCGGGCACCAGCGTCACGAAGTGGGAAGTGGTCTGCATTGAGGACAACTGCGGAGGGGCCTTCATTGCCTGGAACAGCGGGAATGACGGCTATCGGAACATATTCGCTCAGCGGATCGACTCGACAGGCGCCATCTTGTCGCGCGGGGACGTGCCGATATGCACGGCGGCGCTGGATCAGAACTGATCCCGGTTTGGCGCTGGATGCCTCCGGAGGAGCCTATGTCGCTTGGTATGACCGGCGGGACAGCGTCGACGACGTCTACGCGCAGCACATGAGTGGAGCCGGAGACCTGCTCTGGGCGCCGAATGGCATCCCCATCCGTATCTATCCGCAGACGGGGATTCGCGGCTATTGCATTCCCGTGCTCGTGCGGGACGGAGTGGGCGGAGCCATAGTGTCCTGGTAATGGGCCGCTGAACCCTCCGCGCACGACATATTCTCCCAGCGATTCGACTCTGCTGGCGCCTTGCTATGGCCGGACACGGGGATCGTGGTGTGCGGGGCCGTGGGCGATCAGCTCTTCCCCGAAATAGCCTCGAACGGGGAAGGCGGTGCGATCATCACGTGGCGCGATCTGCGGCAGGACACGATCGGCGCGGTCTACGCCATGCGGGTGACGGCGAACGGCGAGACCGTGGCGACTCTTCTCCAGAGCTTCAGCGCCCGAGCCGAAAGCTCGCGCATCGTCGTCGAATGGCGGCTGTCGGAGATCGATGACGACGCGGCCTTCATCGTGCTGCGCGCCCCCGAGGGTGGCGGGTACGAGGAGCTGCCCGCGGCGGGGCTGCGAAGAGACGGCCTGTCCTTCGCCTTCTCCGACGAGACCTGCCTGAGGGGAGTCGATTACCGGTACCGGGTCGACGTCGAGCAGGCGGGAGAGCGCAGCGTTCTCTTCGAGAGCGAGCCCGTCTCGCTCCCGCCTCTCGCGCTATCCCTCTCCCAAAACTACCCGAATCCGTTCAACCCGGGAACGACGATCCGCTTCGAGCTCCCGGAGCGCTCTCGCGTGAGGCTCGCCGTCTACGACTGCGCGGGGAGGGAGATCGCGTGCCTCCTCGACGGCATCGAGGAGCCCGGCGTTCATGCTGTGCCGTGGGACGGCAGGGATGCGCGGGGGAGCTTCCGCCGCAGCGGGGATCTACTTCTATCGGCTCACGGCGGGAAAGAGATCGCTCACCAAGAAACTCGTCCTGCTACGGTAGCTCGTTCATTTGAACGCCGCATCAGAGAGTCATCCCTTAGAAACGCGCTCGATGTACTTCCCGGTCCGAGTGTCGACCCGGATGGTGTCGCCCACGTTCACGAAGAGCGGCACCTGCACCTTGGCGCCCGTCTCGGTCACGGCGTTCTTCGTGAGGTTCGTCGTGCTGTCGCCGCGGACGCCCGGCTCCGACTCGGCGATGACGTAATCGATGAAGAAGGGAAGGTCGGCCGTGATCGGCTTATCGTCGATGAATGAGATCGTGCACTTGTTCCCCTCTTTCAGGAACTGTCTCTGCTCACCGAGAAACTCAGCGGGGATGAACGTCTGCTCGTAGGTCTTCGTGTCCATGAAGTGGAGGCTCCCGTCGGCTTCGTAGAGATACTGCATCTCCCGGCTCTCGAGGCGAACCGAGTCGATCTGGTCGGTCATGCGGAAGGTTCGCTCCGCCACACGGCCCGTCTTCGCGTTCTTGAGCCGCGTGCGGACCATGGCGCGCCAGTTTCCCGGCGAGACGTGCTGATACTCGGTGATGATCCAGATCTCGTTGTCGAGCTTGATCGCCATGCCTCTGCGAAATTCCGATATCGACGCCATGCAGCCACTCCTGACGGTAGAAACTCGAATCGCGCCCGCGGCGCATCCCCCGCCGCGCACGGGCCGAAAAGCCATTCAATATAATGAACCGCGCGGCGGTTGCAAGGAGGAAAGGGGGCGGCGCGAACCGCCGTCTCACCCCTCGCGCGAGTCGCCCCGCTTGATGAGCTCGAGGTACTCCATGCGCGTCTTCGGATCGGTGCGAAACGCCCCGAGCATGGCGCTCGTGATGATGATAGCGTCGCGTTTGCGGACGCCGCGCATCGCCATGCAGAGATGCACCGCCTCGATCGTCACGGCGACGCCGTAGGGCTGGAGATGATCCATGAGCGACTGCGCGATCTGATTCGTGAGGCGCTCCTGCACCTGAAGGCGCCGCGCGAACGTCTGCGCGATCCGGGGGATCTTCGAAATGCCGATGATGCGCCCCTTGGGGATATACGCGACGTGGCATTCCCCGAAAAACGGCAGCAGATGGTGCTCGCAGAGGCTGTAGAGGCTGATGTTCTTCACGATGACCATCTCGTCGTATTTCTCCTCGAACACCGCTCCCCGGAAGATCTCTTCGGGGTCCTCGCGATAGCCGCTCGTGAGGAACTCGAGGGACTCCTTGACCCGCTCGGGGGTGCGCTGGAGCCCCTCGCGATTCGGATCCTCGCCGAGCTCGACGAGCAATTTTCGAATCAGCTCTTCCATGGCCGAACCCTCCGCGGGCGCCGATGCGAGCGGCGCAGATCCTCAGGCCTTTTTCGGCGGCTTGAGCGACGCGATCATGAGGGCCGCGATGACGCAGAGCGCCGCGGCGATCATGAAGGGAGGCATCCACGCCGCCACACCCTTCCCCTGCCCCATGTCTTTGAAAATGCCGGCGACGATCGGCCCCACGATGCCGCCGACGCCGTACGCGGTGAACATCCAGCCGTAGTTCTGTCCGACGTTCTTCGAGCCGAAGCTGCCCGCGGTCGCGAGCGGGAAGAGCGCGAGCGTGCCTCCGAAGTTGGCGCCGACGACCGCGAAGAAGACGCAGAGCGCGGCGAAGCTCGATCCGAGGTAGTAGAGCGCCGCCATGGCGACGCCCTGTATGACCGCCATCGTCACGATCGAGCGTTTCCAGCCGATGCCGTCGGCGATCATCCCCCACCCGATGCGCCCGAAGCCGTTCGCCAGCGCGAAGAATATCGCGTACGCGGTCGAGGCGGCCGCGGCGGCGACCTTGGGATCGGCGTACTTTTCGAGCCCCGAGCTCGCGAGCGCGTCGCGACCGTAGAGCTTCGCGATGCCGATCACCATGAGGCCGGCGAGCGCGCAGAAGGCGTAGGCGAGCCAAATGACGTGGTAGCGGCCGGTCCTCAGCATCTGGCCCGGGAGCATCTCTACCGCGGGGGACGCCGAAGCGCTTTTCGCCTTGGCCTCGGGATTCCAGCCCGCCGGGCGCCAGCCCTCGGGCGGATAGACCATGAAGAGCGAACCGATCGAGACGAGCACCGCGAACGCTATTCCGTACGCGAGGAACACGGGGAGCACGCCCATCGTATCGAGCAGGTGCCCCCACGCTCCCGCGAGCTGCACCCAGAGAAGCGCGCCGAAACCGAACCCCGCCACAGCGATCCCGGTGATGAGCCCCTTCTTGTCGGGGAACCACCGCATGCCGACCGCGATCGGATTCACGTACGCGAGCCCGATGCCGGCGCCGCCGAGGACTCCGATGAAAACGAGCTGCGTGGCGAACCCGCGTCCGAAGAGACCGGCGAGGATGTAGCCCGCCCCGAGGACGAGGCCTCCGATGAACGTGACCCGGCGCGGACCGATCTTCGCCTGCAGCCTGCCCGCGAAGGGCATGAGCGCGGCGAACATGCCGAGCCCGACCGAAAAGATGATTTGCGTCTGGGTGGCGCTGAAGCGGAACGCGCCCTCGGGATCCTGCAGGAGCGTCGTGAAAACGCTCCACGCGTAGATGGCGCCGAGAGAGAGCTGGACGAGGAGCGCTCCGACCACGGCGAGCCAGCGATTCATGACCTTTTGCTCGACCACTGCGTACCTCCCGTTGATTCAAAATATCCCTTTGAGTAGCACCGCCGGAACGCCTTGTCAAATGCTATTTATTATGGCAATTGCGCGGCTCGCCCGGGGGGCGTTTTTCCTTGAATGCACCCCATTCATCGAATATATTGAATGGCCGAACGCCTAATCGACCCGGCCAAGCGGCGAATCCCCTCGACGGACCCGCCGAACAAGGAGGTTGGCCATTTTTTCGTCCGTAGCCAAAGTGCGCGCGGCCATCCGAAGCCGCGGCATAAAGCAGATCGACCTCAAGTTCACGGACCTCTTCGGCCGCTGGCACCACCTCACGGTGCCCCCCTCGCGCGTGGGCGATCGCCTCTTCACGCACGGCGTCGGGTTCGACGGCTCGAACTTCGCCGGCATGTCGTCCGTCGAGAAGGGGGATCTCGCGCTCGTTCCGGAGCTCGAGACCGGATACTTCGACCCGTTCCGCGACGAGCCCACCATATCCTTCATCTGCCGCATCGTCGAGGCCGACTCGAAGCAGCCGTTCTCGCGCGATCCGCGCTCGGTCGCTCGGTCCGCGGAGCGATATCTGCGCAAAACCGGCTACGCGGACGTCTCGATGTGGGGACCGGAGTTCGAGTACTACGTCTTCGAGGAGGTTCGGGTCAAGAACTCCAACAAGACGTGCATGTACGAGATCGTTCCGGCGGAGGGCCTCCGCGAGAACACCTTCGGGCTGTGGACCTTCTCGGGCTATCACGGGCTGCCTCCCGAGGACGTCCTCGTCGGCATCCGGGACAAGACGGTCACGCTGCTGCACGAGGCGGGGGTCGAGACGCTCTACCACCACCACGAGGTCGGCGGCCACGGGCAGGTCGAGATCGAGGTCGACTTCGGCCCCCTCACGCGGATGGGCGACATCTCGATGATGGTGAAGCACTTCGCGCGCATGACGGCGCACCGGCACGGAAAGACCGCGACCTTCATGCCGAAGCCGCTCCACAACGAGCCCGGCACCGGCATGCATTTTCATCAATTTCTCCTCAAGAAGCGGGAGAACGTCTTCTACGGCAAAAACGGCTACGCGGGGCTCTCGAAGCTCGCGCACCACTACGCCGCCGGGCTCCTGCGGCACGCGCCGTCGCTCACGGCGTTCACCAATCCGAGCACCAACAGCTACAAGCGCCTCGTGCCGGGCTTCGAGGCGCCCGTGAACTGCTTCTTCTCGCTCGCGAACCGCTCCGCCGCGATCCGCATACCGAAGTACGCGACCGATCCCGCGACGAAGCGGATGGAGTTCCGCCCGCCGGACGCCACCTGCAACAGCTACCTCGCCATGGCGGCGCAGCTCATGGCCGGCATCGACGGCATCAAGCGGCGGCTCGATCCGACGAAGGAGGGCTTCGGCCCGTACGACGTGAACATTTTCGAGATGCCCGCGAAGGAGCGCTCGAAGATCAAGCCGCTCCCGATCTCCCTCCAGGAGGCGCTCGAGGAGCTGAGGAAGGATCACGCGTACCTCACCGCGGGAGGCGTCTTCTCCGAGGACATGATCGGCGATTGGATCCGCCTCAAGATCGAGCGGGAGGCAAACGTAGTCTGGAACCGGACGCATCCCCTCGAGGTCCAGATGTACCTCGATTGCTAGAACCGCCGGAAAGGCGACCGACGTGATTGAGCTACGAAAGCTCTCCGAAACGACCCCCGAGGACTACGCCCGCCTCGGGATGAAATCGGGTCTCGAGATCCACCAGCAGCTCGCGACCCGCAAAAAGCTCTTTTGCCGCTGCCCCGTCATCCGCCCCTACTGCGAGGAGTACGACGCCGAGATTCTGCGGCACATGCGGCCGACCCTCTCCGAGCTCGGCGAGTACGACGGCACGGCGCTCATGGAGTTCAAGACCAAGAAAGAGATCATCTACCAGATACGCCAGGAGACGATCTGCACCTACGAAATGGACGACACGCCTCCTTTCGAGCTCAATCAGGAGGCGCTCGACATCGCCCTCGAGGTGACGATGCTCCTCGGCTGCAACCTCGTGAGCGAGGTGCACATCGCGCGCAAGCAGTACCTCGACGGCTCCATCCCCACGGGATTTCAGCGCACGACGATCCTCGGCGTCGACGGGTCGATCCCCTACAAGGGACGGCGCATCGGCATCAGACAGCTCGGACTCGAGGAGGACGCCTGCCGCGAGGTCTCGGACGTCGGCCACGTGCGGACCTACCGGACCGACCGGCTCGGCTTCGCGCTCATCGAGAGCGTCACCTACCCCGACATGAAGACGCCGCAGGAGGTGGCCGAGGTCGCGCAGCTGCTGCGCCGGCTCGTGCGGGCGACGGGCAAGATGCACACCGGCATCGGCGCGGGGCGGCAGGACGTGAACGTGTCGATCGAAGGCGGACAGCGGGTCGAGATCAAGGGCGTCTCGCGGATACCGCTCATTCCGCTCCTCGTTCACAACGAGGCCTATCGACAGGCCGCGCTCCTCGACATCAAGGCCGAGCTCGGACGGCGGGGAGTGACGCCCGCCTCCTTCCGCGCCGACGTCTCGGACGTGAAGGAGCTCGTGGCGGGAACGCAGTACTATCCCCTCGCCAAGGCGCTCCGCGACGGCCTCGAGACGCGCGCCGTGGCGCTTCGCGGTTTCCGCGGCATGCTCTCGTGGCGCACCCAGCCCGAAACGACTTTCGCGAAGGAGATCTCGGACCGCGTGCGCGTCATCGCCTGCCTCACGCGGCTCCCGAACATCGCCCACTCAGACCAAGAAGGGGAAACCCTCTCGAGCACCGAGTGGACGCGAATCAAGAAGGCCGTGCGCGCGGGGGAGCGGGACACGGTCGTCCTCGTCTGGGGAGATCGCCGCGACGTCGAAACCGGCGCCGGCGAGATCGCGCTCCGCGCCCGCGACGCGCTCGACGGGGTTCCGAACGAGACGCGCCAGGCGCTGCCCGACGGAACGAACGGTTTCGAACGGATCCTCCCCGGCCCCGACCGCATGTACCCCGACACCGATCTTCCCCCGATCGCGATCACCGAGGACCGCATCGACCGCATAAAATCGATCATGGCCGAGCGGCCGTGGGACCGCGCCGCCCGCTACGAGGGGATCGGGCTCTCGCGCGAGACGGCGGGGCTCATGAGCGTCGCGCCCGAGCGCTTCGTCTTCGACGCCCTCTCGGGAATCGCCGCGTATCCGCAGCGCGCCCTCGCGGGGCTCATGCTCGGAAGGGTGCGGAATCTGCGCAGGCGCGGGCTGCTCCCCCATTTCACGGACGAGCGGTTCGCGGAGGCCATCCGCGCGGCGGCGGCGGCGAAGATTCCCGTCGAGCTTCTCCTCCCGCTCGTCGAGAAGACGTGCGGCGAGGGTCTCGAGGCCGCAGAGGCGATCGGCGCGCTCGACCTTCGCGCGCCGGAGAAAGCGAAGAAAGAAATCGCGGCGTTCCTCAAGGGCGCCGCGCTGCCCGAGATCGAGGAGCCGAAGCTCGTGCGGCACGTCATGGGGCTCGTCATGGGAAAGTTCCGGGGAGCGCTCCCGGGGAAAAACATCGCGGAGATCGTGTCCGCGCATATTTCGTGAGGAACGATGGCTGAGATCATACCGCAGGATCTGCACAAGGGGTACCGGGGGGACGCGCTCGCCTGCCTCAAGCGCTTTCAGGTGAGCGTCTGGAGCGACGTCGAGGTCGCCTCGACGCGCGGCGCCTTCACCGGCATCATTCTCCCCCGCTCCGAGTCAGCCGACGACAAGCACATCGTGATGAAGCTGCGAAACGGCTACAACGTCGGCCTCGCCGTCGGCACGATCACGGCGATGAAGGAGCTCGGCCGCAAGGAGGCGCACTACAAGATCCCGGAGAAGGCCTTCCCCTACGACCCCGCCAAACCGACCGTGAAGCTCCTCGGCACCGGCGGCACGATCGCCTCGCGCCTCGACTACCGCACGGGAGCCGTCATCCCGGCCTTCTCGCCGGGGGAGCTCTACGGCTCGGTGCCCGAGCTCGCCGACATCTGCAACATCGAGACGGAAAAGCTCTACGGCGTCTTCAGCGAAAACATGGGGCCGGAGCAGTGGATCGGCACGGCGAACGCCATCGGGCGCGAGATCGAGCGGGGCGTGTCGGGCATCATCATCGGCCACGGCACCGACACGATGCACCACACGGCGGCGATCCTCTCCTTCATGGTGCAGGACTCCGCCGGTTCCGATCATCATGGTCGGTTCGCAGCGGTCGAGCGATCGCCCCTCGAGCGACGCGGCCCTCAATCTCATCAACGCGACGAGCTCGGCGGCGCACGGCGACATCGCCGAGGTCATGGTCTGCATGTTCGGCCCGACGAGCGACGACTACGGACTGCTCCACCGCGGCACGCGCGTGCGAAAGATGCATTCATCCTATCGATCGACCTTCCGCACGATCGGCGACATTCCGCTCGCCATGGTGGACCGCGAGCGCTTCATCCATCTGCGGCAGGACTATCAAGCGGCGGCGGACCGATCGAAACGTGAAAATCAACACGGCGTTCGACGACCGCGTGGCGATCGTGTACTACTACCCGAACATGAAGCCCGACATCATCGACTCCCTCATCGACAACGGCTACCAGGGGATCATCATCGCGGGCACGGGGCTCGGCCACGTCAACAAGCCGCTCTACCCGAGCCTCAAGAAGGCGTTCGACCGGGGCATTCACGTCTACATGACGGTGCAGACGCTCTGGGGCTACGTGCAGATGTACGTGTACGACACGGGGCGCGACATGATGGACCTCGGCGTCATTCCCGGCGCGAACCTGCTGCCCGAGGTCGGATACATGAAGCTCGGCTGGGCGCTCGGGCAAACGCACGACCGCGAGGAAGTCCGAAAGATCATGCTCACGCCGATCGCCGGCGAGATCACCGAGCGCGAGCCGCACAACGGATATCTCATCTTTCAGGGCGGAATCCCAGAGGTCGAGGAATTCATCAGCAAATTCAAAAAATAATGTCCCATCCACGCGAAACGCGACGCATCGATCTCTCGACCGCCAAGGTTCTATCCGACAGCTTCTTCTATTCCGCGTCCCGCATCGCGATACTCGTCCTGAAGCCGATCAAGGGCATCCTCCTCGGGAGGCTCCTCGGACCGGCGCTCTACGGCATTCTCAACATCCCGAACCCGTACCTGCTCATCGGCGGCATGCTCTCGAACGTCGGCTTCAACACCTCCGTGCTGAAGCTCATGCCGGCGTACCTCCAGGACGGGCGTCCGGATCTCACGCGCATGATCTACCGCTCGACGGCATTCTGCACCCTCGCGTTGAGCGTCCTCTGGGCGGCCGCGATGCTCGTCTTCTCGCCGTGGATCGCCGAGCACGTGGCCCATGAGAGCGCGGCGGTGAATCCTCTCCGCCTGAGCGCGCTCATCATACCGTTTCTCGCCGTCAACACGTTTTTCGCGTCGGTCTACTTCTCCGTCCAGCGGGGAAAGCTCGGCGCATCCATCGCGTTCGTTCACGGCCTCCTCAACATCGCGCTTCCGGTCGGCGCGGTCCTCTGGCAGCGGAACGTCACGCTCATCGTCGGGGCCCTGCTCGCGTCCGAGATCGCGGGAGCGGCGCTCTACGCGCGCGTGTTTCACCGGCGGGTGCTTCCCTCGTTCGGCGAGGCGGTCGGTCCGCTCTGGAGAGGCATCAAGGAAACGACGCGGTTCGGATTTCTCTTTTTCATAGCGGGGCTCGGCTGGAACCTCATCAACTCGATCGACCGCATCATGATCAAGTTCTACCTGCCGGCCGAGCAGCTCGGCTACTACTCGATGGGCGCGCAGATCGTCACCATACTCGACATCGTCGCCTCGACGATCGGCTTCGCCCTCGTGCCGACGCTCACGGCCGCCAAGGACGATCCCGACCGGAACATCTTCGGCAACCTCGTCCGGAACGCGTCGCGTTTCGGGTTCATGGTGCTCATGCCGGCGACGTTCGTCATCTTCGTGCTCGTGAAGGATTTCTTCGGCATCCTCGTGCCGCGCTTCGGCCCCTCGACGAGCATCGTGCAGATCGTCGCCGCGATCACCTTCATCGATCTGTTCTGCCGCATCGGATGGGCCGCGCTCGTGGCGCACGGGCGGGGAGGGCTCTCGGCGGCCGCCTACCTCGGCGCCGCCGCCTTCAACATCGCGCTCAACGCGATCCTCATCCCCCGCTACGGCATCAACGGCGCCGCGGCCGCGGCGCTCGCGACCTTCGTCGCGCTCGCCGCGACGCTCCTCGTCATGATGGGACGGGTCGCGGGAAGCCGCATCGAGCTCCGGGCGTGGATCCATCCGCTGCTCCTCTCGCTCGTGTACGTCGCGCTCGGGTGGCTCTCCGCGGGCTGGCACGCCGCGCTCCGGATCCCGCTCGTCCTGGCGGGCGGCACGGCGCTCTACGCCGTCGCCGCGCTCGCGACCGGATTCGTCCGCAAAAGCGATTTCGACAACATCCGCGGCATGCTCGCGCCCCGCGCCGGCGTGCCGCACGTCCGCCTCGCGCTCGCCGCTCTCGGCGCCGCGGAGCGGACCTACGGCGTCTTTCACCCGAAACGGAACCGTTGACCGAACCAAGGGAGGTACCGCAGCTCATGAAACGCACGACCCGGATCGCACTGGTTGTTTCGACGGCGGCGGCTCTTCGCCGCCTCCGCCGCGAGCGCCTGCACGAACTATCTCGTCACGAGGGGCGCCTCGGCGGACGGCTCGACCATGATCAGCTACTCCGCCGATTCGCACGAGCTCTACGGCGAGCTCTATCACGCTCCGGCCCGCGACTTCGCGCCGGGCACGATGCTCGACATCTACGAGTGGGACACGGGCAAGTTTCTCGGCCGGATTCCGCACGTTCCCCACACGTACGGGTACGTCGGGCTCATGAACGAGCATCAGGTTTCGGTCGGCGAGACGACGTGGGGCGGGCGCCCGGAGCTCCGCGACAGCACCGGCGTCGTCGACTACGGGAGTCTCATGTTCCTCGCGCTCCAGCGCGCGAAGACCGCGCGCGAGGCGATCGAGGTCATGACGGGCCTCGTCGCGGCGCACGGTTACTACAGCAGCGGCGAATCGTTCTCGATTTCGGATCCGAACGAGGTCTGGTTCATGGACATGATCGGCAAGGGACCGGGCAACAAGGGCGCCGTCTGGGTGGCTCGAAGGGTCCCCGACGGCTACATCTCGGCCCACGCCAATCAGGCCCGCATCCGCCGGTTCCCCCTGAACGACAAGGCGAACTGCCTCTACGCGCCGGACGTCATCTCGGTCGCGCGCGAGAAGGGGTACTTCAAGGGATCCGACGCGGAGTTCGATTTCGCCGCGGCCTACGCTCCGCTCGATTTCGGCGCGCTCCGCTTCTGCGAGTCGCGCGTCTACGCGATGTTCAACCGCGCGGCTCCTTCGCTCAAGCTCTCGATGGATTACGTCAAGGGCGTCGCGGGCGCCGAACCGATGCCGCTCTGGATCAAGCCGGACCGCAAGCTCTCGGTTCACGACGTCATGGAGCTCATGCGCGACCACTTCGAAGGAACGGACTTCGACATGACGAACGACGTCGGCGCGGGGCCCTTTGTCTGCCCCTACCGGTGGCGCCCCATGCAGTGGCAGGTCGACTCCGTCGCGTACGTGCACGAAAGGGCGACATCGACGCAGCAGACGGGCTTCTCCTTCGTCTCGCAGATGCGCTCGTGGCTCCCCGATCCCGTGGGCGGAATCTTCTGGTTCGGCGTCGACGACACGTACAGCACGGTCTACAACCCGATCTACTGCGGGATCACGCGCGTGCCCGAGGCGTTCGCCGTGGGCACCGCGGATTTCCACCGCTTCTCGTGGAAATCGGGATTCTGGGTCTTCAACTGGGTGTCGAACTTCGCCTACTCCCGCTACGTCGATATGATCCGCGACATTCAGGTCGTGCAGCGCGATCTCGAGGGATCTTTCCTCGCCGCGCAGCCGCGCGTGGACGCCGCGGCCGTGACGCTCCACAAGGAATCGCCGGGTCTCGCGATCGATTATCTCACCGAGTACTCGTGCACGACGGCGCAGAACACGGTCGACCGCTGGCGCACGCTCGGCGAGGATCTGCTCGTGAAGTACATGGACGGAAATGTCAAGGACGAGCTCGGCCACGTCCAGCATCCGCCCTACCCGGATGCGTGGTATCGGACGATCGTCAAAGACGCGGGCGAGCGCCTCAAGGAGCGAAAGCTCGAGTAGGATTTGCGGCCCGCGCGAACAAACGATTCGCCTCGGGGCGGCCGGAGCAACCGGCCGCCCCTTTTCATTCGCATTGCATAAAAAGCCGCGCCTATGGTAAGAATTCATGGCGAGATCGCGGTTGCCGGATCGGAGCATGTCCTATTCCTCGGGGGGATTCATGATGAGGCTTTCGATCGTTCTCGTCCTCGCGGCCGTCGTGCCGTTTTCGTTCGGCTGTTCCAGCGACGATTCCACCGCCGGGATTGAAAAGGAGACGGTCGCCACTCCCCTGTTCGACCCTTCGAGCGGCGCCTACAGCAGCATTCAATATGTTACGATAACGTGCTCCACGGCCGACGCCTCCGTGTACTACACCACAGACGGAGCCGACCCGGATGAATCTTCCGCCCTTTTCGCCGCGGGAGATTCGATCGAGGTGGCCGCTACCACCGCCTTCAAGGCCAGAGCGTACAAAGAAGGCATGAACCCGAGCGCCATCGCGGATGCGGAATACTTCATAGACCTCCCGGACGTCGCCGCTCCGTACTTCGAGCCCGAGGGGGGCGTCTATGACGCGCCTCTGGACGCCATAATCCACTGCGCCACCGCGGACGCGAGAATCTTTTACACCACCGATGAAAGCGACCCCGACACCAATTCGACGGAATTCATATTCCAGACCGTCATCCCCGTCGCCGCCACCACGACTCTTCGGGCCAGAGCCTACAAGGAGGGCATGGACCCGAGCGAAATCGTCGGCGTGAAATACGCGCTGATTTCGGACCTCGTAGCCTACTATCCATTCGAGGGCAACGCGAACGACGAAAGCGGCAATGGCCACGACGGAACCGTGTACGGCGCCGCTTCCGTCACCGACCGGTTCGGAAGCCCCGCCGCCGCCTATCAATTCGACGGCACGGACGATTACATAGAGCTTTCCGACGAAGCCGCCTTTGATTTTTCCGAGTTCACCATCAGTTTCTGGACGCGCATAACGACGCTGCCCGTCGTCCCGGGTCCCTCGATTCCCGGCTACTACTGCGCCATCAGCAAGGCCGGATTCAACCTCGGGAACTACACCATACGCCTTTTCAAGACTCGGAGGAGCGAGCTACTGCTATATCGAGCTACGCCCACGCCACGAGCGTCGGAAACTGGAACACCTCCTGCTATTCCAACATCTACCTCAACCAGTATTACAACATAGTGGTCACCATGTCCGACGAGATCCGGTGCTACTACAACGGCGTTCTCCTCTGCACCAGCACTTCCATGCCGGCGGCGCTTCAGACTGACGGTAACGTCTTGATCGGCAAGTTCGACGACATCACGAATCCTATCTATTTCAACGGAATCATCGATGACGTCAGGTTCTACAACCGTGCCCTGAGCGCCGTTGGAAATAGGGGATCTCTACCAGGCGGAGAACCAGTCCGGCGAGTGATCGCGGCCGATAGTCCGTCGCCAAGGAAGGACGTACATGCCGAATTTCGACCTCAGCGAGGAGCAGCAGATACTGCGGGATTCCGTGCGCGAGTTCGCCGAAAAGGAGATCAAACCCGTCGCCGAGAAGCTCGACGAGGAGGAGGAGTTCTCCCTCGACCTCGTGAAGAAAATGAGCGAGCTCGGGCTCTTCGGCATGTTCGTTTCCGAGGAGTACGGCGGAAGCGACGTCGGCTATCTCTCGTACTGCATCGCGATCGAGGAGATCGCACGGGTGGACGGCTCGGCGGCGGCGACGGTGGCCGCGGGCAACTCGCTCGGCATCGGACCCATCTACTACTTCGGCGACGACGAGCAGAAGCGCGAGTGGCTCCCGCGCCTGTGCCGCGGCGAGAGCGCTCGCCTCGTTCGGCCTCACCGAGCCGAACGCCGGAAGCGACGCGGGCGGCAGCCAGACCACCGCCGAGATCAAGAACGGCGAATGGGTCATCAACGGCAGCAAGATCTTCATCACGAACTCCGCCTCGGAAATCTCCGAGATCATCGTCGTGCAGGCGAAGACGGGCGAGCGCGTCAAGGGGAAGAGCGAGCTCTCCTGCATCCTCGTCCCCAACAAGACCCCGGGCGTCGCCTCGAAGGCCATGCACGGCAAAATGATGTGGCGCTCATCGAACACCGGCGAGCTCTACTTCGACAACGTGCGCGTGCCCGAGCGCAACCTTCTCGGCAAGCGCGGCGAGGGATTCAAGCAGATGCTCTCGACCCTCGACCGGGGGCGCCTCGCGATCGCGGCGATGGGTCTCGGGGGCGCGCAGGGCGCCTACGAGCTCGCGCTCGCGTACGCGAAGGAGCGGCGGCAGTTCGGCAAGCCGATATCGAGCTTTCAGGCCGTGGCCTTCAAGCTCGTCGACATGGCGGTGGAGATCGAGGCCGCGCGAAACCTCCTCTACAAGGCGTGCTGGCTCTGCGAGCAGGGCCGCCACTTCGGCAAGGAAGCGGCCATGGCGAAGCTCTACTGCAGCGAGGTCATGCGCCGCGTCGCGACCGAGGCGGTTCAGGTCCACGGCGGCTACGGCCTCATGCGCGAGTACCAGATCGAGCGATTCTTCCGCGACCAGAAGCTCCTCGAGATCGGCGAGGGCACGAGCGAGATCCAGCGCATCGTCATCTCGCGCTATCTCGGCTGCAACGACAATTAGACGGAGGCATCGAATGGACATTCTCGAGGAAGGACACGGCGAGCTTCTCGGATTCCACGACCCCGACGAGCACCGCGCGTGGGTCGCCGCGAACAAATCGCCGAAGCCGGTCGACAAGCGCATGACCGTCGCGGAGGCGGTCGAGCGTTTCATCCCCGACGGCTCGTACATCGCCTCGGGCGGCTTCGGCCACGTCAGGGTCGCGATGGCCGTCATATACGAGATCATCCGGCAGCGGCGGCGCAATCTGGCGATCGCCGGGAAAACCGCCGTTCACGACTTCGACGTCCTCGTGGGCGCGGGGTGCATCTCGAAGTGCGAGACCGCCTATTCCTTCGGCCACGAGCTCCGAGGTCTCTCCCCCGCCTCGCGGCGGGCCGTCGAAACGGGGCGCGTGAAGGTCGTCGCCGAAACCTCGAACGCGGGCTACCAGTGGCGGTTCCTCGGGGGAATGCTCGGCGTGCCGTTCGTCCCCTCGAGAAACCTCCTCGGCACCGACACCCTGCGGTACTCGTCCGCGAAGGTCGCCGTCGACCCCTTCACGGGAAAGCCCGTGACCCTCATACCGTCCGCCAACCCGGACGTCGTCCTCATGCACGTGCCGCGCTGCGACAAGCTGGGCAACTGCCAGATCGACGGCATCCTCGTCATGGATTACGAGCTCTCCCGCTCGGCGCGGCGGCTCATCGTGACGACGGAGAGGGTGATCGACACCGAGGAGATCCGCGGCGCGCCATGGCGCACCGTGATCCCCCACATGTACGTCGACGCCGTGTGCGAGGTCCCGTACGGCTCGCATCCCTGCCAGATGCCCTACCTCTACTTCTTCGACGAGGAGATCATCGGCGAATGGCTCTCGGTCTCCAAGACGGACGAAGGGGCCGCGGCATTTTTCGACAAGTACGTGTTCGGCGTGAAGGACTTCGCGGAATACCTCGAGCTCGCGGGCGGTGCGAAGAAGCTCGAGCATCTGCGCCGCGTCGAGCGCCTCGAGGAGCCCATGCGCGCGCCGTGGCTCGAACGGAGAAAAGAATGATCATGGCGGAAAAGCATTACACGGAAAACGAGCTTCTCGTCTCGGTCGCCTCGAAGCTCCTCGAGGACGGCACGACGGCGCTCGTGGGCACGGGGCTCCCGATGCTCGCCGGCATGCTCGCGCAGAAAACGCACGCCCCCGATCTCCTCATCATCTTCGAGGCGGGAGGAATCGGCCCGCTCATGCCGACGCTTCCCATCTCGGTCGGCGACTCGCGCACCTTCCATCGAGCGATCGCGGCCTCCAGCATGCACGACGTCATGTCGTTCGCGCAGGCCGGATACGTCGACTTCGGTTTTCTCGGAGCGGCCCAGCTCGACAAGCACGGCAACATCAACACGACCGTCATCGGGGACCACGACCATCCGAAGGCGCGCCTCCCCGGGTCGGGCGGCGCGAACGACGTCGGATCGTTCGCGAGGCGCACGATCATCATCATCCGGCAGGACCGCCGCCGGCTCGTCGAGAAATGCGACTTCGTGACGACTCCGGGCTACCTCGACGGCGAGGGGGCCCGCGAGCGCGCCGGGCTGCCCGCCGGGACGGGTCCCTACCGCGTCATCACGCAGTTCGGGCTCTTCGATTTCGAGGGAAAAAATAAGACCATGCGTCTCATAGCGTTGCATCCCGGCGTCACGGTCGCGGACGTCGAGGAGAACACATCCTTCGAGATCGAGGTCGCTCCCGAGCTCGGAAAAACCGAGCCCCCGACGAAAAAAGAGATAGAAATTCTTCACAGAGATATCGACCCGGCAGGGATAATACTGAGAAAGTAAACATTAGTTTACAATCGCGTAAACTTCCATTTACACCGTAATCACTTCATCCACAACAAGTAAGCATTTTAGCGCGATTTTGATGTAAATAATATTTTACACAATAGCGCCTTTGCCGGACCCAACCCGCCGGACATGGCGCGTCCACCTACTGGCTAACTCACTTATTTACAGCGTATTAAATTGCGTCAGGGAACGACGGGGAAGCATTCTCCCTTTTGGCACGCGCCTTGATATTACGTGGAATCAGAAGGTAGTCCGAGACACGGTGGGCAGCAAAAAGGAGGTCCCAAGATGTATCACCTGACTAACTTCTCGTTCATCATCACGATGCTTTTCCTCGGCAAGAGCGTGTGGGGCAAGTCGGTATGGGGCAAGAGCGTCTGGTAAGCCGGGCTCAGCCTAAGAAAAAACGAGAAAAGAAAAAAGCGGAGAACGAAATCTCCGCTTTTTTTATTCCCCGAAGCCCCCGTCGCGATGCATGATAGCGCCTGCCATGATCAAGCCGTCGATCCTCGCAAGAGAGCTCCGCGCGGAATTTCTTCCCGCGAGCGTCATGCCCGTTCTTCTCGGGACGGCGATGGCGTTCGCTCGGACCGGGCGCTTCGACGGCGCGGCCTTCGCCCTCGCGCTCGCCGGAGTCGCGCTCATCCATCTCGGCACGAACGTCTCGAACGATTACTTCGATCACCGGTCGGGAAACGACGCGCTCAACACGGAGTTCGTGCGCCCCTTCACCGGGGGGAGCAGGATGATCCAGGAGCGGCTGATGTCGCCGCGGGCCGTTCTGGCGCTCTCGATCGTGCTGCTGGCGCTCGCCGTCGCCGCCGGCGCCCTTCTCGCCGCGACGCGTGGCCCCATGATCTACGCGCTCGGCGCGATCGGCATCGCGAGCGGCTTTTTCTACGTGGCGCCGCCGCTCCGGCTCGCCGCGCGGGGATTCGGGGAGATCTTCATCGGGCTCAATTTCGGGGTTCTCTGCGTGCTCGGCGCCTACTACGTGCAGGCGCGGGAAGTGACGTGGGAGTGCCTCGTCGCCTCGCTCCCCCTCGCCGTGCTCATCGCGGCGGTCGTCTATGTCAACGAGTTTCAGGACATGGAAGCGGACGCGCGCACCGGAAAGCGCACGCTCGTCGTGCGGCTCGGACGCCGGAAGGCGTCGCGGGTGTACGTCCTGCTCGCGGCGGCGGCCTTTGCGCCGATCGCGATCGGCGCCGCGACGGGGCTCCTTCCCCTTCACGCCCTCGCCGCCCTCGCGGCGCTCCCGCCGATGCTTCGGGCGAACGCGATCGTCCGGCGAAGCTACGACAGCCCCAAAGAGCTCGCCCCGGCGAACGCGCTCACGATCCTGACGCACGCGCTCACCGGGGCGCTTCTCGCCGCCGCCTATCTCGCCGCCCGCTGAGGAGCGTCAGCGGCGCTTGCTTTTCGGCGCTCTCCTCGAGCCCTTCCCCGCTTCGAGATCAATCGCCTTCCGCACGGCCTTGATCCCCTGGACGATCTCGTCCTCGTCGTCGACGATGTGGAGGATGTCGAGATCCTCGGTGGATATCTTCCCTTCCTTCACCATGTGGCCGCCGATCCAGTCGACGAGCCCCGACCAGTACTTCGAGCCGACGAGAAAGACGGGGAACGGCTTGATCTTGCGCGTCTGGATGAGCGTGAGCGCCTCGAAGAGCTCGTCCATCGTCCCGAACCCGCCCGGCAGGATGACGAAGGCGAGCGAGTATTTGACGAACATCACCTTCCGCACGAAGAAATAGCGGAACTCGATCATCTTGTCGATGTAGGGGTTCGGCCGCTGCTCGAAGGGAATCTCGATGTTGAGCCCGATCGAGAGCCCCTTCCCCTCATGCGCGCCGCGGTTCGCCGCCTCCATGACGCCGGGACCGCCACCCGTGATGATCGCGCACCCTTCCTGCGCGAGCTTTTTCGCGAGCCCCCGCGCCGCGCGGTACTCCCAGTCGCTCTCGGTCGAGCGCGCCGAACCGAAGAAGGTCACCGCGGGCTCGACGCCCGCGAGCGCGTCGAAACCCTCGACGAACTCGGCGAGAATCCTGAAGAGACGCCACGCCTCCTCGCGGTTTATTTCGTCGATGAGATATTTTCTTCTGCCCGAATTCATCGGCACCTCCCGTGAGCCGTTCGAACCATCATTCTTGCATTTTCCGGAGAGTAGGATACAATCCGCCGCGGAATCAAGAGTATTGAGGACTTCCATGTCGAAAACAGCCAACGGCGAACAGGGCGGCGAGATCGAGACGTTCCCTCTCGACGAGCGTCTCCACCGCGACGAGCGCGGCTGGGCGCTCTTCCCGTGGAACCGCGAAGGGGCCGCGATCGATCCCCGGACGATCCACGTCGTGGAGACGCTCCCCGGCGCGAAACGCGGGAACCACCGGCATCCGCGAGCGGCGGAATGGCTCTGCCCGCTCGAGGGCGAGGGGCTCCTCCTGTGGAGATCCTCCTCGGGGGAGATCCGGGAGCTCAGCCTCGAGGCGCGGCGCCAGTGCATCCGCATACGGCCGGATGTCGCGCACGCCATTCAGGGAGCCGGCTCCGGACCGTCTCTCATCATCGCCGCCCGGGAGAAGGACCAGGAAGGGGATCTTTCGATCCCGGACAGGATCGTCTGATGCGCGCGCTCGTTTTCGACGGACGGAAGCTCAATGAGGCCGCGAAGCGGATGCCCCGACGCGGCCGCGGCGAGGCCCTCGTCCGGGTGAGGCTCGCCGGCATTTGCTCGACCGACCTCGAGATACTCAAGGGATACTTCTCGTTCCGGGGCGTTTTGGGCCACGAGTTCGTCGGAACGGTGGTCGAGGCCCCGTCGCGCGGCCTCGCCGGAAAGCGAGTCGTCGGCGAGATAAACGTGCCCTGCGGCCGCTGCGCCGCGTGCCGCGCGGGGCTCCGCATGCATTGCCCCTCGCGCGGCGTCATCGGCATCGCCGGGAGGGACGGAGCGTTCGCCGAGCACATCGTGCTTCCGGCGCGAAACCTCCACCTCGTCCCCGAGCGGCTCGCGGACGATGAGGCCGTCTTCGCCGAGCTCGTCGCCGCCGCGTGCGAGATCACGGAGCAGGTGAAGATCGCGCGCCGCGACCGCGTGCTCGTTCTCGGCGACGGACGGCTCGCGGCGATGGCCGCTCAGGTCGTCTCGCTCGCGAGCGACCGGGTCGCGGTGATCGGCCGAAGCCCCCGCAAGCTCGCGGCCATCGGCTCGCTCGGCATCGAGACGCTCGATCTCGCGAAAGGCAAGCGGCTCGATCGAACGCACGACGTCGTGATAGAATGCTCGGGGAGCCCCGCGGGGCTCGCGCTCGCCTCTTCCCTCGTGCGGCCGCGGGGAACGATCGTCCTGAAATCGACCTATCAGGGCGAGCTCCGCTGGAACCCGGCGCCGATCGTGGTCGACGAAATCACGGTCGTCGGCTCGCGCTGCGGGCCGTTCGACCGCGCGCTCGGGCTTCTCGCCGCGGGGCGGATCGCGACGGCGCCCTTTCTCACGGCGACGTACCCGTTCGAGCGTTGGCGCGCGGCCTTCCGCCGCGCCGGACGCGTCGATTCCTTCAAGGTGCTCATGAGGATGTCGTAAGCGATGTTTCTGCCGCTCAAGGACATAAACCCGACCGTTCGCCGGCCCATCGCCACCTATTCGCTCATACTGGCGAACGTCATCGTCTTCGTCTACGAGCTTTCGCTGGGATCGCGCGTGAACGCGTTCATCGCCGGCTTCGGGGCGACGCCGTACGAGATCACGCACGCCGTCGATCTCGTCGGACAGCTCGCCGCGGGCGCGCCGATCGCGCACGCGCCGGGGCCGCCGCACGTGTGGCTTACGCTCCTCTCCTCGATGTTCATGCACGCGGGGTACTGGCATCTCGGCGGCAACATGCTCTACCTCTACATCTTCGGCAACAACATCGAGGACATTCTCGGCCCGGCGAAATTCATCATCTTTTACCTCGCCTCCGGGTTTCTCGCGCACGCGCTCCACATCGCTTCCGATCCGGGATCGCTGATTCCGACGGTCGGCGCGAGCGGAGCCGTTTCGGGACTCCTCGGCGCCTATCTCATCGCCTATCCCCGCGCGCGCGTGCTGACCCTCATCTTTCTCGGCTTCTTTATCCGCATGGCGGTCGTCCCCGCGTTCGTCATCATCGTCATGTGGTTCGTGATCCAGTTCTTCTTCGGACTCGCCTCTCTCGGCGGCACGGCCGAGGGCGGCGTGGCGTGGTTCGCGCACATCGGCGGATTCCTCGGAGGCATCGCGCTCATCTACGCGATGGCCGGCAAGACAATCTGGCACCTCCGCCACGGCGGAGACCGCTCGGGGGATTTCTGAGGAGAACCCGCCCTCGCGGCGGGACCCGTCAGAGCGGATACGGCATGCCGTCGAGGCCGATCGCCGGGGGATCGAGGTGCGCCGTGTCGCCGAAGGCGCGGAGCCGCGGCTTGAAGTCGATGACGATCGTCGTGATCGAGGCGTTCGGAAGCGAGAAGCTCCAGAGGCCGTCGACGCTCATCCCGAGCGTCCAGGTGAGGTAGCTGCAGATGAAACCGCCGTGCGAGACGACGGCCACGTCTCCGCCGTCGTGCGCGGCGAGGATGCGATCGATCGCGGCGGCGGCCCGCTCCCTGAAGGATGCGAGATCGTCGGCGCCCGCGATCGGCACCGTCGAGGGCCTTCGATACCAGGTCTCCAGCCTCTCGGGCATCTCGCGGCGGAGGTCGGCGATGAGGCGCCCCTCCCACTCGCCGAGGGAGAGCTCGCGGAGCGAGGGATCCACGATGAGCTCCCGGTCGTCTCCGAGCGCGAGGCGCGCCGTCTCCACCGCCCGCCGGGCGTCGCTCGTGTAAAACGCCGCGACCGCGAGCGCGCGGAGCCGCTTCCCGAGGAGGCCGGCCTGAGCGCGTCCGACCGGGCTCAGGGGAACATCGAGACACGTGCCCTGCACCCGCCGCTCGCTGTTCCAGAGAGATTCGGCGTGCCGCACGAGGTAGAGCTTGCGTTGATCCGGCTGCGCCACGGTTTCGGTTTCCTTTCCGCCCGCGGCCGGGCGGCTCGCGGAGCGCCAACACTGTAGCAAACGCGCCGGCCTCCATCAAGACGGCTTGCGCCGTTTCCGCCTTTACGCTACCTTAACGGGCAAGATGCCTCACCGGAACTCCATCGCCGCATATCTCGTCGCCGCCAGCGCGCTCGCGGCGCCCCTCGCGGCCGCGGCGGGGGAGTTCGCCCTCCTCTCGCGCTCCCTCATACAGGGCCCGGCGCGGTCCGCGGTCTTCGCCGGGAACGGGCTCGTCCTCGGCACGGGGGGCGGCGTCGCGGTGTTCGGCGACTCGAATCGCCTCGCCGAGCCGGCCTACCTTGCGATCGAGGGGGAGCCGTACGACCTGTGCGTTCGAGGATCGATCGTTTACGTCGCCGCCTTCACGGGCGGCCTCAGAACGATCGATATCTCGAATCCCGTCATCCCCGTCGAAACGCATCATAGCGAAATCTCCCAGGCGATGCGCTGCGCATCGGCGGGCGGGGCCCTCTGCGTGTCCGACGAGCGAAAGAGCGTCCTCCACGTCTTTACGCTCGAGAATCCCCGCGAGCCGCGATTCAGGGAATCCCTGAAGCTCTCGCACCCTATCTCGGCGCTGTGCGCCGAGCGCGACATCCTCGCCGTCGCCTACGGCGGAACGATCGAGATTTTCCGCTGCTCGGCGGCGGGATGGCTCGAGAGAGCGGCCTCGATCGATCTCGAGGAAGGCGCGACGGATGCGGTCATCCACGACGCCGTTCTCCTCGCTCTCACTCCCGGCGGAAGGGTTCTCGCGTGGGATCTCGCGGCTCCCGGCCCGCCGAGGCCGATCGAGGGGTTTCGGCACCGGGGAATCGTGGACATCGCTTCCGGGGACGGCGCCGGAGCCCTCCTCGGCGCGTCGCGGATGATCATTCCCTTCGACGTCGGGAGAGAGGGCGGGACGGCGCGCCTGCGCGCGGGCAGGGCGCTGAGCCTGCCGCCGCGCCCGTACGGTTCGCGGTATGCGTCGTCCGGCGGCGGCGGGGCCGCCGCCCGGAAGCCCGGCCGCATCGCCGTATCGTCCGGCCGCGTCGCCTCCATCGCGCCGCTCGACGGCATCGACGTCTGCGCGATCGGGCGCAAAGGGCTCCGCCACGCGGATTTCTTTCCGACGCGCGGAATAGCGCTCGGCATTCTGGTCGAGGGCGAAACCGTTTACCTCGCGAACGGCTACGACGGCGTGCGCATCGGAAGGCTCGAGAGCGGCGGATCGATATCCTGGCTCTCCCACCTGCAAACGCGCGACGCGAGAGGCGTCGCGCTCGCCGGCGGGTCGCTTCTCATCGCGGACGGCGACGGAGGGATCAAGGTCGCCGAGGCGGGCGATCCCCGGAAGGCGCGCCTCGTCGGCGCCTATGCGTCGCCCCACTACCTATCCGCGCTCGTCGTTCGCGGGGAGCGCGTCTACTGCGCCGCCGGATTCGGCGGCGTCGAGATCCTCGACGTGTCGAAACCCCGCCGCCCGCGGCTCGTCTGGCGAGGGAAGTTCTCCGAGGTTCGAGGCGTCGACGCCGACGCACGGCACCTCTACGTCGCCGACGGCTACGAGGGGCTCCATATATTCTCCCTCGACGGCGGCGAGCCCCGGCGCGTTTCGACCCTCGACACGCCGGGGTGGACGGCGGACGTCGTCGTCGCGGGCGACAGGGCCTATCTCGCCGACGGCGGCCGCGGCGTCAAGGCGGCGGACGTGTCGATGCGCGAGCGCCCGCGCATCGTTTCGTCCGCGCCGACTGGATCGGTCGCCCGGCAGGTGCGCCTCGACGGAGCCACGCTCTTCGCCGCGGCGTTCACGAGAGGGGTTTTCGCGTTCGACGTTTCCGATCCGACGCGCATCGTCGAGGCCGCCCGGTTCCAAACGGTGCATGACGCGCGCGCCGTGTGCGCCGCGGGACGCTTGCTCTGCGTCGCGAGCGGCGCGGGGGGCGTATACGTTCTCGATTACTCCCGGTAGCTCGAAAGGAGAGGCTGTGGTTCGCAGGCCATGGACATCGCGCATCGAACGGTTGCTCGTTCTCGCGGCGTGCGCGTCGGCGTTCGCCGCGCCGGCGCTCGCCCAGGGGTTTTTCATCCCCGCCGAGGGGCTCGTTTCGGCCGGGGTGTCGCACTCGCTCTCGGTGTTTCATCCGGGAGGAACGGGATACGTCGCCCTCACGGCGCGCATCGCCGAGGGGTGGCACATCAACTCGAACAAGCCCCTCGACGGCTACCTCATTCCGAGCGAGCTCGTCGTGAACGCTCCGGAGGGGATCGAGGTGGTCCGCCTTCTCTATCCCGCCCCCGTCATGCGCAAGCTCGAAATGAGCGAAACGCAGATGTCGCTCTATGACGGCACGGTCACCTTCGGAGCGGTGCTGCGCATCGGCGCGTCCGTTCCGCCGGGATCGTACGCGATCGCGCTGAAGCTCAAATATCAGGGATGCAACGATCTCACCTGCGTGGAGCCGGCGAGCGCCGGCGCGGTCGACACGATCCGGGTCGGCGCGCTCGAAGAGGGCGTCGAGCGGCTCTCTCCGGCCGTTTTCTCCCGGCCGCCCTTCGTCGACGAGAAGGGCGAGGGCGTCGACGCCGGCCCCGCGACGCCGGCCGGGGGCGAAGGCGATTTCGCCGCCATGGTGAAGGAGCGCGGGCTCGCGCTCGCCTTCGTCTCCATCTTTCTCATCGGGCTCGGCCTCAGCCTCACCCCCTGCATCTACCCCCTCATTCCCATCACGGTCAGCTACTTCGGAGGGCAGGCGGAGGGAAAAAGCGGACGCTCGGCCGTGCTCGCCATCCTTTACGTGCTCGGCATGTCGATCACCTACAGCGTGCTCGGCACCGTGGCGGCGATGACGGGGAGCCTCTTCGGCGCCGCCCTCCAGAATCCGTTCGTCGTTCTCTTCGTCGCGGCGGTGCTCGTGGCGCTCGCCCTCTCGATGTTCGGCGTCTGGGAGATCCGGCTCCCGATGTTTCTCGCGACGCGGACGGGCAAGGCGAAAAAGGGGTACGCGGGGGCCGTCGGCATGGGGCTCACGATGGGCCTCGTCGCGGCTCCGTGCATCGGCCCCGCCGTGCTCGGACTGCTCACCTACGTCGGCCAGACGGGAAATCCGCTGCTCGGATTTCTCATGTTCTTCACGCTCGCGTGGGGAATGGGCGTTCCGTTCCTCGTTCTCGGCACCGTCTCGGGCGGCATATCCCGCCTGCCGCGCGCGGGAGACTGGATGATCTGGGTGAGGAAGCTCTTCGGGTTCGTCCTCTTCGGGATGGCGCTCTACTTCGCGCGCAATCTCCTCGGGCCGCGCCTCGCCGCCTTCGGGTACGCGGCCGTCGCGGTCATCGGCGGCGTCTACCTCGGGTGGATGGCCCGGACGGCCGCGGCCGGGAGATTCTTCAGGACGCTCCGGAGCGCCGTCGGCGTCGCCTGCATCGCGGTCGCGGTCACGGTCTTCATCATTCCCGCGCTGCGGGGAACGCTCGTGACCGAGAAGCCCGGCATTCCTTGGCGGCCCTTCAGCGAGGAGGCGCTCGCCGCCGCGTCCCGCGACGGAAAGCCCGTCCTCATCGATTTCTCGGCGGCGTGGTGCATTCCGTGCCACGAGCTCGACAAGAAGACCTTCACCGACGGGGCGGTCGTCGAGCTCGCCCGCGACGCCGTGCCGCTGCGCGTCGATCTCACGAAATCGGGGCCGGCGGAGACGGCCCTCAACGACCGCTTCTCCGTGCGGAGCGTCCCCACCATCATATTCATCGACGCCGCGGGGAAGGAGCGCGAAGACCTCCGGGTCGCCGGCTTCGTCGACGCGCGCGAGCTCCATCGCCGGCTCGCGGAGCTCATCCCTCCCGCGGGCAAGAGGTGACCTCGTGGCGGGCAGGCTCAAGAAGATCCTCATCCTCTCGATCTGGGAGGACATCTGGTCGCTCGGCGAGGGGTGCGGCGTGGCCGACGAGCTCCAGTTCATCCGGCACGCCACGCAGCGGGGGATCGAGCTCCACTTTCTCATTCCGAAACCGCGCGCGAAGCGGGAGACGCTGCGCGACTCGCTCCTCACGTATCACACGTACCCGAACGTCTTCCGCGCCTTCGAGCCGTTCCCGAAAATCATGCGCCGGTTTCTCTGGCCGATGGCGCACCCCGTCGTCGCGACGGCGCGCCTCGAGCGGCTCGCCGCCGAGATACGCCCCGACGTCCTCCTCGGCTTCACGCACTACTCCTTCTATCCCCTCAACCGCGTCGGCCGAAAGCTCGGCATTCCGACCGCCGTCAAGCTCTTCGGGGTCATGTATCTCGACCGGTTCGACTTCCCGCGGATCAAGTACCATTGGAAGAGCATCGAGCAGCTCATCGCGCTGCGGAGCTCCGTCGACCGCTACATCATCCTCAACGACGGCACGAGGGGGGAGATGGCGCTCACCCGCCTCGGCATCCCTCCCGGCAAGATATCGTTTCTCCCGAACGGCATGGATACCGAGTGGGCCGACGCCGCGGTCGATCGCGACGAGGCGCGCCGGGCCCTTCGTCTGCCGCTCGACCGGATCCTCATCGTTACCTTCTCGCGCCTCGTGAAATCGAAGCGCATCGAGCTTCTGCTGCGAGCCGCCACCATGATGGACCCGGGTCTCCTCGAGCGAACGGCGATCGTGATCGGCGGGGACGGACCCGAGCGGGCGTTTTTGGAATCGGAAGCGCGCCGGCTCGGCCTCGCGGACCGCGTTATTTTCACGGGGGTCATCCCCCATCGCAACGTCGTCGATTTCCTCAAGGCGTCGGACGTCTTCGCGGCCACGAACGAGCTCACGAACATGTCGCTCCCGCCCAGCGAGGCGATCCTCTGCGGCGTGCCGGTCGTGGCGTTCGACGTCTCGGGCACGGCCGAGGTGGTGCGCGACGGCGAAACGGGGCTTCTCGTGGCGAACGGCGACGTCGGCGGGTTCGCCCGCGCGCTCGAACGCCTCGTTCGCGACGGCGAGCTGCGCGAGCGTCTCGGACGGCAGGCAGCGTCCTTCGGGCGGGGCTATTTCATGTCGTGGGACGAACGGATCGGGAGGGAGCTCGCCGTGCTCGAGGATCTCGCGGCGCGCGGCGGCGCCTCATCCTCCGGCGGAACATAATGAACGCCACGGGTTTCCATGAGGCATTTAGAAAATCCGTGGCGTCTCACTATGAGGATCCGAGATGTCGCGGGGCATTTTCGTTCTCCCGCTCTTCCGGCGGGGCTTCACTTCAGTTCTGGGCCCGGCGCGGCACCTCTTCTGAATAGTATTCTATGCCCGTTTTGCGAGGCTGTCAACACTCAAAAAAGGGAACGCGCCGCGCGCTGGAGCGCGCAAGGCGGCTTCCTGCAAAAGCGGAGGTACCGATACGATGCATGACGACGCGGCGATCGCGGTGCGAAAGGCGGAGGCGGCGGACGCGCCCCTCGTCTTTCAGCTCATACGGGAGCTCGCCGAGTTCGAGAAGATCTCCCACGAGGTCGTGGCGACGGAAGAGACGATTCGCGAGAGCCTCTTCGGGCGGAGGCCTGCCGCGAAGGCCATCCTCGCGTACCGGGGGGAGGTTCCGGCCGGCTTCGCCGTTTACTTCGAGAACTTCTCGACCTTCGTCGGGCGCCCCGGAATCTACATAGAGGACATCTACGTCCGGCCCGAGTTCCGCCGGTCCGGAATCGGCCGGGCGCTCCTGCGACACATCGCCGGCGCGGCGAAATCGAGCGGTTTCGGGAGACTGGAGTTCGCGGTCCTCGACTGGAATCCGGCGCGCGGCTTCTACGAGCACCTCGGGGCGCGGGCGATGAGCGATTGGGTTTTCTACCGCTTCACCGAAGAGGAGATCGCGAGGCTCGCCGGCTCGTAGGGCCTCTCGCCGCGCCGAGAGATCGAGCGAGCGCCCGCGGAAGCGCGAGCCGTCACTCCGAAAGCGGGACGACGCACGCCGCGGCGGCTGATTTGGCGATCTCTCCCGCCGCGAAGGGCAGGATGCCCGCGGCGACGACGCCGCCGAGGGAGAGACCCGAGAGAAGCGCGAGGTAGGATGCGCCGGCGAGGAGAATGACGCCGCTCCCCGCGAGCGTCGCGGCGGCGACGGCGGCGCGTCCCCGCCCGATCCGCCCCGCGATCGCTCCGGAAACGAGCGCGGCGGCGGGGAAAGCGACGAGGTAGCCTCCCGTCGGCCCCACGAGCGTCCATGGACCGAAGGCGAAACCCGCGAATACCGGCGCCCCCGCGAGGCCGGCTCCGAGATACGCGATCATCGCGATGAAGCCGTCCCGCGGGCCCAGCATGATCCCGGCGAGCGCCACGAAGAGCGTCTGGAGCGTCACCGGAACGGGGGTGAACGGGAGCCGCACGGCGAACTGGGCCGCCGCAGCGGTGAATCCCGCGAACGCGCATATGCCGAGGACGCGCCTCATGGCCCCGGGCACGGCGGACGAAGTGAGCGAAATCGCTCCTACATGAACGGCTTTCGATTGCACAAACGTTCCTTTCATCGAGACTCTCCTCGTCCGCTTCGATCGCTCGTTGCCGGGATACCGGTGAAAGATACTCCGTCCCGGACCGGCTTTTCAAGAAAAAGATGATCCCCCGGGGCTCTCCGGGGAGGGGGCGCCCCGCTCGCTCACCGAGACGTTGCCGATGTAATAGTTGGCGATAACGCCGATCTGGTCTCGAATCCTCGGGATATCCCCCGGCTCGGCCGGCGCCACGTCGCATTCGACCCGCACCGCCGCGAGCACCGAAATGAACTCGAAGATAAAGAGCCGCAGCGTCATGAGATAGCGATAGTTGAACTCGAGCTTCTCGACGTAGCCGCTGCCTTCCTCCCGCCCCTCGGCAAGGTCGCGAAGGGCCGGATCCCCGCGCTCGACGAACGCGCGCTCGTGGCGCTTTCCAGTCGAGGCGCGGGCGGTCTTCTCGATGGAGTCGAGAGCGGCCGGAAGCCCGGTCTCGTCGAGCGGTTCGGCGGGATCGAGGAGGCGTCCCGCGAGCCCCAGAGCTTCTTCCACGAGAATGCCGAGATAGACTATGTTCTTCTCGAGGTAGACCGCGTAGTCGCGGGCGTCGCACCGGTCGCGCTTGCCCCAGAGCAGAATGTCGAAATTGCTGCGGAAATCGGCGGGCGAAGGGTAGCTCTTCGAAATATGATCGGAGAAGGTCGCGACGATTTCGTCGAGTGTCGCCCGCTTTCGGTTCATGGCGCCGCGTCCTTCCCGTTACTCGACCCTGACGGATGTCTCGATGGCGCCCCGCGAGCCGGGCCGGTAGGCGGCGATTTTGCCGGAAGCGATCTCTCCGGCGGCGCCGACGGCGATGAACGCCTCGTCCAGCGCCTTCAAGGCGCGAGCCCCGAAGGGCAGCCAGCCCGCCTCGACGATGCGGAACGATCCGAGCGGGCCCGCCGCGAGCCGGAGCACCGTGCCGTCCTCGAGCTGGAGGACGACGCTCGACCCCGACGTCGATGCGCGAACCACCCTCCCGGCGAGAGCGCCGCGGCGGCTCTCCGCCTTTCCGTCGAGATCGAAGAACGAAAGCGTATCGCCGGCGAGCGAAGCGCCGCGGCTCACGAGCGCGAGGGAGCCCCCGAGCGCGCCAGAGACGCTCCGATCTCCCCGCGAGAGATTTCGTTTCTCGACGAGCGAGAACCGGGATCCCTCCGCGACGTCGAACACCATGAGCCCCTTGTCCCGGGTGAAAACGAAGAGCCGTCCGCGATCCAGAGCGACCTCGTCGAAGCCGCGGGTGAGCTTGGTTCCGGGCACGCCTTCGCGCGTCTCCTCGTCGAAGAAATGCGCGAAGCCGTTCTCCGTGACGACGCACGTTCCGTCCGCGACGGGAAAGACCCGCTTGATCGCGCGGGAGAAAGCGCGGCCGCCGCTTTCGCCCGGCGAGGCGCCGCCGCCCAGCACGATCGCACGAGAAGTGGAGGTGAAGTTGAGCGCGACAACCGTTCGTTCGCCGAGGCTCGAAACGTCCGCGATCGCCGCCGCTTTCGCCGCGACTCCGGCGACGCGCTCGGGGAGCGCTTCCGGATCGTCGAGGAGGGACTTCACGCTCACGCGCATGAGCCCGCTGCGTTTGCCCTCGCGGACGAGGGCGAAAAGATATCCGCCGGCGGACGGCCCTTCCTCGCGGGAGAACTCGAACTCGTACCCCTCGATCGTATCGGGCACGGCGAGCGGAACGCAGGCGCCGAGCAGGAGCTCGCACGCCTCTCGCCGCCCGCCCGGCGGAGACTCGAAGTAGAGCCATCCGCGGCGCTCCTCTCCCGGCTCCAGACGAACGGCGCCGAGACAGCCGCCCCGGAGCGCCGGATAGAAGGAACGGTTGAAGAGCGGCCGGTAGAACCTCCCGACGCTCGCTTCCTTGTAGATCATGTAGAGCCCGACCGGCGGGATTATGGGACTCGCGACCATTTCGAAAGACCCGGGATGGCGGTACCCCTTTGTCCGGCGCGCTCCGGCGAGTATCGCGGTTACCTCGCCGGGATGAAGGGGATTCAGGGTGTCGCCGCCGCACACGAGCCGCGCGCCCGCGAACCCGGCTCCCAACTCCATGCCGTTCGAGGTGTGAACGAGGAGCGGCGCGCCGCCGCCGTTCCGGACGACGACCTGAACGGCGAGAACGCCGCAGGCGTCGAGCGTTTTCTTGAAGAAGCCGGGGACCTTGTCCTCCGGCGAAACGAAGGCGGCGGCCGCGTCGAGCGCGCCACCGGCGGTCCCGGGAGCGGGCTCGAGCACACGGGGAGGACGCTTCTCGAAAAGCGCGCACGAGGCCGCAGCGGCGGCGACGGCGCAGAGCGTGGCGATGACGACGATGCGCGCGCGACGATCCCTCACGAGTCCTCTCCCTTCTCCCCCGCCGAAACGAGCCCGTCGAGAAGCACCGTGCGGCCGAGCGGCGTCACGCGGCAGTAGCGCGCGGCGGTCCCGAGAAAGCAGGGGTTCTCGCAGAAGCCTCCCGAAAGGTAGAAATGCTCCGGGCGCCCGATGAACTCGACGACGTTCCGCACGAGCCCGTGGAGGAACATCGCGACGCTCGCTTCGGGGGAGGTGCCGAGCGAGATCTGCTCGAGCACCTTCTCCATGCCGAAGACCCCGCAGGTGACGTTGACCCAGCGGTCGGCCGGCGGCAGGGACGCGAAATCCACGTCGTAGTAGCCCCCGAGAAGCTCGAGAGTGGCGCCCGTCGTCGAGCCGCACGCGAGGTTCCAGTCGAGCTTTTCGACCTTCCGCCCGCGGAATCGAATGAATTTTATGTCCCTTCCGCCGACGTCGACAAGGGAAAAGTCCTCCTCCTCGACGAGGGCGAGCCCCCCTCGGCGAGCGCGACGAGCTCGTTCCGGTAGAGACGGCAGCGGTTCTTTCCCGAGTGGCCCGTCGCGACGTCGAAGACGACGCCTCTCCGGCGAACGAGATCCTTCGTGGAGATGATCTCGAGCGCGCCCGAATCGAGGTCGCGTATCTTCGTCCACGTGCTGCCGCAGTCCGCTATGATCATGCCGCGCCCTCAGGACAGCTTCAAGAACGCCTCGACCTTGGCGAGGATCGAATCGTTGATCTCGCGGTGGCAATCGACGGCGAGGCCGCGGTGCCGCTCGGCGAGATGGTGCGCGAGATCCTGCTTCGCGCAAAAGCTCTGCGTGAAAAATACGGTCGGCACTCCCTCGTCGACGAAGCACTCGAGGCCGAGATCGGCGGGCCTCCCGGCCTCGACGCACCGGATCCAGCCGTACGCGTGCGTCGTCTCGGGAAAAAGGTCGAGCAGCCGGAAATCGTGCGGCGGAACGCCCCAGAATCCGTGCGTCGGAGCGCAGCGCCCGGGCGGCGCCGGCGGCGCCGACGGATCGACGACCGTCGCCATGATGCGGTCGATTTTTTCGCGAAGCGGCAGCCGCGCCGTCGCCCAAACGAGCGGACGCTTCTCGTTCTCCTCCTCGCGCCAGCGCGACTCGACGACGGTGAACCCCATGCGCTCGAGCAGCCGTGCCGCGTGCCGCCCCCGGTCGCATTTTTCCTCGCCCACGGAGGCGACGATCGCCGCGAGCCGCGGCCCGAGATCCACGGCGTTGTCGATGATGTTCGCGACGATGCGGCAGGTCGTCTGGGGAAGCGCTCCCGCGCCGGGAGCGCCGCGGTCGACGTCGAGGTCGACGAGAAGAAGGGCCGCGCCGAACGTCTTACGCGCCTCGCGGAGCGCTTCGCGCCGCGGAAAGCCGTAGTAGCCGAGAACCTTATCGCCGCGGGGATCGTTCATGCGCGATTTCGCGAAACGGGGGAAGGGGCCGCCGGCCGGATCGTGCGTCGAGGAAAGGGCGCGCTCTCAGCCCTCTTCATCGCCGTTTTCGACCCGGAATATCATATCGACGACGTCCTGCGGCTTCTTCGCCTTGATGAGCCTCTCGCGGAACTTGTCGAACTTGATGAGCTTGACGATCTTGGCGATCGCCTGCACGTGCGGGCCGGACTCGGACGTCGGCGCGACCATGAGAAAAAACAGATGCGCCGGTTTCCCGTCCTGAGAGTCGAAATCGATCCCTTCCCGCGATATGCCGATGACGATGCTGAGACGTTTCACGGCGTCGGACTTGGCGTGCGGAATCGCCACGCCCTTCTCGAGGCCGGTCGATCCCTCTCCCTCGCGCTTCATGACCGCGTCGTAGATCGTGTCGGCATCCGTGGCGTCGTTCGTATCGACGAGAATCCCGACGAGCTCCTCGATGACGTCTCCCTTGCTCGTGCCGTCGAGGTCGATCTTGACGTGCTGCGGTGTGATGTAATCGGTCAGCTTCATCGTTCCATTCCTCCGCGGGACCCTCGGGTCCCGAACGCCGTTCGATATTCCCGTAACATAACGAACCGCCCCCCGGTTGGCAAGACCCTCGTCCGGCCCCTCTAGAGATCGGCGAACGCCCGCTCCACCCGGTCCTTGCCCCGCGCGACGAGCACCGCGCAGTTCACCTTGCGGAGGATCCGCTCGCCCTCCTCGTAAAAGGAGTCGCGCAGGCTCAGCACCTCGCCGAGCTCGCCCTGAACGAGCAGATCGTAGCCCCCCCCGGCCACCTCTTTGATGACCTCTTCGTGAACGATCCCCTTGCGGAACAGCGTCTCGACCTTGATCCCCTTTTTTTCGCCGAGCTTGACGACGTAGTTGAGATAGCGCTTGCCGTCGTCCTCGAGGGAGCGCTCGTAGTCCATCTTCTCCATCTGTACGAACACCTTCGCGCCGAGAAGCTCGGAGAGCAGGTTCTCGTTCACCACGTAGATCGCGCTGAGCGCCGAGCCGTATTTCTTGGCCATGATGATCGCGAATTGCGAGGCCGTGATCGAGGATTCGCTGCCGTCGATATACAGCAGTATCTTCGCGAGCGGATGGGTCATGTGGCCGCCTCTTTCCTTTGCTGGAGGTGGTCTTTGACGAGTTTGTTGATGAAGAACGCCTCCCGGTCCATTTCCTCGAGAGACATGATGATGTACTTCAGCGTTTCGTTGTAATCGGGGATGAAGATCTTTTCGAGCGCGTTCACGCGCCGGACCGTCTTCGCCACTTCCCTCGCGAGGCGCATGAGAGCGATGCGAGCCTCGGCGAGCTGTCCGAGAAGACCAAGCACCTCGCGGAACCGCAGCACCGACTCGTCGACCCACACGCTGCTCTCGGCCGCCGCCACGTAGGGGGATTTGTCGTCCACCTCGACCCGCACCTTCGGGATCGAGACCCCCATCACCCGCCGCTCCGAGAACTTGATGTCGGCGCGGATATGCATGCCGAGCGAGACGAGCCCGAGCTCCCGCCGTCCCATGCGGAGTGTCGCCTGATCGAGCGCCCGGTAGGCCGTCTCGAGCCGCTTCTCGACCTCTTCCTGCGCCTCGACCGCGCGGTCGATGAGCCCCATGAGCTCGACGATGAGGATCTTGCGCTTCTGGTCGAGCAGCTCCCATCCCTCTTCCGCGAAGGTGAGATCCCGCTTGACCTTCTGGAGGTTGGTCTTGGTCGGCGCCACTTCGTATCGTGCCATCTGCGATCCGTTTCATCCGCCGCTCCGCGGCGGCCGGACGCTCCCCGGCCGTCGCGGCCCGCGGGGAGCTATTTGCCGTAGAACTTGTTGAGCTCCTCTTCGCTGATCCGGTGCAGCTCCTCCTTCGGCAGGTAGGAAAGCACCCGCCAGCCGATGTCGAGCGTCTGCACGATGCTCCGGTCCTCGTACTCGCCCTGGCTCAGGTATTCGCGCTCGAACTTGTTGCCGAAATCGAGATAGATCTTGTCGAGCGGCGCGAGCTCCTCCTCGCCGATGACCGCCGCGAGCGCCCGGACGTCCTTGACGTGGGAGTAGGCCGCGAAGAGCTGGCTCGCGACGTGCGCGTGGTCGGCGCGCGTCATCCCCTCGCCGATGCCGTCCTTCATGAGCCGGCTCAGCGACGGGAGCCCCGCGATCGGCGGATAGATGTTCCTCTGGTCGAGCTCGCGCTCGAGAACGATCTGTCCCTCGGTGATGTATCCCGACAGATCGGGCACCGGGTGCGAAATGTCGTCGTTCGGCATCGTGAGAATGGGCATCTGCGTGATCGAACCCTCGACGCCCTTGAGCATGCCCGCGCGCTCGTAGATCGCCGAGAGATCGCTGTAGAGATATCCGGGGTAGCCTTTCCGGCTCGGGATTTCCTCGCGCACCGTCGAGATCTCGCGGAGCGATTCGCAGTAGTTCGTCATGTCGCTCAGGATGACGAGCACGTGCATGTGGAGCTGGAACGCGAGAAACTCCGCCGCGGTGAGGGCGACTCGAGGGGTCACGAGACGCTCGACGGAGGGGTCGTCCGCGAGGTTGAGGATGAAGACGACCTTCTCGAGCACCCCCGACTCCTCGAAGTTGCGGACGAAGTAGCGCGAGACGTCGTGTTTGATGCCCATCGCGGCGAACACCACCGCGAACTGCGTGTCCTCGCCGACGATTTTCGCCTGGCGCGTGATCTGCGCGACGATCTTGTTGTGCGGAAGCCCCGTGCCGGAAAAGATCGGGAGCTTCTGACCGCGCACGAGCGTGTTCATGCCGTCGATCGCCGAGATGCCGGTCTGGATGAACTTGCGCGGATACTCGCGCGCCGTCGGATTGATGGGGAGGCCGTTCACGTCCATCATTTCCTCGACCATCGGCGACGGACCCCCGTCGATCGGCTCCCCGAGCCCGTTGAACACACGGCCGAGGATCTCGCTCCCGACGCCGAACCGGAGCGATTCGCCGCGGAACCGGATGCGCGTTTCGGGAATCGAAAGCCCCGAGGTTCCCTCGAACACCTGTATGACGGCCGCCCCTTCGGAGGTTTCGAGAACCATGCCGAGGCGGACGTGTCCCCGGGCGTCGACGATCTCGGCGATCTCGTTGAAACCGACGTTGTGAATCCCCTTGATGAAGACGAGGGGACCCGAGACCTGATCGATCCCGATGTACTGGCGGCCCTCGGCGCGATGCTTTGTGTCGATCATCTCACTCACCGTTTCTTATTCGTACATCTCCGTTACCTGCTGCATCGAGCGGTGCAGCTTCTCGCGGATCGCGTCTATCTTCCCAGCCTCGTCGTTCGAGACCGAAAACTTCATGCGGAGAATATCGGAGAATACCTCGAGCTTCTTGAGCTGATGGATGTTCGCGCCCTTCTTAATCGCCTCGACGCCGAGCTTGTAGAAGTCGATGATGACGCGCAGCATCTTCACCTGCTTTTCGGGCGTGCAGAACATGTCGATCTTGTCGTAGCTGTTCTGTTGGAGAAACGCGTTCTTGAACATTTCGCACGTCTCGAGAACGATCCGCTGCGTGTCGGGGAGAACGTCGGGGCCGACGAGCTTCACGACCTGCTGCAGCTTCCCCTCCTGCTGGAGCAGGTCGAGGATCTGATGCCGCAGATCGCTCCACTCGCCGTTCGAGCGCTCCTGCCACCAGTCGGCGATCTCGTCCACGTACTCGCTGTAGCTGTCGAGCCACGAAATCGCCGGGTAATGGCGCGCGTTGGCGAGCTGGCGGTCGAGCGCCCAGAGACAGCGGACGAACCGCTTCGTGTGCTGCGTCACCGGCTCGGAGAAATCTCCTCCCGGCGGGGACACCGCGCCGGCGATGCTGATCGATCCCTCGCGGCCGGAGAACGTTTGCACCATGCCCGCCCGCTCGTAGAACTCGGCGAGCCTCGTCGGCAGATACGCGGGGAACCCCTCGTCCGCCGGCATTTCCTCCATGCGGCCCGAGAGCTCGCGCAGCGCCTCGGCCCAGCGCGAGGTCGAATCCGCCATGATCGCGACGTGGTACCCCTGATCGCGGTAATACTCGGCGATCGTGATTCCCGTGTAGATCGAGGCCTCGCGGGCCGCCACCGGCATGTTCGACGTGTTCGCGATCATGATCGTGCGCTCCATGAGGGGCCGCTTCGTCCGGGGATCGATGAGCTCGGGGAAGCTCATGAGCACGTCCGTCATCTCGTTCCCCCGCTCGCCGCATCCGATGTACACGATGATATCGGCGTCGCACCACTTCGCGAGCGCGTGCTGGATCATCGTCTTGCCCGTGCCGAACCCGCCCGGCACGACGACCGTTCCGCCCTTGGCCTGGGGAAAGAGCGTGTCGATCACGCGCTGCCCCGTGACGAGGGGCAGCCGGAGCGGGAGACGGGCCTTCACTGGCCGGGGTTTGCGCACCGGCCAGCGCTGGTGAAAGCGCACCTCGATCTTCCCGCCGAGCGGGGTCTCGACGCGCAGGGCGACCTCGTCCACCGTATGCCCGCCCGCCGGCGCCACCCACACGACTCGTCCCTTCGTGTCCGGAGGGACGAGGAGACGATGCTCGATGAGCACCGTCTCCTGGATCGTGCCGACGATCTCGCCCCCCTCGACCGCGGCGCCGGGCTCCATCGTCGGGACGAACTCCCACCGCCGCTCCCGCATGAGCGGGGTGGCATGGATGCCCTTCTGAATGTACCCGCTCCCCGTGGTGTCGCGGATGACCTCGAGCGGACGCTGAATCCCGTCGTAGATCGTGCCGAGGAGCCCCGGGCCGAGCTCGACCGAGAGCGGAACGCCGGGGCTGTAGATGTTCGAGCCCGGGCGCAGCCCCGTCGTATCCTCGTACACCTGGATCGCCGCGCGATCGCGGTCGAGCTTCACGATCTCGCCGACGAGATGCTCCTCGCCCACCTCGACGAGATCGAGCATCTTCGCGTTGACGATCCCCCGCGCGTGCACGACCGGCCCGACGACTTTCGCTACCTTTCCGATAATCTCAAGCACGGCGCTATTCCTCTTTCTTCGCTTCCGCCGCGGCGCCCCCGGCGGCGCGGCCGCTCCGGAACGTTACTCGATCGCGTCGCGATCGGAGAAAACCTCCTCGAAGATCATCGCCCTCGTTTCCTCGCGGAACCGGTAGAGACGCGCTTCGAACGTGTTATCGAAGAGCACGTTGCCGCCCGGCACGCTCACCTGCACGCCGCCGAGCGTGGCGGCGGGAAGCGGCTTCGCCTCGAGCGATCGGGCGGACCGCCCCTCCGCCTTGATGATTTCCCGGATGCGCGGGAACGATCGCGACTCGAGCAGCGCGATATCGCGGCGATCGGCGTGAACGGTGAAGCTCTCCCCCTCGAGCACGCTGATCGCCTCGACGGCGAGACCGGCGAGAATGTCGGCGTAATCGTCCCGCGACCGCGCCTTTTCCATCTCGGCGCCCACCCGGGCCATGGCCGCCGTCACGACCTCCTCGCGGGCGCGGAGCTTGATGCGGCGAACCTCGAGGCTCACGCTCGAGAGGGTCCGCCGCGTTGCGATCTCCCCGCGTTCCGCCGCGTCCTTCACGATGCGCTCGGCGGCTTCGCGGGCCTTCGCCTCGGCGCGCGCGACGATCTCGTCGGCGGTACGGCGGGCCTTCCCCATGATGGAGCCGGCCTCTTTCGCCCCGTCGTCCCGGATCTGCTCGCAGATCTTGTCGACCGATTCTTGTTCCGTCAACGCTCGTACCCTCCCGCGCCTGGCCGCCGCGTCAGACGCTGATACCGACCGCCGCACGCACCATCTGCCGGATGGAAACCCGCTCCGGCAGGGGCCCCGTCCGGTCGGGGATCTCGATGATGAGCGGAAAACTCCGCCCGAAGGTATGTTTCTCGATCTCGTCGCGGATCCCGGCCGCGATCCTCTCCGTAACGACGATGATGCCGATATCGGGCGAGGCAAACGCCCTCCTGAGCGCCTCGCGGCCCTCGTCGGGGGTTTCCACCGTCTCACCCTCGACTCCGACGAGCCCGAATCCGGTGATCGTGCTCTCATCGCCGATGACGAAAAACTGCATCCTGCACGCTCCCTCGCGCGGTCCCGTTCCGATCCCGCGGTTAGATCCTCGTGAGGATCATGATCGAGATGATGAGGCCGTAGATCGCGATTCCCTCCGCGAGACCGACGTAGATGAGGGCCCGCGCGGTGAGCTCGGGCTTCTCGCTGATGGCGCCGAGCGCCGCGGAGCCGACGTACGCCACGGCGATGCCGGCGCCGAGGCAGCCGATGCCCGTCGAGAACGCCGCCGCCGCGAATCCCCATCCGATGACCCGCGCCTGCTCGCTCGAGACGTCCTTCGCCGGCTCGACCTGCGTCACGGCGGCGTCCGCCGCCGCCTCGTTCTGCTGCCCGCGGACGTCCGAGACCGCGGTCGCCAGGTTGATGAGGAGTACGACGATGACGGTCGAGAAAACCGCGACGGACGAGAGGGTGATGAACTTTTTCATCCTACTCATGCGCGCCTCCTGCTCTGACATTCCTGCTCCTTTCATTCCTCCCGGCCCGGCTGCCCGCCGAGACCGATGGGTTTGTAGGCCACGCCGCCGCCAGAAAAGAACTTTCCGAAAAACTCGTAATACTCGAGACGGATCGCCTGAATCGTCACGACGAGCCCCTCGAGCGCGATGATGCCGATGTTGCCGAGGACGAGGATGAGGATCGAGTAAATCATGCCGCCGCTCTTGTCCCGCACCATGTCGACGAGGCTGAACGTCGCGATGAAGAGCCCGACGTGGGCGAGCGAAAAGGCGGCGACACGGATGAAGGAGACGGTGTTGGCGAGATAGCCGATGAGTATCTCGACGATCTCGATCGTCGATTCGAAGAGGTAGGACCCCACACCCATCTCGAAGTGCGGCTTGCGCCGGCCGAAGAGCGCGAGAATCGGCTCCTTGAGAAAGAGGAGCACGATCGGAACGCCGATGAACCACACAATGAGCCTCGTCGGAATCGGCTCGTTCGAGAGAAAGATGGAGACGGAGACGATCCCCCCCCAGTAAATGATCGCCACGATGAGCCCGGCGTGGTCGAAAACGCTCGCCTTGAACCGGCCGACGCGGATCGCGTTGACGATGTTGAACGCGATCCCGAGCGAGATGACGGCGATTCCGAAATAGATCGCGACCTTGAAGAAGTAGATGACGTTGCTCATCGGGCTCATCCAGAGATGATGGATGACCTTGTCCTCGATGCCGAACACGCTCCCGAAGAGGAATCCGAAAATGATGGACGAGATGCCGCAGTAAAACGCGAGCCGGCCGACGAGCGCCGTGGAATCGCCGCGCCCCTTCCGCAGGAAACCGAGCCACAGACCGAGCGCGGCGAGCACCGCTCCGTGCCCGACGTCCCCGAACATCATCCCGAACATGGCGAGAAAGGTGATGGCGAAGAAAATCGTCGGATCGATCACCTTGTAGTCGGGAAGCCCGTAGTTCGAGACGAGCATCTCGAACGGCTTGAAGAAGCCGGGGTGCTTGAGGAGCACCGGCACCTGGACTCTTCCCGCCTTGACGCCGGCGATCTCGTCGGGCGAGAGCACCTCGACGATGGCGCGCCCCTTCGCCGCGCGCAGTATCTCTTTCTCGACCTCCCGGCGGCTCGCCGCGGGAATCCACCCCGAAAAGATGAACGTCTTGCGGGTGCACTTGAGGTAGTTCTTGACCCGCAGCAGGAGCGACGCCACCCGCAGCGACCGGTTGTACTCGGTGAGCCGCGGGCCGTGCTCCGCGCGCAGTCTCGCGATTTCGTTTTCGAGCTCGACCGCCTCCTCGCGGAGCATGTCGATCTTTCTGCCGAGCTCCCCCTTGACGCCGGCGGCTTCCTTTCGCGCCTCCTCCCCGACCTCGATCGCGTCGAAGGAGGCCTCGCGAAGGACCCGCTTGATCTTGAGGCGGTCGCTCTTGAGGCCGATGAGCAGGATGAGGTCGTTCTTGTCGCGCTTCGAGAGCGAAAGCACCACGGCCGGCATCTGCGCGATCTTCTCGCGGACGTAATCGAGGTTCTCCGAGCGCACCTCGCCGTAGTGGAGATCGAGGAAGGTGTACGGCGTCTGACCGATCGGCAGGCCGAGCTCCATGAGGGGAGCGACCTCGTTCGCGATCGCCTCGAGGCGCTCGAGCTTCTGCCGGGTGTCGTTGCGCCGATCGAGCGGCACGGCGAGGATCCGCTCGAGGGAATCCGCGTACCGCTCCATCTCGCCGAGGTCGCCCAAGGTGACGTCCGCGATGCCCTCGCTCGCCTCCAGCGAGAGCTCCCGGATCCCGAGGTTCTTCATGAGGAGCGCGAGACGGCCCCGTATGCGCTCCATCTTGCCCCTGATCTCGCCCGCCTCGAAGCCGCGGAGGCTCTCGGCCCACGGCTCCTGGTCGTCGAGCTTGACGAGATGGAGGATGCCGAGGCGGACGATCGCCTTGGCGACCTCGTCCACCTCGCTCTCGAAGACGAGCACGTTGATCTGATGCATCCGTTCGGGCGTCAGCATGCGAACCCCGCTAGAAGGCTTTCCTGAGGTGCGTCTCGATATCCGCCCTCTCGAGCTTGAGAAGCTTGCCGTTCAGAATGGTGATCAGGTTCCGGATCTCGGTGCGCTTGAGGATGAGATACGAGAGCACCGTCCCGATCGTGAACGGAAATCCGCCGAGCGTCCGTTTCGCCTCGTGGACGATGTAGCTCCAGAGAATGATCTCGAGGAGGTAGAGCTTCGAGAGCTCCTCCTCCTTCCGCATGAGCTCCGCGACGGGGCGAAAGGATCCGTCGAGCGCGGCTCCGAGCACGTCCTTCATCGAATCGGCCATGAACGCCTGGCGCAGCCGTTCCCCCGTGAGGCGGTATCCGCCGGGGATGTTGTACTCGCCGAGGTCCCCGGCCGGGATCCCGTAGTAGAACTTGAGCCGTATGAGCCAGCTGATGTTCTTCATGTCGGTCTCGAGCCCGAAGAGCCGTTGCGCGATCCGGCGATCGGCCCGGTCGAGCTTCTCGACCGCGGCCCGCAAGCGCTTGTAAAAATCGATTTCGAGTGAAATCTCGATCGGAAAAAGCGTGCCGCGCTGCTTGTAATCGTCGAGAACGGCTTTGATGGGGTTGAGATAGGGCGTCGATATGAAATACGGCAGCACGTCCTCGATCGAGGAAGCCTCGGCGATCGACTGGTAGGGAAGGCTGTGCGGGAGCTCTTTGCGAATGATGTACGCGAGCTCCCCCGCGCCGCGGTCTCCCTCCCGGATCCTGAGAGCCGTTTTGACGTTCTCGATTTCGTATTTTTCGAGCATGAGCTCGATGAGCGTCTTCGCCGGGCCGCGGAGATCCTTGAGGAGCTCCGTGTGCCACTGCACCTCCTGCTCGACGAGGAGCTTCTCGGCGACGCGCGGGTCGAGGGAAACCTCGGGTTTCGCGAGCACCTGCTCGTACACCGAGCCCTGAAGCGCCCCGTAGAACTCGGGAATGTCGCGCGCGTCGGCGAGACGCGAGATCGTATCGGGCGGGAGCAGCCGGCTGAGGCGCGCCCGCACCTTGGCGTTGATGAGGGAGTATTTGCCGATCGGCCCGAGTATCATCGTTCCGCCGCCGTTATCGGGGAATTATCGCGAGCCGTCCCCGCCGAAAAGCTCGCCCTGCTTCGCCTCGACGCCGAGAATGAGGTCCGTCACGCGCTCGGACGCGGCCTTGATCTCGGCCGTCTTCTTGCCGACGAGATCCTCGCTCCCACCCTGCGCTTGCCCGAGCCGTCGCGAGCGCTCCTCCTCCGCCTCGAGCTTCATGCGGTCGAGCTTTCCCTGCGCCTCTCGTATCGCCTGCTGGCGGACCTCCTCCTCGACCTGCCGGCTGCGCTCCTCGGCCGCGCGCACGATGTTCTGCGACTCCGCATGCGCCCGTTCGATGCTCTCGCGCATTTCCCTTTCGGTCTCGAGGATTTTCTGGACGGCTTCCTTCACGGACGTCCCCCCGCGCGTTGCGACTGGGATAAACTCGGCGGATAGTATTGGGGTAGTATACGGAAGCGAACGCGCGGTGTCAACAAGCGAAAGCCCTTATTTGACAAGACGATGACCGATGGCCGGCCTCACTCGCTCACGATGGCCGAAATGGTCCGGTCGAAGGGATTCGTGCGGACGGCGAGCGAGAAGAGATAGGGGTAATTTCGCTTCAGGTGATCCATGTAGTAGAGCCATTCGACGGTGAGCGCCGTGTAGGCGCGCTTCATGTCTCCCTCGAGATGCTTGACGTCCGAGGCGGGGAGCTCCGAGAAAACGCTCCTCGCCTCGAGCTCCTCCGCGAGGTGAAACACGGCCCAGAGCATGTTGGTAAACGACTCGTGCTCGAGAAGATTCGGGTTCTCGAGAAGTCCGAGAAGAAAGCCGCGCTCGGCGGCGAGCATCGCCTTCATGCGTTCGAGGTCCGCCGGCGCGGCGGCGGGGCTGTACTCGCACTCCCTCATGACCCGGACGAGATCCGCGAGGCTCTGCCGCTGCCAGGCCCCGGCGCCGAGCCGTTCGCACTTCGGCGACGGCGAGCGGTCGGCGTCGATGAAGGACCGGAGCAGCTTGATCCCCACCTCGCTGAAGAAGGCGCCGACCACCATGTTGAGCTTCTGCAGGAGGAGGCGTTTCTCGCGCTCGGTGAGAATCTGGTGAATGACGAGGGTGACGAGCAGCACTTCGATCGGCAGGAAGGCGATGTCGCCGAGAAGATAGACGAAGATATGGTGCGAATCTCGGAAGACCGCGAAGTGCACGTAGTAGAGAACGGCCGAGAGCACGACGAGCGACGTCCCGAGAGCGATCTTCCAGCTGATACGGCGCATGCGCGGCCTACCTGAAGAGCTCGCGCATCGGATCCCACGCCGGCAGCACCTCCGGCTTGGTCGAAAGGAGCGCGAGAACGTTCTCGGGAACGTATTTCCGGTGAACGATCACGTTGTAGACGTACCGGTCGAACCATTCGTCGTGCATGACCCAATAGCCGCTCTTCCCGGCGTCGGCGCCCCACGAGTTTTCGACGCGCCACTTGAGCGGCTTTCCCGCGAGCGTGTCGACGCCGACCAAGACCATCGCGTGGTTCGGCGAGCTGTCGAACGTGCGGATTTTGTCCGCCTTCGAGAGATCGAGATCGACGCCGAGGAGCGCCTCGTAGTCGTAGATGCCGGGCTGCATGACGCCGCCCTTGCTGTAGTTCTCGGCGCCGACGTCCGCGGCGAACCAGACCGGCTCGCCCGCGAGCAGCATGGCGAGCGCGTACTCCTTGAAGGCCTTCGCGCCGACGTTGACGAAATCCATGTCGGGAATACCCGTCATGTTGCGGCAGTACTTGACGCGGTAATACTTGAGGTACGGGTACGCCGCGTGGTCGAAGATCGACACGTAGTCGGCGAGATCGACCCCGACGACGTCGCGGTAGAATGAGGACGGCGTGTGCTTCGCCTCGTGGATCTTCTTATCCTTGTCCTCGTATCTCCAGACGAACTCCTTCGGCGGCACGCCGAGATGGAGGACGAGCAACCGGTAGACGTCGCGCAGCATCTCGTTCTTGCGCTTTTCGAGCGCGGGGACGCCCGCTCCCTTCGACGCCATGGCGCGGAGATCGATGGCGTCGCGGCGCACGAGCCGCGCCAGCAGCGCGTTCATCTGGCCCGTGCTGCTCGAGCTGTTCGTCTCGGGCATGACCTCTTTCGGAACGGCTCCGTACTTGTCGATGAGGGCCGTGACGTAGGACCACCAGCCGCCGTCGGGAATGGGATCCTTCACGAGCACCTGCAGCTCGCGGTCGTCGAGCGGGCGGTCGCGGAGCTCGATCACCGCATCCAGAAAGAGGTTCGCCTTTTCGAGCTTGTCCCAGAAGAAGAGATAGCTTTCGGAGAACTCGAAGCTCTCGAGATTGTGCTTCTTGATCACCGCAGGGCGCATGATGTTGAGCCCGGCGAAAAGCCAGCAGCGTCCGCTCGATTTCTGGTCGGTGATTCCCTTCGCGTCGATCTTGAAGTTGAATATCTCGTCCTGCCGCATGAGGAGCTCGCGGCTCAGGGCGAGGCTCTTCGCGTCGTTCGAGGTGAGCGCGTTCATGAGGGCGCGGCCGTGCTCATCGAGCTCGAACGAACCCTCGAGATCCTTCAGGACGCCGGGGGCGATGCCCAATTCGTCTTTCCCGGCGAACGCGGCCGTCGACGCCGCGAGGGCGGCGAGACACAGGATGACGAAAGCGAAGATGCGGTGCGACTTCATTCGACCTGCTCCTTTCCCGTAGCGGGCGATCCCATGCGCGAAGAGTATCCTACTTCTCAATCGATGACAAGCTCCGCGGCCCCGTCGGGGATCCACGTGCGCTCCCCGTTCTCGAGCTCGACGAGCCACCAGCCGACGCGGCGCTCGACGAGCCGGAACTCGCTTCCGGCGTGGAGCGGTTCCTTGAAGCTCGGCTGGTACGTTTCGGCGTCCCCCATGCGGCCCGTGACTTCATCCGCCGTGATGACGCCCTCGGGAGTCCGCCGAAGACCGACCGCGTCGACGACGAGGGAGGCGGCGAAAACCGCGCTCACGACCGCCGCGATCGCGATGACGATCCGGAGGGCGCCGGCGCGCGCGAAGAGCCGCGCCCCGGCCGCGATCCAGAGCGCCGCGAAGCTCGCGGCGAAGATGACGAGGCGCGCGCGCGAGGGAATGTCGTAGTGGATGAAAAAGAGCGTTCGATAGATCTGCTCGCGCTGCTTCACCTCGATGCGGTCGGCGCGGCGATTGCGCGCGTACTCGAGATTCTGGCGCAGATTCTGGTCGTTCGCCGCGAAGAGGTCGGCGCGTTTGTAGTTGAGAATCGCGCGCCCGATGTCCCCCGCGCGGAAGTACGAGTTTCCGATGTCGTAGAAGAGCGGGCCGCTCCTGACGCCGCCGTCCTTGGCGAGCCGCTCGAAGTGGAGGATCGCCTCTTCGTAGAAAGCGCGCGCCGAGTCGGGATTCGAGACGTCGAGCTCCATGCCCCGGCGAAAGGCCCGCTCGGCCTGCGCGAGGTGGCCGCGCATCTCGGCGTCGCCGAGGCGCGCGCACCGGGCGGACGCGGCAGCGAGAACGATGGCGCCGGCCGCGATGACGGCGACGGCGACTCGCGCGACGTATCGCATCACCGCATCCCCCTCTCGAGGCTCTCCGCAGCCTCCCGGGCGCGAGCGATGAAGCTCTCCCTGTCGGCGGCCGGCGAATGGTCGCCGGCGTAGGTCCCCGCCTCGCAGGAGCCCATGACCTCCCGCATCGCGTCGACGATCTCTCCGGGGACGCCGCGCTCTCCGAGCGCGCGGACGACGTCCCCCGCAGTGAGCGTCGCGCCGGGGACGGAGAGCCTGTCGCCGAGGTACTCCCGCATCGCGCCGAGAACCTGCTCGCAGAGACGCGCGCCGGACGCCTCCGACCCGCGCACGCCGTCGAGGCGGCTCCGCAATCTCTTGTAGGCGCCGCGCGCGCGGAAGCTCTCGATATTCTCCTCGCGGCGGCGGCGCGCGGCGACGTACGAGAAAAGCGTCGCGAACGCCGCGGGCGGCGCGAAGATCATCGCGAGCCAGAGGGGGCTCCGCAGCGCCGAGGGGAGCCCGAACGCCTTCGATTCGAGGACGGCCGGCCCCTCGTAGTTGTAGGCGATCCCCTCTTTCCAGCTTTCGAGGGGGCTGCCGAGGGGGCCGGCGGCGTCGCCCTCGGCGTCGACCGCCGTTACGACGCGCGTCGCGTGCACGGTGATGGGGATGGGAGACGTCGAGGCGGTCCGGTACGAGCCGCTTTTCGTATCGAAGTACGAGAGCGCGATCGCGGGAATCTCCTTCACGCTCTCGCCCTTCGCCCGGATCGTCTGCGTGAACACCTTCGTGCGCCCCGCGATCTTCCCGTCGGCGCGCTCATCGGGCACCTTGAAGTACGTGTTGAGCTCGCTCTGGTCCTGGAGCCGCGGCAGGTCGACGTTCCCGAGGTAATCGGGCCCGGAGAGAATGATCTTGAGCGTTATGGGATCGCCGACGCTCACGTCCGTGGGCGTGGCGCTCGCCGAGATTTTGTACTCGCCGACGTGGCCGGCGAAACTCGCGGGGCGGCCCGCGGCGGGAAGATCGCGCACGGCGAGGCTGAGCGAGTTCGACGGCACGACGTATCGCTGCATCGCGCCGCGCCGCATGCCGAAGAAGTTGTCGCGGAAGAAATCGTCGAAAAAATCGCGGCCCCGAAGCGTTCCGCTCACGGCCGCGCATTCGATCGTCGACGGCGGAACGACGAGAGAGCCCGCGCGCTTCGGCATGAGCGCCTTTTTGAACGTGATCGTCGCGAAGGTGCGCCCGTCGATCGTGCCCGTTCCCTTTTCGGCGATGACCTGGCCGCTCCCGACGGGGATCCGGTAGTACTGCTTGTTGGGGTCGGTTTTCGTCTCGGGATCGAAGAAATCGAAATCGGGGCTGTCGAGGAGGGGCATCGTGACGCGAAAATCCTCCACGTCGCGCCCGATGTACCACGTCACGGTGAGAACGACCGGCTCGCCGACGTAGGAGCTCCCCCTCGAGAGCGACATCCGCAGTTTGAAATCCTCCGTCTCGACGGGCTGGTTGACGCCGAGGCGGACGGGATTCGTCTGAAAGGGCCGGCCCTTGACCTTGACCGCGATCGCGGGGATCGTGACATCTCCCTGAGCGCGGGGCGTGAGGCGATACTGAAAGACGTAGCCGCGATGAACCTGCTTCTCCATGCGGCCGTTCACGATCGTGATCGATTGGCTGTTGTTGGAGCTGCCGCCGAGGAACTCGACCGTGAAGAGCCGCTCGAGCGGCGCGATATCGGGCTGCGAAACCTCGTCGCTTCCGTCGACCTGTATCTGGTACACGAAGGATTGCCCCAGGTAGACCGATTCGGATTCGACGGCGGCGCGCACGGCGATCTCCTGCGCCGCGGCGGCGACGGCCGCCGCGACGAGCATCGTCGCCGCGAGAATGCCGAATCCTCTCGTCATCTACCAATCCTTCCCGACGGGCCGGTACTTCGAGCGGCCTTCCTGCTTCTGGCGCTCTTTGCGGTTCTCCTTCTCCTCGTCCAGAATCTGCCGCGCCGTCTTGTCGCTTTCAAGGGGTTTTTCCTTCGTTTCGTCGGCTGCGCTCTCCTCGTCCTTCCGTTCCTGCCCCTCGGCCGCTTGCTGTTCCTGATCCTCGGCGCCTTGCTGCTCTTGCTGTTCCCCCTGTTGTTGTTGCTGCTGCTTGCTGATTCTGATCGCCTTTTTGTTGCTGCTGATTTTTTATCTTGTCGAGGAGGTCCTTGATCTTGAGCCGCGCCGTCTCGAGGTTCTCGGCGGCTTCTTCGAGCTCCGGGTCCTTCTCGAGCGCCGTGACGTAGCTCCGTACGCTCTCCTCGAGCGAGGCGAGCGCCTTTTGGAGGTCGCTATCCTCCTGCCGCTCGCCCTCCCGGAAGGCGACGTTGCCGAGGTTGTACCAGGCCTTCGCCTCGAAGGGAAGCGACTTCGTCTTCGAGGCCGCTTCCTTGAACTGCTCGCGCGCCTTCTCGTAGTCGCCCTGCTGGTAGAAAGCGGCCCCCTTGTTGAGGGCGACGATCGGCGACTCGGGCGCCTTGACGGAGGCCTTGTCGTAATACTCGAGCGCCTCGCCGAAGGCCTTCTTGCCGTACTGCCGGTTCCCCTTCGAAACGAGGCCGCGCGGAGAATCGGCGAGCGCCGTTCCCGCCGCGAGAACGGCCACGGCCGCGGCCGCCGCGAACGCGCCGAACGCCACGAGATGCCGCCTCACCATGCGCCTCTCCTCCTCTCCCCCACGATCATCTCGGCGACGAGCAGCATGAGAGCCATCGCGAGGAAGATCTGAAACTTCTCCTCGTAGAGCTGCATCGTCTTGGTCTCGATCTCCCGCTTCTCCTCGCTCGCGATGAGCTTGAGGTACACGTCGCCGAGATCGATCGCGCCGGTCGCGACGTTGAGATATTTTCCGCCGGGGGTCGCGTTCGCCATCTTGCGGAGCGTGGCCGCGTCGAGGCGGCTCCAGACCTCCTGGCCGTCGTAGACGAGATAGTAGCGGTTGCCGTTCTCATCCGTGAGCGGGATGCGCCGCCCCTCGTTTTCGTCGCCGAGCCCGATCGCGATGATGCGGATGCCCTTTTGCCCCGCCTCCTCCGCCGCTTCGACGGGGAACGAGTCGTGATCCTCGCCGTCCGTGATGAGGATGATGTCCTTGTACTTTTTCTCCTCGTTGTCGAACCCCTCGTCCATCGTCTTGCGGATGGCGTCCCCGATCTTCGTTCCGCCCCGCGAGACGCTCTCGACGTCGATGTCGCCGAGCACGATGTCGAAAAATCCATAGTCGGTCGTGAGCGGCACCTTGAGGACGGCCGTGCCGGCGAAGGCGATGAGCCCCACGCGATCGCCCTGCAGCCGTTCGACCATATCCTCGATGGCGATCTTCGCGCGCTCGAGGCGGTTCGGGGCGAGGTCCTCGGCGAGCATGCTCTTCGAGACGTCGAGCAGTATCATGACGTCGCGGCCGCGCCGTTCGATCGTCTGCGGCTTGGGATTCCACGCGGGGCGCGCCGCCGCGAAGGCGACGAGAGCGAAGGCGAGAACGAAAAGCGCCGCCTTCCACGCCCTCCCCGAGCGGCTCCGCGAGAGGCCGATCCGCGCGACGATTTCGTCGCCGACGAACCGCCGCAGCATCGCGCGGCGGCGGTGCGCCGCCCACGCGTAGAGCAGCACGATCGCCGGAACGAGCCAGAGGAGGTAGAGCATATGCACGGCGCCGAGATGCATCGTTACGGGATTCTCCTGAACACGGTGTTCGCGAGCGCCGCCTCGGCGAGAAGCAACCCGAGCGCCGCGAGCGCGAAGAGACCGAAGAGCTCCTGGTAATCGACGAACCGGACGGACTCGATCTCGCTCCGCTCGAGCTCGTCGATCTGCCGGTATATGTCGCGCAGCCCCTCGTCGTCCTCGGCGAGCCAGAAGCGCCCGCCGGTGACGTCCGCCACGGTGCGGAGCGTCTCCTCGTCGACGCCCTCGCCGACCGGCACCTTGAAATCGCCGAAGAGCGTGCGCATCGTGGCCACGGCCTCGCGGCCGCCGACTCCGATCGCGTAGATCTTGATGCCCCAGTCGCGGGCGAGCGCGGCGGCCTCCTGCGGCGAGCGCCTGCCGAAATTGTTCTGCCCGTCCGTGAGGAGGATCATGACCTTGCTCTTAATCTCGTATTCCTTGTCGCCCTCTTCCGCCGAGCGCTTCGAAAGCTCCTCCTCGGCCGTGCGGAGCCGCGCCGCCGCGAGCGCGATCGCGTCCCCGATCGAGGTGCCGTCCTCGTCCTGCCGCTTGACGACCCGCACGCTCTCGAGGAAACGGAGCAGCGCGCCGTGCTCGAGCGTGAGCGGCGCCATGGTGTCCGCGTAGCGGGCGAAGGCCACCATGCCGACGAGGTCGTTCGGGCGCCCCTTGAGGGTCTCGTCGTTCCCCATGAGAAACTCCTCGAACACCTTTTTCACGGCGGCGAGCCGGTCCATGCGGACGCCGAGGAAATCCATCTCCGTTCCCATGCTCCCCGAGCGGTCGAGAACCATCTCGATCGCGATCCCCTTCGTGACGTCCCGCACCTTTTCGTGCCCCTTCTGCGGGCGGGCGAGGGCGACGACGACGAGGGCGACGGCGAGGAGCCTGAGCAGCGCCGGCAGCCACGCGAACCTCGTGCGGAGAGATCCGCCCGCGCGCCGCGCCGCGCCGGTCGACGAGAAACGCATCGTCCCCGGCCGCGCGAAGCGGTAGCGATAGAAGACGAGCAGCGGGATCGCGACGATCGCGATGAAGGCGAGCGGCGTCGCGAAACGTATGCCGGGAAAAAGGTTCACCGAAGGGCTCCCGCCCGGAACGGCCTACTCGCCGCCCGCGGGCGCCGGCGCGGAGTCTCGCGCCGCGGCCTTCACCTCCTCCCGCTCCTTCGTCGCCTCGATGAAATCCTTGCAGGTGTTGAACGAGCTCTTCACGTCCTCGGGCGACGGCTCGAGGGCGGCGAACTTCACGAGATCGCAATGCACGAGAAATTCCTCGAGGATGCCCTTTTGATCGCGCGTCACGGAGAGGCCCGCCCCCGCCTCGACGAGGAACTCCTCGGTCGTGCGTTCGGGCGCGCGGAGCCCGTAGCGGTCCTCGATGTACTGGCGGAGAATGTCCGCCACGATGGATGTGAACTCGCGGTAGCGCTTCTCGTCGAGAAGGCCGCTCTCGAGGAGCCGCTGGAGCCGGCGGTACGCCTTCTCGTGCGCGGGGAGCGGCGGGGCGAGCTTCTCGCGGATGCGGCGGCGCTTGAGGAAGATGAAGACCGCGGCCCCCGCCGCGGCGACGCACGCGGCGATGACGAGAACGTTCCTCCAACCGAAAGGATAGCTCGCGGGCGGCGCTATGTCGTGTATGGCGAATGACGTCGTATCCGCGCCGAGGAGCGAGGCCACGAGCACGGAGATCGTGTCGGATTCGAGAACGTGAAGGGTCGAGTCGCCCTCCGCGTAGAACTGGATCTGCATCGGCGGGATCTTGTATTCGCCCGAGAGGAACGGCTCGAGCACGTAGAGGCGCCGCGTGACGATCGCGCCCGCGTCTCCGAGCTCGGGCTGGAAGTTGCGGTAGTCGACGATGCCGAAGTCGCTCAGCTTGTCCCCGAAGCGCGGGAGCTCCGCGCGCCAACCCTTCTCGGCGCGCGTCTCGAGCATCATGCGCACGCGCTCGGCGATCGTGACCTCGCTGTCGCTGAGCGAAACGCGGAACGCCACCGGCCCGCTCCGAAAATCGCGGCGGAAGGGATACTCGTTCCCGTCGCCGCCCTTCCTGCCGCACGAAAAGGCGGCGGCGAGCAGCAGCGCCGCCGCGATCGCTACCGCCGTTCTCGCCGTCAGGACTTTTTTCGAGCGTTCCGTCATCATCGACATCTCGAGGAAACCCGGCTACTTTTCTCCCAGCTTCGACGCGTGAATGACAACGTTATATCTATCGCGGAGCTGCCCGAGGACCTGCTGCTGGATCTCCATCGCCTTCTGGAACCGGAGCGACGCCGCGACTCGATCCTTCACCTGATCGAAGGGCTGCGGCGAGTCGTCCTTCTTGAACTCGTCCGGGTGAGCGTCATAGTAGGCGCGCACCTCCTCGGGCGTCATCGTGATGCGCTTCGCGAACTCGCGATCCATGAGGACCTGAGCGAGCACCTTTCGCTCGAGGTTCCGCGTGAGGGCGCGGACCGCGGGATCCTCGTTGAGCTTCTGCTCGCGCGCGTAACGGTAGAGAAGCTCCTCGGCGACGAACCGCTGGAGCCACGCATCGCGCTCTCCCTCTTTTCGGAGGCCGTCGAGGATCTGTTTCTTCTGCGCCGCCTTCTGCTCGGCCGAGAAGCCGCCCGACATCTGATTGAGCTCGGCGTCGATCTCGGCCTCGATCATGAGATCGAGATCGGCGCGGGTGATCTTCCACGTTCCGATCTCGACGAGGACGTCCTTCCCGCCCTTCGCCGCGCCGGCGTCCTTCACCCCGGGAATCGCCGTCCGCTCGGCGAGCGCCTCATCGAGCGCCGCGAACTTGCCCATCGCCTCGAGGCACTCGGCCGCGCGCGTCGCTATCTCGGGCTCTATCTCGGAGACTTTCGCGAGCGCCTCCGAGCGGTACAACGCCTCGAGCGCCCGCTCGTACTCGTGCGAGTCCTGATAGAGCTTGCCCACCCGGAACCAGATGCGCGCCGCGCTCTCGTCGCCGAGCCTCGCCGCGCCGAGATATTCCGTCCAGACGCGCGCCGCGGCCTCGGGCAGCTTTTGATTCTCGAACTTGAGAGCGAGCGCCTCGAGCTTCTTGGCTGAGAGACCGCTCGAAAACGAACCGCGGCCCCGCTCCCGCCGACCCCGAAGAGCATGACGAGCGCGACGAGAATCGCTATGACCATGGCGAGCAAGACCATGACCGGCCGGCTCGGCCGGCCGCCCCGCCCGCTCCCCGCCGGCACGCTCAGGTTGAGATCGTTTCGCATTGCAGCCTCCCTCGAATGACATCGCATGCCGCGCCGAGCGCGGCCGCCGCGCTCCTAGTATCTCCGCTCCCGCGACCTGAAGAACGATACGAGCCGCGGGATGTAGTCGCGATCGGTCGCGACCTCGATCTGGTCCACGCCCATCGAAGCGAAGAGCTCCCTGAACCGCTCGGAGCGCTCGCGCCCGAGCCGCTCGTAGCGTTTGCGCACCGCCGCGCTCGAGGTGTCGACGAGGATCATCTCGCCCGTTTCCGCGTCCTCGAGCTCGATGAGCCCGACGTTCGGGAGCCGCACCTCGCGCTGGTCGACGATCGGCACGGCGACGAGATCGTGGCGCTTGCCGACGATCCGCATCGCCTTCTCGAACCCCTCCGCCTGAAAATCGCTCACGAGAAAGACGACGGCGCGCTTCTTCGACACCTTCCCGAGGTAATCGAGGGCGCCGGCGAGATCGGTCTTCGCCGCCTTCGGCTTGAAATTGAGGAGCTCTCTGATGAGCCGCAACACGTGCGTCGTCCCCTTCTTGGGCGGCACGTAGAGCTCGACCCGGTCGGTGAAAACGATGAGCCCGACCTTGTCGTTGTTCTTGATCGCCGAAAACGAAAGAAGCGCGCAGAACTCGGCGGCGATCTCGTTCTTGAGCTTGCGGACGCTTCCGAAGGCGCCCGAGGCCGAGAGATCGACCATGAATACGACGGTGAGCTCCCGCTCCTCGACGTAGCGCTTCACGTAGGGGCGGCCCGTGCGGGCCGTGACGTTCCAGTCGATCGTTCGGACGTCGTCCCCCGGCAGGTACTCGCGCACCTCGTCGAACTCGATCCCGCGCCCCTTGAAGACGCTCGTGTACTCGCCCGGCGAGAACGTCGTTCACGACCTTCCGCGTGGTGATCTGGAGAATGCGTATCTTCCGTGCGAGCTCACCGGATATCATGGTTTGCACTCACGCGTTAGAGGCCCGTCAGCCGCCCGAGATCAAGGCACCGGCACGTTGTCGAAGATGGCGGAGACGACGTCTTCCGACGTCTTCTCCTCGGCCTCGGCCTCGTACGTGATGATGACGCGGTGGCGCAGCACGTCCATGCCGATCGATTTCACGTCCTGCGGCGTCACGTAGCCGCGCCCCTGCAGCAGGGCGTGCGCGCGCGAGGCCATCGCGAGGTAGATCGTCGCGCGCGGCGAGGCGCCGTACTGGATGAGCTTGCCGACGTCGAGACCGAACTTCTCGGGCGTTCGGGTCGCCTGAACGATGTTGACGATGTAGTCCTCGACCTTCTCGTCCATGTAGATCTCGTCCTGCAGCTCGCGGAGCCTGAGAATATCCTTCGGCGTGATGACGGGCTGAACGTCGATCTTGGTGGAGGAGCGCGCCATCCGCTCGAGGATCTTCTTCTCCTCTTCCTTGCTCGGATAGGTGATCTTGAGCTTCAGCATGAAGCGGTCGACCTGCGCTTCGGGGAGCGGATAGGTCCCCTCCTGCTCGATCGGGTTCTGCGTCGCGAGCACCATGAAAGGCTCGTCGAGCGGATGCGTCTTGTCCGCCGATCGTGACCTGCCGCTCCTGCATCGCCTCGAGGAGCGCGCTCTGGACCTTGGCCGGAGCGCGGTTTATCTCGTCGGCGAGGATGATGTTGGCGAAGATGGGGCCCTTTTTCGTCGTGAACTCCCCCTTCTGCGGGTTGTAGATGAGCGTGCCGATGAGGTCGGCCGGCAGAAGGTCCGGCGTGAACTGAATCCGCTGGAAGGAGGCCTGGATCGTTCGCGCCAGCGTCGTCACGGACAGCGTTTTCGCGAGACCCGGCACTCCCTCGATGAGGATGTGATTGTTGCAGAGAAGCCCCACGAGCAGCCGCTCGATGAGCTCCTCCTGCCCGACGATGACCCGCTGGATCTCCGACCGCACGCGGTCGAGGGTCGCCCGCTCCTGCTCCACCTTCGCGCCGATTTGCTTCACGTCGATAGCCATATCTCAGAACCTCTCCTTCGTTCTCCGTATCCCGTTCCCAGCGCCCGACGGCAAAACGCGGAACGTGTTCTTGTACAAATTCCCGGGGAAAATGTTTCATGATTATAATAGCCGCAGCAATCGATTTCAAGTTCTTGCCACAGCATTTCTTGCCTCGAGAACATTCAATAATTGGTTGACAACTCTCTGAACTTAAGATTACAATTCCCCCACTCAATAATAGTTAAGCGGCAAGAGTGCTTCGCGTTGCAAAGCAAAGAGGAGGATGGGTATTTGCCTTTGCATACAAGCGGTATCGCCTTCCTTTGCAGTATCTAGAAGCGATCGACAAACGCCTATAGGGGGAGAACCATGAAATCATTGGGGATTACTCTGGCGGCATTCGTAATCTTCATTTCGACCAGCGCATCCCAGTCCACTCCATTGGTTGAATCGAGACTCAATACGGCCTTGAATAAGGCTAAGCCCGACGATCTCATTCAAGTTGCGTTCTTTCTGAAGAACCCGGAAGTCTCAGATGGAAATGAGTTTGTTTCACGGCTTCAAAATTCAATGAACTCAGAGCAGACAAAGCTTATGACCTATCTTGACGAGCACAAATTGCGGAACAATGCACTTGATATTAAGAGCTTATGGATATTGAACGCCGTAAGGGCTCGAATCAAGAAATCGCTTTTCGATGATATCATGGCAAGAGCAAGTGAATTTTCCCTTGAATATTCGATGCTCGATGAGTTTGAAAAAATATCTTCCTCTCCGGAAGAATACTTCCTCCAACAGACGGCTCTTTCTCCTTTGGATACGTGCTGGGGATTAAAGAGAATGAAAGTGTTTAATGCCTGGCAGAAGGGCATAAAGGGACAAGGAGTAGTCGTAGCAATTCTAGATACAGGCGTTGATATCGATCAGTTTTTCCAAAGAGACCAATTGTGGATAAACACAGGTGAAACGCAAGGCAATAATCTCGATGATGATGGCAATGGCTACATCGATGATATCAATGGATTCAATTTCTTAGAATTGAATGATGATCTCGGGTACTTATATGTCGAACCCGAAACTACACTTACTACGCAACACGGCACTATTGTGGCCAGCAAAATATGCGGAAATACAACCGCGCCCATCACAGGAGTGGCACCTCAGGCAAAATTAATGATATGCAAGATCACAGACCCGGCGCTCATCTCAGTTTTTTCCGAATAATGGAAGCGCTAGAATATGCCGTTTCAAATGGTGCGGGCGTAATCAACATAAGCCAGAATGCTGGCAATACTCGAGTTCAGGACGAGGTCGAGTTTAACCAATATTATTGGAGAATAACCTGCAATAATGCGAAGAGAGCTGGAGTTACAATTGTCGCAGGTGTCGGAAATGATTATTATCTGCGGAGCGAGCAAGATTCTGGATGGGCTATCCCCTACAATATTGCATTACCCGCTGCTGTCCCTCCTCCGAGTGATCTTGTATGCGGCGGGGTAATAGGTATAGGCGCTACATCAGACCAAGATTTGATTGCACTATGGACTGAAACTGTAGATAGCATAGAAGTACAGAGAGGCAGCTCAGTTGGACCGACAACATGGCAAAACATTGAACCCTGGGTAGATTATGAGTATCCGAGTTCTTCGCTCCAAAAACCTGATTATGCTGCACCTGGCAAAGATGTCTTATGCCTTGCACCAGGGGGAGCCTTTGGGCCCTCCTCGGGAACATCATACGCCGCCCCAATGATTTCTGGCGTAGTTGCTCTAATGCTCTCTGCAAATCCAGATCTAACGCCGATGGAAATCAACCAGAGGCTATTTTCATCATCCGAAGACTTGGGAGATTCTTTGTGGGATCGCTATTTCGGTCATGGCCTGATTAACGCAGACTTGGCCGTTACGTATGCTTCGCCGACATACCTCGCGGCCAATTACTATAGCTCAACGCACTTGACCCGGGGAGTATACGTTGTTCAAGGCACTGTAAAATTTAATGGTGCCATAACGCTAACCTTGGATCCCGGAGTCGTAATCAAGTTCGATACGGGAGCTATATTGCATATGGATAATGCACAACTGTATGCAGTAGGCACGCCGACTGACAGTATTATCTTCACATCCCTGAAAGATGATTATTACTCTGGCGATACAAACGGCGATGCGAATGCAACTCGTCCATCTCCTGGCGACTGGGGCAGGATCATTCTCGATGAGAATGATACTTCTATAATGGAATTCTGTCATGTTAGATACGCGGGTTTTGGGAATATGGGTAGTGTTCAATTTTATAACGGATGCAACTCCACGATCCGTCGCTCTCTAGTGAGTCAGAGTGGATCAAGTGGGTTATGGGTGCATGAATCGAGTCCGTGGATCGTGGGCAACCGGCTTGCCGATAACACGGGTGAGGCGGTAACGCTTAGGATGACTACCGCTAACCGGAGCAGTTCGCCGTATTTCTTCTCGGACACGTATCCCGAGTTGGCGAACACGTTCGCCGGCAATGGTCTCGATGTAGTGACGCATGCAGCGTTTGCGTCGCTCTCTACTTGCACCTGGCGGCGGAGCGGATATCCGCTTCATGTGCTTGGGAGCGTAGCGATGTACAGCAGTGCCATACTCACGATGGAGCCCGGACTGATTGTGAAGATGGCGCCGGGCGCCTCACTGAAGACCGAAGAGAACCCAGGCGGTTTTCAGTTTGTCGGCACGCCGACCGACAGCATCGTGATCACATCGGTGAAAGATGATACGTACGGCGGAGACTCGAACAAGGATGGGAGTGCGACGCTGCCAAATCCCGGAGACTGGGATCGGATATGGCTGTATTTGAGCGACGGCTCTCTTCTCGAGTATTGCCACATTCGGTATGCGGGGTCGAGCAGCCAGGGCGCTGTCGGCTTCACAAACGCGGCCAACTCCACGGTCCGCAGATGCCTGGTGAGTCAGAGTGGATCAAGTGGGTTATGGGTGCATGAATCGAGTCCGTGGATCGTGGGCAACCGGCTTGCCGATAACACGGGTGAGGCGGTAACGCTTAGGATGACTACCGCTAACCGGAGCAGTTCGCCGTATTTCTTCTCGGACACGTATCCCGAGTTGGCGAACACGTTCGCCGGCAATGGTCTCGATGTAGTGACGCATGCAGCGTTTGCGTCGCTCTCTACTTGCACCTGGCGGCGGAGCGGATATCCGCTTCATGTGCTTGGGAGCGTAGCGATGTACAGCAGTGCCATACTCACGATGGAGCCCGGACTGATTGTGAAGATGGCGCCGGGCGCCTCACTGAAGACCGAAGAGAACCCCAGGCGGTTTTCAGTTTGTCGGCACGCCGACCGACAGCATCGTGATCACATCGGTGAAAGATGATACGTACGGCGGAGACTCGAACAAGGATGGGAGTGCGATCGCTGCCAAATCCCGGAGACTGGGATCGGATATGGCTGTATTTGAGCGACGGCTCTCTTCTCGAGTATTGCCACATTCGGTATGCGGGGTCGAGCAGCCAGGGCGCTGTCGGCTTCACAAACGCGGCCAACTCCACGGTCCGTCGCTCTCTGGTAACTCAAAGCAAATCGAGTGGGATCCGCGTTGATGGATCAAATCCGATCATTGAGGGTGACACTATCGATCGTACGCTCAATTACGGCATTTACTGCTCGAGCTCGCTGCCCGTTATCCACTACAACTCGCTTGCGGCGGACAGCGCGTGGTACGGCGTCTACACGGCCACGTCAACCGACACGATCGATGCCACCTACAACTGGTGGGGCTCGAACAGCGGCCCGTACGATCCCTTCCCCCATCGGCCCGCATTACAATCCATACGGCCGGGGCTCACGTGTGAGCAATTTCGTCCGCTATATTCCGTCGATTACAGGGCTCAACCCGATAGCAACAATTTATCCCGATTCAATACGAGAGGATGTAATCATAGGAACAGTTCAGCAGAGAGACTTCCTGATGGTGCAAAACGACGGCATGGCAGCGCTAATATTCAATGTTTACGAGGCCAACTACTATACGCAGGCCTTGGCGGATTCATCCAATTTACTGGCAAAGGATGAAGACCACCGGCCATGAAATCCGCCATGGCCGATGTGCCCTGGCTGTCGATATCACCAACCTATGGCGAGCTCCCACAGGGCGAAAGCGTCACGGCAACGCTTACGTTTGATGCCGCCGGGCTTCCGGAGGGCACCTATCATGCTTACCTCATATTGACAAGCAACGATCCGGACCATGATTTTGCGGCCATAGAAGTAACAATGAAGGTTGGATATCTAGTTACCAAGTTCCCATCCACGGATTATTCTCTCTTAAGAGGCAGTAACTATGCTATCTGCTGGTACGCATATAAAACTGGCCTGAATTCGATCTCAATATATTTATCGAGCGACAATGGCAGAGACTATAGCACGCTGCTCGCCAACAACATTGCTCCCAATGCTTCGGACTACATATGGACCGTGATGGAATCGGTAGCTGATTCCTGCAAGTTGATGATTCAAGGGTATTACAGCGACGGCATCCTTCGCTCAGGGTACTCGGAAGTGTTTAGAATAGTTGATACACTTATAACGGACACTCCCGACGAGACTCAAAACGCCCAACAATGTGGTTCTGCAGCAAAACTATTCCAATCCCTTCAATCCATTGACCACCATTACATTTTTCTTACCGCGGAGAGATTTTGTTGAGCTCGATGTGTACTCGGTGGACGGCCGGAATGTGGCAACGCTATTGGCTGACTATAAGTCCGATGGATGGCACAGCCTGACATGGAGCGGCATGGAGAATAGCGGCGCACCAGTCTCGAGCGGAATATACTTTCCTTAGGCTGCGAACCCAGGAAGGCATTATGACCAAGAAGTTGATTCTCCTTCGATAGTCCCGGTTTCTTTTTAGTACATCGGGTTCTTGGAAGCCCGGCTGTTGAGTCTGCAGAAGACTTGGCAGCCGGGCGTATTTTAATGTGCAGTAGCTATAATTTGATCTGATAGGTCTTCGAGATAGTTGGCTCCAGCCTTCCGACGCAGCATATAGAAGCTTTTCCGCCGCACGCTCTCGAAATGCTCGTGGTTCGAGACAACGTCCGGCATGAGGAGATCTCTGTAATCGACGCCGGCGAATGGCTCCGCGAGCGCTGATTCCGGACATCATTGAACCGCGTGAACGAGCCGAGCCCTCCCCGGGCACGGAATATGCCACTCGATCCCCGGCGCATTGCACCGCGAAAGCCGAGACGATTCGCATCGACGGTGGACAATGCGGCATTTCTGGAACGAGGAGGGCACCGTGAGCAAGAACGAGAAGGTGTACGTGATCGATTCCGGCAAGAGAGCCAAGTCGCGAGGCAAGCGCTCGGCGCGCATGAGCTCCGTTGAATCGGCGGCCGGCGAGGCCGCTCCGGGGTCCGAAGCCCGCCCCTCCCCGGCCGAATCCCCCTCGCGGTACGATCGCCTCGAGGAAAAAGGCTCGTCCGCGCTCGCGTTTCTCTCGTTCCTCGCGGGCCCGTTCTCCATACTCGCGACGCGCCGGGGACGGCAGAGCGCGTTCTGGATCTGGATCGCCGCGTCATCGACGACTCTGGCCGCGGCTCTCGTCGGGCTTCGCGCGGGCGGCATTTTCCCGAGCGCGCGGCAGGGCTTCGATACGCAATCCTTCATTTGGCTACTCGCGGTGTGCGCGGCGGCGCTCATGGGATTTTCGGCGTGGGCCCGCGGCGTGGCTCTCACCGGACGCGTCAAGGCCCCCCTGCTCCGGAATCTCCCCGAGATCGTGAAGCATCCCGCGGCCGTCGGCGTTTTCGGACTTCTCGTTCCGGGCCTCGGCCTCCATGCCGTGGGCGCCCCGAAGCGCGCGGCAGGCGCCCTCTGGATGGTTTCGCTCCTCGCGATCCCGCTCGCGGTGTTCCGGCAGGCGCCCGCCCTCTGGCACTGGAACGCGGGCAAGACGGGCCTCGCGCTTCAGCCCGACGTTCTCGAGAACGTATTTCTCGTGATGGGCGGCTTCGGATGCGTCGGCGCGCTCTCATGGGTCGTCCAGGCCCTCGACGGGATGCGCATCGCCGGGCAGCGCCCGGGCCGCGAGGCGCGGCCGCAGGGCGATCTCGCGGCGCTCGCCCTGCTCGCGGCCATCATGGCCTTTGTCGCGGCGTTCCAGCCCGCCGAGCTCGCCGGAACCCTCCACCGCTTCGGCGTGGCGGCGCGCGAGGACGGAATGCGCATCGTTCCGCTCCGTGCCTCGATGGCCGCCATGGGCCTCGATCCCTCCCGTCCCGAGTACGTTCTCGCCGCGATCGAGAGCAACGAGTCGCTCGGCAGGACCGAGATCGCCGCGAGACTGAAAAGAGATCTCGAGGAGCGCTGGCACACGTACGAGCAGTCGATGCGCCTCCACCAATCTTCAATGCAGCCGTGAGGCCGGCCGGAGCGGAGTCTCCACAACGCCCGCATCGTTCGAAGGGCGGCCCCGGGGCCGCCCTCTCTTTTTGTGTGGCGTTTTGCTCGCTCCCCGTGGGGCGCTACTCCGCCTCATCGCGGGACGGCGCTTCTGAACTTTTCCTCCGCTCCCTTCTTTGTCCTTATTCATTCGCTCCGATTCTGCACTATCCAACGGGCGCTCGCCCCCCGTTGCGCGGCATGGACGCCTCTCGAGCGCCCGAATTTCAGCGCGAGCGGAATCGGTCTAACGCCTTGCATGACAGCAGACCCACGGCGATTCGATTCATGAGGCGCGCTCCGCCGCGCGGCGGCATGGCGCGCTTCTTGTACGTTCATCTTCCCTTTGGAGGAAGGAATCGCAACGATTCGACATTGAAACGAGGCGAATCGATCGCAAGCAATCGCATGCGGCCGCTTCGCGCCGTAACGAGGGAAGGTGAAAGCCGTGCACCGGGCCATCAAGCTTTCTTTCATCGCGTTCGTCGTCATCTGCGCGGGATTGCTCGGCGCCGCCGCCGCGCCGGCCGGGGCGCAGACCTACGTGAAGCTCCAGGTCCTGCTGCCGGGCGAAACCGCGGCTCCCGGCACCGTGTCGGGAAAAACGGGCACGCCCGTGCCGCAGACGGCCGGCATCCCCTTCACGATCAACGTGCGCGCATGCGACGCGGATTGGAACACGGCGACCTCCATCACGCACGTCGTGTCGATCTCGTCGACGGATGAGAGCGCGAGCCTGCCGGGACCGAAGCAGCTCGTGAGCGGCGCCGCGCAGTTCACGGTGGCGCTCAACGCCGGCGGCTCGTTCGCGTTCTCCGCGCGGGACGACTCCGATCCGACGGTTCCGGAAGCGACGTCGGCTTACGTCGAGTCCATGGTCCTGCAGGGCTTCCGGTTCAATTACATAAGTCAGAAACATACCTACGCGGGCGTTCCCGAGAATTACACGCTCACCGCGATCGACCCGAACGAGCAAGTCGTGGCCGGCTTCAACGGCCAGGTTCGCTTGCGCGAGATCACGAGCTTCGGCGAGGGACGCATATCGCCCGAGGTCGTCACGCTCACGGCCGGCCGGTGGGCCGGGGAGCTCACGATGTACCGGGCCGACGAGAGCAACATCAGCCGCGGCAACGTCAACGCGTACGCGTATCTCGAGTCGGATCCCGCGAAGAACGGAACGAGCGATCCCTTTATCGTTCATCCGGGTCCATTCGCGCGCGTTCAGATCGTCCTGCCGGGCCAGACGCCTCTTCCGGGAAGCATCGCCGGTCTCATCGGCTCGCCCGCCGCGCAGGCCGCCGGGCAGGGTTTCGCCGTCGACCTCTACGGGACCGACTCTTACTGGAACACCGTGTCGAGCTGGGACGAGGTTATCGTGACCTCGACCGATCAGGGCGCGAGCACGCCCGTTCTGGGCAGGCTCTCGGGCGGCTACGTTCAGCTCGCCGTGACGCTCGCCACGGTCGGCGCGCAGACCCTCACCGTCACCGACCGGACGAACGCCGCCATCAAGCCGATGACGAGCGCGCCCGTCAACGTCATTCCGAGCGCGCCTCATCACTTCGAGATTTCGCCGATCCCCTCCCCCGTCGTCGCGGGAGAACCGATCGGCGTCACGATCCGCGCCGTTGATATCGGCGGCAACACGATCCCGGATTATCAGGGAAACGCGATCCTCTTCGCGAACACGGGCCCCGGGAGCATCAGCCCCGAGGCGATCGTCTTCAGCGGCGGCGTGTGGACGGCCGGCATGATCTTCCGCGGCGCAGGAAGCCTCGTTACCTTCACCTGCTCCGATTTCTCGATGCCGCCCCACACCGGCGTGAGCAACAGCTTTCAGGTGCTGCCGGGGCCGTTCGTCGGACTCCAGGTGCTCCTGCCGGGTCAGACCCCGCGCGGCGGCACGGTGTCGGGATACAGCGGCGAGCCCACGACTCAGAACGCCGGCACCGCGTTTTCCGTCGCCGTCCGCGCCGTCGACGAGTTCTGGAACCTCGTCCCCGGCGTGAACGACCGGATCGCGCTCGGCTCTTCGGACGCGTTCGCGGGATTGCCGGCCGAGACGACGCTCGCGGGCGGCGAGCTCTCGTTCCCGGCGACCCTGTACAAATGCGGACTGCAGACGATCACCGCCGCCGACCTCGATTCCGCGGGTATCGCGCCGCACACCTCGCGGCCCGTGGAGATAGTCGGAGGCCCCTACTCGCGCATACTCATCCTCGCCCCCGGCGAAACGCTCGCCCCGGGAACCGAAACGGGACGCACGGGCGAGGCGACCGATCAGTCGATCAACTTCGCCTTTACCGTGGCCGTCTACGCGACCGACGCCTGGTGGAATCCGGTCGCCGGCGTGGGCGACCTCATCCGGATCACCTCGAACGATCCTCTCGCGGAGCTCCCGCCGGACGCGCCACTCGTCGACGGCCGAGTCGACATGAACGTGCGCCTCTCGACCGGCGGCTATCAGCAGATCACGGCGACGAACCTCTCGCAGCCGGCCATGCCGCCGAGCACGACGGAGGTGCGCGTGATATCGAGCGGATTTCATCTCGAGGCCGTGGCCGTGCCGAACGCGGTTCAGGCAGGCCAGAGCTTCACCCTCACCGTCAAGGTGACGAACGACGCGGGAAGCGTCATTCAGGAGATCAACTCCTTCATCACGGTCAGCGTGATGAACGCCTCGACGCGCGAGCCCGGCAAGGGCACGCTGCTCACGACGCGCTTCCAGCTCTTGCAGGGGCAGCGTTCCGTCACCGAAACCTACACGTACGCCGAGCCGATCATTCTCTACGTCGAGGACGACGCCGGCAACGCCCCCGCGGCTACCGACGCGATCGTCGTGAGCCCGGGCGATCCGGCCGAGATCGAGCTCGCGAGCGTCCCGGCGTGGGTCGGCGGATTCAAACACGCGACCGTGAGCGCCACTGTCGTCGACGCCTACGATAACGGCGTCGCCGGCGAGCCGCTCGCCTTCGCGCTCGCGAGCGGCGGCGGCGTCCTCACGCCCCTCGACACGCTGACGAACGACGCGGGCGTCGCCCGGGCCGATTTCCTCAGCCCGCGCGAGCCGGGCGTGAGCCGGGTGCAGGCCGTCTCGAACGGCCTCGTCGCCTACCTCGACATCGAAACGGCGCTCGTCGATCCGAACGCCGGAAACGGCACCATTACGAACTACCCGAATCCGTTCCATCCCGGCGAGACCGCGACCACGATCGCCTACAAGCTGGCCGACGACGCGGACGTGACGCTTCGCATTTACACGTTGAGCGGCGTCCTCGTCCTGCGCCGGCAGTACGAGCACGGGGCGCCCGGCGGATCGATCGGCCTCAACGAAATCGCGTGGGACGGCCGCAACGGCAAGAACGATTACGTCGCGAGCGGCGGCTACCTCGCCGTCGTCGAGGCGGAAGGACACGGAGAAACGCTTCACGTCATGCGCCGCAGAGTAGCGGTCGTGCGGTAAACAGGAGGACCCATGAAACGCATCGATACCAAGACGCACCGTTCCGTCGCGACGCTCCTCGCGCTCGGGCTCATGGCGCTCGCGGCGGGCAACGCCGCCGCCGAGGAAGAGATCGGCGGCGCCCCCGGAGACTGGCTCTCGAAATATTCGAGCGCGCGCAGCGTCGGCATGGGCGGCGCCTTCGTCGCCGCGGCGGACGAGCCGCTCGGTCTCATCTGGAACCCCGCCTGCCTCACGCAGATGTTTCAGAACACGCTTCACCTCGAGACGGCCCGCCTTTTCGAGGAAACGTCCATCAACGCGATCGGATTCGCGACGCCCGAGCGGCGCATGCTCCCGGGCTTCGGACTCACGGTCGTCTCGTTCGGCTCGGGCGAGTTCGAACGCACGAACGAGCTCAACGACCCGCTCGGCACGTTCAGCGAGGGCGAGACGGCCTACATCCTCTCCGCCTCGAAGAGCGTCGCACGCTCCGTCGCCGTCGGGGCGAACGTCAAGATCATCCGCCAGAGCATCGACGAGTTCCAGGCGTCGGGAGCGGGAGCCGACATCGGCGTTCTCGCCCGCGTCCTGCCGTCCGTCGTCGTCGGCGCCTCGTTCCTCAACATCGGCGGGCCGAGCCTCACGCTCCGCGAGACGGCGGAGGATTACCCGGTCGAGCTCCGCGGAGGATTCGCGGTGCGCTTCCTCTCGGGACGGGGGATCTTCTCGACCGAGATCGATCATCGCGCGGGCTACGAGACGCGCGTTCACGCCGGCAGCGAGTTCTGGATCCATCCGATCATGGGGCTCCGCGTCGGATACTGCGACTCGTACGTATCGGGCGGCGCGAGCTTCGTTCTGACGCCGGGCATGCGGCTCGATTACGGCATGTCCGATCAGGTGCTCGGCATGACGCACCGCATCGGCATCTCCTACCGCTTCGGCGGATTCTTCGCGAGCTCGCAGGCCTCACCGCCCGTCTTCTCGCCGCTCGGCACGCAGCCCGTCACGAAGTTCAGCCTCACGGCGAGAACGAAGGCGGACGCCTCCGTCTGGAGCCTCTCGATCGTCGACAAATCGAGCCAGACCGTGCGCCGGTTCAGCGGCAAGGGATCGCCCCCCGCCCATATCATGTGGGACGGCAAGGACGAAACCGGCCTGCCGCTCGCGGACGGCGGCTATCGTTACCGGCTCGTCGTCGTCGACGCGGAAGGCCGCATCACCGAGGGGCGCGAGCGCATCGTCGAAATCATGACCTCCGGCCCGCAAGGCGACGTGCCGGTCATCGTGAGCGAATCGAACTGATACGACCATGCAGGGAGTGATTCGAATGACGCACATACGGAAAATGCAGTTCGCGCGGCCGGTCGTCTGTCTCGCTCTCGGCGCCGCGCTCGCCTCCTCGATCATCGCAGGCCCTCTCCGCCCCGCGCGGGCGGAGGACGCGAAGGCCGCTCCCGGCGCCGCGCGGCCGTCAACAATCCCGGAGATCGGTCTCGCGCTCGAACGCGCCCGGCGCGTCCCCATTCCGGAGCGCCGGCAGGCCGTCGAAGAGGCGGCGGCCGCGCTCGAGGAGCTTCTCCGCTCGGACGTGCCGAAGGAAAAGCGAACGGCGGTCCATTTTCTCTCCGGGGAGATCCGTCACGCCCTCGGCGACTACCAGAGAGCGGCCGAGGAGTTTCGCGACGCCGCGAAACGCGACGGCGGCGGGCCGCTCGCGGACGACGCGTCGCTCGCCCGCATCATGTCGCTCGAGGCGGCGGGACGCGACGACGAGGCGGCGCGCGCCTGGAAGGAATGGGAAAAGAACCATCCGCTGAGCCCGCTCATGGGCGAGGCGCAGCTCGCGCGCTCCTGGAACGCGCTTCGCCGGGGCGCGACGGCCGAGGCGGCGCGAACGCTCGAAGGGCTCGTTTCGAGCCGGCGCTGGATGGAAAAGGATTCGCGCGTCGTCCTCGCCCGCTCGACGGCCGCGTATCTCGACGGGCGGTACGCGGATGCGGCCGGCCTGCTCGAGAATATGCCCGAGGGCCCCGCGGCGTCGTACCTCCGCGCGCTCGTCCTCGAGGCGCAGGGGAGCTCCCTCAAGGCGGCCGCGAAGTATCAGGAGGTCGCCGAGCGCTACCCCCATTCGCCCCTTCGCGATCCCGCGATGCTCGCCAAGGCGAACGTTTTCCTCGCGAGCGGCGCCTACCGGAGCGCGGCCGAGGTCGGCGACGTCCTGGCCGACCCGGCGATGCCGAGGAGGTCGAGGATCTTTACGATCTCGCCGTCGATGGTGTCGCGGTGGCGCCCGAGCAGGTGGGCCGCGCCCACCACCGAGCAGCCGCCCTCCAGCAGTTCCTCGAGCCGCCAACGTTCGGTGAACGACAGCGGCGCCCAAGGCCGCCGCGACTGGTCGATCTCCACGATGGCAACAGCAGAGGTCCTGGGCACATAACCAGCCTCTTTCACCCAGATCGACGCTCTGGACTGCGACACGCCGCAGTCCTGCGCAGCCCGCTCAACGGACCCCCCCGACCGCATCGCCGCCCAGAACGCCGCGCGCGTCTCAGCTGGATGAGCGGACCCCGTAATGCCGGACATCGACACCATGCCCCGCCGCCCCGGCCCACCGGGACCCAGTCTGCTGAGACACCCCGGCCGCGGTGGCCGCCGCCGACCGCGACGCCCCCCAACTTCAAAGCCTTCGAAGAACACCTCACGCGCCCCCTCGGGCGCTTTGCTACCCCGGTTGCGAAAAGCCATCGAACAACACCCCTCAACGAATCAGGTGTTGCAGCGACCGACTGAATCCAGGCCGAAATCCGTCAGAAACCGTACGCTCGGCGCGGCGTATTCCGGGGCTCAGCGGGCGACGATCACCGACGAGCCGTGGCCGAACAGGCCCTGGTTGGCGGTGACGCCGACCGTGGCGCCCTTCGACCTGACGGCCGGTGGCCTGGCCCTTGAGCTGCCAGGTGAGCTCGCAGACCTGCGCGATGGCCTGCGCGGGGATGGCCTCGCCGAAGCAGGCCAGCCCGCCGGACGCGTTGACCGGGATGCGGCCGCCGATGGTGGTCGCGCCGCTGCGCAGCAGCTGCTCGGCCTCGCCCTTGGCGCACAGGCCGAGGTGCTCGTACCAGTCGAGTTCCAGCGCGGTGGACAGGTCGTAGACCTCGGCCAGGCTGAGGTCCTCGGGCCCGATGCCGGCCTCGGCGTAGGCGGCGTCGAGGATCTGGTCCTTGAACACCCGCTCCGGGCGCGGGCACCACCGCGGTGGAATCGGTTGCGATGTCGGGCAATTCGGGCAGGTGCTGCGGGTAGCTGCGGCGTCACGGTGCTGACCGCGCGCACCGACGGCACGCCCTCGAGCGAGCCGAGGTGCTTCTCGGCGAACGACTTGCTGGCCACGATCAGCGCGGCCGCGCCGTCGGAGGTGGCGCAGATGTCGAGCAGCCGCAGCGGATCGGACGACCACCGGGCTGGCCAGCACGTCCTCGACCGCGGCTCTCCTTGCGGTAGCGGGCGTTCGGGTTGTCCAGGCCGTGCCGGGCGTTCTTCACCTTGACCTGCGGCGAAGTCCTCGAGCGTGGCGCCGTAGAGGTCCATCCGGCGGCGCGCCAGCAGCGCGAAGTACACCGGGTTGGTCGCGCCGATCAGGTGGAAGCGCTGCCAGTCCGGGTCGTTCTTGCGTTCGCCGCCGACCGGGGCGAAGAAGCCCTTCGGGGTGGTGTCGGCGCCGATGACCAGGGCGACGTCGCAGAACCCGGCCAGGATCTGGGCGCGGGCGCTCTGCAGCGCCTGCGAGCCGCTGGCGCAGGCCGCGTAGCTCGAGGTGACGGGGACGCCGTTCCAGCCCAGCTTCTGGGCGAACGTCGACGCCGGCGACGAAGCCGGGGTAGCCGTTGCGGATGGTGTCGGCGCCGGCGACCAGCTGGATCTGGCGCCAGTCCAGGCCGGCCTCGGCCAGCGCGGCGCGGGCGGCGACGACGCCGTACTCGGTGAAGTCGCGGCCCCACTTGCCCCACGGGTGCATGCCGGCGCCGAGGATGTAGACCGGTTCGGGCGGTGCTCATGCGCGATCCTCCAGGCGTAGACGATGCGCTCGACGCCGTCGTCGTCGGTGTAGAGCGGCATGGTGGTCAGCTCCATCTCCATGCCGACCTTCAGGTCGGCGGCCAGCGTGCCCTCGACGACCTTGCCGAGCACGATCAGGCCCTCGTCGGCCGAGTTCGACCGCGGCGACCGCGAACGGCTCGAACGGGATCCGGCGCCGGATACGGCGGCGGCGGCGCGTACCGGTTCTCGGTGTAGCTCCACACCGTGCCGCGCCGCGACAGCGGCACCTGCGCGAGGTCGTCGCCGTCGCAGGCCGGGTTGGGGCAGTTGTTGGCGCGCGGCGGGAACACGTAGGTGCCGCACTGCGTGGCACTTGCCGCCGATCAGATGGGGGTCGCCGGAGTCGTCGGTGGCGAACCACCCGTCGACCGCGGGTTGAGTGGATGCTGACACGCGGTCAGCGTACCGAGTTCGGCGCGCAAAACTGAAACGTGTTCCAGTTCTGTTCGGGAGTTCGAGATCAGTAGTGGGATCGTCGAGCTAGGGAACTCGTGCTCACGACGCACATGCTGCCGGGAGTAGCGTCTCGCCACAACAGCGTCCGGGACACCGGCAGATCGGAGACACAGCGATGGGACTGTTCAACAAGGCCAAGGACGCAGCCGCACAGGCGCAGCAGGCGTTCGCCCAGCAGGCGGGCCAGCAGGGCCCGGGCATGGTGCACGTCCAGGGCGCCGGACCGATCGACCCGGCCATCATGGGCGGGCCGTCGACCCGCTCGGTCGCCGGCGACGACCCGATCTGGGCGCCCATCAACGGCATCTCGCTCGCAGGACTACGCGGCGCTCGCCCGGGACGCGCAGGCGCGTGGCATCACCGACGAGGCCGGCATGATCACCCTCGCCCAGGAGCGCGGCTGGAACCCGGCCGACACGAAGGCGGCGCTCGACGGCTGGGTGCAGCGGATGGGTCAGTCGATGGCCGTCGGCCAGCAGTTCCGCAAGTTCCTCGGCTACTGAGCGGAGCTGATCGTCATGCCCAACCCGTTCAGCGACTGGGCGCGGATGTACGGCGCCAACAAGCAGTACCTGGAGTCACAGGGCCGGCCGTCGTCGTTCCTCGGACAGATCGGTGACATCCCCAACCGGATCCACGAGGCGGCCGACGCCTCGCGAGATCGGCATGAAGATGATGCGGCATTCGCAGCTGACGAACGGCGCAGGCTTCCCCGCCACCGTCACCGTCGACGGCGTCTGGCACGGTCGGGTCGTACATGAACATGTCGCCTGTGCTGCGCATCCAGGGACGAGTCGAACGCGCCGACGGTGCGGCGCCCTACGGTGCCGTCTTCGACGACGTCGTCGCGCAGATGCACACCGCGCGGATACAGCCGGGTGCGAAGATCGCGGTCTTCGTCGACCCGCAGAACCCTCACGACATGGCGATCGACTGGATCCGCACCGGCCAGCTCGGGGGCCAGCGACAGCGACATGCGGGGTGAGCCGGGAGCGCGCCCGGTCTGAGTCAGCGCGCCGCGTCGAGCAGGATGCGCAGCAGATCGTCGGGCTTGTCCCGCATCAGGTTGTGCCTGCCGTCGAGTTCGTGGGAGATCCAGTTCGGGTCGGACCGCACCCGGTCGTAGGACGCCTGCAACGGAGACTCGCCCGGCCAGTCCTGCGCGTAGACGAAGACCCTCCGGCGAAACCGGTTCAGGTCGCCCTGCAGTCGCAGCGGCTGCATGACGGTGGCGAGCGGATGCGCCGTGGCGCGGTCGTCGAAGAACGGCATCGGCGGCACCCCGAATCCGGTGTCGTCGACCTTGACATACCACTGGCGTTCCTCGTCGTTGACGAGGTCCCAGCACGCTTCACCGTCGTGGGGGACCACCGCGTCGAGGAACACCAGCGAGTCCACCCGATCGGGGATGCGGTCGGCGACTCCGGTGATCACCATGCCGCCGTAGCTGTGGCCGACGAGGACCAGCTCATCGCCTGCGGCCGCGTCGCTCTCGATCGCGGCGAGGACGTCGGTGATGTGAGTCTCGAGGTTCACCGCGCCGGGCATCACGTGCGACCGCTCGGCGACCCCGGTGAGCGTGATCGCTAGAACGTGGTGGCCCGCTGCCCGCAACGATGCGGACAGGTCGTCGAAACACCATGCGCCGTGGCACATTCCAGGAACAAGGACGTAGGTGGTCATGTGCCGGTCATGACTCCACGATGACTAGCCCGCCTGCTCATAAGTCCAATACAAGTCTGTGCTGCTATCTATAATTGATAGTTATGGAGCTACGTCAGCTCGAGTATTTCGTCGCCGTCGCCGAGGAACGCAGTTTCACCAGCGCGGCGCGCCGGGAACGGGTGGCCCAGCCCGCGGTCAGCGCGCAGATCCGTCGACTCGAGCGGCAGGTCGGGCAGCCCCTGTTCGAGCGGTCGAGTCGGGAGGTGCGGATCACGCAGGCCGGAATGGCGCTGCTGCCGCACGCCAGAGCGGCACTGGCGGCGGTGCGCGCCGGTCAGGCCGCGGTGGACGAAGTGGCCGACCTGGTGCGCGGATCCGTGGCGATCGGCACCGTGACGCTGCACCCCGTCGACATCGCCGCCCTGATGGCCGCTTTCCATGCCGACCATCCGAACGTCGAGATCACTCTGCGCACAGACAATTCCGACGTGCTGCTGGAGAAGTTGGCAGACGGCACGCCTCGACGCCGTCATCGTGTCCATCGGCCTCGACGAGCACCCACCCGGCCTCGATGTGGAGGTCATCACCGACGAGGTGATCGATGCGGCCGTGGCTCGCTACGCACCGGACTGGCACGGCGCCGAACACTCACGCTCGAGGCCCTCTGCGAGCATCCGCTGATCTCGTTGCCGGTGGGGACGGGACTGCGGTCACGTCTGGACAGTGCCTGCGCGGCAGCCGGATTGCAGCCGCGGATCGCGTTCGAGGCGACCAGCCCTCTGGAATTGGTCGACCTCGCCCGGCACGGCCTCGGGGCCGCGATCCTGCCCCGATCGATGGCGCGCCATGACGATCTGCACCCGCTGCGCATCACTCCCGAGTTGCGGGGACGGCTGGTGTGGGCATGGCGCGCGGACGCGACGAGCCCGGCCGCCCGCCTGTTCTGTGCGCGTGCGCGCCGGGAGATCAGGCCCGCGAGTGCTGCAGGCCGCGGATGAAGACGACATCGGTCGGTACCCGGGAGCGACGGTTCGCGTGTCGGCGCCGGTGCCTAGAGTGAAGGCCGTGAGCCCAGCCAAGACCGCATCGGACACCGACACCAAGCCGACACTGATGCTGCTGGACGGCAATTCGCTGGCCTTCCGGGCGTTCTACGCGCTGCCCGCCGAGAACTTCAAGACCCAGGGCGGGCTGACCACCAACGCGGTCTACGGATTCACCGCGATGCTGATCAACCTGCTGCGCGACGAGCAGCCCACGCCACATCGCCGCCGCGTTCGACGTGTCGCGGCAGACGTTCCGGCTCGGAGAAGTACCCGGAGTACAAGGCGGGCCGGTCGGCGACACCCGACGAGTTCCGCGGTCAGATCGACATCACCAAGGAGGTGCTCGGCGCGCTGGGCATCACGGTGCTCGCCGAGCCGGGCTTCGAGGCCGACGACATCATCGCCACGCTGGCCACCCAGGCCGAGAACGAGGGCTACCGGGTGCTGGTCGTCACCGGCGACCGCGACGCGCTGCAGCTGGTCAGCGACGACGTCACCGTGCTGTACCCGCGCAAGGGCGTCAGCGAGCTGACCCGGTTCACCCCGGAGGCGGTCGTGGAGAAGTACGGGCTGACGCCCGACGCAGTACCCGGACTTCGCGGCGCTGCGCGGCGACCCGAGCGACAACCTGCCCGGCATCCCGGGCGTGGGGGAGAAGACCGCGACCAAGTGGATCGTCGAATACGGCTCGCTGCAGGCGCTCGTCGACAACGTCGACGAGGTCAAGGGCAAGGTCGGCGACGCGCTGCGCGCCAACCTGTCCAGCGTCGTCCTCAACCGTGAGCTCACCGAGCTGGTCAAGGACGTGCCGCTGGCCGCAGACCCCGGACACGCTGCGGATGCAGCCGTGGGACCGCGACCAGATCCACCGGCTGTTCGACGACCTCGAGTTCCGGGTGCTGCGCGACCGGCTGTTCGACACGCTGGCCTCCGCCGATCCCGAGGTCGACGAGGGCTTCGACGTCCGCGGCGGGGCGCTCGAGCCCGGCGACGCTGGCGGCCTGGCTGGCCGAGCACAGCCACGGCGGCGCGGTTCGGGCTCGCCGTCGTCGGCACCCACCTGGCGTTCGACGGCGACGCCACCGCGCTGGCGATCGTCGCCGCCGACGGTGAGGGCGCTACATCGACACCGCGACGCTGACCCCGAGGACGAGGCGGCGCTGGCGTCGTGGCTGGCCGACCCGGCCAGCCGAAGGCGCTGCACGAGGCGAAGCTCGGCGATGCACGACCTCGCGGGCCGCGGCTGGACGCTGGCCGGGGTCACCTCCGACACCGCGCTGGCGGCCTACCTGGTGCGGCCCGGGCCAGCGCAGCTTCGCCCTCGACGACCTGTCGCTGCGCTACCTGCGGCGCGAACTGCGCGCGGACAACCCTGAGCAGCAACAGCTTTCGCTGCTCGACGACGACGAGGGCGTCGACGACCAGGCGGTGCAGACGCTGATCCTGCGGGCCAGCGCGGTCATCGACCTCGCCGACGCGCTCGACGAGGAGTTGGCCCGGATCGACTCCTCGGCGCTGCTGGGCGAGATGGAGCTGCCGGTGCAGCGCGTGCTGGCCGAGCTGGAGACCGACGGGCATCGCCGTCGACCTCGACACTGCTCGGCGAGCTGCAGAGCGAGTTCGCCGACCAGATCCGCGACGCCGCCGAGGCGGCCTACGCGGTGATCGGCAAGCAGATCAACCTCGGCTCGCCCAAGCAGCTGCAGGTGGTGCTGTTCGACGAGCTCGAGATGCCGAAGACCAAGCGCACCAAGACCGGCTACACCACCGACGCCGACGCGCTGCAGGCGCTGTTCGACAAGACCGGGCACCCGTTCCTGCAGCATCTGCTGGCGCACCGCGACGCCACCCGGCTCAAGGTCACCGTCGACGGGCTGCTGAACGCGGTCGCCGCCGACGGCCGGATCCACACCACGTTCAACCAGACCATCGCCGCGACCGGCCGGCTGTCGTCGACCGAGCCGAACCTGCAGAACATCCCGATCCGCACCGAGGCCGGCCGGCAGATCCGCGACGCGTTCGTCGTCGGCGACGGGCTACGCCGAGCTGATGACCGCCGACTACAGCCAGATCGAGATGCGGATCATGGCGCACCTGTCCCAGGACGAGGGCCTGATCGAGGCGTTCAACACCGGTGAGGACCTGCACTCCTTCGTCGCGTCGCGGGCGTTCGGCGTGCCGATCGACGAGGTCACCGCCGAACTGCGGCGCCGGGTCAAGGCGATGTCCTACGGCCTGGCCTACGGGCTGAGCGCCTACGGTCTGGCCGCGCAGCTCAAGATCTCCACCGAAGAGGCCAAGGTCCAGATGGAGCAGTACTTCGCCCGGTTCGGCGGGGTGCGCGACTACCTGCACGTACGTCGTCGACCAGGCCCGCAAGGACGGCTACACCTCGACGGTGCTCGGGCCGGCGGCGCTACCTGCCGGAACTGGACAGCAGCAACCGCAACGTCCGCGAGGCCGCCGAGCGGGCGGCGCTCAACGCGCCGATCCAGGGCAGCGCCGCCGACATCATCAAGGTCGCGATGATCAACGTCGACAAGGCGATCACGGACGCCGGGCTGCAGTCGCGGATGCTGCTGCAGGTGCACGACGAACTGCTGTTCGAGGTCGCCGACGGCGAGCGCGACGCAGCTCGAGGCGCTGGTGCGCGACAAGATGGGCGGCGCCTATCCGCTGGACGTGCCGCTGGAGGTCTCGGTCGGGCTACGGCCGCAGCTGGGACGCCGCCGCGCACTGAACACGGTTATTGCTCAAGCCATAATCGTTTGGGCGAACCGGTGGCAATTGATCAGGGTGCGCAACTGGGCCAAGGAGTCCTCGAGCGGCCCGATGCTGCGTTGTGCCCGGCATAGGATGACCGCTCCCTCGATCGCGGCGATCGAGAGCGTTGCCAGTTGCTGCGCAGTGGCTTCGGGCATTCCTTCGGCCAGGAACGCAGTGGTCAACGCGGCGGCCCACTGCGCGAAGAACTCCCGCGCTTTGCGCGCCGACTCCGCGGTCTCGGTGCCGCTGATGGCCACGGAAACCACCGGACATCCCGCTGTGTAGTCGCTGTCGGTCAGCACATAGCGCCAGATGTCGACGAATTCCTGGAGGACTGATTCCGGACCATCGGTCGTGGCGCGGTTGAGCAGCGCCGCGATCGTGTTGCCCGCGTAGGTGAGAGCTTCGTCGATCAGTTCCGCCCGGCCACCGGGGAAGTGGTGGTACACCGAGCCTTTCGGAGCCCCGCTGCGTACGAGAACCTCTTCGACGGTGAGGCCGTCCGCGCCACGTTCGCGCAGCACCTGGACAGCGGTGAGGACCATGGTCCGGCGGGTATCTCGCGCCATCGATCCTCCATTCCCGTCAAAGAGGTTGTCTGCCAACTTCTTCGGTGTTACCCCGCCGCGATGTCGGCGGCTGAGCTGAATATGGTACAAACCATAATATCCGAAGGAAGGACGCTACGTGGCCAATCACCCGTTCGACGACGCACTCCGGCTCGACGGCGACACGCCCGACCGGGTGCGTGGGCAGACCGCAGCGGCGTGGGCCAACATGGTCGGGCCGTTCGGGGGTTTGACCGCGGCGCTGCTGTTGCGGGCCGTCGAGAACCATCCCGAGCGCATCGGCGAGCCGGTCGCGCTCACGGTCAACTTCGCAGCGCCCGTGGCCGACGGCGAATTCGACATTGCGCTGACGATCGCCCGAACCAACCGGACCAACCAGCACTGGCTGGTCGAGCTGTGGCAGGACGGCACCATCAAGACGAACGCCACCGCGGTGTTCGGCATCCGGCGCGACACCTGGTCGGACACCGAACTCGCACCGCTGACGGTGCCGCCGCCGGACGACGTCGAGCCGACAGGGCTTCCCGATCCGATCGTGTGGGCCGGCAATTACGAGATGCGATTCGTCGAGGGCGCGATCCCCGGAGACGGCGCGCCGTCGGCTCCGTCGTCGGCGACCACGCTCTGGGTGCGCGACGGACGCGGCCGCGACCTCGATTTCGCGGCACTCACCGCGATGAGCGACATCTTCTATCCGCGGGTGTTCCTGCGCCGGGGCGCCCCTTCGCCGGCCGGGACCATCTCGCTGACCACGTACTTCCATGCCGACGCCCATGACCTGTCGGCCGTCGGCACGGACTTCGTTCTGGGCCGGGCGCAGGCCAACCGCTTCTCGCGCGGCTTCTTCGACCAGTCGGCTCAGATCTGGAGCCGGGGCGGGGAGCTGCTGGCGACCACCCACCAACTGGTCTATTTCAAGGACTGATTCGTCCTGAATGCGCTCAGGGCGCTGGTGTTCTGCGCCTGGGCTCGGCTAGGGAGTGCGGAAGCCCGCCATCTGTGCCAGGGCCGGCGATGCACTGCGGGCCGCGTACACCCCGTAGGTCTCCTCGTGCAGCAGCGCGGACACCCGCTGATCGCCGAAGCCGCGGTCGATGCGATCCCGCACGAACGCCAGCTCGACGACCTGGTGGGCGAACGTCTTCACCGCCTTGCCGGCCGGTTTGCCGCCGAAGCGCGTCGCCTCGGCGATCGCCAGCTTGCGGGTGCGGATCGACCCCAGCCAGGTCGCCTCGTTGGGTGTCACCACGCCCGCGGCGACCATGCCCGGGCAGCTTGTCGGTCACGACGCGCTGCTCCCGGCGGCGGCTCGTGACGGCGAGCGTGATCGCCAGCCCGAACACCGGCACCATCCAGAACACGTAGACGCCGAAGTACGCCTCGACGCCCAACAGCGACGAGCCGTTCCACAGCGCGTGCATGATCACCGCGCCCGCGTAGCCGAGCAGGATGCAGCCGACCTTCGCGATGCCACTTGCGTTGCTGCAGGGCGAACCACACCCCGATGCGCGAAGAACGTGGTGAACAGCGAATGGGCGAACGGCGCCATGATCAGCCGCAGCGCCGCGGTGAACAGCGAGTCGGCCAGCGTTTCACCGTTGGCGATGTAGAGGATGTCCTCCAACCAGGCGAAACCCGCCGCCGACAGGCCCGGCGTAGACCAGGCAGTCGGTCAGCGAGTTGAGCTCGTTGCGCCGCCGCCCGGTCATCATGAGCAGCAGGAACAGGCCCTTGGCCGCCTCCTCGATCACCGGTGCGCCGATGGCGAGGGTGAACGGGCTGATCCCCGCGGCCTCGGCGGGGTCGGTCGCCGGGATTGAGCCACGCCTCGAGTGAAGATCTCGCAGACACCGAGAGCATGACGACCGCGACCGACGTGCCCCACAGGAACGCGAACACCAGCAGCCGCGGCGGCTCGGGCTCCCACCGGTCCAGCCACAGGTACGCCAGCACGCACCACGGTCATCGCGATGCTGGAGAGCACGAACCCGATGGACGTCGCCGACGGGGTTGACCGCGGTCAGCAGGATGACGATCAGGCCCGCGACGGTGCCGAGGGCGATGATCACGCCCAGCGGCGCTCCGACCTTGCGGACGCCGGCGCACGAACGGCGCTCGCAGTTGATGGGGCGGTCGCGGTGCGCCGGCATATGACACCACAGCAGGGTAGCGGTGCGGCGGGACCCGAGTTTGTCCAGCGTGTGCCCAGTCGAGTAGCCTCGACGGTACCCGTGTGCGCACCATTGGCGGGTACGAACGGCCATCCACGAACACCAAAATCCGTCCCTACGATTCAACCTGTCCGGAGCAACCCAACCACATGCCAAGTCCCTCCGTCACCTCGCCGCAAGTAGCCGTCAACGACATCGGCTCGGCCGAGGATTTTCTCGCCGCCATCGACAAGACCATCAAGTACTTCAACGATGGCGACATCGTCGAAGGGACCATCGTCAAGGTTGACCGCGACGAAGTCCTGCTCGACATCGGCTACAAGACCGAAGGTGTCATCCCTTCCCGCGAACTCTCCATCAAGCACGACGTCGACCCCAATGAGGTTGTGTCCGTCGGCGACGAGGTCGAAGCCCTCGTCCTCACCAAGGAGGACAAAGAAGGCCGCCTGATCCTGTCCAAGAAGCGCGCTCAGTACGAGCGCGCCTGGGGCACCATCGAGGAGCTCAAGGAGAAGGACGAGGCCGTCAAGGGCACCGTCATCGAGGTCGTCAAGGGCGGCCTGATCCTCGACATCGGCCTGCGCGGCTTCCTGCCCGCGTCGCTGGTCGAGATGCGTCGCGTCCGCGATCTGCAGCCGTACATCGGCAAGGAGATCGAGGCCAAGATCATCGAGCTCGACAAGAACCGCAACAACGTGGTGCTGTCGCCGCCGCGCCTGGCTGGAGCAGACCCAGTCCGAGGTGCGCAGCGAGTTCCTCAACCAGCTGCAGAAGGGCGCCGTCCGCAAGGGTGTCGTGTCCTCGATCGTCAACTTCGGCGCGTTCGTCGATCTCGGCGGCGTCGACGGCCTGGTGCACGTCTCCGAGCTGTCCTGGAAGCACATCGACCACCCGTCCGAGGTCGTCCAGGTGGGCGACGAGGTCACCGTCGAGGTGCTCGACGTCGACATGGACCGCGAGCGGGTTTCGCTGTCGCTCAAGGCGACTCAGGAAGATCCGTGGCGTCACTTCGCCCGCACCCACGCGATCGGCCAGATCGTGCCGGGCAAGGTCACCAAGCTGGTTCCGTTCGGTGCGTTCGTCCGCGTCGAAGAGGGCATCGAGGGCCTGGTGCACATCTCCGAGCTGGCCGAGCGCCACGTCGAGGTGCCGGATCAGGTCGTCGCCGTCGGCGACGACGCGATGGTCAAGGTCATCGACATCGACCTCGAGCGTCGCCGGATCTCGCTGAGCCTCAAGCAGGCCAACGAGGACTACACCGAGGAGTTCGACCCGTCGAAGTACGGCATGGCCGACAGCTACGACGAGCAGGGCAACTACATCTTCCCCGAGGGCTTCGACGCCGAGACCAACGAATGGCTCGAAGGCTTCGACAAGCAGCGCGACGAGTGGGAGGCCCGCTACGCCGAGGCCGAGCGTCGCCACAAGATGCACACCGCGCAGATGGAGAAGTTCGCCGCCGCCGAGGCCGAGGAAGCCGCGCCGGCCTCGTCGTCGGCGAACGGCTCGTCGCGCGTCGAGCGAGCGAGTCGGCCGGTGGTTCGCTCGCCAGCGACGCGCAGCTGGCCGCGCTGCGGGAGAAGCTCGCCGGCAACGCCTAACAGACCAATTCGCCGAGTGAACGCCCGCGGCTCACGTCGAGCCGGGGCGTCTGCGTTGTCTGGCGCTCCTGACAGACTGGTGCGATGCTGCGTATCGGATTGACCGGCGGTATCGGCGCCGGAAAGTCGACGGTGTCGGCCACGTTCAGCGAGCTGCGGCGGCATCGTCGTCGACGGTGACGTGATCGCCCGCGAGGTCGTCGAACCCGGCACCGAGGGGCTGGCCGCAGCTGGTCGAGGCGTTCGGCGACGGACATCCTGCTGCCCGACGGTGCGCTCGAACCGGCCGGCGCTGGCCGCGATCGCCTTCAGCGACGACGAGAAGCGCGCGACGCTCAACGGCATCGTGCATCCGCTGGTGGCGCACCGGCGCTCGGAGTTGATCGCCGCCGCCGCCGAGCGACGCCGTGATCGTCGAGGACATCCCGCTGCTGGTCGAGTCGCAGATGGCGCCGATGTTCCCGCTGGTCGTGATCGTCCACGCCGACGACGAACTGCGGGTCAGCGCGGCTCATCGAGTACCGCGGCTTCAGCGAGGACGACGCCCGGGCGCGGATCGCGGCGCAGGCCACCGAGGAGCAGCGCCGCGCGGTCGCCGACGTCTGGCTGGACAACTCCGGCAGCGCGGGCGAACTGGCGGAGCAGGCCCGCGACGCTGTGGCACGAGCGCATCCTGCCGTTCGCGCACAACCTGCAGACCCGGCAGCCGGCGCCGCGCCGACGCCGCGGCTGGTGCCGTCCGACCCGTCCTGGCCCGACCAGGCGCGGCGCATCGTGGCCCGGCTGAACACCGCGTGCGGGCACCGGGCCATCCGGATCGACCACATCGGTTCGACCGCGGTTCCCGGGCTGGACGCCAAGGACGTCATCGACATCCAGGTCACGGTCGACTCGCTGGACACCGCCGACGAACTCGCCGACGCGCTGCTGGCCGCCGGCTATCCGCGGGTCGCGGCGATCACCGCGCGACGTCGCCAAGCCCGACGGCGCGCAGCACCGTCGCCGCGTTCGACCACACCGACGATCCGATCGTTGTGGCACAAGCGATTTCACGCCTCAGCCGATCCGGGCCGGCCGACCAACGTGCACCTGCGGGTCGACGGCTGGCCCAATCAGCAGTTCGCGCTGCTGTTCGCCGACTGGCTGATCGCCAACCCTGGTGTGCAGGCCGACTACCTGGCGGTCAAGCGCGCAGCCGAGGCCGCAGGGGCATCGGCGACACCGGCGCCTACGCCGACGCCAAGGAGCCGTGGTTCCTCGACGCCTACCGGCGGGCGTGGGAGTGGGCCGACGCGACGGGCTGGCGGCCCTGAGGCCGGCAGCGGCGGCTCGACGGGGCCGGCGCGGCCGGTCCGGCGCGGCGCACCGGAGCGGTGTTGCCGGACGGTGTCCCGGAGCCGGCCACACCGTTGATCAGCGGTGCTCCGCAGATGCAGCTTGCCGTAGTCGGGGTCGTCGTCTGCGGGCGTGAGCCGCGGGTGCGATGAACTGGTCGGCCTGGGCGACGATCGCGTCGTCGACGAGGATCTCGCAGTGCAGGTTGGCCGAGTACGGCCACTGGATCGACACCTGCATGCCGGCCAGCTGGGACGTCGGACAGCACCGTGTTGGCCTCGAAGATCCGGCCCGGGCAGCATCGTCGGGTCGGCGCTCTGGACCTGGGTCGTCGTTGAGCTTGGTAGCGTGATCAGTCGCGCCGCGCGACACCCCGTCGACCCGCGCGCGGTAGGTGACGTTGTGCAGTAGCTCCTGCTCCGGCGCCGCCGGTCTCGAGCTCGGGCTGCGGTTCCGGGTCGGCCCGTCGCGGTCGCCGGGAACCAGCTGCGCCGCTCGCCGAGCACCATCGCTGCGGCACCGACGGCCGCACAGGCCGCGCGCGTCCGTCTGCTCGACACTCACAAGGCTGGATTCTACGCCCCACGCCAGGTCAGGGTCATGCCGTTGCCCGCCAGCCAGCGGTTGCAGGTCGTAGTCGTGCCTGGCCAGCCCGTCGATGGTGGCGACTGCGGTCTGGATCGCCCGCTCGCCGCGTCTCGGGACTGAGCAGGCCCGTCGCTGACGGCGTCGAGCAGTTCGTCGACGTCGATCAGCTCGGACTCCGCTCGCCGGTGCGCACCACCAGGTCGAGGTAGTGGTCCTCGGTGTGCCAGCGGTCCGGGCCCGGCGTGTACTCGCCGACGTCGAGGTAGAAGTCCTGGTCGCGCTCGTGGCCCGGGTTGAAGTGGAAGACCGTGGCGCGCAGGCCCAGCGACGGCAGCAGCCACGATTCGAGGTAGTGGAACTGGGCGCGGCCGGGCGTCGGCCGGGCCATGTAGAGCCCCCACGGCTGGACGGTGTAGACGTCCACCGCCCGCACGATGCCCTTGGGATCGGTGTTGGTGCGGGCGGCGAGGTCGAAGGTCTCGTGTTTGGGAGGGTGGATGCCGACCAGGATAGGGCCTCGGAGCGGCAGCGGTGTCCGGTGGAACAGAAGTTGTCGGTGCCGTGGTTCTACCCTGGTGAACATGGCTTTCGCTACCGAACACCCCGTGCTCGCGCACTCCGAGTACCGCCCGGTCGACGACGATCGTGCGCGCGGGCGGTCGGTTCGAGGTGGTCAGCGAGTACGAGCCCGCCGGCGACCAGCCCGCCGCCATCGACGAGCTGGAACGCCGGATCCGCGCGGGCGAGCGCGACATCGTGCTGCTCGGCGCCACCGGCACCGGCAAGTCGGCGACCACGGCGTGGCTCATCGAGCGGCTGCAGCGGCCCACCCTGGTGATGGCGCCGAACAAGACGCTGGCCGCCCAGCTGGCCAACGAGCTGCGGGAGATGTTGCCGCACAACGCAGTCGAGTACTTCGTCTCGTACTACGACTACTACCAGCCCGAGGCGTACATCGCGCAGACCGACACCTACATCGAGAAGGACAGCTCGATCAACGACGACGTCGAGCGGCTGCGGCACTCGGCGACGTCGAGCCTGCTGTCGCGGCGCGACGTCGTCGTGGTGGCGTCGGTGTCCTGCATCTACGGCCTCGGCACCCCGCAGTCCTACCTGGACCGCTCGGTGGAACTGAACGGTCGGCGACGAGGTGCCGCGCGACGCGCTGCTGCGGCTGCTGGTCGACGTGCAGTACACCCGCAACGACATGTCGTTCACCCGCGGCTCGTTCCGGGTCCGCGGCGACACCGTCGAGATCATCCCGTCCTACGAGGAACTCGCGGTCCGCATCGAGTTCTTCGGCGACGAGATCGAGGCGCTCTACTACATGCACCCGCTGACCGGTGACGTCGTCCGCAAGGTCGACTCGCTGCGGATCTTCCCGGCCACCCACTACGTCGCCGGCCCGGAGCGGATGGCGCACGCGATCTCGACGCATCGAGGCAGGAACTCGAGGAGCGGCTGGCCGAACTGGAGGGCCAGGGCAAGCTGCTCGAGGCCCAGCGGCTGCGGATGCGCACCAACTACGACGTCGAGATGATGCGCCAGGTCGGCTTCTGCTCGGGCATCGAGAACTACTCGCGGCACATCGACGGCCGCGGCCGCCGGCATCGGCGCCGGCCACCCTGATCGACTACTTCCCCGAGGACTTCCTGCTGGTCATCGACGAGTCGCACGTGACGGTGCCGCAGATCGGCGGCATGTACGAGGGCGACATGTCGCGCAAGCGCAACCTGGTCGACTTCGGCTTCCGGCTGCCGTCGGCGGTCGACAACCGGCCGCTGACCTGGGAGGAGTTCGCCGACCGGATCGGCCAGACGGTGTACCTGTCGGCCACCCCGGGCCCTACGAGCTGAGCCAGTCCGGCGGCGAGTTCGTCGAGCAGGTGATCCGGCCGACCGGGCTGGTCGATCCGCAGGTCGTCGTCAAGCCGACCAAGGGCCAGATCGACGACCTGATCGGCGAGATCCGCAAGCGCACCGAGCGCGACGAGCGCGTGCTGGTCACCACGCTGACCAAGAAGATGGCCGAGGACCTCACCGACTACCTGCTCGAGATGGGCATCCGGGTGCGCTACCTGCACTCCGAGGTCGACACGCTGCGCCGCGTCGAGT
>CAWFAD010000005.1:0-113931 GCA_963813815.1 uncultured bacterium | reverse complement strand
TCGAGCTGCGCCGAGCGGTCTGGCCGCTCCGCGAGGTGATCTCCTCGCTGGAGCGATCGGACTCGCCCCTCATCCACCAGGAGACCATCCTCTACATCAGGGATGTCTACGATCACACCGTCCAGATGATCGACGCGATCGAGTCCTTCCGGGATATCATCGCCGGGATGATCGACATCTACCTATCCAGCGTCAGCTTCCGGCTGAACCAAATCATGAAGTTGCTGACGCTGATCGCCACCATCTTCATCCCGCTCACCTTCCTGGTCGGCATCTACGGCATGAACTTCAGGTATATGCCCGAGCTCGGCTGGCGATACGGGTATCCGGCGATCATGCTGCTCGTGACCGCCGTGGGCGTCGCGATGCTCGTATGGTTCCGCCGGAAGAAATGGCTCTGATCAGCGCTCGATGAGCTCGACGAGAACTCCCATCGTCGATTTCGGGTGGAGGAAAGCGACCGGTTTCCCCTCGGCGCCCGGGCGCGCGGACGGTGTCGACGAGCTGCAGGCCGCCGGCGTCGAGCTCCGCGAGGACGCGGGCCGCGTCGTCGACCTCGAAGCAGAGATGATGTATGCCGGGGCCCCGCTGAGCGACGAACTTCGAAACGGCGCTGTTCTCGCCGATCCCCTCGAGCAGCTCGATGGTCGTGTTGCCGGTCGAGAGGAAGGCGATCCTGACGCCGCGTTCGGGGACGGTTTTCTCGGCGGTGCAGGGAATGCCGAGGGCGTCGCAGAAGATCTTCTTCGCCTCATCGAGGTTCGAGACCGCGATGCCGATGTGATCGATCGCTCCGAGCTTTGTCTTCATACGATACCTCCGCTGGGATTTCTGGGCCGGCCCGGCGCCGCCGCCGTCGAGCCGGGGCTGTACCGGCCGAACACCTTCTCGAGGGCGAGGGATATCTCTCCGAGCGTGCAGGAGCCGCTCACGGCGGCGACGATGCGCGGCATGAGATTCTCGCCCGTGCGCGCGGCGTCCTCGAGGGCGGCGAGAAGCCGCGCCACCCCGGCCGCGTCCCGGCCCGCTCTTGAAGGCGGCGAGTCGCTCGCGCTGGCGGCCGGCGACGGCTGGATCGATGCGGAAAGAGCCGCTGCGGACCGGCGCGGCGTCATGCGTAGCGGTTCACGCCGACGACGCCGATATCGCCGCTCTCGACGGCCTTTTGGTACAGATAGCTGCTGCGCTCGATCTCGCGCTGCGGAAAGCGCTCCTCGATCGCGCGTATCATGCCTCCCATGTCGTCGATCGTTTTCATGAGGGCTGCCGTGCGTTCCTCGATTTCGCCGGTCAGGCACTCCACGAACCACGAGCCGCCGAGCGGGTCGACCGTGTCGGCGATGCCCGACTCCTCGGCGAGCACCTGCTGGGTGCGGAGCGCCAGTGAGCGACCGCCTCCTCGGTCGGCAGACAGCGCCTCGTCCCTCGAATTGGTGTGGAGCGATCTGCGTCCCGCCGAGCACCGCGGCGAGCGCCTGGTAGGCCACCCGAACGACGTTGTTCTCCGGCTGCTGCGCCGTGAGCGTGCAGCCGGCCGGTCTGCGTGTGGAAGCGCAGCAGCAGCGACTTCTCGTCGTCGCGCCGAAGCGCTCGCGCATGAGGCGGGCCCACAGCCGGCGGGCCGCGCGGAACTTGGCGACCTCCTCGAAGAGGTTGTTGTGGGCGGCGAAGAAGAACGAGAGCCGCGGGCGCGAAGTCGTCGACTGCGAGGCCGGCCCGGCGAGCGCCGCCTCGACGTAGGCGATGGCGTTGGAGAGGGTGAAGGCGACCTCCTGGACCGCCGTCGAACCGGCCTCGCGGATGTGGTAGCCGCTGATCGCTGATCGTGTTCCAGCGCGGGGCGTTGGTCGCGGCACCAGGCGAAGATGTCGGTCACGAGGCGCATCGAGGGGGCCGGGAGGGAAGATGTAGGTGCCGCGGGCGACGTACTCCTTGAGGATGTCGTTCTGGATGGTGCCCGATAGCTTCGACGAGCGGCACCCTGCCGTTCGGCCAGAACGCACGTACATGGCGAGCAGAATGGCCGCCGGTGGCGTTGATGGTCATCGAGACGAGACCTTGTTCGAGCGGGATGCCGTTCAAAGAGCGCGGCCATGTCCTCGATGGAGTCGATTGCGACGCCGACCTTGCCGACCTCGCCCTCCGCCATTGTGTGGTCGGAGTCGTATCCCATCTGGGTCGGGAGATCGAAGGCGACCGACAGGCCCGTCTGGCCCTGTTCGAGCAGGTAGCGGAAGCGCTTGTTCGTCTCCTCGGCCGAGCCGAAGCCGGCGTACTGGCGCATCGTCCAGAGCCGTGCCCCGGTACATCGTCGGCTGGACGCCGCGGGTGAAGGGCTAAAGCCCCGGACTAGCCGAGTCGCGCGGTCGTCGAGCGCTTCCGCGGGATGTCGAGCGGGGTGTAGACGCGGTGCGATCTCGATCCCGGATGTCGTCGTGAACGCGCGCGCTCGCTCGGCGCCCTTGGCGCGGAACGGGTTCATAGCTTTCGAGGCGCCAGCGGCTCACTGCTCGTCGTCGTGATTTCGTTTCATGGTCGCGTCGCCTCAGAGCGGGATGTTGCCGTGCTTCTTCGGCGGCAACTGCTGCCGCTTGTTGATGAGGTATCTCGAGGGCGTGATGATCATCGGCCTCGGGTGTCTCCGGCATGATGACGTCGTCGAGAAAGCCGAAGCTCGCGGCGACGTAGGGATTGGCGAACTTTTCCGTGTACATGTCGATGTAGTTCTGGCGGCGCCGCGTCCGGGCTTCGTCCGAGCCGCGCAGCTCCTTGCGGTAGAGGATGTTGACGGCGCCCTCGGCGCCCATGACGGCGATCTCGGCCGTCGGCCAGGCGATGTTGTAGTCGCCGCGGATGTGCTTGCTCGACATGACGCAGTACGCGCCGCCGTACGCCTTGCGGGTGATGACGGTGATCTTGGGCACCGTCGCCTCGCAGTAGGCGAAGATGAGCTTGGCGCCGTGTCGAATGATGCCGCCCCATTCCTGGTTCGTGCCGGGGAGAAAGCCGGGGACGTCCTCGAAGGTGATGAGCGGGACGTTGAATGCGTCGCAGAAGCGGACGAACCGCGCCGCCTTGATCGAGCTGTCGATGTCGAGCACTCCAGCCATGTGCAGAGGCTGGTTGGCGACGATGCCGACGACGTGGCCGTTCAGCCGGGAGAATCCGACGACGATATTTTTCGCCCAGAGGGGTCTGCACTTCGTAGAAGGCCCCGTCGTCGACGACGAGGTGAATGACGTCGAGGATGTCGTACGGCTGCCGCGGATCGTCGGGGACGACCTCGTTGAGCTTCGGTTCCCGGCGCCCGGGATCGTCGGCCGGCGCGATGTACGGCGGATCCTCGAGGTTGTTCTGCGGGAGGTAGGAGAGGAGCTCTTTGATCATCGCGATGCACTTTTCGTCGTTCTCGGCGACGAAGTGGGCCACGCCGCTCTTGCTGTTGTGGGTGAGCGCTCCGCCGAGCTCCTCGAAGGTCACGTCCTCGTGCGTGACCTTCTTGATCACGTTCGGGTCCGGTGATGAACATGTGGCTCGTGTCCTTCACCATGAATATGAAGTCGGTGATGGCGGGGGAGTAGACGGCCCCTCCGGCGCACGGCCCCATGATCGCCGAGATCTGGGGAATGACTCCGGACGAGAGCGTGTTGCGGAGGAAGATGTCGGCGTATCCGCCGAGGCTCGCCACACCTTCCTGGATGCGCGCCCCGCCGCTGTCGCAGAGCCCGACGACGGGGGCGCCGTTCTCCATCGCCATGTCGAGGAGGCGGGTGATCTTGCCGGCGTTCGCCTCGCTGAGCGATGCCGCCGAAAACGGTGAAGTCCTGCGCGAAGGCGAAGACGTTGCGGCTGTTCACGAGCCCGTGGCCGCACACGACGCCTTCCCCGACGATTCGCTGGTCCTCCATGCCGGGCCACGTGGAGCGGTGCGTCACGAACACGCCGAGCTCCTGAAACGTGCCCTCGTCGAACAGCATATGGATGCGCTCCCTCGCGGTGAGGCGTCCCGATTCGTGGATCTTCTGCATGCGTTCGACGCCCCCCCCGAGGAGGGCCTGCTCGCGATGTTTCGACAGCTCTTCGAATTTTTCCTTCTTGGATTGCACGGGAGATACCTCCTCGACGGGGCGCGCGACGCTGGTCCGCGGCGCCCGTTGAATCGTGTCCGCGTATTGGGGGAGTGTACCGCACGCCCCCGCGGAGGGTCAATCGCAATGTGGCCGGAAAGGCGTTGTCAAACAAAGCCGTTGCGTGTATCATGCGCGCAATCGGTCTTGCGGGACCGGCTCGCGCGATATACCGTTATAGATGACACCGGGAGGTTATACCATGGCGTTTCGTGTACGTTCTCTCGTCCTCTGCGCCGCGGTCGCGGCCCTCGTTCTCTCATCGTGCGCGAAGAAGGAAAAAGAGCCCGAGGCGGGCGCGGCGGGCTCCGCGGCCGGCGACTCGACGCTCTCGTACGTGTCGGATGAGATCAGCTTCGGACTTTTCTTCGACGCGGAGGGGACGAAGCGGACGGTGGAGATCAAGGGTGAGAAGGAAGCGACTCTCTTCATCGTCGTGAACTTTCCCGTGACGATGCAGATTGCGGCCGTCGAGTACCGCCTCGTTCTGCCCGAGGGAGTCACGATCGAGAACGACAAATTCTACGAAATGCGAGCGGCGCTGATCGGCACCTTCGTGCAGGGAATCAGCGAGACGTTTCCCTGCGCCGCCGGTCCGAGGATCGTGCTGCACGAGCTGGCGATAAAGGTGCCGGCCGGCCTCGTGAACGCGGAGATCGCCCTCATGCCGAGCTTCGAGGGGAAGATCCTGGCCGTGGCGACCTGCGACGAAGGGAATCCCATCATCGAGGCTTCGACGTACAAAGCGATCATCAATCCGGCCGACTGACGATCGGCCGGCGGCCCGCTCGACGATTCGACGGGGTGAGGGATATGATCTGGCGGACATCGGTGCTCGGCGCATCCATGATCCTCGCGGCCGTCGGCGGCGCTCAGGCGGGAATCGTCTCTCCGCGGGGCGGCGGACCGTATCCCGACGCATATCTCGACGTCGCCGCGCGTGAAAAAGGCGCCTACGCCCTGAAGCACGCGTGGATCGATCGTCGAGAGCGGCAGCGGGCGGGGGACGTCCGCTTCGCCGTGCTCTCGGGGGCCGCCTCCGCGAGCGCGATCCTTTCTCCGGCCGCGGCGCTCAGCGGCGGTCTCCATGTGCCCGTCGTCCTCGGCGCGTACGCCGACGTGACGCCGATCGTCACGAATGCGAGCCTCGATCGCGAGCTCTTCACCGGCCCATGGACTCCGGGCACGCTGACGCAGTTCTGGAGCGAGGTGTCGTTCGGGCTCCTCGACGTGTCCGGCGCGGTGTACGACTGGGTTTCGCTCTCCGAGAACGAGGCGTACTACACGGGCGGCGTTCCCTACTACGGCATCTACCCGGGCGTTTCCCGCACGGGCGAGATGATCGGCGAGATACTCGACGCGCGCGACGGCGCGGTCGATTTCGGCGATTTCGACAACGACGGCCCCGACGGGGTTCCGAACTCCGGGGACGACGACGGCTACGTCGACGTGCTGCTCGTCGTCCACCCGACGATCGGCGCCGAGTGCAACTACTCTCCGCACATGTGGTCGCATTCGTGGGTCTACTCGGCCTGGCCCGAATCGGGGCACGAACCGTACCGGACGAACGATTCGAGGGCGGGCGGGGGCTCGATACTGATCGACGACTATATCATCGTGCCCTCGCTTTCCTGCGGGGGCGCCATGATCGAGATCGGCGTCATCTGCCACGAGATCGGCCACGCGATAGGGCTTCCCGATCTCTACGACAGCAACGGCGGAGGCAACGGCATAGGTTACTGGGGCCTCATGGGCTCCGGCAACTGGAACACGCCCTCATCCCCCGCGCATCCGGATGCTTGGTGCCGCGAGCAACTCGGCTGGCTCAATCCGGTCGAGATCGACTGGCGCGCGGCGAAGCGTTTCCCTCCGGCCGATCGAGACGTACGCCGAGGCGGTGAAGCTTCCGCTTCCCACGAGGCGTTTCGGGCCGTACCGCTACGGTCTCGACGACGGCGCGCTCGTCTGCAGCTACACGGCCTCGGAAGCGGCCGCGCGCGGGTGGCCGGACGGGGAGGGGTACGGCAACGGCTGGCACGAATCGATGATCCGCGAGTTCTCGGTCGACGCGACTCGCCCGGTGACCCTCGAGTACGACCTGTCGATCGACGTCGAGGCTGATTACGATTTCGGCATGCTCATCCTCGAGGGGGACGGGTGCCGCCGACACGATAGCGATTTATACGGGCGCGTTGACGCGGCGCGAGACGATCGATCTCGGCTCGCGGCTATCCCGCGGGCTCGTGCACTTTCACCCTGCGGCTTCCTCTTCACGTCGGACGACGTCGTCGAGCGACGAGGACGGGTATTACGATTCCCAGGCCGGCTACACCTTCAACGTCGACAACCTGAGCCTCTGCGGGCGGCGGTCTCAATTACAGCGCCGATTTCGAGCTCGACGCCGGGGGTTGGCGCTTCGAAGGGGAGAGCGCCGAGTACTTCATCGTCGAGAACCGCCGCGCGCTCGGTTTCGACGCGAATGTGCGCGGGCAGGGGATGGTCGTCTGGCACGCCGAGAGCAGCACGGCATGGACGAGGCTCGGCAACACGGGCGGGTCGACCAACATGCAGGCCCGCGGTCTCGTGCTCGAGGAGGCGGACGGGCTCTACAACCTTCTCTTCCATCTCGAACGGGAGCAACTCGGGCGACTCGGGGGACCCCTTCCCGGGGAGCTCCGACAACCGCTCCTTCGGCCCCTCGACCGATCCCGCGGAGCTACTCGAACGGCGGCCGCCCGACGCCCGTTCTCATCAGCGGTATCACCATGGGTTCGTCCGGGGCACGTCACCGCGACGTTCGCCGGGGGCATGTTCGCGCCGACCGTCGCGAGCGCCGAACCCGACACGATCGACAAGCTCCGGGACACCGAGGCGGTGCTCGACATCAGGGGCGAGGGCATGCTGTACGGCGCTTCCTGCGCCCTCGCGCGCGGGGTCGACACGGTCGTGGCGGGCGCCGTCGAATGGCTCGGCGAGAACAGTATTCTCGCGACCTTCGCGCTCTCGGAGCTCTACGCGGGGAACTGGGATGTCGTGGTCGAAAGCGGCGACGGTCAGACCGGCTCCTCGCAGCGGGCGTCGCCGTCGTATCGGTGTATCTCGACGCGTGCGGTCGCCGAGGGAAAGAGCGACCTCCTCGTCTCCTGGACCCTCGCGCCGATAGACGGGGTCCGCGGCTGTCTCCTGTACCGCTCGGACGACGGGGGAGCGTTCGCGCTCGTCACGCCGGATACGCTTCGGGGGGACGGGGCGAGAGTTTTCTTACCGGGACGCGGCGGTCGAGCTCGGCGTGGACTATTCCTACCGGATCGTCACGTATCTCCCGGGCGGCGTCGAGGAGCCTTACGTGCTCGAGGGGCCGTACCAGATAGGGCTCGATCCGGCCATCGTGAACTATCCCAATCCGTTCTCGCGGGAAACGACCGATCCGCTTCGTCGTGCCGGCGGCGGGCCGGTCGAGATCGACGTCTACGACGTGTCGGGAACGCGCGTCGACCGGCTCGCGGCGCGCGAGTTCGTCCGAGGCACCTACGAGCTGCCGTGGCGGCCGCGCGAGCGCGGATCTCGGGGCGGGAGTCTATTTCTGCGTGTTCCGATCGGGAGGGAGTCGCGAACGGTCAAGCTGGTCTACGCGCCCTGATCCGCCGCGGTCATCAGAAGGTATACACGGCGCCGAGCGAGAGTCCGAGGTGGGTGAACCACTCCTCGCTCACCGTGACGTCGTACCGGTTGAACTCATAGACCCGGTACCGGTAGGGCGCGACCCAGACGCTCGCCTCCGCTTCCACGAAGAAGTTCTCGAGAAACGATCGCGTCACCCCGGCGCCTCCGCAGAGGTAAAAGGTCGTTTGCGCGGGTCTGAAAGACTCGATCGGAGTCACCGTGACCGGATTCACCGACAGAAAGCCGACGCCGAACCGGGCGACCGGGCGGTAGGGGATGAACATCGGAGAGGACGGCGACGACGTTGATTCGGGAAGCGAGCCCGGCGACGCCGACTCCCGATCCCTCCGTCTCGAAGAATCCGAGCGAGTTTTCGAAGTAGATGTCGCGGAAGAGCTCGTAGCGAAACGCCCCCGCGGCTCCGATCGCGCCGCCGAGACCGAAGAAATCGCCGTCGAGAGCGAAGTAGGTGCACGCCGCCGAGGCGCTGATGCGGCGCGGCAGCTCAGCGCGAACTCCGCCCGCGACAAGCGTCGCGAGGGAGATGAGTGTCGAAACGGCGGCCACGCCGCGCATGTTCCTCATCGAGCATCCCCATTTCTCCATCGAGCGAATTCCGTCGATCGACCGGGGAAAAGGGTAGCACGGCGCGTGCGCCCGTGAAAAGCCCTATTCGCCGGAAGGAGGGAGCGATCTCACGGTCGAAACTCGACCGATCGGTCGATCGCCGGCGGCGCCGTGCCGTTCGATCGGAACCACGCGTCGAGGATGCGGCGGATGCGCTGGGCCGCGCGCCCGTCGCCGAAGGGGTTTCGGACGCGAGCCATGCGAGCGTACGCCCGCCGGTCGGAAAGTATCTTCTCGACGGCGGAGACGATGCGCTCGCGGTGGGGACCCGTGAGAACGGCCCCGCCGGCCGCGACGATCTCGGGGCGCTCGGTTTCGTCGCGCATGACGACGACCGGTTTGCCGAGGGCCGGGGCCTCCTCCTGAAGTCCTCCGGAGTCGGTCAGCACGAGGAAGCTCTCGTCCATGACGCGAACGAGCTCCGGGTACTCGACGGGAGGCGAGAGAAGGACGCGGTCGCGGCCGGAGAGCATCCGGGCGACGGTCGAGCGAACCGACGGGTTCGGATGCACGGGAAAAAAGATCTCGATGTCCGGGTTGCGGTCGACGAGGTCGCCGAGCGCGGCGCATATCTCCTCGATGCCCCGTCCGAAGCTCTCGCGCCGGTGCGCGGTGACGAGGATGAGCCTGCGCGTTCCCCGGCTCGACCGCGGTGCCCGCGCGCGTCGCGCGCGCATCGCCCGGCGCGTGAAATGCAGGGCGTCGATGACCGTGTTGCCGGTGACCCAGATCGAGCCCGCGCCCACCCCTTCGGCGGCGAGGGCGCGGCGGGCCCGCTCCGTCGGAGCGAAGTGGAGCTCCGCGACGCGTCCGACGAGCCGGCGGTTCATTTCCTCGGGGTAGGGGTTCCAGACCGTGGCGGTGCGAAGCCCGGCCTCGACGTGCGCCACCGGAATTTTGCGGTAGAACGCGAGCAACGCCGCGGCGAACGCCGAGGTCGTGTCTCCCTGCACGATCAGCAAGTCCGTTTTCGCGCGATCGAGCACCCGATCGAGCCTCGTCATCGTGCGGGTGGCGATGTCGGCGAGGGACTGTTTTTCGGTCATGACGTTGAGGTCGAAATCGGGACGGATGGAGAAGAAGCGAAGGAGCGGATCGCACAGCTCGCGGTGCTGGGCCGTGAAGCAGGTTCGCGCGTCGTAGATGCCGCGGCTGCGCAGCTCGCGTATGACGGGCGCGAGCTTGATGACCTCGGGCCGCGTTCCGAAGACGATCATGACGCGCCGCGTTTTTCGTCGTGCAGGCACGGGGGCCGCTCCCTATTTGACCTCGATCACCGAGTTCATCCCGCCGAAACCGTCCGGCTCTTCGAGCGAGCACTGCGGATCGACGATCTTCGCCTTCCGGTCGATGAAAAACTTGTACGGGTATCTGCCGGGCTTGAGCAGGAGCGCCGCCCGCCAGAGCCCGGTCGCGTCTCGTTTCATGGGGGTGGCCGCGGGATCCCAGTTGTTGAAGGAGCCGATGACGAACACCTCCCGCGCGGAGGCGCGGTCGAGCTTGAAGGACACCTGGCGCAGAATCGGCTCCGCGGGCGCTTTCTCCGCGGGTCCCGCGGCCGTCCCGGCCGCCGCGATGCGCTCGAATCCGTCGACGATCGTTTCGAGGTCGTTGTCGAGCCCCGCGGCGGGATAGCCGTTCTCGTCCATGAGATCGAATCGAACGCTCCCGGGGGCGTCGGTCCATGCCACCGCGACGAGGATCGAATTGGGCCCCTTGCGGAGCTCGACCGGCTCCACCGGAACCGCCGCGCCTGTCCGGGGGCCGCTCGAGAGTATATGCGCTCCGTTGAGCCAGAGGGAAATTGAGTCGGCGGTTCCGACGGCGCAGCGGAGCTTCATGGGGGCCGGAGCGTCGACCGCCGTATAGAGAAGCAGGCTGGGGCCGGCGCCCGCGGCGGGGAGACGGCCGGGATGGAGAGCTCCGTTCGGATCGTATGCCTCGGCGGGGGCCACGCGCCAGCGGATGCCGGCCTCGGCGCCGCTCGCGTATTGTCCGAGGAGATCCCGCTGGTAAACGATCCCGCGGCGAAACGTCTCCTCCGTCGTCATCGGTCCGAGGTAGAGCCAGCGGATGGGGAGAACGAGCGTTTCCTCGAAGCGGGCGACGGGCCCCGTCTCGAGGGAGACGGTGAGCGAGAAAGGATAGCGTCCCGGCGCGAGGCTCTCCTTGGGCGAGACGGCCAGCGCGAGATCGACGCGATCGCTCGAGGCGCCGACGAGGAAACGCGCCGGAAGAGGAGGAATCGTGGCGAGCTCCTTCATGAAGACTCCCTCGACGGTTCCCCGGATATCGTGGTCCGGCCGGTACCGCACGGTGATCGCCACCGGAAGCGGTTCGGAGCCGAGCCGCCTTCCCTCCGGGAATTCGATCGACACGCGGTAGGGTGGAACGAGCGCGACGCTCTCGCGGCGCCACAGCTCGAGACGTCCCTTGCCCGTCGCGACCTCGAGCGAGGCATTGAAGGGAATGATCCCCGGCTCGGCGAGGGGCGGGAGAGCGAGCGATTCCGCGAAGCGGATGGGCGATCCCGGTGCCGCGAAGGGCCCCGAGCCTCCGCCGGCGGGCTTCCATCGCGTATCGCCGATCTGAAGCGAGATGCGCGAAACCGGGATCGTGTCGCGCGCGCTCTCGAGCGCGGCGACGAAGGGCACCGGATCGCCCTTGACGACGGGATCGTCCGGGAGGGAGAGCCTGAAGGCGATCCCCGCGCCCCGCTCAAGCCGCAGGGCGAGCTCCGTCTTGACGCGCACGAGCTCGACGAGGGCGACGGCGAAGCTCTCCGTGACGAGCCGCTTCGTTCGCGGCGAAAGACGCATCCAGGTCGCGTGATCGGCGATTCTCCATCGTTCCTTGGGCGAGGCGAGGAGCCCGGCAAGACGCTCGATTCTCGTCATGAGGGCGTTCGCGGCGGAGGTCGCCGCCGCGAACGATTCCACGGAGAGCGCGTCCGCGGCGAGCGCTCGCGAGAGCGAGTCGACGCCCGTCCGAAGCGCGCCGGTTTCGTCCGCCGACGCGATCGAGCCCCGGTCGAGCAGCAGGACGAGATTCGCGAGCGCCGGGCAGGCGCTCCATCCCGGAAAGAGTCCGGAGCGGCGCGAAGGGCCGCGCCGCCAGAAATCGATCCATGCCGCCTCCATCGGGTCGGAGGGCGCCATGCCGGGGGAGATGGTCGCGGCGGCGGCGGCGACGAGCGCCTTGCCGCCGGGGATATTCGAGAGAAGATCGAGAACGACCGGCTGCATGAGGGGATCCCGCCACATCCCGTCGCCGTCGAACCGCGGGCGTCCCTGCGCCTCCGCTTCGAGTATCCCCGCGGTGAACGACTCGATGATCCGGTCGCGCGTCCCCTGTCCGAGCGTCTCGTCGAGCACGAGGGGAAGAAGCTCGGCGGGGGTGTCGACGGGGAGCGGCCGGCCGGATGGCGACGCCGGATAAAAACGTGCGCGATCGGGCACGTACAAACCTTGCGCGACGGCCGCGGAAAGCCGTCTCGACCACGCGAGATACTCGAGGGCGTCTTCGTGCGCTCCCGTTTTCCACGCTATGAGATGAAGACTCCAGAGCTCGATTCCGGCGAGGGCGTTGAGAGCGGGGGAGACCGTGTCGCCCGAGCGGAGCGACTCGTCGGCGGCTCCGGATACGAGGCCCGCCCCGGTCATCCTCCCGGGCGCGAGCGCGCCGGTCACGGCGGATTGAATGCGCGGATAGAGCGAGCGCAGGAGATTCGGATCGTCGCCGAGAAGAAGGTACGCCGCGGTGGCCGTGAGGGGATACCGGTCGAGTATATCGAGGGCGTTCGGCCGGCGGGCCGCCTCCTCCCGGGCTCCTCCCGCGATACGGGCGGCCAGCGCCCGCGCGAGCGTTTCCTCCCCCTGCGGCGGGGGCGCTTGGCCCGAGCGCGGCGCGAGGAGAACCGCGATAAAGAGAAGCGCGACGAGGCGCGGAAAACGCGGGCGCAATTTCATAATTGCACAATGGATAAACGAAAACGCCGGCGCAAGTCAAGGAACAGTTTGTTGTTGACACCCCTTTCCGGCGCGTCCTTAAATAGCCGGCGATACGCGAAATATTCCGCTCGCGGCGTCGCGATTCGAGAGGAGCATGGGTCATGAAGCTCGAAAACGTTCTCATCGAAAAAAAGGACCGGATAGGCCGAATCATCATCAATCGCCCGACGAAGCTCAACGCGCTCAGCATCGATACGGTGGTCGAGCTCATCGAAGCCTTCAACGCCATGAAGAGCGACGAGGAGGTCGGCGTCGTCGTGCTGACCGGCGCCGGAGAGAAATCCTTCGCGGCGGGGGCCGATATCTCCGAGCTCCTCAAGCTCGACCCGCTGGCCGGCAAGGAGTTCGCGGCGCGGGGACAGGCGCTCACCCTTCTCATGGAGCGCCTCGGAAAGCCCGTGATAGCCGCCATCAACGGCTTCGCCCTCGGCGGCGGCTGCGAGCTCGCGATGGCGTGCACGCTGCGGATCGCCGTCGACCGGGCGCGTCTCGGACAGCCGGAGATCAACCTCGGAACGATACCCGGGTACGGCGGAACGCAGAGGCTCGCGCGCCTCGTGCCCCGCGGCGTCGCCATGGAGCTCGTGCTCACGGGCAGAGCGCTGACGGCGGCCGAGGCCCTCGCGCTCGGGCTCGTCAACAAGGTGGTTCCGGCCGGAGAGCTCGATGCAGCCGTCGAAGAGCTCGCGAAGACCCTGCTCGCCAAGCCGCCGTTCGCCCTGAGGGCCTGCATGGAGGCGACGCTCCACGGCACCGAGATGTCGTTCGAGGACGCCCTTCGATTCGAGGCGTCGCTCTTCGCCATGACCTGCGGCACGCGGGACATGAAAGAAGGCATGACGGCGTTTCTCGAGAAGCGCCCGGCCGCTTTCACGGGGCGCTAGAGCGGAGGCGCCATGGCAGGGCTCTTGCTCGATTCTGTTTGAAAAGAGCCCGCGCAAGCATTACTATAACACGGGCTTACGAGTAAAGATTTGTAACGGGCCGCGCGCCGGCGCTTAACGTATTTATTTCAAAGGGGATGGAAAGACTCTACGGACGCGAGAGTGGCGGAACTGGCAGACGCGCTGGACTTAGGATCCAGTGAGGAAACTCATGGGGGTTCAAATCCCCCCTCTCGCATTGGCTAAAATGCGCCGATATGGCTCTTTTCCAGCCGATGACCGAAAGGGAGAAATGGAACGGAAGCTACTAGAAAGCGAAATCCGCGTCGAGGTTTCCGACGGCGAAGGCTGCCAGAAGGTGGTTTCCGTCGAGATAACGAGGGAGCGTTTCGAAAACGAAAAGGAGCGCGTGCTCCGCGAGATGGTGAAGGAGATCTCCCTGCCGGGATTCCGGAAGGGAAAGGCTCCGGTCGAGGTCGTCGAGCGGCGGTTCGCGGACGAGATACGGAGCGAGGCCCTGCGAAGCATTCTACCGATCGCTTACGGCCACGTCGTGAACGCGGAGAGCCTCGACCCGGTGGGCGATCCCGAGTTTCACGACGTGAAGCTCGACGAAACGGGGCCGCTCAGCTTCAAGCTCCGGGTCGAGGTTCTGCCGCGGCTCGAGCTCTCCGATTACCGCGGCGTGGCGGTGCCGGCCGAGGAAACGACGGTGAAGGACGAGGACGTGGAGGCCGTGCTGGGGAATCTTCGCGAGCGCTCGGCCGATTACGAGGCCGTCGACCGTTCCTCGGCGAAGGATGACGTGGTCACGATCGAGTTCGCCCCGCTCGACGCCGGCGGGGCGGCGGATGAGAAGAATCGGACGAAGAACTATCCGGTGCAGCTCGGCGCCGGGCAGATATTCCCCGCCTTCGAGGAAGCCCTGACGGGCAAGAAGGCCGGGGAGACGGGGCGCGTCGACGTCGTGTACCCCGCCGATTTCGAGCCGAAGAGGCTCGCCGGCAGCACGATCGCGTACGAGTTCACCGTGAACGAGGTGCGCGAGCGGCGGCTTCCCGAGCTCGACGACGCGCTCGCGGCACGCATCGACGAACGTTTCACGACGCTCGCCGCGCTTCGCGAGGACGTCCGGTCGCGCCTCGCAGCCGAAAAGGAGAAGGAAGCCCGCCACAACCGCGAGGAGCGGGCCGTCGATATCATTATCGAGCGGAATCCGTTCGACGTGCCGGGCTCGATGCGCGAGCGGTTCAAGAAGGAGCTCCAAGCCGAGGACGAGCGGCGGCGCAAGGCCGTGGGCGTGGGATCCGAGGAGGACGAGGAGCGGAAGGCGCAGATGGAGGAGTTTCTGACGCGGGTCGCCGTGCGCAATATCAAACGCTATTTCATCATGGATTACATCGCCGATCGGGAGAAGATCGAGGTCGCCGACGCCGAGGTGGACGCGGAAATCGCCGCGATCGCCTCGGGCAGCGGACGACCGGTGGAGGATTTGAAGAAGTATCTCGCGCAGGATCACGACCGCCTCGCCGGTCTCAGGGCGCGGCTGCGCGAGCGGAAGCTGTTTTCGATCATTCTCGGGGATTCGTGAAACGCCCCGTGCAAGGAGTGGACGGCATGAACAGGATCGTCAATTCGGCCTACGTTCCGGTTCCCTACGTCATCGAAACCCGCGGCCGCGAGGAGCGCGTGTACGACATTTACTCGCGTCTGCTGAAGGACCGGATCATATTCATCGGCACGCAGATCGAGGACACGCTCGCGAACAGCGTCATCGCTCAGCTTCTCTTTCTCGAGGCCGAGGACGCCACGCGGGACATTTTCATGTACATCAACAGCCCGGGCGGCGTCATCTCGGCGGGGCTCGCCATCTACGACACGATGCAGTACATCTCCTGCGACGTGTCGACGATCTGCATGGGACAGGCGGCGAGCATGGCCGCCATCCTCCTCGCCGCGGGAAAAGCGGGAAAGCGCTCGGCCCTGCCGCACGCCCGGGTGATGATTCACCAGCCGTCGGGCGGTTCGCAGGGGCAGGCGACCACCCTCGAGATTTACACGAAGGAGATCGTGACGCTGCGGACGAAGCTCAACGAGATACTGGCGAAACACACGCACCAGCCCATCAAGCGGATCTCGAAGGACACCGACCGGGATTTCTTCATGTCGGCGGAAGAGTCGAAGGAATATGGGATTATCGACGCGATTCTGACTTCGAAGAGCGAGGGCAAGAAGACCGAGGGGGCGCCGAAATAGCCGCGCCCGATTTCATTGCGCATCGGGGGCCGGAAGTTTGTATATTGAGGAGAGAGGGTCCGCGGTGAGCGGAGGAGCGTCATGAAGAAGAAACCCACGGTTCCGAAGGCAATCCGGTGCTCGTTCTGCGGCAGGGGACAGGAAGAGGTCGCCAAGCTCGTCTCCGGCCCTTCGGTCTACATCTGCAACGAGTGCATACGTCTCTGCAACGAGATTCTCGAGGAGGAGATGTCGGGCGGAACCACGTGGGAGATGGAAAGCTTCCCGCGACCGAAAGAGATCAAGGACTTCATCGACCAGTACGTCATCGGGCAGGAGCACGCGAAGGTCGTGCTCTCGGTCGCCGTGTACAACCACTACAAGCGCATCCGCCACGTCCGCCGGGCCGACGACGTCGAAATCGACAAGAGCAACATCCTGCTGCTGGGGCCCACGGGAGTGGGGAAGACGCTCCTCGCGCAGACGCTGGCGAGGTTCCTCAAGGTTCCGTTCGCGATCGCGGACGCCACCTGCCTCACGGAAGCGGGCTACGTCGGCGAGGACGTCGAGAATATTCTCGTCCGCCTCCTGCAGAGCGCCGATTACAATCTCGCGGCCACGGAGAGAGGCATCGTCTATATCGACGAGCTCGACAAGATCTCGCGCAAGAGCGAAAGCCCTTCGATCACCCGCGACGTTTCGGGCGAGGGGGTTCAGCAGGCGCTCCTCAAGATCCTCGAGGGAACGGTGGCGAACGTGCCGCCGCAGGGCGGCCGCAAGCACCCCCAGCAGAAGTTCATCGAGGTGAACACGAGGAACATCCTCTTCATCTGCGGCGGGGCGTTCCAGGGCCTCGACGAGATCGTCGAACGGCGGATCGGCAAAAAGATCATCGGGTTCGGCGCCGAACGCGGTCCGGGCTACAGTCGGGATTCGAGCGAGATCCTCCGGCAGGTTCAACCGGACGATCTCATCAAGTACGGCCTCATTCCCGAGCTCGTGGGGCGGATTCCGATCGTCGCGCCGCTGCACGATCTCGACGAGCAGGCGCTCATCGACATCATGATCAAGCCGAAGAACGCTCTCGTGAAGCAGTACGAGAAGCTGCTCAACATGGAGGACGTGGAGCTCGAGTTCACCCCCGGAGCGCTCCGGGCGATCGCGAAGCTCGCCCTCGAGCGGAAAACGGGCGCGCGGGGGATGCGCGCGATTCTCGAATCGACGATGCTGCACATCATGTACGACATTCCTTCCCAGGCGAACATTCGCAAAATCCTCATAACCGAGGAGACCGTCACCTCGCGCGGCGAGCCGCAGCTCTTCATCGATAAGGACCGCGAGCTCAAAGCGCAGTAATGCCGCGGCGGACACGGTCTCCGGCGCAACGGCGGTGAGTTTACCATGAAGCTCGGACCACAGGGCAATCGCGAACGTCAGTCGGATGTGTATCCGCTCGTGCCGCTGCGGGACGTCGTCATCTTCCCGTCGATGGCCACCGCCATCCTCGTCGGCCGGCAGCCGTCGGTGAACGCCGTCGAGCGCGCGATCAAGACGGACAAGAATCTCGTCGTCGTCACGCAGCGCAATGCCTCCGTCAACGAGCCGGGCCGGGACGATCTGTACCGGATCGGCACGCTCGTAAAGATCTTTCATCACCTGAGTCTGCCGGACGGCACGATCAAGGTCATGCTCGAGGGCGTGAGCCGCGTGCGGGTGCTCGACTACCTCGAAATGGACAACTACCTCGGCGCGCGCATCGAGGATCTCGCGACGGCGGGGGAGCCCTCGCGCGAGACGGAGGCGCTCTCGCGGCGCGTGGAGGCGCTCTTCGGCGACTACGTGCGGCTGAATCCGCGGATGCCGAACGAAGTGCTGCTGGCGATTCAGTCGATCGACGACCGGAGCGCGCTCGCCGATACCATCGCCGCGCACGTCGGCATTCACAACGACGGCAAACAGCGGCTCCTCGAGGCGGTCGATCTGGGGGATCGCCTGCGCGAGTTGCACCGGATTCTGACCGACGAGCTGCAGCTTCTCAAGGTCGAGAAGGACATCGACGAAAAGGTATCGAGCCAGGTCCAGAAGACGCAGCGCGAGCTTTTCCTGCACGAAAAATTGAGGGCGATCAAGAAAGAGCTCGGGCAGGAAGAGGAAGACCACGACGAGGAATACAACGATCTCAGACGAAAGATGCGCAAGAGCGGCATGAGCAAAGAGGCCGAAAAGGTCGCGTACCGGGAGCTCGATCGCCTGCGGATGATGCCGCCGATGACTCCCGAGGCGACGGTGGTCCGCAACTACATCGAGACGCTCGCCGCGCTGCCCTGGCGCAAGCGCACGAAGGACAACCTCGATCTCGATCAGGTCAAGGCGAAGCTCGACGCGGACCATTACGGGCTCGCGAAGGTGAAGGAGCGCATCGTCGAGTTCCTCGCCGTCGTGAAGCTCGTCGGCAGCCTCAAGGGTCCGATCCTCTGCTTCGTGGGGCCGCCGGGTGTGGGGAAGACCTCCCTCGGGCGCTCGATCGCCGACGCGCTCGGCCGGAGCTTCGTTCGCGTGTCCCTCGGCGGCATCCGCGACGAGGCGGAGATTCGCGGCCACCGGCGAACCTACATCGGGTCCCTTCCCGGCCGCATCATCCAGATGATGCGCAAGGGCGGGAGCAAGAACCCCGTGTTCCTTCTCGACGAGATCGACAAGCTCGGCACCGATTTCCGCGGCGATCCCGCCTCGGCGCTGCTCGAGGTGCTCGATCCCGACCAGAACAAACACTTCAGCGATCACTTCCTCGAGGTCGAGTTCGACCTGAGCGAGGTCCTCTTCATAACGACGGCGAACGTCATGTACACGATCCCGCCCGCGCTGCAGGACCGCATGGAGGTCATTCGCCTGCCGGGGTATCTTCTCCACGAGAAGCTCGCCATCGCGCAGAAATTTCTCCTGCCGAAACAGATGAAGCAGCACGGCATCAAGCCGGGGCAGCTGCGCATCTCGAACGCGACGATGAAGGACGTCGTCCAGCGCTACACGCGCGAGGCGGGGGTTCGCAACCTCGAGCGGGAGCTCGCGAGCATCTGCCGCAAGGTCGCGCGGAAGCTCGCCGCGTCGACGGCGGCCGGCGATATCCGCGTCACCAAGGCCAATCTCGAGAGCTATCTCGGGGTGCCGAAGTTCTCCGACAGCGAGATCGACGCCGTCGAGTCGGTGGGAGTGGCGACGGGTCTCGCGTGGACGGAGGTCGGCGGGGAGATTCTCAATATCGAGGTGACGCTCATGCCGGGCAAGGGGGACCTCATCCTCACGGGCCAGCTCGGCGAGGTCATGCAGGAATCGGCGAAGATCGCGCTCAGCTTCGCCCGGAACAAGGCTCGGCTGCTGCCGCTCGAGAACGATTTCTTCTCGTCGGTGGACGTGCACGTTCACGTCCCCGAGGGGGCCATTCCGAAGGACGGGCCGAGCGCCGGCGTCGCCATCGCGAGCGCTCTCGTGTCGGCGTTCTTCGACATCCCCGTTCGGCGCGACGTGGCGATGACGGGGGAGGTCACCCTCCGGGGCAAGGTGCTTCCGGTCGGCGGCATCAACGAAAAGTCGGTCGCCGCGCTTCGGGCGGGCGTCAAGAAGCTGCTCCTCCCTAAGGGGAACGAGAAGAACATCAAGGAGCTTCCCGACGAGGTCCGGAAGAACCTGAAGATTCAGGTCGTCGAGACGATGGACGAAGTCCTCGAGACGGCTCTCGCGAAAAAGCTCGACTGGGGAATCGAGCATCGCCGGCAGATCGGCGGCATTTTCGGAAGCCAGCAGCGCAAGCCGGCGAACTGAGGCGAGCGCCTCACGATGGTGAAAATCCTCAAGCTCCATATCGCGTGCAAGACGCTCGATCCGGCCCGCTTCCCGCGCTCCCCGTGGGCCGAGGTCGCCGTTTCGGGACGGTCGAACGTCGGCAAGTCGTCGCTCCTCAACACGCTTCTCGGCCGGAAGAACATCGCGCGCATCAGCAAGGACCCCGGCAAGACTCGATCGGTGAATTTCTTCGCTGTGAACGACAGGTTCTACCTCGTCGATCTTCCCGGCTACGGCTTCGCCCGCGTATCCGTGGAGCTTCGGGAGAAGTGGCGGGAGGTCATCGACGGGTACATCAACCGCCGGAGCGCGCTCCGGGGCGTGGTGCAGCTCGTCGATTCGAGGCACCCTCCGTCGAAGGAGGACGTCGCCACGCTGGAGCTTCTCGCGCGCGCGGGGCGTCCGGTCTGCGTGGCGCTCACGAAGGCCGACAAGATCTCTCGTTCGGAGCGAGCCAGCTCCCTCCGGGAGCTCGAGCGGGTCGCGGGGGGCGCCCCCGTCGTGTTCTTCTCGGCCAAGACCGGCGAGGGGGCCAAGGAGATCTGGAAGTGGATCGAGGAGCGCGTGTAGGGAGGAGGCGCCGACGGTGGACCGCCCAATCCTCGTGAGCCCCGGGCCGGTGGATGTCCCCGGGGACGCGTCGTCCTCGATCGCGCAGCTCCATCACCGATCTCTCGAGTTCGAAATCATTGTCGAAGAATCGGCGGGCATGGTCCGCGAGGCGCTCGGCACGAGCCATCCCGTCCATTTCATCGCCGCTTCCGGCACGGGGGCCATGGAGGCCGCCGTCGCGAACGCCACGGCCCCCGGCGCGAGGCTCCTCGTCGTCTCCTGCGGCAAGTTCGGCGACCGCTGGGCGGAGATCGCCGCGGCGTACGATTGCGACGTGTCGACGATGCGCCTGTCGGAGGGATCGTCGGTGGACGTCGAGGCCGTCGTGGATCGCGTGCGGAGCGAGCGGCCCCGGTATCTCGCCCTGACTCACGTCGAATCGTCGACGGGGCTCCTCTTTCCGCTCCGCGAGCTGGCTCGGCTACTCGGCGAGGACCGCCCGGTCGTCATCGTCGATGCCGTGTCCTCCTTCATCGCCGAAGAGATGCCGATGGACGAGTGGGGGATCGACGTTGTCGTCGGCGCTTCGCAAAAGGCGCTCGCCGCGCCGGCGGGGGTGAGCTTCGTCGCGATGGGGGCGCGCGCGAGGGCGGGGGCTTCGCGGCGGGGGCTCTACTATTTCGATCTCGAGCGGTACGGCTCGGGAGCGGGGAAGAGCGCGACGCCGTTCACACCGGCCGTGCAGACGATGCAGATCGCTCATCGCACCCTGTCGGAGATGCGGCGTCTCGGATTCGACGCCGTGCGCTCCCGCCACGAGCGCTCGTCGAGAGCGTTTCTCTCGGCGTGCGGGGCGCTCGGGTTGGCTTCGTTCCCCGACTCTCCGTCATCCGCCGTGCAAGCGCTGAGGCTCCCCGGGGGGATTTCGAGCGAGACCATCCTCGGCTCGCTCGCCCGGAGGGGATTCATCGCGGCGGGCGGGCAGGGGAAGCTTCGTGGCTCGATCATCCGCACGGGCTTTCTCGGGCTGCACGGCGCGTCGACCCTGATCCGCCTCGTCGGCGCTCTCGGCGAGAGCCTGCGCGCGGCGGGGATAGAGGCCGATCTCCCGGGCGCGGAAAAGCGCATGAGAGAATATGACGAGGCGGAGCCTCTTTTCCGGCCCCTTCGGTAGGCCCCGCCACTCGCCCCCATGAATGCTTGACAGCGATAATCGGCGAGAATATAATAAAATAGAGGTACAGGAGGTAAGGGTGCGTCCACGGCGAAAGGTTTCCTCGGTAACGTGCGTGCTGTGCGCAGTCGCCTTGGCGGCGGCAGGCGCCCTCGTCGGGAGCGAGGACTACATGAAAAAGCTCCCCAACTACAGCACGTATGAATGCGCCAACTGCCACGCGCCGTCCCAGACGGTGTCGGGCGAGGATCTCAACGGCTTCGGCGTCGATTTCAAGAGCAACGCATATAAGTGGAACGCCACTCTCGCCGCGAAGGACAGCGACAGGGACGGGTTCAAAAACGGTCTCGAGCTCGGAGACGATAACGGCGACGGCATACCCGAGATAGCCGTCCAGCGGAGCAATCCCGGCGATGCGTTCAGCATGCCGGTCGCGGGATTGGACCAGACGACCTGGGGCATCCTGAAATCGCTCTTCGAGGACTGACCGCCGCGTAAAAGCGGGGTCCTCGCACGCTCGGCCGCCTCGATGAGAGGCGGTTTTTGTTTGTCCGAGAAATCGATTGCCAGTGCGGCGGCCATGCCATACACTCCTCGCGGTCTTTCGCGGGAGAGAGGAATTTCAGGCGAATGAGCGCAACGGTCATCATCGGTGGTCAGTGGGGAGACGAGGGCAAGGCGAAGGTCGTCGATTTCCTCATGGGCGGCCACGACGTCGTCGTGCGCTTTCAGGGCGGGGCGAACGCGGGGCACACGGTCGTGACGGAGCTCGGCAAGTTCGCGTTCCACCTCATCCCCTCGGGCCTACTCTACCCGCATGTCATCGGCATTCTCGCGAACGGCATGGTGATCGATCCGTTCGCCTTCCTCACCGAATACAGCGAGCTCAGCTCTCGCAGTATCGACGTGACGGAACGCCTCTTCATCAGCTCGGCGGCGAACATCGTGACGCCGGTCCACAAGCTCATGGACAACGTTCTCGAAACGGACCGGAAGGGCGCGAGCATCGGTAGCACGGGTATGGGCATCGGGCCTGCGTACTCGGACAAGTACATGCGAAACGGGCTCCGCATGGGAGTGTTTCTCCTCGACAAGGGAGATCTCTTCGAGATCATCCAGCGCACCGTCGACTGGAACAACCGCGTCTTCGCCGCCTACAACGCGCCGACGCTCTCGGCCGAGTCGATCGCCGGCGATTTCGTGGGGATCAAGGAGGTCATCGAGCCCTTCATCATCGATACGCAGGCGGCGGTGCACGAGATGCGCGAGCAGGGGAAGCGCATCCTGCTCGAAGGCGCGCAGGGAACGCTGCTCGACATCGACCACGGAACCTACCCGTTCGTGACGTCGAGCTCCTGCGCGATCGGCGGAGCGATGGCCGGCACGGGGCTTCATCCCCGCGACATCACCCGCATCATCGGCATCTTCAAGGCGTACATCACCCGGGTCGGGAACGGGCCGATGCCGACCGAGATCGGCGGCCGCGACGGAGACGCCCTCCGCGAGCAGGGAGGGGAATACGGCACGACGACGGGCCGGCCCCGCCGCTGCGGCTGGTTCGATCTCGTGGCGGGAAAATATTCCGTAGCCCTCAACGGGTACGACGAGATCGCGCTCACGAAGCTCGACGTTCTCTCGGGCTTTTCGAAGGTGAAGATATGCACGCGATACCGTCTCGACGGCAGGGAGATCGCGGCCTTTCCGCAGAACTCGGGCGATCTCGCGCGCTGCGAGCCGGTCTACGAGGAGCTTCCGGGGTGGGACAACCATCTCTCCGACGCCCGCAAGATGGACGAGCTTCCCGAGGCCGCGCGGCGCTACGTCGAACGGCTCGAGGAAGGGCTCGGTGTTCCCATCACCTTCGTGTCGACGGGGCCCGCCCGCGACGAGACGATCCTCAGGTCCACAAACTTTTCGACCGTCCGAAAATAGCGATTCCCGCACAGACGATCCGGGGCGACGGAGGAGATGCCGGGAGCAGGGCGCAGAGCAAAATTTGATGAACGTGATGGGCCGCTAGCTCAAGTGGTAGAGCACCTGCCTTTTAAGCAGGGGGTACCGAGTTCGAACCTCGGGCGGCTCATTTTTTTATCGCTGCATGGGCTCTTGACGTCGATCGTGGGCCGGATATATCCGCAAGGCTTGCCTATCGCTTTTTGAGCATGTAGAGCTGCCAGAGGTCGCGCGTCGACCAGTGAAGGATGGGGTCGAGGGCGAGGAGCCCCGTTTTCCCGATGCTGCGCTCGAGATATCGCAGCTCCTCGAAGGTCTCGCGCACGCCGGGGTCGGGCTTCACGTCGAAGCCGGCCTGCCGCATGAGCAGAATCCCCTTCGCCTTGAGTGCGAGCTCCACGTGGAGGCGAACGATGCAGAGCATGTCGGCCACAGCCTCGCCGGGGAATCGCGATTTGAGAGAGAGCAGATAATGGCCGAGGCGCGTTTCGGCGATCCGTCCCGTCGCGATCATCTCGAGGAGCTGCTGGTCTGAATCGAAGCCGATGCCGAGCCATCTCCGCAGTTCCCGCTCGCTCTCGCGAAAGGCTGCGATCATACAGAGCGGAAGCGCGACGATGATGGCGAGCGCCGAGAGGGCCGGCGAGAGAAAAAAGTGGTTGTAGGCCGAATGGATGAGCGTCGCGAGAACGAAGCCCGGGAGGAGCGCCGCGATTCCGCGCGCCGCGCTTCGCTCGAGGAGACTCACGGCGATGACGCCGGCGAGAGCCGTCGTCCCGCCGTGCATGACGGCGGTGCCGAAACCGCGGATGATCCAGAGGAGGGCGTTCGGGGATGAGAGCGTATGCAGAAAATAGACGTTCTCGACGATGGCGAATCCCGCGCCGATCGCGAAACCGTAAATGGCCGCGTCGACCATGAAGCCGATCCGCTTCGTTCGCATGAGCCAGCCGAGATAGACGATCTTGAGGAGCTCCTCGATCGGAGGAGCCAGATAGCGGGCGCGGACGTCGATCGATATCGCTCCGTTCCCCGCCGAGAGGGATCCGGCGAAAAAGCTCGCGGCGGCGGCGGCGAAACCGACGGCGACGGCGATTGCCACGGAGCGGAATCGCACCAATTTGAAGCTGTCGAGCAGCACGAGAGCGGCGAGAAACGCTACGACGGGCAGAACGCTCGCCACGTATCGTGAGAACGCGAGGATCATCGTCACCGTGCCGGGTCGAATCGCCGGTCGGGCCTCCGCCGCGGGCCCGATGCCGGCCCTACCTCAAAATCTTGAGAGATATCATGAGCTCATCGCTCGTCTCGGCGCCTTCTTCGAAGGCGCGAGCGTACCCCAGCGATAAGGTCGATTCAAGGGAAGAAAACAGAACGAGCTTCACGTTGACCTGCGCGCCGGCGTTGCCGAGCGTTCTGCGGTGCTCGTCGCTTTCCATATCCGTGGCGATCCCCGAGGCGAAGAGCGCGAGCCGCGCCCAGTTCGCGTAGAGGGAGGGAACCCCGATCCGCTTGAACCGCGCGGGCGGGATCGTCCATTCGAGGAGCGCCCTGCCGAAATTTGTGCCGCCGATCGCGTTGAGCTCGACGCCCGGGAAAGCTGTAGTACTCGCGGTAGCGGTTGACCGACGCGGCGTGGTCGATATAGTTGTTTCCGAATCCGCCGAAGTAGAAGTTGGCAAAGGGTTCCTCGCGTCGCCGAATGAATGGCCGCCCGCCAGGCGGAGCCACACCGATGAATGATCCATGGGCAGGAGCGCTCCGAGGTCGAGCGTCGCATGAACGCTCGGGTAGTTCACGGTGCGGACGGACGTATTCCGGCGCCGAGGCTCCAGAGAACCCCTTTTTCGGCTTCGACGGATCCGATCGTGCCGCGGAGCTTCCGGTAGCTGAGCCCCGCCGATTGCGTATAGAACTGGTCGTAGGTCGTCGGCACGTTCTGGTAGAGCGGCATCCGCTCGAGACCCCAGAAGCCCGAGACGCCGAGCGTATACTGCAGCGACCTCGGCCCGTCGGAGACCGGATACCCCTTGTACTGCGCGCTCAGGGAGTATCCCTTGCGGCTCGTTCGGGTGGGGCCGAAGAAATCGTAAAAATCGGCCCTGTTGTACGACCCCGAAATCGTCCAGCGCCAGTTCTGATACTTGAGCTTCGCGTGAAAGCGCTCATCGTCTGGAAGAGCCTCGGCGGGCGAATAGGTGGCGGAAACGTCGAATCCGTTGTGCCAGAGAGGATCCATGAAATCCGCCCGCAGGCCGAAGGCGGCGGAGGTCTTGTATCCCTCGGCGATCGGAATGAGGGACGCGAATCGCGTGCTGCGAAGGGCGCTCCACCGGCGCGGCCCCGCGGCGATGGAATCGAGATTGACGGAAAGCGGCGATCCGAGCTTCCATTCCGCGACGATCGGGTGGGTCTCGACGACGGCCTGCCCGAGGTACCGCACCGGAGCGACGTCCTCGATCGGCTCATCCGGAATCATGACCGGGACGAAGCCGCTTCCGGTGTAGCTCATGGCGATGATGGAATCCCCCCGTATCGGAAGAGGGCGAAAGAGCCCCGTCTCGACGTTGCTCACGCATTCCATGTCCTTGGTTTCGCAATCGAACCGAAAAACGTTCGAAACGCCGGTCTGGTAGGAAGTCCCGAACAGATACCTGCCGTCCGGGGAAAAGACGAAGTTTTGCGCGGGGTTGTTTTCGAATTCCCAGAGGACCTCGTAGGAGCTGTCCCACTCGAGGAGCTTCGCCGTTTCCATGCGAATGAGGCGCTGATCGCCGTTGATCTCGGCGAGCGTGCCGGAGAGATATCTCCCGTCGGGAGAGATATCGATGTCGAGGATATCCTTGCCGTAGGCGAGCCGGAGAACCTCGCGGCCGTTTCCGTACGGCGGCTCGAAGCGGACGAGCGACGAGAAGCCGTTGTGGTGCTGCACGCCCCAGAGCGAGCGATCGGCGCGGTTCAGGGCGAGGTCTCCCGTGCGGCAGTTCTTGAAGAGGCGTTTCGTCTCGCCGGTGTCGAGGTCGTACGCGTTGAGATCCCGGAAGGTGCGGCTGTTGTCGGTGGTGAAGAAGAGCGTGCGCGAGGAGTCGTCGTAGGCGAGCGAGCACACGTAGTAGAGAGCGGGGGTCGAGATTTCGCAGAGCTTGCGTATCGCGCGGCGATCCACGTCGATCGCCGCGATGTGCGAGAACTCCCCCGGATAGTTGACGGCCGCGTAGAGCGTGCGGGTCGCCGAGTCGAAAAAGCCTCGCGATACGGAGCCGAGCGGCCGGTCGCAGAGAACGCGCGCCGGCGTGACCGGATACGCGCGTATCGAATCGAGGTTCTCGCCTTGCCACCGGCGCTCGAACTCTATCCAGCGTTTCCATTCCTCGTCGAGCGGCACGCCGTATATTTTCTTGAACTGCGAGGCGTAGTAGCGGCAGCTTCCGTCCTCGCGCCGGACCCAATCGATGAGCTTCTCGGGCCCGTGGCGGCAGGCGAGATAGGAGTCGAAGCGGGTGCCGTAGAGATAGGCGACCTGCCCGATCTGGAAATCGATCGCCGTGCCCTCGGATTGCAGGCCGACGGGCTCATAGAAGAAGCTTCCGTCGCGGACCATCGTGCGGAACACCATTTCGTCCCAACCCGTGAGGACGCGTCCGATGCCGCCGGCCATCCAGGTTTCGAGGAACACGGCGATGCCCTCGTGGTACCAGCGCGGCGCGTAACGGCGGGGGTTGGTGAGAAAGCTGTAGAATATGGAGACGGGATCCTCGTCCGTCGGAGGCACCTTTCCGAGAAAGAACTTCCGGTAGAACCGGTCGCCGCGCGTCGCCTGATCGGACGCGACGACGTGGACGAGCTCGTGGTTCGTCACCCAGTTCATGCGCTCGTTCGTCGGACAGGTGTCGTACACGTATTCGAACGGCTCGATGCCGAGGGTGATGTAGTTGAAGGGTATGGTCGTCGTCCCCGCGTACCCGTAATCGTCGAAATCCTGGAACGAGATCGTCACCTTGCCGCTCGGGCGGTAGCGGAAGAGCCGCTTGTGGAACGCGAACGAGTTCTCGAAGCAGCGGGCGAGATGCGGCAGGATATAGTAGTGGCTCGAATCGTAGTAGGCGAGCCTGAGATCCTCGGTCTCGATCGTTTTGTAGACGACGTCGTGCTCCGCCGCCATTCCGCGCAGCGGAAAGGCGCAGAGAAAAAGAAGAATCGCGAAGCCGCAGGTCGACGGACGCGCGCGATGTTTTAACATATGTAATACCAGCATGTTATAAGGCTATTATAAAGCCGCGTCTCAATAAGGCGTCCGCGGGGGTGGAGATCTTCCATCCCCCGCGGACCCGGCGAGAGTCCCGCTCAAGCCGGGACTATTCCTTTATCGCCGACGTACGCTCCTGCGCCGGCGACGACGAACGATCCATCATAGGTGTCGAGCGATCGAGTGTCGCCCACGCGCGCTCGAAAACGCCCGCCGCTTCATCCGGCGCGACGCGGCCGATCATGGAGGCGATTTCCTTGAACGTGGCGCCGTCCATCATGATCGCCTTCGCTTCGACCGGCGCGGCCTGCATGAAATTCGCGCGCTCGGCGTGGGGGAGATCAGCGAAGAGAGCGGCCTTTTCCTGCGCGGTCGCGAGATCCACCATCGCGGCCATCTCGGCCTCGCTCGCCCGTGCGAGCATCTCGGCTTTCGCGGGCGCGGATTCGCGCTCGTACACGTCGGGCCGAACGCCGGTGCGCTCGAAGAAGACGCGCTGCATCTCGGGCGTGCGGCGCGCGAAGAGCTCGACGCGCAGGTCGTTCTTGCAGAGCTTGAAGAGATCGGCCCGCTCGGCGACGGCGGCGTTCTTGAGGAGCGCGGCATACACGGCGACGGGCGCGCGCGCGAGGAGGGCTTCCTTCTCGGGCTGCGACGCATGAGCATAGATCTCGGCGCGCTGTTCCATCGTCGCGCGCTGAGCCATAAAGGCCTGGTTGATCTCGGACGCCCGGGCGACGAACTCGGCCTGCTGGGCGAGCGACATCCGGCCGGCGAGATCGCGCCGAGCCGCCATATCGAGGCGCTGGGCGAGGCATGCGCGCTCGCGCGCGGGGGCGAGATCGACGCACGAGGCCTTCTCCTGAACGGCGGCGTGCCGCGCTATGAGATCGGCGCGCTCCTTGAGCGGGAGCGCCTTGATCTCCTGCATGGTCGCCTTGGCGCGGGCGAGGAACGCATCCTGATCGCGCTGCGGCAGGCGCTCGAACATGGCGACCTGCTCCTGCGGGGTCGCCTTGCCGAAGTAGGAAGTCGCCTTTTCCTGCGCCGAAACGTTTTTCATGAGAGCGCTGAGCTCCGCCTCCGGAGCGCGGCCGAAGAAATCGGCCACCGGATCGACCGATCTCGCGACGACCTTGGCCGCCTGATCAGGGGCGATCCGCGCCGTGAAATTCGCCCGCTCCTCGAGCGAGGCGAGATCGAGGGCCTTGGCCTGCTGCGCGAACCCGGCGCGCTCGAACATGGCGGCCGTCCGGTCCATGGCCGCCGACGCGAGCCTGCCGTGCTCCTCGGCGGCGAGGCGCTCCATCATGAAGCGGCTCCGCTCGTGCACGGGGAGCTTGGTCCACGCCTCCGCCGTGATGCTCATCTTGGCGAGGCAGACGTCGCGATCGCGGGCGCCGAGCTTGTCGAAGCACTCCGCGCGCTCCTGCGGCGTCGCGTAGGCGAACATCTTGGCGAGCTCCGCCGAGGGGAGCCTCTGGAGGAATCTCATCCGCTCCTCGACCGGCACGCTCTGAAAGGCCTGCGCCTTCTCCACGGGGGTGGAGCGGTAAAAGATGACCGCCCGCTCCGCCGGGGCGCAGCTCTTGAGGATCGCCGCGAACTCTTCGGGCGTCGCGCGCTCGAGCATGCGGGCCTTCTTCTCGAAGTCGAGGCGTTCGAGACACTTCACCTGACGCTCCGCCGGCGCGAGGGCGACGAACGACGCCTTCTCCTGAACGGACGCCTCGGCGAAGAGGCGCGCGCATTCGACTTCGGGCATCCGCGCGAGCATTATGGCGCGCGCTTCCGTCGTCGCCGCGGCCCGGTTGTACTCGTCGACGGCGAATCCGCAGCGCTCAGCGACATCCGCTTGCGCCGGGCGTCCGAGGCGGGCGTAGAGATCGACGCGCGCCTGCGCCGGGATCGATTTCCACAGCGCGAGCTGCTCCGCGGGCGTCATCTTGGCGAAAAGCTCGGCCCGCTCGAACTGGGGTGCGCGCTGCGCGAGCTCCGTCCGGAGCGCGGGGGTGGCCCGCTCGAAGATTGCGGCCGCCTCTTCCGCGGTCATCCGGTACTCAGGGGATGCGGCGTAATCCGCGTCCGCGAGCACCACGTCCTGCTCGTTGATCTGCTCGGAGCGGTACTTGCCCGCCGTTCCGATTGCGCCCGTCGTGTCATCCTTCGACGGGGGCTGGTAGACGAGGGCGAAATACGCGATCGCGGCAACGGCGATAATCACGATTCCGCCGAGCAAGAATCTTCCCCTTGCCATCTCGAACCTCCTCTCGGAAAACAATCCGTGATCGAATGCGAATCATGCTGTTGAGTGTCCCTCTTTCATCCCAACTACAAACCGGCGGGCGAAAGGTTGGCGGGAAAATGAGGAGCCGCTCTCATTCCCGCGCGGGCTCGATCGTCCGCTCGAACAGAACGCGTTCCCCGCTCGTGACGCTGACGCGCACGGGCGGGCGCTCGCGGCGCGTGTCGCCGAACACTGCGACGAACTCGCACCGGCCGCCGAGGCCGACGGAGATGCCCTTCCCGGAGCCGCGCAGCGTGTAGTCGCCGCACGCCGGCGCCTGAAAGCTCCGCAGGGAAAGCTTCGTGATGGCGGCGATTCCGATCTCGACGCCGGCGTCGGCGTCGATCGTGACGCCCACGATGACGGCCTCGTCGCGGTACTGGACCGCCGCGGAGCCGGTGCAGCCCGGCGCGGCGATCTCCACGGATCGCGCGTCGAGGACGGCGCCGGCCCGCTCGCGCTCCGCGAGCGAGCCGTAGAGATCTCTCACGTCGAGCTGATTGCCGCCGCCGAGCGCATGGTAGATGATGACGAATATGAGGGCGCCGACCGCGATGCCCGCGGCGAACGAGTAGGCGATCTTCCGGCGCGGAGCCAGGAAATCGAGGAGAAAACCGCGGTCGCGTCCGGCGGCGTCGTCGCGCGCCGCGATCGCGTCGATGATCCTCGATTCCATGGCGGCCGGCGGCTTCACCTCGCCGGCGTCCGCGAACATCCGGGCCATTCGGCCGAGCTCGTCGAATCGCCGCCGCGCTTCTTCGCTCGAGGCGAGGTGGGCGCGAAGCGCCGAGCTCTCCTCCGGCGTGTTGGCGCCGTCGAGCTCTCCGTTCATGAGTTCCAGCCAGCGTTTTTCGTTCATGGCGCATACCCCGCTTTGAGAAGCGAATCCCTGAGGAGCCGCCGCCCGGTGAAAAGCCTCGATTTGACCGTTTTTTCCGGAACGTCGAGAATGGCCGCGATCTCCGCGTAGGAGAGATCGTGAAAATGGCGCAGCACGATGATCGTCCGGTAATCGAGGGGGATGGTCATGAGCGCGCGCTGGATCCGCTCGCTCGTTTCGTTCTGGATGCAGGCCTCGTCGGACGCATCGGGAGCGGGGTCGAGATCATTCTCGAGCGGCACCATGCGGCGTTTGCGCTGCGCGAAATTGATCGATTCGTGAACGGCGATTTTATAGAGCCAGCTGAAGATATGGTGCGAGGGGTCGTAGCGGTTCAGCCGCTCGTACGCTTTTACGAATGTCGTCTGCGTGATATCCATTGCATCCTCGTAATCGTTCACGATCCGGTATGCCGCGTTGAAGATGGCCTTGCTGTACCGGTGGACCGCCTCCTCGAAGGTTTCCCGATCCATGGGTGAGGCCGCCTTCCACATACGCTGCCCCGTTCGCATGAACTACCAGCAGGCCGCGCGATAGTTGGCGAAAATATGCCGCTGATTGAGAGCTTTCGAAAATAAACCCGCCCGGCGCTCGCTCGCGCGCGCCGCGCAGATGAGCCTATTCGATGGGAAAGACGGCGTCGAACCCCGCGATGCGGAATATATCCCGTATGTGCGTGTTGAGATGAGCGAGCGTCAGGGTGTGCCCCGCGTCGCTCAGGCGTTTCTGCGTTGCGAGCAACGCGCCGAGGCCTGCGCTCGAGATGTATTCGAGCGCCGCGCAATCGATCATGCACGATTCCGATATCCCGTCGAGCTCCGCCCGGGCCCTGCCGGCCTGAGAGGCGTCGAGGCGCCCCACGAAGCGAAGCACGCCCGAATTGCCGCGAGTGGCCTCAAACATGCACGTCCTCCAGATTCTTGATCGCGGTGACGCGAAACGTCCGGTGGTCATATTCGTACGTCAGACGGTCGACCATGTTCTTCACGAGATGAATGCCGAGCCCCCCCGGCGTTCGTTCGGAGAGCGGCAGGTCCAATCCGAGCGGCCGGTCGTGATCGATGGCGACGGGATCGACGTCGAAATCGATGAATCGAATGACGAGCCGGTTCTCCTCCCGGTCGAGACTGACGTCGATGGCGGGGCCGCCCCCGGCATTGTGGCGGATGAGATTCGTAAAAAGCTCTTCCGCGGAGAGGCGGATCGCGAAGAGAACCTCCTCGTCGAGAGCGTGCGTCGCGGCGAAGCGGTCGATGAAGGCGAAGAGGTCATCGACCGCCGAAATGCTTCTCCGCAACGATGTCTTCATGCCGTGACGCGCCTCGTTTCAGCACTCCCGCCTGATGACGAGCAGCGTTATGTCGTCGGACTGAGGGGCGGCGGCGGCGTGCGCGCGCACCGAGGCGACGATCGTTTCGATGATCTCGGAAGCCCGTTTGCCGCATTGCTCGCGGAGCAGTCCCGAGAGCTTCTCCTCGCCGTACTCCTCCTCGTTCACGTTGAACGACTCGGTGATGCCGTCGGAATAGATGAGGAGGAGATCGCCCTTCGCGAGATCGATCGCCCCCTCGCTGTACCGGAAGTCCTCGAGGCAGCCGAGAACGAGGCCGCTCGTTTCGAGGAGCTCCGGATCGCACCCGACCTTGAGCAGCATCGGGTAGTTGTGCCCGGCGTTCGCGTACGTGAGGCGGTGGGCCTCCGTGTCGAGGATCCCGTAAAAGAGCGTAGCGAACTTGTCCGCGTCGGTGCTACGGTAGAGAAGGGCGTTCGAGCGCTCGAGACATTCCTTCGGACCGGTGCAGACGGCGGTTTGGGCGCGCAGCGTCGCTTGGAGATTCGCCATGAGGAGCGCCGCGGGCATGCCCTTGCCCGAGACGTCCCCGAGACAGAGGGCGATCGAGCGATCGTCGATTTTGATGAAGTCGAAGTAATCGCCGCCGACCATCTTCGCCGGAATGCTCGTGCCCGCGATGTCGTATCCGGGGACGAGGGGCGGTTCCTTGGGGAGAAGATCCGTTTGAATCTTGCACGCGAGCCGCATCTCCTCCTGCATGAGCTGCAGGGCCTGCTCCTCGGCGGCGAGGCGGGCGTTTTCGATGATCTGCGCCGATTGGGCGGCGATGATTCCGAGGAGTCGCGCGTCGGTCTCCGAGAAATCCCCCGTGCGCTTGTTGAAGAGGTTGAGAAGCCCGATGATGCGGCCCTTGAGGAGCAGCGGGGCGCTCAGCACGGAGCGCGCGTGGTAGTCGTCGGCGTTCCTCATCTGGAACCGCTCGTCGCTCGCGAGGTCGTTCACGATGAGCGTCGTACGGTTCTTGAGCATCCAGCCGGCGATCTCGGCGTCGAGGCGGTACGGGCGGATCTCGTGCGAGCTATCGGCGCTCCGGATCATCGTGCGGAACTGCTGGCCGTTCTGCTTCGTGTCGAGGAGGGTGATGAGGGCCTGCTCGACCCTGAGGTGCTTGATGCACTTGCGGACGATGAGCTCGATGATGCGATCGAGGGAGGATGTGGAGCCTGTTGCGACGGCGATGTCGTTCAGGATCGAGAGCTCCTCGATCGCGCTGTGAAGGCGTTCGTTCTCCTTCGCTATTCGCTCGAGCTCGTTGCCCCGACCGGGATCGGCCATGACCGAACCCCCCTGTATGCGATGTTTCGAAATGAGCCGCAGCGCGGCGGTGGCCCGCGGCGCCATGGCATGCATGGTAGCGCATCGGTCAAGGAATTTCAAACAAGATCGACGCCGGCCCCGGCGGATAGGTGGCGATGGTCATGAGGCATTCGGTCGTGACGCTGGGCTGCTGCGCGATCGGAATTATCCTTTTCGGCTGTCGGGGCTCGGCCCGGTCGGAGCGCGCCTCGGATCGAGAGAAGGACATGTCGGGCATCGCGATCGTTTCCGGGATGGACTGCGAGTTCTATCTCACGGACGCTCTCGGCCGGCGGACGGGCCTCGATCCGGCATGGGAGAAGCCGTTGGGAGAAATTCCGCGCTCGGCATACTTCGAAGAGGCCATCGAGGACCCCGAGGGCGACGGGCGAATGGAGAATAGGATCCTCGAAATAATGGGCCCCGAGACGGGTGAATACCGGCTCACGATCGTCGCCGTGGCCGGCGCGGAGTGCGATATATACATCCGGATGTACGACAAGGCCGGGGAGCCAAAAGCGATCGATCTCGAGAACATCCCGGTCGCTCCCGGAACGGCGCGCCATTACACCCTGACGTTCAACAAGGACGACGCATCCTCGTGCGCTCTCGCCGCCGTCGACGACGGCGCCGCGCAATAACGGAGCTCTTCATCTTCGCTCGTCAGGGGAGCGGCTTTCCGCAGTGGGGACACGCGCGCTGGGCGCCGCGCCTCTCGCGAATCTGCTCGCCGTATCCCCCGGCGATGATGCTCGCCGGGAGAATGAAGAGTCCGATGCCGAGAACGGCGATGATCCCGCTCAGAATCTTCCCAGCCGGAGTGATGGGAAAAGCGTCTCCGTAACCCACGGTCGTCATGGTGACGACACCCCACCACATGGCCGCCGGAATGCTCGAAAAGACGTCCGGTTGCGCCCCTCCTTCGATGAAGTACATGAGGGTCGAGGCGATGAGGAGGAGTATGAGAGACATCGCGAGCGCCACCCCGAGCTCCTCCCTTTTTGCGTTCATCACCGCGCCCATCGTGCGGATCGATTCCGAGTAGCGCCCGAGCTTGAGCAGGCGCAGGAGGCGCATGATGCGGAGCGCGCGCATGAAGATGAGATCGATGGGTATGAGCATCGGCAGGTAGAAGGGGAGCACGGCCGCGAGATCGATGAGCGCGAGGGGGGAGAAGAAGTACTTGATCCGGCCGGTGAGGGGTTTTCCGTATTTCTTGTCCCGCGTGCAGACCCACATCCGGAGGATGTATTCGATCGAAAAAACGATCACGGAAACGAGCTCGAAGAGGCGAAATTCCCGCGCGTACCGCGCCGCGTACGGGTGCACCGTGTGCAGGGTCACGGCGACGACGTTGGCGATGATGAGCACGACGAGCATCGCGTTCGCGAGCCGTCCGGCCCGCGAGCCGGTGGAGAGCTCGAGCATTTCGTACAGCTTCGATTGCAACGTTCGCATGAGCGGCGAGCCTCCCTCTCTCGGCGGTTTCCCTGTCCGGTTCAACGGAGCGCGATGGGCCGGAGTGTAGCCCATCGCCCCCGCGGATTCAAAGAGTAATGGTTTCATCCGGAGGGCGCGGACCGCGCGCCGGGCGGCCGGGATTCGATTGCAATGTGTACAAATGTTTAGTAGTATGGCCGCGCGCTCCAGCGGGAGGTTTTACGGTGGCGTACGTTCCGCTCCATGTTCACAGCGTGTACAGCGATTCGGAGAGTCTGCTCACGCTCTCCGATATGGTCTCGCGCGCATCTTACCTCGGATTCGGCGCCATCGCCGTCACCGACCACTGCTCCACCCACGGACATTATGAGTTCGACGAGCTCGCGAGGCGGGCCGGGATCAAGCCGGTGTTCGGCGCGGAGCTCCGGCACGCGTCCCTGACGGGGGCGCTCGGGCTCTACCACCTGACCGTGCTCGCGGAGAGCAACATCGGCTACCGCAATCTGTGTTCGCTCGTGTCGCTCCACGCCACGCGCGATCGGGGGGGGTTCGTCACGGCGGACGATCTCGCGGCGCATCGCGAGGGTCTCATCGTGCTGAGCGGGTGCATTCGCGGAGAGGCGGCGCAGGCGGTGCTGCACGGGACGCTCGGCCGCGCGCGCGACGTCATCGTGAGGCTCTCGGAGATCTGCGGACGGGAGAACGTTTTCGTCGAGCTCATGAACCATAACGCGGGCCAGGAGCCGCTCGTTGCCGAGCAGCTCGTCGTCATCGCCGGCAAGGCGCACGTCGACGCCGTCGTGACGAACAACGACCGGTACGCGCTCAAGGAGGACGCGGAGCATTACCGCATCGCGAGGCGCATCGGCACGAAGGGGGAAAAGGAGGAGGGGAAGGAGCCGCAAACGGAAGAGTACCACCTGAAACGGGAACGCGAGCTCGCCCCGCTCTTCATGGGCGGCGCGGAGGTCTTCGAGCGATCGGGGGAGATCGCCGCCCGCTGCGCCGTCGATCTGCCTCGCGGTGGGCGGATCGCCTTTTCGAGCGTTCCCAATGCGTCCGAGGCGCTCGCCGACCGGTGCCGCCGCCGCTTCAAGCTCGCGTTTCACAATCGGCCTCACGACGAGCGGGCCCATCTCGCCCGGCTCATGGAGCGCGAGCTCCGGAGCGCGGGGGATGAGGGGATCGCGGGATTTCTGATCTTTCTGCGCGGGCTTTCCTCCCTCGCCGCGGAGCGGGGCATCCGGATCGAGCTCATGGGGAGTCCGCTCCTCGAGAGCCTCGTCGCGCACTGCATCGAGGTCATACCGCTCAATCCGGCCGATCACGATCTTTTTTTCGAGTCGTTTTCCCTCTCGGGACGCGGCGTGCCGCCCCCCGTGGAGCTGATCACTTCGGAAGCGAAAAAGGAGGAGCTCGTCGGGCTCGTCGCCTCGCTCCTGCCGGGTTACGCGCCGACGTACCAGGCCAAGCGGGAGGAGATGTCGCTCGCGACGATCGTGAAGGAGACCGCGGAGGTTCTCAAGGTCCCCGTCGACCTCCGCAACGAGCTCGCCTCGGTCCGCGCGTTCGATCGCAGGCACCGAAGCCTCGCCTCGCTTCTCGCGGCCTCTCCCGACGCCCAGCGGCTCTATACCGCCGAGCCGCTCGCGAGAGAGGTGCTGCATGCGGCTTTCGCGCTGCAGGGGAGGCTCTTTCATTCCACCCTCGACAGCTCCCGGATCGTGATCCTGCCCCGCGAGATGGAGGGGTTCGCGTCATTCGTCGCTGGTCCGGCGGGCGACCGGTTCATCGAGCTCGGCGCGGCCGCGATCGAATCGTGTGGCGGCTGGCTTCTCGGCATTCAACATTCGCATTTTCTCTCGGCGATCGTCGAGACGATCGAGCTCTCCCGCTCGCAGCCGGGAGAGGAGCTCGCCGTGGCCGGCGCCGGGGAAGTGGGGCGTTGGATGCCGCCCTCCCTCGACGATCCTCACGTGTACGCCCTCCTTTCGACGGGCGAAACGGAAGGGGTCTACCTGCTCGAGAGCCGGGGCATTCAGGATCACCTGAGGGATATCAAGCCGTCCTCTTTCAACGAGCTCGTCAACGTCATTTCGCTCTACCGGCCGGGGCCCATGGAGGGCAGGCTGTGGGAAAAGTACCGCGATAACGCGGAGAAAAAGGGCAAGGTGAATCTTCCGCATCCGTCGCTGGCGGGGATCCTCGCGCTTACGCGCGGCGTCCTTCTCTACCGGGAGCAGGTGCGCGAGATTCTCGAAGAGACGGCGGGGCTGCGCGGCGCGGAGGCCGTCGCCGTCGAGCGGGCGCTGCGGGATCGCGACTCCGGCGAGCTCCAGGCGGCCCGGCTCGCCTACATACGGAGCGCGATGGACGCGGGCACGAACGAGGAGGACGCCGAGCGCATCTTCGACTTTCTGCTTTATGCGATCCCCTTCACGCACAGCAAGGCCCTCAGCTGCGCGCAGGCCTCGGTGAGCTACCGGACGGCGTACCTCAAGGCCCATGCCTTCGAGAGGTATTTCACCGCGCTCCTCAACAGCAACGTGGACGTGAAGGAGCGGATGCAGCGATACCTCAAGTACGTTCGATCGAAGGGCACGGCGGTCGTGCCTTTCGGGATCAACGCCGACGCGATGTCGTTCTCCTACGAGGACGGCGTCATCCGCGCTCCGCTCCAGACCGTCGTCGCGCTCGACAAGGGAGAGTGGGAGGCGATCGTAGAGGAGCGGATTTGGAAGGGCGATTTCGCTTCGCTCGGCGACTTTCTCGAGCGGATGAAAGGGCGCGTGTCCGAGCGCTCGGCGCTCGAGCTCGTCGAGAACGGCATCTTCGACGACAGCGGTTTCGGGCGGGATCGGCTGAGGACTCTGTGCGGCGAGTTCTACCATGGCGCCGTCGAGCCGGGCGTGGCGCCGCCGGCGGCCCGGACGAGCGCGCGCAGGGAAAGGCGCCGCGCATCGGAGCGTCAGATATCGCTCTTCGACGCCGGGACGGACGATCCGGGGGGATCGACCGGCGGGCGGCCGGGAAAGGAGACGGGAAAGCGATGACCGGGCTCACGGCGCGGCAACAGCGCGTGCTTTCGTTCCTGCGGGAATACGCGCGGCGCCACGGCTATCCGCCGACGATACGGGAGATTCGAACGGCTTTCGGTCTGCGCTCGAATCGGGGAGTGGTCGATCACCTTCGGGCCCTCGAGCGGAAGGGGTGCATCAGGAGGACGCGCGGGATCTCACGCGCAATCGAGATCGTGTGCGAGGACGCGCCGGCCGGGAGCGGGGGAGCCTCCGTGAGGGCCTATCCTCTCGCGGGACGCGTGGCGGCGGGGAAGCCCGAGGCTCCCTGCGAGGAAGGAGAGGGCTCCCTGCTTCTCGACGAGCGGCTCTTCGCGGGTCGGGGGGATTTCATCCTCGAGGTGAAGGGGGAGAGCATGACCGGCGAGCACATCGTTCCCGGCGATCTCGTGGTCGTGCGGAAGACCTCCTCATGCGAGCCGGGGAGCCTCGTCGTCGCGATCGTCGACGGCGAAACGACCGTCAAACGCTTCGCGCGGAAGGGGACCCGCGTCGTTCTCGAGCCCGCGAATCCCGCCTACGAGCCGATCGAGCTCTCGGGGGAGAGGGGCGACCGCGCGGCCGTCATCGGCGCCGTCGTCGGGGTCATTCGGCGCTTTCCAGGGCGCCGGAGCGCCTTTTCCCGTTGACGAGCGGGGTTTTGTTCGATAAATTGCTGTGTCTCTATGAGCGTCCCCATCGTCTAGCCCGGATAGGACACCGCCCTTTCACGGCGGCAACACGGGTTCAAATCCCGTTGGGGACGCCAATTCTTTGATATTCGAAAAGACTGTTGGATGTTGAGCCGATTCCTGCTATGTTGAGTGCGGCGGGAGCGTTGCTGCCCGCGTCGCAAGGGTGTAGTGGTCAGTCTCGGGCCACCGCAGGACACACGGATGGTCGGGCCGCCATCCCAGAGAGCTATGGAACGCTTTGTTGCGATGCGTTTCACGGCGGCGTTCGGAAACGGACGTCTCTTGGGAGGTGGCCGTGTCGAATCAGGATCAATCCCAGCAAATTGTGCCAGAGCCCGCGCCAATGGGTTGCCTCGGTCTCATCGTGCGCATTCTTTGGCTCATAGCGGGCACCATGGCGATGCTCATGCTTGCGGCGTTCATCTTTCAGAGAAAGGCGTTCTCTTATATCGATGTCGTTTTTTGGGCGATCGTCGCGGGGCTTATCTTGGTTCGTTACCTCGATATTACTCGGCTGAACGGGCTCACCTCGAATTGTGAACCGGCCACCCTCAAGCACTGGCGCGCGTATGTGATCAAATTGTTGGCGGCCTCCGTCGCGCTATGGGCGCTGGCGCACGGAGTCCCCTATCTGACCAACCGCTGAGTCGAGTTGCTTGGCGGGGAGGCCGATTCTCCGCAGCCCGCGATAGGGCGAATCGATCGCTTGTCCTAGCGGAAGATCTCCTTTATCGCGCTCCACGTCGATTCTTCGGTTCCGACCATTGTGCAATCGGGGCCGAGGATCGGCATCGGGCTGGCGCATCCCTCGTCGAACGAAGAGGGGCGCAAGTGCGCCTGGAAGCTCCCGCCGTCGTTCCTGATGGCGAAGAGCCCGGTGCTGGCCTTGCCAGGCACCGTGCAGTAGAGAATCGGATACGTGCAGGCGGCGTTTCCCGGCAACGTGCAGTCGAACGTGTACACGCCCGGCGAAACGTAGACGGCGACGAAATCCATGTTGCCCGTCGTGCCGTTCACCCTGACGTTGAGCGTCGGAGCGGTGCCGCCGTTCGCGCATTCCGTCACGTTGGAGAGCGTGACGGCGTAGGCCTGGCCCGGTTCCACGTCCCACGCCTGAACGTACTGGCCCGTCGGGCCCATGACGCAGCCTCCGGAGAGCGGCGTCACATTGGCAAGCCGGGCGGTTCCGTTACCGATCGCGTGCACGACAGCCGGGAGCGCCAAAAGAGCGCATATGGAGGCAATGAGCGCCGATGTCCGCAATGTTTTCATAGTTCCTCTCCTTTAAAGGGGATTCTCAAAGTAAGCTTGTATTTAGTAAAGATTATTATATTCTAAATGGTTCCAAATTACAATAATTATCGTTCAGTTCAAGAGGCCCCAAAAGCGAAACCGGGCGCCCGGCCCGGAAGCAAAGAATGATTTTCTGATTGACTCAGCCGGCTAACGTATTTATTTGTAACAGAAATAGTCCAGTGGCCATCCGCCTTCGAGAAATGGTTCAAAAAGGAGCTGCTGATGAACGAGATGAAGCTTTTCGCCTGTCTGGCCGTCGCACTGGTCGCCTTCTGCTCGTCCGGCATTACGCCGGCGCGGGGGCAGGCGGAGCGGCCGTTGTGGATGAACGGGTCGATCGCGAAGCTCGAACCCGAGCTCGTCGCCAAATACGGCGAGGTTGCGCGCGAGGGCGCGCGCCGCGGCATGGAGCAGGTCGCCTCGTTCTGGCGCGCGGAGGATGGGGACGAGGCCTCGTTCGAGGCGTTCGTGCGCGAGAGCTTCGCGGGGGACGAGGCGACGCGCGACGTGGTTTTTAATCGCTTCGAGCGCGTCCTCGACAAGCTCGATGGCCACATGCACGAGATCAGGACGGCGCTCAAGTGGCAGGCCGAGCTCGATCTCGGCCCGATACTTCCCATCGACGAGACGTTCGCCGGATACGAACCGGAGGCGCACGTCAACGACGATTTTTTCGCGAACAAGATCGCTTTCGTTGCGCTGCTCAATTTTCCGCTTACGACGCTCGAGGAGCGGCTCGAGCGGGGGAACAGCTGGAGCAGGAGGGAATGGGCGGAGGCCCGCCTCGCCGAGCGTTTCTCGGCGCGCGTGCCGTCGCGCGTGAGCCTCGAGGTCGCCAAGATCACCGCCGACGCGGAGGCGTACATCGCGAGCTACAACATCTGGATGCACCATCTGCTCGATGATTCGGGGAAGCGCCTTTTTCCGCCCGGGATGTGCCTCCTGATGCATTGGAATGTCCGCGACGAGCTCAAGACGAGCTACCGCGACGCGGCGGACGGTCCCGCGAAGCAACGCATGATCGTGAAGGTCATGGAACGCATCATCACGCAGACGATCCCGGAGATCGTGATCAATAACCCCGCCGTCGACTGGAACCCGTACACGAACGAAGTCGCGCCGGCGGCGGTGAAGGACGCCGACGTCGAGCCGGCGGCGTCTCCCTCGAACGACCGCGAGCCGGACACGCGCTACGCCACGCTGCTGTCGACCTTCGCGGCGGCGCGTCTCATCGATCCCTACTCGCCGACGGCGCCGACGCACATCGCGCGCAAGTTCGACGAGGAGCGCGAGATTCCCGAGGAGCGCGTCCGGGAGATGTTCGAGCAGGTATGCGCGTCGCCGCTCGTGCCGAAGGTCGCCCGCCTCATCGAGCGCAAGCTCGGACGCGCGCTCGAGCCGTACGACATCTGGTACAGCGGCTTTCGGCCGGCGAGCCCCCGGAACGAGGCGGAGCTCGACAAGATCGTCGCGGCGAAGTATCCGAATCCCGAAGCCTTCGAGCGCGACATCCCGAACATCCTCGTGAAGCTCGGATTCGAGCGGGATCGGGCCGAGTACCTCGCCCGCCACATCGCGGTCGATCCGGCCCGAGGCTCGGGGCACGCCTCGGGCGCCGAGATGAAGGGCGCCGTGGCGCGCCTTCGGACGAGGGTGCGCCCGGACGGGATGGACTACAAGGGGTTCAACATCGCCGTTCACGAGCTCGGCCACAACGTCGAGCAGGTCCTCTCGCTGAACGACGTCGATCACACGATGCTGCAGGGAGTGCCGAACACGGCGTTCACCGAGGCCTTCGCCTTCGTCTTTCAGGCGCGTGACCTCGAGCTGCTCGACCTGCCGGTCGACTCCGACGAGACGACCGCGGCGATGCGGATGCTGAACGATTTCTGGGGGGCGTACGAGATCGCCGGCGTCTCCCTCGTGGACATGGCGGTGTGGCACTGGATGTACGATCACCCGCAGGCGACGCCCGCCGAGCTTCGCGAGGCCGTTATCGGCATCGCGAAGGACGTCTGGAACCGCTACTACGCCCCGGTCTTCAAGAAGAAGGACGTCATGCTGCTCGCCGTCTACTCGCACATGATCGAATCCTCCCTCTATCTGCCGGACTATCCGATGGGACACCTCATGTCCGTGCAGATCGAGAGAAAGATCGAGGGGGCGGGGCGGATCGGACCGGAGTTCGAGCGGATGGCGACGTATGGCAATCTCCTTCCCGATCTCTGGATGATGAACGCCGTGGGCTCGCGCGTGGGGGCGGAGGCGATGCTCGCCGAAACGGCCGAGGCGCTCCGCGCCATCGAGAGGAAAGGAAAGCGCTAGCCTCCGGGAAAATCTCGTTTGACCGCCGCGCCGGGGCGGTGCTACCGTACGGCCACCGCGTTCGGGCCCTCCTCGCGGAGGAGGGACGCCGTGGAGAGTCATGTTCCGGGCACAACCTTCGGCGCGAAGCAGGGAGCGTATGAAGACCACCAGGAGAGTTCTCGTCACCGGCGCCCTCGGACAGATCGGTTCCGAGCTCACCACGGCGCTCTGCGAACGCTACGGCTACGACAACGTCGTCGCGACGGACGTGCAGGAAAACAGGGTCTTCGGGGCGAACGTCGCTTTCGAGCGGCTCGACGTCATGAAGCCCGAGGAGATCGAGGCGGCGCTCTCGAGGCACCGCATCGACATCGTGTACCATCTCGCGGCGGTGCTGTCGGCGATAGCGGAGGGGGAGCCGCACAAGGCGTGGCGCATCAACATGGACGGGTTGTTTCACGTGCTCGAGTCGGCGCGCAAGAGCCGGTGCAGCGTCTTTTTCCCGAGCTCGATCGGCGCGTTCGGCCCCACGACCCCGCTCGACAACACTCCGCAGGAAACGATCCAGCGGCCGACGAGTATGTACGGCGTGACGAAGGTGGCGGGGGAGCTTCTCTGCGACTACTATTTCACTCGCCACGGGGTCGACACGCGCGGCGTCCGCTTTCCCGGCATCATCTCGAACGTGACGCCTCCGGGCGGGGGTACGACCGATTACGCCGTCGAGATATTCTACGAGGCCATACGGAAGGGCCGTTACACGTGCGTTTTGAGATCGGACACGTCGCTCGACATGATGTACATGCCCGACGCCATCAAGGCGGCGATCATGGTCATGGAGGCCGACCCGGCGAAGCTGCGCCACAGAAATTCGTTCAACGTGACGGCGATGCATTTCACCCCCGAGGTGCTGGCCGCGGAGATCCGCAAGCACGTCCCCGGCTTCGCCATCGATTATCAGGTGGATAAGATGCGCCAGGCGATCGCTGATTCGTGGCCGAACTGGATGGACGACCGATCGGCGCGGGAAGAATGGAACTGGAGCCCCGATTTCGATCTGCCGCGCATGGCGGCGGACATGCTATCGGCTCTGCGAAAGAGACAGCAGGCGGGCAAACTCTGAGGAGCGTGCGCCGCGAGTGGCGGCGCCGCGCGAAGGGGAGAAGCGCATGTACCAGTCGACGATCCAGAACGAGCTCAAGACCACCCTCGCGGAGATCAAGGACGCCGGCCTGTACAAGGTCGAGCGCGTGATCGTCACCGAGCAGCGTCCCGAAATCAAGGTGCAGACGGGGCAGGACGTGCTCAATTTCTGCGCCAACAACTATCTCGGCCTCGCGAACAACCGCGAGCTCATCGACGCCGCGTGCGCCGCGATGAGGACCCACGGCTTCGGGCTCTCCTCCGTTCGATTCATCTGCGGGACGCAGGACATTCACAAGAAGCTCGAGAAGACGATCGCCGGCTTCTTCAAAACGGAGGACGCCATCCTCTATTCGTCATGCTTCGACGCGAACGGCGGGCTCTTCGAGGTGCTGCTCGGCGAGGACGACGCCGTCGTGAGCGACGCCCTGAACCACGCCTCGATCATCGACGGGGTCAGGCTCTGCAAGGCGAAGCGCTACCGCTACAATAACAACGACATGAACGATTTGCGCGCGAGGCTCGACGAGGCCAAGGCCGCGGGCGCCAAGCGCATCATGATCGCCACCGACGGCGTTTTCTCGATGGACGGCATCGTCGCCAAGGTCGACGAGATTTGCGACATCGCCGATCAATACGGCGCGCTCGTCATGGTAGACGATTCCCACGCGACGGGGTTCTTCGGTCCGACGGGAAGGGGAGCCGTCGAGCATTGCGGCGCTCTCGGCCGCGTCGACGTCATCACCTCGACTCTCGGCAAGGCGCTCGGCGGGGCGTCGGGCGGCTTCACGACGGGACGGCAGGAGATCATCGACCTCCTGCGGCAGCGCTCGCGCCCGTACCTCTTCTCGAACACGCTCGCCCCGGCGCTCGTTGCGGCCTCGATCAAGGCGCTCGAGCTCCTTTCGAAGACGGACGAGCTCCGCGCCCGGCTGCGCGAGAACACCGCCTACTTCCGCTCGAAGATGACCGCGGCGGGATTCAACATCGTGCCGAGCGAGCATCCGATCGTGCCCGTCATGCTCGGGGACGCGAAGCTCGCGCAGGACATGGCGGGGCGGATGCTCGAAGAGGGCATCTACGTAATCGGTTTCTTCTATCCGGTCGTGCCGAAGGGAGCCGCGCGCATCCGCGTGCAGATCTCGGCGGCCCACACGCGCGCTCACCTCGACCGGGCGATCGACGCCTTCACGAAGGTCGGCCGAGGCCTCGGCGTTATCCGGTGAAACAAGGGGCGCGGGTCGCCCCGCGCCCGCACCCAGAGGAGGGAAGAGTCCATGCAGATTGATGTGCTCGAGCGATTGACGAACGCGATCCCGTGGCTCGGCGTCGTCGGGATGGCCGTCGCCGTGCTCACGTATTTTTCCATCATGAGGAAGCCGGCCGGCAACGAGCTCATGAGGTCGATCAGCGACCGGGTGCACCACGGCGCTTTCGTGTTTCTGAAACGCGAGTACTCGATCATAGCGGGATTCATCGTCGTCGTGTTCGCCGCGCTCGCGCTGCTGCTGGGTATCTGGACGGCGGTCGCCTTCCTCGGCGGGGCGGTATGCTCGATGGGCGCCGGGCTCCTCGGCATGGAGGCCGCGACGAGGAGCAACGCGCGCACGGCGCAGGGAGCCATCGACGGCGGCGTCGCCCGCGCCCTGCTCATCGCGTTCCGGGGCGGCTCGGTGATGGGGCTCAGCGTCGCCGCGCTCGGCGTCGTCGGGCTCGGCTTTTTCTTCGTCTTCACGAAGAATCCGGTCATCATCAACGGATTCGCCATGGGGGCGAGCTCGATCGCGCTCTTCGCCCGCGTGGGAGGCGGCATCTATACGAAGAGCGCCGACGTCGGCGCGGACCTCGTCGGCAAGGTGGAGGCGGGCATCCCCGAGGACGATCCGCGAAACCCCGGCGTCATCGCGGACAACGTGGGCGACAACGTGGGCGATACGGCGGGCATGGGCGCGGACCTCTTCGAAAGCTACGTCGGAAGCGTCGTCGCCACGATGGCGCTCGGCGCCACGATGCTCGACCCGGTGCGCTGGATGTCCCTGCCGCTCGCGCTCATCGGCATGGGCCTCATCGGATCCTTCCTCGGCATCTTCTCGATCGACATTCTGAAAAGGCTCAACCCCGCTTCCGCTCTCCGGTACGCCACCTACGTCGCGGGGGCGGTGTTCATCGCCGGCGCCTTCTTCCTGACGCGGGCGATCGTCGGAGAGCTCGGTCCCTTCTACGCCGCGCTCGCCGGCATCATCGGCGGCGTCCTCATCGGCGCGGAGAGCGAGTACTTCACCTCCGGCCCGCCGGTGCAAACGGTCGCGCACGCGAGCGAAACGGGCCCCGCCACCACGATCATCACGGGGCTGGCCGTCGGATTCGAGAGCATCGTGTTGCCGATGATCACGCTTTGCGCGGCCATCTTCATCGCCTTCGAGGCGAGCGGCCTCTACGGCATCGCGATTTCCGCGGTCGGCATGCTCTCGACGATCGGCGTGATCATGTCGACCGATTCCTACGGACCCATCGCGGACAACGCCGGCGGCATCGCCGAGATGTCGCACCTCGGCAAGGAAATTCGCGCGATCACGGACCGGCTCGATTCGCTCGGCAACACCACGGCGGCGATCGGCAAGGGATTCGCGATCGGTTCGGCGGCGCTCACGGCGCTCGGTCTCTTCAGCGCGTACCAGCAGTCGGTTGGGATTGAGACGATCAGCCTCTCTTCGGCGAAAACGGTCATCGGGCTCTTCCTCGGAGGGACGATGCCGTTCGTGATCGCCTCCTTCACCATGAAGGGGGTGGGCAAGGCCGCGAACAAGATGGTCATCGAGATCAGGCGGCAGTTCCGCGAGATCAAAGGGCTCATGGAGGGTACGGCGGAGCCCGATACGGGGCGCTGCATCGACATCGTGACGAAGAACGCGCTCCGCGAAATGATTCTGCCCGGCATTCTCGCCGTCATAATGCCGCTCGTGATCGGATTCGTCCTCGGCCCCGAGGCCCTCGGCGGATTTCTCGCCGGCGCGACGGTGACGGGCGTGCTGCTCGGCATCTTCATGGCGAACGTTGGCGGCACGTGGGACAACAGCAAGAAATGGATCGAGGCCGGAAACCTCGGCGGCAAGGGAACGCCGGTTCACGCCGCCGCGGTCGTCGGCGACACGGTCGGGGACCCGTTCAAGGACACCTCCGGCCCGAGCATGAACATTCTCATCAAGCTCATGGCGGTCGTCGCGCTCGTGTTCGCCCCGCTCTTCATACGATAGAACGGCGCGGCGATCGATGACATCGATTGAACGGAGAAAGAGGTCGGCGATGAAGAATATGACGTTATTCGCGATCATGGCGGCCGTGCTGCTCTCGGCGGTCGTCGTGACGGCCGGAGAGGACAAGGTCGCCTGCTCGGTGTGCGGCTACCTCGCGGACGGGGCGGAGGGGCTCGACGCCGAGTACGAGGGCGTCATGTACCATTTCTGCAGCCCGGGCTGCCGCGCCTATTTCGATAAGGATCCGAAGGCCGTGGCCGCGGGCATGGACGTCGACGCCGTGTGCGGCATGACCGTCAGCAAGGACAAGGCCGTCGCGACCTCGCACAACAACCGCCGGATATATTTCTGCTCGGAGGCGTGCCGGGACAAATATCTCGCGAGCCCCGGCGAATACGAGATGAACTACGATTACGTCGGCGGGAAGGTCATGCGCCAGAAGGATATGAAGCACAGCTCCACCTTCGAGGGGATGCCGCTCTACTTCGAAAACGGTGAGAACAAGGCCGCCTTCGACAAGGATCCGGGCGCCTACGTTCACGACATGTGCCCCGTGACCGGCAAGGTGTTTCTCCGCAAGGAAGCAGGGGCCAAGCTCGAGCGCGACGGGAAGACCTACTATTTCTGCTGCGAGAGCTGCATGAAGAAGTTCAAGGCCGATCCGAAGAAGTATCTCGGCAAGGCGCGCGGGGCGGCCTACGAGAAATGCGGAGACGCGAAGAGCGGTTCTCTCGGCTGCAAGGAAGCGGCCAAGGGCGAGGAGGGTTGCCGGAAGGCGATCGAAGCCGGAGAGTGCCCCCACGCGAAAGACAAGCCGGCGAAGAAGTAACGGCGGAGCGCGCCGCGCCCGGTTGCGCGGGCGCGGAAACGCTTCCGTGGCGATTCGAACGTCATCTCCGGCCCCGGACGGGGCCGGAGATTTTTTTGCGTTTTGACAGGGCCGCCGCGTTGCCCTACCATGATTGTGTCCGGGACCCGGGGCCGCGCGGGCGCGCGGAAAGGGATGTTCCATGGGACTCACCGTCGGCATCATCGGACTGCCGAACGTCGGTAAATCGACGCTGCTCAACGCGCTCTGCCATGCGGGCGCCGAGGCGTCGAACTATCCTTTCTGCACGATCGAGCGAAACCACGGAACGGTGCCCGTGCCCGACGATCGTCTCGCGCGGCTGGCGGCCGTCCTCATGCCGAAAGAGGTCATTCCTGCGACCGTCACCTTCATCGACATCGCGGGGCTCGTGAAAGGCGCGAGCCGGGGCGAGGGGCTCGGCAACAAGTTTCTGCACCACGTGCGGGAGGCGAGCGTGCTCGCGCACGTGCTCCGCTGCTTCACGGACGGAAACGTGAGCCACGTGTATGGGACCGTCGATCCGCTGCTCGATCTCGAGATCGTCGACACGGAGCTCTTTCTCTCGGACGTCGAGCGGGTCGATCGCTGGATAGAGAAGGAGCGGACGAAGGCCAAAGCCCTCAAGGAGGAGGAGCGGCACGATCTGCGTTATCTCGAGTCGGTGCGGGCGACGCTCTCGCGCGGGGAGCGCGTCGAGGCCGAATCGGTGAGCGCCCCCGTGCGAGCGCTCTTCGACGAGCTCGCGCTTCTGACCTCGAAGCCGCGCCTCGTCGTTCTCAACACGGGGTACGAGGATCCTTCGGGGGCCGGGGCCGCGTGCCGCCGCGTGACGGAGGCGCTCGGCGAAAGAGGCGTCTTTGTCTTTTCCGCCCGAATCGAGGAGGAGCTCGATTCGCTGCCGGCGGAAGAGCGGCTCGCGTTCCAGGGCGAGCTCGGCGTCGACGGACTGGCGAAGAGCCGATTCATCGAGAGGTGCCACGAGCGGCTCGGTCTCATCCGGTACTACACGACGGCGCACGAAAAGCTGCAGGCGTGGTCGATTCCGCGGGGAACGCCCGCTCCGCTCGCCGCGGGCAAGATCCATGGCGACATGGAGCGGGGATTCATCCGGGCCGAGGTCATGAGCTTCGCGCACCTCGTCGAGCACGGCTCCCGCGCCGCCGTTCATCATCACGGCCTCCTCAGAACCGAGGGGCACGACTACGAGATTCAGGACGGAGACGTCGTTCACTTCATCTTCAAGCCGTTGTAGCGCACCGCGCCGCGATGCGGCGGGGAGCGCGAGGAGGGCGCGAATGCCGACTCGCGGCCACGAGACGATCGATCACACGGCCGATATGGGCATACGCGGCTGGGGGGCGACGGCCGCCGAGGCCTTCGAGGAGACGGCGGCGGCTATGCTCGAGCTCGTCGCCGACCGCGCCGCGCTCCGGCCGTCGGTCTCGGTGCCGCTGCGCAGGCGCGCCCCGGACCTCACGGGGCTCCTGATCGAGTTTCTGAACGCTCTCGTCGCCGAGGCCGATATCGGCGATCTCGTGATCGTGGCGGTCGCGGTCGACGAGCTCGTCGAGCGGCGGGGATGCTGGACGATCGCCGCCACGGCGGCAGGCGTTCCCGTCTCCGAGGCGCGCGCGGCGCTGCGCATCGAGGTGAAGGCTGCCACGTACTGCGGAGCCTTCGTGCGCCGGGAAGAGGACGGGTTCTGGACGGCGCAGTGCGTCGTCGATCTCTGATCAAGGAGGTACGCGGACATGGCGCGCGTCGAGCTGCGAAAAGTTCACGATTACCTCTGGGAGATTCCGAGAACGGGAAATATGAACGTCCCGGGCCGCATCTACGCCGACCGGGAGTCGATCGATCTCCTGCTCGGCGAGAGCTCGAGCAAGGAGTGGGACGCGCTGCTGCAGGTGCGCAACGTCGCCTGCCTGCCGGGGATCGTCGGCTCCTCGCTCGCCATGGCCGACATTCACCCCGGATACGGTTTTCCGATCGGAGGGGTCGGAGCGTTCGATCCGGCGACGGGAGTCGTGGCGATCGCGGGGGTTGGATTCGACATCAACTGCGGGGTCAGGACGATGATCCTGGACCTTTCCCGCGAGGATGTCGAAGGGCGCAAGGTCGAGCTGGCCGACGAGCTCTTTCGGCGTATTCCGGCGGGCATCGGTTCGACGGGATCCCTCAAGCTCACGATGGAGGAGATCGACGAGGTGCTCGAGCGGGGCGCGTCCTTCGCGCTCGAGCGGGGGTACGGGGTCGCGGACGACCTCGAGTTCATCGAGGATGGAGGAAGGGCGGAGGGGGCCGATCCGTCGTGCGTGAGCGTGCTCGCGAAGGAGCGGGAGCTCAAACAGCTCGGGACGCTCGGATCGGGGAATCATTATCTCGAGGTGCAGTTCGTCGACGCGGTGTATGACGCCGGCGCAGCCGCCGCTTTCGGGCTCTCCGAGGGCTCCGTCGCCGTGAGCATCCATACGGGAAGCCGCGCCCTCGGGCACCAGATCGGAACGGACTATCAATCGGTGCTTCGGCGCGCGAGCGCGAAGTACCGGATCGAGCTTCCCGAGGAAGACCTCGCCGCGGCGCCCATCGCGAGCCCGGAGGGGCGGCGGTACATCTCCGCCGTTCGGGCCGGCATCAACTGCGCCTTCGCGAACCGGCAGGCGATCGCCGGTCTCGTCCGCGGCGTGTTCCGCGACCTGTTTTCGCTCGGGGACAGCCGCATGCGGACGCTCTACGAGGTGGGGCACAACAATCTCAAGCTCGAGAAGCACTCCGTCGATGGCGTCGAGAGGGAGCTCCTCGTTCACCGCAAAGGCGCCACGCGCGCGTTCGCGGCGGGACGCGCCGGAATGCCGGAGCGCTATCGCGGCGTCGGGCAGCCCGTGCTCGTCGGCGGGACGATGGGCACGAGCTCGTTCGTTCTCGTCGGAACGGAGCGGGGGATGGAGGAGACGTTCGGGAGCTCGATTCACGGAGCGGGACGCCGGGCGTCGCGCAAGCAGGCCCTTCGGGAGTACCGGGGCGAGAACGTCATAGCCGAGCTCGGCCGGTGCGGCATCGTCGTGCGCGTCCACAGCAAACCGGGCGCCGCGGAGGAGGCCCCCGGAGCCTACAAGGACGTGGAGCGCGTGGTCGGGATCATGGAGGGGGCGCTCGTGAGCCGCCGCGTCGCGCGGCTGCGGCCGCTCGTGTGCGTCAAGGGATGACGCCCGCTAGCTCGACGCGGCGCGCTCCGGCGCCGCGGATCCGTTCCATTCCGATTTCCATGCGGCGTCGGCGTACGCGCGATATTCCGCGGCGTACCGGTCGATATCCTTCGCGAAATTCGTGATGAGCTCCCCGGCCCCCTCGCAGGTGGGGCGCGCTTCGAACTCCGTCACGACCGCCCGGAGCACCTCGGGGGCGTCGATGAGCATGCACGGGGTGAGCAGGTTCTCGCGGTAGGGCTGGAACGAGCGAATTCTCCGCATGAACGGCGAGTTGATGGCCTCGCGGAGCGAGACATTCTTGATGTTGTCGACGGCGAAGTGGCAAAAGACGCAGGGCTCGACGTCCCCCTTCGCGTTGATGTGGAGATACTCCCTGCCGCCGGCGATGCATCCGTGCACGTACGGCCCGTCGTTCCAGAAGTCGCCGATGAAGATCGGACGCGAGTCGCGAAGCTCCCTCACGCGGTGGCGGAGCCAGTCGCGCTGCGAGGCCGCGGGCATGAGATCGAGAGACGGACAGCGCCCGATCGGAATGTACTGGAAGTACCAGAGCACCATGCACCCTTTTTCTATGCAGAGATCGACGAACTCGTTGCTGCCGATCGCCTCGATGTTGTTCCGCGTCTCGGTGAGCGAGGCGCCGAAGACCATGCCGCGCTCCCGCATGAGGTCGAACGCCCTCATGACCCGGGCGAAGGTGCCCTTGCCGCGGCGCGCGTCCGTCTCCTCCTCGAACCCCTCGAGGCTGACCATCGGCGCCACGTTGCCGAGCTCGGCGAGCTCGTCGGCCATGCGCTCGTCGATCAGGGTGCCGTTCGTGTAGATCTGGAAGTACATGTCCGAATGCTTGCGCCAGAGCTCGAAGATGTCCCTCCGGGTGAGCACCTCCCCGCCGCTCATCGTATTGAAGTACATGCCGAGGTCCTTGCATTCCTCGAGCACCCGGTCGATGAGCTCGACGGGCAGCCCCCGGTCCTGATCGTACTCGCCCGCGTAGCAGCCGGGGCATTTGAGATTGCAGCGCATCGTCGGGCTGATCACGAGAAACTGGGGCGGTTGCCATCCCTCCTCGCGGAGTATCCCTTTGCGCGTATTGATGCCGGTGAGGAGCGCGTTGATGAAGAGGTTGCGGATGAGCCGCTCTCGAACGCGCGGGGAGAGCCGCGCCATGACGTCCCGGGCGAGCAGCGCCGAGGGATGCCCCTCCTCGAAGAGGCGCCGGAGCTCGGCCGTGCGTGTGCGGTATTCTTCGTCTTTCGTGAGCTTCTCGGCGAGGCGTATCATGCGGACGATGTCGCGGGGGGATGCGGTCGCGACGTGGGACATGATCTCGGAGACGATCTTATCCGTGGCGTAATCGCGCACCCGTTGCCGGATGCTCATCGGAACCAACCTCCTTCCAGAGTCGCGATGCCGCCGGACGAGTCAGATCGCCGTCATGGCAGCGGTTCCCATTCGGCAATGCTCTCGATCCGGACGCGACATTTACCGACGGTCTCCCATCTGGCTTGAGCGTTGTAGTTCCAATCGAGGTACTCGGAGGACCCGCCTCCCTCGGTCGTGACGAGAAAGCGGTTCGCGATGCCGCCGAAGGCCGCCGCCTGATCCGCGGGGGATTCCCGGTCTCCCGCGTTGGCGTCGACGGGCACCCAGCCGTAGCCGGGGAGATAAATCTCGCACCAGCGGTGAAACACATCGTCGTAGCTCGCGTCATCGCCGCGAACGACGAGCGATCCGACGTAGCGCGCCGGAATGCCGGCGGCGCGGCAGAGCGCGATGTAGCTGAAGGTATACTCGGAGCAGGAGCCGTTGCCCCGCTTGAGAACGGTCGGCGCGGTGTTCCAGCCGCCGGCGAGGAGGTATTCCATATGGTCGATGACGTACTGATAGAGGAGCCGCGCCTTCCAGTACATATTCTTTTCCGCGCCGACGGTCTCATCGACGATCCGTCGGATGTACGGGTTGCCGACGTCGTACTTCATGTCGTCGGCGAGATAGCGCTTCTTGATCTCCGCCGGGATCTCCGCGCCGACCTTGTCGGGGTAGATGAAATAGCGGATCGCCGACGTTTCGAGACGCAGGCGCATGCCGATCTCCGTCGTCCGCGACGGCGCGAGGCCGGTGAAGCGGAACACGGCGACCTCCTGCCCCCATCGGTCCTTCTCGATGGCCGTCGGGACGCTCGTGTACTCGATGGGCGAGAGGAGCTTTTGGTTCGGCCGCTCCGGCGGAACCGCGTAAAAAAGATCGAGGGACGCGACCGATCCTTCCCCCGAGATCGAAATTTCAGTCGTGAAATCGATCGAGGCGCGCCGGGCGTCGTACGTCCGGTAAAGATCGCCGTCCCTGACGACGAGGGCGTAGACGGCGTCGTCTTGATAGTCGGCGCAGAGCAAACGGCCGTCGCTCCAGGCGAGGCCCCAGGCGTACTTGCCGGGCGCGTCCATGATGAGGACGACGTGGCCGTTGCGGGGATCGATCATGTAGATCTGATCCTTGATTCGATCGGAGCACCACAGATAGCCGCCGCCGAAGACGAGGCCGCGCGGATCGCCCGACGGAGCGCGGAACGAGTGGATCGTCGTTCCGTCGCCGGGATCGATTTTCGAGATGCGATCGTCCGCGTTGTCGCAGATCCAGAGATAGGCCCCTTCCGCGGCGATGCCCGTGACTCCGGAGGAGGGGGCGTCGAGGGTCGCGACCGTTCGTCCCGAGGCCGTGTCCGTGGCGTAGATCTTCTGCTCCGCCGGATCGGTGCTCCAGAGGAGCTTTCCGTCCCAGGCGAGGCCCGAGGGGAAATAGCCGGGGGATTCGATCGAGTCCCGGACCGCGCCGGTCGCGGGATCGAGCCGGTAGAATCTGTCGGCTTTTCGATCCGCGACCCAGATGCACGTCCCGTCCCATGCGATCCCGGTCGGGTGGTGGAGGGGGAGGGGGATTTTCTTTTCGACGTCCCCCGGCGCCGCGAGGCCGAGCGAGGGGAGGAGCGCAATCGCGATGAGGGCGAGGACGAGCTTTCTCATGTTGTTTACCGCCGTTTCCATGATTATACCACGTTGATGTTCGCTCTGGCGCTTTGTCGGGGGCTGCGACTGGGGATTTTAGATGAAACGCGGGGGGCGGTCAAGGGGGAATCGAACGGGGGCTCGCATTTCAGGATTTACAGGGGAGCGCGGCGCTGGTAGAATTGTTCAGTATCCATCCCCTGTTTTACTGACCCGCGGCCTAACCGCAAAGGGTTCAAGAGTGTTCCGGTTATCAGCGTCAATCGCGGTCCGTGTCGCCCTGTCCCTCGCGCTCGCGCTCGCCTTCGCGCCGGCGGCCCGCGCCGCAGAGGTCTGCGCGCGCGGAGGGATCGTGGCGAGCGCGTGTCCGATCGCCTCCGCCGTCGGAGCGGGGATCCTCGAGAGAGGCGGAAACGCGGTGGACGCCGCCGTGGCGGTCGGTTTCGCGCTCGCGGTAACCTATCCGCAGGCGGGGAACATCGGGGGCGGGGGATTCATGCTCGTGCGGCTCGGGTCGGGTCGAACGACCTTTCTCGATTTTCGCGAGAGGGCGCCGCTCGCCGCGCGCCGGGACATGTATCTCGACGAGCGGGGGGAGATCATCGAGAATCTGAGCCTCCTCGGGGCGCTGGCCGCGGGCGTGCCGGGCTCGGTGTCGGGTCTGCATCGCGCTCACGAGCTGCACGGCACGCTGCCATGGGCGGATCTCCTCGCGCCCGCCGTCGCGCTCGCGCGCGGCGGCTTCCCCGTGAGCGCGCGGCTCGCGGCGTCCCTCGAGCGGCTCGAGCCGTATATCGAACGCTATCCGGGGCTGCGGCGATTCAGGAGGCCCGACGGGTCGGCGCTCGCGCCGGGCGACACGCTCGTCCAGCCGGAGCTCGCGGGAACGCTCGAAATCATCGCGCGCGACGGCCCGCGTGGGTTTTACGACGGGCCGATCGCCGATCTCATCGTCGCGGGGACGCGCGACGGCGGAGGAATCATCTCGAAGGAAGATCTCGCCGCCTATGCGACCGCGGAGCGAGCGCCGGTGCGGGGGGACTACCGCGGTTTCGAAATCATCTCCGCGCCGCCGCCGAGCTCGGGGGGCGCGATTCTCATCGAGATCCTCAATGTGCTCGAGCGATTCGACCTCGGGGCCATGAACGCCTTCTCGGAGGAGGCGATACATGTCACGGTCGAGGCGGAGCGGCGCGGGTTCGCCGACCGCGCCCGTTATCTCGGCGATCCCGACTTCGTGGAGGACATGAGCGCGCTTCTCACCTCGAAGGACTACGCCGGGGAGCTCGCCCGGACGATTGCGCCGCGGGCGTCGAGTTCGTCGAGCGTCGCGGGGGCGGATGCGGCCGGCCGGGAAAAGCGCGAAACGACGCACTACAGCGTCGTCGACAAACGAGGAAACGCCGTCGCGACGACCGTCACCCTGAACGACAGCTACGGCTCGCGGTTCATGGTGGAGGGAGCGGGCTTTCTTCTCAACAACGAGATGGACGATTTCTCGGTCAAGGCGGGTGCGCCGAATCTCTACGGGCTCGTCGGAGGCGAGGCGAACGCGATCGAGCCGGGGAAGAGAATGCTGAGCTCCATGGCGCCGACGATCGTGCTGCGCGAGGGGAAGCCCGTGCTCGTTCTCGGAACGCCCGGGGGATCGACCATCATCACGACCGTCGCGCAGGTCATCGTCGATATCGTGGATTTCGGGATGACCCTCGAGGAGGCGGTGGCGGCGCCCCGTTTTCATCACCAATGGCTTCCGGACGCCATCCGGTTCGAGCCCGGAATTCTCACGGAGCGCCTTCGCCGCCGCCTCGAGGACCGGGGGCACTCCATCGATGAGCGATCCGATTCGATCGGGGACGTGCAGGCGATACACATGGGCGGCGCCTGTCCGTGCGGCGTGAGCGATCCCCGGGGCGGGGGCGCCGCCGCGGGCGTCGATATCGTCGATAGCGGCACACGGTGAAAGGAGCAGGGGGATGTTGTTCCGAACCCTCGTTGTTTCGATTCTCGCGGGAGCGGGCGCGCTCGTCTCCTGCGCGGCCGGCGCGGAGGAGACGGCCGTCGATTTTCGCGGCGTGGAGCGGCTCTGTTGCCGATTCCCGCTCGTGCAGGTCGTGGCGCTCGATACCGTGGACGCGTGGGGCGTCATGTACGCCGATACCTACGGAAAGCTGCATCTGCTGCGCGCCACCGAGCGCGGGTGGAAGCTCGAATGGGAGGTCACGAACCTTAGCGCTAAAGTGCGCAGGTTCTTTTTCTGCGACCTCGAGGCGGACGGAACGATGGAGTTCGTCGTCGCGACGACGAGCGGCCGGTTGCTCACCTACAGCATGGAGAGCTACGTCAATCTCTGGGAGAACCTCGAGGATCGCTATCAGAGCATCGACGCGATCGACGTCGCGAACGTGGATTCCGATCCCCAGCTCGAGCTCGTCTTCCTCGCCGATGGCCGCCTTCAGATTTACGACGGCCTTACGAAGAGCAGGCAATGGGTGAGCTCGCGGAGCTTCACCGCCGGCGAGATCCTGATCGAGAACGTCGACAAGGACCCGCAGCTCGAGATCATACTCAACAGCGGCATTATCCTCGACTCTCGCTTTCTCAACGTCGAGGTCGAATGGGACAAGCCGTTCGGGGATCGGATAGCCGTGGCGGACATGAACAGCGACGGATATCCCGAGGTGATCGGGGAGTTCGCCGATTATTCGATCCGCGTCTTCGACGTCTACGCGCGCCGCGAAGTGTGGTGAGGAGCCCTGCTCGCCCGCGCAAGCGGGGCGACGGCGCTTCGCGGCGGAGCCGGAACCGGCTCTACCGGGGTTGAAAGCCGATGGAGAGGCGGACCCACATGGAGGCTCGCACCCCGCGCTCCATTCCGGGAATGAAGCGGATCCTGCGGGCCGCATCGACGGCGATCCGGTTGAGCTCGCGCTCGGGGAGGCTCTTGGCGACGGTGACTTCCTCGACTTCCCCCCGCTCGTTCACGAGAACGAGCAGCTCGACGCTTCCCTGAGTTTCCTTCACTCCCCTCGGATAGGTGGGCCACGGGATGTAGAGCGGCTTCGGCTGCACGGTCGTCGCGCGCGCGGCGGGGCGGCCGGCGGCGCCGGCGCCTCCCGCCGGGCGCTGCAGCGGAGGCATATCGCTCTGCGGCTCTCCGATGACGAAATCCGCGGGCTCCTCGTCCCCCGTTTCGCGGGGGTCGAGGGGAATCGAGGGATGAAGGGGAGAGGAGGGGTTCGCCGGCATCGTGGGAATGACCTGAAACGGGTTGTCGAGGTACGGGAATCGGCCCCATTCCTCTTGGCCCTCAGGGATATCCCGGCGCAGGAACGTGAGGTACTGCGGCCTGAAGAAAAGGAGAAGCGCCGCATGGAACAGAAGCGCGCACAACACGATGAGCGCCCACTGGCGGTTGCTGCGCCGCCGCTTCGGGAACGGACCGTTTTCGTCGGCATGCATAAAGAATTCCTCGCGCCGGAAGGCGGCGCCTCGGCGATCGATGTCCCCGGGGGACGCGCGCTGCCGCCGCCCTCCGGTTTCAGTATACGGTCGGCGGGGGGGAGAATGCAAGAACGCGCGCCGAACCCGCGCCCGGCGGAAGGGTTATCGTGGAATTTCGACGCCCGGCATACTATATTTACATGCGAGCGGGTGGAACCGAGGAGGCTCGATGGACATCTATGACGCAATCACACTTCGGACGAGCGTGCGCGCTTACCGGTCCGATCCCGTTGAGCCGGACAAGCTGCGCCGCGTTCTCGATGCGGCCCGACTCGCGCCCTCGGGAAAGAACGGGCAGCCGTGGACCTTTGTCGTCGTGACGGATCGCGAGACGAAGCTGCGGCTCGTTCCGGCGTGCAAGGGCCAGAGCTTCATCGCCGAGGCGCCGGTCGTCGTCGCCGCGTGCGGGCGCGAAGATATGGCGTATCAGAAGATGGGCGGGTACTGGAACAGCCTGCCGGTCGACATCGGCATAGCCTTTGAGCATCTCATGCTCGCGGCCTCGGCCGAGGGGCTCGGCACGTGCTGGATCGGCGCCTTTCTCGAGGAAGAGGTGCGCGCCGTTCTCGGCGTTCCCGACGACCAAAAGATCGTCGCCCTCACGCCGATAGGGTATCCCTCCGGCGAACGCGTCGTGCGGCCGCGCAAGGCGCTCGAGGATATTCTCAGGTACGACCGCTGGGACAAAACCGAAACCGATTTGTGGAAGTGATGGAGCATGCGAAAGAGAATAGGTACGCCGGTCGCCCTCGTCTCGATGCTCGCCTGGTCGCTGCTGTGGACCTCGCCCTCGCGGAGCGAGAGCGTGTTCGACTCGAGCGGGATCCTCGGGCCGGCCGCGGGCAGCGCCCCGCGGCTCGAGCTCGTCTCCGGAGCGGATGAGGCTCTGGGCGGAGCCCCGGCGCTCTTCTCCGCCTCGGGCCAGGACAGCGTGGAAACGTTCGACGTCGAGCTCGAGGAAGAAGAGGGACCGGGGATCTACAAGGAAGTCGTCATGGTCGCCATCGTGGCGGCTGCCGTCGGCTACCTGGTGTACATGATGATTGATCCGGGCGAAGAGGAAGAGGCGTCGACCGACTCCGACAGCGGAAAGCCGATTCCCTTCGTGCGCGTTCCGTTCAGCTTGAGTCGCTGATGGTGAATCTCCTGCTCCCGCCGGCCGACTGCCCCGTTTCGAGATCCTCGACGAGCAAAACGAGGAGATAGGCTCCCGGATCGAGCGAGCCGAGGTCGATGCGAAGACGGTCGACGACGACGGTGGCGTTCGTGCGCTGCTCGAAGCTGCTCTTCACGTATGGTTTCTCGTCATCCTTTCCCCCGCGTATTCCGCGCCACATGTAGGATAGCGTGCGCCGCGGGCTCGCCCGAGAGTCGCCCTCTTCCGGGCCGGGCTTCTGGATGGCGTACGTGATGCGATAGCGAGACATTCCGTCCGCGCCGGGCTCGAGGTTGTACACTTCGTAGGAGAGGCAGAGGGAGTCCTTCCGAAAATAGAGGGACAGCGGGTCGACGACGCTCCCGCAGGCGCCCCCCGCGGGCATCGTGAACTTGATGTCCGAGATCTTGAGGGAACGGCCGTGCAGGGAGCGCAGCGCGAGCGGATAGCGGCGCACGGCCTTCTTTCGGCTCGCGTCGTCGACGAGCTCGAGAACGCAGGTGCCGCCGAGCTCGCGCGGCAGCGTCTCGATCGCGGCGGAGTAAACGAAGTAAGCGCCGCCCGGTTTTTCGATCCGCACGAGACTGTCGGAGCGAAACGTCAAGCGGTCGCGCGAGAAGCGGTTCCACTCGGAGTCGAAGAGCGTGAGAAAGAGGTTCCATCTCCCGCCGCCCGTCCTCGTCGAATCGGGGATCGCCAGCGAAAACTCTATGCGCGTCCGCTCATCCGAGCCGCGGAGCTCCGCCATCTCGACGCCGATCGGAAACGCGGCGTAGGCGATCGGATATTCGTACCGCTGGGGGGCCGTCTCGAGCATCCGGCGCGAAACGGCGCCGTAATAGTCGCTGATGGGGAAATGGTAGTCGCCGTTCAGAAACTCGTCGTTGAAATACAGGAGCATGGCGCCGCCGGGCAGGTTATAGCCCCAAACGACCCATGCGCCGGACGTGCCCGAGCCGAGATCGTGGTACTTCCGGTCGGGCACCCCGAAGCGGATGAGCGCGGCGCCGCGGTCGGATTGCGACCCGACGAGATCCATCCGCTCGTTCGACAGCGCCCAGTCGGCGATGACGACGCGGCTGTAGTGCTCGAGCAGCCGCTCGTTGGCCTCGGTCGCCGGCGTCGGATCCGCTTCGGCCCAGAATCGGCGGTTCCAGTCCTCGCGCTTCGCCGGGAGGGACGAAAGGTAGAGCTCGCGCTCCTCGTCCGAAAGGAGCGGAGCGATGTTCTCGTACGGCTTGCGCTCTTCCTCGCTCATGAGGAGAAAGGCGCTCGCGAACGATGAGTCGGCCGCTCCGAATCGCATGAGCTTCGTGAGGAGCATCCCGGCGAGCAGACGTGCGCGGGCGCTCCGCGGATGGTATGCGGCGGCGCGGGTGGCGTGCTGCAAGCCCGTCCGGTGCATCTGACGGAGCGAATGGAGGAACGCCAGATTGAGAAGCGTTTCCTCATCCTTGCGGTTGCGCTGCAGGGCCTTGCCGAAATGCTCGATCGCCTTCGCGAGATGATCCGGATAGCACATCGTGGCGAGGTACTCGTCGCGCTCGAGGCGGCCGAGCTGGAACCACGCCGCCGAGCATCGCGGATCGAGCCGCGTCGCTTCGAGGAAGGCCGCTTCCGCTTCGCCCGCGAATCGGCGGGCGGCGAGGGTGAGGCCCTTTTCGACCCGGTAGACTGCGTTCCCCGGATCGAGCATGATCGCCCGGTCGATTTCCTCCAAGGAGAGAAGACGGCTGCGGGGGGTACCTTGCAGCCGATAAAGAACCGCGAGGCGGCGATGGAGCTCGGCGTTTTTGAAATCGAGCTCGATTTCCCCGGAGAGCGCCGCTATGCGCTCGGCGAGATCGACTCGCTCCGCCTGCGGTATCTGCTCGATAAAATCTGCTTCCTCAACGACTTGCCTCCGTTCTGGATGCAACGCGCAAGAGGAGAGAAGGAAAGCGAGCAGGGCGATTGCCGGGCCCGAGCCGCGGAGCATACTCGTGATTTTGCGCGACGAGGTCGTCATGACGGACATCTTACGGCGGCGCTTCCCCGGAATCAACGTCGTTTCGTGGACGACAAGGGGCCGGGGGCCGTCCTATAGGTATGATATTTGCATTTAATGGCAACGGGTTATTCCGTTTACTGATTGAATCGTCCGCGCAAGAGAGGGTCGATGCAGGCAGTATTGGAGGCATTGCCGCTCGAGTTTCAGCAGCTACGCGAGTCGATCAGTTCCCTCGCGCAGCTCGTTCTGCAGTCGCGCCTGTTTCCGGCCGGGCATCCGTCCGTGAAAAAAGCGCTCAAGCAGGCCCACCTGCATCTCGGCGTGCTTCTCGAGCGCCGCAAATCCGTGCAGCTTTTCTTTTCGGGAAAATCCCTTCATTGCCTCAATTTCGTGGTCGACCTGCGGGAGACGCACGATCAGGCCGCTCTTCTCCTGCGCGAGTCGCTCACGAGGCACGCTATCGGCGAGATCGAGTTTCAGCGGGAAACGACGTCCGAAGAGCTCGCGTGCTTCGCGCGGCTGCTCGCGGCGCCTCCTTGCGGCGTCGCCGGGGCCGATTTCGCGACGCTCGGCGCGCAGGTTCGCAGCATCCGCGTGCGGAACCGGTCTGCGGCGGCGGACATCGCGCCCGAGCGCTCTCTCGTTCCGGCCGGACGCGACCTCGTGCTGAACGAAGAGCGCGATGGAGCGGCGGGCGGAGCGGGCGGCGGGGCCATGGGGAAGGTCGTTCACGGCATTCTCCAGCGGCTCGAAAAGCTCCAGTCGAAGGACGGGGCGAATGCCGGCGAGGCGATCATGGGCGTCATCGAGCGGGAGGGGCGCGACACGGCGACCATCCTGCTCCTCAACTCGCTGAGAGAGTTCGACGACTACACCTTCACGCATTCGATCAACGTGGCCGTCATAGCGGCGGCGATATCGAGCGCGCTCGGGTTCTCCGAGGGTTTCATCGACGGTATCGCGCATGCGGCGCTCATGCACGACATCGGAAAGCTTTACGTGCCGCTCGAGATTATCCGGAAAACGGGGCGCCTGACGCCGAGCGAATGGCAGGCAATGAAGCGGCATCCCGTCGACGGCGAGCGCATATTGAGGGAGGAGGGATTCGACCTTCTCTGCCGGCGCGTCGCCTACGAGCATCATATGCGGCACGACTACGTGGGCTATCCCAAACCGAAGCCCGGATTCACGGCGCACAAGGGAAGCGAGATCGTCCGCATCGCCGATACCTACGACGCGCTCACGACGAGACGCCCGTACCGCCGGCAGCTCAATCCGTACGAGGCCATCAAGCTGATGGCGAAGGGGAGCGGGACCGAGTTCCACCGGGATTTCTTCAACGTATTCCTGCGCATGCTCGGGAACATTCCGATCGGGAGCGTGCTGAAGCTCTCGACCGGCGAGACCGCCGTCGTGGTCGAATTCGGCGCGCCGGGCAAGGAGATCGCGCGCGTTCGACTCTTGACGAGCCCATCCGGCGAAGCGGTCGGCGACGAGATCGTGATCGATCTCGGAGAGCTGGACCCCCTCACCAAGAAGCCCCTGCGCCGCATCGTCGGCATACTCGACAATCCGGTGCGCGACGTCGATGTCGGCCAATACAGCATGGATTGAAATGGTCCCCCGCAAAAAGAATCACCCGAGGAGATCCATCCTCACGTGTGAGAGGATCGCCCCGGGTGATGTCAATGCCGTGGCGCGAAGCCTAGAGAACTTCGGGAGCGCCGATCTGCTTCACGCGGTCGAAGAACGTCCAGACGAACTGCGCGTCGGGGCTCGTCGCGTGGATGATGAACTCGAGGCCTCTCTTGGCGTCGATCGGAGCCGACTCCGTGCGCGAGAGGAGCGCGGCGCCGTCGGTGAGCATGCACCAGCTCTTCGGCGCGTAGACGTCGATGATGGCGCTCTGCGGATCCTTGAGCTCGAAGGCGTACAGCTCGCCTCTCTCCGCCGTGACGACGAGCTTGATGAGGTAGTTGCCGTTCTCGAGCTTCTGGACGCTCTTTTTCACCGCGGCGGGCGCCGCAAATGCGGCGGTTGTCGCAAAAAGAAGCATGGCCGCGACGGTGAAAATCGAAACAGCGTAAGTAGCCTTGCGCATCTTATTTCCTCCCATGATGTTATACTAGCTACTTAATGCCGATTTATAAACGCTTCAAGCAACGAATTGCTTCCAATGCTGTTATTATATCACATCCCCCGCGCGGATGTCGAGTGGATAGAACTTGTTCTGGCATGCATCTTTCAAGGGAAACCTGAGGCGGCTCCATCGAACCAAGGACGCTCGAACGCGATCTCGACATCGGAGGACGGGCGATAGAATGGCCCCGAGGATTCTCATAATCGACGACGAGGTTCATCTCGTGAAGATTCTGGAGTTCATCCTGAAACGCGCGGGATACGAAACCATCAGCGCGCACGACGGAAAAGAGGGTCTCGAGACGGCGCTCGCGCAACGTCCCGATCTCGTCATACTGGATCTCACGCTTCCGGTGCTCGACGGAGCGGAGGTGTGCCGCGGGATACGCCGCGCCGAGGGACTGAGCGGGGTCCCCGTGATCATGCTCACGGCGCATAGCCGTTGGGGACAGGGAGACGAGGCGTCGATAAGCCCCGACATCTGGATGGAGAAGCCCTTCAATACGGGGACGCTGCTCGAGAAGATCGCGGAGCTCCTCGCCCGAAACAACGTTCAATCCATCTGAACCTGCCGTCCGCCGCCCCCGGTTTCACGAAGGCCCGCCGAAGAACCGCAGCGCTTCGCGAAAGGCGTCGATGTCGATGACCGTCTCCTTGCAGGGGCCGGCCGGACGCGAGTTCGGAACGCCGATGACCGGGATGTGCGGAGCGACGTCATGGATTCCTCCCATGAGATCGCGCTCGCAGGCGACCGCGACGATCGCCCGCGGATGCAGCTCGCGGATGTAGGCGCGCGCTTCGGTGCCGCCGGGAGCCGTGTGGAGCACGACGTCCGGATGGGCCGAGCAGATTTCCCGAAGCTCCCGCTTGAGCTCCGGGCGGAGACAGCGGGGGATGAGCGCGAGCACGACGCCGCTTCCCCCGGATGCCGCGGTGAGCCGGTTGCTCACTTCTATGAAGGAGTGGCCGATGCGGTCGCGCGAGATGCCGAGGGACGAGGCGAGCCGCGCGACGAACGGAAAGAGCATGAAGAGAAGCCTGCGGCCGCGGCTCATGCAGAGGGCGAGATAGAGCCGGCGCGAGAGAACGGATCCGATGAGGAGGCCGTACCAGAAGAGAAGGAACGCGGCCCCGGACGCCGCGACCACCGTGAAGGCGGCGGCGGCCCCGCGACCGTACTGCTCGAAGCGGGGAAGGACGAGGTACCAGAAGAGAGCGGCGGCGAGAAGGAAAACGGCGAGCACGACGAGCGAAAGCAAGAGAAAGGTCCGTTTCCCTTCGCGGATAACGGAAGGCTCGGCGCTCCCGTGCCAGTCGAGCCATTCTTCCCCGAGGACTCTGTCGCGCGATCGTTCTTCGGTCTTATCATTCATGGCGGCCGCTCCAGCGCGGATGATGGCAGAATCTACTTGAATAGCCGTCCCCGTTCAATATGATTCGGTGCTTGAGAGAAAAGGCGCGGACGCTTCTTCCACTCGATGCGGAGCGGCGGGCCGCGGCGGAGGATCGATGAGCCCGGGTCGCGCAACGTGTCATTCCATTCTCGGAGCGGGGATCGTCGCGCTCTCGTTCGGCGCGATCTTCGCGCGGCTCGCCGATGCGCCGCCCTCCGTCGTGGCGGCGCTGCGCATGGTGTTCTCGGCGCTTCTCGTGGCCGCGCCGGCGCTCGGATCGGCGGCGACGCGGCGGGAACTACGGGGCCTCTCGCGAGGGGAGTGGGGGGCGCTCGCGCTCGCCGGCGGCTTTCTCGCGCTCCACTTCATTCTGTGGATCTCGTCGCTCTCGCGAACCGGAATCGCGAGCAGCGTCGTGCTCGTTTCGACGAGCCCCCTGTGGGTCGGCCTCTACGCGGCGGTGATTTCGCGCAAGCGCGTCCCTGCGGCGTTCTGGGCGGGTCTCGCGCTCGCGCTGGCGGGAGGAGCGGTCATTGGCGGCGGGGACCTCGCGCCGGGAAGCGCCCGCTCCGGAGGCGACGTTCTCGCGATCGGGGGCGCAATCGCCGTCGCCGGCTATTTTCTCGTGGGAAGCTCGCTGCGACGCAAGCTGTCGATCGCGGCCTACGTTTTTCCCGTCTACTCGATCGCGGCGGTCCTGCTCGTGGCGGGAGCGGCCGTTTCGGGCGATTCGCTCGCCGGCTGGGAGCCGCGAACGTATCTCTACGCCTTTCTCATGGCGCTCGTCTGCCAGGCGATCGGACATTCGCTTTTCAACTGGGCGCTTCGGCATCTCGATGCGACGGTCGTCGCGATCGCGTCGCTCGGGGAACCCGTGGGGGCGAGCGTTCTCGCGTTGCTCGTTCTCGCAGAGGCGCCGGGTTGGACGGCCGTTGCGGGAGGCGCGGTGGCGCTCGCGGGAATCGCTATCGTCCTGCGATTCGGCGCGGCGCCGTCTTCGGGGAGGGAGCCGGCCGGCTCAGGGCGATAGACGATCCACGATCGCGCGCGCCTCGTCGAGGAGAGCGCCTCCGCCCTCATAGATCGCTATGAAACGCTCGAAGGCGGCTCTCGCATCGGCGTCGCGTCTCAGTCTCAGATAGGCATGGCCCAAGTAGTAGCCCGTCGTCTGCGGCGCGCCGGGTTTCGCGATCACCGCTTCGAGATCGGCCGCCGCGCGATCGAGATCTCCCGTGTTCATGGCGATGAGCGCTCGGTCGAGCGCCAGCTGGTCGTCGTCCGGATCGAGCCCGGTGGCCCGCCCGATCGCGTCGTTCGCATCGGCCCATTTCTTCATGACCATGTAGGTCTCTCCGAGCCCTCTCCACGCGCGGGGGTTCGCGTCGTTCTTGTAGATCGAGAGCCGAAAATCGCGCTCCGCGTCGCCGAGGGATCCGAGCGCGAGATTCGTGAGCCCGAGGTAGAGGAAGAGCTCGTCGCTCGCGAGCCCGAGCGAGCGGGCGCCGGCGAGGGCGTCGAGCGCATCCTCGTACATGCGCCGGCTGTAGGCTATTTTCCCGAAGAGGAATTGAACGGTCTCGTCGGTCGGCTTGAGGCGCTTCGCCGTGAGGATCTGTCCGTAGGCCGAGCTGTACTCGCCGTTTCGGAAATATGCCTCCGAGAGCAGAACGTTCGCCTCGAGATTGTTCGGGTCGAGATCGGATGCCTCGGTCGCGTAATCCTGCGCGGCGCGGTTCTGGTTCTCCGCGAGAGCGATTGCCGCGAGCCCCAGCAACGCGGGCACGTGAGTCGGTTTGATGTTGAGGGAAGCCCGGTAGGCCGCCTTGGCCTCGGGGAGCTTGCCCTGCTTCTCGAGGCTCGTGCCGAGCAGCTCCTGCGCTTCGGGGTCCATTGGATCGAGCGCGGCGGCCTCCCTGAGGTGCGTCTCGGCCTCCGCGAAGCGGTCGAGCTCGATGAGGGCGAGGCCGAGGTTGTAGCGCGCCTGCGGATCGTCGGCGCGGCGCTCGACGGCGAGCGCGAAAAGCCGCGCGGCCTCCTCGTAATCCTCGCGGGCGGCCGCGTCGATTCCATCGTTATAGAGGGCGATCGACTTCTCGGTCCCGCAGCCCGCGAGCGACAGAAAGGCGGCGAGAAGAGCGGCGAGGAGGGGCATTTTCGACATGTGCGTTATTCCCTTCTTTGAGCGGTTCGATGTGCCCTCAAGGATGAGCGGTATCAGAAACAATATAAGGCAGGGGGGACGGCGCGTGGGAATGAAAAAATAGCGGCCGCCGAGGCGTCGATGCGCCCGAGAAAAGGGCGGGGTAGGCGATTTGGGCTCCGCTTCGCATTTTGTCGTTGATTTTGCGGTATAGCGTAATTATAATGATGAAGGGCGCCCGGGAACCCCATTTTCGCCAAAGGGCGACTTTTGAATTATCGTTGACGAATCAAGAAATGTCTGTATTATGAGGCGCTCATGGCCCAACCACGGCAAGGATTCGATGCTGCAGGATACGTGACACCTTCCCGCCCGTAACGTAGGAGTCGCAATGCTCGACAGGGACATCGTGGCCGAATACAAGCTCGATCATGATTTTCTGACCGAGATCTACTCCCTCCCCGGAGGGCACGAAATCAAGAAATGCATCCAGTGCGGAACGTGCAGCAGCTCCTGCCCGCTGAGCTACGTCATGGACCACGGCCCGCGCAAGATCTTTTCCCTCATCCGGGCGGGCTTCCGCGACGAGGTCCTCCGTTCGAACACGATATGGTACTGCTCGTCCTGCTACACCTGCTCGGTGCGGTGTCCGAAGAACATAAAGATCACCGACGTCATGTACGCCCTCAAGCGCCTGGCCGTCGCCGAAGGCAAGACCAAGGGGAAGAAAGCGGTCGTGCTTTCGCGTAACTTCGCGCGCATGGTCAACAAGTACGGCCGCAACCACGAGACGGAGCTCATGGCGCGGTATATTCTCGAAGCCGAACCGCATCATGCGTTCAAGTTCGTTCCGCAGGGCTGGCGACTCTTCTCGAACGGGCGTCTCCCGCTCCTGCCGCATCGCATCAAGAACATTCAGCAGTTGCGAAAGATACTCAAGAGGGTCGACGAGCTCGGGGAGATCTAGATGAAATACACGTACTATCCCGGCTGCTCCGTCCGCGCGACCGCCAACATCTATCGGGACTCGATCGACGCGATCGCGCCGGCGCTCGGGCTCGAGCTCGAGGAGCTCGAGGATTGGAACTGCTGCGGCGCGACCGCCTACATGTCGGTGAAGGAGCTCATGAGCTTCGCGATCTCGGCGCGCAACCTCGCGCTCGCCGAGCAGCATCACCGCGACGTGGTGACGCCGTGCAGCGCCTGCTACACCGTTCTCAACAAGACGAACCGGTATTTCGCCGAATATCCGGATCTGCGCAAGAAGATCGGCCAGGCGCTCGAGGCGGGAGGCCTCAGCTACAGCGGCAACGTGCGGGTCCGCCACCTGCTCGACGTGGTGTGCAGCGACGTCGGTTGCGACACGATCGGCTCGCTCGTCGTGAAGAAGCTCACGGGGCTCAAGGTGGCGCCGTACTACGGATGCCAGATCGTCCGTCCCGAGACTGATTTCGACGATCCGGACGATCCGGTCAAGATGAACAAGCTCATCGAGAAGCTCGGGGCGGAAAACGTCGATTACCGGATGAAAACCGCCTGCTGCGGCGCATCCCTCATGGGGACGCAGGAGGAGCTCGCCATGCGGCTCTGCAGGAACCTGCTCCTCGACGCCGAGCGCAGGGGGGCGCACTGCCTCGTCACGACGTGCCCGCTCTGTCAGATGAATCTCGACGTGTACCAGGGAAAGGTGAACGCCCTGTTCAAGACGAAATTCAATCTTCCGATTCTCTACTTCACCCAGCTCATCGGCGTGGCGCTGGGCTTGCCGCCCGAGAAGCTCGGACTCAACCGTCTCGCGGTGAAGCTCACGAAACCGATCAAGGAAATATTCCAGGGAGCATGACATGGCTGAACGGATAGGAGTATACGTCTGTCACTGCGGCACGAACATCGCCGGCAAAATCGACGTCGACGCCGTGGTCGAACATGCGAAAACCCTTCCGAACGTGGAGATCGTGCGCGATTACAAGTTCATGTGCTCCGATCCCGGTCAGGCCATGATCGAAAAGGACATCCGGGAGGGGCTCGTCGATCGCGTCGTCGTAGCCTCTTGCTCGCCCCTCATGCACGAGAACACGTTCCGAAAGGTATGCGAGCGATCGGGCGTCAACCCGTACCTCTTCACGATGGCGAACATCCGCGAGCAGTGCTCCTGGGTTCATATCGACGGGAAAACGGCCACCGAGAAGGCGAAGGCCCTTCTCGCGGCGGCGGCCCGGCGGTCCACGTGGCAGGAGCCGCTCGAGAAGCGCGTCGTGCCCATCAACCCGCGCACGCTCGTCATCGGCGGGGGGATCGCGGGGATACAGGCGGCCCTCGATCTCGCCGACGCCGGCAAGGAGGTCGTGCTCGTCGAACGAGAGCCCTCGATCGGCGGACACATGGCGAAGTTCGACAAAACCTTTCCGACGCTCGACTGCGCGGCGTGCATCCTGACGCCGAGAATGGTTCAGGTCGGCCAGCACGCGAACATCAAGCTGCTCACCTACTCCGAGATCGAAGAAGTGAGCGGATTCGTCGGCAGCTTCAAGGTGAAGATTCGCGAGAAGGCCCGCTACGTGGACCGGGAGCTCTGCAACGGCTGCGGCATGTGCTGGGAACGCTGCCCCGGCTGCCGCATCCCGGAGGACGAGACGAACATCCACCGCAAGCTCACGATCGGCACGCGCGGGGCCAAGAAATCGAGCGGCAAGCAGAATCCGGCGCCGGCCATCTACATGCCGTTCATGCAAGCGGTTCCGGCGGTGCCCGTCATCGACCGCGATTCGTGCCGCTACTTTCAGGAAGGAAAGTGCCGCGTCTGCGAGAAGATCTGCGAGCGCAAGGCGATCCGGTACGACATGGAGGATCGCGTTCACGAGTTCGAGGTCGGCAACATCATCATCGCCGCGGGGCTCCGGACCTACGATCCGGCGGCCATGAAGCGCTACCGTTACGGCGTCCTGCCGAACGTCGTGACGGCGATCGAGTTCGAGATGATGAACTGCGCCGCGGGTTCCACGGACGGAAAGATCGTTCTCGCCGACGGCTCGACGCCGAAGGCGATCGGCATCATCCATTGCATCGGAAGCCGCGACAAGGACGCGCACGAGTACTGCTCGCGCGTCTGCTGCATGTACGCGCTCAAGTTCGCGCACCTCATCAAGGAAAAGACCGAGGCTGAGGTCTACAATTTCTACATCGACCTGCGGTGCTTCGGCAAAGGGTACGAGGAGTTTTACGACCGCCTGCTCGGCGAGGACGTCCGTTTCATCCGCGGAAAGGTCGGCGAGATCACCGACCTGCCGATACACGAGGGGGAAAAGGGCAAACTCGTCGTGCGCGTCGAGGATACGCTCGTCGGCGTCGTGCGGCGCATTCCCGTCGACATGGTGATTCTCTGCACGGGTCTCGAGGCGCCCGCGGGGCTTCCCGAGCTCGCGAAGAAATGCAGCGTGAGCGTCGGCAAGGACGGCTTCATCATCGAAAAGCATCCGAAGCTCGGGCCGGTGTCGACGGCGACGGACGGCGTTTTCATCGCCGGCGCGTGCCAGTCGCCGAAGGACATCCCCGACACGGTCGCGCAGGCGTCAGCGGCCTCGAGCGCCGTGCTCTCCATGATCATGCGCGGGCAGATCGAGATCGAGGCTGCGACGGCCGAGATCGACGAGGAGCGCTGCTCGGGCTGCCGCATCTGCAACAATCTCTGCCCGTATCTCGCGATCAGGTTCGACGAGGAGAAGAAGGTCAGCGTTATCAACGAGGCGCTCTGCAAGGGATGCGGCACGTGCGTGGCGGCGTGCCCGAGCAACGCGATCAAGGCCAAGCATTTCGGCAACGAGCAGATACTCGCCGAGATCGAGGGTCTGCTGTCGGTGACCTGAGGGCGAAGTCGAGAGGGAACGAACTATGGCGTTTGAACCGAGAATCGTGGGGTTCCTCTGCAACTGGTGCACCTATACGGGCGCCGATCTGGCAGGGACCGCGCGCGTGAAGTACAGCCCGAACGTCCGGTCGATACGCGTCATGTGCAGCGGTCGCGTGGATCCCGTGTTCATCCTGACGGCGCTCGCGGAGGGAGCCGACGGGGTGCTCATCGGCGGATGCCACCCGGGGGATTGCCATTATCTGGAGGGAAATTACAAGGCGCTGCGGCGGTATCTCCTCCTCAGACGCGTCCTTCCCGAGTACGGCATCGAGCCCGAGAGGGTGCGTCTCGAGTGGATCTCCGCATCGGAGGGGGATCGCTTCGGACGCGTCGTCGACGAGTTCACCGAGCAGATCCGCGCCCTCGGCCCGCTCGCTCTCAAGGAGTCGGTGCTCGAAAGCATGAAGCGGGACGTCCTGCACGGCGAAGGCGCGGCGGCGCAAGAAACCGGAGTATGACGAGATGAAGCTCAAGATCGGCATATATTGGGGAGCGGCGTGCGGGGGATGCGACGTCGCGATTCTCGACACGCACGAAAAGATTCTCGAGATCGCGGGGGCGGCCGACATCCTCTTCTGGCCGATCGCGATGGATTTCAAGTACGACGACGTGCGCGCCATGCCCGACGGTTTTCTCGACGCGGTGTTCTTCAGCGGCGCCATCCGCAATTCGGAAAACGAGGAGATCGCGAAGCTCCTCCGCCGGAAGGGGAAAATGATGATCGCTCTCGGCGCCTGCGCCCACGTCGGGGGCATCCCGGGGCTCTCGAACATGTTCACGCGCGACGAGACGTTGCGCCGCGTTTATATCGAATCGGAATCGACCGACAACCCGGGCGGAGTGTTGCCGGAGGAACGGACCGTGCAGGACGGGCTCGAGCTCGAGCTGCCGCGCTTCTACAATACCGTCAAGACGCTCTCGCAGGTGGTCGAGGTCGATTACACGATCCCCGGCTGTCCGCCCGCCTCCCTCCAGATCTATTCGGCGATCGGGCTCATCGCAGACGACATGCTGCCTCGGAAGGGGAGCGTGATCGGCGCCGGCGAACGCGCCCTCTGCGACGAATGCGCGCGCATAAAGAGCGAAAAAAAGATCACGCGGATCTACCGCACGCACGAGAAGCTCCCCGATCCCGAAACGTGCTTTCTCGAGCAGGGGTACCTCTGCCTCGGTCCGGCGACGCGTTCGGGGTGCGGCTCGCGCTGCATCAAGTCGGGGGTGCCCTGCCGGGGCTGCTACGGGCCGCTCGACGGCGTGACGGATCAGGGGCTCAAGATGCTGAGCGCGCTCGCGTCCGTCATCGACGGCAAGGAGGAAAACGAGATCAATGCGACGCTCGACACGGTGGTGGCGCCGCTCACGACGCTCCACCGGTTCAGCCTCGCGTCATCGATACCGAGGAGGAAGAGGATATGAAGCGCATCGCGATCGACCCGATCACTCGCCTCGAAGGGCACGGGAAGATCATGATCTTCGTGAACGACGAGGGCGCGGTTGAGAACGCGTACCTCCAGATCCCCGAGCTGAGGGGATTCGAAAAGTTCGTCGAAGGTCTGCCCGTCGAGGAGATACCGAGGGTCGTCACGCGCATCTGCGGGGTTTGACCGGCCGCACACCACATGGCCTCGGGTAAGGCCGTAGATGCAGTATACAAGGTGAAGATTCCGGCGGTGGCCGCGAAGCTGCGCGAGCTGTACTACATGGCGCACTTCATGCACAGCCACACGGCGCATTTCTACGCGCTCGCGGCGCCCGATTTCGTCGTCGGGCCGGGCGCTCCCCCGGCCGAGCGCAACATCCTCGGCCTCATCGGCAAGGTGGGCCTCGATCTCGGGCGAGAGGTGATCCGCCAGCGCGAGATCACGCAGCTCATCCAGCAGATGGTCGGCGGGCGGGCGACGCATCCGGTCTGGAACCTTCCGGGCGGGGTCTCGCGGGCGCTCGCGCCGGCGGATCTCGAAACGATCAAGGGTTTCGTTCCGGGGCTGGTTTCCTTCGGCGAGCTTGGTCTCAAGCTTTTCGACGACATCGTGCTTAAGAACAAGGCCTACCTCGATCTCATCCTCGGCGACGGCTTCGAGCTCGTAACGAACTACATGGGGCTCGTCGACGACCGCAACCGCGTCACGCTCTACGACGGGACGGTCCGCGTCGTCGATCCGGAGGGCGCGGAGATCGACCGGTACCGCGAATCGGAGTACCTCGAGCACGTCGCCGAGCACGTCGAGCCGTACTCGTATCTCAAGTTCCCGTACCTCAAGAAGCTCGGTTGGCAGGGCTTCAAGGAAGGGAAGGGCACCTCGATCTATCAGGCGGCGCCGCTCGCGCGGCTGAACGCCTCGGTCGGCATGGCGACCCCGAAGGCGCAGGAGGCGTACGAGAGGATGTACGCGACCTTCGGCGGCAAGCCCGTGCACAAGCTCATGGCCCACCACTGGGCGCGGCTCATCGAGCTTGTCTACGCGGCGGAACGTCTCGCCGAGCTCGTCGCCGATCCGGAGATACTGGATCCGAACGTCCGCGTCATCCCGTCGGCGACGCCGTCCGAGGGAGTGGGCATCGTCGAAGCGCCGCGCGGGACGCTCACGCACCACTTCGTCACCGACGAACGGGGCATCGTCACGAAGGCGAACCTCATCGTCGGCACGACGAACAACAACGCGCCGATCTCGATGGCGGTCAAGAAGGCCGCCCAGAAGTTCATCGGCGCCGGCGGCGCGGTCACCGAAGGGCTTCTCAACACGGTCGAGATGGCGTTCCGCATCTTCGATCCCTGTTTCAGCTGCGCGACGCACAGCCTCCCCGGTCAGATGCCTCTCGTTGTCGAATTGAAAAACAGCGCCGGCGAGACGCTCCGCACGATCTCTCGGTCGTGAGAGGAGCGCGGCGGCAGGGGGGGCGATCGTGAAAACGCTCATTCTCGGTCTCGGCAACACCATTCTCCGGGACGACGGCGTCGGCGTGTACGCCGTCCGGGCGCTCGCCGGCCGGGTCGACGGCGCCGCCGATTGCCGCGAATCGGCGAGCGCGGGGCTCGATCTCGTCGAGCTGCTGCGCGGGTACGACCGCGCTTTTATCATCGACTCGATCCAGCTCGAGGGAGAGGATCCGGGAACCGTCTTCCGCCTCGAGCCCGACGATCTCCGCATCACCGCGAGGCTCGCCTCCCTCCACGACATCGATCTCGTGACCGCGCTCGCGCTCGGGCGCCGGCTCGGACTGGCGATGCCGGCCGAGGTGAAGGTGTACGCCGTGCAGGTGGCCGACGCGCTGACGCTCGGCGAAGAGTGCACGGAGGCCGTCGCCGGGGCGCTGCCGGGACTCGTCGAGGAGATCGCGGGGGAGGTTTTGGGGCGTGCCTCGACGCGCGTATCGCGCGGGCTCGGCGAACGGAAGCGGCCGAATGCATGAAACCGCTCTCATGGGAAATCTGCTCGCCATCGTCGGGCGCGCGGCTCGCGAGGCGGGCGGCGAGCGCGTCCGCGTCGTGCATCTGCGCATCGGCGAGATGGCCGGGGTCAATATCGACGCGCTGAGCTTCGCCTTCGAGGCGCTCGCGCCGGGCACCGTCGCCCAGGGCGGTCGTCTCGAATGCGAGAGCGTTCCGCTCCGCGTCCGGTGCCGGGGGTGCGCGGCGGAGGCGCGGCCGGCAAATTTCGTTTTCGCCTGCGAGAGGTGCGGCTCGACCGAGATCGATATTCTCGGCGGACGGGAAATGGAAGTCGACTACATCCTGACGGACGACGAGCCGGGGGACGAGAGCGCGAAGGAATAGAGGAAGGGGCGATGCACGAAATACGGATCGGAGAGGATCTGCGGGACCGGAACCGGGTGATCGCGGCGGAGAACCGAGAGCATCTGCGTTCCCACGGCGTCGCGACGCTCAATCTCATGAGCGCTCCGGGGGCCGGCAAAACGTCGCTCCTCGTCCGCGCCATCCCCCTGCTCGCGAAGCATCGGGCCGTGGGCGTCATCGAGGGGGACATTCAAGGAACCGCCGACGCCGAGCGCGTCGCGGCCCTCGGCGTTCCGGTGTACCAGATACAGACGGGCGGCGTGTGCCATCTCGACGCGGCGATGGTGCACTCGGCGCTCCACCGATTCGATCTCGACGCGATCGATCTTTTGCTCATCGAGAACGTGGGGAACCTCGTCTGTCCGGCGGAGTTCGATCTCGGGGAGGACGCCCGCGTGATGCTGCTGAGCGTTTCGGAGGGGGACGACAAACCGAAGAAGTATCCCCTCATGTTTCACGAGGCGCAGCTTCTCGTGCTGAACAAGATCGACCTGCTGCCCCACGTTTCGTTCGACGTCGCGAAGGCGCGGCGCGAGGCGCTCGAAATACAGCCGCGTCTCGACATCGTCGAGCTTTCGTGCGTGACCGGAGAGGGGCTCGATCGATTCGAGGCCTGGGTCGAGCGATTCGCCGCCTCGGCGGGGGGACGCTGATGTGTCTCGGAATTCCCATGCTGATCGTCGAGCGCGACGGCAACGACGCCGTCGCGGCGAGCAGCTCGGTGCGGAAACGCATCCGCCTCGATTTGATCGATAACGTGGCGATCGGCGATTACGTCCTCATCCACGCCGGCTACGCCATCGAGCGCATCGACGAGCGCGAGGCGCTCGAGACGCTCGATCTCATCCGGCGGGTCTACGAGGCCGGGAGGGGGGAAGGCCCGGCGTGATCGATCCGCGCGCGATCGACGGATGGAGCTCCCCGGAGGCGGTGGCCGCGATCGCCCGCGCCATAGGGGCGCTCCGTGTCGACCGCGCGATCACCCTCATGCACGTGTGCGGCACGCACGAGCACGCCATCGCGCGCGCCGGCATCCGCTCGCTCCTGCCCGGCGGCGTGCGCCTCATCGCGGGACCGGGTTGCCCCGTCTGCGTGTGTCCGGCGCGCGACGTCGATCGCGCGATGGCTGCGGCGCGCCGCGAGAACACCGTTCTCGCGACCTTCGGCGACATGATGCGCGTTCCGGCGACGGAGGGCTCCCTCGAGCGGGCGCGCGCCGAGGGAGCCGACGTCCGGGTCGTTTATTCGCCGTCCGACGCGATCGCGATTGCGCGCGAGCGTCCCGGCGCGTCCGTCGTGCTCATGGCCGTCGGCTTCGAGACGACCGCGGCGCCGATCGCCGCGGCGCTGGCGGCGGATCCTCCTCGGAATTTCTTCATCATTCCGTCCCTTCGCGTGATTCCTCCGGCGCTGCGCTTCCTTCTCGCGCGCGGGCCGGGGAGGATCGACGGGTTCGTCCTTCCGGGCCACGTGAGCGTCATCATAGGACGCAGCGGCTACCGCTTTCTCGATGAGGAGTTCGGCGTTCCGTCGGTCATCGCCGGTTTCGAGCCCGTGGATATCCTGCGGGGGGTGCACGCGCTCCTCGCGCGGATAGCCGAAGGCGGGAGGCCGGAGGTGTTGAACGAGTACCGGCGGGCGGTTCGCGACGAGGGGAACCCGAGGGCGCGCGGGACGATCGACCGCTGTTTCGCCCCTGCGGACGCGACGTGGCGGGGCATCGGCGTCATTCCGGCGTCCGGTCTCGCGCTGCGGGAGGAGTACGGGCATCTCGACGCCGTCCGCTCTCTCGGCCTTTCGACGGAGGGCGAGGCGGTCGACGTCCGTCCGGGCTGCCAATGCCATCGCGTCATGCTCGGAGAGATCGAGCCCGAGGAATGCGGCCTCTTCGGCCGCTCCTGCACGCCGAAGGATCCCTTCGGGCCGTGCATGGTTTCGAGCGAGGGCACCTGCCGGGCGCGGTTCGCCTACCGCCGGACGGATCGGTGAGAGAGCGGGGGCGGGGCGCGCGCGTCCCCGGGGGGGGGCGATCAAAATAATGGCGGAAGAGCGGATGGCGATGAGCTATATTTCTCGCGTCGGAAGTGCGCCGCTTTCCATCCGGGATGCCTGCGGGCGGGCGTCACCCCTGCACAAGAGCTCGGGGCGAGGTTGAGAGAATGGGTTTGAAGCATTCGGTACGCGTCGGATTGCTCGGGGCCGTTATGATCGCGGCGCAGCTCGCTCCCGCGCGAACGCTCGCCTGGAACCACTCCGAGATTCGCTGGCTGACGATTCAAACGGAGCATTTCAGCGTTCAGTATCATCCCGGCCTCGAATGGCATGCGGCGCGCGTGGCGGAAATCGCCGAATCGATATACGGCCCCATCACCGCGCTCTACGGATACGAGCCGGACCCCCGGATCTTTATCAACATCTCCGATCTCGAGGATGACGCGCAGGGCACCACCTATTACTATCTCAACCGGGTCGACATCAGCGTGGCTCCCTACGACTTCTGGTTCCGCGGTTCGGCGGCGTGGATCGAGAACGTCGTCGCCCACGAGTTCACGCACCTCGTTTCGCTGCAAAAGACGATGAAGTTTCCCATCTGGCTGCCCTCGGGTTATTTCCAGACGATCGATTTCGAAAAGGAAAAGCGGCCGGACGTTCTCACGGGGTATCCGAACCTCATGGTATCCGTTCCGATCCCGGGCGAGACGGCGCCGAACTGGCTCGCCGAGGGCATGGCCCAGTATCAATGCGGCAAGGCGCGTCACGATTTTTGGGACTCGCACCGGGATATGCTGCTGCGCTCGGCGTATCTCTCGGGCGGATTGCTCACGCTCGACGAGATGGGGGTCTTCGGCAAGGACAGCCGCCGGTCCGAGCTCGTCTATAATCAGGGGTATTCGCTCGTCCGCTTCATGGCGGAGCGTTTCGGCCCGGAGAAGCTCTGCGCGCTGGCGACGGCGTATTCCGGCACGCGAACGTGGGGTATCGGCGGTGCGTGCGAGAAGGCGCTCGGTGTCGGAGCGAAGGAGCTCTACCGCCTCTGGCTGGAGGATCTTCGAGCGGTTTACGATCCCGCCGCCGCGCGGGTGCGCTCGCGGGAGACGGCCGGGGAGCGGATCGCGGGAAAGGGATTTCTCAACCTGTTTCCCGCGGTCGATCCGGACGGGGGCGTTTGGTATCTTTCGAACAGGGGCCGCGACTACATGAGCCTCGATATCGTTCGGCGGGGAGCCGACGGCGCGGAGAAAACGGTCGTCGCCGACGCCGGCGCGCGCGCGGATGTGAGCCCCGAGGGCGCTCGGATCTGTTTTCCGAGAACCACCCGGAAGAACGAGCGCGGCTACCTGCGGAGCGATCTCTTCGTCCTCGACGTCGCCTCCGGGAAGGAGCGCAGGCTCACGAGGGGGCTTCGCGCCTCGTATCCTGCCTGGTCGCCCGACGGCGCGAGCATAGCCTGTGTCGTCACCGAAACGGGATCGCACCGCATTGCCGTGGTCGCCGCGGCGACGGGCGCACACCGGCTCCTCACGCCGGCGGCGCACGGGAGAGAGTACTCGTCCCTCTCGTGGGGAGAGGGGGGCATCCTCGCGGCGCGTTTCGACGGCTCGAGCCGCGACATCGTTCTCGTCGACCCCGCGACCGGCGCGGAGTCGCCGCTCGTGGCGGGGGCGGCCGACGAGCGCGATCCGCGGTGGAACGTCGGCGGCGACGGATTTTTCTACGCGAGCGATCGGACGGGCATTTTCAACGTCTATTTCCGCGGGGCGGCGGATTCGACCGATCTCATGGTGACGAACGTCGTCGGAGGCGCCTTCGGCCCCGCGCCCTGCGGGAAGGGTCTCGTCTATTCCGGATACGGGGAGGCGGGATTCCAGATATTCCGGCTCGCCGACTGGCGCTCGGGGGCGGCGGGAGCGGTTCCCGGGGACGAAGCGGAGGCGCTCATGAGCGCGCGTCTCGCGATCGCCTCGACCCCGGAGGGGGCAGACGGTCGCACCGCGGCCGATTCCACGCCTTTCGGAATCACCTTCACGAGGCTTTTCGTCTATCCGCGCGTCATGATCTACGACGGGGTGTTCCGCGCGGGCGCGTTCGTCGATTCGGGAGACCTTCTCGACCGGCAGACGGTGTTCGGCGGCTTCACGTACGGGACGAACGGCGATTTCGATTTCAACCTGTCGATCGCCACCCGGCAGTTCAAGCCGACCTTCGGGTTCGAGCTCTACCGGATCCGGAAATACTACAGCTACCGCGACAATATCGAGCTCGACCCCGAGATCGATCCCGGCGTCGAATCGGCGGTCGATTTCGACATCCGCTACGATCTCTGGGACGCGTATTTCACCTGCGGGCTGGAGTTCAGACCGACGACGCCTTTTGCCCGGAACGAGGCCGTGCTCCAGTACAACCACGGGGAGTACGGTGTCAATATCGAGCTCTGGGCGCTTCTCGATCAGCGCGAGTTCAAGGGGGAAGGGGGATGGAACTACTTTAAAGCGGACGAGGCGTCGCTTCTCTACCATTACCGGGGGATACGGCGCGAGGTGGACGCGGACATCAATCCCCGCGGCGGGCGAAGCGTCGACCTCGAGATTACGCGGGCGTGGGACAAGCTGGAGGCGGGGTTCGAGTACGGCTTCATGCCGAGCTACGATACGAACGACTTCTGGCGTTTTCAGATGCAGTACGAGGAGCACTTGCCGCTCCCCTTCTGGCGTCATGCGCTGTCGCTGCGCCTGCGGGGCGCCGCCCTCGAAAGCAGCGACCGGATTGACGATTTCTTTTATCTTTATGCCGGGAGCGCCGAGGGGCTCCGCGGGTACACCTACTACAGTCTCGGAGGAGAGAGGATCGCCATGGCGCGCCTCACCTACCGATTCCCCGTCTGGCGCGGCATCGACCGGCAGGTGTCGCCCCTCTATCTCGGTTCGCTCTACGCGGGCGCCTTTTTCGAGGCGGGGGACGCGTGGGTCGGAGACGCCTTCGACGTGGATCGTCTGAAGCGCGACGCGGGGTTCGAGCTGCGGCTCAAGGGATTCACCTTTCACAGCTACCCCATCGCGCTCGAGCTCGAGGGCGCCTATGGGATCGACGAGATCGTGTATACGAAACCGTACGAGTTCACGACGGTCTACGAGGGGAAGCAATGGAAATGGTTCGGGAGCGTGCTCTTCAGTTTTTGATCGGGGGCCGGCCATGAAGGTGGTTCTCGCCGGTTACAACGTCGACTCCTCGATCCTCGACCGCGCGCGGCGACGCGAGGGGGAGGGCGTGACTCCGGAGGTGCTTTCCGCCTCCTACGCCCGCATCAGCCGCGACGCGCGCCCCGTCGGCGCGCTGCGGGCCGAGGCGATGCGCGACGTGGCCAAGGCCCGGCGCTCGAACGAGCGCATCGTCTTCGGGCTCGGCCACGCCTCCGTCGCCGAGCACGCCGTTCTCAACTTCGACGTCACGGGGATCTCGCGTCTCGCCGTCGAAGAGATCGAGCGTTTTCGTCTCGCTTCCTTCACCGAAAAATCGCAGCGATACATCCGCCTCGGGCGCGATCTCGTTCTGCCCCCCGAGATACGCGCGGCGGGGCTCGCGCGGGAGTTTCGCTCCGTCGTCCGGGGGCTCCACGAGCGGTACGAAGAGACGTACCGGCGGATCGCCTCCGCCGGAGTCGAGGAGGGCGCCGCGAAAGAGGACGCGCGCTACCTCATGCCGCTCGCGACCTCGACGCAGCTCGGCATGACGGTGAACGCGCGAGAGCTCGAGTACGTGATCATGCGGCTCGCGGCGCACCCTCTCGCGGAGCTTCGCACCCTGTCGCGCGGGCTCTTCCGGGTGTCGAAGCCGATCGTTCCCTCGCTCATCCGCTATCCGGCGCCCACGGAGCATTGCCGGGAAATGCCCGATGCGCGGCGCGAGATCGCCGCGATCGCGAGGCGCCGCCGCGGCGTCCGGCGCGCCGAGGCCGGGCGGGTCGCGCTCGCGTCGATGACCCCCGGCGCCGAGAGAAAGCTTGCGGCGTGTCTTCTCTATTCGGCCGGCGGCTTGTCGATGGCGGAGGCGGAGAGCGCGGCGGGGCGCCTCCCGGCCCGGTCGATCGCGTGCGTCATACGAACGACCATGCGCCGTCTCGGGCCCCATGACGCCGTCTGGCGCGAGTTCGAATGCGTCGAGCTCATCTTCGATCTCGTCGTGTCGGCTTCGTGCTACGCTCAGCTCAAGCGGCACCGCATGGCCGCGCTCTTGCCGCAGGATTACGATATCTCGCTCGGCGTATCCGCGCCGTCGAGGGTAAGGGCGGCGGGCGCGGCGGGGATGCTTCGCGCGGGGACGAAGGCGGCCGAAAAATTCTATCGCCTGCACCATAGGGCTCTCGGCATGGCCGCGCTCTACGTCCTCACGAACGCGCACCGGCGGCGCGTTCTCTTCGCCTGCAACCTCCGCGAGCTCTACCATTTTTCCCGCCTGCGATGCGACGGGGCGGCGCAGTGGGAGATTCGAGAGATCGCGGACGAGATGTGCCGAATCGCCTCCCGCAGGCTTCCGGTGGCCGCGGCCCTGCTGGCCGGCAAGGACGCCTTCGATGCGCGCAAGAGGGCCTTCGACGCCTCGAAGTGACATTAGATAAACGTTCTAACATACTGCAAGAAAGAAATATGGAATCATTTACCCGACTCGTTGAGGCTCGGCGCAGCGTTCGCAGGTACCGGAGCGATCCGGTGCCGCGGGAGCTCGTCGAATCATGCGTGGATGCCGCCCGCTACGCCCCGACCGCGTCGAACACGCAGGGCTGGCGGTTCTATGTCGCCGAGGGAGGGCTCGCCGGAAGGGTCGCCGATGAATGTCTCGGCGGGATCGTCCCGAACAAATTCGCGGCCGGCGCTCCGGTGATCATCGCGATCGCCATGAAGCTCGGTGTCGTCACGAATCGACTCGGCGGGCGCATCAAGGGGATCGATTATCACGTGCTCGACGCGGGCATAGCGGGGGAGCATTTCGTGCTTCGAGCGACGGAGCTCGGGCTCGGCACCTGCTGGATCGGGTGGTTCGACAAGAAGGCCGTTCGAAAGGTTCTCGGCATCCCGGCCGCCTACGACGTGCCGGCCCTCATCACGCTCGGCTATCCGGATGAAAACCCCCCGGAAAAATCCCGCCGCCCATTGAGCGAGATTCTGATCTTCAAGCGCTAGGCGGCCGCCGCTTCTCCTCGCGCGCAATTCATCGACGATCAGCGGGAAACGATCGGGCGCGCGGTCCGACCCTCCGCGACCGAGCGATACACCTTGTCGTATCGCCGGGCGATGGCGGACCAGTCGTGGTTGCGGCGGACGGTCTCGCGCGCCGCCGCCGCGAGCGAGCGGGCCTCGGCGTCGTTATCGATCACGTGGGAGATCCGCTCGGCGAGGGAGGCGGCGTTCGAAACGGCGAAGGCGTATCCGATGCCACGCGCGACCGCTTCGTTCTCGGGAATGTCGCTGTAGATGGTCGGGACGCCGAAAGAGAGGCCCTCGAGCAGGGCCATCGACATCGCCTCGTATTCGGAGGGAAATATGAACGCCCGCGCGTGGGCGTAGAGGGCGTGGTACGCCTCTCCGGTGAGAAACCCGACGAAGCGTACGCCGTCGGGTTTCGCCGCCTTGAGCTCCTCGAAATAGCGAGTGTCGGTGGCGCTCCCGCCGCCGGCAATGACGAGAGGGAGGGTCGTGCCGGAGAGCCGGTAGGCTTCGATGAGCGTGCTGAGCCCCTTCGTGCGCTCGATGCGTCCCGCCGAGGCGAAGAGATAACCGCGCGGCGGGAGATTCCACGAGGCCAGCGAGGATTCGTCGGGCGGCTCGTGGAATGTGATCCCGTTCGGTATGTACAGCACCTCGCGGCGGTACCGCTCGCGATAGAGATCGCAGAGGGGGCGCGACACGCACGTCACGGCGTCGGGGATCCGGATGTAGAGGCGCTCGGCGGCTTTCGACATGACGCGCGCCGCGCGGCTCCATTTCTTGCGGATGTACGCCTGGCCGTGGGACGTGGCGACGAGCCCCAGTCGCGGGCCGGGAAGCCAGGCGAGGAGACACGGGTCGGTGCTGTGAATGTGAACGACGTCGTATCGCTCGCGGCGGGCCGCGAGCGAGGCGAGCCACATGTGGGAGATCATTTCGAGGTTCTTCGAATCGATGCCGCGAACGGTCCGCACGCGGGCCCCCGCGTAATCGTCCGAATCCTTCGCGTAGCTCGCGTATCCGTACACCGTGAGGCGGTGTCCGAGAGAGACGAGATGGGGGATGAGCGAATCGACGACGACCTCGACGCCGTGATGCCCCGGCACTCCCTTGATCCCGAGTATCGCGATGTTCATGAATCGCCCGCCGGGTTCGCTTCGCGGCAGACGGCGTTTCGGCCCGTCCAGAGCCGGAGCTTGGCCCTCGCCACCCAGAGCGCCGGTATCCAGATCCGGCGGCGCATGGCGGGGACGGCCGTGCCGGTCATCCAGCAGTTCCGCGAGCAGGAGGCGACGCGGGCGCGCATCTCGCGCGCCGCGGGCCCGTTCCAGATCTCGTCGAAGGACTGGGTTTTGAGATCGCCCATGATCCACGGTTCCGCGGAGCCGTTGCAGGCGAGCACGTGGCCCCATGGATCGAGAAAGAAGGTGTCCGTTCCCGCGCCGCAGGAGATGGGGCGCGAGCGTCCCATCACGTGGGAGAGAAGGCCGAGGTTGAGATACGCGCGAAACCAGTCCTTGACCCTTTTCGCGGGCTTGCGGCGGGGCGAGCGAAGCAGGGCCTCCATGAAGCGGCACATCGCCTCTTCCACCTCGGCCGGGTTCGCGATGGCGTTGTCGTCCTTGAAAAAGTAGAACGAGTTGTGAACGACGGCGTTCGCGAGCTCGACGTCGAGCGACGCGGCGAGCGTGTAAACGTCGAGGAGATCGCGGCAGTTCTCCCCGGAGACGGTCATCGCGAAACCGATATCCTCGATCCCGAGACGCTTGAGGCGGAGGATTGTCCGCAGGGCGTGATCGAAGCCGTCCTTGATGCCGCGCAGCTCGTCGTTCGTCGCGGGAAGGCCTTCGACGCTCACCCGGACCGTGATCCGCGGGAAGCGGCGCGCGATTTCCTCTATCTTCTCGTCGAAGTAGCCGTTCGTCGATATCTCGAGACGCCTCGTTTTCGCGTCGAGGATCTCGACGATGCGCATGAGATCCTTCCGGAGAAGCGGTTCCCCGCCCGTGATGTTGAGGCGCGTCATGCCTCCGGGGAGCTTGCGCAGTATCTCGGGATCGAACTCCTCGGCGGATTTCGAGGGGTTCTGCCAGCAGTTGCACATGCGGCAGCGTGCGTTGCAGCGGTAGGTCGTTATGATCGCGCATTCCACCGGGTGACCGTCCTCGAATCGTGGACGAAAACGGGTCGAAAAAATCGAAAAAGCGCTTGCAGCGCAAAGCAGTAGCAAATTGTATGCTGGAATCGCGCCGTGTGCAAGGGAAAAGGGGCCGCCGGCTCGTTCTTGACAGCGGGCCGGACGTTCAGGCATAATGAATCACCGCCGGAGGCGCCCTTGCCCCGGGTGAAAGGACCGCGTGACGGAAATGCAGCTCGTGCTCTACCTCAACCGCTTCAACGGCCTATAATATCCCCTGGTCCCGCCGCTCGAGATAATCCGTCGTCATCCATGTTCGTCATCCGTCAAGCGAGGTGCGAATGAAAATCGTCGTTTTGGGCGCGGGTCTCGTGGGGGGCCCCATGGCCGCCGATCTCGCCCGGGATTCCGAATTCGAGGTCAGCGCGGTCGATATCGATCGGGCGGCGCTCGCCCGGCTCGAGAAGGCGTGCGGCGTGCGGACCGCCTGCGAGGATCTTTCCGACGCGCGGGCGGTGAGCCGCGTCGTCGCGGACTGCGACATCGTGCTGAGCGCGGTGCCGGGATTCCTGGGCTTTCGAACGCTGCAGACGGTGATCGACGCCGGAAAGAGCGTCGTCGACATCGCCTTTTTCGCGGAGGATCCGTTCCTGCTCGACGAGGCGGCTCGGCGGCGCGGCGTCACGGCGATCGTCGATTGCGGCGTGGCTCCGGGCATGTCGAACATCCTCTCGGGCCACGTCGAGTCGCTTCTCGATACGATGCGCTCGCTCACGATCTACGTCGGGGGATTGCCCGAGGTGCGCGAGTGGCCGTTCGAATACCGGGCGGTGTTTTCCCCCGTCGACGTGCTCGAGGAGTATCTGAGGCCGGCGCGGCTCGTTGAGCACGGCGAGATCGTCGTGCGGCCCGCCCTCTCGGAGCGCGAGCTCATCGACGTTCCCGGGATCGGCACGCTCGAAGCCTTCAACACCGACGGATTGCGCACTCTGACCCGGACGATCAAGGCCGTGAACATGAAGGAAAAGACGCTTCGCTATCGAGGCCACGCCGAAACGATGAGCGTGCTGCGGGAAGCGGGCTTTCTGGGCTCGGAGGAAGTGGAGGTCGGCGGAGCGCGCGTGCGGCCGATCGACCTCTCGGCCAAGCTGCTGTTTCGGAAGTGGTCCCTCGGGGAAGGGGATCGCGACATCACCGTCTTCAAGCTGATCGCCGAGGGGACGAAGGGGGGAGCGCCGGTTCGCTACACCTACGACATGCTCGACCGGTACGACGCCGTCACGCGCGTTCATTCGATGGCGCGAACGACCGGCTACACGGCGACGCAGGCCGTGCGCATGATGGCCCGCGGGATGTTTCGCCGTCCCGGCGTCAATCCGCCCGAATTCATCGGCAGGGAGCCGCGCTGCGTGGAGTTCATGCTCGAGGGGCTTCGCGAGCGGGGGATCGTCTACGCGCGATCGGTAGAGGGGGCGGGCGCATGACGCCGCCGTTTCCCGCGCTTGCAAGATCGGCTCGTCGATTATAAACTCGGGCAACCGGCTCGCGGCCGGCCGGGCTCGCGCGAACGCCCGCCGGCGGGCGGGGTGTCTCCATCCCGAGAGAGGGTGATGCTTCCATGACGTCGACTCCGCGCTCCATCGTCTGGAGGGATGTCGCGCTCGTGGCGGCGGCCGCGGCGGCCGTTCGCCTCGTCGCTTTCTTTCTCAACGCGCGGGGAAACCCCGCCTTCGACTATCTCATCATGGACTCCGCCCACATCGACCAATGGGCGAGAGCTCTGGCGGCGGGAGAAGGGAGTGGGGGCGTCTATTTCCGCGGCCCGCTCGTTCCGTATCTCCTCTCGCTCGTCTACCGGGCGAGCGGCGGGAGCGTCGCGGCCGCGGTTCTTCTGAATCATGCCGCCGGCGCGGCGACCTGCGCCCTCGTGTACCTCCTCGCGCGCGAGTACTTCGGTCGCGCGGTGGCGATCACGGCCGGGCTGCTCGCGGCGCTCTACTGGCCGATGATCTACTTCGAGGGCGAGATCCTGATCGAACCCGTGTTCATCCTGCTCGCGGTTCTCGGGCTCTGGCGCCTCGCGCGGGCGGCGGCGCGGCCGACGGCGGCGGGATCGGTAACGGCGGGCGCGCTCATCGGGCTCGCCGCGCTGGCGCGGCCGACCATTCTCGCGCTGCTTCCCGCGATCCCGATCGTGTATCTGGCCTCGCGCGCCGATGGCGACGCGCCGGCCTCTCGCGCGCGCCGGCTGCGCCTCGGACTCGCGGCGGCGGCCGCGGCGCTCGTGATGCTGCTCCCGGCGGCGATCCACAATTATCGCGCCGAGAGGGCGTTCGTGCCGGTAACGTGGTCGGGCGGATTGAACTTCTACATCGGCAACAACGCCTCCTCCGACGGACGCAGCGCGTTCCTCCCCGCCGCGGGGGCGGAATGGATGGGAGGGGGGGACGAGGCCCTCGCGCTCGCGGCGTCGGAAGCGGGGCGGCCGCTCAAAGCGGCGGAGGCGTCGAACCTCTACCTGCGGAAGGGGCTCTCGTGGATCGCCTCGGATCCCGGGGGCGCGGCCGTGCTCGCGCTCAAAAAGCTTTACATGTTCTGGGAGGGGCCGGAGCGCTCCAACGAAAAATACCTCTATTTCTTCTGGCATCGATTCGGGCTCGGGCGGGCGCAGCTCCCGGGGTTCTGGCTCGTTTCGCCGCTCGCGCTCGCGGCGATGGCGCTGCTGTGGCCCCGGCGCCGGGAGCTCTCGCTGCTCTATCTCTTCGTGCTCGCGTACCTGGTCGGCGTCGTCGCCTTTTTCGTCGTGGCGCGCTATCGTCTTCCGGCCGCGCCGGTGCTCGTCATCTTCGCGGCCTGGACGCTCGTCGAGTGCTTCGAATCGGCGCGCGGGCGGCGCCGTGGGGCGCTCGCGCGCGCCGGCGCTCTCGTGGTCGCGTTCTTTGCGATCGCGAACGCGAGCTATCCGTCCTTTTTCAAGAGCCGCGCGCAGCACCTCGCGATGGCGCACTACACCCTCGCCGGAGCGCACATGAGGAGCGGGAACGAGGAGGGCGTTCTGCGCGAGCTCGGGGCGTCGCGGCGGGCGTTCGAGCAAGCGCCGTCGCGGTATTACGCCGCCATGGCGCAGGATATTTACTTCAAGCTCGGCGTTCTCTGGTACGAGCGCGGGCGGTGCGACGAGGCGATCTCGGCGCTCGCGAACGTCCTCCCGTCCGATCCTCGGGCCAAGGAGGCGCTCGTCATGTTCGCCGATTGCTGCGAGAAGATGGACCGGATGGTGGACGCGGGACGAGCGTACGAAAGCATCCTGGGGATAGAGCCGGGCAACCGGGATGCGATGGAGGGGATCATTCGCTGCCTCGAGGCGACGGGCGCGTACGGCAAAGCGGCCGGGGTGCGGAAGATGCTCGACGCGAGCGGGGGGTTGGAATGAGAAATGGCGCCGGAGGGGAGAGTCGATCCCTGAGGGAGCCGGGCGCCGAGGGGAATCCATCACCGGATGGAAATATGCCGCGTATCGTCATTCGGCCCGATTTCGACGCCTATTACTGCTCGTACTATCTCGCGGGAATCGAGGAGATCTTCGGGCCCCGCTCCATTCGCTTCTCTCGCGACGGTTTCCCCGGCGGGCACGAGCCGCATTCGCTGGCCTTCCGCGTGGAGCCGGAGGGCGCCAAGGTGTTCGTCGACACGCAGGATTCCTCGGCTCTGTACGAGGAGTCGCTCGACTGGTGCGATTCCTACGCGAAAATAAACGTCGACGCCGGAGCGCTCGGGGGAGAGGCGAGGAGCAAAGTGCTGTCGATCGGGCCGAGCTTCGGAATCCGGATCTGGGGTCTGATGCGGGCGGGGACGCTCGCCGCCGGGAACTTTCGGAGATCGGGCGCGATGATGAGCGGACTCCACGCCGTTCGGGAGCTCTTCGCCAACTATTGGCGGCAGTACCACTATCGTCTTCCCCTCTCCGCGTTCGAGCCGGGCCGGACGGAGGACGGCTATGTATTTTTTCTGACGTCGCTGTGGCGCCGAGAGCTCGGCTGCGTGCGGTGCAACGAGCACAGGGCCGGCTTCATCAAAGCCTGCCGGGACATGGCCGGCATCCGATTCGAGGGCGGCTTTGCTCCGCGGCCGAGCGGCTACGCGCCGGGATTCGAGGCTCTCATGATCGACAGGCGCTACACGTTCCCCGAGTACCTCGCGAAGGTGAAGCGCTCCGTCGTCGCGTTCAACACGCCGGCGGTGTACGGCTGCCACGGATGGAAGCTGGGAGAATACTGCGCTCTCGGCAAGGCGATCATATCGACGCCGCTGAGCCGGGAGCTTCCGGCGCCCCTGGAGCACGGAACGCACATACATTTCGTCGACGGCTCCGTCGAGGGGATCAGGGAAGCGATCCGTCTGATCGTCGAGGATGGGGACTACCGGCGCCGGCTCGAGCGCAATGCCCGCTCATATTTCGAGAAGCACCTCGCCCCTTCGATGTGCGTCGATCGCATCATGAAAAACGCGGCCGCGAACGGAGATCGGCGACCCGTTGAGTTGAATAGTATGGTGCCGGAGGAGGGAATCGAACCCTCACGGAGCTAAGCCCCGGGGGATTTTGAGTCCCCTGCGTATACCAGTTCCACCACTCCGGCACGAAATCCGGCGAAGACTCCTCCGGAGTATAGCGCAGAGCGGCGCGCCGCCCAAGTCCAATTGCGCGGGGAGCGGCTGCGCGGCAATTTACTGCTTGACTACGGGCCGTATCCTATTAGTATAGAAATCTGCATGGGGTTGTAGCTCAGCTGGGAGAGCACTTGACTGGCAGTCAAGAGGCCACGGGTTCGAGCCCCGTCAACTCCACCATTTTACCATCATCGAGCAAGACCCGGGTTGCGCTGGCGCGTCTCGCGCCGGCGCTGCCGGGCGCGAGCGGACTTCCGAATGAATAACAGCAAACCGTCTGCCGCCCTCTGCATATTCGAGGACGATCGTTACGCGGATTTCTTTCCCCTCTCCCTCGCCCATCCGGTTTTCGATCTCGCGATCGGGCTTCAGAGCCTCAGGGGCCGCATCGTCGACGAGATCGATCCGCGATCGTTGGCCCTCCTCTGTCGACCGTACCTGGCGGCCGTTCTCGCCGCGGACGAGGCGATCGAGGGCGGACGCCCCGGCACGGTGAACTCACTGCCCGGGGGCGAGGAGATCCTCTTTCTGAACGGCCGGCTGCTCGCGTACGGCACGGAGCTTCGCGACTTCGTATCGCGTGTCGAGACGGGAACGCTCCACAGGAAGAAAGGGACGATCGTCGGGGCGAGGCTCGCGGGGGAGAGCGCCTCGGCCCTCGCGGGGTACATCGGTTCCATGATTTCAAACGCGCACGTGGAGAAAACGGCGGCCGAGATCAAACGGGTCTCCTCTTCCGAGACGGGAGGGGCGGTATCCGCCCGGGAGGAGGGGGATGCGTCGCGCGGCAGGGCGCTCGCCAAGTGGGCTTCGCAGAGCGGGGTGAAGCTCGAGGAATCGAGCATGCGCCTCGTGTCGCACTATTGGCAGCTCATCGGCGAGAATCGAGCCTGCATCGTCGACGATTTTCAGAAATCGCCGCTCCGCGGCACGGCCCCTGAAACGGAGCTCTTCAAGGGCGTCGAGCTCATCAACGAGAACGACATCGTGATCGGCGCGGACGTGGAGGTGCGATCGGGAACGGTGCTCGACGCGAGCGAGGGCGCGATCGTCATCGCCAACGGCGTGCGCATGGAGCCGAACGCGATCATCTTCGGCCCCTGCGCGATCGGCGAGGGTTCGATCGTGCGCGGCGGCGCCAAGATTGGCCGCGGCACCACGATCGGACGCCGGTGCCGGGTGGGGGGCGAGATAGAGGAAAGCGTGATCTCGCCCTTCAGCAACAAGCAGCACGAGGGGTTCGTCGGTCATTCCTACATCGGCTCGTGGGTCAACATAGGGGCGGGCAGCTGCACGAGCGATCTCAAGAACAACTACGGCCTCGTGCGGGCATGGACCGCCGGGCGCATGCGCGACACGGGACGCCGGTTTCTCGGCGCGACGATCGGCGATCACGCGAAGGTGGCGATCAACTCGCGGCTCAACACGGGCGCTGTGGTCGGGTTCAACGCGAACGTCGTCTCGAGCGGGTTTCCTCCGAAGCTCGTTCCGAGCTTCACGTGGCTGCTCGAGCCGGAGTACGTGCGCTTCGAGCTCGACGAGGCGATCGATACGGCGAGGACGATGATGGATCGGCGCGACGTTCCCTTCAGCGAAGCTCACGTCGAGCTCTTCAAAACGCTCTTCCGCATCTGCCGCCTCGGCGGCGGATCGCTCTGACGGACCGCGCGGGCCGAGGAATCGCAGCAACTCTCCGCTCTCAACCAAGGCACATCGTGTAAATCGCAACACCGGGCGTCCGCCCGCGTGGCGAATGCGTGTTGCGGCAAGCGCGACGCGGGCGGACGCGGCGTGATGGAGCGGGCGCAACTGATTGCGCGTCCGCGGGTTGTGGCATGGCGCCGTAGGCGCCGCGAAATGGCACAACTCTTGATGAAGTGCCTCGATGCACGCGGAAAGTTCCCTGTTTACCCGTGCTTTGTCCCTGAGGTGTTTCACATCCTCACGTGTTGCTGAAAACCACCGACCAGGGGTACACGGTACGAACGGGGAACTTTAATTTTATGATAGCACACTCGACGCCCTCCGTGCAACCGCTCGATTGATTCCGCCTCGCGGCGCCGCCCTTTCGCGCAAAAATATATTTTGACACGCCATCGGCATTGTGATAGCAATACAAAGACGTTACGCATGCTCATTCGTTTTGCGTGCGAGAGGATCGAGGGCGATCACTCTTACGGGGAACCGCGAAGTAAGGAGCGGGGTGACGGAATATGACAAAGGCCGATCTCGTCGAGGAAATCTCGAAGGAAACCGGGCTGAGCAAGAAGGACACGAGCATCGTCGTCAACCTCATCATCGACAATCTCATCAAGGCGCTCGCCGAGGGTGATAAGGTTGAGCTCCGCGGCTTCGGAAGCTTCAAGGTGAAGAGCCGCAAGTCGCGCAAGGCCCGCAACCCCCGCACCGGCACGGCGGTGGAAGTGCCGGCGAAGCTCGTGCCGTATTTCAAGGCGTCGAACGAGCTCCGGGCGCTCGTCAACACGTAACGGATTATTGCTGTCGCGTCCGGCGGTGGATGCGCGCCTTGCCGCGCGCCCGACCCGGGAGCGGCGTCGCCGGACGGCGGCGGTCGATCGATAGGGAGGACACATGCCAAGCGGAAAGAAGCGGAAACGCAAGAAGATCGCGACGCACAAGAGGAAGAAGCGTCTCCGCAAGAATCGCCACAAGAAGAAAATACGCTGACGATCACGTTGATCGGATAACGGGAGATAGAGCGGCGTCCCATGATAGAAACGGAACGACGGAAGGCGCAGCGGGTCGAAGCGAATCTCGCGGTCACGGTCACCGGCGGGCCCGGCACGGCGCAAGGCAAAGCGCTCAACATCAGCAGGAGCGGCATTTATTTCGAATCGCCGCATTTCATGGAGCCCCTGACCAAGGTCCGGCTCGAGCTGCGCGTGCCGCTCCCCGACCCGAAGCGGAGCGACGCGTCGGTAACGTGCGACGGCATCGTCGTGCGCGTGGAGCCCGAGAAGAAGGACCCCGCGATCTCCCGGTACCGGGTCGCCATACTGTTCACCTATGTAAACGAGATCTCGCTCAAGAGCCTCGACCGATTCATCAAGTCGAGGCTCGCCGGCTGATCGACGGCTCCTTCCCGCACACGAGAGGTGGTAGATGGCTCACCGGTCGGAGCATGCGTCCGCTTCGGTACTGGTCGTCGACGACGAGCCGGGGATCCTCGAGCTCGTCTCTCAGTTTCTCGCGGGCCGGGGATACCGTGTCGCGGGCGCCGGCACCGCGACCGAGGCCCTGGCGCTCGCCGCGAATGAGCGCTTCGACGTCGCCCTCGTGGATCTTAAGCTGCCCGACCGGACGGGCATCGATCTTCTCGCGCCGCTCTCGGAAACGAATCCCTCGATGGCCTGCATCATCATGACCGCCTTCGCGTCGGTCGAGAGCACGATCGCGGCGCTGCGGCTGAACGCCTTCGACTATATCCTCAAGCCGTTCGATCTCGCGAAGATCGGAGAGGCCGTGGAGTCGGCGGTGGCCCAGGCCCGCCTGCGGAGCGAGAGCGAGGAAATCCTCGTGCGTCTCGAGACGCAGAATCGCAGGCTCGAGGAGGGAAAGGAGGCGCTCGCCCGCGAGCTCGCGAGGATCAACGAGGAGCTCCGACAGGCGAACGAGCTGCTGAAACGCCACGTGACGCGGTTGCGGGTGCTGTATCAGATGGGCCGCGAAATCAGCACGAACGAAAACTGGAGCGACGCCCTCGACCGTTTTCTCATGGCGCTCTGCCGGTATCTCGACGCCGACGGCTCGGCGCTCCTCTTGTTCAGCAACAACGCGCAAGTGCTCAAGGTCCGGACGGCGTATCAGCTCGAGCCGGCGTTCGTGGACGGAGCGGTCGAGCGTCTCGCGGCCGCGCAACGGTGCGACCTTCTTCCCACGGAGATCATCAATCTCGACGCCGTCGGGCCGGACGCCGCTCGCACGTGCCTTTCCATGACGGCCCCCTGGTCCCATACGGCCGTGCCCCTTCTCTACAAGAATCGCTGGCTCGGATTCCTGATCGTGCGCAAGGCCTACCGTTCGCGGAAGGCCTACTTGGACGACTATTACTTTTTCAATACGATTCAGACGATTCTGGCGGAGGAGGTCGCGAACGCGGTCAACATCAGCCGCCTGCGGCAGCTCAAGGACTTCAACGAGACGGTGCTCGAGAACATGAACGGCGGCGTCCTCACGACGGACGGCTCCGGCAGGATCGAGTTTCTCAACGAGCGCGCGAGGGAGCTGGCCGGCGGCGCGCCGCTCGGCCGGCCGCTCGACGATCTCTTCGCCAATCCATTCGGTCACGGGGGCATCTTCGAACATCTGCTGGCGCGGAGCGAGGAGAGCTGCACCTTCGAATGCCTTCTCGCGCGGCCGGTCGGACGCTCGATCCCGGTGCGGCTCAACACGGCGCGCGTCACACGCGACGAGCACCACGGACGGACCGTGATCGTCGTGTTCGAGGATCTCACGGCGCAGAAGGAGATGGAGGAGGAGCTCCGCCGGGCCGACCGGCTGCGCTCGCTCGGGGAGCTTTCCGCGGGGATCGCGCACGAGATCCGCAACCCCCTCACCGGCATCGCGACGACGGCGCAGGTGCTGCGGGAGAAGCTCGCGGGGGACGGCGATCGCCTCCCGTATCTCGACGTCATTCTCGGCGAGATCGCGAGACTCGACGGCATCATCAAGAGCTTTCTCACCTTCGCCCGCCCGGTCGCTCCGTGCCCCGTCGAGCTCGCGCTCGGCGAGGTGGTACGGGAGGCGCTCCGCCTCGTCGAGGATCGGGCGCAGGAGGGAGAGATCGATCTGCGGTTCGAGAGCTCGCTCGCCGACGATCGCTGCATTCTCGACGGCGATCAGATCAAGCAGGTGATACTCAACATCGCCCTCAACGGCATCCAGGCGTGCGCGCCGGGAGGCCGCGTGACCGTGACGCTCCGGGAGGGGGCCGATCCCGCATTCGTCGAGATCGAGCTCGCCGACACGGGATCGGGCATCAGCGAGGAGATAGCGGACAAGCTGTACAATCCGTTCTTCACGACGAGGCCCGACGGAACGGGGATGGGCCTTTCGATCTCGCGCAAGATCGCGGAGAGCCACGGGGGGCGCATCCGCCACCGGAGCGCTCCCGGCGCGGGCGCGAGTTTCTTCGTCGAGCTTCCGCGCATGACGCTCGTTTCGGCGGGCCGCGCGACGGCTCCTGCGCCGAACTGAAGGGGAGGACATGGGCAAGCGCATTCTCATCATCGACGACGAGAAGGCAATCCGCTGGTCGCTCGGCGAGGCCCTCAAGGCGGCCGGCTACGAAATCGAAGAGGCGCCGAATGCGGCGGAGGGGGTCAAGAAGTTCGAGAGCGATCCGCCGGACGGCGTGATTCTCGATCTCAAGCTGCCCGATGGCGACGGCCTCTCCGTGCTCCGGAAGGTGAAGGAAATCGAGCAGGACGTCCCCGTGGTCATGATGACGGCCTACGGCGAGATCGAGACGGCGGTCGAAGCGATCAGGGGCGGGGCGTACGATTTTATACAGAAGCCCTTTCAGCTCGAGAAGATGAAGATCTCGATCCGCAACGCGCTCGAGTCGAGCTCGATGCGGGCCGAGCTCGACGACATCCGCAAGCGCGATCGCGAGAGCTTCGGCTTCAAGAACTTCATCGGCCGCAGCCCCGCCATGACCGCCGTGTTCGAAACGATCAAGAAGATCGGGGCGAGCAAGGCCACGACGATCCTCATCAATGGGGAGAGCGGCACGGGGAAGGAGCTCGTGGCCCGGGCGATTCACGAGGCGTCGGGCGGCCCGCGCTGGCCGTTTCTCGAGATCAACTGCGCGGCGCTTCCCGAAACGCTGCTCGAGAGCGAACTCTTCGGCCACGAAAAAGGCGCCTTCACCGATGCGAAGTATCGCAAGAAGGGGCTCTTCGAGCTCGCCGAGGGCGGCACGATCTTTCTCGACGAGATCGGAGAGATGGGAATCACGCTGCAGACTCGGCTCCTGCGGGTCATCGAGAACAAGACCTTCCGCCGCGTCGGCGGCGTCAAGGATCTGCGGGTGAACACGCGGATCATCGCCGCCACGAACCGCGATCTCAAGAAGGCGATCGAGGAGGGCCGGTTCCGGAACGATCTCTACTATCGGCTCAAAGTGATTCCCATAGCGCTCGCTCCGCTGAGAGAACGCGTCGAGGACATCGTGCCGATCGCCAATCATTTCATCGCGTCGTTCAACCGCGAATTCAAGAAGAGCGTGAAGAAGGCGGGACCGGAGCTCTCGAAGAAGCTCGAACGCTATTCATGGCCGGGCAACGTGCGGGAGCTCAAGAACGTGATCGAGAGGGCCATGCTGCTCGAGGCCGATGACGAGATCCTGCCGGCGCACCTGCCGCCGGAAATCTCGCAGGGCGATGCGGCCGTTCCCCCGTCAGCCGGCGCGCCGGCGCTCGACGGGCTGTATCCGATCAGCATCGAGGAGATGGAGCGGCTCCTCATCGATCGCACGCTTCGGGAGTCGGCGGGAAACAAGTCGAAGGCGTCGCGGGTGCTCGGCATCAGCCGGCAGACGCTCCGCGAAAAGATAAAGCTCTACCGGATCGAATAGCGGACGCAGGGGGGATATGCAGCCGGTTCTCTGGACGCTGGTTCAGGATCCCGGGATCGAGGCGGCGCTGCGCGAGGCAGCGGCGTCCGGCGGGATCGAGCTCCGCGCGTTCGCGAACCTGGCCGACGTTCTCTCCGCGCAGGAGCCTCCCGGCGGCGTCATCCTCGCGATCGATGCGACGAGCAAGCTCAAGAACTACCTCACCGTCGTCCACCGCGTGCAGAAAACCTTCTTTTTCCTCGACTGCCTCGTTTTCGGTCCCCCGAGGGACGAGCGCTCGATCGAACGCGAGCGTCTGCTCGGCGTCGACCGGTACGTTGCGCTGCCGCTCGACGCGGAGGAGTTCGCGCTGGCCTTCGCCGAGACGGCCGCCCTGCGCCGGGTGAAGACCGCCGCGCGCATCGTCGGCAGATCCCCGGCGCTCGGCGAGATGCTCCAGACGGTGCTGCAGGTGGCGCCGACCGAGGTGCCCGTGCTCATCGTGGGAGAGAGCGGTTCCGGCAAGGAGCTCACGGCGCGAGCCATCCATCTCATGAGCCGGCGGGGCGAGCGCCCCTTCGAGGCGGTCAACTGTGGGGGGTTCGCGGAGGGGGTGCTCGAGAGCGAGCTCTTCGGTCACGAGCGGGGATCGTTCACGGGGGCCATCGCGCGGCGCGAGGGGGTTTTCGAGCGAGCGAACCACGGCACCCTCTTCCTCGACGAAGTGGGGGAGATGCCGCTCAACATGCAGGTGAAGCTGCTGCGCGTCATCGAAACGGGCGAGTTCATGCGGGTGGGAGGGGGCCAGCGGCTGCATACCGACGCGAGGATCGTCGCGGCGACGAATCGCGAGCTCGAGAACGCGGTGGAGCGCGGGGAGTTCCGCAAGGATCTCTATTACCGGCTCAAGGTCGTGCGGATAGCCATACCGCCGCTGAGGGCGAGGACGGAGGATATCCCCGTGCTCGTGCACTACTTCATGGCGCAGTCGGCCCGGCGTCACGCGAAGCGCGTGCAGAGCGTGGAAAAGCAGGGCATGGATCTCCTCGTGAATCATCCGTGGCCGGGCAACGTGAGGGAGCTCGCCAACGTCGTCGACAACCTCACGATTCTGAGCCGCGAGGGAACGATCGGCGCCGCCGAGGTGGAGAAGCGCCTCAAGGAAACCGCGACCGCGGCGCCCTTTCCCGATTTGCCGGTGCACGTACGGAGAACTCGCGACGAGGTCGAGCGCGAGCTCGTCCTGAACTCGCTCCTCTCGCTCCACAACGACGTGCGGGAGATTCTCCGGCTCGTGCGCGGGGAGCCGCCGGCCGCTCAGCCGGGATGGCGGGGGTACGTCGAGGTAAAGGAAGAGGAGCCCCGCAACCTCGAAAAGATGGAGCGGGAGGCCATACGGGAGGCTCTGGCCTCGAACGCGGGCAACCGCCGCAAAGCCGCGAGGCAGCTCGGGATATCGGAGCGGACGCTCTACCGGCGGATCAGGGAGTACGGCCTCGGAACGGGCGGAGATTAGGAATTGTGCGGCAGCGCCGCACCTGTTATACTGATAATGAGATTCATATGACGACGCGCCGCCGCTGTATACAGGCTGTCAAACCGTCACATCCCCTGGCGATATCGGAGGAACCCATGCGAGCGCTGATCCTCGTCCTCTGCATCTCTCTCTCGGTTCTTCTCCCGTCGGGGCTGCACGCGACGAAATACGCCGGCGAGTTCATGGCGCTCGGAGGGGGGGCGCGGGCAATGGGGATGGGGGGAGCGTTCATCGCCGTCGCCGACGACGCGACGACGTGTTTCTGGAATCCGGCCGGACTCGCCTCCCTCGGATCGTCGACCTCCCGGCCGGAGTCGTGGCAGGCCGTCCTCATGCACTCCGAGCGGTTCGGCGATCTCATCGATTACAACTTCTTCTCGGCGGCGTTCCCCGGGCGGAACGGCGATTCGGGATGGGGCGTGTCGGTCATTCACATGGGGATCGACGACATCAGAGTCATTCCGCTCGAAGCCGGAATGATCGGCAACTCGGATGGGGACGACCGCTTCGAGCCGGATCAGGGCGAGTACATCAATTTCGATTACACGGAGTATCCGCTCGAGAGCGCCAATGACATCGCCGTGTTCGGATCGTACGCCCAGAGCCTCCCGTTCGGAACGGCCGGCGCGAGCGTCAAGATCATCCGGAACGACCAGATCGCCGGCGTCACGAGCTTCGGGATCGGCGTCGATATCGGTTTCCTGCGGAGGGGGATCTGGAAGGATCTCGCCGTCGGCGCAAAGCTGCAGGACGCCACGGGCACCTACATCGGATGGAGCACGGGGGAGAAGGAATTCATCTACCCCTCGTTCAAGCTCGGTTTCGCGTATCCGCTCGATCTGCCGTCTTTGACGAGCACGATCGTCGTGGCGGTGGACGGCGATTTCCGATTCGAGAACCGCAGGGGTGGGGCGCAGCTCTGGATCGGCCGGGCGAGCGCGGACGTGCACGCGGGCGTGGAGCTTCGGATCCGCAATCTCGTGGCGCTGCGCGGGGGATACGACATGGGACGCCCCACGGCGGGGGTCGGCATCCTCGTGGAGGACTTCGGCCCGTGGAACGTATCGCTCGGATTCGATTACGCTCTGCTCGTGCACGACGAGCTCGACGCGACGCATCGCGTTTCCCTCATGGCGGCGCGATGAGCGGCGGCGGGCTCCGGCGGGCGGATATCGGGGATTCAGGGGTTTCGTGAACATTCTCGCGTTGATACTCGCCGGAGGCACCGGTACCGAGCTCGGCGTGCTCACCCGCCAGCGCGCCAAGAGCGCCGTGCCGTTCGGCGGGCGCTACCGCGTCATCGATTTCTGCCTTTCGAATTGCGTTCATTCCGGTGTCTCCGACATCGCGATCCTGGCTCAGTATTCGCCGAAATCGCTCATCGATCACATAGGAACGGGGAGCCCGTGGGATCTCGACCGCCGCAGCGGAGGCGTGGCCATCCTCCAGCCGACGCACAACGGAGAGGCGGCCACCTGGTATCTCGGCACGGCGGACGCGCTGTATCAGAACATCGATCTCATCCGGAACTCGAAGGCGGAAACGATTCTCGTCCTGTCGGGGGATCAGGTGTACGAGATGGATTACCGCCGGATGGTGGAGCATCATATTTCCCGCGGACGGGACGCGACGCTCGCGACGAAGCGCGTGCCGGCCGCGCAGCGCTCGCGCTTCGGCATGGTCCGCTGCTCGCGGGACGGGCTCGTCACGGCCTTTCGGGAGAAGCCGACCTCGTCGAGTTTTCGATCCGCCTCGCTCGGCATCTACGCCTTCCGGCGCGAGTTCCTGCTGCGCGCCCTCGGTTCCGATCGCGTCGACATCGTGTTCGACATCATCATGCCGGCGATCAGGCGCGGGGCGGTCGCCGCGTACCCGTTCGACGGGTACTGGGAGGATATCGGATCGATAACGAGCTACTACCGCGCCTCGCTCGAGATCCTCGGCCGGCGCTCGCTCATCACGGATCAGCACCGGCCCGTGTTCACGAGGGGGAGCGACCTGCCGCCGGCGCGCTGCTCCCCGGAGGCCCGGGTTTCGAACTCCATCATCGCCGACGGCTGCAGCATCGAAGGCTCCGTGCGCGGCTCGATTCTCTTCCCCGGGGTCACGGTGGAACGGGGCGCGCGCGTCGAGGACAGCATCGTGTTTTCCTTCTCTCGCATCGGCGTCGGCGCGATCATTCGGTGCGCCGTTCTCGACAAGTTCGTCTCGGTGGGCGGGCGGGCCCGCGTGGGGGGGGCGGCGCGGGGCGCCTCGACGCGGGCCTGTCGCGACGCGGCGGAGGGCGTCACGGTCGTCGGCAGAAAATCCCGCATCGCCGCCGGAGCATCGGTCCCGCGCGGCAGCGCCGTCGAGCCCAACGCGGCCGTGGGAAGGCGGCGATAGCCATGGGGAAAACGATCGCGTTCATACTCGCGGGAGGGGTGGGAAAGAGGCTCAGCCTGCTGAGCCGCTATCGCGCCAAGCCGGCCGTGCCATTCGGCGGGCGCTACCGCATCATCGATTTCACGCTCACGAACTGCATCAGATCGGGAATCGACGAGGTGTACGTTTTCACGCAGTACATTTCCCGTTCTCTCGTGCGGCACATAGGAATCGGAAAGCCATGGGATCTCGACCGCATGACGGGAGGGTTGCACGTGCTCCATCCCCACCTCGGGTATCAGGCGGTCGATTGGTACCGGGGGACGGCGGACGCGCTCTTTCAGAATCTCCCGCTGCTGCGGAATCTCGACGCCGATCGCATCCTCATTCTATCGGGCGACCACGTCTATCGCATGGATTACCGGGGATTCCTCGATTTCCACGCACGCTCCGGCAAGCCGGCTTCCCTCGGGGTCGTGAGAATCCCGCGCGGGCTCGCGAGCGAGTTCGGAATCGCTTCCCTCGATAAAGGGGGCAACATCACGAAGTTCGAGGAAAAGCCGAAGCGAAGCAGAAGCAATCTCGCCTCGATGGGCATCTATATATTCGAAAAGGACTTTCTCGTATCGCTTCTCAAGGAACTTGAAGCGCGGCACGACTGCCTCGATTTCGGAAAGCACGTCATTCCGCACCTCGTCTCCCGCCGGCAGGTGTCGGCCTTTCGCTACACGGGGTACTGGCTCGATATCGGCACGATCAAGAGCTACTATCTCGCAAGCCTCGATTTGCTTTCCGAGAAGCCCCGCCTCAAGCTCCAGAGCCGTCGGTCGCCCGTTCTGAGCGTTCCCGACGACAGGGCTCCGTTCATCGTGGGCGGCGGCGCCGATCTCCGCAACTCGCTCGTCTGCAACGGTTGCGTCATAAACGGCTCCGTGCGATCAAGCATCCTTTCTCCGGGCGTCAGGGTGGAGCGAGGCGCGAAAGTAGTCGATTCGATTCTGTTCGACGACTGCGTCGTCCACGCGGGCGCCGTCGTGAAGGGCGTCATCATGGACAAGGGATGCGCGGTCGGCGGGCGAGCCCGTGTCGGTATCGGAAACGCCTCCGTCCCGAACCGCCTGCAGCCCGGATACCTCGATTCGGGTATCACGCTCGTGGGCAAGAGAACGATTATCCCACCGCTCGTGCGCATCGGAACGAACTGCCTCGTGTGCGGTCCCCTCGACGGCGGCCGGATTCCGGACGCGGACATCGAAGACGGCGGGTACTACGTGGCGGGGGATGAGCGGCTCTAGTTCTTCTCGACGCGAATCTTGATGCGATCTCCCGGATGCAGGGTGCTGCGCTTCGTTTTTCCGTTCCAGGCGAGAACATCCGACAGACGGACCTTGTAGCGGCGGCTGATGGCGCTCAGCGTGTCTCCGCGGCGAACGACGTGAACGAGCCATTCGGCGCCGACGCCGGGAGCCCCGGCGGCGCGCGCGGAGACGCGGGTTTCGGAGCGCGCCCCGCCGCCCGCGGAGACCGATTCGCCCGTCGCGGAGCCAGCGGAGGATCGTTCCGGCGCGAGGCGGATCGTGAGCGTATCGCCGGCGCTCGGGATCGATTCGTGAGTCAGCTTGTTCCATTGGCGCAGATCTCCGAGATGCACGTTGTATCGCTCGGCGACCTTGACGAGCGTGTCGTTGCGCCTCATGACGTGCTTGATGACTCGTTCCCCGTCGACCGCCGAGAGGAGCGGAAGCGAGGGGCGGGAGGGAAGACGGGTGGGGGAGCGGTAGGAGGGCCTGCTCGCGATGCGGGTCGATCTCTGGAGATCCTTGACCGGGACGAGCAGCATGTTGCCCGCCCGGATCGTGTTCGATTTTCCCATTTCGTTGGCCCGCTTGAGATCCTTGATCGTCACCTCGTGCTGGGCGGCGATCGACGAGAGCGTCTCGCCGCGTTTCACGCGGTGCTGCACGATCGTCGTGACGCTCGCCGTCTTGAGGTCCGCGATGCGCTCGGCCGCCGCGATTCCGGCGCCGCGGGGGACCTTTACCTCGACCACCATGTCGGGGGGCGTGACCCATCGCTTGAATTGCGGGTTGAGATCCTTGATGTCCTCGAGGGAGCAGCCCGCGGCCTTCGCAATGGCGCGGAGTTCGATGGGCCGGTCGACCTCGATGATGTCGAAGGAGGGGGGGCTTCGCCGGGCCTCACGAATCCGTACGCTTCCGGGTCGCGGCCGATGGCGAGGGCCGCCATGAACTTCGGAACGAACCATTCCGTCTGCGTCGGGAGATCGAGGCGCCAGTAGTCCACCGTTCGCTGGCGCGATATGGCGTAGGCGACGCGGTGCTCGCCGGAATTGTACGCCGCGAGCGCCAGCGGCCACGATCCGAAGATTTCGTAGAGATACTTGAGGTAATTCGCGGCCGCGTAGGTCGCCGCGACGATGTCCTTTCGCTCGTCGATCCACCAGTTGATCCTGAGGCCGAAGAGCGACGCCGTGCCCTGCATGAACTGCCAGGGACCGACGGCCTTCGCGTACGAGCGGGCCGAAAGGTTGAGCCCGCTCTCGATCACGGCGAGGTAGAGCAGATCCCGGGGGATGCCCTCCTCGACGAGGATCGGCTCGATGACTCCGCGGTGATCCTCGACCCGTGCGAGCCATTTCGCGAAATGCTTCCGTCCGTTTCCGCGGAAATAGTCTATCCAGTGGTTCGTCTTTGCGTTGAACTCGATCTCGATCTCATGTTCCACGACCGTCGTGCGGGCGAGCGAGTCGATGAGCGCCGTCACGCCGGAGCTGCTCATCCCCTCGATTTCGTCGTCCGACATGCGCTGCAGGAGGCTCATGGCGCGTTCCTCGAGATACTCGAGACGGTCGCACAGGTCGGCGTCGCGCGAGGCCGCCCGGAGCTCGACGACGTTCGAAACGAGATCGCGCGCCTCGGACGCCGCCAGCTCGTATTCGCCGAAGTAAAAATGCGCCGACGAGCGGTCGAGCTTTTGCTCGAGCAGTCCGAGCTGGGGATATCGATGGTGGAGGCTCTGTTCGAGCCCGTCGAGGTCCTGGGGCGCGCCGGGCGAGGGTCCCCCGGCACCGGCGGCGAAGGGGCCGCACCCCGCGGCGAAGAGCAGCGCGGAGCCGATGAGCGCCGCCATGCCGCGGAGGGGGATCGATGGAGCGAGTGAACGCATCGGGCTCAATATACGGTATGGGGAATTCCCGTACAAGCTTTTGTCGCCGCCGCGACCCATCCGCCGGCGTCCGAGGTGTTCGCTGGAAAGGGAGCGGGAGCTGTAGTATACTTAAGGTTGAGAAAGAGCGATCCGCACCCCCGTCGGGCGAAGAAGGCGAGCCATGCACCGCGAGAGCGACAAAGACTACCGTTACCTTCTCTCCCGGATCATTCCGCGCCGATCTCTCTCGCCGGCCCGCCGGACGGCGGTCGATGCCGCCCTCGCGGGAGGCGCCCGTCTCGACTGCGTCAAGGAGGCGTATCTGGCGCTCGAGGACCTCTGCGCGCTCGGCGAGTTCCGTCGCGACGGCCGGACGCTGACGGAGAGAAGCGCCCTCCTCACGTACCGCTCCACGCGGGAGGCGATGCGGCTCAGCCTCGTGATGAGCGGCGACGAATGGCGATCGGTGACCGGGCGCGGCGGAGCGGGCGATCGCATTCTCCCGTCGGTGCTCGCCGGCATCATATCCTCGCTCGCGCTCAACGATTCGCCGAAGACGATCGTGGGAAGGGTCGAGGAGGTTCTCGCGCTCGCCCGGCATATCGTCGAGGGGGCCCGAGGGAAGCTGCTCTTCGTCAACACGGTGCCTTCGATTCGCGAATGGCCGCGGGATTCGGTGGCCTTCCTGCCGCAGAACGAGGCGCTCAAGCGCGGATTCTACCGCGACTGTCTCACGGGGAGCGCGCCGCACACGCTCGTCCGCCTCGCCGGTTCGCTGCCGGAGGGGAGCGTCTTCGACATGTCTCCCGGCGCCGCTTCCGTGCTGCTGATACCGCTCCTCGCCCGCGACATCCGCTGGGCCGTTCTCGAGGTGCACCTGCCCGTCGAGTCGCTCGACGCCGCGTCGCTCTCGAGCTTTCACCTCCTCGGACAGGGGATCGTGCGGTTGGTCGAGAACAATCGGCATCTCGAGAAGATGGTCTCGATCGACCGGCTCACCCGGGTGCATAACCGGAACTACTACGAGATGCAGCTCCCGCTCGAGATCGAGCGCGCGAACCGCTCGCGTTCCAGCTTCGCATTTCTCATCATCGACATCGACGATTTCAAGAAGGTCAACGACACGTACGGCCACGAGACGGGGGACGGCGTCCTGCGCCTCGTCGCGCAAACGGTCCGCCGGTCGCTCCGCCGGATCGATCTCATCTTCCGCTACGGGGGAGAGGAGTTCGTGATCATTCTGCCGGGGGCCGGGGCCGATTCGGCCCGGCGCACGGCCGAGCGTATCCGCGGCGTCGTCGCGCGCGCCGAGCACGCGATCGGGGACGGCCGCAAAGTGAAAGTGACGATCAGCGTCGGGGGATGCATCTATCCCGAAAGCGCGCAGAACGAGAGCCAGCTCCTCCGCGTGGCGGACAAAGCTCTCTATGACGCGAAAGAGGAGGGGAAAAACAGGGTCGTATTCAGCGGCGAGTGAGGATGATCGCGGGGAGGCGCCGCTGGCGTCTCTTCCGCGCGATGGATGACGCGGCGCGGGAGGCGGATGATGATGAGGTGGTGGGCTGCGTTTTTTGTTTGCGGCTTGGCGTACCCGCCGGGGACGGGAGAAACGGCGCTCGTCGCCATTGCGGCGGCGGTCGCCGCCGCCGCCGGCGCGGTCGTCGCCGGGCGGGGCGCTCGGATGGGCGGAGGGGCCGCGGCCGGCGGCGCGCCGGGAAGGGCGTGCGCGCGATGGGCCGTCCTCGCCGCCTGCGCCCTCGTTCTGTGGCAGGCAGGCGGGTTCGCGCACGCGGCGCGCGAAACGGCGCCCGGGGCGGGGCCGGAGGGGGCCGGGGGAGGCATCGCGGCCTTTTCGATGGAGGGCGCGAGATCCAGCCTCGTTTCCCGCCTCGATGACGGCCGGCTCTCGCGGCGCGGAAGGGGATTCGTGGCGGCGCTCGTTCTTGGCGACCGCCGCGGTCTTCCCCCGGCCCTGCGGGACCGGTATTCGTATCTCGGTATATCGCATTTTCTCGCGCTGAGCGGCCTGCATCTCGGCGTCATCGCCGTTCCTCTCGCGAAGCTCCTATCGCTCCTCATTCGCCGCCGGGCCGCGCGGGACGCGGCGCTTCTCGGGCTGCTCGCGATCTACTCGTCGATAGCGTGCTTTCCCTCTTCCCTCGTCCGCGCGCTCGCGCTGAGCGCCGCCGTCATGGCATATCGCTTCGCCGGCTTTCACGTGGATCTCGCGGGCTCGCTCATCGCCGGAGGGTTCCTCGTCGCGGCCTTCGACGAAAACGTGATTCTCGATGCGGGATTCCAGCTCTCCTTCGCGGCTGTTATGGCGATCGCGCTCATCGCGCTTCCCGTCATCGGGATGATCGATGCGCGCCTTCCGCGCGGGGCGGCGGGCGCGGGGGCGCGTCTCGCCGCGTACCCCGCGGTCATAACATGCGCGGTGCAGTTCGCCACGCTGCCGCTCGTGGTCTCGCTCTTCGGCCGCGCGCCGGTCGTTTCGCCGGTCGCGAACGTGATGGTGTCGCTCCCGTTCACGGCGCTGATCTACGCCGGGGCGGCGTACGTGTTCGCGCCGGTGGCTCCTCTTCGCTCGGTGCTCGCGCCGATGATAGAGATCCTGTGTCGCTTTCTCGACGAGGCGCCCTCCGCCCTCGCGCAGGGACGGCATCCGGCCGTCATCGCGGGCGACGGCATTCCGTTCGTGTACGGTTGCGGTGTGGCGGTGGCGGCGGTGGCGCTCGCGAAGTCGAGAAAACGGAGGGGGCCCATGCTGATGGCCGCCGGAGCGTGCGTCGCCCTCTCGTTCGGTATTCCGGCCTTGATCGGCGTCGCGCCCGGGTCCTCGCGATGCGCGGGGTCCAGCGGCGGCGACGGGCCTTCGCTCATCGCCGGGAGGGGGTACGTGTACTGCGGATCCGGCGGTGGAGTGGTTTTTCTCGGCAAAACCTTCGGCGCGTCGGAGGCCGGGCGTCTCGCACGCGAGATCTGGAAGAACGGCGCGAGGAAGGTCGCGTGGTGCGTCCTCGTGCCGCAGTCCCTGCCGAAGCGCCACGGCGTGCTCGAACTCGCCCGCCGCATCGAGCTCGAGAAGATCGTCTGTGGAGCGTGCCTGGCCGTTCGGGATCGCGGGCGGCTCTCGACGCTCGGCGAGCGCGGGATGTCGATCATGATAGCGGCCGGAGAATCGAGGCTCGCCTCGCGCGGCCTCGTCGTAACCGTCATGGCGCCGGAGCCGCCGCCGCCGGGAGAGGCTATCCCGGCCGGGGAATCGGCGCTTCGCTGCGCCATCGTTGAGCCGCGTTTCCCGGGTCAGGCCGAGGGGGGCCGAATCGATCCCGATCGGCCCGCTCCGGGGAGCGCGCGATGAGCGGGACGGAGACGGCCATCACATTGCTTGACTTGGCGTGCCGGGCGCCCATACTATAATATTCCATCCGGTGACCGGAGCTTCCGGCGCCGGGTCGTCGTTCATCGGGGCGTGAAAAACGGACATGAGGGATGCGCTGAACATAGCGGTCATCGCGTCGGGGCGGGGGAGCAACTTCGCGGCGCTCGCGGAGGCCTGCCGCGGAGAGTCGTTTCCCGCGCGCATCGCTCTCCTCCTTTCGGACAACGAGGGGGCGGGGGCTCTCGCGATCGCCGATTCGTTCGGCATCGAGCGGCGAGTCGTCGACTGCGGTCCGAAGAAGGGCTCGATGAGCCCCGAATCGAGCGCCGAGATGGGCCGGCTCTGCCGCGAGCGCGGCGTCGGTCTCGTCTGTCTCGCCGGCTTCATGAGAATCGTGAAGGGCGATCTCATGCAGGAGTACCGCGGAAGGATGATCAACATACACCCGGCGCTTTTACCGAGCTTCAAGGGGCTCGACGGACAGCGGCAGGCGCTCGAGTACGGCGTGCGGTACGCGGGCTGCACGGTGCATTTCGTCGACGAGGGGGTCGATACGGGCCCCATCCTCGTCCAGAGGGTCGTTCCCGTATCGCCGCGGGACACGGTCGAGAGCCTGAGCGAGCGCATTCTCGCGGAGGAGCACGTCGCCTACCCGGAGGCGGTGCGGCTCATCGCCGAAGGCCGGGTGCGCGTCGAGGGAAGGAAGGTCTTTATCCGTGATGGCCAGTGAGAAGGAACGCGGCGGGGGATCGCTCCCCGGCATCGATCCCGCATTCAGGGGAAAGGTGCGCGACGTCTACGATCTCGGGGACCGGCTCATCGTCGTCGCGTCGGACCGCATATCCGCGTACGACGCGATTCTGCCGACCCCGGTGCCCGGGAAGGGGATCGTTCTATCCACGCTCTCCGCGGCCTGGACGAGATGGCTCGCCGATGTGCCGCATCATATCATCAACACCGAGCCTTCCGAGTACCCCGCTCCGTTCAACGCCTTCGCGCGCGAGCTCGGGGGGCGTTCCATGCTGGTCCGGAAGGCGAAGCGGATCGATCTCGAATGCGTCGTGCGTGGCTACCTGGCGGGATCGGGCTGGAAGGAGTACCGAAACGACGGATCGGTGTGCGGCATCCTCCTGCCGCCCGGGCTCGTGCAATCCGAGCGGCTCGACGAGCCGATTTTCACTCCTTCGACGAAGGCGGATTCGGGACACGACGTGAACATCACGGTCGAGGAGGCGGAAAGGATCGCCGGCGCGGAGGTCGTGCGCGAGGCGCAGCGGCTGAGCCTCGCGATCTACGGGCGGGCCCGGGAGTACGCGGCCCGGCGCGGCATCATCATCGCCGATACGAAGTTCGAATTCGGCGTCATCGACGGCCGGGTATCGCTCATCGACGAGGTGCTCACCCCCGATTCGTCGCGCTTCTGGCTCGCCTCGGAGTATCGCCCGGGAATATCTCCGCCGAGCCTCGACAAGCAGTTCGTGCGAGATTACCTCGACGGCGCCGGTTGGGACCACTCGCCTCCCGCGCCGGCGCTGCCCGAGGAGGTCGTCGCGAAGACGTCCGAGCGCTATCGCATGGCGCTCGCTCTCCTGTTTCCGGACATTCACATCGAAAGGTATCTGTGATGAAGGCAGCAATCAAGCGCGCCCTCGTGAGCGTCACGGACAAGGGCGGTCTCGACTCGTTCGTGCGTGAGCTGTCGCGCAGGGGAGTCGAGATCGTGGCGTCGGGAGGGACGGCCCGCTCGATAACGGCCGCGGGCGTCGCCGTGCGCGAAATCACCGACGTGACGGGATTTCCGGAGATCATGGACGGACGGGTGAAAACGTTGCATCCGAAGATTCATGGCGGTATTCTCGCCGACCGGGACAAGAAGAGCCATCTCGAACAGGCCGAGCAGCACGGCATACGGCTCATCGATCTCGTCGTCGTGAACCTCTATCGCTTCGGCCGGGCGGCCGCGAACCAGGCGCTCACCGAGCGGGAGATCGTCGAGGAGATCGACATCGGCGGCCCCGCGCTCATACGGGCGGCCGCGAAGAACTACCACTCGGCCGCCGTCGTCGTCGATCCCGCGGATTACCCGGCGATCCTGCGTGTGATGGACGAGCACGAGGGCGTCATCCCGCTCGAAATGCGCCGCCGGCTCGCCGCCAAGGCGTTCTTCCACACCGCCGCCTACGACGCGTCGATATCGCGCTGGTTCGAACGCACCGTTGCGCCGGACGAGCTTCCCGAACGCCGCGTGGCGGCCTACCGGAGGATTCAGACGCTTCGCTACGGGGAGAATCCCCATCTTCGGGGCGCGCTCTACGCGCTCGACGGGGCGACCGCGGGGCTTGCGGGACTGGAGCAGGTGCAGGGGAAGGAACTCTCGTACAACAACCTGCAGGACCTTCACGCGGCGTTTCTCCTCGCGCGGGATCTCGGACGCCATTCCTGCGCCGTCATCAAGCACATGAACCCGTGCGGGGCGGCGGCGTGCGCGACCGCGGCGGACAGCTTCCGTCGCGCGCGGATCACCGACGAGACCTCCGCCTTCGGGAGCGTGGTTGCGGTGAACGACGCCGCCGACCGCGCTTTCGCGGAGGCCTGCTCGGACATTTTTCTCGAAGTCGTGGTGGCGCGCGCGTTCGAACCCGATGCCCTCGAGATTCTCGCGAAGCGCAAGAATCTGCGGCTCGTGTCCGTTCCGGACGCGGATTGGGACGATGAGGACCGGAGCTTCGTCGCGCGGGAGATCGGCAATCTCCTGTTGCTGCAGGACCGCGACGAGGGATTTCCCGAGCTCTCCTCGTGGAGCGTCGCGACCTCGAGGCGCCCCACGAGCGAGGAGGAGCGGGAGCTCGATATCGCCTGGCGCATCGCGAAGCACGTCAAGTCGAACGCGATCGTCATCTGCAACGGCACCGGGACGATCGGGGTCGGCGCCGGGCAGATGAGCCGCGTCGATTCCTGCCGCATCGCCGTCGACAAGGCGCGCCGCGCCGGGCTCGCGCTCGAGGGCACCGCGGCGGGGAGCGACGCGTTCTTTCCGTTCCCCGACGGCGTGGAGGTGCTCGCCGCGGCGGGCGTGACGGCGATCGCGCAGCCGGGAGGATCGATCAGGGATGCGGAGGTCATCGCCGCCGCAGAACGGCTCGGCATGGCCATGATGCTCACGGGACGGCGGCATTTCAGACACTAGGAGCGGGGATGATGGAGAACTGGAACGGCGAGTCGATCGTCATTCTCGATTTCGGATCGCAATACACGCAGCTCATAGCGCGGAGGATCAGGGAGCAAAAGGTGTTTTCCGTGATCCTCTCGCCGAAGGCCTCGCTCGCCGAAGTGCGGGCCGCGCGGCCCGTGGGCGTCGTCCTCTCCGGCGGTCCGGCGAGCGTTAGCGACGCGGGCGCCCCCACGCTCGATCCGGGCGTTCTCTCCCTGGGGGTCCCCGTCCTCGGCATCTGTTACGGGCTGCACCTCATGACGGTCGCGGGCGGTGGCGAAGTCGAGAAGGCCGATCGCAGGGAGTACGGCCACACGGTCATCGGCGTCGAGGGGGAGAGCGAGCTGTTTCATGAGACTCCGTCCGAGCAGCGCGTTTGGATGAGCCATGGCGACCGGGCCCTGCGGCTCCCCGAGGGATTCGCCGTGGCGGCGACCACGGTCGGCGGCGTGCTGGCGGCGATGGAGAATCGTTCCCGCCGCCTCTATGCGTTGCAGTTTCACCCCGAGGTGTATCACACCGCCTACGGCGCCGAGATTATTCACAACTTCCTGTTCCGCGTCTGCCGCTGCACGCCGAACTGGAATTCGGGTTCCTTCGTGGACCGCGAGGTGTCGAAGATCCGCGAGCGCGTCGGGGACGCGCGCGTTCTCTGCGCGGTGAGCGGCGGGGTGGACTCGAGCGTCATGGCTTGTCTCGTCGACCGGGCGATCGGAAAACAGCTCGTCCCGGTTTTCGTCGATAACGGGCTGCTCAGGTTGCACGAGGTGGAGGAGGTGCAAGAGCTCCTTTCGCAGCATCTCACGGCCGAGCTCGTGTTCGTGGACGCGTCGGATACCTTCGTCGGCCGGCTCGAGGGAGTGACCGACGCGGAGAAGAAGCGAAAAATCATCGGCGCGAGCTTCATCGACGTCTTCGAGGAGCAGAGCAGGCGCCTCGGCCCCTTCGAGTTTCTGGCTCAGGGCACGCTCTATCCCGACGTGATCGAGAGCCGCTCAACGGTCGGCCCCTCGGCGACGATCAAGTCCCACCACAACGTCGGCGGCCTTCCCGAAAATCTCAAATTCAAGCTCATCGAGCCGCTCGATCTTCTCTTCAAGGACGAGGTGCGTGAGGTCGGGAGATACCTCGGGCTTCCCGACCGCTCGGTAAAGCGGCACCCGTTCCCGGGTCCCGGGCTCGCCGTGCGCATACCCGGGGCGGTGACGCGCGAGGATCTCGAACTCCTTCGGCGCGTCGACCGGATCTTCATAGATGCCCTGCTGCGCGAGGGGCTCTACGACAGCGTCTGGCAGGCCTTTGCGGTGCTCCTGCCGGTGCGGAGCGTCGGGGTCATGGGGGACGAGAGAACGTATCAGCGCGCGGCGGCGCTCCGCGCCGTGACGAGCCTCGACGGCATGACCGCGGACTGGGCGCGACTGCCCTACGAGTTTCTGCAGCAGGTGTCGACGGAGATCATCAACAAGGTGCACGGCGTGAACCGCGTCGTGTACGACATCAGCTCGAAACCACCGAGCACGATCGAGTGGGAGTAGGGCCCGCGAGGCGATTCCTTCCTCTTCTGGCATTCAACTTGCCCCTCATGAGAGGATGCCCCGGCGTTGCCGGGGAAGAGGGAAGGATCGCCGCGCTGTGACTCGCTGGAATATTCATCGACCGTTCGCTGCTCTCGCCGTGCATCTCGCCCTGGGCGCCGCCGCCTCGGCGAGCGGGCTTCCGATACAGACGCCCGGGATGGTGGCGGCCGCCGTGAGCATCGGGGAATCGCGGGAAGGTTCCCTCGACGCCGCCGCTCGGTTGACCGCGGCCCTTCGGTACGAGGAGGCGTTCGCCGCGCTCAAACCGGACGCCGATTCGCTGCGGAAGGGGATCATCGCCTCGCTGGCGGAGAGGTACGAAGAGGCCGGCGAGCTCCTTCGACGGCCCTCGCCCAATCCGTATCTCGAGCGTTTCCGTCTCTATCATGCGGCGCGCGCCTTTCTCGGCGCGGGACGCCTCTCCGAGGCGCTCTCGGCGCTCCGGGCGATTCCGTATCAACCGGGAACCGCGCGCGAACGATCCAGCCGGTTCCACGTCCGCGTGCGGGAAATGGAGGCCGCGATACTCGCGAAATGCGACAGCCTGCTCGCCGTCGAGGGGCTTCCGCCGGATGCGTCGACGCTTTCCGGCAGGGCGCGCTATTCCCTCGGCCGGGCGCTCCTGCGCGCGGGAAACGATTCCATAGGCGCCGCTGAAATCAGGGGCGCGTTACGGGGGTATTGGGCGCCTGAGGACAGGGACGTTCTCGAAGAGGCGCTGGATTTCGGCGAGCGGTATCTGCGGGACATGACGCCCGACGATCTGCTGGAGACCGCGTCGAACGCGCTCTCGGCGGGTCTGCACGGGGCCGCCCGGCGGATCGTCGAGCATCTCCTCGATCGAAACGCGGACGACGGGAGGGCGCTGCTTCTCAAGGCGGGTCTTCTGGGGAAGGAAGGGCGGGCTCGGGACGCGGAGGCGATCTGCTATCAAATCCTCGAGTCTGGCGCGTCGCATGAAACGAAGAAAGAGGCGCACCGAAGAATCGTCTATCTGGAGTACGACCTCGGGCATCGCGAGCGGGCGGTTGATCTGTGCCGCGAGCACGCCGATCGGTTCGGCGACACGGGGCTTCTTCCCTTCGGCGCCCGTATCGACATATCGCTCGGCCGTCTCGATCGCGCGTTTGCGGCTCTCTGCGGGATCCTCGCCCGGGAGCGGGCGGAATCCACGCCTCCGAACGCCGACGATGTTGGGGCCGCGGCCGCCCTCGGCTGCGTCCTCGGACGCGAAGAGGAGGCGTTTCGGGTCATCGACGCGCGCGTGTCGCCCGGTCAGCCGCCCGGAGCGAGATACGAGGACGCGGGACGGCGCTCCTCGCCGTCGATACTCTATTGGCTCTGGAGGGCGGCGCCAGAGGGCGCGGCGAAGGAACGGATCCTCGCGGCGCTCGCGGCGATCATCCGCGTTCCCCGTACGCGTTCGCGGCCCGCGGGCACCTCGACTCGCTTCTCGCGGATGCGCGGCGGAAGCCTGAAGACCGCATCGATCGCATGGCGGCCTCGGACCGGCGGTACGTCGATTCCCTAGCCGCTTGCTTCGGGACGGACAGCGCTCTCGGCGCGAGCGAGGCGTACGCCGCCTACCGATATTTCCTCGATTGCGGCCTCGCCGGGGAGGCGTCGGATTGCGCCTCCGCGCTGATAAGGGGCGGCGGCGCAGCAGCGGGGACCATGGATCTGTACCGGGACGCGAGAATCCGCGGCTTTCACGGTCTCGCGATGAGGCTCCTCGGCCCGTCGGCCGGGAACGGCGTCGGCGGAGACCCCGCCGAGGGGCTGCGTTACCCGGTCGCCTTTTCGGGCGCCATAGCGGCTGCCGGGACGGCGGGAATTCCTCCGGAGCTCGTGCTCGCGGTGATGCGCGAAGAAAGTGCCTTTGATCCCGGCGCGGTATCGCGCGTGGGGGCGATCGGCCTCATGCAGCTCATGCCCTCGACGGCGCGGTGGATGGCCCGCAGACAGGGATGGCAGGGGAAACACTGCAACGATCTCCGCGACCCGACCTGCAACGTCGCGGTCGGAGCGTGGTACCTCGCCTACCTCCTCGGACGCTTCGACGGATCCCTCGTCGGCGCTCTCGCGGCGTATAACGGCGGAGAGGGCCGGATGTCGCGCTGGAGGAAACAGTTCGATCCTTCCGGCGATCCGATGGTTGCGATGGCGCTCATCGGTCCCCGGGAGACGCGCTCGTACGTGGGCAAGGTGCTCGAATCGATGTGCAGGTATCGCGCGATCGGCGCGACGGAACAGGTGACGGCGAGATGAAGTCGTATATCTCACCGGTGGTGCTTGCGATCATCATGGCCGCGTTCCCCTTCGGAAGCCCGGCGGAAGAGTCCGGCACGACCCTCGTCGCGCCTCCCTGGACTCATTGCCTCGGGCTCCACAAGGTGACGCAGTTTCATCTCGACGTCTATTCCGGATACCGGGAGAAATTCAATGATCCGCAGGGGCTCTTCTGCGTCAAGCTCGCGAGCGAGGATAAGCCCGACGTTCCGAGGGACGACGACGAGCTCACCGTGTACGGCGTCAACAGCGGCAACCACGATATCATTTACAACAAGAGCCTCACGTCGATCGGCATCGTCGGCGGGGAAGGCGCGGGGGATATGCGGTTCCGGCGGCCGCTCGCCTTATCCGGCGACGCGGCGGGAAACCTCTATGTGGCCGATACGGGGAACGACCGCATCGCGCATCTCCGATACGGCATGGACGACGAGCTCGTCTGGGTCAAGGAGATCCGCGGCCCGGCCGAAAGGCCGCTGCGGGGACCGTTCGGGGTGGCGATCGGCGGCGGTGTGATCTTCGTGGCGGATACGGGGAACGACCGCATCGCGGTCTTCCGTCCCGACGGAGCCTTCGTCAAATCGTTCGGCGCCGAATGGAAGGGGCGAAGCTCTCGGGGCCGCTCTCGCTCGCCGTGGTGAGCGCCGGCGACGAGTGGTTCTACTATAACGATTATTTCATCGCGGTCACGGACAGTCTCGGACAGCGGCTCTGGAAGCTCACGCCGGACGGCAAGACGGTCGGACTCGTGCGGCGCTCGACGCTCGAGGGCCGCGGGTCGTTCGGCCACGTGGCGATCGACTACTACGGGGGCATGTACGTGACCGACCCGGAGCAGGGGAGGATCCACAAGTTCAGCCGGTACCTTTCCTATATCGTGGCCTACGGAGGCGGGAAGGGGGAGGCGAAGCTCGACGAGCCGCGGGGCATAACCTGCTGCCGCCGGTTCGGGCAGATCTTCGTGTCCGAGCGCGCGGGCGCGCGGTACTTCTGGGTCGGGACCGACGTGTTGCGCTTCAGCGCGGACCGTCTGACGTTCTTCACGGGCGCGAAGCGCTGCGCCGTCGAAGTATCCTTCCTGCTGACCGAATACGCCGACATTTCGCTCGTCCTGCGCGACGAGAGCGGAAAGGATCGATTCACCCTCCTTCCCGACTACATCCTGCCGCCGGGGGTCATCAAGCGCAGGATCGAGGTTCCGTGCCCGGACGCGGAGGAGCTTGCAAAATGCAAGCTGAGCCTCGTCATAATCGCGAAACCGACGTATTCCTCGAGGGAGTATCTCACCGTGCGGCGCGCGAGCAAGCTGCTTTCCCCGGTCGCCGCCGCCTCCGGCCCCGATGGAACGCGATGAATCCTTGCCGCTTGGCGCGCTCCTTGCTCCTGATATTGTGGCCGAAATGACGTTTCGGCTTGCGACACCGAAAACCGAGCACAACACATAGGGAGCAGCGATGTTTGTCGAACGCTTTTTCCGATTCGTTCCGCGCAACGCGCTCAAGAAGGCTCTCACCAGCTTCAACAGCGGCGATTACCGCAAGGCCTGCAAGGAATTCGAGGCCTATTTCGCGAGCGCCTGCGGGGAGGGCAAGAGCCAGGACCAGGAAATGGTACGCATGTACATGGTCGAGTCATATCTCGAGCACGCGAAGCGCCTTTCGAGCGACGGCAAACATACGGACGCGGCCCGCACGCTCGAGAAGGCCGTCTCGGTCCAACCGCGGTACGCCGACGTTCACTCGAGTCTCGGCGTCGAATACACCGCCCTCGAACGCATCGAGGACGCGCGCGATTGCTTCAACCGGGCGCTCGACATCAACCCCGGCTACCTCAAGGCGCGCATCATGCTCGCCCGCAGCTACAGCGAGGAAGGGAACGATTCGCGCGCGATCGCGGAGCTCGAGAGGAGCCTCGCCTGCGTGCCCGGATTCTTGGCCGAACAGGTGACCGAGCTCATCCGTCTCCATCGCGCGGACTCCTCGCCGGAAGAGCGGACGGTTCACTTCCGGCGTTTGCTCGAAGAGCGCCCGAGCTCCGCGCAGATCAGCAAGCAGCTCGCGCTCGAGTCGATCCAGAACGGCGACTATGCCGCGGCCGTCGGCGAACTCAGGAAATCGATCGCAGTGAACCCGCATTATCCCGATATACACAATCTCCTCGGCATCGCGTACGCGAATCAGGGAATGACGGATGACGCGATCATCGAGTTCGGGCTCGCGCTGAAGATCAATCCCGACTATCTCAAGGCCCGTCTCAATCTCGCGCTCGCCCTGTACGAAAAGGGCTCGCGCGACGAAGCGATGCGGAATCTCGAGATGGTTCTCGAGCTCGATCCCGAGAACGAGCTCGCGGTGAATCTGCTGCGCGAGCTTCAGCCCGTTCACTAGGGGAGGAGAGAGGTTTTAACAGA
>CAWFAD010000004.1:0-16019 GCA_963813815.1 uncultured bacterium | reverse complement strand
ACGGATTCTCCCGCCGCTCCTCGCCGATCGTCGTGCGGGGGCCGTGCCCGCAGAGGACGATCGTGTCGTCGGGAAGCGTCATGAGCTCCCGCCGTATCGAGACGAGAAGCGCGTCGATATCCCCGCCCTCGAAATCGGTCCGCCCGATCGATCGGTTGAAGAGCGTATCGCCGACGACGACGAACCCGTCGAACGCGATCGAGATGCCCCCCGGCGTGTGGCCGGGCGTATGGAGGACCTTGCCGCGCGCCTCGCCGAAGACGATCTCGTCCCCGGCCGCGAGCACCCGGTCCACCCTCGGCTCCTCGATGCGTCCGAGGCCCCAGAGGGGCGCGTCGCGCACCGAGAGCTTGATGATGCCGAGGTCGTCGCCGTGAACGGCGAACGGTACGCCGTAGCGCTCGACGAGCGGCGCGACTGAGGCGATGTGGTCGCTGTGTCCGTGCGTGCTCACGATCGCGACGGGCTCGAGGCGGGTCTCCTCGATGAAGGCCTCGATGACGTCGGGATCGCCTCCCGGGTCGACGACGATCGCCTTCCGCGTCGCCGCGCACGAGAGTATCCAGCAGTTCGTGTCGATTGCGCCGACGACCCTGCAGGCGATGCGAATGGAGTCCGTTCCCGCCATGCCGTTACCGGCGCTCCTTCCCCGTCCGCTCTCCGCGCCACCCCGGCTCGCGCCCTCCGGGGCACCGCAGGGCCCCGGTCGGACAAACGAGCGCCGCCTGCCCGCAGGGGCGGCATCGCTCTTCCAGGACGACGAGCGTCATCCCTTCGACGACGAGCGCTTCAGTCGGGCAGGCGGCAGCGCATGCTCCGCAGACGATACAGTTGCTCTTATCGACCGCAATGCGGCCATGCTGAGATTTCATCGATCGAAAAATAGTTACCGGCGTCTCTTCGCGCCGAGCCAAGACCCGAGCCATTGTACCAGAAGCCGGGGGCGCGACACAACGAGAGCCTGAATCATTCTCCGGGGATCGATCCCCTTTTCGCCGATGATTCCTCTCGCGCCGGAGAGCTCGCGGACGACGCGGGAGATCTCCTCGTCGGGAAGGGAGTAGAAGATGCGGCCGGCGTGGTAGAACGCCTCGTTCGCCCGGCCCGTCGAGCGTTTCCACGCCCTCGCGTACGAGGAAAGATCGCGCGCCGAGAATCGTCCGCGCCCGAGCGCCCGCTCCACCGCCTCGGCCGCCATGTCGGCCCCCTCGAGGGCGTTGATGATGCCGCCTCCCGAGAAGGGGTTGTTCTGATTCGCCGCCTCGCCGACCACGACGTAGCCGTCCGCGGCGAGCCGCGCCATCCCCCGCGCGACGACGCACCCGCCGACGACGAGCCGGGTTCTCGCGGCGCCCGGGCAGCGCCGCGAGAGAAAGGCGTCGAGGTACTGCAGGGCCGTCTTTCCGTCCGCCTGGAGGGGATTCACGCCGACGCCGGCGTTCGCCCGGCCCGGCCCCTTCGGAAAGACCCACGCGTAGCCGCCCGGCGCGATGGTTCGCCCGAGGTGAAACTCGATGAAGGGCCGGGGCATGTCGATCCCCTCCACGAGCTCCTGGGCGCAGGAGAAGATCTCGTCCGGGCGGTAGTGCCGTTTGAGCCCCGCCCAGCGCGGCGAGAGCGATTCGACGCCGTCGGCGCCCACGACGATCGACGAGCGAACGTCGTACTCGGCCCCGGCGCGAAGATCCTTCACGCGGACGCCGCAGATGCGGCCGTCCTCGAAGAGGAGGCCCATCGCCTGATGTCCCGTGCGAAGCTCCGCGCCCGCCGCCGTGGCCGCCGCCGCGAGCCGCTGGTCGAACGCCTCGCGATTCACCACGAATCCCGCTCCCGGCATCTCGCGTTCGAAGCGCGCGCCGCCGGGGACGATGACCGCGACGCCGTCGACCGGCGACGAGATGAGCGAGCTGTCGAGGGAGAGGTAGCGTTCGACGTCCTCGCGCGGTCCGACCGCTTCGGCGCACCGCACGGGGTATCCGACGCGTTCCCGCTTTTCGAGGAGCAGCACCCTACGGCCGGCGCGGGCGAGCCGCTCCGCCGCGCGCGAGCCGCCGGGCCCGGCGCCGATGACGGCGACGTCGTAACGGCCGCGATCCGTCATAGAAAATAAGTCAGGTTCAGCGTGAGCACGAATCCCGCGTACGAGAGGTCGAAGTTGCCGCCGTGGATGTCGAACTTGCTCTGCGACATCTGATATTTCCCCTCGATCCCGAGGGCGTACCGGTTCGTGAGGTAATAGTTCATGCCGAACTCGAAGTGGAGCCCCGCTTGGAGGCTCGTCTCTTCGATGCTCTCGTCGGGATTGTCGAACGGCTCGCCGTTGTCGTAGCACTGCGTTTCGAGGCTCACGAACGGCACGACGGCCGAGAACCCCCCTCCGACGTACGGAGAAAATCGCTGTGGCTCGGGGCTCACGAACGCGTAGGAGAACCCGACGTCGAGCGACAGGAGATACACCGAGAAATCGCGCTCGAAGGTGAGGTAGAGCGTCGTATCGGGGAAGGCCGCGAAGTAATCGCCGATGCTCGACGACGAAATGTGGGAGAGCGAGGCGACCGATTTGAAATAGTGGTTCGGCGTGAGCTGCCGTTCGTAGCGGATGTGTCCGTACGGAGAGATGGACAGGAGCTCCCAGTTGTCGTAACCGTTCCGCTCGTTCGCCCAGTTGTCGAGGTGCTCGAAGAGATAGTCGAAATCCGCCCCGTCGAGGAATCCGACGCCGATCGAGAGACCGTTGTACGATATAGTGCCGAAGTATTTCTTGTCCTTGAAGATGGGCGGTTCCGCCTGAGCCGTCGAAGCGGCAAACGCGGCGAGAAGGACTGCGGTCGCGATGGCTCGTTTCATACGCTCTCCGTTCTTTTCCGTGCCTTCGGGCGAGGCCTCAAGCCGACAATATCAAATTAGCGTTCGCGGAAGACGTTGTCAAATGCATCCTTCCGGGCGCGGCGGGACCCCGCGCGGCGCGGGCTATTTCGTTCCCGACGGCACCATGCAGAGGAACTGCATCGGTCCGTCGCCCGCGTTCTCGAAGGAATGAATCGTCCCCGCCGGCACGAAGATGAAATGCCCTTCGGCGAACGGTTTCTCGCCTCGCTCGAGCACGATCTTCCCCGTCCCTTTCACGATGAATATCTCGTGCTCCCAGTCGTGCGCGTGGAGCGGCGTGCCGCCGCCCGGGGCGACCTCGAAGAGGCGCATCTGAAAATGCGGGGCGCCGTCGCGGTCCGAGACGAGCCACCGGATCGTGACGTCCCGCGCCCCCTCGACCGTCACCTTCGCGGCCTCGACGTCGCGATAGTGTCCGAACTTGATGCCGGCCATCGGTGCGCTCCTTTCGAGTCGATGTCGTCTATTATCGCTTTCCCTTGGGACGCTAGCACAGGACCGGCCGCTTGACAAACGGGAAAGACTCCCGGTAAGGTGTCATCCTCGAGAGGAAACGAACCCATGAAGCTTCTCTTTGTCTGCACGGGAAACAGCTGCCGAAGCCCGATGGCGGAGGCGCTCTTCGCCGCGAGGATGCCCGAGTCGTGGCGGGACCGGATCGATGTGTCCTCCGCGGGCACCGCCGCCCCCGACGGCATGAAAGCCGCCTCGAACGCGATCAAGGTGCTCGCCGAGATCAAGATCAATCTCCACGATCATCGCACGCGGTATCTCACGCGGCAGATGATCGGGGAGGCGGACCTCATCGTCGCGATGGCGGGCTCGCACCGAGACGAGATCTACGACCTCGTCCCGCAGGCGAGAGGGAAGGTGATCCTTTTCGGCGAAATCGACTCGCGCAGGGATTCGCCGGATATCGCCGATCCGATCGGCGGGGACGAGGAAACCTACCGCGCCACGAGGGATGAAATCGACCGGCTCGCGATCCTTCTCGTCGACTATCTCGTGAAGAATAGAGACGTTGCGAAATAGGGGATCGTGTGCCGGCGGTCGCGGCCGCATTTTCAGACATTCTGCAATTTTCCGGGGAAAATGCAATTTCGGGGTTGCCGAGGCTGGGAGCGGTGGGTATAATCTCATTGCTGGAACTCACCGACAGCGCTATTAATTGGCCGTTCCCGCGAGCGGCAAGCGAGTCTCGACCGGCCTCAAATTCAAAGGAGACGCCAATGGCTTTGAAGCCGACGAAGAAAATCTGGATGGACGGCGCCTTCGTCAACTGGGACGACGCGAAGATCCACGTCTGCTCCCACGTCATCCACTACGGCACGGGCGTGTTCGAGGGCATCCGCTGCTACGACACGAAAAAGGGATCGCACATCTTCCGCCTCGAACCGCACATCAAGCGCCTCTACAACTCGGCCAAGATGTACCGCATGGAACCGGCGGACATCACGATCGAGAAGTTCATCGCCGCCTGCGTCGAGACCGTGAGGGTCAACGAGATGAAGGCGTGCTACATCCGCCCGGTCGTCTATCGCGGCTACAACGAGCTCGGCGTTTATCCGCTCAACAACCCGATCAACGCGTTCATCGTCGTCTGGGAATGGGGCAAATACCTCGGCCCCGAGGCGCTCGAGCAGGGCGTGGACGTGTGCGTGTCGAGCTGGAACCGCATCGCTCCGAACACGCTCCCGGCGCTCGCCAAGACCTCCGCGAACTACATGAACAGCCAGCTCATCAAGATGGAAGCCCGCATCAACGGCTACGAGGAGGGCATCGCCCTCGACACGAACGGCTACGTGAGCGAGGGGAGCGGCGAGAACCTGTTCTTCGTCCTGAACGGCAAGCTCCTCACGCCCCCGCTCGGCGCGAGCGTGCTCCCGGGGATCACCCGCGACACCGTTCTCGTGCTGGCGAAGGAGTTCGGGATCGAGGTCGTGGAGCAGCTCATCCCGCGCGAAATGCTCTACGTCGCCGACGAGCTCTTCTTCACCGGCACGGCCGCCGAGATCACGCCGATCCGCAGCGTCGACAAGATCAAGGTCGGTTCCGGCAAGGCCGGCCCGATCACGCGGAAGCTCCAGGAGCTCTTCTTCAAGTATCTCGACATGGAGATCGCGGACAAGCACGGCTGGATGACGTCCGTGTACAAGAAGTAGCGCGCCGCGGGGAGGTCCGGATGAAGATCGCCCTCGGATCCGACCACAGGGGGTTCGCGCTCAAGTCGCGTCTCGCGAAATCGCTCGGCGAGGCCGGGCACGAGATACTCGATCTCGGCTGTTCGTGCGACGATCCCTGCGATTATCCCGATTTCGCCTTTGCCGTCGGCGAGGCGGTCGCGGCGGGAGCCGCCGACCGGGGCATCCTCGTCTGCGGAACCGGCATCGGCATGTCGATCGCGGCCAACAAGGTGCGCGGCGTGCGGGCGGCCCTCTGCCGAACGGTCGAGGACGCGCGTATGACGCGGAGGCACAACGATTCGAACGTGCTCGCGCTCTCCGAGCGCTCCGCGGGCGATCCGTGCACGGACGAGCTCGTGAAGACGTGGCTCGATACCCTCTTCGAGGGCGGACGGCACCAGCGGAGGGTGGACGGGATAACGGCGTACGAGACGCGCACGACGAGGCGGCCGGGCCGCTGAAGGCCAAGGAGACGAACGGTCATGTTCAAGGAAAACCTCTTCACGTACCTCGAAGAAACCGATCCCGAGATCATGGACGCGATGCGCATGGAGCTCGCCCGCCAGCAGGGGCAGCTCGAGCTCATCGCGAGCGAGAACTTCGCGAGCCGCGCGGTGCTCGCCGCCCTCAGCAACCCGATGCAGAACAAATACGCCGAGGGGTATCCGGGCAAGCGCTACTACGGCGGGTGCGAGTTCGTCGACCGCGCCGAGAATCTCGCCCGGGACCGGGTGAAGGAGCTCTTCGGCGCCGAGCACGCGAACGTCCAGCCGCATTCGGGGACGCAGGCCAACATCACGGCCTACCTCGCTTTTCTCAAGCCGGGCGACACGATCATGGGGCTCAGCCTCTCGCACGGCGGCCACCTCTCGCACGGCCATCCCATAAACTTCTCCGGCATGTTCTTCAAGGTCGTTCCCTACGAGGTCGACCCGGCGACGAAAATGCTGAACTACGACACGATCGAGCGGACGGCGCTCGCCGAGCGGCCGAAGATGATCGTGACGGGCGCGAGCGCCTACCCGCGCGTGTGGGATTTCAAGCGGCTCCGCGAGATTTGCGACAAGACGGGCGCCCTGCTCCTCGTCGACATGGCGCACATCGCCGGGCTCGTCGCGGCGAAGATTCACCCCGATCCCGTCCCGTACGCGGACGTCGTCACCTCGACGACGCACAAGACGCTCCGCGGCCCGCGCGGCGGCCTCATTCTCTGCCCCGAGAAGTACGCGAAAGAGGTCGACAAGCTCAATTTCCCCGGGAATCAGGGCGGCCCCTTCATGCACGTCATCGCGGCGAAGGCCGTCTGCTTCAAGGAGGCCCTCGGCGAGGAGTTCCGGGTCTACCAGCGGCAGGTCGTTGCCAACGCGAAGAAGCTCTGCGCGACGGTCATGGCGGAAGGGTTCGACATCGTGAGCGGCGGCACCGACAACCACCTCTTCCTCGTCGATCTCTCGAGCCGCGGCCTCACGGGCAAGGACGCCGAAAAGGCGCTCGAGCGGGCCGGCATGACGGTCAACAAGAACACGGTGCCCTTCGACCAAAAGAGCCCGTTCGTCACTTCCGGCATACGCGTCGGCACGCCGGCGCTCACGACTCGCGGGATGAAGGAGGCCGAGATGGAAGAGCTCGGCCGGCTCATGGCGCGGGTTCTCGGCGACCTCACGAACGAAAAAACGATCGCCGAGGTTCGCGAGGCGGCGGGGGCGCTCGCGAAACGTTTTCCCCTCTACAAGGATTGACCTCTCGTAGTACAATGCCCCCGGAACCTTTCCGGGGGACGCACCGATGAAGAGACCGACCTGGGACGAATACTTCATGAAGATCGCGCATCTCGTCGCGGAGCGGTCGACGTGCATGCGCCGGCGGGTCGGCGCCATCATCGTCAAGGACAAGCGGATCGTGTCGACCGGCTATAACGGCGCCCCGAGGGGGCTCCGGCATTGTCTCGAGGTCGGCTGTCTGCGCGAGCAGATGGGGATTCCTTCGGGGGAGCGCCAGGAGCTCTGCCGCGGCGCCCACGCCGAGCAGAACGCCATCATCCAAGCCGCCTCGAGCGGCGGGAGCATGGAGGGCGCCACGATGTACTGCACGACGGCTCCCTGCTCGACCTGCTCGAAGATGATCGTCAACGCCGGCATCCGGCGTCTCGTTCTCGGCGGGCGCTATCCCGACTCGCTCGGCGAGGCGCTCGTCGCGGAGGCCGGAGTCGAAACGGTGTACCAGGTTCTCGATCCGCGGCCGTAGCCGCGGAGAGGAGGAATCGCGGTGCGCTGCCCATCCTGCGGACACGAGGAAGACCGGGTCGTCGACAGCCGCGCGACGAAGGAAAATTCCGCCGTGCGCCGCCGTCGCGAATGCCTCGAATGCGGCCAGAGATTCACCACGTACGAATACATCGAACATACGCCCGTGATGGTCGTCAAGAAGGACGGGCGTCGCGAGCCGTACAGCCGGGAAAAGATACTGGCCGGGCTCCTTCGCGCCTGCGAAAAACGTCCCGTCTCTCGCGAGGCGCTCGACAAGCTCGTCTCGGATCTCGAGGCGTCGATCGGGGGCCGGGCCCGCGACGAGATCCCGACATCCGAGATCGGCAACGAGGTGATGCGGCTGCTGGCGGGTCTCGATCAGGTCGCCTACGTACGTTTCGCCTCGGTCTACCGGGAATTCAAGGACGTTACGCAGTTCATGGATGAGCTGCGGAGCCTGCTCGAACGGAAGTAAAGGAGGTATCGAGATGGTGCCTTCCCTGCGGCACGGCACGGCGCGCGGCCTCGCGGCGTGCGCCATCGTAGCGTTCGTCGCCGCCGCCATGTCCCTCGCGGCGGCCGCGCAGGACAAGAAAACCTGCCAGCTCTGCTTCGCTCCCGCCGACAGCGCGGTGTTCCATTACAAGATTTCCAGCTATACCGAACAGGACTACTACGGAGTCAGCGCGACGCTCACGCAGACGTCCGATGTCGATCTCAGGAACAGCGGTAGAACGGAGGGCGGCGACACGAAGATCGACATACATTTCAAGAATATCTCCTCGAGTCTCGTGAGCAACAACCAGCTCATGGCGTGGGAGCCGCCGGTGAATCTCGAGGGCAAGACGATTCGGGCGGTCGTTTCCCGCAAGGGAAAGGTCGTCGACGTTCGGGCGCTCGGGAACATACCGGGCATCGGCGGCTCCAGCGAGCTGCTCGAAACCGTCGAACCGTGGTTCATACGGCTCCCCGATACGGCATTCGCCGTCGGCGATAAATGGACGCGGGAGATTCTCTCGGCCGCGAAGGAGGGGGAGGAGCCCGAGCGCTCCGGAAAGGCCCTCTACACGCTCAAGAAGCTCGAAAAGAAGGGCGGGGTCGACGTGGCGGTCATCGAGGCCAAGATCACGGTCAAGCTCAACGCCGAAACCGAGGCCGGCCGGCTCGTCGGGTACGAGAAAACCGACCTCAAGGCCTCGGTCGCGATCGGCAGCGGCCACATCGTGGAGATCAAGCGCGTGGTCGAGATCAAGGGCGACGTGATCTCGCGCGATCCGCTTACGAACAAGGAAACGAAGCAGCAGACGACGGTCGTCATGACCTACGAAGGAAAGCTGCAGAACTAGGACGCGTGGCCGAGGAACGGACGACACCCGAAGGCGAGATGCGCGCGGAGCCGCTCCGGGAGATGCGCTTCCTCGATCACCTCGAGGACCTGCGCTCGATGCTCTTTGCGTCGGCCCTCGCGTGGCTCGCCGCGTCCGTCGCGTTCTGGTTCGTCTCGGGGCGGGTGCTCGATTTTCTGATCCGGGACGTCCCCGTCGAGAACTTCTACTTCATGTCCCCCGCCGAGGCCTTCATGATCCGGATGAAGCTCTCCTTCATCCTCGGATTCCTCGCCTCGTTTCCGTACATCTTCCTGAGGGTGTGGGGGTTCGTGTCGCCGGCGCTTTTCTCGCGCGAGAAACGCATGGCGTTCCCCGTCGTTTTCTCCTCCGTGTCGCTCTTCTACGGGGGGCTCGCCTTCGCCTACTTCGTCATGATACCGGTCGTGATCGGTTTCTTCGTGGAGTTCGGAACGGACCGTCTCCTGCCGCTTCTCTCGATCGAGCGCTACTTCGCGTTCGTCTGGAAGCTCTGCCTCGCCTTCGGCGTGGTGTTCCAGATGCCCATCGTCATCATGGCGCTGTCGTGGGCGGGAATCGTTCCGGCGCGGACGCTGCTCCGGCAGTGGCGGTACGTGATCGTCATCATATTCATCGTGGCCGCCGTCTTCACGCCCCCCGACCCGCTGTCGCAGATTTTCATGGCGCTCCCGCTCTGCGGGCTCTATATCGCGAGCGCGCTCATCGCCCTCGTCGTCGAATCGCGGCGCGGCGCTCATTGACAGAGCGCCTCCCGGGTGTTACTGTAAGGGCTGGGGCGCGCCCGGAAGGCGCGCAGCAACGGCATTTTGCGAGGACCGCGATGAACGAGACGGATCTCAGCAAGCTCGGCCACATACAATCCCTCGTGCAGGAGGAGCTCGGAGCTCTCGAGTGCCGCCTCCAGGCGATTCTCCACTCGGACGTTCCGCTCGCCGACCGTATCTGCACCTACCTCAACGAAAAGCCGGGGAAGCGCATACGGCCGACGGTCCTCTTCCTCGCCGCGCGGAGCGCCGGGGAGCCGGCGAGGGACGTCGTCACGGCGGGGCTCGCCGTGGAGCTCGTGCACACGGCGACCCTCATCCACGACGACATCATCGACGACCATCGGGTGAGGCGCGGCCGTCCCACGGTGTACGCGCAGTGGGGAAGCGACGCGGCGACGCTCATCGGAGATTTTCTCTACTCGATGGCCTTCACGCGCCTCGCCGAAGCGAAGATGTTCGACGTCATGGATATCCTCGCCCGGGTCACGCACGACATGTCGGTCGGGGAGCTCATGCAGCTCCAGCTCCGCCGCAGCCTCGATCTCGACGAGGACCGCTATATGGATATGATCTACCGCAAGACGGCATCGCTCTTTTCGGCCTCGTGCGAGAGCGGGGCGCTCCTCGGGGGCGAGCGCAACGGGCGGCGCGCCTCGTACTCGAGCTTCGGGAAGAACGTCGGGTTCGCCTTTCAGATCGTCGACGACCTCTTCGACTACATCGCGAGCGACACGATGATCGGAAAGCCCACGGCGTCGGATTTCACCGACGGCCGGGTGACCCTCCCCTTCATCACGGCGTTCCGGAACGCCCCCGAGCCGGCGCGCAAGCGCGTGTCGGAGCTCTTCGGCGAGTCATTCGACAAGGAGCGCCATTGGGAAGAGGTCGTGCGGTTCGTGCGGAACTACGGAGGCGTGGATTACTCGATGCAGCGGGCGAAGCATTTCGTCGAGCGGGCGAAGGGACACCTTCAGGAGATCACCTCCTCGGCCGAGCGCGACGCCCTCTTCGTCGCTTCCGACTACGTCGTCGAGCGGGCGTACGCGTTCTACAAGTGACATGAGCGGCGTTCACGAAGCTCTCCATTACACGAAAATCGAACACGGCCGGGTGCGCTGCGAGCTCTGCCCGCATCGCTGCGCGATCGCGGACGGGGCGGCGGGGCTCTGCGGGGTGCGCGAGAACAGGGGCGGCGTCCTTCGGGCCGAATCCTACGGGCGCACCGTGACGGTCGCGATCGATCCGATCGAGAAGAAGCCGCTCTACCACTTCATGCCGGGAAGCCGCATCCTGTCGATCGGACCGAACGGCTGCACCCTGAGCTGCCGGAACTGCCAGAACTGGCACATATCGAAGGAGCGGGCGCCGACGCGCTACCTCCCGCCCGAAGAGCTCGTGGATCTCGCCGGGCGAGAGGGCTCGATCGGGGTCGCCTTCACGTACACGGAGCCCTTGCTGTGGTTCGAATATCTCCGCGACGTCGCGCCGATGCTCCGCGCGAAGGGGCTCAAGACCGTGCTCGTGACGAACGGATTTCTGAACGAAGGGCCCGCGCGGGAGATCGCGCCCCTCATCGACGCGATGAACGTCGATCTCAAGAGCATGAGCGACGACTTCTACCGGGAGGTCTGCGGCGGGAGGGTCGAGCCGGTGAAGCGGTTCATCGAGATCGCCGCCGGCGCGATGCACGTCGAGGTGACGAACCTCGTCGTCACGGGGATGAACGACGCGGACGCCGATTTCGAGGCGCTCGCCGGCTGGCTCGCCGGGGTGTCGCCCGATATCCCGCTCCATTTCTCGCGCTTTTTTCCGCAGTACCGGATGGAGGACCGGGAGCCGACGCCCCCGGAGCGGCTGCGCCGCGCGTACGATATCGCCTCGAAACGGTTGCATTACGTCTACGTGGGGAATATCTTCATCGATGGCACCGAGGACACGCGCTGCGCGAAATGCGGGGAGACGGTCGTGCGGCGGACGGGATACGCGACGCGTGCCGCCGGCAGGGACGGACGCTGTCCGAAATGCGGCGCCGAGATAAAGGGGGTTTGGAGCTGAGTACCACCATCGCACCGAAGACGCTCGCGAAGAAGATCATCAAGATCGCCTACGCAAAGAAGGCGGACGATATCGTCCTCCTCGATCTCAAGAGAATCACCACGATGGCCGACTACTTCGTCATCTGCTCGGCGGGAAGCGACGTGCAGGCGAGGGTCATCTCGGACGCCGTGATGGAGGGGCTCCATGACGGCAGGTACGTCTCGCACGTCGAAGGGCTCGAATCGGCCCGCTGGATACTCATCGACTGCTTCGGAGTCGTCGTGCACGTGTTCCGGCCCGAGGCGCGCGAGTACTACTCGCTCGAAAAGCTCTGGGGAGACGCGCCGCGAGAGGAGTTCCCGGATGGGGTTTGAGACTCGCCGGGCGAAAGGCGCGAGCTCCGCGGCGAGCGAGCGCGTCCGCGAGGCCCTCGCCGCGGCGGCCGCGGCGTCGGGAGTGGCCGTCGAGCGCGGAGCGATCATGATCGAGCGCCCCGACGATCCCGCGCACGGGGACCTTTCGTGCAACGTCGCGCTCGTAGCGGCGAAAGCCGCGAAGCGAAACCCGCGTGAGCTCGCGGCGCAGATCGTTTCCGAGGTCGAGAAGGCCGGCTCGCTCGATCGCGATTTCATCGAGCGGGTCGAGATCGCGGGGCCGGGCTTCATCAACTTCGCTTTCGCCCACCGGTACCTCACGGAGGAAGTGCGCGAGATCGTCCGGCTCGGGAAATCGTACGGAGACGGCGATCTCGGCGCCGGGAAAAAGCTCCAGGTCGAGTTCGTCTCGGCGAATCCCACGGGGCCGCTCGTCATCGTTTCGGCGCGCGCGGCGGCGGTCGGGTCGGCGCTCGTCAATATCTTCCGTAAGGCCGGCTTCGACGCCGAGGCCGAGTACTACGTGAACGACGCCGGAAGCCAGGTGGCGAAGCTCGGCGCCTCGCTTCTCGCGCGGTTCAGGCAGAGGCTCGGGGAGGACGCCGCGTTTCCGGAGGACGGGTATCCCGGAGAGTACCTCGTCGACATCGCGGGGGAGATCCCGGAGGCCGAGGGACGGCGGTGGCTCGCCCTGCCGGCGGGGGAGGCGGTTCCCGCGTTCGGGAGGTTCGCGCTCGACAAGATACTCGCGAGGATCAGGGTCGACCTCGATCGCTTCGGAGTGAGGTTCGACCGGTTTTTCCACGAGTCCGAGCTCTACGCGGGGGACGGCGAGATCTGGAAAACGCTCGACGAGCTGCGCGCCGCGGGGGTAGTCTACGAGGAGGAGGGGGCGCAGTGGTTCCGCTCGACCGATCTCGGCGACGAGAAGGACCGCGTGCTCGTTCGGAGCGACGGCTCGCCGACCTACTTTCTGGCGGACGCCGCCTACCACCGCAACAAGCACGCCCGCGGCTTCGAGCAGGTCGTCGATCTCTGGGGCCCCGACCACCACGGGCACATCCAGCGCCTCGTCTCGGCCTCGCGCGTCCTCGGGGCGGCCGAGCGCTGGCTCGAGGTGATCATCGTCCAGTGGGTGCGTCTCGTCGAGGACGGCAAGGTCGTGAGCATGTCGAAGCGCGGGGGAGAGTTCGTCACGCTCGGCGATCTCGTGGAGGACGTCGGCGTGGACGCGGCGAAATTCTTTTTCCTCATGAGAAAGACCTCCGCTCATCTCGACTTCAACCTCACGCTCGCGCGCAAGGAGTCGGACGAGAACCCCGTGTACTACGTTCAGTACGCCCACGCACGGATATCGAGCGTCGTGGCGTTCGCGCGCACCGAGGGAGTGGAATTTCCGGAGGACGCGTCCTGCGTGGAGCTCCTGCGCGAGGGCGAGGAGCTCGATCTCATGCGTCGGCTCGTGATTTTCCCCGAGCTCATACGCGCCGCCTCTCGCACCCGCGAGCCGCAGATACTCACGACCTACGCGCAGCAGCTCGCGGCGTCGTTTCACAAGTTCTATCACATCTGCCGGATCGTTTCGAAGGATCGCCGGCTGAGCGAGGCGCGGCTCCTGCTGGCCGAGGCGACGCGTATCGTGCTCGCCGAAACGCTCGGCGTCCTCGGCGTTTCGGCGCCGGAGAAGATGTAGCATGAGCATCGTCGTCGTCGGAACCGTGGCGTTCGACTCGATCGAGACCCCGTGGGGGCGCGTGGAGCGCGCGATCGGGGGCTCGGCGACCTATTTTTCGCTCGCCGCGAGCAACTTCACGCCGGTGCGCCTCGTCGCGGTGGTGGGCGAGGACTTCCGAGCCGAGCACCGGTCGATTTTCCTCGAGCGCGAGGTGGATCTCGAGGGGCTCATCGTCGAAAGAGGCGGCAAGACCTTCTATTGGTCGGGACGGTACGGCGAAGACCCGAACGAGAGAGAGACGCTCTGCACCGATCTCAACTGCTTCGCCGAGTTCCGGCCCGAGCTCCCGCCCGCCTACCGCTCGAGCCGCTGGCTCTTCCTCGGAAACATCGATCCCGACATTCAGAGCGCCGTCCTCGATCAGGCCGAGGGGCGGCCCTTCGTCGGCTGCGACACGATGAACTTCTGGATCGAGCGAAAGCCCGAGTCGCTCGCGCGGGTGCTGCGGCGCGTGGACGTGCTCTTCGTGAACGACGGGGAGGCGAGGCAGCTCACCGGAAAAAGGAACGTCGTCCGCGCCGCTCAGGATATCCTCGCGATGGGCCCGCGGGCGGTCGTGATCAAAAAGGGCGAGCACGGAGCGTTTCTCTTCACGCGCGAGTTCCGTTTCTTCGCGCCCGCCTATCCGCTGCAGGAAGTCCTCGATCCGACGGGGGCCGGCGACAGCTTCGCCGGCGGCTTCATGGGATATCTCACCGGCAAGGGCGCCACTGAGGAGCGCCACCTTCGCCGCGCCATGCTCTACGGCACGATCACGGCGAGCTTCGCGTGCGAGGCGTTCTCGGTCGAGCGGCTGCGCGCCGTGACCGAGGGGCACATCGCCACACGCCTCGGGGAGCTCGTGGATCTCGTGCGCATCGAGGTCGACTGAAGAGAGTGCTCTTCATAAGCGGCTCGGTGGGGCTCGGCCACGCGACGCGGGATCTCGCGATCGCGGCGGCGATGCGCGTTCGTCGCCCGGGAATCGAGATTCTCTGGCTCGCGGCCCAACCCGCCTCGCGGGCGATCGAAGAGGCGGGGGAGCGCCTGCTCCCCGAGGCGGGCGAGTTCGTCGACGAGAGCGCGATCGCCGAGCGGACGGCGCGCGGCGGAAAGCTCAATCTCATCCGGTACGCCTTCGAAGCCCGCAAATCGTGGTCCCGCAACATCGACATTCTGACGCGCGTCACGAGGCGCGAACGATTCGATCTCGTCATCGGCGACGAGACCTACGAGGTGAGCCTCGCCTTTCGGCGCGACCCCAGTCTCAAGACCTGCCCGTTCGCCATGATCTACGACTTCGCCGGGTTCGATCCCGTTTCGTGGAATCCGATCGAACGGCTCGGCGTCTACCTCTGGAACTGGAAATGGTGCGGCGGCCCCCGGCCCTCGAAGCCGTCGTACGATCTCGGTCTTTTCATCGGGGAGCTCGACGACGTTCCCGATAGGCCCTTCGGCTTCCTGCTGCCGAATCGGCGCACGTGGGCGAACGAGCGCTACCGCTTCGTCGGCCATGTGTTTCCCTTCGATTCCGCCCGATACGCCGACCGCGACGCGGTGAGGCGCCGCCTCGGATACGGCGGCGAGCCGCTCGTCATCTGCTCGATCGGGGGAACGGCCATCGGCCGGCAGCTCCTCGATCTGTGCGGCGCGGCCTATCCGATTCTGCGGCGGGGGATCCCGGATCTCCGCATGATCCTCGTCAGCGGACCGCGTATCGGCGTCGATGAGCTCTCGGCGCCCGAGGGCGTGGAAAAGCGCGGGTACGTGCCGGCGCTCTACGAGCATTTCGCCGCGGCGGATCTCGCTATCGTTCAAGGCGGCGGCACGACGACTCTCGAGCTCACCGCGCTGCGCCGGCCGTTCATCTATTTTCCCATCGAGGGTCACGCCGAGCAGCAGAACACCGTCGCGGGACGCCTCGCGAGGCACGGCGCCGGCATCCGGATGGATCTCTCGCGGACGACGCCGCGGGATCTCGCGCGAGCCGCTCTCGAGCATATCGGCGAGTCCGTCCGGTACCCCGCCATACCGGCCGACGGCGCCGCCCGTGCGGCCGAGCTCATCTGCGGGCTTCTCGACGGGTGAAAAGCCTCCCCCGGTCCGGCACCCCAATGAATGAGAAGGACAAAAAGGGATTTTGGTGCTATACTATTGAATGAAGACGGGACTTTTAATTCAACCATACAGAGGGGGACGTTTATCGATCGATTGATATCGCTTTCCCATTAAAAATCAATCGATTGAGCCATGCGAGGAGGCGGTTTCCGTGCGCCGAAAGTCCGCGCTGCGCGCGACGGTTTTTGCGTTCGTCGTGGCGGCGGCGATAACGTGCCGCGCCGCGACGCCATGCTACATCGGCCTCTACGCCGATCCGATGCACTGCGATCTCGCCACCTTCACCGAAAGCCCTTTCGGCGTCGTCGATATGTGGGTTTGGAT
>CAWFAD010000003.1:0-19851 GCA_963813815.1 uncultured bacterium | reverse complement strand
GGTGGGCGAAGCAGGACTTGAACCTGCGACCTCCTGCTTGTAAGGCAGGCGCTCTAACCAACTGAGCTATTCGCCCGCGAGGCCCACCTAGAGGAGCGCGAGGGGTACGAGCACGCAGTACCCGAGAACGAGAAGCAGCGGGGCGAGCGAGATGGAGTTGAGCGCGAGGAAGATGTAGCCCGCGACGATCGCCGCGAAGCCGAGCGTCAGGATCCACCTGCGGTATCTGCGCAGAACATGCATCGTGTAGTCCTCTCTTCCGGGTAGCGGCCTTGGTTCCTCTGCAATGATAGCCGCTACGCGCGCTTTGTCAAGAAGGCTCTCTTCCGCCCGCGGAGCGTCCCGTCCATGCTCCCCGCGCGATACCCTTCGAGATCGACCGCGACGTACCGAAAACCGAGCGCCTTGAGCCTCCTCGCGAGCTTCGCGCGGAGCGGCCCGTCGAGGAGACGCGCGACGTCGCGCGGCGCGGCCTCGATCCGGGCCACATCCCCGTGGTCGCGAAGCCGGCGCCCCCCTAAATCCAGCCGCCGCGAGCGCCGCCTCCCCCCGCTCTATCCGCGAGAGCCGCGCCTTCGTGACCTTTTCCCCGTAGGGTATCCGCGTGGCGAGGCAGGGCGTCGCCGCTTTGTCCCAGGTCGGGAGCCCCCGCTCGCGCGAGAGGGCCCGTATGTCGACTTTCGTGAGCCCCGCCTCCGCGAGCGGGCTCCCCACACCGAGCTCCCGCACGGCGCGGCTCCCGGGCCGCGCCTCCATCGCGTCATCCGCATTCGAGCCGTCGAGCACGCACGCGAGGCCGCGTCGGGCCGCGAGCGCGGCGAGCTTCGCGAGCAGAGCCTTCTTGCAGTGGTAGCAGCGGTCGGGCGCGTTTCCCGCGAACGGCTTCATCGAGAGGATCTCATCCGCCCGCAGGACGACGTGCTTCACGCCGAGCGCCCGGGCCAGCGCCCGCGCGGCGCGCACCTCGGACGCCGGCACCGCCGGAAAGGCGACGGTCGCGGCGACCGCGCGATCCTCGAGAACGTCCCGCGCGACCGAGAGGAGAAACGTCGAGTCGGCGCCCCCCGAAAAGGCGACGAGCGCGCTCCCGCGGCGCCCGACTATTCTTTCGAGACGCTCGAGCTTACGGAGTCGCGCCCGCGTCGGCGACGGGCTCTTTCGGCGCTTCTGGCTTTGCATGGGAGATCGTATCCCTCGCGGCCCGCACGAGCCGCTTGGCCTTCACGTGATCGTCGTGCGTCTGGGAGAAAAGATGGTAGCCGTTCCGGTCCGCCACGAAGTAGAGATCCTTGCACCCCTCGAGCGGCCTCACGGCCGCCTCGAGCGCCGAGCGCCCGGGGCTCGCGATCGGCCCCGGCGGGAGCCCCTTCGCGCGGTACGTGTTGTAGGGCGACTGCACCTTGAGATCGCTGTATTTCAGGCCGCGGCGGACGCCGCCGAGGGCGTAGGCCACGGTCGGATCCGCCTCGAGGCGGATTCCCTTGCGCATGCGGTTGTAGTAGACGGCCGCGATGCGCGGCATCTCGGACGAGCGCTGCGCCTCCGACTGCACGATCGAGGCGAGCGTCACTATTTCGTTCGTCGAAAGCCCCGTGCTCTTGGCGTAGAGGGCGATGTGCTCGTCGTAGATGTCCTTGAAGCGCTGCACCATGAGCCGCAGGACCTCGCGGGAGGTGATGGGCCAGCTCAGGTTGTAGGTGTCGGGAAAAAGATACCCCTCGAGCGTCGGGGCGTTGATGCCGAGCTCGCGCGCGAAATCGGGATTGAGGGCGAGCCGGTGAAACTGGGTCGAGTCGACCTCGAGCTCCCGCTGCACGACGCCGGCGATCTCGCGGAGCATGAACCCCTCGGGCACGACGAGCCTCGTGATCTCGAACTCCGCGCGGGCCAGCTTGTCGAGCATCTTCGCGATGCTCGTGCCGCGGAGAAACATGTACCTCCCCGCCTGCACCTTCTTGTCCTTGCCGGTGAGGATGGCGACCCACCGGAAGAGCCGCGGGTGCTCGAGGAGATCCGTCTCGACGAGCATCCGCTGAACGTCGCTGAGATAGGCCCCGGGGAGCACCTTGATCTCGACGCGCTCTCCCGGCGTGCCGACGTCCTCGCCGTAGTAGAGAAACCCGACGTACACGCCGGCTATGAGCAGCACGGCCGCCGCGAGCGCGAGAATGCTGGAGAGTCTCTTCATCCGCCCGATCTCCCGTCGAGATAGCCCTGAAGGAGCAGCACCGCGGCGAGCTTGTCGATATCCTTCTTGCCGTGGCGCCGGTCGCCGGCGGCGAGTATACGCTCCGCCTCTTTGCTCGTCATCCGCTCATCCGCGAGAACGACCTCCACGCCGAACCTCCCGCGGATCGCCTCGGCGAGCTCGCGGGCCCGTCCGGTCCCCTCGATCTCGCCTCCCGCGAGCGATCGCGGCTCGCCGACGACGACCGTCTCGACGCCGTGCTCGGCGATGAGCCCGCCGAGATGCGCGAGGAGATCCCCGCCGCCCCGCGTCTCGAAGGTGTCGAGCCCCTGCGCCGTGACGCCGAGCTCGTCGCTCAGGGCGAGCCCCACGCGCCTCTCTCCCGGATCGATGGCGAGCGCCCGGCCCGCGCGTCCCGCACCCATCATGCCCCCACTCCCCTCACTTCTTCCGCCTCAGCACGAGTATCGTGAGATCGTCCCCGGCGCCCTTCGCGCCGGAGAATCGCTTGACGTCCTCGACGATGGCGTCGCGCACTTCCTCGGCGCTCCGCCCGCGGAGCGTCGCAAGGATCGCGCCGAGACGCCCCTCGCCGAAAAATTCCCCGTCCGCGTTCGAGGCCTCCGTGACCCCGTCGCTCGTGATGACGAGCGTGTCGCCGACCTCGAAGTCGAGGGATTTCAGATCGTATTGAAACTCGGGGATGACGCCGAGGATGAGGCCGCTGTAGTCGAGCACGTCGATGCGCCCGTTCTTCCGCATGAAGCACGGAAACACGTGCCCCGCGTTCGTGTACGCGAGCGCGTCGCGATCCATGTCGAGGCAGCCGTAGAAGAGGGTCGCGAACTTGTCCTCCGTCATCGCCTCGCACATGACGAGGTTGAGCCGCGAGACGAGATCGACGGGCCGCTCCATCCGGTCCATGTTGGACCGAAGGCTCGCCTGCAGCGAGGCCATGAGGAGCGAGGCCGGCACGCCCTTTCCCGAGACGTCGGCCACGGCGATCGCGAGGTAGTTCTCCCGGTGCAGAAAGTCATAGTAGTCCCCGCCCACCTGCTTGCTCGACACGCTCATGGCCGCGATCTCGTAGCGGTCGAGGACCGGCGGCTTCGAGGGCAGGAGGTTCTGCTGGATGGAGCGCGCGATGTTGAGCTCCTCCTCCATGACGCGCTTCTCGACGACCTCCTTGAGGAGGTCGATGTTGTGCAGCGAGGCCGCGACCTGCGCGGAGAGCATCGAAACGAGCGCGATCTCCTCCGAGTTGTACTGGTCGTGCTCGCGCCGGTCCCCGAGAAGGATCACGGCGACGCAATCGACGTCGTGCATGACGGGCACGAGGAGCTCGTAGCGGGCGAACCGCATGAGCCCCGGCGAAAGCCCCGCGACGACGGCGTCGAGCTCGCGGCGGGCGCCGCGCCGCATGAACCCGCCCCGCGGCACGCGCACACCGAGCGACTCGAGAAGATCGCCCCGCAGCATGGGCTCCCCCGCCCCGCAGAACACGTCCACCGCCGCGCGAACGTCCGCGTCGCCCGGGCGCTCGGCGAGCGCGTCGCGGATCACGGCGAGCTCCGCCTCGTCCGTCTCGAACGCCTCCCGCAGCTCCTCGCTCACCCGCTCCTTCAAGACCTCCGCGTCGATCATCGTGAGCATCTCCCCGCTCAGGGCGCGGAGCCGCGCCCGCGGATCGCGCCGCTCGCGCGTGACGACGCGCTCCGACCACTCCTCGATCCGCGTCAGGACGGGCTGAAAGGCGATGATGAAGAGCACGATGAACGCCGTCTCGAGTATCTCGACCCGCCCGCCCGAGAACCGCGAGAAGAAGGCCGTGATCTGCCGGATCACGATGAGGTAGGCGGTCGTGAAGAGCGCCGCCGCGGAGACGTAGAGAATGCCCCGGCGCGCGATCATGCGGAGCCCGAGGAACTGGTGCCGCACGATCGCGTAGGCGATCGAGCCCCCTCCGATGACGAGCGCCACGTTGATGAAGATGATCGAGGCGTCCTCCCGCCCCGGGATCCACCCGAGCACCGGCAGGAGCCGCGCGAGCGAAAAGGTGACGATGCACAGGCCGAGGCCGCCGATGAGGATCCACACCTGCCGCTTGACGCGCGGCGGCACGTCCGAGCGGGCCGCGTTCACGAGAATGAGGAGCGAAAAGCCGGCGTAGGCGACGTTCACGAGCGAAAAGAGCTGCACGTGCGCCCGGAGCAAGAGCTCCATGAACACGCTGAGCAGCTGCTCGAAGCGCTGAAAAAACGCGCTCGCCGCCCCGATCGAGACGGGCATCTCGGCGATGCCGTGGAACATCCTCGCCGGGTTCACGCGGTCGAGCAGAAAGATGAGGAGGACGAGATGGAAAAGGTGCGGCAGGAAGAGGATCCACACGAAGCGCCGGATATACGCCCACGCGCGATGCCGGCGCGGAAAGACGAGAGCGAAGAGCACGAGGGAGGGGAAGAAGAACTCCCACACGTACGCGAAGCTCGCCACGAGGTTCTTGAAGAGGAGCGTCCCCTCGCGCGGATTGATCTGGAGCAGGTATCCCACGGCGCCGAGGATCGGGCCGAAGCTCGCGAAGAAGAGCACGAGGGCCGTGAACCAGCTCACGGCGGTGCGCCCCGTCTGACGGAGGATCGTCACGGCGAGAAAGAACATGACGATGCCGGTCACGAAGTAGAAGGATGCGAGAAATGAGGAGACGTCCATCGAGATCACTCCCGGCGCCGGTGCGGGAAAGGGGCGGGCTCGCCGCCGCTATGCATTCCCGGTGCCGGCGTCGGCCGGCTTGTCGCGAAGGTGTTTTTCGAGCGTGACCTTCATGCCGCTGCCGGGCGTCACTTCGAAGCGGAGGGCGTCCATCATGTTCTTCATGATGAAGATGCCGCGCCCCCGCAGGTGCTGCAGATTCGACGGATCGGGAATATGCTCGAGGTAGCTCTTGAAATCGAATCCCTTGCCGCGGTCCTCGACCGAGACGACGAGGCGCCCGGGCTCGCATTGAAAGCTCAGCCGGACGTTCTCCTCGGGGCAGTAGCGGTTGCCGTGCTCGATCGCGTTCGTGCACGCCTCGATGACCGAGATCGCGATCTCGTTCGCCTCGTCGCGGCCGCAGCAGAGGCCCTGCACCACTTCGCCGCAGACGGCGTCGACGAGATTGAGGAACCTGTAATCGCTCGGGAACTCGATGGCGATTGTGCCGGCCATGGGGGCTCGCTCCCTTTCTTCGCTGTGCGATTCCGGCCTCATGAGACCTCGAAGCTCTCGACCGCCGCGGCCTCGCTGTCGTAGCACTTGAATATCATGTTGAGCTTCGTGACGTAGAGAATGCTCTGTATCTTGTCCGAGACGTTCAGCAGCCGGAGGTCGCCGCCGCTCCGGCGCATCGTCGTGTACCCCGATATGAGGATGCCCATGCCGGTGCTGTTGATCCAGTCGACGTCGTGCAGGTTGACGACGATCTTCTTGTGGCCGCCTTCGAGGAGCTTGTGGATCGTTCCCTTGAAGACCTCGGCGTCCGGCCCTCCCATGAGCTTTCCCTGGAGGTCGACAATGACGACGCCGTCGCTCTCGCGCGTCACTATCCGCATGTCTCGTCTCCCCCGGTTCCGCCGGTTCGCCGTCTACGCCGATTCGAGGAACTCGAGGACCGCCGCCATGTCGCCGGGCAAGGGAGCCGAAAAAACCATGACCGCGCCCGTCGCCGGGTGGGTGAACGAAAGCTCCCTCGCGTGAAGCGCCTGCCTGTCGATCATGGCGAGCGCGCGCTTCGCGGTTTGCGCGGCCTTTCCGGAAAGGCCGCCCCAACTCGCCCGCCGGCCGCCGTACGCGGGATCTCCCAGAACGGGGTGTCCCACCTTCGAGAGGTGAACGCGTATCTGATGGGTTCGCCCCGTTTCGAGCTCGAGCCTAATATACTGGAAGGGGCCGAGGGTGTCCATAACAGAGTAGCCGGTGCGCGCCTCCTTGCCCCCCTTGTCGACAACCGCCATCTTCTTGCGATCATGGGGGTTACGGCCGATCGGGAAGTCGATGACCCCGCTCGATTCCGGGAGCTCTCCCCAGACGATCGCCTCGTACACCCGGTGCACCCGCCGCTCCATGAGCGCCCTCGCGAGCGCGATGTGCGCCTCGTCCCCCTTCGCCACGACGAGGAGCCCGGACGTGCCGGCGTCGAGCCGGTGCACGATGCCGGGGCGAAGGTATCCGCCGATCCCCGAGAGGTTCCCGCAGTGGGCGAGGAGCGCGTGAACGAGCGTGCCCGTCCCGTGCCCCGGCGCCGGATGAACGACCATCCCCGCGGCCTTGTTCACGACGAGGAGATGCTCGTCCTCGTACACGACGTCGAGCGGGATGCGCTCGGGAGCGAGCTCGAGCGGCTTCGGGGGGCTGAAGGCGAGGGCGATCTCCTCCCCCTCGGCCACCCGGCGCGCCGGCTTCGCGACCGGCGCCCCGTCGACGAGCACCTCGCCCGAGCGGATCGCCTTTTGGACGCGCGCGCGGGAGAGCTCGGGAAGCTGGGCGCTGAGGTAGGAGTCGAGGCGGGCTCCGCCGTCCTCTTGGTCGACGAGAAACGAAACGGACGTGCGATTCGTCACTGCTCTTCCTGCGGGGCCGGCCCGGCGTCTTTGCGGTCCGCGTCCGGATGCAGGATGTAACCCGCGATGAGGAGCACGGCGCCGACCGTGACGGCGATGTCGGCGACGTTATACGTGGGCCAGCGGTATGAGCCGATCCCCATGTCGATGAAATCGAGCACCTCGCCCGAGGCGAGGCGGTCGATGAGGTTGCCGAAAGCGCCGCCGAGGATGAGCCCGAGATAGATCCGCTTGTGCGCGGGGGCGTAGCGCATGCGGTACGCGTAGAATATGAGGACGCCGATCGATACGATCGTCACGACGAGCAGCAGGGTTTTGACGTTGGAGAGAATGCCGAAGACGGCGCCCTTGTTCTTGCTGAGCGTGATGCGGAGCACGCCGTCGATGAGATCCTGCCCGCCCCGGTACTGAAAGGCTTCCCAGATGAGCCGTTTCGAGGCCTGATCGAGGATGACGACGAGCGCGGCGATCGCGAAGAACAGCATCGTTCAGCGCCCTCCCCGCTCGATCCTCTCCTTCTTTTCCTTGCAATTGATGCAGAGCTCGGCGGCGGGAACCGCCTCGAGCCGCTTCTCGGAAATGAGGTCCTCGCACTCCGAGCAGATGCCGTAGTCGCCCTTCTCGATCCGCTCGAGCGCCGCCTCGATCGAGCGCAGGTATGCGCCCTCCTGATCGGCGTAGTAGTAGTTCTTTTCCTTCTCCATGTAGTCGGTGCCGAGATCGGCGAGATGGTTCGAGTACGACTGCTTGGCCGCCTCCGTCGCGTCGGTGGCCTCGTTGAGGGCCTCCGTGATCCGGCTGAGCTCCTTGAGGATCCGGTTGCGCTCGGAGAGCAGCCGCTGCTTGAAATGATCGAGCTCTTTCTTGGTGTATTTCTTCTTCAGCTTTTTCGTTTTCTTGTCAGGCATCGCGCAACGCTCCTTGCATCGATCGAGGCGCTAGATGCGCCTCATCCATAATTCCACCGTTTGCTCCCCGACCTTGAACGAGGTCGAGTGCTGCCAGTCCTGCTTGCCCTCCGTGAGCTTTCCGGCGAGCGTCTCGAGGCAAATATGCTCGCCGAGCTCGGCGAAAACAACGGAAACTTCTCCGCCCGCGAGGTAGGCGAGCTCGATCCGGTCGCTCACCTCGAGCCCCGAGTCCTTGCGGAAATTCTGGATGCGATTGACGAGCTCGCGGGCGAGACCTTCCTTGCGAAGCTCGGGCGTTAGGCGCGTATCCAGAATGACCGTGAGATCCCCATCGGACGCCGCCGCAAACCCTTCCGCCGTCTCCTGCAGGATTTGTACCTCTTCCTTGGTTATAACCTCTTTTTTGTCACCCAGTTCTATGAAAATCTCGCCCGAGGCGAGGAGTGTCTTGACCTGCGCCGGGGCAAGCGATTCGATGAGTCGGGCCGCCTCTTTCATGCCCTTTCCGAAGCGCTTGCCGAGCTTCGAGAAATCAGCCTTAACGCTATATTTTACATAGACTCCCGGGTCGTTCAAACGGGTGATCTTTTTGATGTTGAGCTCGTCCCGCCCGAGGAAGGCGAACTCGTCGCTTTCGAGCCACGCCGTCTCGGCCGGATAGGGGCTGTGGACGAACATCTCCGCGAGCGGCATCCGCACCTTGATCTGGGAGACGTTTCGGAGCGAGTGGGCGATCGAAACGGCCCGGAGCACCCCCGCCATCTTCTCCTCGGTCTCCTTCTCGATGAGCGACTCGTCGCAGGCGGGATAGGACGCAAGATGCACGCTCGTCGTCGAGTCGTCCGAGGCGCCCCGGAGGCGCCGGTACACCGCCTCGCTCAGGAACGGGACGAACGGCGCCGAGAGAATCGCGATCCCCTCGAGCACCCCGTAGAAGGTCTCGTAGGCCGCGATCTTGTCGTCCGACATCTCGTTCTTCCAGAAACGGCGGCGGCTGCGGCGGAGGTACCAGTTGCTGAGCTCGTCGATGACGAAGGTCTGAATCGTCCGCGAGGCGCGCGTGAGATCGTAGGAGTCGAGCATCGCCGTGACGTCGCGGACCGTCGTGTTGTAGCGCGAGACGATCCAGCGATCGAGGAGGTTCGAGCTTCGGACGCCGCCCTTCGGCGCGAAGCCGTCGATCTCGGCGTAGAGCGAGAAGAAATTGTAGAGGTTTCTCACGGCGCCGAGGAACCGGTTCGCCGTGTCGCGGAGCGACGCGATATCGAAGCGCTTCTGGAGCCACGGCGAGCCGCTCGCGAGGAGGTACCACCGCAGGGCGTCGGCGCCGTCCGAGCGCAGCACGTCGCCCGCGAAGACGGCGTTGCCGCGCGATTTGCTCATCTTCTGCCCCTCGGCGTCGAGGACCATTCCGAGCGGGAGGCAGCGGCGGTACGGGCTCTGCTTCGTGAGAAACGCGCCGATCACGAGGAGCGAGTAGAACCAGCCGCGCGACTGGTCGATCCCCTCGCTGATGAACTCGGCGGGGTACTGGCCCTTGAAAACGTCCATGTTCTCGACCGGGTAATGGTACTGGGCGAAGGGCATCGAGCCCGAGTCGAACCAGCAGTCGATCACCTCGGGGACGCGCCGCATTCTCGCCCCGCACTCCGGGCATCCGACGTCGAGATCGTCGATGAACGGCCGGTGGAGGTCGTACTCGTCGGGGAACGCCTCGGAGATCGATCGGAGCTCCTCGACGGAGCCGATGCAGTACCGTTTCTCGCACCCCTCGCAGATCCAGATGTTGAGCGGCGTCCCCCAGTAGCGTTCCCGCGAGAGGGCCCAGTCGACGTTCCCCTCGAGCCACGCGGCGAAGCGGTTCGCCCCCACCTCGGGCGGGATCCACTGCACCCGCGAGTTCGCCTCGAGGAGGAGATCCTTGAAGGCCGTCGTCTTGATGAACCACGAGCGGCGCGCGTAGTAGATGAGCGGCGACTTGCAGCGCCAGCAGAAAGGATACGCGTGCGTGATCTTGCCGCTCCGGTAGAGGATGCCGCGCTTCTTGAGATCGACGATGATGTCGGTGTCGGCGTCCTTGATGAACCGGCCGGCCCACGGGGTCACCTCGGCCGCGAAATGCCCCGCTTCGTCCACGGGCTGGAGCATCGGGAGCCCCTCGGCCTTGCCGGCGTTGTAGTCGTCCTCGCCGAAGGCCGGGGCGATGTGAACGATCCCGGTGCCGTCCTCGAGCGACACGAAATCCGTCGCGATGACGCGGAAGGCCCCCGGCGCGTCCTTGAAAAACGGGAAGCACGGCTCGTAGCGTTTGCCCACGAGCTCGCTCCCCTTGACCGTGCCGAGAATCTCCTTGTCGCCGTCGAGGACTCCGAGGAGCGCCTCGGCGAGGATGAGGACCTCCCCCTTGTTGCGGACGCGGACATAGTCGTGATCGGCGCCGACGGCGAGCGCCACGTTCGAGATGAGCGTCCACGGGGTCGTGGTCCACACGAGAAAATACGCGTCCTCGCCCTCGAGCTTGAGCTTGATGTAGATCGATGGATCGGAGACGTCCTCGTACCCCTGCGAGACCTCGTGGCTCGAGAGCGAGGTGCCGCAGCGCGGGCAGTAGGGCACGATCTTGTGCCCCTGATAGAGCATGTCCTGATCCCAGAACTGCCGCAGAATCCACCAGACCGACTCGATGTACTCGTTCTTGAACGTGACGTACGGGTCGTCGAGGTCGAGCCAGAAGCCGAGCTTGCGGGTGAACTCGGTCCACTCGTCGAGGTAGGCGAACACGCTCTTGCGGCACTCCGCGTTGAAGGCCGCGATGCCGTAGCGCTCGATCTGATCCTTGCCGTCGAGCCCGAGCTTGTGCTCGACCTCGATCTCGACGGGAAGGCCGTGCGTGTCCCAGCCCGCCTTGCGGACGACGCGATGGCCGCGCATCGTCTGGTAGCGGCAGACGAGGTCCTTGATCGTGCGCGAGAGCGCGTGATGCACGCCCGGCAGGCCGTTCGCCGTCGGCGGCCCCTCGTAGAACACGAACGGGTTCCCGGCGGGCCGCTCCTCGACGCTTCGCCGGAAGATGCCGGCGGTCTCCCAGAAGCGGAGGATCTCCTCCTCCACCTTGATCGCCTCACCCGAGGTGGCGAGCTCGGGGTAGAGCTTGCGGGGGGCGTTCTTTTCGTCTCGAGCCATTCTCGTCGCCGTCCGTCATTACGGGCATACAAACCGTAACCCCGTGCCATCTTATGAGGATGCCGGGGTTAATCGCCTGCCAAGCTTGGATAATACCTTATACAGAAAAGCCCGCGCCATGTCAAGAGCGCTCGGCGCCGCGTTTGACTTTGCGGACGCGGGATAGTATTTTATTAATCGATATGAAGATACGCACGGCAATCGGCACGCTCCTCCTCTGCGCCCACGCGCTCTCCCTCGCGCTTTTTCCCGGAGGGTCCGTGCGCTGCGACGACGGAAGGGGGAACGTCTCGTTCAAGCCGCTTCACGGCCCGCGCGCGCTCTCGTGCTGCGAGAATGCGACCGGCGCGTCCGTACCGGCGCTCCTGCCCGGCGGCCACGATCACACGGGCTGCACGGACACCGAGGCCTCGGCTCCGTACGCGCCGCTCGAGCCGCTCAAGATGCGCTCGCTCGCGGCCGTTTCGTTCGCGGCGACGCGAACGATCGACGCCGAGACCCCGCGGGGAAGCTTCGCCGGCCGGCCGCTCTTGCCCCCTTCTCCCCTCGCGCCCCACATAGCCACGACGGTTCTTCGCTCCTGAGCCGCTCCACGCCCATTTTCCGAGTTCGGAGTCACGCTCACCGCCCCGATGGGCGAAAGGAGTAGCGATGGGAGCTTTCGTGCGGACGCTTTGCATTCTTCTCGGCGCAATCATCATGGCGAACGCCTCGCCGGCGCGCTGCGAGCCGGTGGCGTTCGAAGAGGCGCTGCGGCGCGTCATCGAGCGCAGCTACGGTCTCGAAGCCGCGCGGCTCATCGCCGAGTCGGCGCGCGCGGCCGCCCTTCAGGCGAACGCCCTGCCCAATCCGCGCGTCGAGGCGCGGGTCGAGGACCTCGGAGACGAGGAGATCGAGCTCGGCCTCGGCCAGACGATCGAGCTCGGCGGAAAACGCGCGGCGCGGGCGGACGCGGCGAGGGCCGGGGCGCTCTCGGCGTCCCTCGCCTACGACGCGAGGGCGATCGGGCTCGAGGCCGAAACGCTCCGGCGCTTCGCCGCGCTGCTCGCGGCCCGGGACAGGGTCGATCTCGCCGGCACGGCGATCGGGCACGCGGAGACGGCGCTCGCGATGATCGAGCGGCGCGTTCGCGCCGGCGCGGCGCGGGAGAGCGATCTCATTCAGGCGCGGATCGCTCTCGAGGAGCTGCGGGCGGAGCGCGCGACGCTGCGCCGCGAGGTCGAGAAGGCCTCGATCGCCCTCACGGCTCTCTGGGGAGAGCCGTCGGCCGATCCGCTCGAGCCGGCTGGGCGTCTCGCCGAGTCGCTCGCCCTGCCGCCGCTCGACACCCTTCGAGCGCTCGCGCGCTCGCACCCCGTCTCGCGGCGGTTCGGCGCGGAGGGCGCGCGGATCGCGGCCGAGCTCGCCGGCGAGCGGGCCGCCCGGTATCCCGATATCGACGTCGGCGCGGGGGTCATTCGCTACGGCGGGAGCGGCGACGCCGCCCTCGCCCTCTCCGCGTCGATTCCACTCCCCGTTTGGAATCGAAACGCCGCTGCCGTCAGGGAGCGCGAGCATCTGCTCGCCGCCGCCGGGAGCGAGGAGCGCGAGGCGCTCGGCCGCGCGGAGGCGGAGCTCCTCACGGCGTGGGCCGGATTCGACGGAGCGTGCGGCGCCCTCGGCGCCCTCGACGCGGAGATCGTCCCGCGCGCGGAGGCCGCGTACGAGCGCATCAGGGCCTACTACGAAAGCGGCGCCGTGAGCTTTCTCGAGCTCAACGAGTCGCGCCGCGATCTCGCGCGCATCAAGCTCCGGCGCATCGATCTGCTCGCCGAGCGCGCCTCGGCGGCCGCCGACATACTGGCGATCACGGGCCACCGGGCGGACGTTTTCACCGACGACTGAAAGGATGACGCAATGAAGATCGCATATCGAGGGATGGCCGCCGCCGCGACTCTCGCCCTCGCCCTTCTCGCGGCGGGCTGCCGCGGCGGCGCGGGAAACGAGGGAAAGGCCCCGGCGAACGCGGCGGGCCGCGGCGCTGAGAGGCGGCGGCGGAGGCGGCCCACGGCCACGAGGAGGACGTCGTGAGGCTTTCGCCGGAGGCGATGCGCCTCGCCGGCATCGAAATCCGCGAGATCATTCTCTCGCCCATCGCGCGGACGATCGAGATCCCCGGCGAGATCGGCTACAACGAGGAGCGCCTGATCCACATCACGCCCCGCTACGCGGGCGCGATCCGCGAGGTTCGCAAGCGGCTCGGCGACGAGGTGCGCCGCGGAGAAACGCTCGCCGTCGTCGAGAGCAACACGAGCCTCACTCCCTACGCGATCGAGGCGCCGATCGCGGGGCGCGTCGTCGACGTTCACGCCGCTCTCGGGGAGTTCGTCGCCGAGGACCGCGATCTCTTCGTCGTCGCCGACCTCTCGACCGTGTGGGCCGACTGCGAGATATTCGCCGACGATCTCTCCTCCGTCCGCATTGGGCTGCCGATCACGATCAAGGCCGTCGGATCGGACGCGTCGGTGGACGCGACGATCGGTTACGTCTCGCCGGTCTTCGATCCGGCCAAGCGGACGGCCGTCGTGCGGGCCGTCATAGCGGGCGGCGGACCGTGGCGGCCCGGCGTGTTCATCCGCGGGCTCGTCCGCGTTCCGGCGGGAGAGCCGGTGCCCGCCGTCGAGCGCGACGCCATTCAGATTCTCGGCGGGGCGACGGTGATCTTCGTCGAGGGGGACGAGGCGGGAGAGTTTCTGCCCGTTCCCGTCAAGACCGCGCGGAGCGACGGCGCGCTCGTCGAGCTCGCCGAGGGCCCGCCCCTCGGGACGCGGTACGCCGCCGAAGGCGCATTCGACATCAAGGCCGAGATCGTGACCCGCGAGGCCGGCGAGCACGCCGGACACGGTCACTAGGAGGAGCCGCCATATGAAATCGTATTTCGAATTCCTCCTGCGAAACCGCCTCGTCGTCGTCATCGCCCTCTCGGCGCTCATCGGCTTCGGCGTCTACGGGTACACGAGGCTCCCGACCGACGCGTTCCCCGACATTTCGCCCGTCATGGTTCCCGTCTTCGTCGAGGCGCACGGCATGGCCCCCGAGGAGATCGAGCGGCTCATCGCGTATCCGATCGAGTCGGCGATGAGCGGGCTTCCCGGCGTCTCCCTCGTCAAATCGACTTCGGCCTTCGGCATGGCCGTCGTGTACGTCTACTTCGAGGACGACGTCGACGTCTACTTCGCCCGCCGGCTCGTCGCGGACCGCCTCGGCACGGCGTCGGCGTCGCTGCCCGATCTCGAGGAGCCTCCGACGCTCGGCCCGATATCGACCGGCCTCGGCGAGGTGTTCATGTACTACCTCCGGGCCGACTCGACCGCATCGACCGGCGGCAAGGAGCCGCTCACGTGGCTCCGCGAGCTCAACGACTGGGTCGTGAGCACGAGGCTCATGACCGTCCCCGGGGTCACCGACGTGCTCTCGATGGGCGGCCACGTGCTCCAGTATCAGGTGAATCTCGACCCGCACGCGATGCGCTCGTTCGGCGTCGCCCTCGACGAGATCGTCTCGGCGATAACGGCCAACAACCGCAACGCCGGCGGACAGTTTCTCGTGCTCGGCGCCGAGGAGCACCTCGTTCGCGGCGTCGGCCTCATCGAGACGAAGGAAGACCTCGCCGGCATACAGGTGAAGGTCTCGAACGGCACGCCCGTCCGCCTCGGCGATCTCGCCGCCGTCCAGTACGGCGACGCCGTGCGCCGCGGCGTCGTGACGCTCGACGGCACGGAGGAGGTCGTCGCGGGCATCGTCGTGAAGCTCTACGGCGAGAACACCTCCCGCGTGATCGAGCGGCTCGACGCGGAGTTCGAGGAGATACAAAAATCGCTCCCCCCCGGCGTCCGGCTCGTGCCCTACTACAATCAGGGAACGCTCGTCACGAGCGCCGTCGGCACCATGAAAAGCGCGCTCTGGCAGGGGGCGGTGCTCGTCGTCGCGACGCTCATCGTCCTCCTCGGCCACCTTCGCGGCGCGCTCATCGTCGCGCTCGCGCTTCCGCTCTGCGCCCTCGTCGCGGCGCTCTTCATGGGCTGGAACGGCCTCTCGGCCAACCTCATGTCCCTCGGGGGAATCGCGATCGCGATCGGCATGCTCGGAGACGCATCGATCGTGATCGTCGAGAACATCTGCCGGCACCTCGCCGAGGAGAAAAACGCCGGGCGCAAGCGGCTCGACACGATCGCCTCGGCGAGCGCCGAGGTGGCGCGCCCGATCCTCTTTTCGGTCGCCATCATCATCGTCGTGTTTCTCCCGCTCTTCTCCCTCGAGGGGGTCGAGGGCAAGATGTTCTCCCCCATGGCGTTTACGATCAGCTTCGCGCTCGGCGGCTCGATCGTCGCGGCGCTCGTCTTCGCGCCCGTTCTCTCCTCTCTCCTGCTCCGCGTGAAGCCGCGCGACTGTCCGCGCTGCATGGACTGGCTCATGCGCGCCTACCGGCCGCTCCTCGCATCGGCGCTGCGGCGGAAAAAGGCGGTCGTCGTCGCGACCGTCGCCGCCTTCGCGGTAGCCGTCGCGCTCCTGCCCCGCCTCGGGACGGAGTTCATTCCCGTCCTCGAGGAAGGAGTGATTCAGGTGAACGTGGCCATGGCCCCCTCGATCTCGCTCGAGCGCGCCACGGAAACGATCATGAAGCTCGAGCGCGAAATCCGCGCCATCGGCGAGGTGGAGCACACGGTGGCCAAGATCGGCCGTCCGGAGGCGGGAAGCCACCCCCACCCCGTCAACTCCGCGCACATTCAGGTGGCGCTTCGGCCCCGCTCCGAGTGGAAGAGCTACGGAAGCAAGGCGGAGATCGTCGAGGCGCTCAACGCGAAGCTCGCCGAGTATCCCGGCGTGCAGCTCACGTTCTCACAGCCGATCCAGAACATGTTCGACGAGCTGCTCTCGGGCGTGCGCACGCAGCTCGCCGTCAAGGTGTACGGGGAGGATCTCGCCGTGCTGCGCGCGAAGGCCGAGGAGATGCGGGCCGCGGTCGAGGGGATCCCGGGGCTCGTCGATCTCTCGGTCGAGCAGAGCTTCGGGCAGCCGCAGGTGCAGGTCGTCCCCGACCGCTACGCCTGCGCCCGCTACGGCGTCGACGTCGCCGACGTGCTCGAAACGGTCGAGATCGGCGTCGGCGGCAAGGCGGTCGATCAGGTGTATCTCGGCACGCGGCGCTTCGACCTTCAGGTGCGATATCAGGAGCCGTACCGCTCGGAGCCCGCGGCGATCGGCGCGCTCATGGTGCCGACGCGCGACGGCGGCTCGGTGCCGCTCTCCGTCGTCGCCGGCATCCGAAGCCTCACCGGACCCATCTTCGTGAGCCGCGAGCGCAACGAGCGCCGGTGGGCCGTCACGGCGAACGTGCGCGGCCGCGACCTCGGAGGCGTCGTCGCCGACATGCGCGAGCGGATCGGGGAGCGGGTGGAGCTTCCCCCCGGCTACCACGTCGAGTTCGGCGGCCAGTTCGAAAATCAGCAGCGCGCCATGCGGCGCCTCGCGATCATCGTCCCCGCGGCGCTCGCGGCGATATTTCTCATGCTGTATCTCTCGCTCGGCGCGCTCCGCTCGGCGCTCCTCATTTTCACGAACGTCCCTCTCGCGCTCATCGGCGGGGTGCTCGGGCTCTTCATATTCGGAGAATACCTCTCCGTGCCGGCGGCCGTGGGGTTCATCGCGCTCTTCGGCATCGCGGTGCAGAACGGACTCATCCTCGTGACCTATATCGACGAGCTGAGACGATCGGGGATCGAGGCCTCGCGCGCGGTGAAGGAAGGGGCTCTGCTCCGGCTGCGCCCCGTGCTGCTCACGGCGCTCACGACCGTGCTCGGGCTCACGCCGCTTCTCTTCGCGCGGGGAATGGGGTCGGAGGTTCAGCGTCCGCTCGCCGTCGTGGTCGTCTTCGGGCTCGTCTCTTCGACCTTCGTCACGCTCTTCTTCATACCGGCGCTCTACGAGTGGTTCGCGCCGCGGCGTCCCGCGGCGGCGGTCACCGCGCGCGCCGCAGAAACTCCATGACGAGGGTGCGGAGCTTGGCCTCGCCCCGCTTGGCGGTCGCGAGAATCTGGCGGATGTCCACGGGCTCGAGGTGGTCGGGATCGGCCTTGTCGGTCACGACGGAGACGCCGAGCACCTTCATGCCCCCGTGCACGGCGACGATCGTCTCGGGCACCATCGACATCCCGACGATATCGGCGCCGATGCGGCGGAGAAAACGGTACTCGGCGGCGGTCTCGAGATTGGGCCCCGCGACGGCGGCGAGAACGCCCCGTTTCACGGGGATCTTCACGTCGGCGGCGACCTTCTCGAGCAGCGCGACGTAGGAGCGCCGGTACGGCTCGCTCATGTCGGGGAAACGGGGCCCGAGCCGCTCGTCGTTCGGGCCGATGAGCGGGTTGTCCCCCATGAGGTTGATGTGGTCGGTGACGGCGACGACGTCGCCGGGCGCGAGCTCCGGGCTCATGCCTCCCACGGCCGAGGTGAGAATGAGCGAGCGCGCTCCGAGCGCCTTCATGACGCGTATCGGAAAGGTGACCTGCTCGAGCGTGTACCCCTCGTAGTAGTGGACGCGCCCTTCCATGGCGACGACGCGCTTGCCGGAGAGCTCGCCGAGAACGAGATTGCCGGCGTGGAGCCCCTTCACGGTCGACACGGGAAAATGGGGGATGTCTCCGTAGGGGATTTTCGCCTCGACCTCGATCTCGCGCGCGAGCGCGCCGAGACCGCTCCCGAGAATGATGCCGAAGGTCGGCTTGACGTTCGCCTTCGCCCGTATGTGCGAGGCGCTTTCCCTGATTCGTTCGTAGAGACCGGCCACGGGCACCCCTTTCTCGATGACGCCGCGATTCGAGCGCCCTAGCGTAACCGATGAGCGAAGGCCCAATCAACGGCAAAATTGGCGCGCATTATGCAATAAATTGCTACGAACAGCGTGCTCGTATCGAAGGACGAGGTTTTGCATGGCGGGAAGAGGGAAAAGACGGAGCGATAGCATGGCGGGGCGGGCGCGCCTCGGGCTCGCGGCGTCGCTCGTCGCGCTCGTCGGCGTCGTCTCCCTATCCGAGATCGTCGCGCGCGCCGGGAAGAGCGACGGCACGCATCTCACCGCAATCAGATGGAGGATCGCGGAAAAGGGGTACGCCTGGACCGCTGGGAAAACGTCGGTCTCCGGACTCTCCGCGGCGGAAAAAGCGCTGATGTGCGGCTACGTACAGCCCCCCGATTCTCTGCTCGCCGGCATCCCGGTATTCCAGCCGCCCGACAGCGCAATCACCGATTCGCGCTTCAGCTGGCTGGACTACGGGGACGTGACGCCGGCGAGAGATCAGGCCTCCTGCGGTTCATGCTGGGCGTTCGCGGCGGCGGGTGAGCTCGAGAGCCATATGCTGATCCACGACGAGAGATACGAGGACCTTTCCGAGCAACAGATACTCTCCTGCAACACGACGGGCGGGAGCTGCGACGGCGGATGGATGTACGACGCGTACGGCGTTTTCATGGGGCAGGGCATGGCCGCGGAAGCCTGCATGCCCTACGAGGCCGCCGACACGATCCCCTGCGCCGAGGAACCATGCACCCCGCTCTCCCACATCTCCGGCTGCGTCTTGGTGGCGAACTCGATCAACGACATCAAGCACGCACTTCTCCGGGGCCCCGTCTCGACGACGCTCATGGCGGTGGGCGATTTCTTCTACTACACGGGCGGATGCTACGAGAGCAACGCCGGAAACGATCCGGGAAACGGTTCCGGGGACGGCCGGATCAACCACGCCGTCATCATCGTCGGCTGGAACGACAACTCGTGCAACGGCCAGGGCGCCTGGATATGCAAGAACAGCTGGGGAGACTCGTGGGGCGAGAACGGATTCTTTTCGATTAAATACGGGGATCTCATGATCGGCTCGAACTCGATGCAGATCGTGTACGACCCGAGCCCCGTCCTCGTGCATCTGGATTCGCCGAACGGCGGCGAGAGCTACGTCGTGGGGGGCGAGTATCCGGTGACCTGGACGACCGGCAGGGAGACGCCCGATTCGATCGGCATCTTCCTCAGCAGGGACGGCGGCGCGTCGTACGGCGTGACCGTGGCGTCGGGGCTCGACGATACCGGAGCCTTCGTCTGGAAGGTTCCCCCAGTGCCGGCGCCCTCGGCGAAGCTCCTCGTCAGGGCTTACGCGTCGGGCGGCGTCGGCGGCATGGACATGAGCGACGCCCCGTTCTGCATCTACGAGGCGAACACCGACGCGGGCGCCGTCCTTCCGAGGTTCGCGAATCGTCTCGAGCAGAACTACCCGAACCCCTTCAACGGCACCACGACGATCGTCTACTCCGTGGCCGAACGCTCGGAAGTGTATCTCAGGATCTACGACATATCCGGCAAGCTCGTGGCGATGATCCAACGCGCGACGGTGGAGCCGGGGACGCACGTCGCGGTGTGGAAGGGCAAGGACGCGGCCGGACGCAGCGTCGCTTCCGGCGTGTACGTATGTTCGATCACGATGGACAATTTCAGGGATTCGAAGAAGATCATTTACCTGAGATGACGCCGCTCCGCACCACAGCCACAAATTGACACTTTCCCGCCGAATTGCTAGCATAGGGCCCTCATGAAGGGGCGAATCGTAAGCCATTACAAAATCATCGAGGAGCTCGGCGCCGGAGGCATGGGCGTCGTCTACCGCGCCGAGGACACGAAGCTCGGCCGCGACGTCGCCCTCAAGTTCATCTCGCCTCGCGGAGTCGAGGGCCCCGAGGAGCGGGCGCGCTTTCTCCACGAGGCGCGGGCCGCCGCCTCCCTCGGCCATCCCAACATCTGCACGATCTACGAAATCGACGAGGCCGAGGGGCGGCTCTTCATGGCGATGGAGCTCGTCGAGGGGGAGAGCCTGAAGGACAAGATCGCCCGCGGGCCGCTCCCGATCGACGAGGCGCTCGACCTCGCGCTCCAGATCGCGCAGGGTCT
>CAWFAD010000002.1:0-9366 GCA_963813815.1 uncultured bacterium | reverse complement strand
GATCGATTTATTGTGGATTTAATTTATAATTATAGGATTTTGTTTGAATTATATAGGAGAGGCTTCGCAATTGCAGTGCAACCTACTTTTTCCCGTGAAATTTTTGGAGATGCATTAATACAAGCTTCTCAAGCCAGAGAAAGAATCGGAAACGACGGTGATGAGACCAATATGCAATTGTCACATAAACAAATAATGAATCAAGTTTATACTAGCCTGTTTTTCACCAAAATAAATAAAACTGTCTTTGAATTTGAAAGAAACCGTGAATTTTTTTCATGGTTTCTTGATACTCCTATTTCGATTATAGCTGCGTCGCTACCGTCATGTCCCTTCCCAGCAGGCTCATTGCTTTCCAATAAGAAACCTTATGTGGTAGTTGTTCCTGGTGCAAGTCATTATGAAAGACAATGGCCTGGTTTTCAATCAGTTCTGCAACATTTGCATAATAATTATAATCTAGAAATTATTTTAGTTGGAACTAAGAAAGAGAGAGAGCTCTGTTCTTTATTTGAAGTTGGTGCGGGGTTTACCTTACAGAATCTTGCGGTAAAACTTCCCTTTGGGAAATGGTAATGATTATCAATCATGCTCAGCTTCTTGTGGGAAATGATTCCTGCTGCAATTCATATAGCGGCGGATCCCGGCATCTCTCTGCTTGTTTGCGTTTCAAATTGTAACCATTTTCTTAGATTTCATCCCTACCCTAATAAAAAGAAAATAATTCATATTTATCCATCGGAGATTGATTGGAAAGAATATATTCCATCTCAAATAGCAGAAAAATTTCGCCGATCTCGCGTCCGAAGGTGCGGCACGCGTCGAGCTCCTCCGGCTTCGGCTGCCATTTGAACTTGATCGAGTCCTTCACGATCTCGACGCCGGCTGCCCCGCAGAAGATCCTCGACCTGTCCCGGGGCCTCGCCGCTCCAGCCGTACGAGCCGAAGGAGGCGCCGATCTTGTTCTTGAACTTGAGCCCCTTCATGTCGGTCATGACGGGCATGATCGTCGGGAGCGGCCCGTTGTTGATGGTCGAGGAGCCGACGAGCACCGTGCGCGAGCGGAAGACGTCGACGAGGACGTCGTTGCGGTCCGTGACGGCGAGGTTCACGATCTTGTGGGGCACGCCGGCCTCCGCGAGGCCGTCGCCGATCGCCTCGGCCATGCGGCGCGTGGCGTCCCACATCGTGTCGAAGAGGATGACGGCGCGCGTCTCGGGAGTCTGCTTCGCCCACTCGCGGTAGCGTTCGACGATCTGGAGCGGATCCTTCCGCCAGATGACGCCGTGGCTCGGGGCGATGACGTCGACGGGGAGCCCCAGCGCGAGCACCTCGTCGATCTTCTTCGTCACGCGGTCGCTGAAGGGCGTGAGGATGTTCGCGTAGTATTTCAGGCATTCCTCGAAGAGCTCCTCCTGGTCGACCTCGTCGTTGAAATGGAACCCCGTCGCGTAGTGCTGGCCGAAGGCGTCGTTCGGCATGAGAACGTTGCGGCCGGTGAGGTAGGTGAACATGCTGTCGGGCCAGTGGAGCATCGGCGCCTCGACGAAGACGAGGTCGCTCTCGCCGATATTGATCCGGTCGCCCGTCTTCACCGTGCGGAATTTCCAGCTCTCGTGAAAATGGCCGGGCACGCTCGTCGCGCCCATCTTGGAGACGACGACCTCGGCCTTCGGGGCAGTGGCGCATGACGACGGGGAGGGAGCCCGCGTGATCCGGCTCGGAGTGGTTCGCGACGACGATGTCGATCTTCGACGGATCGACGATCTCGCGGATATTGGCGATGAGATCCTCCGCGAACGGCCCCCAGACGGTGTCGACGAGGACGATCTTCTTGTCGACGATGAGGTACGAGTTGTAGGTGGAGCCCCGGTGGGTGCTGAGCTCGTGCCCGTGAAAGTTGCGCAGCTTCCAGTCGGTGACGCCGACCCAGTACAGCCCCTCTTTGATCTTCGTGACCATGGCATGACCCCCTGTCTCTATGCGACCCTCCGCCGCGCCCTCGCGCCGGCCCGCCGGCCTTCGAGGTGCGGCTTGAAATGCTTCGCCATCTCGCCGAGCGTCGTGGCCGCGAGCACCTTCCGCGCCGACTCGTTCGTCCGGTGGACGAGCGTTCCGAGCGGGCAGCGGTTCCCCGCGCACACGGGTTCGCCGAGGAGGCAGGGCGACGGCGACACCGGCCCCTCGATCGCCTCGTAGACGTCGATGAGCCGGATCCGCTCCCATCCGCTCCGCATGCGGAATCCGCCGCGCGGCCCCCGCGTGGAGTCGACGAGCCCGGCGTGCGCGAGGCGCTGGAGCACCTTCGAGAGATGGTTCGTCGACGCGCCGATCGCGTCCGCGATCTCGCGGCTCGAAACGAGGCGCCCGGAGTTGCGGGCGAGGTAGGCGGCCGTGTGGAACGCTATCGAGGCCGCTTCGCTGATTCTGACGAAATTGGACATCGCCGCTCCTATTTAATAATTCTGGTACTAGAATACCGAATAGAGGCGCCTCTGTCAAGCACAATTTCGCCGCCCTGTGATATACTCTCCCGCGCGACAGAGGGGGGAGCCGTGACGGACGACGTTTGGGCGGGGCGGCGCGTCGTCGCCCACATCGATATGGACGCCTTCTACGCCTCGATCGAGGCGCTCGACGACCCGGGCCTACGGGGCAAGCCGGTCATCGTCGGCGGGGACGCGAGGCGGGGGGTCGTCTCGGCGGCGAGCTACGAGGCGCGCTCTTTCGGCGTCCACTCGGCCATGCCGATGTTCGAAGCGCGCCGCCTCTGCCCGCAGGGCGTGTTTCTTCCCGGCCGCATGCGCCGCTACGGCGAGGTCTCCCGGGTCGTCATGCGATGCCTCGAGGAGTTCTCGCCGCTCGTCGAGCAGGTGTCGATCGACGAGGCGTACGTGGATCTCACGGGCACGGAGCTCCTCCACGGCGGGGCGGAGCGCGCGGCGCGCTCGATGAAGTCCCGCATACGCGAACTCGTCTCCCTCACGTGCTCCGTGGGCGTGGCCCCGACGAAGCTCCTCGCCAAGGTCGCCTCCGACGCGCGAAAGCCCGACGGCCTCACCGTCGTCCCGCCGCACGCGGTGGCGGCGTTCCTCGGGACGCTCCCCGTGGCGAAGGTTCCCGGCGTCGGGAAGAAGAGCGGCGAAGAGCTCGGTAATCTCGGCGTTCGCTTCGCCGGCGACCTCGCCCGGTTCACGCCGCGATGGCTCGAGGAACGCTTCGGGAAGTACGGCCTGTGGCTCGCCGAGGTCGCCGGCGGCGGGGCCGATTCCCCCGTCGAGCCGTACACGGCGCCGAAATCGGTGAGCGCCGAGGATACGCTCGACGAGGACACGGCCGACGAAACGGTTCTCGCGCGCCGTCTCCTCGAGCAGTCCGAGCGCGTGGGGCGCAGGCTGCGCGAGGAGGGGTTTCGGGGCCGCACGGTGACCTTGAAGCTCAAGCACCGCGACTTCCGCCAGATCACGCGGAGCGTCACGCTCGGCGAGCCCACGCAGGTCGGGGAAACGATATATATGGAAGCGCGAAAGCTTCTCGCCGTATATTCTCTTCGCTCGAAGGTGCGCCTCGTCGGCGTCGGGGTTTCCAATCTGGAGCCGGACGGCGCCGCGGCGCAGATCGAGCTCTTCGGCGGCGGCGGCGCGGCGGAGAAGTGGGAACGGGTCGAGCGGGCCGCCGACGAAATCATCCGGCGTTTCGGCGAGGACGCCGTCCGGCGCGGGAGCCTCGCGGAGGGCGGCGCCCCGGCGCCGCGCCGCGGCGATCGCGCGAGGAACGAACGATGATGGAAGTCGTCAGACAGACGATCATGGTCACGGGCTTCGTGTTCGTCATGATGCTCGTGATCGAGTACGTGAACGTGCTCACGAGCGGCGCATGGGGGCACGGGCTCTCGCGCAACCGATGGGGGCAGTACCTTCTCGCCGCGGCGCTCGGCGTCGTTCCCGGCTGCCTCGGCGCCTTCGCGGTCGTCGCGATGTACTCGCACCGGCTCGTGAGCCTCGGCGCCGTCGTCGCGGCGATGATCGCGACCGCCGGCGACGAGCAATTCGTCATGCTCGCGCTCGTGCCGCGGCAGGCGCTGCTCATATTCGGAATATGCTTCGCGCTCGGCATCGCGGTCGGCGCGATCGTCGACGCCGCGGGCGGCAAGCGCTTCGCGGCGGGGGGCATCTGCTGCGACGGGCTCGAGATTCACGAGAGCGAGCGCGAGCGGTGGCCGCTCCTCGACGTTCCCGGCATCCGGGCCCAGTGGCGCGACTGCTCGGCCGCGCGGGGAATCCTCGCGACGGTCCTCGTTCTCTTTCTCGTCGGCGTGGTCGCCGGACAGGTGGAGCCCGGCGACTGGAACTGGGTGCGGGTCACCCTCGCGGCCGCTTCCGCGATCGCCCTCTTCATCGTCGCCACGGTGCCCGATCATTTTCTCAAGGAGCACCTCTGGCGCCACGTCGCGAAGCGCCACCTCCCCAGCATCTTTCTCTGGACCTTCGGGGCGCTCACCGCGATCTATCTCCTCTTCGAGCGGGCCGGCGTCGACGTCGCCGGAGCGACGAACGGGGCGCGGTGGGTCATCCTCCTCGTCGCGTGTCTCGTCGGCCTCGTGCCGCAGTCGGGTCCGCACCTCGTGTTCGTCACGCTCTATGCGCGGGGCGAGATCCCCCTGAGCGTTCTCCTCGCGAGCTCGATCGTGCAGGACGGCCACGGCATGCTTCCGATGCTCGCCCAGTCGCGCAAGGCGTTTTTTCTCGTCAAGGGGGTCGCGTTCGCCGCGGGGATCGCGGTCGGCGCCGCGGCGCTCGCGATGGGATGGTGACGGGCCTCTCGGGGCCGGGAGGGTTCATGGCGTACGAGCGCATCGTCACGCACGGCGATTTCGACGGCGTCGTCTCAGCCGCCCTTTGTTCGTTCGCGCTCGGCGTCGACCGGTTCTTCTTCACGGGGCCGGCCCAGGTCGAGCGCTCGGAGGTGTCGATCACGGCGGGGGACGTGGTCTGCGATCTGCCGTATCCGCTCGAGTGCGGGCTCTGGTTCGATCATCATCCGGGAAACCGCGAGGCGCTCGCGCTCCGGGGGATCGATCCGGCGGGGCTCCCGGGACGCCTCGACGAGACGAAGCCCTCCTGCGCGCGCGTCGTGCTGGAGTACTTCGCGGCGGATAGAGAGCTCCCGCCGCATTTCGCGGCGACGGTCGCCGAGACCGACACGATCGACTCGTTCGACTATCGCACGATCGAGGAGTGGCGCCGCGAAACGCCCGGCAAGCTCGTCGACATGAGCATGAAGGCGAGGGTTCCCGACCCGCGGGACCAGACGCGCTACCTGAACGATCTCGTGCGCCTCGTCCGGGATCTCCCGCTCGACGAGATCGCCCGCGAGCCGGCCGTCGCCGCGCGCGCGGCGAGCTACGGCGACGAGGAGAAGCGCATGGTCGAGTTCATCGCGAAATCGCTCTCCTACCTTCCGCAGGACTCCGCGCGCGAGCTCGCCGTGCTCGATTTCACCAGCCACGCGAAGCCGCCGCGCGTTCACAAGAATCTCGCTTACCTCGTGGCGCCCGAATCGCTCGGCGTCCTCGTCCTCGGCTCCGTTTTCCGGGGCGGCCGCAAGACGAACGATCTCTCGATATCGATGTCCCTCTCGATGAACCCCGCCGGGCGCGAGCGCGCAAGGATCTCGGCGAGATCATGCGCTCGCTCAACATCGGAGAGGGGCACGCCGGCGCGGCGTCGGGAACCGTCCGCAGCGACACGAAGGACGAGATGCTCCGCGCGAAGAAGGCGGTGCTCGCCGGCATCTGGAAGCTCTGGTCGGCGGGGGGCCGCGGCGGCGGGGGAGCGTCATGATACGGCCGAGGATATGGCTCTACGCGGGCGCCGCGGCGCTCGCGCTCTACGCGGCGGCGATGACGTCGGGGCTGCTGAACCGGCCGCCGAAAGATTCCCGGCCGGCGGGGGCGGAGACATCCGCCGCGGCGGCCGAGGCCGCGGCGGCGGCGCTGCGCGGGCGTCTCGCCGCGTGGGAAGCGGGCGAATCCCTCCTCGACGCGGGGAAGAACGTCGAGGCGGCCGGGCATTTCGAGAGAGAGCTCGCGAAGGCTCCCGGCGCCCTCGAGCTCGCCGAGGGCCTCGTCGTTTCGCGCTCGCGCCTCTGCGCGCCGGACACGGCGCTCTCGTATCTCAACCGCATGCTCTCCCTTCTCAAAGGGGCGCCGCGCGAGGCGCTCGCCGATTTTCTCGCCGGCGCCGGGGATCGCCGAGGCGGGTTCTTGCTCGAGGCGGCTTCGTCGTTCCACACCTCGGCCGCGATCGCGGCGGCCTCGGGCGACACACTCTCGGCGGCCGTCGCGGAGCGGCTCCGCGTCTCGAGCGCCCTCATGATCCCGGGCGGCCCGGGCGCGTTCGACGTGAACGCCGAATACGGGCGTTTGGCGCGGTCCATCCCGTCGGAGCGATTCGCGGCGGACGCCTCGGCCGTCGAGGCCGAATGTCTGGCCGCCCTCGATCGTTACGCCGGGGCGGAAAGCCTCTACGTTTCAACGCTCCCGAGGGCCCGAGAGGCGGGCTGGAGAGGCATCGAGAGCCGCTGTCTCTCGGGGCTCGCCCGGCTCGACGACGGGCGCGGGAGAGACGCCGACGCCGCCGCGCGGTACGGCGCGGGCCTCGCGCTCGAGCGAGCCATGGGAGATCTCGAGGGAATCGCCTCGCTTCTCGTAGACCTCGGCCGGATCGAGGTCCGCGCCCGGTCGCTCGAGGGCGCGCTCGCCCATTTCGAAGAAGCGGAGGGGATCGCGCTCTCCTGCCGTTTCGATCGGCTGCTCGGCCGCGTCTACCACGGTCGCGGCGCCGTCGCGGAGGCGCGCGGGGAGCGAAGCGAGGCGATCGAGCTTTTCGAGCGCGCCCGCTCGCTTCACGCGCGGCACCATGACGCGCAGGGCGAGCTCGACGCGCGCCTTCGGCTCGGCTATCTGAACGGAACGCTCGGCGAGCACGCCTCCGCGATCGAGCATTACGAGTTCGCGTCCGCGCACTACGAAAAGGCCGGCGATCTCGATGGCCGCGGCGCGGCGCTCGCCGGCCTCGCCGCCGCCTATCACCGGCTCGGGGATTTCGCGAGGGCCGAGGAAAGCTACCGGCGCGCCCTCGCCGTGAAGCGCGAGCTCGGCGACCGCGGGGGCGCCGCGTGGGCGCTCGGCTCGCTCAGCGCGCTCGTCGACCTTCGCGGGCGCTGCCGCGAGGCGCTGTCGCTCGCGCGCGAGGCGCTGTCGATCTACGAGGAGCTCGGCGACAGAGGCGGCGCGGGAGAGGCGGCCTTCGGCATGGGCTCCGTGTATCTCCATCTCGGCGATTACGCGCGCGCCATCGAGCTCTACGACCGATCGTTCGCCGTCGCGGCGGAGCTCGGCGACGGCGCTCTCCTCGGCCGGGCCGCGGACGGCATGCGCGCCGTGTACGCGGCGGCGGGCCGCCCCGATCTCGCGGCGGCGTTTTACGAAAGATACCTCGCGCTCGCCCGCCGGTCGGAGGACCGGATCGGCGTCGCCCGGGCCCTCGGCGGCCTCGCCTCTCTCGCCGCGGAGCGAGGCGAGAACGAGAAGGCCCGGGAGCTCGCCGGAGAGGCGCTCCGCGCGCTCCCGGCCGGAGGACAGGATCGTCTTCGCGCGGGCGCGCTCTACCTGCTCGCGAAAACGGAGCGCGGCGAGGCCTCCGCGGCGCATCTCGAGCGGGCCCTCGCCCTCGCCGACAGCTCCGGTTTCGAGGAGCTCAGGTGGAAATGCCTCTCCGATCTCGGCGAGCGCGCGCTCGAGGCGGGGGACACGGCTCAGGCCTTTTCCTATCAGCATCGGGCGGTCGTATCGGTCGAATCGCTGAGGCGCCTCGCCGGCTCCGACGGCCCGCGGGGCCCCGCGCTCGAGCCGGCGGCCCTGCCGTACGAGCGCGTCGTGAGCCTGCTGCTGCTCCGCTCCGGGCTCTCCGCCGAAGTCAAGGAGGCCCTGATCTACGTCGAGCGATGCCGCGCGCAGAAGCTCGCGGCGCTCGTGCGGGAGGCGTTGCGCCGCTCGGACGAGCGCGGCTCGGGACGGGTGCTCGAGGAGGAGCGGGAGATTCTCTCGCGGCTCGCCTATTACGAGGCCCGCCTGCGGGACGGCTCGCTCGATCCCGCCGAGCGCGCCCGGGTCATGGAGGGGATCGAGGCGGTCGAGGGCCGGTTCTCGAAGCTCAGCGTCGAGTTCGAGAACGGCGGCCGTCCGCACGCCGCCGAGCTCTATCCGCGGATCGAGCAAACGGACGAGCTCCTCGGGCGCCTCTCCGCCGGCGAGCGGATGCTCTCCTACTTTCTCGGCGAGCGCCGTTCGTTTCTCTTCTCGGCCGTCCGGGACTCGATCGAGGTGTTCGAGCTGCCGCCGCGGCCCGCCATCGAGGCGCGCGTCGAAGCGTTCCTCGGCATTCTGCGGCAGCTCGCGCGCGAGGGCGCGGGGGACGAGCCGCCCGAGAGCGGGGGCGTTCCTCCTCTTCCGTCCGAAGTGCTCGAGTTCGCCTCCCGCGGCCTCTTCGACGTCCTGCTCGGCCCCGTCGCCAAGCGAATCGCTCCGGGCGAGGCGCTCGTCATCGTTCCCGACGGCCTCCTCGCCCGGCTTCCCTTCGCGCTTCTCGAGAAGAACGGGCGATACCTCGTGGAGGATCACGATATCTCGTACGCGCCCTCTCTGAGGGAGCTCGGCAGCCTGCGCGAGCGCAACGCCATGCGGGCCCGCTCGAAACACCGGCCGGCGTACGACGTCGTCGCCGTCGGAGCCGGCGGGGGACCCGCGGGCGAACGCGCCGGGACGGAGCGCTGGTATCCCTGCACGGCGATACCGATCGAGCCCCTCGCCGTCGCCGGGGAAGAGGCCCGCATGATCGGCTCGCTCTTCGGCCGGTCGCTCGTGCTCGCGGGGCGCGGCGCGCGGGAGAGCTTCTTCAAGGCCAGCCCCCTCTACGACGCGGGCATCCTGCACCTGTGCGCCCGCGCGTACGTGGACGACGCCGATCCGCGGCGCTCTTTCGTCGTCCTCGATCCCGAGCGGAGCTTCGCGGATACGCTCGCGGGCCCCGGGGAAGACGGGCTCCTCCAGTGGCACGAGGCGGCCTCTCTCGGATTGAACTGCGCGATCGTGGCGCTCCCGGTGTGCCTGCCCGCGCGGACGGAGCTCGCCGCCGGCGATGGGATGACGGGATTCGCGCGGGCGTTTTTCCATGCCGGCGCGGGGAGCGTGCTCGTCGCCGAGATCGAGGTGCCGGAAGGGCTCGCGTGGGAGATGATGGAGGAGTATTATAAAGGTATCCGGCGCGGCATGGCGAGCGCCCCCGCGCTCGCCGCCGCCCAGCG
>CAWFAD010000001.1:0-8783 GCA_963813815.1 uncultured bacterium | reverse complement strand
GTCGGCGGCGTCGTCCTCGGCGTCGGGTACGTCGTCGCCGGGTTCGCCGGCACGAGTTTCTGGGGCATTTTGCTCGGCGTGGGGATCCTCGGCGGGGCGGGCATCGGGCTCGGCTACGTGTGCCCGATTGCGACGTGCGTGAAATGGTTTCCCGACAAGAAGGGGCTCATCACGGGGCTCGCCGTGGCGGGCTTCGGCTTCGGCGCGCTCGTATGGATCAAGCTCACGGGGGGGTTCGCGTTCGGCCCCGTCGATCTGTCGCCCGGCTGGAAGGGGCTCTACGGGGCGGGCTGGAGCGTGAGCAACATATTCATTCTCTACGGAATTCTCTTCGCGGTTCTCGTCGGGCTCGGCTCGATCGTCATGGTCAACCCGCCGGCCGGATGGAAGCCCGCCGGTTGGAACCCCGCGGGCGGCGCCGCCGCGAACGCGGGCGCGCAGGATTTCACCGTCACGCAGATGGTGAAGACTCCGCAGTACTGGTCGCTCTTCACCATCTTCGTCGTGGGAGCCACCGCCGGTCTCATGGTGATCGGCGTGATACGGCTCTTCGGCATAGACGCGCTCTCCGGCCGCGGGGCCACGGCCGAGCAGGCGCAGGTGATCACGGGGACCGCGATGGGGCTCTTCTACGCCCTCTTCAACGGTCTCGGACGCATCATCTGGGGCTCGCTCTCGGACAAGCTCGGGCGCCGCGGTTCGATCGCGCTCATGAGCTTCATCCAGGGCGGCATCATGATCCTCTTCTATTTCATCGGCAGCCGGGAGTGGGGGCTCTATCTGAGCTCGGCCCTCATCGGCTTCAACTTCGGCGGCAACTTCGCGCTCTTCCCCGCGGCGACGGCCGACTATTTCGGCAACCGGGTCGTCGGCACGAACTACCCGTGGGTATTCCTCGCCTATGGGGCCGGGGGCGTCATCGGTCCCATTCTCGGCGGCATCATGGGAGACGCGAGGATCTGGATGTGGGCGTTCATACCGGCCGGGATCGCGTGCCTCGCCGGAGCGGCGCTCGCGCTGACGCTCAAGCCGCCGAAGCAGGTGTGATGATGGAAGATCTGATACGGAAGATGCTCGCCGAGCTCGGCGAGAATCCCGATCGCGAGGGGCTCCGCAGGACGCCCGAGCGCGTCGCTGAATCTCTCGGATTCCTCACGAGCGGCTACACTGAAGACATCGACAAGCTCCTCGACGGGTCGATCTTCGAGGAGGAGTACGACGAGATGGTCATCGCGAAGGACATCAGTCTCTATAGCCTTTGCGAGCACCATCTGCTCCCGTTTTACGGCGAATGCCACGTCGCCTATATTCCGAAAGGCCGCATCATCGGCATCTCGAAGATCCCGCGCCTCGTGCACGTCTTCGCGCGGCGGCTTCAGGTGCAGGAGCGCCTCACGAACCAGATCGCGAAAACGCTCATGGATCACCTGAAGCCCTACGGCGTGGCGGTGACGATCGAGGCGACGCATCTCTGCATGGCGATGCGCGGGGTGCGCAAGCGCGACGCCCGGATCATCACGAGCGCCATGCTCGGGGCGTTCCGGACCGACCCGAAGACCCGCATGGAGTATCTCGAGCTCATCAAGAGCGGATCGCGAAGCGAATAGCGGCGGCGCGGGGTGACTTTCCCGCTCGCGATTCGCGCGCCGCTTTCCCGCTTGCGGTATGCGTGCGGTGTATTATATTCAAAAACGCTCTTCGAGACGGACTCAACGCGTTCAGGAGTGAGGCATGGCTTCGATATCGGAATTTCGCAAGGGCATGGCGATCCAGCTCGACAACGAGATATGGATCATCACCGAATACCAGCACGTCTCGCCGGGCAACTGGCGGGCGATGGTGCGCACGAAGCTCAAGAACGCGAAGACGGGAAAGGTCATGGAGCGCACCTTCCGCATGACCGACCAGATCGAGATAATCCGTCTCGAGAGCCGTGAGATGCAGTTTCTTTTCGAAGCGGACGGCAGCTTCCACTTCATGGATACGAAGAACTACGAGCAGACCTTCATTCCGGGCGATTTCCTCGGAGACCAGACGCAGTTTCTCAAGGAAGGGAACTCCTGCACGATCTCCTTTATGGGAGAAAAGCCGATCACGGTGGAGTTTCCGAACTCCATCGACTTCGTCGTCTCCGAGGCGGAGGCCGGCGTGCGCGGGGACAGCACCACGAACCTCATGAAAGGCGCCGTTCTCGAAACGGGCGCCCGGGTGCAGGTGCCGCTCTTCGTGAACGCGGGCGACACGGTCAGAATCGACACGAGAACGGGCAAGTACATCGAACGGGTCTCGAAAGGCTCCTGAGAGCGCCTCCCGGTCCGGCACCGACTCACCCGCCGAAACATTGTCTCGTTATTCTTGCGGAGAGGGTTCGACGTATTTCCAGTAATCGCCGAGGGAGATGTCGCCGCGGATTCTCTTCTTGATGAAGAGGAACGAGCCGCTTCCTTCGAACTCCATTCTCTCGAGAATCCACGAGCCGTTCCCGCCGCTTCCGTAGTGGAGCTTCGTGAGCATGCTCTTCGCCCCTTTGGGAAGCGGGTCGTTCGTGAACTCGATCTTCACCGGATTCCCGGTGCTCTCCTCGATCCATGCCGTGCCCTTGACCATTGTCGGCTTCCCCTTCGAGGGCTTTTTGGCGGGGACGGGATAGGTGTACCCGAAGCGGACGCAGCTTCGACTGCCGATCGTTTCCCGCGCGCCCGTCTCCGTGACGCAGACGTCTTTCTGGATCTCGGGATCGAAGGGGCTGTCCCCCGAGGAGATGGAGTGGGAATCTTCCTTTGAATCTTTGTCCGAATCGCTCTTCGCGTCTTTCTTGGCTTTCTTCCCGGCGTCCTTTTTCTTTTGCTCCCTGGCGGCTTCCTTTTGCGAGCGCTCGTCCGCCTTCTTTCTTTCCGCGGCGGTGACGTCCTTGCCGTCCTTCGTCGCCTTGACGACGTCGCTCTTTATTTTCCCCGCGCCGTCGAGCGCGAGGGAGATCTCGGCGTTCGATTCCGACTTCACGCGGCCGTCGTCCTCGAGCTCCTGAATCTTCTGGAGCACCTTCCCGGGCACGAGATCCTTGTTCGCCTCGAAGATTTTCACGGCCTGCGCCCAGAGGGGCGGCTGAGCCTTCGCGGCGGCGGTGCTGTCGGGGGCGGCTGCCTTGGCCGGCGCCGGAAGCGCAAGCGCGCACAGGAGGATTGCGATGCAGGAGAATCCTGCGAATCCGTTGTTTTTCAAGGGTACCTCCGGCTAGTCTTTCCTGGCGAGCGGCTCGCCGCAGCACGTGATATCGCAGCAGATGTCTTCCTCGCCGCAGCAGGAGCATGCGTCCGTGTCTTCCTTGGCGTCCTTGCATTCCTTGACGACCTTGAGCTCGAGTCCGCATTCTCCGCAGACGTAGACGTCGCCTTTTTTCATTTCGTTGCAGCTCGGCATCGGAATACCTCCTTGCCTTATAGCCCCGCGCCGATTCCATTCGAACGAGTACGAATTCTAGCATACCGCGGGGCGGGATGCACCGGTTTTCATTTTCCCCTTGACTTTCGGTTTTCTTTCGGGTAAACTCCGGGCATGGTCTACATGACAAAGCGCCAGAGAGAGATTCTCGAATTCATACGGTCCTTCCAGGCGTCGAAGGGGTATGCGCCCTCTCTCGAGGAGATCGCGGTGCACTTCAAGCTCTCCGCGGTGAGCACGGTGCACGAGCATCTCGCGAACATGAGCCGGAAAGGGCTCCTGCGCCGCGGCTGGAACAGGGCGCGCTCGATCGAGCCGCTCGCGGGGCGCACGGCGCGCGAGGTGCCGCTCATCGGGGCGGTCGCGGCGGGCTCGCCGATAGAGGCGATCGAGGTGCCCGAGAACGTCGCCTTGCCCGAGGACCTCGTCGGGAGGGGGGAGACCTTCGCGCTCAGGGTGAAGGGGGAGTCGATGACGGGGGACGGGATACTCGACGGCGACCTCATCATCGTCGAGAAGCGCCGGCGCGTCGAGAACGGCGCCTTGACCGTCGTGCTTCTCGGCGGCGGCGAGGCGACGATGAAGCGCTTCTACCACGAGGGGGCCGTCGTGAGGCTCAAGCCCTCGAACCCGGCGATGAAGGACATCGTCGTGCCGGCGGCCGAGGTCGAGGTGCGCGGGATCGTCGTCGGGCTCATGCGGAGATACAAGCGTGCGTAGGTTGGCGCGGGACATTCCCGCTCCGAGCCCAGTCGCGGAGCCTCCAATGGGCTCGTTCGCGGGAATGTCCCGCGCCGGCAGGACCCGCGTAGGGGATAGTATGGCTCTCACATATCGAAAGGTCGATCTTTTGCTCTCGTCCGACGCGGGGGGCGAGGTGCGGGAGGGGGACTGCCTCCTTCTCGAGATGGGGCGCAGTCCCGCCGCCGGGGAGCTCGCGCTCGTGAGGCGGGGGCGCGCCGAGGCGCTCCGCCGGTGGGACGGTGAATGCGGGGTTGAGGTGCTGGGGGTGGTCATCGGGGTAAAAAGAAAACTCTGAGTTTCCGGAGAACAGGATAGGCCGCGACGATATCTTCGGGGCCCCCATTTTCGTGCGGCCGCCGCGCGCGGCGCGATGGGGGGACCCCTGTGGAGCGGGAGATTCTTCACGTCAACACGGACGATTTCTACGCGTCTGTTCTGCGGCTGCGCGATCCCGCGCTGCGGAAGCGCGCGGTGGTCGTGGTGGGCGCGTCGCCACGGGGCATGGTCTTTTCCGCATCGTACGAGGCGCGCGAGGACGGCGTGACGCGGGGCATGACCGCCTCCGCCGCGAGGCGCCTGTCGTCGCACGCCATGTTTCTCCCGCCCGACTGGGGGCTCTTCCGGCGCGCGTCGTCCGCCATCTTCGGGGTGCTGCGGCGGTACAGCCCGGTCGTCGAATCGGACTCGCTCGACGAGGGGTACGTCGATTACACCGGCTGCGGCCGTCTCTTCGGGCCGGCGCTGGAGGTGGGGCGGCGGATCAAGGATGAGATCGTAAGCGAGACGGGGCTCGCCGTGTCGCTCGGGGTCGCCTCGAACAAGCTCGTGAGCCACGTCGCCTCGCGCTCGGCGAAGTGCGCGAACCTCGTCGACGTGTACGCGGGCTACGAGCGCTCTTTCGTCGCGCCCGTGCCGGTCGCGCGATTTCCGCTCGTCGGCGAGAAGCGCTCGCCGGCGCTCTGCGAGCTCGGCGTCGCGCGCGTCGGGGACGTGCTGCTTTTTCCCGAAGAGATATTCGCGTACTGCTTCGGCTCGTGGGGGAGGCGCCTCTACCGGGGAGCGCTCGGCGAGGATACGGCGCCCGTGCGGACGCGCGCGGGAATCGACGAGCGATTCACCGTGGAGGAGATCCTCGAGCCTGACCGGGTCGAGTACCGTTTTCTCGAGGGGGTGCTCTACCGTCTCGCCGAGCGTCTCGGCGAGAAGCTCCGCGCCGAGCGATCGCTCGCGGGCGCCGTGAGCCTCGAGGTGCGCTACGCGGACGGCCTGGCGGCGAAGGGAATGGGGAGGCCGGGGACGCGGGGGGCGGGCGGCGCCGGGGGGGCAGGAACGCTCGATGCGTCCGCGGCGTCGGAGACATCCGTCTCGAACGATCTCTCCATCTATGAAGCCGCGCGGGAGATTTTCGCGCGCGCTTACGCGAGACGCGTGCGGGTGCGGAGCCTTGTTCTCTCGGCGGGGCGGATCGTGCCCGCGCCGCTTCAGATCGATCTCTTCGCGGGAGAGCGCGAGGCCGCCGTCGAACGGCGCGGGAAGCTCTACGCCGCGCTCGACCGCCTGCGCGCCGCGTATCCGGGGCGCGCCGCGCCGGCCTTCGGAAGGGCGCACGATACGCGGGTCCTGTCGGCGATTGCACCCCGCGGGTGCTCGCTCGCAGAGCGATCTGCGCAGCGGGCGGGGACCCCATCAGCGTCACCCGCGCCAAGCGCAAGGCGCTTCGAATAGAGGGCGTCTCGTGAGCTTCGTTCATCTCCGCGTACATTCGAACTTCTCCATGCTCGCGGGCACGCGCCCGGTCGAGGATCTCGCGCGGGCGGCGGCCGCCGCGGGGATGCCGGCCCTCGCCCTTGCCGACACGGACGGCATGTACGCCGTCGTGCCGTTCGAGCGCGCGTGTGAAGCGGCAGGCATCCGGCCGATCCACGGGGTGGAGCTCACGGGGGCGCTCGATGCGCCCGGTGAATCTTGCGCCGCGCGCGTGACTCGAACGAACGCCCCGGGGGGTCGCTCCATCGGGCGCGTCACGCTTTTCGCCCGGACGCGCGATGGGTACGGCGAGCTCTGCCGTCTCGTCACGAGGCGGCGGCTCGACGCGGACTTCTCGCTCGCCGCGGCGCTCGATAGTCTTTCGGAAAATGTCTACGCTCTCGCCGATGACGAGCGGGTTCTCGCGAGGCTCCGCGGCCGCGCGAACGCGTTCGCGGCGCTCCCGACGGCGATCGGGCGCGAGTGGACGGAAAAGCGCTGGCGGCTCCGCCGCGAGGCGGCGCGCCTCGGCCTCAGAACCGTCGCCTCGGGGGAGATATATTTTCTCGAGCCTCGCGAGCACTTCGTGCACCGCGTTCTCACGGCGATCCGGACGCGCACGACGGTCGGCACGCTGCCTCCGGGCGCCGCGGCCCCGCCCGAGGCGTTCTTTCATTCGCCCGCGGACGTCGGGCGCGTCTTTCACGACGATCCCGCCTCGATCGATGCGGCCCTCGAGATAGCGGAGGCCTGCCGCTTCGATCTCGATCTCCATTCGCTCAAGCTCCCGCGCTTCGCGCTCGCGGCGGGTGAAGAGCCGTTCGCGGAGCTTCGGCGCCTTGCGCTGCGGGGGCTCAAAGAGCGCATGGGGGAGAGCGAGTGCGTCGCGGCGGAGGCGGCCCCCTGGCGCGATCTCGCCGCGGCGGAGAGCACCCTCGAGCGCGAGCTCGAAGTCGTCCGCGCGAAGGGGCTCGCCGATTACTTTCTCATCTGCCGGGACATCGTCCGCTTCGCGCGGAGCCGCGGGATGAGATCGGTGGGGCGCGGCTCCGCCGGGAACAGCCTCATCTCGTATGCGCTCAAGATCACGCACGTGAATCCGCTCAGGCACAACCTCTTCTTCGAGCGATTTCTCAACCCCGAGCGCACGCACCTCCCCGATTTCGACATCGACTTCGGCACCGACGACCGCGAGGAGGTGCTCCGCTACATCTTCCGGCGCTACGGCGCCGAGCGCGTCGCGATGATCGGCACCTACTCGACGCTCAAGGCGCGCGCGGCGATCCGCGAGATCGCGAAGGCGCTCGGCATTCCCGAGGGGGAGGTGGATCCGTTCATCAAGCGGCTGCCGTACTTCTCGTCGGTCGACCGGCTCGAGGAGAAATGCGCGATCTCTCCGGCCGCGGGCGACATTCCATTCGACCGCGAGCCGCTCCGCACGATTCTCAAGCTCGCCGCGCGCATCGGGGAATTCCCCCGGCACATGGCGACGCATCCGTGCGGGCTCGTCATCTGTCCCGAGCCGATCACGAACTTCATCCCGCTCCAGCGCGGGGACAAGGGCTACGAGATCACGCAGTGGTCGATGCACGAGGTCGAGGCGGCGGGGCTCCTCAAGATCGATATCATCGGACAGAAGGGGCTCGCCGTCATCGGGGAGGCGGCCGCGATGGCGGAGGAGAACGAAGGTCGGCCGCTCCATCCGGAGAAGATCGATTATCTCGGCGACCCGGCCTCGCGCGAGGCGCTGCGCGCGGGGCGCACGGAGGGCTGCTTCTACATCGAGTCGCCGGGGATGATCCAGCTCATACGCCAGGCGAAGTGCGACGACTTCGAGGTGCTCACGGCGCTCTCGTCGATCATACGTCCGGGCGTTTCGAGCTACGGCGGGAAGCGCCAGTATCTCCACCGGCACCTCGGGCTCGAACCGGTCACGCTCATTCACCCGGCGCTCGAGCCTGTGCTCCACGACACGTGCGGCTGTCTCATCTATCAGGAGCAGGTGATCCGCATCGCCGTCGTCGTCGCCGGAATGAGCCTCGGCGAGGCGGATGGCCTGCGCCGCTGCATGGCGTTCAAGAACGTCGACGGCGAAACTTTTGTGAGCTACCGCGCGTCGTTCATGCGCGGGGCGCTCGCACGCGGGATCGGCGAGGAGACGGCGGAGGAGATATTCCGGCAGATAGCGTCGTTCGCGGGCTACGCGTTCTGCAAGGCGCACTCGGCCTCGTTCGCCCTCGAATCGTTCGAGAGTGTCTACTGGAAGACGCACTATCCGGCCGAGTTCATGGCGGCGGTGCTCTCGAACGGCGGCGGGTACTACTCGCAGAGCGAGTATCTCGAAGAGGCGCGCCGCATGGGGCTTGAGATCCTTCCGCCGTGCGTGAATGAGAGCGGGGTGCGGCACCACGGCCGCGGCCGCGCGCTCCGCGTCGGGCTCATGCAGGTGAAGGGGCTCTCCGGCGAGACCGCGGAGAAGATTGTCGCCGGGCGGCCGTACGGTTCGCTCGTGGAATTTCTGGAGAAGGTGAGCGCCTCGCGCGACGAGGCCGAGACGCTCATCCGCTGCGGGGCGATGACGAGCTTCGGGCGGACGCGGCCGGAGCTTCTCTGGGGGCTGCGAATACTGCGGCCGCCGGCGGAGGGATTTGTCGGCGGAGCGGCGCCGGCGCCGTCGACCCGCGCGATCTCATCGCCGATTGCCCGCACCCCGAGATGACCTTCCCACCGCATCGCCCTCGAGCTCGAGACGCTCGATCTGGCGGTGAGCGGTCATCCGCTCGAGATGTTCGGGCCGCGCGTCGCCGAGGCCCTCGATGCTCGTGTCGGCGAGCGCCGCCTCGTTCGCTCCG